>NZ_JADHDY010000002.1 GCF_016820535.1 Sporosarcina beigongshangi | reverse complement strand
CAAGCCACGCCGAAGCGGAGGAAATCAAATGAGGCAACGTATCTGGCTACGCGGAGGTTTTCTATGAGTCAACGCGCATCGTTGACATTGATTCCTGGCGGGAGGATGATTCTGGAACCGCCCGGGCCCGGCTTTATCCTCTTGTGGTGATTCGGCCGGGAATATCAGGGGCGGGTGCAAATGCGCGTGATTGCTTCTTTGACGCTGGCTTCGGCATTCTGGACCGCTGTGCTCCTCGCGTCTTCGTCAACCGGCTCCTCAGACAATTCGCGGCAGGATGCGGGCTCCGACCGGGCGAAAGGCGGCGGGGAACCTATCGTGACGTACACGGTCTCCATGCCCAAGGGTTTCGTGCGATCGGGGCTGCTCCAGGCGGCAAACAAGCTCAGGGGTTAGCTGTATGACCACGAAGATGTCTTTCCCGGCGGCCACTTTACTGACGATTTAGTGCGCTTCAGCATTTGTGTTGCGAAACCAAACGATGCGGCGGTCGACGGTTTACGTGACCTTATTGCGACCCTGGGCGATGAAAGTCAGAACTTCCAATTTGAAAATGTCGCAAGGTCACTCACCCAGCTCCATGAAATTCAAATGGCCATTGTCAGTGATTTTGCAACGGATCCGGCGCAGGACGGCGGCGGCTCGGTCATGCGCGCCGGCACGACCATTCAGGGGATCGGAATACGGGATTCGCCCAGCAAGGTCACTGTGGAGATCTACGACGGCGGCGACGGCCTGCCCCTTGAACAGAATCCTGAGGTTCGGGCCATCAACGACCGGTTCCCCGGAGCCGTCATGTTCACGAAGGTTTACTCACGTACAGTTCCTGTTTCCGGCGGCGGCGGCGCGGGGCAGCCGACGGGGCGAGCCTGCCCTGCAACGGCTGGGATCGATTCCGCCAGAGGGCCTAGCTTGCTTTGATCCAGTAGCGCTGCACCCCGTTGCGACTGTCCTCATACGCGCCCCCGTTCTTTTCAATCGTGGCCCGCGAACCGGTGTTGTCCTCATCGCATGTGACAAGGACCCTATCGATCCCCAACTCCCCGGCAACAGGCAGGGCATCCATGAGTGCCTGAGCGGCGTGGCCCCGGCGGCGGGCTGAAGGCCGGACACTGTATCCAATGTGTCCGCCCTGGTTGAACAAGAAATCATTCAATTCATGCCGGATGGCGAGGGAACCGAGGAATGTGTCCCCCTCAACCATCCACAGATAGGTGCACGGCACGTAGCCCGGCTTCCTGGGACTTCCGGGCAGTGCGTCTGCCACAAGCTCGTCAACGAATCGGCCAAAGTGCACCGGATCGCGGAGATCGTCCAACGACCAGTCCTCACTGCCGCCGCCATCCTGGCGGGCTCCGGCAAATTCTTCGGCGGCTTCAAGCCATGAAGAGTGAAAACGTGCGTCAGGAACGATGAGGTTGGCCATCACAAAATCGTATCTGAAGCCGGTCGGGCAAAATCACGTGCAGCTCGAAGCTGCTGCGACAGGGCTGCCCGAAAACCAGCCAATGCTGCGACGGCGTCGGGGAAAAACCAGCCATAGCTGCGATGGCGTCGGCCCGAAACGACCCGGAAGTGAGCGAGCGTCGGAAGGCGGCTAGAGGCTGATGCTGGTCACCGGCAGGGATGAGTCCGTGCCGAAGGCGATGCCGCTCGGTTCCACGCCGTTCATGACCAGCTGTGCACCCAGGGCCGCCACCATGGCACCGTTGTCGGTGCACAGCGACAACGCCGGAACCAGCAGCGTGATCCCGGCTGCGGCACAGCGCTGCCCGGCCAGTTCCCGCAGCCGCGAGTTGGCAGCCACGCCCCCGCCCAACAGGAGGGTGGTGATGCCCTGCTCGCGGCAGGCCAGAACAGCCTTCGCCGTCACGACATCCAGCACGGCTTCCTGGAACGAGGCGGCGATGTCGGCCACGGGAACCTCTTCGCCGCGGGCCTCATACCCCTCCACGCAGCGGGCCACTGCCGTTTTCAGCCCGGAGAAGGAGAAGTCGTAGCGGTGCGGGCCCGGCTCCTCGGTCGTGCCCATGTACTTGGGTACCGTCAGCCCGCGCGGAAAGCGCACCGCCTTCGCATTGCCGGATTTGGCCAGCTTGTCGATGGCCGGACCGCCCGGGTAGCTGAGCCCCAGCAGCCGGGCCACCTTGTCAAAGGCCTCACCGGCGGCGTCGTCAATCGTGGCGCCCAGCAGCTCAACGTCGGAGGCGATGGAACGCACCCGCAGGATCTCGGTATGACCGCCGGAAACCAAAAGTGCGCCGAGATTCTCAGGCAGCGCCCCGCCGTCGTACTGGGCGGCGATTGACTCATCCAGCAGCCCCACTCCCACGTGCGCCACGAGGTGGTTGATGGCGTACAGCGGCTTGCCCGTGGCCAGGGCCAGCGCCTTCGCCGCACTGACGCCCACCATGAGCGCGCCGGCCAGCCCGGGGCCGCTCGTGACGGCGATCGCGTCCACGTCCTCAAGCGCCACCCCGGCGTCCTCGAGCGCCTGCGCCAGCGTGGGCACGAAGGCGTCCAGGTGCGCGCGGGAGGCGATCTCCGGAATGACCCCGCCAAAGCGGACATGCTCCTCCATGGACGAGGAGACCGTGTTGGCCAGCAGCTCCGTGCCGCGCACCAGCCCCACGCCGGTTTCGTCGCAGGAGGACTCAATCCCCAAAATCAACGGCTGCTTCATGAGGGATCCTTCGTGTGTGCGTCGGCGGAATTGGCGGGCAGTCTCAGGCGCATGATCAGCCCGTCCGAGCCGTCACGGTAGTACCTTCGCCGGGTGTGGATGTGTTCAAAACCGTAGCGCAGGTACAGCTTTTGCGCGCGCGGATTCGTGGAGCTGACCTCGAGCATGATGTCCTCCGCCCCGCGCCGCACCGCCTCCGCGATGAGCTCGTCGAGCATGGCCCGGGCGATGCCGCGCCCCTCAAATTCGGGAAGCACTCCGATGGTCTGGATGTCGCCGATCGGCGGCACGCACATCAGGCCCGCGTAGCCCGCCGTTTGCTTCGCGTTGCCATGTCCGACGGCGGCCGGCAGCTCCGCGATGATGTAGCGGCGGGTTTCGGGCTGGCTGAGTTCTCCCACGAACATCTCCCGCGGCCAGGAATCCACCCCAAACAGCGCCCGGTCCAGCTCCGTGATGAAATCGATGTCGGCCGGGACCATGTCACGGAGGGTTGCGGGAATCACAGCGCCCGCTTCCGGGGGCCGGGGACCTTGGCATCGGATTCGCGCAGGTACAGCGGGGTGGAATCCAGCAGGCCGGCACCGTGGAGGGAACCGGCGGCGATGATTTTCCGCGCCGCTGCACGGCCCAGTTCCACGGCGGTGGGCTGGGCGTCCGCGAACAGCGGATACACGCTGGCGCCGTTCGCCTCCAGCACGTCCCGGTACAAACCGGCTCCGGCGCCGAACACCTGCAGGCCGGGTACGCCGTCGGCCGGGCCAACGTGCGGGCCGTCCAAAAGCTGCGCACCGGCGCTGTACCTGGCCCAGTACACTTCCTTGCGGCGGGCGTCCGTGGCGATGACGTAGTCGTTTATGGCCAGGGGCCCGATGGCGCGGCCGGCTTCATTCTTGCGGGGCGCATCGAAGACCTGCTGGGCCAGGGCATCGAGGCTCATCAGCCCGTACAGCGGAATGTTCCATGTGAAACTGAGCGTGCGCGCCATGGCGATGCCCGCCCGCAACCCGGTGAAGGGGCCGGGCCCGGTGCCCACGATGACCGCATCGAGTGCAGGGCCCTCGTTGACCGGATCCGTGAAGAGCGACTGCACGCCCGGCGCCAGCACCTCGGCGTGGCTGCGCGTGTCCTCCGTGGCAAAGTTCGCCACAACCTCAACCGTCCGCAAATGGTCCGCCGGGTCGAAGTGGAGCAGGGCGGCGCTGGCGACGGCCGAGGTGTCAATGGTCAGGATTCGCACGTTTTTAGTCTATTCCGTTGTAATTTTTAGCTGTTCCGGGGTGCTGCGGGCTGGTCGAGGCGGGAAAGATCCACACCTTCCCAGCGCGGGCCGACGGCCCGGAGGCGCAAGGTGCGGGGCTCGTCGTCGTCCTCATCGGCATCGGCAAAGGTGCCGGCGAAGTCAAAGTCGTCCGCCGGATCCTGGCGGCCACCGCCGTCCGACGGGTGCGAAGCAGCCGGGGCCTGTCCGCCGACGGTGCGAACCAGCTCAATTTCCAGGCGGCTGTCCGCCAGGTGCTCCACCCGGTCTTCACCCCACTCAACCACCGTGACGGCCGAATCCATGGTGTTTTCCAGGTCGATGTCGTCGATCTCACCCGGGCTGGCCAGGCGGTAGGCGTCCACGTGGACCAGGTCCGGGCCCCCGGGATTGTGCCCGTCCGCGAGGTTGGGGTGGATGCGGACCAGGACAAAGGTGGGCGAGATGATGCCCTCGCGCACGCCCAGGCTGCGGCCCAGGCCCTGCGTGAAGGTGGTCTTTCCCGCGCCCAGTTCGCCGCTGAGGATGATGAGGTCCCCGGCCCGCAGCAGCGGGGCCAGGTTTTCAGCCAGCCGCTGGGTGGCCTCGGCAGTGCCGGTGGAGAATTCCCACTGGCTCATGCGGCGCCTCCGTCGGCAGGAGCCCCGCCGGAGGGCCCTGCAGCCTCCGCACCGCCCGTGTAGCTGCGCGGCACCCGCTGGCTGATGCGGGTCACGACCTCGTAATTGACTGTCCCGGCGGCGTCCGCCCACTGCTCAACGAGGGGACCGCCGTCGTTGCCGTTGCCAAACAGCTCCGCGGTGGCGCCAAGGATCCCGGCAGGTTCGGCGGCTCCGGTGCCCCCAGCGGTTCCGGCTGCGGCGCCCGCGGACAGACGGAAGTGCGGGCCCAGGTCGATCACCATCTGGTCCATGGCGATCCGGCCCACGACGGGGTACGTGATGCCGTTGACGCGCACAGGGCCGCCGGTGGCCACGCGCGGGATGCCGTCGGCGTAGCCCAGCGGCACCAGGCCCAGGGTGGTGGGTTCGTCGGTGACGTAGTTCAGCCCGTAGGAGACTCCCTGCCCGGCAGGCACGTCCTTGCACAAGGCAATCCGGGTCTGCAGCGTCATGGCCGGCACCAGCCCAAGCTGGGCGGAGGTGCGATCCGCAAAAGGCGAGAGTCCGTAGAGGCCCAGGCCCACGCGCACCATGTCGAAGTGGGTGTCCGGACGGGACAGGGTGGCGGGGGTGTTGGCGATGTGGCGCACCTCGAGCTCCGCCCCGGCAGCCTCGGCGATAGCCACGGCCTCGCGGAAGCGATCCAGCTGTTCGTCGGTTTCGGGCCGTGCCGGTTCATCGGCCACTGCAAGGTGGCTGAACACGCCAACCACCCGGATCAGGCCCGCCCGCTGGTGGACCATGGCAGCCTCGACCAGGGCAGGCCAGCCGTCCCGGGAGCAGCCATTGCGGCCCAGCCCCGTGTCAATCTTCAGGTGGACCCGCGCCGGGCGCTCCAGTGAGCGGGCGGCGGCAACAATGTGTTCCAGTTCCCACCCAGAGCAGCCCAGGTCGATGTTGTTGGCCACGGCGGCGGTGAAGTCGCTCAGCGGGGTATGCACCCAGCACAGCACCGGAACCTCGAGTCCGGCGGCCCGCAGTTCGAGCGCCTCGGTGATGTGGGCCGTGCCCAGCCACTGAGCCCCGGCCGCCACGGCGGTCCGCGCCACGGGTACCGCGCCGTGGCCGTAGGCGTCGGCCTTGACCACCGCCATGAATTGGGCGGGCGCCGCCAGCTCCCGCAGGTGGCGGATATTGTTGGCGATGGCGGACAGGTCAATGATTGCTTGCCGTTCAAGGCCTGGTACAGGCGCTGAAACCGGCATGACTGAGTGGCTCACCTGCCCATTTTAGCCCGTTTGGCACCCTGCCCGGCCCACGCTCCGCGGCCCGCCCCGGCCCCCTGCGGACCGCGACACTGTCCACCCAAGCCCGCGGGCCGCCGTCGGGCTAGGTTGCGGGGCCCGGCAGTGGCAAGATTGAAGCAGCAAAAGGGCGGCCCGGCGGGCGGGCGCCGCGGCATGCTGGGAGGACGCGGATGCATCAGGTACGGCGCGTGGCCATGCTCTCGCTGCACACGTCCCCGCTCGAGCAGCCGGGCGGCGGCGATGCCGGCGGCATGAACGTGTACGTGCGCGCCCTGGCACTGGAACTGGCCGCGGCCGGGATGGTGGTGGACATCTATACCCGCCGCACCTCCCCCGACCAGCCCGACACCGTGCCCCTGGCCCCCCACGCCAACGTCCACCACATCACCGCCGGGCCGTTTGCCAAGGTTTCCAAGGAGGCGCTGCCGGAGCTCGTCAATGAAATGGCCGACGCCGTTGCCGCCCACATTGCCGGGCTCGCCACTGCGCCGTCCCCGGCAGGGCAGCCGGGTGGCGCTGCACTTCCGGTCAATGTCATCCATTCCCACTACTGGGTGTCCGGCATGGCCGGGCTGCTGGTGGCCAAGCGCCTGGACCTGCCGCTGGTGCACACCATGCACACCATGGCCCGCGTCAAGAACCGGCTGCTGCGCCCCGGCCAGCATGCAGAGCCCGGGATCAGGGAGGACGGCGAACAGCACATCGTCGCAGGCGCCACCCGCCTGATCGCCAACACGACGGCCGAGGCCGCCGAGATCGAGGGCCACTACGACGGCTGCGAACAGCGCATCGACGTGGTCTCCCCCGGCGTTGACCTGCGCGTGTTCCAACCGGCATTCCGGGACCGTTCGCGCATGCGGCTGGGCATTGCCCCCACCGATTTCCATGTGGTGTTTGCCGGCCGCATCCAGCGCCTCAAGGGCCCGCACGTGCTGGTCAAGGCGGCCGCGCTGCTTCAGGAAGCGCGCCCCGACATTCCCCTGCGGCTGTCCCTCCTGGGCGCCAGCAGCGGCAACGAGAAGTACGACCTTCCGCAAATGATTGCCGATGCCGGGCTCGACGGCATTGCCACGGTGTACCCGCCCGTGGGACCGGATGCGTTGGCGGACTGGTACCGCAGCGCAGACCTTGTTGCCGTGCCGTCCTCCAGCGAGTCGTTTGGGCTTGTGGCGTTGGAGGCACAGGCCTGCGGGACACCAGTGGTGGCCACGGACGTAGGCGGGCTGCCCCGCGCCGTGAGCGACGGCCGGACCGGGCTGTTGGTGCAGGGCCGTTCCGCCCGCCTCTGGGCCGAGGCGGTCGCCTCGCTGCACGACTTCCCGGCAACCCGGCTGGACATGGGACGCGCAGCCTCCGTCTATGCGCAATCCTTCGGCTGGGAAAACACCGCCAGCCAGACCATGGCCAGCTACGACCTGTCGGTCACGTACCAATACGTCGCCCCGCCGGGCTGTTGACACGTCTGCGGGACGTTGCGGATGCGCACGCTGCAACCGTCGCCGACGCCGGCTCCTGCACGCCCCGCATCCATCTTTTTCGAAACCCCAACCCCGGCCCCCTTAGTCCTTTTGGACAATCTTTTGCCCCGCCACAGTCACGGGGGTCACAAATTACCCGGCAGTAGCTAACCTGATGCAGTGTGGCCAAAACCGTAATCACCGATCATCACCACAGACTACGAAACGGCCAGTCAAGCATGAACCTCCCCGCAATGAAGCAGGGAGGATCCCGTTGAAAGGTTTACAGCACCATGAAACGACTGTTTCAGAGCCCGGGAATGCGGAAGGCGGCCGCGGTCTGCGCGGGCCTGCCGCTGCTCCTGGTCACCATGGGGGCGTTGCCGGCGTCGGCAAACACGACGGATGACCCAGCCTCCAGCCTTGCAGAGAACACGCTCCCGCAGAAGGTCCTCGACCCCCTGGCCTACCAGGACGGGCCGTACATTGTGGTCCTCGCGGAGCAGCCCGCAGCCACGTACGACGGCGGGACAACCGGGCTCGCCCCAACCAAGCCCCGACAAGGCAAGAAGCTGGATGCCAGCAAGTCTGAGGTGAAGAAGTACCAGGCCCACTTGGAGAAGAAGCAGGCCCAGGTGGCCAAGTCCGAGAACGTCAAGGTCAACCGCAACTTCACCGTGGCACTGAACGGCTTCTCGGCGCAGCTCACCGCCGACCAGGCCCTTCAGCTGGCCAAGGACCCCAACGTCCTCACGGTCGCCCCCGACACCCAGAACGCCCCCGACTACTCCAGCACCGACTTCCTGGGGCTCAGCGGGGAACAGGGCAGCTGGAACACCGCGTTTGGCGGCGTTGACAACGCAGGCAAGGGCGTCGTCGTCGGCGTCATCGACACCGGCTACACGCCGTCGAGCGCGTTCTTTGCCGGCGAAGAAGTCAAGCCGCTGACCGGCCAGCCGCAGGTGGGCGTCCCCTACCGCACCGGCGACGGCAAGATCGCCATGCTCAAGGCCAACGGCGAAACCTTCTCCGGCGAGTGCCAGGCGGGCGTGGACACTGGCGCCTCCTTTGACGGCACGGCCTGCAACTCAAAGGTGCTGGCCGCCCACTACTTTGCGGACGACTACCTGAAGAATGTGGCACCCGAGCACCGGGCACCCCAGGAGCAGATCTCACCGGTCGACGTCGACAGCCACGGCACGCACACCGGCTCCACCGCGGTGGGCAACTCCGGCGTCGAGGCCAATGTGGCCGGGCGCGACCTCGGCGTCACCTCGGGCGTGGCACCGGCAGCCAAGCTGTCCGTGTACAAGGTGTGCTGGGAGGATGACGACCCCAACACGGGCGGCTGCTACTCTTCAGCCTCCGTTGCGGCCATCAACCAGGCCATCATCGATGGCGTGGACGTGCTGAACTACTCCATCTCCGGCAGCACCTCCACCACCACGGACCCCGTATCGCTGGCGTTCCTGTCCGCGACGTCGGCGGGCATTTTTGTTGCCGCCTCGGCAGGCAACTCCGGCCCCACCGCCGGCACGGTCAACCACGGCGCACCGTGGCTGACCACCGTCGCGGCCACTTCCTTCTCCTCCGAGCTGCAGGGCACGGCGGAGTTCTCGGACGGCAGCAAATTCCGCGGAGCCAGCCTGATGAGCCATGAGGTTCCGCCGAGTCCCGTGGTGCTGGCAGTCAATGCCGCGGCGGCCGGGGCAGCCACCCCGGAACTGTGCGGACCCAATTCCCTGGACGGCACCAAGGTGGACGGCAAGGTTGTGGTTTGTGACCGCGGCGTGTTTGACCGCACGGCCAAGAGCGCCGAGGTCAAGCGTGCCGGCGGCGTGGGCATGATCCTCGCCAACGTCACCAGCTCCTCCGAGGACGTGGACCTGCACGCCGTGCCCACCGTCCATGTCAACCCTCCCGCAACGCAGGAAATCAAAGACAAGGTCACGGCCAACCCGGGCATCCTGGTGGCACTGGTCAACCACGACACCACCGGCCTGCCGGTCGACCCCCAGCCGCAGATTGCCGGCTTCTCCTCCCGCGGCCCCCTCGGCGCCGTGGGCTCGGACCTCCTCAAGCCTGACGTTGCCGCACCCGGCGTCGCAGTGCTCGCAGGCGTGTCCCCCATCGGCACGGGAGGCCAGGAATTCGGCATGCTGTCGGGAACGTCCATGGCCTCTCCGCACGTGGCCGGGTTCGCGGCACTGATCAAGGCCAAGAACCCCTCGTGGTCGCCGGCCGTCGTCAAGTCCGCCATGATGACAACCGCCACGAACGTGGTCAACCCGGACGGCAGCAACAACACCGACCTCTTCGCCACCGGCGCGGGCCAGACCGCTGTCGCGGCCGCGCTGAACCCGGGCTTCGTGTTCGATGCCGGCGATGTTGACTACCTCCGCTACATCCAGGGCACGGGCCTTGACCTGGGCATTCCCGGGCTGGGCAGCACGGCACCTCGCGACATGAACGTCGCCTCGTTCGCCGTCGGCGCCCTGGCCGGAAAGGTCACCGTCACCCGCACGGTCACCGCCGTCACCCCCGGCATGTACAAGGTCACCGCCAACGTCCCCGGCGTGAACGTGAAGGTTGTGCCGCCGTCGCTGAACTTTGCCAAGGCCGGCCAGCAGCGCACCTTCAAAGTCACGTTTGAGAACAAGAACGCTGCACTGGGCGAGTTCGCCATGGGCCACCTGTCCTGGCAGGGTCCCGGCACCACGGTGACAACGCCGGTGGCCGTCCGCCCGCAGCCCGTCCTCGTGGATCCGGAGCTGTCCTTCAACACCAGCCAGGCCACCGGAAGCGGCAACATCCCCGTGGTCTCAGGCAGCAACGCGCCGGTGAACCTGTCACTGAACGGGCTTGCCAAGGCCGACTCCACGGACATCGAACTGGTGCCTGGCCCCATCGCGGTCACCACCAACGCCTCCAACTTCCTGAAGGAAGTGGTGGTTCCAGAGGGCACCGAACTGGCCAAGTTCCAGTTGCTGTCCTCCGACCCCACGGCTGACTACGACATGCTCGTCTTCAACCCGCAGGGCCAGTACTACGACGTCCGCACCGGTTCCTCCAGCGAGTCCCTTTCGCTGGCAGACCCGAAACCGGGCACGTACACCGTGTTGGCTAACCTGTACTCCAGCACCAACGGGGCACCGGTCAAGGCCGTCATCGACGCAGCTGTCCTGGGCGGCGCGGTGGGCAACGCCACGGTCTCACCCAACCCGCTCAAACTCGCCAACGGCAAGTCCGGCAACGTGACGCTGAGCTGGACCGGGTTGGCACCGGGCAACTACCTGGGCCGCGTGGCGTTCGGCGACACCGGCACGGAAACCTTCGTCTCGGTCATCGTCACCGACGCGGGCACGGCCGTGGTTCCGGAGAGCGGAAAGGTGGCGGGCACCGACAGCGCGCCGCCGGCCCAAGGCTCCGGGCGCTAGCGCGGCGGCCGGCATCGCACGGCACTTCCAAGAACGACGGCGGCACCCACCATTGGTGGGTGCCGCCGTCGTTCCCGTGTAAATGGTTGGCAGACGAGACGCGTCCGGTCAGCTGGCGCCGGTGCCGCCGCCCAGTCCGCCCAGGAGCGCCGCGGCGGCCTGCCAGCGGGCGATTTCACAGCCGTTGGTGCGCTTGAATCCGGTGTCGACGGCCCGGCCCAGGTACCAGCCCGAGACCTGCGCGGTTTGCGGGCCGCCGTACTGCTCGGTGCACATGCGCCGGGGGTCGGGCACCGGGAAGAGGATTTCGCCGTCGTTGTCCAGCACCGTGGCGAGCGCGGCAGCGGAGTCGGGCAGCGTCGAGGCCGGGTCCGGGGTGGGCGTGCCGGTATCCGGGACTTCGGCCACGAGCCGGAATTCATGGGGCTGCGCATCCGGCGATTCAAGCAGGGTGATGGTCAGCTCGATGGCGGTGTCAGGCGGCGCCGTGCCCGCTCCGGTGGCTGGCGTGCCGCCGGGCGAATCGGAGACCTGTGCGCAGGCGGCCAGCAGGGGCAGCAGCAGCGCGGCTGCGGCAATGCGAAAGTGAGCCTTCATGTCCACCAGCATGGCACCCCCAGGCGTTTCGCAACACCCCACCCAACGCGGCACCACATAAGTGGCCACTTTCTCCAACGCGGCACCACATAAGTCGTTGTTTCCCGAAACGCCGTCGCAATCGGCGCGAGAGGGTTGGGAAACCTTGGGCATTATCTGGTGCGGCGTTCAGACGACGAACGCCTGGTCCTGGATGGCCACTGCAGCAGCACCGCGGGCCCACTCGGCAAAGTCGGAGGATGCCACGCGCAACTCGACGGCTTCCGCTTCCGGATCCCTGTCGCCAGCGAGCGCGGTGCGCACTGCCGCTTCTGTGGCGGCAAACAAAGCCACTCCCTCACCGCCAAGCACCACAGTGTTGACCATGGTCAGGTTGGCTGCCGCGGCAATGAGCCTGCCCAGCGCCTTGCCTGCCGCATCAAAAACCGCCCCCGCCAGGCGGTTGCCACCGGCGGCCAGCTCAAGGGCACGCGCATAGGAGACAGGTTCCCCCATCGCAGCGGAAATCTGTGCACAAATGCTGGGGATCGACAGCATGGCGGTGGAGCATCCCCGGTGCCCCTCCATGCACAACGGGCCCCCGGGATCCAACGGGAAGTGCCCGCCCAGGCCCAGCCCGGTGTCGGCGGTGCGAATCACGTGGTTGCGCATGGCCAGCCCATAACCAACGCCGGCGCCGACGGTAATCACGGCAAAGTCTGCGGCAGCACGTCCGGCCCCAAACCATTGCTCCGCGGCAACCAGCGCGGTGACGTCGTTGTCCACCACCACCGGCAGCTGAAGCCGGTCAGCCAACAGTTCCCCCAGCGGCACGTCCTTCCAGCCAAGGAACGGCGCCCGGTGCACCACGCCGTCCGGCCGGACCTGCCCGCCCAGCGACACGCCAAGCCCGGTCAGGTCCACCCCGGCACCAGCGCCCAGCTCCCCGGCCAGGTCGGCGATGCCCTGCACCACGGCCTCAACGGAGGTGTCGGGCAAGGACCGTGAGGCATCGGCCAGGACCGTTGCACGAAGATCCGTCAGCACCGCCTGCAGGCTGTCCCCCGTCACCTTGACGCCCAGAAAGTGGGCACTGCCGCTGCTCACATCGAGCAGCCGGACCGGCCGCCCCACCGTGCCGTCGGAAACCAATTCGCCCTCCACCAGGGTGCCGGAATCAAGCAGGGGCTTGCTCAGCCTGGTCAGGCTCGCCACGCTCAGCTTCAATTCCAGGGCGAGTTCCCCGCGTGAAATGGGCCCGCGGACAAGGACCATCCGGGCCAGCTCAAGTGCTGAATCTGCGAGCGCAGCGTGGTTCCTTTGCTGCTCCGCAGCCGGTGCGGGCCGGGGATAAACGGTGTTCATGGCCCCAAGTTTATTGCAGTTCGAAGATAATTCCAGCCCGACAGGCCCCATTCGACAGCCAATCGCATCCCCAAGTGACCCTTGACACTGCAATTACTTTTGCGGTAAAACTATTCAATGAGCACAGCATCCCTCTCGTTCCCCGCACATGCCCAGTTGCACCGCGGCGGAACCTCAGTCATCGTCGACCTCACCACCGCCGGCACACCCGCCATCCTCCACTGGGGCCCGGCCACCGGCGCCCTCTCCGCCGCCGAACTCACATCGCTGGCCACCGCCGCCCGCCCCCAGCGCGTTTCCGGCGGCATCGACGTCCCGGCCCGCCTCACCCTCCTTCCGCAGGAAGTGTCCGGCTGGCAGGGATCCCCCGCCCTCGCGGGCCACCGCGCCACCGGCGGCTGGGCCAGCGCATTAAGCACGACGGCGGCACTCGCCACCGATTTCTCCCTTACCACCACCGCCGAGGACCCGGCCGGCGGACTGCGGCTCGTTACCGAACTGGAGCTCACGGCAGCCGGCGTGCTCCGGCAGCGCCACACCCTGACCAACACGGGCGGCAACGATTACCGGCTGGACAGACTCACCGCGGTCTTCCCGCTGCCTGCGAGCGCTGCCACGGTCCAGGACTTCACGGGCAGGCACCTGAAGGAGCGCACCGCGCAGCGCCGCCCGCTGACGGTGGGCGCCCACGTGCGCGAAAGCCGGCGCGGCCGTCCCGGTGCGGATGCCACACTGCTCATGCTGGCCGGGGAGGAAAACTTCGGTTTCCGCAGCGGCCTTGTCCACGGCGTGCACACGGCATGGAGCGGCAACCACAGCCTCACGGCAGAACGCACCATCACGAGCGAGAACTTCCTCACCGCCGGGGAGCTGCTCCTGCCCGGCGAGGTTGTCCTGGCCCCCGGCGCCAGCCACACGACCCCGTGGGCGTTGGGTTCCTGGGGCATCGGCCTGGACCAGCTCTCGGCACGCTTCCACGGGGACCTGCGCGCCCGGCCGCAGCACCCGGCCCGCCCCCGCCCCGTTACCTTGAACACCTGGGAGGCCGTGTACTTTGACCACGACCTGGCCACCCTGAAAAGTCTTGCCGACAAGGCAGCGAGTGTCGGCGTCGAGCGTTTTGTCCTGGACGACGGCTGGTTCCTGGGCCGCCGCGACGACACCGCGGGCCTGGGCGACTGGTTCGTGGATGCAGCCGTGTGGCCCGACGGGCTCGGCCCGATCATCGACCACGTCCGCGGGCTGGGCATGGAGTTCGGTCTCTGGTTTGAGCCGGAAATGGTGAACCCGGACAGCGAGCTGGCCCGCAACCACCCCGACTGGATCCTGCACACGGAGGGACGCTGGCCGGTTTCGGCCCGCCAGCAGCAGGTGCTGAACCTGGCCCACCCCGACTGCTTCGACTACCTGCTGGCCCGCATCGACGCCATCCTCGCCGAATACCCCATCAGCTACATCAAATGGGACCACAACCGCGATCTGCTCGATGCCGCCGACCCGCGCACCGGTGCACCGGCGGTCCGCGAATCGACGCTGGCCCTCTACCGGCTGCTCGCCGAGGTGAAAGACCGCCACCCGGAGCTGGAGATTGAAAGCTGTGCTTCCGGCGGAGCCCGCGTGGACCTGGGCATCCTGGACTGCACGGACAGGATCTGGACCAGCGATTGCATCGACCCGCTGGAGCGCCTCGACAACCAGGCCAACACCGGCCTGCTCGTGCCGTACGAACTGATGGGCGCCCACATCGGCGGGCCGAAGTCGCACTCCACACGCCGCCAGCACAGCCTGGGGTTCATGGCCCGCACCGCCATCTTCGGCCACTTCGGCATCGAGTGGGACATCTCGGCCATCTCCGACGCCCAGGCGGAAGAGCTCGCCGGCTGGGTGGCATTCCACAAGGAACACCGGGCGCTGTTCCACACCGGCACCAGCGTCCACGCCGACCTGCCAGACCCCGCACTGGATGTGCGCGGCGTGGTGGCCGGCGACGGCAGCCGAGCGGTCTACTCACTCACCCAGAGGGCTGCGTCGACCACCTACCCGTCCGGGCGCATCACGCTGCCCGGCCTGAACCCGGACACGCTTTACCGGATCCGGCTGTCCCAACCCCTCACTGACGACGTCGGCAACGGCCAGTCTCCGCTCGACTGGGCGCAGGCCGACATCACCCTCTCCGGCAGGCTGCTCGGCACCACCGGGCTGGCCGCGCCCGTGCTATTCCCTGAACAAGCCGTCTTGATCACCGCTGATCAGGCGAACTAAGGAGTTCCCATGCACCACGAGAAAAGCAGAAACCCACCCATCAGGCGCCGCCGGATGCTGGCCGCCGGCACCGCAGCCGCCATGGCCCTGGCCCTGTCCCTGGCGGGCTGTTCATCGAACGACGACGGCCGCGTCACCTTGGACTTTTTCCAGTTCAAGCCCGAGGCGGTGGCCCAGTTCACACAGATCGTGAAGGACTTTGAGGCGGAGAACCCGAACATCCGGGTTGTCATCAACACCGTCCCGGACCCCGACACCGCCATCCGCACCCTGCTGGTCAAGGACAAGACCCCGGACGTGCTCACGCTCAACGGCAACGGCAACTTTGGCGACCTGGCCGGTGCGTGCGTCTTTGCCGACCTCTCGGACTACCCGTCGGCCAAGCGCACCATCCCGGCCGTGCAGGACATCCTGGACGGGCTCGGCACCTGCCACGGCAGTGAAACAAACGGCCTGCCGTTCGCCAACAACGCCAGCGGCATCCTGTACAACCCGGAGATCTTTGCCGCGAACGGGGTCGAGGTGCCCCAGACCTGGGACGAACTCATCGCCGCAGCGGACAAGTTCAAGGCCAATGGCGTCAACCCGTTCTACATGACGCTCAAGGACGCCTGGACGGTACTGCCCTCCTATGTGAACCTGGCCGGCAACCTCATGCCCCAGGACTTCTTCAAGGATGTCCGCTCGGCCGGGTGGACCGCAGCCACGGGTGACTACAGTTTTGAAAAGAACGGCGGCGACGCCGCCACCAAGCTGAAGAAACTGTTCAGCTACGCCCAGAAGGGTGCCGAAAGTGCAGGGTACGACGACGGCAACGCCGCCTTCGGTGCCGGAAAGTCGGCCATGTACCTGCAGGGCAGCTTCGCCATCCCGGCCATCCGCGCGTCGAACCCCGATGCCAAGGTGGCGTCCTTCCCCTACCCCACCACCAACGACCCGGCCAAGAACGTCCTTGTCTCCGGAGTGGATGTGGCGCTGGCCGTGGGCAAGGACACCAAACACCCTGCGGAAGCCAGAAAGTTCATCGAGTTCCTCATGGCACCGAAGGTGATCGACAGCTACGCGAAGGCGCAGTCAGCACTGACCCCCGTGGTGGACGGCGCCCCCAGCAGCGATCCCGCCCTGGCCGGCATGCAGGACTTCTTCAACGACGGGCGCGTCATCGGCTATTTCGACCACCACGTCCCGCCGAGCATCCCCCTGCCGGCGCTCCTGCAGCAGTTCATTCTTGACGGCAAGCAGGATGCATACCTGGCCCGGATGGACCACGAATTTGAAAAGCTCGCCGCCCGCACATTGACCAAGGAAGGTAAATGACCATGGCGACCAACATCCTCAAACGCAACAGGACCCGTCCGGGACTGAACGCCGGAGCCAAGAAAAAGTACAGCGTGTCGCGGACCAGCCGCACCTTCTACTGGATGGTGGTCCCGGCCCTCATCCTGTTCCTGATCCTGCACACGCTGCCCACCCTCACCGGCATGTTCTTCAGCCTGACCAACTACGCCGGCTACGGCGAATGGGACTTTGTAGGCCTGAAGAACTACGCCAACCTGTTCAAGGATGACCGGATCCTGTCCTCCTACGGGTTCACCTTCCTGTTCGCCGTCACCACCACCATCGTGGTCAATGTGGGCGCCCTGTTCATCGCAATCCTGCTCAACGCCAAGATCAAGTACCAGACGGCGTTCCGCGGCATCTTCTTCATCCCCAACATCCTCTCCGTGCTGATTGTTGGCTACGTCTTCAACTACCTGCTCTCCAACAACCTGCCCCTGGTGGGCCAGTGGCTGGGCATCGACTGGCTCTCCACCTCCATCCTGGCCAACCCGGACCTCGCCTGGCTGGGCATCGTGGGCGTCACCGCCTGGCAGTCCATCGCCTTCAGCGTCATCATCTACCTGGCCGGGCTGCAAACCGTCCCCGGCGAACTGTATGAGGCGGCCAGCCTGGACGGCGCCAGCTCCTGGAAGCAGTTCTGGTCCATCACGTTCCCGCTCATTGCCGGCTTCTTCACCATCAACATGGTGCTGGCACTCAAGGGCCTGCTGCAGGCCTTCGACCAGATCGTGGCCCTGACCAACGGCGGCCCCGGCACCTCCACCGAATCGGTGGCCATGGTGATCTACCGCGGCGGCTTCCAAGGCGGGGAATACGGATACCAGATGGCCAACTCCGTCGTGTACCTCGTGGTGATCGTGGTCCTGTCCCTCCTGCAAATGCGAGTCCTCCAGCGCAAGGAAGTTGATATCTGATGAGTGCACCCACAATCAATCCCAGCCCCAGGGACGCACAAGCACCCGGCACCCGAGGCGGGCCGGGCGCCCAAGGCAAGGAACGGCGTCGTTCCTCCATCAATATCCCGCTCACGGCGCTCGTGGCAGTGCTGTCGCTGACCATCCTGGTGCCCCTGTATTTCACGGTTGTCACGGCCCTGAAGTCACCCGACCAGCTCGGCGGCACCGGTTTTGAACTGCCCACCAGCATCCACCTGGAGAACTTTGCCAAGGCCTGGGAGCTGACCAACTTCCCGCACGCGCTGCTCATTTCCGGGATCGTGACCGTGGGCGCCGTGGTGCTGACGCTCGTCACGAACTCGCTCGTGGCGTACGCGATTGCCCGCAACATGCACCGGCCGTTTTTCAAGGCCCTGTACTACTTCTTCATCGCCGCCCTGTTCGTGCCATTCCCAATCATCATGCTGCCCGTGACGAAGGAGATGGCGGTGCTGGGGCTCGACAACCCCGTGGGCCTGTTCCTGCTGTACACGGTGTACGGGCTGAGCTTCAACGTGTTTGTGTACACGGCGTTCATCAAGTCGATCCCGCCGGAGCTGGAGGAGGCCGCCATCATGGATGGTGCCAGCGTGTGGACCACGTTCCGGAAGGTCATCTTCCCGATCCTGACCCCGATGAACGCCACAGTGGGTATCCTTACCTGCATGTGGGCATGGAACGATTTTCTGCTTCCGTTGGTGATCCTCTCCGATCCCAACACCCGCACCCTGCCCCTGGTCCAGTACGTGTTCCAGGGCCAGTTCAACACCGACTACACCACGGCGTTCGCCTCGTACCTGATGGCACTGGCGCCGCTGCTTCTGGTGTACTTGTTCGCCCAGCGCTGGGTCATTTCCGGCGTCATGAGAGGATCCATCAAGTAATGACAGCCACCTCGCCTTCCTCCCCCGCCCACCCCGACGCCAACTGGTGGCGCCAGGCCGCCGTCTACCAGATCTACCCGCGGTCCTTCTCCGACGCCAACGGCGACGGCATGGGCGACCTCCCCGGCGTCACCGCCCGCATGGGCTACCTGTCCGCACTGGGCATCGACGCGATCTGGCTCAGCCCGTTCTACCCCTCCGCACTGGCCGACGGCGGCTACGACGTCGACGACTACCGCGACGTCGACCCCCGCCTCGGCTCGCTGGCGGACTTTGACGCGATGGTGGCCGCCGCCCATGCCGCGGACATCCGCGTGATCGTGGACGTGGTCCCGAACCATTCCTCCGACCGGCACAGGTGGTTCAAGGCCGCCCTGGCGGCCGCGCCCGGCTCCCCCGAGCGCGCCCGCTACCATTTCCTTGAGGGGCTGCCGGACGGTTTGGGGGACGACGGCGGCCTCCCGCCGTCGGACTGGCCCTCCCACTTTGGCGGGGGTGCCTGGACGCGGGTGGTTGAGACCGCAGGACCCCGCGCCGGACAGCTTGGCCAGTGGTACCTGCACCTTTTCGCCACCGAGCAGCCGGACCTCAACTGGGACAATCCCGAGGTGCGCGAGGACTTCCACACCACGCTGCGATTCTGGGCCGACCGCGGCGTGGACGGGTTCCGCGTGGACGTGGCGCACGGCCTGGCCAAGGACATGTCCCCGCCGCTGCGGTCCAAGCCGGAGCTGGAGATCCTGGTCGACGACGGCAGCGACCCGCTCTTTGACCGCGACGAGGTGCACGAGATCTTTGCCGGCTGGCGCACCGTTTTGAATGAATACAACCCGCCCAAGGCCGCCGTGGCCGAGGCCTGGGTGCCGTTCACAGAGCGGCGGCTCATGTACGCCCGCCCCACCGAGCTCGGCCAGGCCTTCAACTTCGACCTCCTGCAGGCCCACTTCGACGGTGCCGAGTTCCGCGCCATCGCAGAGAAGTGCCTCTCCGAAGCCGAGGCGTCGGGGGCATCCTCGACATGGGTCTTTTCCAACCACGACGTCATCCGCCACGCCTCCCGCTACGCCCTGCCGGACAGCACAACGCTGGAAACCCTGAATGCCTGGCTGATGGACGACGGCGTCTCCCCCGAACCGGATTTGGCGCGGGGCCTGCGCCGGGCCCGGGCCGCGACGCTGTTTATGCTCGGCCTGCCCGGCTCGGCCTACTTGTACCAGGGCGAGGAGCTGGGGCTCTTCGAAGTGGCGGACCTGCCGCACGATTCCCTGCAGGACCCCACGTGGTTCCGCACCGGCAACACGCTCAAGGGCCGTGACGGCTGCCGGGTGCCGCTGCCGTGGTCATCCTCCGAGCCGAACTTCGGCTTCGGCGGCACGCCGTGGCTGCCGCAGCCGGAGTGGTTCGGCCACCTCGCCGCCGACGCCCAGGACGGCACCGCCGGCTCCACGCTGGAAATGTATCGCGCGGCCCTGAAGCTGCGGCGCGAGCTGCAGGCGGAGGAGTCGCTGGAATGGCTCAGCGCACCCGGGGACGAGGTGGTGCACTACCGCCGCCCCAACGGCTGGGAGGTGCTCACCAACTTTGGCGGGCAGCCCGCGCAGCTTCCCGCCGGCGTCGACCTGTCCAAGCTGGTCCTCACCTCCGGCGGGCCGGCAGGAACGGCAGGAACGGCAGCGGAAGGCGCCACGGGAGCAACGATCGCAGCCGAGACAACCCTCTGGCTTGCCCCTTAGCCATGAACGCTATCGCAGCAATGGTGTCTTTTTTTGAGACGCTATCGCAGCAATGGCTGGATTTTTCCCAACGCTCTCTCACCGCCGCGCAATGCATCCAGGCCTGCGCGGCGGCGAGCGGCGTCTGTGGATAACTTCGAGCTGAGAATGCCCATTTGAGCCAGAATGGCTACATGGATTCCAACGGCGCATTCGACTTCCCCACGGTCCCATTCACACTGGGTGAGGCACGGGCGCGCGGGCTTCCCCGCCATCAGATCCGGGGAAAGGGAATAGAAGGTGTCAGCTACGGTTTGTACCGGCCTGCCGACTGGAACTTCGAGCTGAGGGAAGCCGCCCGCGCCCTCTGTGCGGCATCTCCCGGGGCGTGGATTTCCCATGTCACTGCGGCGAGGCTGCACGGGCTGATCCTTCCGCCTTGGTTGGGCGCCTCGAACGATCTCCACATGAGCAAGCCCCGAAGCACGCCCGAAATTCGACGCAAGGGCATCATCGCCCACAAGATGCTGTTCCACTCCGATGAGGTTGAGAACGACGAGGGGTTGTTCATCAGCACGCGGGCCCGCACATGGCTGGATCTGGCGCGGATTCTGCCGCTAAATGATCTGGTGTGCATGGGCGACCAACTGATCCGCGTTCCACGGCCGGAATTCGAGGACCGCGAAGCCCCGTACGCCACCCTGGAGACGCTCCGCAAGATGGTGCAACGACATGGAAACCTGCAAGGCATCGTCCGGGCCAGGGAAGCAATGGAATTAATGCGGGTGGGTGCAGATTCCTGCCCGGAAACCCTCATGCGCCTTGCCATGCTCGACGCCGGTCTGCCGGAGCCCGAGCTGCAGCTCACCCTTTGGAAAGGACCTGGTGCACCATCGGCGGATGCGGGCTACCGTGAGCGGAAGATCGCCCTGCAATACGATGGCGCCCATCACCGCGACGAGATGCAGATGCATAGCGACAGACGCCGTGACAAGGCTTTCGCCGCAGCAGGATGGACGGTGCTGGTTTTCAACGAAGACGACTACGCTGATGGATTCGAGGAGGCGATCCGGCGCATCAAACAAGCGTTGCGGCGCGCTTGGATCGATCCGTCTGTAACTTCCGGGTTTGCTTCCGGCAGCTGACCGGCCCACCCCTGCTGCATCCGCATCCCTAGTCAATCGGGATCGCTGGCGGAAGCCTCTCAACAACAAAACGCCCCCTCACACAAGTGAGAGAGCGTTCTGTTTTATTCAGCCATTGCTGCGATAGCGTTCGAAAAAATCACACCATTGCTGCGATAGCGTTGTAAAAAAAGAGGGGCTAGATTTCGCCCCGGATGAATGCTTCAACCTTCTCGTGGGCGATGTCGTCGGCGTACTGTTCCGGCG
Source organism: Sporosarcina beigongshangi (assembly GCF_016820535.1). Lineage (GTDB taxonomy): Bacteria > Actinomycetota > Actinomycetes > Actinomycetales > Micrococcaceae > Specibacter. The sequence goes on along the minus strand of NZ_JADHDY010000002.1, from coordinate 382,359 downwards.
GGGACTTCATGAAGTAGCTGGAAGCCGAGAGGATGGGGCCGCCGATGCCGCGGTCCAGGGCAATCTTTGCCGCACGGATGGCGTCGATGATGACACCTGCGGAGTTGGGCGAATCCCACACTTCCAGCTTGTATTCCAGCGAAACCGGGGCGTCGCCAAAGTTGCGGCCTTCAAGGCGCACAAAGGCCCACTTGCGGTCATCCAGCCAGGCCACGTAGTCCGACGGTCCGATGTGCACGTCGTCTTCGCTCAAAACGGCGGAAGTGTTGGAGGTGACGGCCTGGGTCTTGGAGATCTTCTTGGACTCCAGGCGTTCGCGCTCAAGCATGTTCTTGAAGTCCATGTTGCCGCCAACGTTGAGCTGGTAGGTGCGGTCCAGGACCACGCCGCGGTCTTCGAACAACTTGGCCATGACGCGGTGCGTGATGGTGGCACCGATCTGGCTCTTGATGTCGTCGCCCACGATCGGCACACCGGCGGCGGTGAACTTGTCGGCCCATTCCTTGGTGCCGGCGATGAAGACGGGCAGTGCATTGACGAAGGCAACGCCGGCGTCGATGGCGCACTGGGCGTAGAATTTGGCGGCGGCGTCGGAGCCCACGGGCAGGTAGCAGACCAGCACGTCGACCTTGGCGGCCTTGAGCGCGGCAACCACGTCAACCGGATCGGCGTCGGATTCCACAATGGTCTCGCGGTAGTACTTGCCCAGGCCGTCCAGGGTGGTGCCGCGGAGCACGGGAACGTCCAGCTTCGGGACGTCGGCAAGCTTGATGGTGTTGTTCTCGCTGGCGCCGATGGCTTCGGAGAGATCCAGGCCGACCTTCTTGCTGTCGACATCGAACGCTGCAACGAACTGCACATCGTTGACGTGGTACTGGCCGAACTCTACGTGCATCAAGCCAGGAACCTTCACGCTGGGATCAGCGTTGCGGTAGTACTCGACACCCTGCACCAACGACGAGGCACAGTTTCCCACACCGACTATGGCAACCCGAATAGGATGATTGGACACGGAACTCCTTCATAAAACTCACACGGATCCGACGCTCACTCTGCGGTGACGGGTCGACGCACGCCTTCACACATGAGGAAAAGACACGACGCACGGCTCTTCGGCCGGACCTGACGCCCCAACGGCGCCCTTAACCATTCTAATCAACTTCAGCCGTCCCGATTTTGTTCCCGTGACCGGCAAAAGCTCCGTGCTGTAGTCGCCGGGGCGCCGTTTCGAGGCGCCCCGGCGATGGTTTCCGCTACTTCTGCGCCCACCTGTTGATGTCGGATTCGACGGCGAACTCGTCAATGGCTGCCAGCTCACCGGTGCTGAACCCAAGGTTGTTGATGGCGGCGACATTGTTTTCCAGCTGCGAAACGCTGGATGCACCCACCAGTGCGGACGTGACGGGTGTGCCCTTGGGCTGGTCGCGAAGGATCCAAGCGATCGCCATCTGGGCGAGCGACTGACCGCGGCCGGCCGCAATGTCGTTCAGGCCGCGCACACGGGCCATCTTTTCTTCGGTGAGGTCGTGCGCGTGCAGGAAGTGCTCCTTGGCGGCGCGGGAATCGTTCGGCACGCCCTTCAGGTAGCGGTCGGTCAACACGCCCTGGGCCAACGGGGAGAAGGCAATGGACCCGGCACCCACGGTCTCGAGCGTCTCGTACAGGTTCGGCTCGCCGTCCTCGGTCCAGCGGTTGAGCATGGAGTATGAGGGCTGGTGGATGAGCAGCGGCGTGCCCATTTCCTTCAAGATCCGGGCGGCCTCGAGGGTCTGGGCCGGGGTGTAGGAGGAGATTCCGGCGTAGAGTGCCTTGCCCGAGCGGACGGCGTGGTCCAGTGCGCCCATCGTTTCTTCGAGGGGCGTGTCCGGGTCGGGGCGGTGGCTGTAGAAGATGTCCACATAGTCCAGCCCCATTCGCGTCAGCGACTCGTCCAGGCTGCCCAGCAGGCTTTTGCGCGAGCCCCATTCCCCGTACGGGCCGGGCCACATCAGGTAGCCGGCCTTTGTGGAGATGACCAGCTCGTTGCGGTGGGCGCGGAAGTCGTCCTTGAAGTGGCGGCCAAAGTTGGTCTCGGCGCTTCCGGCCGGCGGCCCGTAGTTGTTGGCCAGGTCAAAGTGCGTGACACCAAGATCGAAGGCACGGCGCAGGATGTCCCGCTGCACGTCGAAGGACTTGTCGTCCCCGAAGTTGTGCCACAGACCCAGGGAAATCGCGGGCAGCTTCAGCCCGCTGCAGCCGACACGGCGGTAGGGCATGGTTTCATAGCGGTTTTCCGCGGGGTAAAAGGTCATACCTGCCATCTTGCCACTTTTTCAGTGTGATCTAAATCTAGTCCCGGTCAGGCGCCCGCAGCACCAGCACGGAGCGTGCAGCGACCGACACATTTTCGCCGGCAACGAACCATTCGGCAGCCACGCCGTCCGTATGGATTTCAACCACCCACCGGGCTGCGTAGTCGTCACCTGGCAGTGTGAAGTCAACGGGCTCCGCACCGCCGTTGAACAGCATGAGGAAGCAGTCGTCCACCACCTCCCGGCCGTGCGGGTCGGGTTCCCGGATGCCTCCGCCGTTGAGGAACACCCCGATGCTGCGCCCAAATCCGCTGTCCCAGTCGGCCGGCGCCATGGCGGCGGCGTCAGGCCGCAGCCACACAATGTCCGGCAGCGCGCCGTCGTCCCCTCGCTCCACAGGGTGCCCGTCAAAGAACCGGCGACGGCGGAACACCGGGTGCGCTTCCCGCAGCCGCGCCAGCCGGGAGACAAAGTCGATGAGCTGCGCGTCGGCCCGATCCCAGTCGATCCAGCTGAGCGGCGAGTCCTGCGCGTAGGCGTTGTTGTTGCCTTGCTGGCTGCGGCCGAGCTCGTCGCCGTGCAGCAGCATCGGCACGCCCTGCGAGAGCAGCAGCGTGGTGAGGAAGTTGCGCTGCTGCCGGGAACGCAGCTCCTGCACGGCAGGGTCGTCCGTGGGCCCCTCGACACCGCAGTTCCAGGATCGGTTGTGCGATTCGCCGTCGCGGTTCTCCTCACCGTTGGCTTCGTTGTGCTTGTCGTTGTAGCTGACCAGGTCCGCCAGGGTGAAGCCGTCGTGGGCCGTGGCGAAGTTGATCGAGGCCACCGGCCGGCGTCCGGAATGGGCGTAAAGGTCGGATGACCCAGTCAGCCGGGAGGCAAATTCGCCCAGGGTGGAGGGCTCGCCGCGCCAGAAATCGCGGACCGTGTCACGGAACTGCCCGTTCCATTCGGTCCACTGCGGCGGAAATTGGCCCACCTGGTAACCGCCGGGCCCCAGGTCCCACGGCTCGGCGATGAGCTTGGCCCGCGAGACCACGGGATCCTGCTGCACCATCTCAAAGAACGTGGAGAGCTTGTCAACATCGTAAAACTCCCGCGCCAAGGTGGCTGCCAGGTCAAAGCGGAAGCCGTCCACATGCATTTCCGTGACCCAGTAGCGCAGCGAGTCCATGATCAGCTGGAGCGTGTGCGGCTGGCGGACGCTGAGCGAGTTGCCGGTGCCGGTGTAGTCCAGGTACAGTGATTTGTCCTCCTGCAGCCGGTAGTACGCATCGTTGTCGATCCCCCGGAATGACAGCGTGGGGCCCAGGTGGTTGCCCTCCGCGGTGTGGTTGTACACCACGTCCAGGATCACTTCCAGCCCGTTGCGGTGCAGTTCCTTGACCATTGCCTTGAACTCGCGCACCTGGTCGCACGGGTCCGACGCCGCCGCATATTCGTTGTGCGGAGCGAAAAACCCGATGGTGTTGTACCCCCAATAGTTCCGCAGCCCCAACCCCTGGAGCCGCTCATCCTGGACAAATTGGTGCACCGGCATAAGTTCGACGGCGGTCACCCCCACCTTTTTGAGGTGGGCCACCACATCGGGGTGCGCCACTGCGGAGTACGTCCCGCGCTGTTCGGGCGGCACGTCGGGGTGCAGGGCGGTGAGGCCCTTGACGTGTGCCTCATAGATCACGGTGTCATGGTAGGGAATGTCCGGCTTGCGGTCGGCGCTGCCGTCGGGATGCGTCCAGTCGAAGGCGTCGTCCACCACTACACCCCTGAAGGTGTGGGGCGCCGAGTCTTCGTCGCTGCGCGCCATGGGGTCCTCCTGCCGGTGCCCGTAGACGGGCTGCCCCCAGCCGACGGCCCCGTCGACGCCCCGGGCGTACGGGTCCAGCAGCAGCTTGGCGGCGTTGAACCGCAGACCGTTGGCGGGGTCCCAGGGGCCTCCCACGCGGTAGCCGTACCGCTGGCCCTGCCCCACGCCTGGCACGTAGCCGTGCCACACATAGCCGTCCACCTCGGTCAGCGGCAGCTGGGTTTCCCGGCCGTCGGCGTCGAAGAGGCACAACGTCACGGATTCTGCCCCGTCGCTGAACAGCGCGAAGTTGGTGCCGCCCGCGTCGACGTGCGCACCCAGCGGGTGGTCCCTGCCCGGCCATACTTCCATGTTTCCCCCTGTTTATCTGCCGATGCGGCGTGTGGTGCGGACTGGGACGGCCGGGTTCCCCCGCAGGACCGGCCTACTCCGGTTTTATATGGCACAACTGTGCCCAGACCTTTGGAATCCGTTCCGCCAGCTGTCCTGCGTTAAGCGGGGACTGCGTCACCAGGCGTGCAAGTTCCCCGTGCACTGCGGCTGCGAGCGCGGCCGTGCGGGCCAGCGCCCCGGGCCCCGGAGCCCCGGGAACCCCGCTGCCCGGCGTTTCGCGGGCAGCCTCCATGGCCAGCAGGGCCACGAGGATCCCTGCCAGCGTGTCCCCGCTTCCGGCCGTGGCGAGTGCGGGCGAGCCGTTGGCCTGGGCATACGTGGTCCCGTCGGGCGACGCCACCACCGTGGTGGCCCCCTTGAGCAGCACGGTTGCGCCAAAAAGGCCGGCTGCACGGCGGGCTGCAGCCAGCGGCGAGGCCTCGACGGCCGCTCGATCCAGTTCCACGCCGTGCCGTTGCAACAGCGCCGACAGCTCCCCCGCATGCGGGGTCAGGACCAGGTGGGAGTTGCCGGAGGCCGGCCGGAGCAGTGCCAGCGCCGCAGCATCAACCACGGTGGGAAGCCCGCCCTCCATGGCCGCTGCGGCACGTTCCATGGCCGGGCCGTCGCCGTCGATCCCGGATCCAACAAGCCACGCCTGGACGCGCACGTCACCGGGCATCCCTGTCGAACACACCACCTCGGGGTTGCGCACATGCACGGCGGCCGCCACCTGCTCCGGCCCCAGGTACCGCACCATGCCCGGCCCGCAGGCCGACGCCGCCGCCACAGCCAGCAACGCGGCGCCGGGGTACTGGGCCGATCCCGCAATGATCCCGGCCACGCCGCGGGTGTACTTGTGGTCCGCGGCCCCGGGCACGGGAAGAAAGGCTGCGATGTCTTGCGGCTCCAGGCGCAGCACGTCCGGTTCGCCCAGGTGCCCGGCGATCCCCAGGTCAATGCAGCGCACCGCGCCGCACAGCTGTTCTCCCGGCGCCGTCACCAGCCCGGTTTTCACGGCCCCAAAGGTGACGGTGAGATCGGCCCGCAGCACGGGCCCGTGGACCTCGCCGGTGGTGGCGTCGACACCGCTGGGCAGGTCGCACGCGACCACCGCGGGGCGCCCGGGCCCCGAGAGCGCATCGAGGGTGGCAACAACCTCCGCCGCCCGCCCGCGCAGCCCGCCCCGCCCGCCGGTGCCCAACAGCCCGTCAACGATGACATCGGACAGGCCCGCCTCGGCCAGGAAACCCGCCACTGCCGCATCGGGACTGCCGTCCGCAGCCGCCGGCTCCAGGCAGCGCCCCCCGGCCGCCACAAAGGCGGCCAGCGCCTCGGGATGGGTGCGCGCACCGGTGAGCAGCGCCGTCGTGCGGGTTCCGCGGGCAGCCAGCCAGGCACCCGCATACAGTGCGTCCCCGCCATTGTTGCCGGAGCCCACCAGCAGAACGGCACGCGCCCCGTAGATGCGGCCGCCGCGGGCACGCAACACAGACGCGATGCCGTGGGCCAGGCCCAGTGCGGCAGTGCGCATCAATGCCGGGCCGCGGCCTGCCGCCAGGAGCGGGCCTTCGGCGACGCGGACGGCGGCTGCGGTGTGGGCGCTGAGCACGTCAGCTCTCGGCAATCACCATGGCCGTGGAGATGCCGCCGTCGTGGCTCATGGACAGGTGCCAGTGCTTGATGCCCTTGGACTTTGCGACGGCGGCCACGGTCCCCTTGACGTTGATGGTGGGCCCGTGCTCATCGAGGCCGATCCAGCAGTCCTGCCAGTTCATGCCCGCCGGCGCACCGAGGGCCTTGGCCACGGACTCCTTGGCGGCGAAGCGTGCCGCGAGCGACTGAGTGTTCAGGCCGCGTTCGGCCGGAACAAACAGCCGGTCGCGCAGGCCGGGGGTTCGTTCCAGCTGCCGGCCGAAGCGCTCAATATCAACAACGTCCACACCAATGCCAATGATCATGCCTACAGCCTATTCCCCCGCCGCACCCCCGCCCCGCAAGCTCGCCGCGCACCCCATCCGGAAGCTCGCGCAGACAAGGGCCCATCCCCATCGATTGCCCGCCTCCGGGCCGCTCTTCCGCACCCCTTGCTCGGATCAGGCCTGGTTAAAGCCCGACGGCGGCCGGCACCTTCGCAGGGAAGGCGCCGGCCGCCGTCGGGAGCGGACAGGGGACGGCCTATTCCACCGTCACCGACTTGGCCAGGTTGCGCGGCTGGTCGACGTCGTAGCCCTTGGCCGTGGCCAGTTCCAGGGCGAAGATCTGCAGCGGCACAGTGGCCAGCAGGGGCGCCAGCAGCGTGCTGGTTTCGGGGATGTAGAAGACGTGCTCGGCAAATTCGCGCACGGACTCGTCGCCTTCCTCGGCGATCACGATCGTCTTGGCGCCGCGGGCGCGGACCTCCTGGATATTGGAGACCACCTTGGCGTGGAGGGAATCGCGGCCGCGCGGGGAGGGGACCACCACGATAACGGCCTGGCCCTCCTCGATCAGGGCGATGGGACCGTGCTTGAGCTCGCCGGCGGCAAAGCCCTCGGCATGGATGTAGGCCAGCTCCTTGAGCTTGAGCGCCCCTTCCATGGCCACGGGGTAGCCCACATGACGGCCCAGGAACAGCACCGTGCGGGTCTCCGCCATGCTGTGCGCCAGGTCCTTGATCTGGCCGGCGTTGGCAATGACGGTGGCGATCTTGGCCGGAGTCTTGGCCAGCTCGGCCAGGATGTCCTTGATCTGGCCCTGGAAAAGGTTGCCGCGCAGCTGCGCCAAATAAAGGCCCAGCAAGTACGTTGCGGTGATCTGGGCCAGGAAGGCCTTGGTGGAGGCCACCGCAATTTCGGGGCCGGCGTGCGTGTACAGCACGGCGTCGGATTCGCGCGGAATGGTGGAACCGTTGGTGTTGCAGATGGACACCGTCTTGGCGCCCTGCTCCCGCGCATAGCGCACGGCCATGAGGGTGTCCATGGTTTCGCCGGACTGGGAAATGGAAACGATGAGCGTCTTCTCGTCCACGATGGGGTCCCGGTAGCGGAACTCGTGCGACAGCTCCACCTCGGTGGGGATGCGGCACCAGTGCTCGATGGCGTACTTGGCCACCTGGCCGGCGTAGGCGGAGGTGCCGCAGGCCAGCACGATGATCTTGTTGATCGTCTTCAGCACCTCGGGGTCGACGCGCAGCTCATCAAGGGTGAGGTTGCCGTCGCCGTCGTTGCGGCCCAGGAGGGTCTGTGCGACGGCGTCCGGCTGGTCGTTGATCTCCTTCTCCATGAACGAGGCAAAGCCGTCCTTCTTGGCGGCTGCTGCATCCCAGTCCACCAAGTACTCCCGGCCCTCGGCCGGGCCACCGAGGAAATCGGTGATTTCGACGGCTTCGGCCGTGATGGTGACAACCTGGTTCTGACCCAGTTCCACGGCACGGCGCGTGTAGTCGATGAAGCCGGAGACGTCCGAGCCGAGGAAGTTTTCGCCGTCGCCCAGGCCCACCACGAGGGGCGAGTTGCGGCGGGCAGCCACCACGACGCCGGGCTGGTCGGCATGGGTTGCCACGAGCGTGAAAGCACCTTCAAGCTGCTGGGCCAGCTGCTGCATGGCAAGCGCCAGGCGGCCGCCGGTGCCCGAGCCTTCGCCGTCGCCAAGGCCGCGGTAGATGTCCCCCAGCAGGGTTGCGGCCACCTCGGTGTCGGTTTCGGAGAGGAAGGTGTGGCCGCGCTCGAGCAGGCGCGCCTTCAGCGGTGAATAGTTTTCAATGATTCCGTTGTGGATCACGGCCAGCCGGCCGCCGTCCACAAGGTGCGGGTGGGCGTTGACGTCGGTGGGTCCGCCATGGGTAGCCCAGCGGGTGTGGCCAATGCCTGTGGCCGAATCCGGAACCGGATTGCGGGAGAGCTCGTCCAGCAGTTCTACCAGCTTGCCGCTCTTCTTCCGCATGGCGATGCCGTCAGCAGCCACCACAGCGATCCCGGCGGAGTCGTAGCCGCGGTATTCGAGCCGGCGCAGGCCCTCCACCAACACTTCAAGGGCGCGCTGGCCCGTTGCTGCATTAACGTCTTGAGCCGGGGCGGTACCGGCGTATCCCACAATTCCACACATGAAAAACAATCATAAACCCCGCCGCATTCAAGGGACGTTCTACGTCCTCCCGTGGAAGTACCTGTGAGAAAGTGTCAGAAAACACCGCAGCCTGAAACGCGCTCGTTTCGCTCTCCACACCAAACAAGGCAGAATTGCAGTTGTGACAGCGCAAAGAATCGAGTCAGGCAACGGCGCCAGCACCTCCCCCTTTGTGGAACTGGACCGGCAAACGTGGTCCCGGCTGGCCAACAAGATTGAGCAGCCCCTCGACGAAGACGACGTCCAGCGGCTCCGGGGCCTGGGTGACCAACTCAACATGCGTGAAATCCACGACGTCTACCTGCCGCTGTCACGGCTGCTGAACCTCTATGTCGCCGCCGCGGGCCACCTGCACAGCGCCACGACCACGTTCCTGGGTGAGCGCGGTTCGCGCACACCCTTCGTGATCGGCGTGGCCGGCTCCGTGGCCGTGGGCAAGTCCACCACGGCCCGCGTGCTCCGTGAAATGCTGCGGCGTTGGCCGGACACCCCCAACGTGGAGCTCGTCACCACCGACGGCTTCCTCTACCCCAATGCGGAGCTGGAACGCCGCGGGCTCATGGGTCGCAAGGGCTTCCCCGAGTCCTACAACCGCCGCGCACTGCTCCGCTTTGTCAGCGCGGTCAAGAGCGGCGCCGAGGAGGTCCGCGCCCCCATGTACTCCCATCTGACCTACGACATCCTCCCCGACAAGGAGGTCGTCGTCCGCCGCCCCGACGTGCTGATCGTCGAGGGACTGAACGTCCTGGCCGCCGCACGCCCCCGCAGCGACGGCCGTTCCGGCCTGGCCGTCAGCGACTTCTTCGACTTCTCCATCTACGTCGACGCCAAGACCAGCAATATCGAGCAGTGGTACATCGAACGGTTCCGTTCCCTGCGCTCCGGCGCCTTCTCGGATCCCGATTCCTACTTCCGCCGCTACGCCGACCTCTCCGATGTGGAAGCCACCGCCACAGCCTCCCGGATCTGGAAGAACATCAACGAGCCCAATCTCCTGCAGAATGTCCTGCCCACCCGCGGCCGCGCCCAGCTGGTGCTAACCAAGGATGCGGACCACTCCATCCGCCGGATGCTTCTGAGGAAGGTCTAGTGCCTGCTCCCGACATGCAGCGGCCCCGCCGCCCCCGGCCCTCCGCCGCCTCCCGCATGTACCGCGCGCTGTCATGGCCGCGCCCCGGCGGCATCATCGTGTCCCTGGCCGGTGCCGCGCTTGTTTTCAGCGTGTCCTTGAGCCTTGCCCCGGCAAAGGCGGATCCCTGGACAACTTTTTTTGAGGAATGGACGACGGCGAACGCGGCCAGCGCGTCCGACCTGCCTCCCGCCACTCGCGCACCGGCCGCCGATGCCGCAGCCGCAGCCCCTGCACAGCCCGACGCCACGCAGCCGGCCACTGCGGCAGCACTGCCGGTGGCGGGCGCCGGCGCAGACTCTCCCATCCAGGACCTGGCAGCCGCCGGCACCAGTGGGATTGGCGACCCTGCCCTGCTGGACATCGGCAACCCGGCCAGCCCGCTGGTGCTGGTGAACAAGCAGCGGGCCCTTGTTCCGGCGGACTTTGCCCCGGCAGACCTGGTGGCCCCGGCAGTCCCGTCGGGATCCTCGGAGCCGATGCTGCTGCGGGCCGAAGCTGCCACGGCGCTGGAGCGCATGTTCGCCGACGCTGCCGCCCAAGGTGTGGCCATCACGCTCAAGAGCAGCTACCGCTCCTACGACACCCAGTTCGGCGTTTACAACGGCTACGTCGCCAACAAGGGCGTCGCCGCAGCCGACACCACCTCGGCCCGTCCAGGCTACTCCGAACACCAGACCGGCCTTGCCGTGGACATCGGGGACGCAAATGCGGGCACGGCCTGCGACTTCACCTCATGCTTCGCTGAAACAGCAGCTGCCCAGTGGGCGGCGGAGCACGGCGCCGATTACGGCTACATCGTCCGGTACCAGCCCGGCCAGGAAGCCATGACGGGTTACCTGCCCGAGCCGTGGCACCTGCGTTTCGTGGGCACGGCCGTGGCCAAGGACATGGTTGTTCGAGGATTCCACAGCTATGAGGAATTTCTGGCCGCCCCCGGGGCCCCGGACTATTAAGAACTTCAGCGAAAAGATCGACGCAAATCCACAATGAACACCCGGAGTGCGGTACTTTGGGTGCATGCTAAAGGGATTCAGAGATTTCATACTTAAGGGCAACGTCGTAGACCTTGCCGTGGCCGTCGTCATCGGTGCCGCTTTCGGGGCAGTTGTGAACTCCCTCGTGGAAAACATACTGATGCCGCTTATTGCTGCACTGTTCCAGTCACCAAACTTTGACAGCTTTGCCGTCCTCAACATCAACGGCGTGGACATCAAGTTTGGCGTCTTCCTCACCGTGCTCGTGAACTTCATCCTTGTTGCCGCTGCCATCTACTTTGTGGTTGTCATGCCCATGAACCACATCATCGCCCGCCGCAACGCCAAGCTGGGCATCAAGGAAGAAGAACCCGCAGTCGACCCGCAGATCGAACTGCTGACCGAAATCCGCGATGCGCTCAAGGCACAGCCCACCGGCGGCCAACACTAGCGCCCGACCATAACCACAAGAAAAAGGCGGCTTCCCCACCGGGGAGGCCGCCTTTCTTATGGCGCAGGGCGCGCGCCGTTGTTGCGCGGTGTGCCGCTACAGGGACAGCTCGGCGCGGACCACTGTCACAAGGTCGTTGCAGATGCGCTCGGCGGTTTCGGTGTCGCCGGCTTCCACCATGACCCGCACAAGGGGCTCGGTGCCTGAGGGGCGCAGCAGGACCCGACCTGTGTCCCCCAGTTCTGCCTCGGCCTTGGCGACGGCGGCATTGATGGCAGGGACGGAGGAAGCCCGGTTCTTGTCCACGTTTTTCACATTGATCATGACCTGCGGCAGCTTGGTCATGGCCTTGGCCAATTCATTCAGCGTCTTGCCGGTCTTGGCAACCTGTGCGGCGAGTTGAAGGCCGGTCAGCAGGCCGTCGCCGGTGGTGGCGTACTTGGAGAAAATGACGTGGCCGGACTGCTCGCCGCCCAGGGTGTAGTTGCCGCGGCGCATTTCCTCCAGCACGTAGCGGTCGCCGACCCCGGTTTCCCGGATGGTGATGCCGGCCTCCCGCAGTGCGATCTTCAGGCCCAGGTTGCTCATGACGGTCGCCACCAGGACGTCATCCTTGAGTTCGCCGGCCTCCTTCTGGGCCAATGCCAGCACGGCCATGATCTGGTCGCCGTCGATGACATTGCCTTCGTGGTCCACGGCAAGGCAGCGGTCGGCGTCGCCGTCGTGGGCAATGCCGAGGTCTGCCCCGGTGGAGAGGACCGTTTCCTGCAGCAGTTCCAGGTGGGTGGACCCCACGCCGTCGTTGATGTTCAGCCCGTCGGGGTTGGCACCGATCACTGTGACATCGGCACCGGCATCAGTGAACACCTGCGGCGAGCATCCGCTGGCTGCACCATGGGCGCAGTCCAGGACGACCTTCAGCCCGTCCAGGCGGTGTGGCAGGGTCCCCAGCAGGTGGAGCACGTACCGGTCCTCGGCGTCTGCAAAGCGCTGGATGCGGCCAACGTCAACACCCACAGGGCGGAAGGCCGCACGCTCAAGCTGCGCCTCTATGGCATCTTCAACCTCGTCAGGCAGCTTGGTGCCGCCGCGGGCGAAGAACTTGATCCCATTGTCCGGAGCCGGGTTGTGGGAGGCGGAGATCATGACGCCGAAGTCGGCGCCGAGATCCGCAATCAGGAACGCCGCAGCAGGCGTCGGCAGGACGCCGGCGTCGTAGACATCCACTCCGGCACTTGCCAGGCCCGCCTCAACGGCAGCCCCAATAAATTCACCACTTGCGCGGGGGTCGCGGGCGATCACGGCACGGGGCCGCTTGCCCTCACTCATCTGATCATGCCCAAGAACAACTGCAGCGGCCTGGGCCAGCGACAACGCCAGCTCAGCCGTCAGCAGGCCATTGGCCAAACCACGGACACCATCTGTTCCAAATAATCTTGACATCCCGTTCAGTCTAAATCATCCGCCCGGTATTTCCTCCCGGCGGCTTCATGCATGGCCGCACACCGATTGTTCGTATGTCACCTTCCAGCCGGGAGGCCCTTCCCCGCGCACCTAGGCGCAGGGCGGCCAAGGCGCCAGCGGCCCGGCTCCAGGATCGCTGCATGGGCCTACAACCGGCCGGGCACAAAAAATCCCCGGCTCGCAATGCGAACCGGGGATTCTTGTGGAGCGCTGAAATTAGCGCTTCGAGTACTGCGAAGCCTTACGGGCCTTCTTCAGACCAGCCTTCTTGCGCTCGATGACGCGAGCGTCACGAGTCAGGAAGCCTGCCTTCTTCAAGGTTGCACGGTTGTTCTCAACGTCGATCTCGTTCAGTGAACGGGCTACGCCGAGACGCAGTGCGCCAGCCTGGCCGGAGGGGCCGCCACCGTGGATGCGTGCAATGACGTCGTATGCGCCGTCCAGGTCGAGGACGGTGAACGGGTCGTTGACTTCCTGCTGGTGGAGCTTGTTCGGGAAGTAGTCGGCGAGCTCGCGGCCGTTGACGACCCACTTGCCGGTGCCGGGGACAACGCGCACGCGGGCGATTGCCTGCTTGCGGCGGCCAACAGCAGCGCCGGAAACGGTCAGTGCCGGGCGCTCCTTCTTGGGTGCTGCTTCTGCAGCCGAGCTTTCGCTGGTGTAGCTGGTCAAAACTTCTTCCTCAGCCACGACGGCCTCGGTGTTCAGCTCTTCAGTGTTCTGAGCCACGATTCTCCTTGGTTAATGATTTAGGCGGTGGCCAGGACTACTGGGCGACCTGGGTAATTTCGAACGTCTTGGGCTGCTGTGCACCGTGGGGGTGCTCAGAACCGCGGTAGACCTTCAGCTTGCTGATCTGGGCGTTGCCCAGCTTGGTCTTCGGGAGCATGCCGGCAACGGCCTTCTCCACTGCACGAACCGGGTTCTTTTCCAGCAGTTCTGCATAGTTCACGCTGGACAGGCCGCCCGGGAAACCCGAGTGGCGGTAAGCGCGCTTCTGCTCGAGCTTGGCGCCGGTCAGGGCAACCTTCTCGGCGTTGATGATGATGACGAAATCGCCCATGTCCATATGGGGAGCGAAGGTCGGCTTGTGCTTTCCACGCAGCAGTGTTGCGGTCTGGCTGGCAAGACGGCCCAAGACAACGTCGTTGGCATCAATGATGTGCCACTGACGGTCGATATCGCCGGGCTTCGGGGTATACGTACGCACGGTTTTTGCCTTCGTTTCTTGTTCTTAGGTGGTGTCACAGATGGTTGACACCTGCTATCTATGCGTTTACCGGAACAGAGGTGAGGGCTCTAACACCAGTCATCCTTACACTTCCCGATTACGCCCGCTCAGTGGTAGTCCTGCAACCGGACCTGTAACGGGCGCGTGGTATCGAGATAGGACACGCACAACGACTATCAACGATACCTTTAATAATCCCCTCCGGTCAAAGCGGGGTTCCGGACGATTCCGCGGCCACCCGCCGGGCCCTGGTGAGGGCTGCGCGTTCGTGCAGGCCGGGCGCATCCGGGTAGCGGACTTCCTCGAAAACCAGCGGATGGGCGCTTGCCAGCACGGATTTTGCGTCCCGGACACCCGCCAGCTGGCGCTCGCGCATCCAGTGCGGTCCTTCCACACCGCGGCCCACCCGCAGCGCCGCGCCCGTCAATGCGCGCACCATGTTGTGGCAAAAGGCATCCGCCCGGATGTTGAGTTTGATCACACCGTCATCCTGCCGGGTGAAATCAAAGCGCTGCAGGGTGCGGATCGTGGTGGACCCCTCCCGCGGCTTCGCGAAGGCCTTGAAGTCGCCCAGGCCCAGCAGTTCCGCCGCCCCGGCATTCATCCGCGCCACGTCGAGGTCGTGGTTGAACCAGAGCGTCTGCGCCCGGGCCAACGGATCGCGGCGGGTGGAACCGTCTGCAATCAGGTAGCTGTAGCGGCGCCACAGTGCGGAAAACCGCGCGTCAAAGCCTTCCGGGGCGGCCGCCACGGCGTGGACCTGTATGGCGCCGGTCAGGTCCTCCAGGATGCGGCCCAGGGCCCCGTTGATGCGCCGGTGCAGTGCGGTGGAAGGGTCGACGGCGTGCCCCCGGTTGATCCCTTCCCATTCCTCCCGCGTGAGGTCAAGATGGGCGACCTGCCCACGGGCATGCACCCCCGCGTCTGTGCGCCCGGCAACGGTGAGGCGGGCCTGCCGGCGGAGGATGAGCGCCAGTGCCTCTTCCAGCGCACCCTGAACGGTGGTGCGCCCGGGCTGCACTGCCCACCCGCTGAACGGACCGCCGTCGTAGGCAATGTCCAGGCGGACGCGCACCAGGCCGCGTTCTTTCGGGGAGAGATGGGGTGTTTGCATGGCTCAATTCTATGTGTGGTGACAGCCCCAGGTGGCGCGACGGTGCAAGCAAAAGGCCCGCCTCCCCAAAGGGGCGGCGGGCCTTCAACAAGGCAAAGCGTGGGGCTTAGGCCTTACTTGGCTTCTTCAGCAGCTGCTTCTTCAACCTCGGCGGCGGCTTCTTCAGCCACAACCTCGGTCTCGGCAACTTCCTCAACCGGTGCTTCTTCAACCGGGGCAGCCTTGGCGGCGGCAGCGGTTGCTTCCTTCACGACGGCCTGCTTGGGGCTGACCGGTTCCAGAACGAGCTCGATGACAGCCATGGGAGCGTTGTCGCCCTTGCGGTTGCCGATCTTGGTGATGCGGGTGTAACCGCCTTCGCGGTTCTCCACAGCCTTGGCGATGTCGGTGAACAGCTCATGGACAATGCCCTTGTCGCTGATCAGGCCGAGAACGCGGCGGCGTGAGGCCAGGTCGCCACGCTTTGCGAAAGTTACCAGTCGCTCTGCGTAGGGGCTCAGGCGCTTTGCCTTGGTCAAGGTGGTGGTGATCCGCTTGTGCTCAAACAGGGAAGCGGACAGGTTCGCGAGCATCAGGCGCTCGTGAGCTGCGCCGCCTCCGAGGCGGGGACCCTTGGCGGGTGTAGGCATGGTGTTTCTCCTCAAGTGTCAGCCGCGCCGTGCCGGACACTTCACAGTGTCCAACCGGGCGGCTAAAAATTATTGTTCGAACTTAGAGTTCGTCGTCGCCGAATGCGTCGTCGTTCTCATCAAGGGCTGCGGCGCGGGCTGCAAGATCGAATCCTGGAGGGGAATCCTTCAGGGACAGACCCAGCTCAACCAGCTTTGCCTTTACCTCGTCGATGGACTTTGCGCCAAAGTTGCGAATGTCCATCAGGTCAGCCTCGGAGCGAGCAACGAGTTCACCCACGGAGTGGATGCCCTCACGCTTGAGGCAGTTGTAGGAGCGAACCGTCAGGTCCAGGTCCTCGATCGGCAGGGCCATGTCTGCGGCAAGAGCTGCATCCGTCGGGGACGGGCCAATCTCGATGCCTTCAGCCGCGGTGTTGAGCTCGCGGGCCAATCCGAACAGTTCAACCAGCGTGGTGCCGGCAGAGGCAATGGCATCCCGGGGGGAGATGGCCTGCTTGGTCTCTACGTCGACGATCAGCTTGTCAAAGTCAGTGCGCTGTTCAACACGGGTTGCCTCCACGCGGAAGGTCACCTTCAGAACTGGAGAGTAGATGGAGTCAACCGGGATGCGGCCGATCTCCTGGTCTGCGTTCTTGTTCTGGGCTGCTGAAACGTAGCCGCGGCCGCGCTCAATGGTCAGTTCGAGTTCGAACTTGCCCTTCGAGTTCAGCGTGGCAATGTGCATGTCAGGGTTGTGGAATTCCACACCGGCCGGAGGCGCGATGTCGGCAGCCGTGACAACGCCAGGGCCCTGCTTGCGCAGGTAGGCGACGACAGGCTCGTCATGCTCGGACGACACGGACAGTCCCTTGATGTTCAGGATGATCTCAGTGACATCTTCCTTGACACCGGGAACTGTGGTGAACTCATGCAGGACGCCATCGAGGCGGATGCTGGTGACAGCAGCGCCAGGGATGGAGGACAGCAGTGTCCGACGCAGGGAATTTCCAAGGGTGTAACCGAAGCCCGGCTCCAGCGGTTCGATAACGAACCGTGAGCGATTCTCGGAAACTACTTCTTCAGATAGGGTGGGGCGCTGTGCAATGAGCACTGGGTTTTCCTTTCAGCGAGCATCCGCTATATGACGCAACACAGGTAGTGGAAATGACGGCTGACGAGAGTTAACGGCGTCGGAGTTGGCCCCCACCTAAGTGAAGGCCAACTCTCAAGCGTTACTTCTCGTTATACGCGACGGCGCTTGGGCGGACGGCAACCGTTGTGGGCGCTGGGGGTTACGTCCGAGATGGACCCAACCTCAAGACCAGCAGCCTGCAGCGAACGGATAGCCGTTTCGCGGCCCGAACCCGGACCCTTCACGAAAACGTCAACCTTGCGCAGTCCGTGCTCCTGTGCGCGCTTGGCAGCTGCTTCGGCAGCCATCTGTGCAGCGTACGGAGTCGACTTGCGCGAGCCCTTGAAGCCAACTTCACCGGCGGAAGCCCATGAGATGACTGCACCGTTCGGATCCGTGATGGAAACGATGGTGTTGTTAAAGGTGCTCTTGATGTGCGCCTGGCCCAGCGCAATATTCTTTTTATCCTTGCGACGCGGCTTACGAACCGCTCCACGAGTCTTTGGGGGCATTTTATTCTCCTACGAAAGTTTGATAAGGGGTCGACACACGCTATTTCTAGCGGCCGGCCTTCTTCTTGCCTGCGACGGTGCGCTTCGGGCCCTTGCGGGTGCGAGCGTTGGTCTTCGTGCGCTGGCCATGCACGGGCATGCCACGACGGTGGCGGATACCCTGGTAGCTGCCGATTTCGACCTTGCGGCGGATATCAGCTGCTACTTCGCGGCGAAGGTCACCCTCAACCTTGTAGTTACCCTCGATGTTGTCACGCAACTGAACGAGTTCAGCGTCAGAAAGGTCCTTGACTCGGACGTCCGGGGAGATTCCCGTGTCTGCCAAGACTTTCTTTGCACGGGTCTTGCCCACGCCGTAGATGTATGTAAGCGCTACTTCCAGCCGCTTTTCGCGGGGAAGGTCTACGCCAGCGAGACGTGCCATATTTGGCTGCTCCTATGTGTAAACCGGAGGTCGTAGACAGTACACCCGCATGGTTTGTGTATGCGGCCCTGGCCTCCGACCAGGGGTCCGTTGTCCGGTTGCGAACCTCAGTCCGCCTTCGTCCAACTTGTGCTGCCTTATTAATGTACTTGCGTGAGCATGAGCCCGGGATTCCTTCGTGAGAAGGAATTTAGCCCTGGCGCTGCTTGTGGCGCGGGTTCTCGCAGATCACCATGACTCGACCGTTGCGGCGAATCACCTTGCACTTATCGCAGATCTGCTTGACGCTCGGCTTGACCTTCATGGCATTCCTTTGCGTGATTGCAGTTGTGGTTACTTGTAGCGGTAGACGATACGACCACGGGTAAGGTCGTACGGGCTCAGCTCCACCACAACTCGGTCCTCAGGAAGGATACGAATGTAGTGCTGGCGCATTTTTCCTGAGATATGGGCAAGAACGATGTGCTTGTTCGTCAGCTCAACACGAAACATCGCGTTGGGCAGCGCTTCCGTCACAACGCCCTCGATCTCAATGACCCCGTCTTTCTTGGCCATATCCTCCGCTAACTTTGTTGCGCCGACGCTGGCCGCCATGGTGGCAGTCGCGGTTCGGCGTTGGATTTACTACTGATTACTGTTCGTCTTCTGCGCGCCGCAACTGGGCAGGCATAGACAACCAACAACCTACTCTAGTGCAAATGGGCAAATAAGTTAAATTGGCCCCTGCTCCCCCACCGCCGGAAAGGCCGCCAGGATGCCCGACGGTGTTTCCACCGTTTGCGCCGCCGCCACACCGTCGAGGATGGCGAGCCTGACCGCCTCGGCTGCCGCGCTTTGCAGTTCGATCAGCGACGCGATCGGCACCACCGGGTGGGGAACCAGCCTCTCGGCACACGTGGCGAGCGTGAAGATGGTGTCGCCGTCGGCCAGTGTGTGCACGGGATTCAGGGCCCTGGCCATCCCCGCGTGGGCTGCGGTGGCCGTTCGCTTGGCCTCGGCCACGGTGAGCGCAGCGTTGGTGGCCACCACGGCCAGCGTCGTGTTCAGCCCCTGTCCCGGCATGGTCGCCGGCGCACCGGCCCGCCACGGCACCCCTGCCGCATTGACCACCGCCAGGGCGCCGACCACAATGTGCGCATTCTCACCCGACAGCCGCACCGAGGCGCTGCCCAGCCCGCCCTTGAACTGGCCGGCGCCAATCGCCGCACCTGTTCCGGCACCCACATTTCCGCGTTCGACGGCGGCCCCTTCCGCCGAGCCTGCGGCGTCAAACGCCGCTTCGTAGCCCATGTCGGCGGTGGGCCGGGCTGAGAAGTCCCCGCCCCGGCCCAGGTCAAAGATGGCCGCAGCCGGCACGATGGGCACCACCCCGCCCGGCACCGTGAAACCGCGGCCGTGCTCCTCGCACCAGCGCTGCACTCCCCCGGCGGCAGCCAGGCCGTAGGCGCTGCCGCCGGTCAAGGCCACGGCATCCACCGTGGGCACCATGGTGGTGGGATCCAGTGCGTCTGTCTCGTGGGTGCCGGGTCCGCCGCCGCGCACGTCAACGGAACCGATGGTTCCAGGCGGCGGAAGGACCACGCTGACCCCGCTCAGCCAGCCGCCTGTGCGCCGTTGGGCCTGTCCCACCCTGATCCCGGGGACGTCGGTGATGGAGCCTGGGCTGTTGCGGGGTGCGCTGCTGGACATCGTCTGAACTCCCTTGTTGGCGGATGTATGCTTTCTCGATTATCCCGCCAAATGCCCCAGGCCCCCGGCCAATGGCGAAGGATCAATGATGGAGTTGATCCTTCCCGTTGTCCGGGGGCCGTTTTTCCGGCGTTGGAGGTTAGAGGTACGGCTTGACGTTCTCCTCATAGGATTTAGTGATGGAGGCCGATGCCGTGGCGAAGGCCTCTGCAGGGTCGCCCTTTTGCAGCATGATCTTCTCCAGTGCCGTGGTCAGGTCCTTGTCGCCGTTGGGAACGAACACGCGGCCCCAGTCCTGGACTCGGGTGCCGGCCAGCTGGTCAACCGCGGTGCGGAACTGCGGTGTCTTGGCGTACACGGCTTTCATGGTTTCGCCTTCGAGGGCGGAGGTGCGGACCGGCATGTACCCGGTGTTGGAGGAGAAGTAGGCGGTGTTCTCGGCGTTCGTCAGGAATTTCAGGAACATGCCGGCGGCCAGCTGCTGCTCCGGAGATTTCCCGGCCGGGATGGCCAGGCCGGTGCCGCCTGTGGGGCAGGCTGGGCCCGCTGCGCCCTCGGGCAGGAATCCGGTGCCCACCTCGAACTTGGCCGAGCCGAGGATGCCGCTCAGGGAACCGGTCGAGGCGATGGTGCAGCCGGTGAGTCCTGCGCCGAAGTCGGCCACCTGGTCGTTGGAGGTCACCGCGGCACTTTTGTTGTCGTAAATGATGGTCTGCAGGTACTTGGCCGCATCGATCGCTTCGGGCGTATCCAGCGTCATGGTCCAGTCCTTGGAATAGGCTCCGCCGGCACCCCAGAGCATGTTGCAGAACCACCAGGCTGTCCAGGAGGTGCCCTTGCCCAGGCCCAAGGGTGTGACGCCCCCCGCGGACTGGATCTTGGGGGCCCATTCATCAAATTCGGTCCACGTCTTGGGGGCCCTGTCGGGCAGGCCGGCTTTCTCCCACACGGCCTTGCTGTAGTAGAACAGCGGCGTGGAGCGGGCGTAGGGGACCGCCCAGTGGGAGCCGGAGAATTCGTAGTCGTTGTAGAGCGTGGTGTTGAAGTCTTCAGTGCCGAATTCCAGGTGCTTGGCCAGCTGCTCCAGGGGCAGGATCTGGCCGTTGATCATGTAGCGGAACCACCAGACGTCGCTGGCGATGACCAGGTCCGGAATGTTGCTGGAACCGGTTGCGGCCTGGAACTTCTGGGCCACCTCGTCATAGTTGGCGCCGGCCGTGACCAGGTTGACCTTGATGCCGCTTTCGGCGGTGAAACGCTTGATGATCTCGGACTCGATGTCCTTGGAGGTGCCGGGGTGGTTGGACCACCAGGTGATCTCCTTGGCCGGGGTGACGGCTGCCCAGTCGGTGGCGGTGTCGGTGGCTGCCCCGCCCGCCTCTCCGACGGCGGGTCCCCCGCAGGCTGCCAGCGCGCCGGCACCGCCCACAAGTGCGGCGAGCTGGAGCAGCTGGCGGCGGTTCATGGTGGCAAAGGGTGAGGCGTTCATTCGTGTACTCCTTGGGTCGTGGTGCCCTGACGCGGGCGGGGATGTGCTTGGTTGGTCTGAAAATGGGCGGGCATGGGCAAGACCTTGTTCGCGGCCTAGCCGGTCACGGCGCCCGAGGTGAGCCCGGTGACGATTCTGCGCTGCAGCAGGAAGAAGGCAACGAGCACCGGGACGGTGATCAGGACGGTGCCGGCCATGAGCACGCCCCAGTTGGTGACGCCGTCGTTGTTTTGCAACAGGGTCAGGCCCACCGGAAGGGTCATCATCTCGGCCTTGTCCACCACCAGCAGCGGCCAAAGGTATTCGTTCCATTCGGAGACGATCGACACGAGGGCCACGGCCGCGATGGTCGGTGCCGAGATGGGCACCACGAAACGCCACAGCCGGGTCCAGTGGCTGGCCCCGTCCAGGGCGGCAGCCTCCAGGATGGAGATCGGCAGTGTCAGGAAGTGCTGCCGGAACAGGAAGGTGCCGAAGGCGCTGGCCAGGCCTGGCAGGATCAGGCCCTGGTAGGTGTTGATCCAGCCAAGGTCCGAAACGAGCGTGTAGTTGGGGATGATAACAATCTGCTGCGGCACCAGGAGGGCAAAGACCACCAGCCCGAAGATGAACTTCTTGAAGGGGAATTCCAGGAACACCACGGCATAGGCAGTGGTCAGGCCCAGTGCGATCTTCAGCGTGGCCCCAACCATGGTGGTGATCAGGGAGTTGATGAAAAAGTTGCCAAACGGGACCGCAGCCAGGGCGCCCACATAGTTGGACAGGGCGAAGGATTCCGGCAGCCACTGGATCGGCACCGTGTAGATCTCATCGCGTTGCTTGAAACTGGCCAGCAGCATCCAAACGAGCGGCAGGAGCATCACGGCCACAGCCAGCAGCAGCATGAGGTAGCCGCCTACCCGTGGCCTGCCCCTGCGGGGCGGTGGTGCTGCGGGACCTGTCCTCCGGTCCGGGCTGCTGTTGTGCAGTGGCGGCAGGTCCTCGAGTTTCACGGTGCCATTGCTTTTCACGTCGAGACTCATCAGTAGTGGACCTTCTTTTGGATGAACAACATCTGCACTGCCGTGATAACGAGCAGAACAACAAACAGGACGGTGGCAATGGCAGACGAGTAGCCGGCACGCCCGGTCGCAAAGCCTTCCTGGTAGATCTGGTACATCATGGTGGTGGTGCCCTGCAACGGCCCGCCCTTGGTCATGGCCTGGATGATGTCGAACGACTGCAGCGAGCTCAGCAGGGTTGTGACGGAGAGAAAAAAAGTGGTGGGGCCAAGCAGCGGCAGGACCACGTTGCGGAAGCTGGCGAAGGGGCCGGCGCCGTCCAGGGTGGCAGCCTCCACCAGGTCCCGCGGCACCGCCTGCAGGGCGGCCAGATAGATCAGCGCCACATAACCCACGTTTTTCCACAGGTACACGACGATGATCATGGGCAGCGCCCACGCGGGATCGTTGTACCAGTCCGGGGAGCCCAGGCCGATGCCCTTCAGCACGGCACCGAGGACACCGAAGTTCGGGTCAAAGACAAAGAGCCAGAGCAGTCCGACGGCAACTCCGGACAGCACGTAGGGCGCGACCACCATGGTGCGGGCGAGTCCCGTGCCGCGAAGCTTACGGTTCAACAGCAGCGCCAGCGACAATCCCAGCACCATGCCACCTGCCACGGTGGCCACGGTGAAGATGACCGTCACCCGGACCACGTTGGCGGTGGCCGGGTCCGTGAACCAGCCGGTGTAGTTGTCCAGACCCACAAAACGGGCCGTGGCGGAGCCGATGTTCCATTGCAGCAGCGAATACTGCAGTGACTGCAGCAGCGGCTTGTACGTGAAGATGACCAGCAGGGCCACGTTGGGCCCGGCAAAGGCAAGAAACAGCAACCAGCTCTTCCAGGGCGTGCGCCGCTTCCGCTGCGGCACGGGTGCTTCATCAGCTCGTGACGGTCCGTCCCGGTGCGCGGGGCCCGCGCCGCCGGCTGTTATGGCTAACTGGGCCATGTGATCAACGACCTGCCAGTGCGTGTTCGCTGCGTTCGCCGGTCTGCACGCCGCGAATCAGTTCCGGGTCGTCGGTGCAGATGCCGTCGGCGCCCATGTCCAGCAGTTCACGCGCCCGTGCGGGATCGTTGACTGTCCACACCCAGGCCTGCAGCCCGGCCGCGTGGATTTGTTCGATGTCTTCGCGGTCCAGCCCTGCTTCCCAGATCGAAATGCCCTCGCCGCCGTGCTTGCGTGCAAAGCGGATGGCGGCCTGGAGCTCGCGTTCGTCGAACCCGTCCTCGCCCACACCGTCCGGCAGCATGGCCCGGATTTTTTCGATGCTGCCCACGCACAGCGGATAGATCTTGGCGCCGGGTGATGCGACACCCAATTCCGCCAGTGCGTTCCAGTCGGCCGATGAAGCGAACCAGTCAAGGCCAGGGATTTGTGCAACCACCCGGGCAACAGGCCCGGCCGAAAGGGCGTCCTTGAGTTCAATGTTGACCCGCAGCCTTCCGGCGGCCATGGTCAGCACTTGGGCCAGCGTCGGCACAATCTCCCCATCTCCGGCGTCGAGCAGCCCCAGCTGGCGGGCGGTGAACTCGGCAATGTTGCCGGTGCCGTTGGTGGTGCGGTCCGCTGTCTCGTCATGGATGACCATCGGAACGTTGTCCGCCGACAAGTGCACATCAAGTTCAATGCCGGCAATGCCCAGTTCAATGGCCCGGGAAAATGCCGCCAGCGTATTCTCCGGCAGATGCGCGGAAACCCCTCTGTGGGCGTAAATCGGCATACCGTTGCACTCCTCTGCTTTGTAACCAAACCTTGTGGCCAGAGGAGGCCTGCACGATTGTCCGGTGCCGCCCCCTTGGCGTCACAGACCACGTTATGGAGGCTAATTGCCCTGCGGGTGGAGGCGAGGTGGACCGAAGGCAAACAGGCACCAAAGACTTGGCCCCGCACGAAGGATTCCCGCCGCTTAAACAACCAACCCGCAGCAACTGCCCAGAATCACCTGATTCTCGGCAGTTGCTGCGGGTTGGTGGGCGGGCGGAGCTGCCCGTACGGGACAGCGGCGGCTGCGTTGCACTAGTCCAGCGGCACCGGGGTGACGCCCAACGGCGCAAGCCGCTCCGCACCGCCGTCGTCCGCGGTGAGCACCCAGATGCCCTTGGCGTGCAGTGCCACCGAGTGCTCCCAGTGCGCGGCACGGGCCTTGTCGGTGGTGACGACCGTCCAGTCGTCATCAAGGGTGACTGTTTCGAGGCCGCCGCGGACCAGCATGGGCTCCAGCGCCAGGCACATGCCGGGTTTGAGCTTGGGGCCGCGGTGCTTGGAGGAGTAATTGAGCACGTCCGGGGCCATGTGCATCGCGGTGCCAATGCCGTGTCCCACATAGTCCTCCAGGATGCCCAGTTCCTTTCCGGGCTGGGAGGTGACGTAGTCGTCTATGGCGTCGCCGATGTCGCCCACGTACTTTCCGGTGGCCATGGCAGCGATGCCCCGCCACATGGCTTCCTCCGTGATGTCTGAGAGGCGGCGGTCGGCCGGGTCCTCATCCGCCGGCCCGCCCACGATCACGCTGCGGGCCGAATCGGAGTGCCAACCCTCGACGATGGCGCCGCCGTCAATGGAGACCAGGTCACCGGCCTCCAGCACGCGCTTGCCCGGGATGCCGTGGACGACTTCGTCATTGACTGAGGTGCAGATGGTGGCAGGGAAACCGTGGTAGCCAAGGAAGTTGGATGTGGCACCGGCCTTCTTCAGTTCGGCGGCGAAAACGGCGTCCAGCTCGCCCGTGGTGACGCCGGGGGCGACGGCGGCAACCGTGGTCTTCAGTGCGGCGTCGAGGATGAGCCCGCTGCGGCGCATGATGCGCAGTTGGTCGATGGTCTTGTATTCAATTCTTTGCTGGCCGAATGCCATGAAAGAATCCTTTCGCTAAAAATGATTGAGGGCCCCTCCCCAAGGTGCGGGAAGGGGCCCTCCTTCACAAGCGGTACCTGTAGGCTCCGCCTGCTTGAATGCCGGGAATAAAGGCTAGGCTGCCTTGCGCTTGTTGATGGCTTCCATGACCCTTGCGGTCACGTCGTCCATCTCGCCGAGTCCGTCGACCTTCGCCAGGATGCCGCGCTCCGCATAGCGCGACACCACAACTTCGGTCTGTTCCCGGTACAGGTCCAGGCGGTGGCGGATGACTTCTTCCGTGTCATCCGTGCGCCCGGTTTCCAGGGCACGGCCCAGCAGGCGTGTGACGAGCTCTTCGTCGTCGGCCGTCAGTTGGACCACAATGTCGAGTTCGACGCCGGCCGAGGCCAGGATGTCGTCAAGCTCGTCCACCTGGGGAGAGGTGCGCGGGTAGCCGTCCAGCAGGAAGCCGTCGGCGACGTCGCTCTCCGCGAGGCGGGCGCGCACCATGTTGTTGGTGACGCTGTCAGGGACGAAATCGCCCTTGTCGATGTACTTCTTGGCTTCGAGGCCGAGCGGCGTTTCACCCTTGACGTTGGCACGGAAGATGTCACCGGTGGAGATGGCTACGATGCCCAGCTCTCCCGTGATGCGCTCCGCCTGTGTTCCTTTGCCTGACCCGGGAGGTCCAATGATCAGCATTCTTGTCATCGCAATAGCCCTTCGTAGTGACGCTGCTGGAGTTGTGCATCAATCTGCTTGACCGTCTCCAAACCAACACCAACCACAATCAGGATCGAGGTGCCGCCGAACGGGAAGTTCTGGTTGGCACCCACCAACACCAAGGCGATGAGCGGAATCAAGGCGACAATACCCAGGTACATTGAGCCCGGGAGCGTGATGCGTGAAATTACATACTGCAGGTAATCCTGCGTGGGCCGCCCGGCACGAATGCCGGGGATGAACCCGCCGTACTTCTTCATGTTGTCGGACACTTCTTCAGGGTTGAAGGTGATGGCAACGTAGAAGTACGTGAATCCAATGGTCAACAGGAAGTACAGCAGCATGTAGATCGGGTGATCGCCGCGCGTGAGGTAGTTGTTGATCCATTCGATCCACGCCGGCACATCCGCCCCGTTAGCCGGGGTGGCGAACTGGGCGATGAGTGCCGGGAGGTAAAGCATGGATGAGGCAAAGATGACCGGGATAACACCGGCCATGTTGACCTTGATGGGGATGTAGGTGCTGGTGCCACCCATGGTGCGGCGTCCGACCATGCGCTTGGCGTACTGGACGGGGATGCGGCGCTGCGACTGCTCCACGAACACCACAAGTGCCACGACCAGCAGGCCGACGACCATGACTGTCAGGAAGGTGCCCCAGCCCTGGGTCTTCAGGATGGCGCCAAGGGAGGTGGGGAACTGTGCGGCGATGGCCACAAAGATCAGCAGGGACATGCCGTTTCCGACACCCTTTTCGGTGACGAGCTCGCCCATCCACATGATCAAGCCGGAACCGGCGGTCAGTGTAATGATCAACAGAAGGATCGTAATCAGGCTGTCGTTCGGGATGAGGGCGCCGGAAGTGCCGGCAGCTCCACAGCCTGCAAAGAGCTGTCCGGAACGCGCCAGCGTCACCAGCGTGGTGGCGTTGAGCAGGCCGAGGGCGATGGTCAGGTAGCGCGTGTACTGCGTGAGCTGGCCTTGGCCCTGTGCACCTTCGAGGTGGAGTTCCTGGAAACGGGGGATGACTACACGGAGCAGCTGGACGATGATGCTCGCGGTGATGTATGGCATGATTCCCAGCGCGAAGATGGAAACCTGCAGCAAGGCACCGCCGCTGAACAAGTTGACAAGCTGGTAGATGCCCTGACTGGTGTCAGCAGCATTCACACACTGTTGAACGTTGCGGTAATCAATACCGGGCGATGGGATGAAGGCACCCATGCGGAAGATGGCGATAATTCCCAGCGTGAACAACAACTTGCGTCGCAGATCAGGCGTGCGAAAGGCGCGGCCAAATGCGGATAGCAAGCGTCCTCCTGACGTGTAGTAATGAGTGTGGCTTTCGTAGTGAAGCCCAAGGACAGAGTCTAGTGGGTGATCTCACTCTCACTGAAACTGTGACGGATGACCACAACATTTGAGCGGGAGGATACAGCCCCGTGCACGTAAAACGAAAGACCCCTGGTGAGCGGAACATGAGCTCCGCCCACCAAGAGTCTAGTCGCTAGATGTGCGCATTTTTGAACGTATTACAGTTCGGTGGTGGTGCCACCTGCGGCAGTGATCTTCTCTACTGCACTTGTGGAGAATGCATCGGCAGCAACATCAACCTTGACGGTAATGTCGCCGGTGCCGAGGACCTTCACGGGCTGGTTCTTGCGAACTGCGCCCTTCTCAACGAGTGCCTCAACGGTGACGGTGCCACCTTCGGGGAACAGTTCGTTGATGCGGTCCAGGTTAACAACCTGGAACTCAACGCGGAACGGGTTCTTGAAGCCGCGCAGCTTGGGCAGGCGCATGTGCAGCGGCAGCTGGCCGCCGGCAAAGCCAGCCTTTACCTGGTAGCGAGCCTTGGTACCCTTGGTACCGCGACCGGCGGTCTTACCCTTGGAAGCCTCACCACGGCCAACACGGGTCTTAGCCGTCTTGGCACCCGGTGCGGGACGCAGGTGGTGGACCTTCAGTGCATTCTGCTTTTCAACAGTTTCAGCAGTCTTCTTCTCAGCCACTTTAGTTAGCCTCCTCAACCTTGATCAGGTGCGGGACCGTGTTGATCATGCCAGCGGTCACTGCATCAGCCTGGCGAACAACGGTGTGACCGATGCGCTTCAGGCCCAGTGAACGAAGGCAATCCTTCTGGTTCTGCTTGGCGCCAACGACGCCCTTGATCTGCGTGATTGCCAGCTTCTTGTCGGAAGGCTGGATGTTCTTCGGTGTAGTCATTACAGACCTGCCTTCTGCATGTTGCGCAACAGGACGGCCGGAGCAACTTCATCCAAAGGCAGGCCGCGGCGAGCCGCGACAGCCTTGGGGTCTTCCAGGCCCTTCAAGGCAGCAACAGTTGCGTGAACAATGTTGATGGCGTTGGAGGAACCCAGTGACTTCGACAGAACGTCGTGGATGCCAACGCATTCCAGGATGGCGCGAACCGGGCCACCGGCGATAACACCGGTACCAGCTGCAGCCGGACGGAGCATGACGACGCCGGCAGCGGCCTCACCCTGCACGCGGTGCGGAATGGTCTTGCCCACCATGGGGACGCGGAAGAATGACTTCTTGGCTTCTTCAACACCCTTGGCGATAGCGGCAGGAACTTCCTTAGCCTTGCCATAGCCGACGCCAACCATGCCGTTGCCGTCACCAACGATGACGAGAGCGGTGAAGCTGAAGCGACGACCACCCTTGACAACCTTGGCAACACGGTTGATGTTGACTACGCGCTCGATGAACTGGCTCTTCTCAGCCTCGCGTCCACCGTCACGACCGCCACGGCCACGGCCGCCGTCGCGACCGCCTTCGCGGCCTCCACGAGCACCGTCGCGACCGCCACGGCCACGGGCGCTATCGGCGCCTGCAGCAGTCTCAGTCTTCGCGGCTGCACCGTCAGCTGCAGTTGCTTCTGACACAGTGTTCTCCTTGTTGATGTTTTCGGTCACAGTGCCAGACCGCCTTCACGTGCGCCATCAGCAATGGCTGCGACACGGCCGTGGTAGCGGTTGCCGCCACGGTCGAACACAACAGCTTCAATGCCTGCAGCCTTGGCGCGCTCTGCAACGAGCTCGCCAACGCGCTTGGCCTTGGCGGTCTTGTCACCGTCAAATGCGCGCAGATCGGCTTCCAGGGTTGATGCCGACGCCAGGGTCAGGCCCCGGGTGTCATCAATGACCTGCACGAATACGTGGCGTGCCGAACGGTTGACCACCAGGCGCGGACGCACAGTGGTGCCGCTGATGCGCTTGCGCACACGCAGGTGGCGACGGCCGCGTGCTGCGGCCTTGGACTTTCCTCTTACGGACAGTGCCATGGTTACTTACCAGCCTTTCCGACCTTGCGGCGGATGATTTCGCCGGCGTAGCGTACGCCCTTACCCTTGTACGGGTCGGGCTTGCGCAGCTTGCGGATGTTGGCAGCAACTTCGCCCACCTGCTGCTTGTCAATGCCTGACACGGAGAGCTTTGTGGGGCTCTCAACGGCCAGTGTGATGCCTTCCGGGGCCTCAATGAGGACCGGGTGGCTGAAGCCCAGAGCGAACTCAAGGTCCTTGCCCTTGGCAACTACGCGGTAACCGGTACCAACGATTTCCAGCTTCTTCTCGTAGCCTGCAGTGACACCGATGATCAGGTTATCAATGAGGGTGCGAGTCAGGCCGTGGAGTGAGCGTGAATCACGCTCATCGTTGGGGCGGCTAACCGTGATGGTGTTTTCTTCGAGGACTGCCGTGATGGGGCTGGCAATGGTGAGTCCCAGCGTTCCCTTCGGGCCCTTGACGGAAACAAGGCTATCTTCAATCTTGACCTCTACGCCGGCAGGCACGGAGATGGGGAGACGTCCAATACGTGACATAAGTTCTTTCCCTTCTCTCTCTACTACCAGACGTAGGCGAGGACTTCCCCACCCACGCCCTTCTTGGCAGCCTGACGGTCGGTCAGCAGACCGGAAGACGTCGACAGGATGGCGACACCCAGCCCACCCAAAACGCTGGGCAGGTTGGTGGACTTTGCGTAAACGCGCAGTCCGGGCTTGGAGATGCGGCGCAGGCCGGCGATTGAACGCTCGCGTGCGGGACCGTACTTCAAGTCGATGGTCAGCTTCTTGCCAACTTCGGCGTCTTCAACCTTCCAGGCGGAGATGTAGCCCTCTGCCTTGAGGATGTCGGCGACGTGGCCCTTGAGCTTGCTGAACGGCATGGACACGGTGTCGTGGTGTGCCGAGTTTGCGTTGCGCAGACGCGTAAGCATGTCTGCGACAGGATCTGTCATTGTCATTTGGGCGCTTGCCCTTCCTCGTAACGGTTTCCTTCGCGGCATACCGGCGGCATGAAATTAATGTCCATGGAGCCGGCCCCGCAGAACGGACCTGTTACGTAGATTATTTATCTTCGGATTTGAACGGGAAGCCAAGCGCCTTAAGCAGCGCGCGGCCTTCGTCATCTGTCTTGGCGGTGGTCACGACGGTGATGTCCATGCCGCGGGGGCGGTCAATGGAGTCCTGGTCGATCTCGTGGAACATAACCTGCTCGGTCAGACCGAAGGTGTAGTTGCCGTTGCCATCGAACTGCTTGCCGCTCAGGCCGCGGAAGTCGCGGATACGGGGCAGTGCGAGGGTGACCAAGCGGTCCACGAATTCCCACATGCGGTCGCCGCGCAAGGTTGCGTGGCAGCCGATCGGCATGCCTTCGCGCAGCTTGAACTGTGCGATCGACTTGCGGGCCTTGGAAACCTGGGGCTTCTGGCCGGTGATGGCGGTGAGGTCGCGAACAGCGCCGTCAATGAGCTTGGAGTCCTTGGCGGCATCTCCAACACCCATGTTGACAACAACCTTCACCAGGCGCGGAACCTGGTTGACGTTTGCGTACTTGAACTCCTCGATCAGGGTCGCCTTGATGTCCGCTGCGTAGCGGGCCTTCAGGCGGGGGGTGATCTTCGGTGTGTTCTCTGCAACTACGGCGCTCATGCCAGGTCCTTCCCCGAGGTCTTGGCAACGCGGATGCGTACTTCACGCTTGCGGCCATCGCGCTCAACGGTTTCGATGCGGTAGCCAACACGTGTCGGCTTCTTCGTGGACGGATCCACTACAGCAACGTTGGAGATGTGAATGGGTGCCTCGACGATTTCAATGCCACCGGTGTTGGTGCCACGATCGGTCTGGCCGGCCTTGGTGTGCTTGGTGACGCGGTTGACGCCCTCGACCAACACGCGGTTGGAATCGGTGTATACCTTCAGGACCTTGCCCTGCTTGCCACGGTCGCCGCCACGCTCAGCCTTGGCGCCTGTGATGACCTGAACCAGGTCACCCTTCTTGATCTTTGCCATAAGTTACAGCACCTCCGGAGCCAACGAGATGATCTTCATGAACTTCTTGTCGCGAAGTTCACGTCCAACCGGGCCGAAGATACGGGTACCGCGGGGGTCCCCGTCAGCCTTGAGAATGACAGCTGCATTCTCATCGAACTTGATGTAGGAACCGTCTGGACGACGGCGTTCCTTCTTGGTGCGAACGATGACAGCCTTGACGACGTCACCCTTCTTTACGTTACCGCCGGGAATAGCATCCTTGACGGTTGCGACAATGGTGTCGCCAATGCCTGCGTAACGGCGCCCGGATCCACCGAGAACGCGGATGGTCAAGATTTCCTTGGCACCCGTGTTGTCGGCGACCTTAAGCCGCGACTCCTGCTGAATCACTAGTATCTCCTGTTCGTCGCGCCGGTTCTTGGACACAAGCCATCTGTGGACAAGCCTTGCGGAACGTATTGTTCGGGATGTCTCTCGACGCGCCTGGATTTTGCCACAACGCGCCTAAACATTTCATGCCAACTGCACTTTCCGTTCCGGCCCAATGCGTGAACAAGTCACGCGCCAGACGGCAGTTTGTAGTGGCACGAAGCATTTACGAGGTAATTGCGCACCCACTGCCGCCAACCGTTTGGTGGCACAGAAAAAGCGCAGCAATAAATAATCTTAGCACGACGGCGTGGCCCCGGGGAGCGCTGCCGGCCCACCACGGGCGTAACCTCGCCCACTTTCGCCGGGCACCGCCGTCGTGCTTAAAAGGCAGTTGGGCCCGCCGCCACAGGTGGCAACGGGCCCAACGCTTCAGCTCACATGTTCACCGAGGTGAAAGTGCTTACTTGGCCTTCTCAACGATCTCAACCAGGCGGAAACGCTTGGTTGCGGAGAGCGGGCGGGTCTCGCTGATGATGACCAGGTCGCCGATGCCGGCGCTGTTCTCTTCATCGTGAGCCTTGTACTTCTTGTTGCGGCGCAGAACCTTGCCGTAAAGCGCGTGCTTTACGCGGTCTTCGACCTCAACAACGATGGTCTTTTCCATCTTGTCAGAGACAACGTAGCCACGGAGCTTCTTGCGCTCGTTGCGTACTGGCGTCTCCACGCCATTTTCAGTGTTGTTTACAGAATCGCTCACTTGGCGTCCTCCTCAGATGTTTCAGCCTTCTTGGAGGCCTTCTTGGCTTCCTTGTCAGCCTTCTTGGAGGCCTTCTCCACGGGTGCAGCGGCAACCACGTCCGGGCGAATGCCCAGCTCGCGTTCGCGCAGCACCGTGTAGATGCGGGCGATGTCGCGCTTTACAACACGCAGACGGCCGTGGCTTTCCAGCTGGCCGGTGGCCGACTGGAAGCGCAGGTTGAACAGTTCTTCCTTAGCCTTGCGGAGTTCTTCAACAAGACGTGCATTGTCGAACCCGTCAAGCTGTGCAGGGGCAAGTTCCTTGGAACCAACTGACATCTCTACTCACCACCTTCGCGACGCACAATGCGTGCTTTCAACGGTAGCTTGTGGATTGCCAGGCGCAGGGCCTCGCGTGCTACCTCTTCTGATACACCGGAGAGTTCAAAGAGAACACGGCCCGGCTTGACGTTGGCGATCCACCACTCGGGTGAACCCTTACCGGAACCCATGCGGGTTTCGGCCGGCTTCTTGGTCAAGGGACGGTCAGGGTAGATGTTGATCCACACCTTACCTCCACGCTTGATGTGACGGGTCATGGCGATACGAGCGGACTCGATCTGGCGGTTGGTCACGTATGCCGGGGAGAGGGCCTGAATGCCCCACTCGCCGAACGAAACCGTGGTGCCGCCGGTAGCCTGGCCCGAACGGCCGGGGTGGTGCTGCTTACGGTGCTTTACTCGACGTGGGATAAGCATTTAAGCTTCTCCTCCTTCTACTGCCGGAGCTGCAACCTCTGCAGCTACAGGAGCCTCAACCGGGGCAGCTGCCTCGGTGCGCTCGTTGCGGTCGTTGCGACGTCCGCCACCGCGAGGGCCGCGGTTTCCGCGGTCATCGCCGTCACGGCGCGGGCCACGGCCACGAGCAGGAGCAGCAGCTGCCTGGGCAGCCAGTTCCTTGCTCGTGACATCGCCCTTGTAGATCCAGACCTTGACACCGATGCGGCCGAACACGGTCTTGGCTTCGAAGAAGCCGTAGTCGATGTTGGCGCGCAGGGTGTGCAGGGGCACACGACCTTCACGGTAGAACTCGGTGCGCGACATTTCAGCGCCACCCAGGCGACCGGCGCAAGCGACACGGATGCCCTTGACGCTGCCGGTGCGCTGTGCGGACTGCATGGCCTTCTTCATTGCGCGGCGGAATGCCACACGTGAAGTCAGCTGCTCGGCGATGCCCTGGGCAACGAGCTGAGCATCGGCTTCCGGGTTCTTGACTTCCAGGATGTTGAGCTGGACCTGCTTGCCGGTGAGCTTTTCGAGCTCGCCGCGGATGCGGTCTGCTTCGGCTCCACGGCGGCCGATCACGATGCCCGGACGTGCGGTGTGGATATCCACACGTACACGGTCGCGGGTGCGCTCGATTTCAACCTTGGAGATGCCGGCGCGGTCCATGCCCGTGGACATGAGTGCACGGATCTGGATGTCTTCTTTTACGAAGTCCTTGTAACGCTGGCCGGGCTTGTTGCTGTCCGCGAACCAGTGTGAACGGTGATCCGTGGTGATCCCGAGACGGAATCCGTGCGGGTTTACTTTCTGTCCCACTTAGCGAACCTCCTCTTTCTCGGGTGTAGCGACAACCACGGTGACGTGGCTGGTGCGCTTCTTGATCTGGAATGCACGACCCTGCGCACGCGGCTGGAACCGCTTCATGGTGGGGCCTTCATCAACGAAGATCTCGCTGATGTACAGATCATTTTCGTTGAACGCGATGCTGTCGCGATCTGCCAGAACGCGGGCGTTAGCCACTGCGGACTGGACTACCTTGAATACCGGCTCCGAAGCTGCCTGGGGGGCAAACTTCAAAATCGCCAATGCCTCATTCGCCTGCTTGCCACGAATCAGGTTGACGACGCGCCGGGCCTTCATAGGCGTGACGCGCAGATGACGCGCACTTGCCTTGGCTTCCATTGCTATCTCTCTCTCGTCTTAGCCGTAATGCCAAGCGCCTAGCGGCGCTTGCCCTTACGGTCGTCCTTGACATGGCCGCGGAATGTCCGCGTGGGGGCGAATTCGCCGAGCTTGTGCCCGACCATCGACTCGGTGACAAACACGGGGATGTGCTTGCGACCGTCATGCACGGCAATCGTGTGACCCAACATATCGGGCACGATCATCGAGCGGCGGGACCAGGTCTTAATTACGTTCTTGGTGCCCTTTTCGTTCTCCCGAGCTACCTTGACAAAGAGGTGCTGGTCAACGAAAGGACCCTTCTTCAGGCTACGTGGCATGTCTCCAGGCTCCTATCGCTTGTTCTTGCCAGAACGGCGGCGACGAACAATCAGCTTGTCGCTCTCTTTGTTGGGACGGCGGGTACGGCCTTCGCGCTTACCGTTCGGGTTGACCGGGTGACGTCCACCGGAAGTCTTGCCTTCACCACCACCATGCGGGTGATCAACAGGGTTCATGACGACACCGCGGACGGTCGGGCGGACGCCCTTCCAGCGCATGCGGCCAGCCTTGCCCCAGTTGATGTTGGACTGCTCAGCGTTTCCAACTTCGCCGATGGTCGCGCGGCAGCGCGCATCAACGTTGCGGATTTCACCGGAGGGCAGACGCAGCTGGGCGAACTTGCCTTCCTTGGCGACGAGCTGAACCGAAGCACCAGCGGAACGGGCCATCTTGGCACCGCCGCCGGGACGCAGCTCCACAGCGTGAATAACAGTACCCACGGGGATGTTGCGCAGCGGCAGGTTGTTGCCAGGCTTGATGTCAGCTGCAGCGCCGGCTTCAACAAAGTCGCCCTGCTTGAGCTTGTTGGGGGCAATGATGTAGCGCTTGGTGCCATCAACGTAGTGCAGGAGGGCAATGCGCGCCGTGCGGTTGGGATCGTACTCGATCTCAGCTACGCGGGCGTTGACGCCGTCCTTGTCGTGGCGACGGAAGTCAATCAGGCGGTACTGGCGCTTGTGGCCACCACCCTTGTGACGCGTCGTGATACGACCGGTGTTGTTGCGGCCGCCCTTCTTGGGCAGTGGACGGACCAGAGACTTCTCCGGAGTCGACCGCGTGATTTCTGCGAAGTCGGCAACGCTCGAGCCGCGACGGCCCGGGGTTGTCGGCTTGTATTTACGGATTCCCATAGTTTATTTCCTCGTTAAAGTGGTCTCCGCTTATGAAAGCGGACCGCCGAAGATGTCGATCGTGCCTTCGCGCAAGGAGACAATGGCGCGCTTGGTGCTCTTGCGCTGTCCCCAGCCGAAACGGGTGCGCTTGCGCTTACCGGCACGGTTGATGGTGTTGATCGAGTCGACCTTGACGGAGAAGATTTTCTCCACGGCCAGCTTGATCTCGGTCTTGTTGGAGCGGGGGTCGACCAGGAAGGTGTACTTGCCTTCGTCGATCAAGCCGTAGCTCTTTTCCGAGACGACCGGTGCAAGCACTACGTCGCGCGGATCCTTGATGGTAACGGCGCTCACTTGCCGTCCTCCTTAATGGTCTGGGCAGCTTCGCCGCCGGCGGGAACAAAGCCTGCGGCCTTGGCGTCCTCTACCGTTGCAAACCAAACTTCGGCCTCAGTGGCCTCGTACCAGCGTGAACCAGGCACGTGGTACTTCATGGAGTCCTTGTTGCCCTTGATGGTGCCTTCGGCACCTTCAGCAGCGGTATCGGCAACGATGACTTCTTCAACAACCAGGAGGCTGGAAGCGAAAGCTTCAGCAGCTGCGCGGCCGGAGACGAAGATCTCGTAGGCAGCCTGGGTGAAGACGACGTCATCGGAGATCAGCACATCGTAGGTGTTGAGCTGGTCAACGTAGATGACGTGCAGGTTCTCGATGTTGCGAACGCTCAGTGCTGCAACGTCGTTGGCGCGCTCGATGACGACCAGCACGTTCTTGCGTGAGGTGACAGCGGCGAGGTTTGCCTTTGCAGCCTTGGTGGACGGCGTGGTGCCGGCGACCAGTTCAGCAATGACGTGGATGCGGCCGTTGCGTGCACGGTCAGACAGGGCGCCGCGCAGTGCAGCAGCCTTCATCTTCTTGGGTGTGCGCTGGCTGTAGTCGCGAGGGGTCGGACCGTGGACAACGCCACCGCCGGTCATGTGCGGGGCGCGGATGGAACCCTGACGGGCGCGGCCGGTGCCCTTCTGTGCGAACGGCTTGCGGCCGGCACCGGAAACTTCGGCGCGGGTCTTGGTCTTGTGCGTACCCTGGCGGGCAGCAGCGAGCTGTGCAACGACAACCTGGTGCAGCAAGGGCACGTTGGTCTGTACGTCGAAGATCTCTGCAGGCAGGTCAACTTTTACAGTAGCCATTTACTTATGCTCCCTTCACGGCGGTGCGTACCAGGACGACCGAGCCGCGGGCGCCGGGGACGGCACCCTTGATCAGCAGCAGCGACTTCTCGGCGTCAACACCGTGGACCGTCAGGTTCACGGTGGTTACGCGCTCGGCACCCATGCGGCCTGCCATGCGCATACCCTTGAAAACGCGGCCAGGGGTGGATGCTCCACCAATGGAACCGGGCTTGCGGTGGTTCTTGTGTGCACCGTGCGAGGCCGGGGCGCCGTGGAAGCCGTGACGCTTCATGACACCTGCGAAGCCCTTACCCTTTGAAGTGCCGACGACGTCGACCTTCTGGCCGGCTTCGAAGATCTCAACGGAGAGCTCCTGGCCGAGGGCGTAGGAATCGGCGTCTGCGGTGCGCAGCTCGACGACGTGGCGGCGGGGGGTGACACCAGCCTTTTCGAAGTGGCCAGCCAGGGGCTTGGTCACCTTGCGAGGATCGATCTGGCCGTAGCCGATCTGAACAGCGGTGTATCCGTCAACCTCTGCGTTGCGCAGCTGGGTGACGACGTTGGAATCGGCCTGGACGACGGTTACGGGAACAAGCAGGTTGTTCTCGTCCCAGACCTGGGTCATGCCGAGCTTCGTGCCCAGGATGCCCTTAGTGTTTCGGGTCGCGGTCATAGTTTCTCAGCACCTCCCTACAGTTTGATTTCGATGTTCACGTCGGCCGGCAGGTCGAGACGCATGAGCGAATCAACTGCCTTGGGCGTGGGATCAATGATGTCGATCAGACGCTTGTGCGTGCGCATTTCAAAGTGCTCGCGGCTGTCCTTGTACTTGTGAGGTGAACGAATAACACAGTAGACGTTCTTCTCGGTGGGCAGCGGCACGGGGCCTACTACCGTTGCGCCTGCGCGCGTGACCGTCTCAACGATCTTCCGAGCTGAAACATCAATGACCTCGTGGTCATATGACTTCAGCCGGATGCGGATTTTTTGTCCCGCCATGGCGTCGTGACTCTCTTTCCTGTAACGAAGCATCCTGTAGGAGCGATGCTGTTCGACGTAAACGCTGTTTACTTTTCCTGTTCAAATGTGGCACTCACAGCCACGCTTCCAATGAACTGAATCCGGACATTTCCGGGTTCCTCAATCCACCGAAGCTCCGACCCCCGCGGTCGGGCGTGTCGCGGCAATTCGCGCACGTACCCGGTCCATATTTGGGAGGTTGGGTTATGTTTGGGCTTCAACTTGGACCCTGCATCGAGCATTATCTCGACCGGGACACGAAAAAGCACTTGAACAACTCAATAAGTATGCCGGATTACGCCCGTGATTACCAATCGGTGCCCGTGTGGCCTTCCCTACACCGTGCGCGAAAGTGCTGGCCGCGGCTGCCCTTGACGGCCGTGAGAAGCTATGGTGGTGAGCAAAGTCACTGGACCGAACGGGGTGTCCGCTCCCCCGGCAACACAATCGCTGTCGGCGGTCCCAACTGTACGGGTGGGCGGGCGCTGGATCTTCTTTTTCGCCCTGAGCTGGTTCGGCGTCTGGATCGCACAGCTGACCCCCGTGCAACTGCTGCTGCCCCTGCAGGTGGAAAAGTACCTCCATACCACCGACTGGGTCCAGAATGTCCTCGGTTTCGGCTACATATCAGGCATCGCAGGCCTCTTCGCCCTCGTTGCCTACCCGCTCACCGGCGCCCTCTCCGACCGCACCACGTCCCGGTTCGGCCGCCGTCGCCCATGGATTGCTGCCGGAGCAGCCGGGTTCGCTGCCTCACTGGTGGTCTTGGGCCTGCAAACCTCGATGTTGGGGATCGGCATCTGCTGGGTCGCCGCCAGCACCTTCTTCTGTGTCCTGACGGCAGCACTCACGGCGGCGATCTCCGACCAGGTCCCTGTCAACCAGCGCGGGTATGTGTCCGGCTGGATCTCTGCCCCACAGGCGATCGGCATCATCGCCGGACTCGTCCTCGTCACCACTTTGGGGCTGAGCACCTTTGGCGGCTACGCGCTCATGGCCGGCCTGCTCGTGGCCCTGGGCCTGCCGTTCCTGCTGCTGGTCCCCGATGAGGTGCTGCCGGCGGGGATCGTTCCGCCGCTGACCTTGCGCTCCCTGCTGGAGGGCATGTGGATCAGCCCCCGGCAATTTCCCGACTTCGGCTGGACACTGCTGAGCCGAATCCTGGTCAACCTTGGCAATGCCTTCGGCACCAGCCTCCTGCTGTATTTCCTCATGTACGGGCTCAAGGTCGCCGATGCCGAAGCGGCACTGATCCTGCTGACACTTGTGTATATGGTGTTCGTCATCATTGCCTCGCTCTGGCTGGGAAGGCTCTCCGACAAGCTCGGCCGCCGCCGCGCCTTTGTCTTTGGCGCTTCGGTGCTGCAGGCGGCCGCGGCACTGGTCCTGGCCTTCATCCCCACCATGGCCGCAGCGACCGTCGGTGCAGCACTGCTGGGACTGGGCTACGGCTGCTTCCTCTCCGTCGACCAGGCACTGGCAACCGAGGTGCTGCCCGACCAGCTCTCCCGAGGCAAGGACCTGGGCATCATGAACATCGCACTCACCGTCCCGCAGGCTTTTGCCCCCATGCTCGGCGCACTGCTCGTCAATGCGGTCGGCGGCTTCGCCCTGCTGTTTGTGGTCTCCGGAGCCACGGCACTGGCCGGCGCCCTCGCCGTGGCCCAGGTCAAGGGCGTCCGGTAGGAGGTTCGGGCCCAACGGACACCGGATTACAGGGGCGGCGGCATGTCCCTGTACGGCGCCGTTGAAGGCTGCACCGGCAGGTCCTGCGGAAGGGCCGTCCCGGGCCCCTGGCGTGGATCCAGCCCCTGTGCCGGTTGGTGCGGGCTGTCGGGCGCTGAAACCGTTCCTCCATCAGGAACCGCCGGAGCCGGGCCGGGGCCAGTGGCTCGGGCACCTGCCGGCGGTGCGTGTGGCGGGGACGCCGGGCGCTCCTGTGGTTTCTTGCGGTTGAGCCGCCAGATCACCAGGCCGATCAGCGCCAGGGCCAGGAGGGCGAGTAAAACGTAGGTGTAGCCGCGCAGGTACCAGATGACTGCTGTTGCGACGCCCGCTGCTCCCCAGACGGTAAAGACCCTCTCGTCCAGGGACATGCCCACGGCCAACAGCGCCACAAAGACCAGCAGTGAGACGAGCTGCTGGACCGTCTCCCCGCTGGCAATCGTCAGAACCCCGCCGAGGCTGGCGGCTGCAGCTGCCGCCATGAGCATGCCCCTGCCGGAAGTGCCAAGGCCTGCCCGGTAGCGGCGAACCGCAAGGGCGGCCAGGGCAAAGGCGCACCACTGGACAAACCAGAAGAGGCCCAGGTCAACATAGCGGCTGCACGCCCAGTACCAGACGAGTGCGCCGGCCACCACGGCAGCATCCATGGCAGGACCGCGGTACCGTGCAGGAGCCTCCATGCAGCAGAGTGCCGCCACCGATGTGAACGCTGCAGCTCCCCAGAAAACGGCGGAGTCGTCGAGCATGGCCCATGCGGCAAAGAGCGCGCCGCCTCCCAGAGCTACGCCAGCCAGGGCTCCACGCTGGAGATGGGGACTCGCGACGCGGCCCACAAGCAGCAACCTGACAAGGTACAGGGCGCCCACCACCACCATGAAGCCCACAAGGCTCGCATAGCCGTCATGTGACACGGCGTCCTGTGTCTGGCTCCGGAACAGGAAAGCGGACAGCAGCACCATCAGCGAACCCGGGAGAGTTAGTTGCGGCAGCTTTACCTGGTGCGCTGCGAGGAGGAATGCCGCACCCGCCAGCAGCCACACGGCACCAAAGAGCGCTTCCGGAGCGTCCCTGTCCACGAGGACGGCGGTGGTGAGGAAGCTGCCGCTGGCCACGAGCCAGTACCAGCGCATCTCCGGCCCAGCAGGCTCGTGCACGCACCGCCAGGCAATGACTGCCAACGACAGGCCCAGCAGGATCAAGGCAGTAGTTCCCGGCCACAGCACCGGTGCGATGACCACCGCCCCGCCGACAACGGCGAGAATGGCCAGGTAGGAGGCGCCGCGCTGCCTCATCCGCAGCTGCGCCGCCACTGCCGAGCCGGCCAGCGCGACAAGTTCCACGGCAACCACCCACCGCAGCGCCCGGCCGGCAGGGGCGAATCCCCCACCCATGGCGGCATAGGTGGCGGGCAGCAACACCTGGGCGCCCAGGGTCATCCACAGCCCGACCCGCAACAGCCCCGTTGCCCCCACGGCCGCGTTGAGCCGGCCGGGACGGACGGCGAGACGGGACAGCGCCAGCTGGAGCAGCATCATGCCGGCCATTGCCAACGAATTGACCTCAGGACTTCCGCTAACCTCCCTGACTACAACAGCTGCCAGGAGCGTCACGGCAACTCGGGCAATGAGAAAGTGCATCCCCCGGAGCAGGCCGTCCACGGCCCTGCCGGCGAGCAACGCAGAGCTGGCGGACAGGACCGCCAGCACCGCGGCAACAAGCGGCCGGTCGTCCCACTGGAGCAGCGACACCAAGGCCATGGCGCAGGGAACAGCCCATGACGGCAGCGGCTTGCCGGAGTGCTTCATCGTACCGCAGACGGCGAGGGCCGACATGGCCAAGGCCGCAAGGACCACTGCGGCCCGTGCCGTCCACAATCCGGGTTCCGGCGACAGCATCCACGGCACCGACGCAATCACCACGGCCGCCAGCGTCACAGCTGCGTCCACAGGCAGTCCCCCAACCGCCCACCTTCGCGCCGACGCAACCGCAAGGATGACCAGTTGCGGAACCAGCACCAGGAGCAGGACCGACCCCACACCCACGGATGAACCGAGCAGGACGGTGGCTGGATCGTGCCAGTGCCACAGGGAGAAGAGGGACACCGCGAGCAGGAGGGACACAGCCCGGGCCGCCCGCCAGTACGCCCACCGGTGCCTGCCGCCTTCCTGCCGGCGAAGCAGTGCGCCCGCGGACACAAGGTACCCCAGGACAAGGCCCCACGCCGTGCTGCTGCCGGCGGCACCAAAGACTGCCCCGGTGCTCACCGCCGCAATGGCCAGGTACGACGGCGACACCGCCTCCGCGAGCGACCATCCCCGGGTGCGGGGCAATTTTGAGAGGGAGTAGCCGGCCGCCGCCAGCCCCATGGCTGCCGCCGAGACCAAGAACTCCATGCGCAGCACCGCCGGCGGTGCGGAACTCGGACGATCCAGCGTGCCTGCGCCAAGAAGGGCAAAGTTGGCCGGGTCCGCATAGGCACCGGCGAGCAGCACCACGAGCACTGTGCCAGCTGCGGCCCAGCCTGCCGCCGAATATTTCGTGGCTGCATTGGCCGCGCCCAGCCTGCCCAGCATGGTGTCGGCCAGCAGTTGCAACGCAGCGAGGACAGCCGTGGCAGCGATGACCAGGTAGGACTTGCCCGGCTCCGGAGGCAGCACTTGTGCCAGCATCCCAGCAACGAAGGCCGTGGCCAGAACCCTGGCGAGAATCAGCATGGCATCGCCCAGGGCGGTGTTCCGTGCGAGCACGTGCCTCAGGAGGCAATACGCCGTTCCCAGCGCGGTCAGGACCATGGCGTCCAGCGCCGACAAGGCCGGGGTGCACATGACGGCCAGTGCCGCCAGGGGCAGTGGCAGCCACTCCCCCTTGGGCGCCACGGCCGGCACCATGGCCATGGCTGCGGCAAGACCAACCGCCAGTCCCAGGCCGGCGAACGCGTCCCCGCTGCCTGCCCGGCCCAGGGTCCATGCCAGCGAAACCGCCGACAGCAGCCAAACCGAAGCAGTGACATCCCAGGCAACCCACCTGCTGGAATGCAGGAACGCCGACAGCTGCCTGTGGCCGTGGGCAACGGCGACGGCCTGTGCCGCCAGGACCAGCGTAAAGGCGCCCGCCCATCCGGCAAGGTCCGGCTGGACCAACCATCCCATGAACGGCGATGCCAGCGTCACCGAAAGGCGGAGGCCGAGGAAGTTCCAGCGGCGCAACGCCGGCGCGCAGATGGCGGACATCACGGCGTAGTAGATGGTGCCTGCAGCCAGGACCAGCAGGTGGTCCGCGGCGTTCAGGGACAGGGAGAAGATCAGCGACCCTGCAAGGCCTGCCGGGGCAAAGCACGGTCCCAGGTCCGCCAGCGGCTTGGCATAGATGCCGGCTCCGCCCTCCCTGTTGCGCATCAGGTGTCCGGCCAGCGACAGCAGCGCGGAGACCACGATCAGGGCGGCGAAGTACCAGGCGAGTGCCGCACCCAGTACGGCCACGGAGGACCACGCCGTGGACAGGACGAATGCCAGCGACAGGTAGACCACGAGCCGGCTGTGCAGCTTGAGCGCTGCAAAGACATAGGCCGCCGTTCCAATCAAGGACGTGGCGAACCACACGGCAGGCGCATCGGGAAAGCCAAGGTTGTATGTGGCCAGCCCGGCACAGGGAATGATGGCCAGTGCCGTGCCGGTGAAGGCAACAGCCGCAGGCTTGAGACGCGCAACCCGGCCGTGCAGCACCAGGCCGGTGCCATAGAAGAGGGCAGTGGCAAGCCACACGCCGCCGAGGCGGACGGGCACCGGCTGGCTGCTTCCAACGAACAGTGCCGCAGCTGCAACCATGAGCAGACTTGCCACGTACAAGGTGATGTTGATGTTCTGGGATTCCCGCCGCGCCTTTCTGGCGGCCACGGCCTCAGGCCCCGCACGCGCCGGGATGGGCTGGTGGAGTGCCGGTCCAGCAGGGCGCGGGACGGGAGGCGCTTGCCCTGGCGATGCAGGCCTGGCGGGGGCAGGAACAGCACCCGCCAGCGGTACGGGAACTGTGGGTGCGGGGCCACCGGCGCGCACGGCCGGGAACCGTGGCGGCGGCTGGCTCCAGGGAGTGCCTGCCGCCAAACGCTGCGCGGGTTCCGGCATGATGCCCGGCGGCCTGTTCCCCGACGTGGGCGCAGCACCTGTGCCGGGCTGCATATCCGCCCTGGGCTGCACCGCAGGGGGCTGTCGGGTCCCGGCACCCCCGGGGATGTCCGGCGCACTGGCAGCCTGGGCAGCCTGGGCGGCCAGGGCATCGCGCCACCCGGCGAGGTGGCCATCCAGGTAGCCCCTGCCATAGGCGTCCTGAAGTGCGGCTGCCTCCGGAGCTCCGGATTGATCCGGGGTCCCCCAATGCTGGGTCATGCGCCTCCCCCTCGTTTTGCTGCTTCCCATACTAGAGCCAGCAAATCATTTTGCCCTTCAGATGGACTAACTTGTCCACAGGCATGCACCGCCCACGGCTCCGACGTCACCCCCGGGGCCCGTCGGCCCGGAGCCTTTGCACGGAACGTCCCAGGCTGACGGATCCGCCGACCGCGGCGGCGGCTCCCATTGCCATGATGCCCAGTCCAAGGTAGTTCGGGAAGCTCCAGCCCGCCCCGGCCAGTTCGGGCACCTCACTGGCGAGTTCGACGGCGGGGCTGCCACCCACGCGGTAAAGCACCGGCTGACCGACGATTTCCCCCTTGGACGGGAAGTCGCTGATCCAGCCGGAAGTGGAATCGACGGGGGGATTGAAGTGCGGGAAATGATCTGTTTGCATCGTGTGCCGGCTGCCGTCGGATCCAGTGAAGGCCAATTCAACGTGCAAGGCGTGCCACTGCCGGTCCGACCCGCGGCCCACGTTCGCCTTGGCGTCGTTGACAACTCCGGGCAGTCCGGCGGCCTGCAGCTCGCGGGCCGTACGCGCATCGCTGCTGCCGGTACGAAACGTGGAGTAGCCGAACAACAGCAACACCGCCGCGAACATCAAAATGACGATGGACGCCGTCCGCAGCGTCGAGGCTGGCAGGGCGGGGCGGGGTTGGGTCATACAAATACCTTAGCGGCACCCCCACTTCGTGCCATGGGCAGGGGTGCCCATCGGCATATTGGCGACCGTCGCTTAGGATTTCCGTAAGCACACATGGCGCCCGCGCCACAAGGAAACGTCCTGCCATCAGTGTTGGCCGGCATCTCAAGAACGGATAGACATGATCGAAGGAATGCTCGGTGCCAACCCAGAGCAGTTGCGGGAGCTCGCGAAACTCCTGAGTGAGTCCTCAGGAAAACTCGACTCCGCTGCCAGCTCCCTCCACCCAACCATCGCAAACGCCCGCTGGGGCGGGCCCGATGCCGAGAGGTTCCGCCACAACTGGAATGCCCGGTTGCGCCCGCAACTGCGCACAGTCAGCGGCCTGTTGGGCGATGTGTCAAAGCAGGTAAACGCCCAGGCCGCAGAGCAGGAGAAGGCCTCAGCCGCGGAAGACACCGGAGGGGGCGGGCCGCAAACATTGGCGCCCGGCACTGTCGGCCCTGCGGTGGACCCGCCCTTCTGCCCGGCAAAGGACCCCAACCAGGATCTGCTGGAGGACATGTCGAACCGCACACCCGAAGAGGTTCTTGCATGGTGGAACGGCCTCAGCGAAGACGAACGGGCGATGCTGCTTGCCGGTGTCGACGACAATGGCGTGCCCAACCTGGTCTACCTTGCCCAACTCGAAGACAAGCTCCCGGAAGACGCGCAAAAGCTGGTCCATGCCATGGCCGTCAAAGCCGGACTGGGCACGATCCCGATCTACACCATCACCGACAAGGTGGGCGTGGACGGCCAGGTCGCCTGGGTGCACGGCGGCGCCCACCTGCAGAGCGTCATTACCCAGAACGCCGACGGCTCGGTCACGCTGAAGGTCAGCGGGG
The DNA here is from genome assembly GCF_016820535.1 of Sporosarcina beigongshangi. GTDB lineage: Bacteria > Actinomycetota > Actinomycetes > Actinomycetales > Micrococcaceae > Specibacter. The sequence continues at coordinate 337,597 of NZ_JADHDY010000002.1, read as the reverse complement.
ACATCGGTGGCGGAGTCAACTCGCCCGGCACCAAGGCCGGCGTGGATGCCACCCTGACCGGCGAGCTGAGCAAAAAATACACCTTTGACAGCCTCGAAGACGCCATGGCGGCCAGGGAGCAAATGCTCAACGACCTGCCACCGGACACTTTTGGCCGCGCCGCAGACGCCGTCAAGAACCCCGGACAGTACATTGAGGGAACCCTCGACGGCGCAGCGAACGACAATGGCTCCTCCAGCCAGTCGATGAGCGCCAAGGGCACGGTGTCCTTGGGGGCGCACGGAGGCTTGACCGAGAACGCCTCCGCCTCCGCCAAACTCGATCTCGCCTATGAACGCAACCTGGACACCCAGGAATCCACTGCCAGCGCAGCCTTGACCTTCAAGGGTTCACTGGACATGGGTGACGGCCTGAAATTCGGAGGTGACGGCAGGGGTGCATTTACGCTCGGCATGGATCCCGACGGCGACCTCAGCAAGCTGACGATTGACCTGAAAGGCACCGTCAACAGCTCCGTCGGCTTCCAGGACAACCCGAACCCGGTGGACCCCCTCACGGGGAACCTGCCCGCCGGAACCCCGAAGGAGGGACCCAGTGCGTCCTCAACCGTGGGCGTCCAGGGAACGGCACGGCTTGAGCTGTACGTAACACCCGACAACCGACAGCTCGTGGAAAGCTATCTTGGAAACGTCGCCACAGGAAATGATGCCGGCGCCGCCACCGACATGGTCAAGATCATGGATGCATCCGCCGTGACCCTGCAGGCGAATTCCGTGGCATCATCCGAGACAAACCTGGTGAACTTTGACTCAGGTGTGGCAAGCGTGAAGATCGGCGGTTCCAACGAGGTCATCGTCAACGGCGGAACCCTCTACAAGACCCCCTATGCTGACGGCTTCGAGTCTTTCTCGGGGGTGCAGGGACAGGCCCGCCCTGAAGTTCAGCAGTAATCCGCGGCCACGCCGCCCAACAACTCTTGAAAGGCCCAACCTTGAGCACACAATTCACCACAGACCTTGGCTTTGCCATCTCCCTGCCAGACGGTGCCGAAGCCATTGAGGAATCCACCGCTGGACCCAAGACCTGCCAATTCAGCCTCCCGGATGCCAGCATCGTCTCCGCGGTCCGCGACGATGCAGCCGCCAACAGCCTTGCCGACGTTATCGCATGGACCGAGCAGATGGCCGACCACTACGTGACGTCGTTTGGCGCCACAGAGGAAATGCAGGGCGCCATCCCGAGCGCCGGAAAGCAGGCCTTTGCCTACAGCGTCGCCTTCTCCGACACGGAAAAGTGGCCCCGCCGCGCCACACTCATTGGTGCGCTTCTGGACGGCGGGCCCTTCATCGGCGTCACCTTGTTGACCACCAACCTTGGCCAGCCGCTCGATGTGGCACTGGTGCAGGACATTGTGGATGGGATCGCCGCCACCGACTAATGCTCCCGTCTCCCGGCCGGCCTTTGTCCAAGGCACCGGCCGTCCGGGTGGCGTGCTCCGCCGTCGTGCGCGGCAAAGCCGACAACTTAAAACTGGAAGGGCCCCAGCCGAAGCTGGGGCCCTTCTAGTAAGAATCAAGCAAGTCTAATGACTACTTGATGATCTTGGTGACACGACCTGAACCAACGGTGCGGCCGCCTTCGCGGATAGCGAAGCCGAGGCCCTCTTCCATGGCGATGGGCTGGATCAGCACAACGCTCATTTCGGTGTTGTCGCCAGGCATAACCATTTCCGTGCCCTCGGGCAGGGTGATGACGCCGGTAACATCCGTGGTGCGGAAGTAGAACTGCGGGCGGTAGTTGGAGTAGAACGGGTTGTGACGCCCGCCTTCGTCCTTGGCCAGGATGTAGACGTTGGCCTCGAACTCGGTGTGCGGGGTAATGGAACCCGGCTTCACGATAACCTGGCCACGCTCTACGTCTTCGCGCTTGATACCGCGGAGCAGCAGACCACAGTTCTCGCCGGCCCATGCCTCGTCGAGCTGCTTGTGGAACATTTCGATACCGGTAACCGTGGTCTTCTGGACCGGACGGATACCAACGATTTCAACTTCAGAGTTGATCTGAAGCGTGCCACGCTCGGCGCGGCCCGTAACAACGGTGCCGCGACCGGTGATGGTGAAGACATCTTCAACCGGCATCAGGAACGGCTTGTCCTTGTCGCGGATCGGGTCCGGAACGTTGTTGTCAACAGCGTCCATCAGGTCCTCAACGGACTTGACCCAAACGGGGTCGCCTTCCAGAGCCTTCAGGCCGGAAACGCGGACAACAGGTGCCTCGTCGCCGTCGAAGCCCTGTGAGGAGAGCAGTTCGCGAACTTCCATTTCGACCAGGTCGAGGAGTTCTTCGTCGTCAACCATGTCGGACTTGTTCAGTGCGACCAGCAGGTAGGGAACACCAACCTGGCGGGCCAGCAGAACGTGCTCGCGGGTCTGGGCCATCGGGCCGTCAGTCGCAGCAACCACCAGGATAGCGCCGTCCATCTGGGCAGCACCGGTGATCATGTTCTTGATGTAGTCAGCGTGACCGGGGGCGTCTACGTGTGCGTAGTGGCGCTTCTCGGTCTGGTACTCAACGTGAGAGATGTTGATCGTGATACCACGCTGGCGCTCTTCCGGCGCCGAGTCGATGGAACCAAAATCGCGCTGCTCGTTGAGTTCCGGGTACTTGTCGTACAGTACCTTGGAAATGGCAGCAGTCAACGTCGTTTTACCATGGTCAACGTGACCGATGGTGCCGATGTTAACGTGCGGCTTGGTCCGCTCGAACTTTGCCTTTGCCACGGGTTCCTCCTAGAACGTTTTCAGATAACTTGCTTACAGCGGCGCTTTTCGCAGCTGAACTCGTAGCAAGTCTACTGGGGGCTTTTTGTGTTTAAGAAATTGCTGTCTGCCTGGCGCCTGTCCAAGCATAAAACTCTAGACAGGCGCCAAGCAAAGGTGCGACTATTCGCCGCGGGACTTCTGGATGATTTCGTCGGCTACAGCCTTCGGAACCTCAGAGTAGCTGTCGAACTTCATCGAGTACACTGCGCGACCCTGGGTCTTGGACCGCAGGTCGCCGATGTAGCCGAACATGCCGGACAAGGGAACAAGGGCCTTGATGACCTTGACACCGCTTGCATCCTCCATGGACTGCATCTGGCCACGACGGGAGTTGATGTCACCGATTACTTCACCCATGTATTCCTCAGGGGTGCGGACTTCAACTTCCATCAACGGTTCAAGCAGAACCGGGTTGGCCATGCGCGCGGCTTCCTTGAACGCCATGCGACCGGCGATCTTGAAGGCCATTTCCGAGGAGTCAACATCGTGGGATGCGCCGTCAAGCAGCGTGGCCTTGATGCCAACCATCGGGTAGCCTGCCAGCACGCCGTCAGGCAGTGCGGACTGGATGCCCTGGTCAACGCTGGGGATGTATTCACGGGGAACACGGCCACCGGTGACCTTGTTGTCGAACTCGTACATCTCGCCGTCAGCTGTGTCCAGGGGCTCAATGGCGATCTGGATCTTAGCGAACTGACCTGAACCACCGGTCTGCTTCTTGTGAGTGTAGTCGTGCTTGGCAACGGCGCGCTTGATGGTTTCGCGGTATGCAACCTGCGGCTTGCCAACGTTGGCCTCAACGTTGAATTCGCGACGCATGCGGTCCACCAGGATGTCCAGGTGGAGCTCGCCCATGCCGCCAATTTCGGTCTGGCCGGTGTCTTCGTTGAGGTTGACGGTGAACGTCGGGTCCTCAGCGGAGAGCTTCTGGATAGCCGTGGACAGCTTCTCCTGGTCGCCCTTGGTCTTCGGCTCAATGGCAACGAAGATCACGGGTGCGGGGAAGGTCATCGATTCCAGAACGATCGGGTTTGCAGGATCGCACAGGGTATCGCCAGTGGTGGTGTCCTTGAGGCCGATCACAGCGTAAATGTGACCTGCGTGGATCTCCTCGACCGGCATTTCCTTGTTGGCGTGCATCTGGAAGAGCTTGCCAATGCGTTCCTTCTTGCCCTTGGTCGAGTTCATCAGCTGCGTACCGGAAACTGCCCTGCCGGAGTACACACGGATGAAGTTCAACTGGCCGAAGAAGGGGTGAGTTGCAATCTTGAACGCCAGGGCGGAGAACGGTGCGTCCTCGCTGGGCTCGCGAGTGAGCTCGATTTCCTCGTTGCGGGGGTCGTGGCCAACCATGGCTCCGACATCCAGCGGGTTCGGCAGGAAGTCAATAACAGCGTCGAGCATGGGCTGCACGCCGCGGTTCTTGAATGCAGAACCACAGAAGACCGGGTAGATCTCGGAGTTGACCGTCAGCTTGCGGATGCCAGCCTTCAGTTCCTCGATGGAGGGCTCTTCGCCCTCGAGGTACTTCTCCATGAGCTCTTCAGAGGACTCTGCAACGGCCTCAACGAGGGCTGCGCGGTACTCTTCAGCCTTTTCCTGCAGATCCGCGGGGATCTCCTGGATTTCGTAGGCGGCACCCATGGTGACGTCACCCTTTGAGTCACCGGCCCAGACGAAGGCCTTCATGCTCAGCAGGTCAACAACGCCAGTGAATTCGCTTTCAGCACCGATAGGCAGCTGCATGACGAGCGGCTTGGCACCGAGACGGTTGATGATGGTGTCAACGGTGAAGTAGAAGTCGGCACCGAGCTTGTCCATCTTGTTGACGAAGCAGATGCGCGGAACGTTGTACTTGTCGGCCTGGCGCCAAACAGTCTCAGACTGCGGCTCCACGCCTTCCTTGCCGTCGAAGACAGCAACGGCGCCGTCGAGCACGCGAAGCGAGCGCTCAACCTCGACAGTGAAGTCAACGTGGCCGGGGGTGTCAATGATGTTGATCTGGTTGTTGTTCCAGAAGCAGGTCACGGCGGCAGACGTGATGGTGATGCCGCGCTCCTTTTCCTGTTCCATCCAGTCAGTCGTCGACGCACCGTCGTGCGTTTCGCCGAGCTTGTGGTTCACACCCGTGTAGAACAGGATGCGCTCAGTCGTAGTGGTCTTGCCAGCATCGATGTGGGCCATGATGCCGATGTTGCGGACCTTGTTAAGGTCTGTAAGCACGTCCTGTGCCACGGTTTCTCCCTTGTCTAGAGATGAGCTGAGAGGGTGCCGGCGGGGTTGCCGCCGGCATCCTGGCGGCTCTAGTTACCAGCGGTAATGTGCGAAGGCCTTGTTGGACTCTGCCATCTTGTGGGTATCTTCGCGACGCTTGACAGCGGCACCGAGGCCGTTGGAGGCATCCAGAACTTCGTTGCGCAGACGCTCGGTCATGGTCTTCTCGCGGCGAGCCTTCGAGTAGCCAACCAACCAACGCAGGGCAAGAGCGGTCTGGCGACCCGGCTTGACCTCAACGGGGACCTGGTAGGTGGCGCCACCGACACGGCGGGACTTAACTTCCAGGCTCGGCTTGATGTTCTCCATGGCCTTCTTCAAGGCGACAACGGGATCAGCACCGGTCTTCTCACGCACACCCTCGAGGGCACCGTAAACGATGCGCTCTGCGGTGGACTTCTTGCCGTCTACGAGGACCTTGTTGATCAGCTGCGTGACCAACGGGGAGCCGTATACGGGATCTACTACTAGCGGCCGCTTGGGGGCCGGACCCTTGCGAGGCATATTACTTCTTCTCCATCTTTGCACCGTAGCGGCTGCGTGCCTGCTTGCGGTTCTTAACGCCCTGGGTATCCAATGCGCCGCGGACAATCTTGTAACGAACACCGGGAAGGTCCTTAACACGGCCTCCACGGACGAGCACGATGGAGTGCTCCTGGAGGTTGTGGCCTACACCGGGGATGTAGGCAGTAACTTCCACGCCGCCGTTGAGGCGCACGCGTGCAACCTTGCGCAGAGCCGAGTTCGGCTTCTTCGGGGTGGTGGTGTAAACGCGCGTGCAAACGCCGCGACGCATGGGGCTGCCCTTCAGTGCGGGAGCCTTGGTCTTGGTGACCTTGGGTGTCCGGCCCTTTCGGACCAGCTGGTTAATCGTAGGCACTTTCGTGTTCTCCGTTGTTTTCTCGAGAGTCTTCTCGTGTTGCCTGCCCCGTCCGGCACACACGGCGCCCAACGGGAAAAGCTGTTTACTGGTAGTCGCAGACTCGGCGACTTCACAGCGCCTAGGCATGCAAAAATGTGGCATTCGCTGTACAAGAACCGTACAACCCGGACCCGCATCCACTTTCTTCGATAAAACGAAGAAAAAGACACTCTTATCCACTGCCACACTAACAATTACTAACTACGTTACCACGGGTTTGGCCTTGCCCTGAAATCGGCCCGCTCCCCCTTGCCCTGCAGCCCTTGACAGTCCGCTGCCCGTAGCCCAGTGTCAAAGGCACCGGGCAAAGGGAGGCGCATCATGGCACACGCAGATCTGGTCCTTGAAGGCGGAGGCGTGAAAGCATCGGCCCTGATCGGAGCCATGGCAGCCATGTCTGAAGCCGCCGATCCGTACACCTTTTGCCGGATAGCCGGAACCTCGGCCGGCGCCATAGTCGCCGGCCTGGTGTCGGCAGGCCATGATGTGGCCAGGGCCAGGAGCCTCATGGCCGAACTCGACTTCACGCGATTTGAGGACAGGAAGGGGATACTGGCCCCTGTGCCGGTCCTCGGGCCGCTGTCCGGCCTGCTTTTTCATCAGGGCCTGTACGCCGGCGACTTCCTGCACCATTGGCTGGTGGAGTCCCTCGCCGCCCGCGGAGTGCATACCTGGGCGGACTTGAAACAGGACGATCCCCGCAGCGCCCTGCCTCCCTCGCGTCGCTACAAGCTGGTGGTGATCGTCTCAGATGTGTCCCGGGGGCTCATGCTGCGGCTGCCCTGGGACTACGAGAAGTTGTTGGGCATCGACCCGGACACCGCCTCGGTGGCGGATGCGATTCGGGCTTCCGCGTCCATCCCCTTCTTCTTCCGGCCGTGGATCATGGCCACAAATCCGGAGGTGACAGGCCACGACCACATAGTTTGTTCCGACGGCGGCCTGCTCTCCAACTTCCCCATGTCCATCTTTGACCGGCATGACGGCCAACCTTCGCGCTGGCCCACCATCGGCGTGAAGCTGTCGGGGCAGAGCACCATCCGAACCCAGGACTGGCGCCCGGACAACACGAACCTGCAGCTGGCCAAGTCCCTGCTCTCCACCATGATGGGCGCCCACGACCGTGCCTACATCAGCGACCCACAGGCCTCATCACGCACCATTTTCGTGGACACCTCCAACTACCGGTCCACCGATTTCCACCTGACCGCACCCGACAAGGAAGCCATGTATGCCGACGGCCTGGCAGCGGGCAAGAAGTTCCTGGCCACCTGGGACTGGAAGAAATGGCAGGCCGGGGACTACTCGATGTAACTGTGAGGCAGGAGCCGCCTGGCCAGATTTTCCGTTCACGCTGCGAGAGCGTTGCGAAGAATCCAGCCATTGCTGCGAGAGCGTTGTTAAAGCACGACGGCGGTTGGCCGGCTTCGCAGGGAAGCCGGCCAACCGCCGTCGATCTTTGCTCTCGCTAGGTGCTAGCCGGAGAAGTTGGTGCCGAGATCGTAGTCATCCAGGGGGATGGCTCGGAACTCGTTGCCCAAATCTCCCACGCCGCCCACGTAGTCGAAGTCGCTGAATGCGCTCGGACCGGTGAACAGGTTGGCCTTGGCTTCTTCCGTGGGCTCCACCGTGACGTCGGTGTAGCGCGGAAGGCCGGTGCCGGCCGGGATCAGCTTGCCGATGATCACGTTTTCCTTCAGACCCAGCAGCGGGTCCGACTTGCCTTCCATGGCCGCCTGCGTCAGAACGCGGGTGGTTTCCTGGAAGGAAGCAGCGGAGAGCCATGATTCGGTGGCCAGGGAGGCCTTGGTGATACCCATGAGCTCGTTACGGCCTGAAGCCGGCTTCTTGCCCTCGGACACGACGCGACGGTTTTCCGTCTCGAAGCGGCCGCGCTCGGCGAGCTCGCCGGGCAGCAGGTTTGAATCACCGGATTCGATGACCGTGACGCGGCGCAGCATCTGGCGGACGATAACCTCGACGTGCTTGTCGTGGATACCCACACCCTGGCTGCGGTAAACGCCCTGAACTTCCTCAACGAGGTGCTTCTGGGCGGCGCGCGGGCCGAGGATGCGCAGAACCTGCTTGGGGTCAACAGCACCCACAATCAGCTTCTGGCCAACTTCAACGTGCTCGCCGTCAGCAACCTGAAGGCGTGCGCGTCGCAGGACCGGGTAGGCGATCTCTTCCGTGCCGTCGTCCGGGGTCAGGATCAAACGCATGGTCTTCTCGGACTCATCAATGTTGATGCGGCCGGCAGCTTCTGCGATCGGAGCGACACCCTTGGGGGTACGTGCTTCGAAGAGCTCCTGGATACGGGGCAGACCCTGGGTGATGTCCTCGCCACGGCTGGCGGAAACAGCACCACCGGTGTGGAAGGTACGCATGGTCAGCTGCGTGCCGGGCTCACCAATGGACTGGGCAGCAATAATGCCCACAGCCTCGCCGATGTCCACGGTCTTGCCGGTGGCCAAGGAGCGGCCGTAGCAAAGTGCACAGGTTCCAACGGTTGACTCGCAGGTCAGGACCGAGCGGACCTTGATCTCTTCAATGCCGGCTGCGAACAGCTTGGCGATGAGGACATCTCCGACGTCGTCGCCGGCAGCAGCCAGGACGGTGCCGGACGAATCCACTACCTCGGCAGCCAAGGTGCGTGCGTACACGCTGTTCTCGACTTCCTCGTGCAGCACGATTTCGCCGGTCTCGGTGACCACTGCGATGGGCAGGGTCAGGCCGCGCTCGGTGCCACAGTCGTCTTCACGGACAATGACATCCTGCGAGACGTCCACGAGACGGCGGGTCAGGTAACCGGAGTTTGCCGTACGGAGGGCCGTATCGGCCAGACCCTTGCGGGCACCGTGCGTGGCGATGAAGTATTCCAGAACCGACAGGCCCTCACGGTAGGAGGACTTGATCGGGCGAGGAATAATTTCACCCTTAGGGTTGGCCACCAGGCCACGGATGCCGGCAATCTGGCGAACCTGCATCCAGTTACCACGTGCACCGGAGGAAACCATCCGGTTAATGGTGTTGGACGCGGCGAAGGAGGCGCGCATGACGTCCGCGATCTCGTTCGTTGCCTGGTTCCAGATGTCGATGAGCTCCTGGCGGCGCTCGTCGTCCGCGATCAGGCCCTTGTCGTACTGGGCCTGGACCTTTGCAGCCTTGACTTCGTAGCTCTCCAGGATGGCGGGCTTCGCCTCGGGAACTGCAATGTCCGAGATGGCAACGGTGACGCCCGATCGGGTTGCCCAGTAGAAACCGGCATCCTTCAGGTTGTCCAGGGTCGCTGCCACAACAACCTTGGGGTAACGCTCGGCGAGGTCGTTGACGATCTCCGAGAGCTGGCCCTTGTCTGCAACAGCCTCCACCCACGGGTAGTCCGCAGGCAGCGTCTGGTTGAAGATGACCTGGCCCAAGGAGGTGGCGACGATGGCTGAATCGCCGGCTTCGAATCCTTCCGGACCCTTGCGCTCCGGACCCGGCACGAAGTTCTCCATGCGGATCTTGACCTGTGAGTTCAAGTGCAGCTCACCGGCGTCGAATGCCATGACAGCTTCCGCCGGGGTGGAGAAGGTGCGGCCTTCGCCAACTGAACCTTCACGCTTGGTGGTCAGGTGGTACAGACCGATGATCATATCCTGCGAGGGCAGGGTGACCGGGCGGCCGTCAGACGGCTTCAAAATGTTGTTCGAGGACAACATCAGGATGCGGGCTTCAGCCTGGGCTTCGGGGCTCAGCGGCAGGTGGACTGCCATCTGGTCACCGTCGAAGTCAGCGTTGAATGCGCCGCAAACCAGCGGGTGAAGCTGGATTGCCTTGCCTTCAACAAGCTGGGGCTCAAACGCCTGGATACCCAGGCGGTGCAGGGTTGGTGCGCGGTTCAGCAGTACCGGGTGCTCGGTGATGATCTCTTCAAGAACATCCCAAACCTGGGGACGGAAACGCTCAACCATGCGCTTGGCGCTCTTGATGTTCTGTGCGTGGTTGAGGTCAACCAGGCGCTTCATCACGAACGGCTTGAAGAGCTCCAGGGCCATCTGCTTGGGCAGACCACACTGGTGCAGCTTCAGCTGCGGACCAACAACAATAACGGAACGGCCCGAGTAGTCAACGCGCTTGCCCAGGAGGTTCTGGCGGAATCGACCCTGCTTGCCCTTGAGCATGTCGCTCAGGGACTTCAACGGACGGTTGCCCGGTCCGGTGACGGGGCGGCCGCGGCGGCCGTTGTCGAAGAGCGAGTCAACAGCTTCCTGCAGCATGCGCTTTTCGTTGTTGACGATGATCTCCGGAGCACCCAGGTCAAGCAGGCGCTTGAGACGGTTGTTGCGGTTGATCACGCGACGGTAGAGGTCGTTCAGGTCCGAGGTGGCGAAACGGCCACCGTCGAGCTGAACCATGGGGCGCAGTTCCGGCGGGATCACCGGGACGGCGTCCAGAACCATGCCAAGCGGGCTGTTGTTGGTGGTCAAGAATGCATTGACAACCTTCAGGCGCTTGAGGGCACGGGTCTTGCGCTGTCCCTTGCCGTTGGCAATGATGTCGCGCAGGATCTCGGCTTCGCCGGCCATGTCGAAGGTCTCGAGACGGCTCTTGATGGCTTCGGCACCCATGGCACCTTCGAAGAACATGCCGTAACGGTCACGCAGTTCGCGGTACAGTGCCTCGTCGCCTTCTAGGTCAGCGACCTTCAGCGACTTGAAACGGTCCCAAACCTGCTCGAGGCGGTCGATGTCGGCGTCGGCGCGCTTGCGCACATTGGCCATCTGGCGGTCCGCTGAGTCGCGGGCCTTCTTCTTGTCGGCTGCCTTGGCGCCTTCACCCTCGAGGCGGGCAAGCTCGCCTTCGAGGTCACGGGCGATCGTGGCGATATCGCTGTCGCGGGTATCAACCATCTGCTTCTTTTCCAGGTCGTGCTCGATCTGGAGGTTCGGCAGTTCTTCGTGGCGAGCGTCCTCGTCCACGCTGGTGATCATGTAGGCGGCGAAGTAGATGACCTTTTCAAGGTCCTTCGGCGCCAGGTCCAACAGGTAGCCCAAGCGTGAGGGAACACCCTTGAAGTACCAGATGTGGGTTACGGGAGCGGCTAGCTCAATGTGGCCCATGCGCTCACGGCGCACCTTTGCGCGAGTGACTTCAACGCCACAACGCTCACAAATGATGCCCTTGAAGCGCACGCGCTTGTACTTGCCGCAGTAGCATTCCCAGTCGCGGGAAGGGCCGAAGATCTTCTCGCAGAAGAGGCCGTCCTTCTCAGGCTTGAGCGTGCGGTAGTTGATGGTTTCCGGCTTCTTGACTTCGCCGTGGCTCCAGTCGCGGATGTCTTGCGCGGTGGCCAGGCCAATCTGCATGAGGCCGAAGGAGGATTCGCTGGACATATGGGTCCTGTTCTCTCTAATTCTCTAAAGTCTGAAAGTCTGTTTCGGGTACGGGAGGAAGCGAAGGGCCGACGGCGGCGGGTTGGCGCCGCCGTCGGGCCTCCTAGACTTCTTCGACAGAGTTGGGTTCGGCCCGTGACAGGTCGATGCCCAGCTCCTCCGCGGCCCGGAAGACTTCTTCATCCGAGTCACGCATTTCAATCGTGGTGCCGTCGGTGGAAAGGACTTCCACGTTCAGGCACAGCGACTGCATTTCCTTGATAAGAACCTTGAAGGATTCCGGAATGCCGGGCTCCGGGATGTTCTCGCCCTTGACGATGGCTTCGTATACCTTCACGCGGCCATGGATGTCATCGGACTTGATGGTCAGCAGTTCCTGCAGCGTGTACGCCGCGCCATATGCCTCAAGTGCCCAAACTTCCATTTCACCGAAGCGCTGGCCACCGAACTGGGCCTTACCGCCCAAGGGCTGCTGGGTGATCATGGAGTACGGGCCCGTGGAGCGGGCGTGGATCTTGTCGTCCACCAGGTGGTGGAGCTTCAGGATGTACATGTAGCCCACGGAAACCGGATCCGGGAACGGCTCGCCGGAGCGGCCGTCGAACAGGCGCGTCTTACCGGTGGAGTCGATCAGGCGTTCGCCGTCGCGGGTCACGTTGGTGGAGTCGAGCAGGCCGGTGATTTCGGAGTCACGGGCACCGTCGAAGACCGGGGTGGCAACCTTCGTCTGGCCGATTTCACGCGGCAGGTTCGGCAGGTTCTTGATCCAGTCAGGCTCGCCTTCAACCTTCCAGCCGGTCTTGGCAACCCAACCGAGGTGGATTTCCAGGACCTGTCCCACGTTCATTCGACCCGGAACACCCAGGGGGTTCAGGACGATGTCAACCGGGGTGCCGTCGGCGAGGAAGGGCATGTCTTCGATCGGGAGGATCTTGGAAATAACACCCTTGTTGCCGTGGCGGCCTGCAAGCTTGTCACCGTCGGTGATCTTGCGCTTGTTGGCAACGTAGACGCGAACCAGCTGGTTCACTCCGGGAGGCAGGTCGTCTTCGGAGTCGCGGTCGAAGACGCGCACACCGATGACGGTTCCGGACTCGCCGTGGGGAACCTTCAGTGAGGTGTCGCGAACTTCGCGGCTCTTCTCGCCGAAGATGGCGCGCAGCAGGCGCTCCTCCGGGGTCAGCTCGGTCTCGCCCTTGGGTGTGACCTTTCCAACCAGGATGTCGCCGGCTTCAACTTCAGCACCGATGTGGATGATGCCGCGCTCGTCGAGACCGGCCAGGATTTCCTCGGAAACGTTCGGGATGTCCCGGGTGATTTCTTCGGCACCAAGCTTGGTGTCGCGGGCATCGATTTCGTGCTCTTCGATGTGAATAGAGGAGAGCACGTCTTCGGCAACAATGCGCTGCGAGAGGATGATGGCATCCTCGTAGTTGTGGCCTTCCCAGGACATGAACGCCACGAGGAGGTTCTTGCCCAGGGCGAGCTCGCCCATGTCCGTTGCCGGGCCGTCGGCGATGATGCCGCCAACTTCCAGGCGCTGGCCCTCGGAGGCCAGGACGCGCTGGTTGTAGGCCGTGCCCTGGTTGGAGCGCTGGTACTTGGCGATCGGGTAGCTGATCTCCGTGCCGTCGTCGTTGAGCATGACAACGACATCGGCGGAAACCTCGGAGACCACACCGGCCTTCTTGGCAATGACAACGTCACCGGCGTCAACAGCGGTGGCGCGCTCCATGCCGGTGCCCACGAACGGGGCCTCGGACTGGACCAGCGGCACAGCCTGGCGCTGCATGTTCGCACCCATGAGGGCGCGGTTGGCGTCATCGTGCTCGAGGAACGGAATCAGGGCGGTTGCCACGGACACCATCTGGCGCGGGGAGACGTCCATGTACTCGACCTCGTCGGCCGGGATCAGGACGGGCTCGCCGCCACCGCCGCGCTGGCGGACCAGGACGGACTCTTCAACGAAGTGGTTGTTGTCATCGAGCGGCGCGTTGGCCTGGGCGATCACAACTTCAACTTCGTCATCTGCCGTGAGGTAGTCAACCTCGTCGGAAACAATGCCGTCCTTGACCCGGCGGTACGGGGTCTCGATGAAACCGAACGGGTTGATGCGTCCGTAGGATGCCAATGAACCGATCAGACCAATGTTGGGGCCTTCAGGGGTTTCAATGGGGCACATGCGGCCGTAGTGCGACGGGTGAACGTCTCGAACTTCCATGCCTGCACGGTCACGGGACAAACCGCCCGGGCCCAGCGCGGACAGGCGGCGCTTGTGCGTCAGACCGGCCAGCGGGTTGTTCTGGTCCATGAACTGCGACAGCTGGGACGTTCCGAAGAACTCCTTGATGGCTGCCACAACGGGACGGATGTTGATCAGGGTCTGCGGCGTGATGGCTTCGACGTCCTGGGTGGTCATGCGCTCGCGCACAACACGCTCCATGCGGGACAGGCCGGTGCGGACCTGGTTCTCGATGAGCTCGCCCACGGCGCGGATGCGGCGGTTGCCGAAGTGGTCGATGTCGTCGACGTCAACGCGCAGGTCGACCTCGGCGCCGTCGCGCTGGCCCTTGGTGGTCTTGCCGCCGGCGTGCAACGTGACCAGGTACTTGATCATGGCGACGATGTCGTCCACGCTCAGGACCGAGGCGTTGGGATCGCTCAACGGGATGTCAATGCCGAGCTTGCGGTTGATCTTGTAGCGGCCAACCTTGGCCAGGTCGTAGCGCTTGGCGTTGAAGTACAGGTTGTTCAACAGCGCATCGGCAGCGTCAACGGTGGGCGGCTCGCCCGGACGCAGCTTGCGGTAGATGTCCAGCAGCGCATCTTCGCGGCCCGTGGTGGCATCCTTTTCCAAGGTTGCACGGATGGAGTCGAACTCGCCGAACTCCTCCAGGATCTGGCCTTCGGTCCAGCCGAGGGCCTTCAGCAGCACGGTGACCGACTGCTTGCGCTTGCGGTCAAGGCGCACGCCAACCTGGTCGCGCTTGTCAATCTCCAGCTCGAACCATGCACCACGTGAGGGGATGATCTTGGCGGTGAAGATTTCCTTGTCACTGGTCTTGTCAGCGGTGCGCTCAAAGTAGGCGCCCGGGGACCGGACCAGCTGGGAGACAACAACACGCTCGGTGCCGTTGATGACGAAGGTGCCCTTGTTGGTCATGAGCGGGAAATCGCCCATGAAGACAGTCTGTTGCTTGATTTCACCGGTCAAGTTGTTCATGAACTCGGCCTTGACGTACAGCGGTGCGGCGTACGTGGCGTCGCGGTCCTTGCACTCGTCAACGGTGAACTTGGGGTCGGAGAATTCCGGCTCGGCGAAGGACAGGGACATGGTGCCCTGGAAGTCCTCAATGGGCGAGATTTCTTCGAAGATGTCGGACAGTCCGGACGTGACGGCCACACTGTCATCGCCGGCATCCACAGCCTTCTGCATGCGGTTCTGCCAGCGCTCGTTGCCTACGAGCCAGTCAAAGCTCTCGGTCTGGAGTGCAAGCAGATTCGGCACGTCAAGCGGCTCGTGAATCTTTGCGAATGAGAGGCGACTCTTTGCACCGTCAGTGCTGTTTGAATCGATAGCGGTTGCAGCGTTATTTACATTAGAGGTGCTCGAGGCGACCAAGAGGGATCCTTCCACAGACCTGCAGGCTTGTTCATGCGACCCCCACCCGATCCGCCCCAGGTCATCAAACCCGGGCGAACGCTGGCCTCAAGCCGCGGCAGGCGCATTCGGGTGCGGCTGTGCCGTCCCGTGCTGCATGCTGACCGTGACTCTTGACCTAGACAAAGCCCACCGCTATATGAAGGCTGAAGGTTAAGAGGGATACGCAAAGAACTACACTACAGCCTTAAGTGCCCGCGTGTCTACCCCAGGATCCAAGAAACCGCAAGTATGGATCCTACACCCGCAGAATCCCGCGGTTTTTGGCGATTCAAGAAATTTTCTGACGGCCAAAGCTGTTAGATTCTTATGGACAGGGACCGCCGGTTCAACGAGGAGCCGGGCGGCATGATTTCCAAGGAGCAGTCCAGCCATGACGGCACAAGCAAATGATGTGGTAATTCTTGCAGGGGCCCGCACGCCGCAGGGCCGGCTCAACGGCCAGCTGGCGCCGTTTTCCGCCGTCGAACTGGGAGCCAAGGCCATCGCCGCCGCCGTCACCCGCTCCGGCGTGGATGCGGCCGACATCGACCAGGTCATCATGGGACAGGTGCTGCAGGCGGGCGCCGGCCAGAACCCGGCCCGCCAGAGCGCCGTTGGTGGGGGGATCGGCTGGGACGTCCCGGCCCTGACCATCAACAAGGTGTGCCTTTCCGGGCTGACGGCGCTGATCGACGCCGCCCGGCTGATCCGCAGCGGCGAGGCCTCCGTGGTGGTGGCCGGCGGCCAGGAATCCATGACCCGCGCACCGCACATCCTGCCCGGATCCCGCCAGGGCTGGGCCTACGGGGCCATCCAGGCCCTCGATGTTGCGGCCCACGACGGCCTGACCGACGCCTTCGACGCCGACTCCATGGGACTGTCCACCGAACGCGGGAACATCCGGCTCAACATCTCCCGCACGTCCCAGGACGAGGTGGCGGCCGCATCACACCAGCGCGCGGCAGCCGCCGTCGAGGCTGGCATTTTTGATAGCGAGATCACGCCGGTCCAGGTCCCCCAGCGCAAGGGCGAACCGCTGGTGCTGAGCCGGGACGAGGGCATCCGGCCCGCCACCACGGTGGAGACACTCGCCGGGCTGCGCCCCGCCTTTACGGCCGACGGCGCCATCACCGCCGGCAATTCGTCCCCGCTTTCGGACGGGGCAAGCGCGCTGGTGCTCGCCTCACGCGGCTATGCGGAGGAACACGGGCTGCCGTGGCTGGCCGTGGTGGGCGCACCGGGCCAGGTGGCAGGGCCGGACAATTCCCTGCACTCCCAGCCGTCCAACGCCATTTTCCGGGCGCTGAAGACCGCCGGGTGGGCTGTGGAGGACCTTGACTTCATCGAGATCAACGAGGCCTTTGGTTCGGTTGCCGTGCAGTCTCTCCGGGACCTGGGTGTGCCGCTGGAAAAGTGCAACATCCACGGCGGTGCCATCGCCCTCGGCCACCCGATCGGCGCCTCCGGTGCCCGGCTGGCGCTGACGGCGGCCATGGAGCTTGGGCGGCGGGGCGCCGGCAGGGCTGCAGTCTCGCTCTGCGGCGGCGGCGGCCAGGGGGAAGCCCTTCTGCTGTTCCGGGACGCCGAGTGAGTGCGGATCCTGCAGGCCGTGAACGCGTGGCCGCCGACGCCGCCGGGCGCGGGCTGGAGGTCGAAATCTTTGCCCGCCCTGCCGCCAACTCGCTCGGCGAGGCGGCTGCGCTGTTGGGGATCACGCCGTCGGACATTGTGAAGTCCCTGGTGGTCAAGCGCAGTGACGGCGCGTTCCTGTTCGCCCTGGTTCCCGGCGGCCGGGCCATCTCCTGGCCGAAGCTCCGGGCCGTCGTAGGCGTCAACAAGCTGCAAATGCCGCATGCCGACGTCGCACTGGCGGCCACCGGCTATGAACGCGGCACCATCACTCCCCTGGGCAGCACGACCGCGTGGCCCGTCTACGTTGATGAAAGCATCGTCGGGCGGAGGGTTGCCATGGGTGCTGGTGAACACGGCTACAGCATGTTCGTTCAGGCCGACGACCTCATCACCGCCTACGGTGCCATGGTCGCGGACATCTCAGTGCCCGAATAATCTCCGCGTCGGGGACAAGCCCCGGACGCAAAGAAGCCCCACACCTGTGCGGTGTGGGGCTTCTTTTGGAATGCGGGGCGATTACTTGACGGTAACCGTGGCGCCGGCAGCCTCGAGGGCTTCCTTTGCCTTCTCTGCAGCTTCCTTGGTGGCGCCTTCGAGGACGGCCTTGGGAGCCGAGTCAACGACCTCCTTGGCTTCCTTCAGACCCAGGGAAGTGATTGCGCGAACTTCCTTGATCACTGCGATCTTCTTGTCGCCAGCTGCTTCGAGGATGACGTCGAATTCGGTCTTCTCTTCGGCTTCTTCAGCGGCGCCGCCGGCGGGGCCAGCAACTGCAACTGCAGCAGCGGTAACTTCAAAGGTCTCTTCGAAGAGCTTGACGAACTCGGAGAGCTCGATGATGGTCAGTTCCTTGAAAGCTGCAATGAGCTCGTCGTTGGTGAGCTTAGCCATGAGTGGCGCTCCTTCTTGTTTACTGGCCCCAAGGGGGCCAAATCTAAAACCTAAGTCCTCATGGATTTAGGGGCAAACTAACAGGGATGAATCCCTGATGAGGACTAGGCCTCGGTGGTCTCAGCTTCAGCAGCGGGAGCTTCTTCAGCAACCGGAGCTTCTTCAGCGGCGGGTGCTTCCTCAGCGGGTGCACCTTCGGCCAGCTTCAAACGCAGGGCTTCGAGGGTGCGCGCAACGGCGGCCATCGGAGCCTTGAGGATGCCGGCAACCTTGGCCAGCTGCAGTTCACGAGACTCGAGGGCAGCCAGTGCGGCAACCTCAGAAGCGTCGAGAGCCTTGCCTTCGAAGATACCGGTCTTGATGACCAGCTGCTTGTTGGCCTTTGCAAAATCCGTCAGGCTCTTTGCTGCTGCAACAGCGTCACCCTTGATGAATGCAATGGCGGTAGGACCGGACAGCTGACCCTCGAAAGCGTCAACACCAGCTTCCTTGGCCGCAATGGCAGTCAGGGTGTTCTTAACAACCGAGAACTTGGTGTCCTGGCCGAGAGAAACGCGCAGCTCCTTGAGCTGAGCTACGGTGAGCCCACGGTATTCGGTTAGGACTGCGGCAGTTGAATCATTGAAATCTTGCTTGATTTCTGCAACTGCAGCCACCTTTGTTGGCGTTGCCATAACCCTCCTTCCGGGAATTGGTGCCGGTCTTCACCTTGTCCAGTCCTGCCAGCGAGCTGGCCGGACAAACAAAAACGCCCCGCACAGATGTACGGGGCGTTTTTCACAGCGGATCCATGGGAATTCTCCCGGTTCAACACTGCTCATAAGCTTTGTGCACCTGCGCTGGCCGCCCCTGTTGGGACTTTCGGATGCCAACCCGCCCGATTCCAACACAGGCGACCGCATGGTGCGATGCAAGATTGGGGGTGGTTGCCATCGACCGACGGTCTTTGGTTACTCCAGATTACAGGCATGCCCGGCCGGATTCCAAATTGGCGGGTGTGGGAAGGCACACACCCGCCGCTGGTCCTAGAGGGCGTTGAAGTCCTTACGCCACTGCCCGGTCACCCCGGCACTGACAAACCCCAGCAGAGCGTTGACCTCCAACATGTGGGAGTTCTCGGGAGCATTCCATGTGTAGATGGTCTTGGCCTGTGGGAACTGGTCCATCAGGAGCGTCATGTTGGCGACCTTGATAAGCAGCCCCACAGCCTTTCCCTTGTGCGCTGCTTCAACCACGGTGTCGTCCTGGAAGGCGACGGCGGCGTTGTCGACCAGCAGTGAGATGGAGGTGAAGGCCACCAGCCGCCCCGATTCCACGCATTCTGCTGCGGTAACTATGGTTCGGCGGCCGGAGGCGGCCGACAGCTCCTCGGTTTGGCGCAGCTTGGCGACATCCCATTCCTGACCGGGTTCGCCGTGGCTGATGCCTTCTTCGAGCCGGACGATCTCCCCGGCCCAACGGTCCGGGCAGCGGTCCAGCCACTGGTGGACCTTGTACGCGGAATCGTGGGTGGCGGCCGCTTGCGCACCCAGCGCAGCCATCAGGTCCGCCGCGAGCGGAAGGGCGCAGGAGCTGAACTGTTCAACCTGGTCCAGGTCGTAGCCGGCACTGTACGCAAACCGCGCCTCCCGGTTGCTCAGCGGGAGCATCCCGGTGCCGTGGGTTGCAGCAATGGGGTCGGCCGAGGTGTCCCCCAGGGTCGCCGCTGGGTGGTTGGTCTCCACCACCACGATCCTGCGGTTCTCCCCCTTGATGAACAGTTCTGCCGCCTCCAGCAGGCTGCGCCCAAGCCCCATGCCTTCGGCTGACGGCAGCACGTCCAACGTCACGTGTGCCTCATCGGTGTTGTCGTCCAATGGCAGTGCAATGCCGGCGCGGCCCACGATCACGCCGTCTTTGCGGCCCACCAGCACCACATACCATTCGAAGGGGTCATGGCACTGCTCAAACAATTCCTGCGCCGTGTAGGCCAGCTCGTCGTTGCCCCAAGTGTGAATGCGCACCTGCCGCGACACTTCCACGGCCTGCAGGAAGTCGGCGGCGCCGTCCCCGTCCAGCGAATCCGGAATCCGCAGCTGTTCGATGGTCGTTTCGGTCATGGCTTGTCTACCCCGTTGCTAATTTTTCGCAGGCCGCACCATGACAAAGTCATGCTCGACCCTTTTCCCCAATTGGAAAGTCTTTGTTCCGGCCACGGAGAATCCGTGCTTGCCGTAAAAGGCCTGGGCCCTCAGGTTCTCTGAGTTGACGCCCAGCCATGCGGCCCTGTCTCCCTTCCGGGATATCCAATCCAGGCTGTGCTGCATCAATCGGGCGCTGACGCCCTCACCGTGCACATCTGGGAGGGCGTAGCACTTGCTCAGCTCCACTGCAGTGTTTCCTGTCGGTGTCGCTGCCAGTGCGGATGCCACAGCCTCGTCCGACGGCGGCGCGTCCACCAACATGCTATAGGCCAGCAGTCGCCCCGTGCCCGATGTGACGACCTTCTCCGCAACAAAGACCTGCCGCACCGGATCCGCCACATGGCGGGCGAAGGACTGTTCGTTGAGGTTTTCCGCGATGAAGGCTTGGACGTCCTCCGTGGCAGCCCCGGGCGGACAGGCCAGTGGGAAGGTTGCGGCCGCCAGCGCAGCCAGTGCGGCGCAGTCGCCGGCATGGGCTTCCCTGATGGTGACTTCCATGCGCATGCTCCCTTGCCGGAGGTGTTCGTGTTGTCACCAGCTTACAAACTGGCGGCAAGGGGACAAAGCACCGCCGTGGCGGTTTGCCCGGGAAATGAAAAGGACCGCTGCAGCGCAGTGCTGCAGCGGTCCTGTTCACAACAGAATCGGCGGAATTAACCCTCGATGACAACCTTCGTTGCCGCGGGGTCAACCGAGATGCCGGGGCCGAACGTCGTGGAGACGGTGGCCTTCTGCAGGTAGCGGCCCTTGGAAGCGGACGGCTTCAGGCGAAGCACCTCTTCCAGAGCTGCGGAATAGTTCTCAGCCAGCTTCTCGGCGTCGAAGGAAACCTTGCCGATGATGAAGTGGAGGTTGGCGTGCTTGTCGACGCGGAAGTCGATCTTGCCACCCTTGATGTCGTTGACAGCCTTGGCGACGTCGTTGGTGACGGTGCCGGTCTTCGGGTTCGGCATGAGGTTGCGGGGACCCAGAACCTTACCCAAGCGGCCAACCTTGCCCATGAGGTCAGGGGTGGCTACGGCTGCGTCGAAGTCGGTCCAGCCGCCCTGGATCTTTTCGATCAGGTCGTCGGTGCCAACGAAGTCGGCTCCGGCTGCGATTGCAGCTTCGGCACGCTCGCCCGTTGCGAAAACGAGGACGCGGGCGGTCTTGCCGGTGCCGTGGGGCAGGTTGACCGTTCCGCGGATCATCTGGTCGGCCTTGCGAGGGTCTACACCCAGGCGGAAGGCAACCTCAACGGTGGCGTCGAACTTGGAGGGGTTGGTCTCCTTGGCGAGCTTGATGGCGTCGAAGGGTGCGTATGCGGTGTCCGCATCGATCTTCGCCTGAGCTGCCTCATATGCTTTACTGCGCTTTGCCATGCTGCGTTTCTCCTTGTGCAGTTGTGGTCGTAAGGACCGCGCGGGCCCTGCCACTACGTCCGCCAGCCACCCACCCAAGGTGAGGGGTCCGGCGTCGTTCTTGATGAATTTGGGTAAAACAGGCGGTCGCGACAGGCGTGACCACCTAAGGGAGGCTTAGGCCTCGACGGTGACACCCATGGAACGGGCGGTGCCGGCGATGATCTTCTCAGCGCCTTCGATGCTCGTGGCGTTGAGGTCAACCATCTTCTGGGTTGCAATCTCGGTAACCTGAGCCTTGGTCAGCTGGGCAACCTTGACGGTGTGCGGGGTACCTGAACCCTTGGCGATGCCGGCAGCCTTCTTGATGAGCTCGGCAGCCGGAGGGGTCTTGGTGATGAAGGTGAATGAACGGTCTTCGTAAACCGTGATTTCAACGGGGATGACGTTTCCGCGCTGGGATTCCGTTGCAGCGTTGTACGCCTTGCAGAATTCCATGATGTTGACGCCGTGCTGACCAAGTGCCGGACCGATGGGCGGTGCCGGGTTGGCGGCGCCTGCCTGGATCTGCAGCTTGATAAGGCCGGTGACCTTTTTCTTGGGAGCCAATGTAGGGTCCTTCTCTCAATATCTTTCCTAAGACGACGGAGCGCGTCCAAGGTGGGTGGCCGGATGGCGTCCGACCGAACGTTTCCCGGCGGCTAAGCAAGCCTCCGTGAAACGAAACTTGTGGGCAACTAGATCTTGGAGACCTGGTTGAAGGCGAGGGTGACGGGGGTTTCACGCTCGAAGATGGAAACCAGCACAACCAGCTGGCCGGCCTGCGGGTTGATCTCGGAGATCGATGCGGAGAGGCCTTCGAACGGACCGTCCTTGACGATGACAGCCTCACCAATTTCAAAGTCGATCTCAGCGTCGACGGGATCGTGGCGCAGGGGCACGCCGGTTTCTTCGGCCTGCTGCTCCTCGAAGATCGGGGCCAGCATGGAGAAGACTTCGTCCAGGCGCAGCGGCACGGGGTTGTGGGCGTTGCCCACAAAGCCGGTGACGCCGGGGGTGTGGCGCACCACGCCCCACGAGGCGTCGGTCAGTTCCATGCGGACCAGGACGTAGCCGGGGATGCGCACACGGTTGACCACCTTGCGGGTGGCGTTCTTGATCTCCACGACTTCTTCCATGGGGACCTGGACTTCGAAGATGTAATCTTCCATGTTCAGCGACAGGCTGCGGGACTCAAGGTTGACCTTGACACGGTTTTCATAGCCTGCGTACGAGTGGATGACGTACCAGTCACCCTCCTGGCGGCGCAGCTTGGCCTTGAATTCCTCTGCCGGGTCAACCTCGGGCTCGACGGGGGCTGCATCCGCTTCCGGTGCTGCCTCTTCCGCGGCTACGGCAGTATCATCCGCAACGGCATCAAGGTCGGCATTGATGGCAGCATCAGCAACCACAGTGTCCTGGTCCTGCTCACTGTGTGTTGCCTCGGGCTCCAGCTCAGACACGAATTTCCTGCTTTCCTTGTGCGTTTCTTAAATGGCTCAAACCGACCCCATGCCAAAAAACTTGGCGAGGTCGGCCACGTTGAGCGTTTTACTGCTCGATGTTGATGTTTCCACCAAAGACCCAAAGAACGGCGCGGCCGAACCCAAGATCCAAGACAGTAACAATGCCCATCACGATGACAACGAACACCAGCACGACGGCGGTCATGTTGATCAACTCTTTGCGAGTGGGGGTGACAACCTTCTTCAACTCGCCGATGACTTGGCGAAGGAAAGTGGCGATCCGGCTAAATATTCCGGGCTTGCCGGGCTTGGAAGCCTTCTTGGCAGGGCCCTTGGAGCTGCTTGCCGCAGTGTCGGTCACCAGTGCCTCACTCATCAATTAGTTGGGATGCCCGCAGACCCGTACGATTCGGACCGTGCGTTGTGCAAACTGTTCGCCTGGATGCGTGGGGATGCACAAAATCAACCGTGCATTACACCCGCTGCATCCATGCGCAGGGCAGACAGGACTCGAACCTGCAACCTGCGGTTTTGGAGACCGCTGCGCTACCAATTGCGCCACTACCCTTTGGAATCCAACCCTGCGAAGCGCTGGGCTTCGGGGCTAAACTATCCCGTTCGGTGAAAATAACCATGAACAACCTACAGCCTCAAGCGCAGTCTTTCAAACCGTCTTGAAGGCGTGAACCATCATGGTGTCTGAACACCGGTTATCTATTCTACGCATCATTAAGCCGGTTCGTCGAACCGGGCCGCCGATGCGCCTAAAGTAGACCTTGACGATGCACATGTTTGTGGCTTCCCGCCTTCGAAGAAAGAATCATGATGTCTGCCGAACTGAGCGCTGACCAAGTCTCCGCCCGCCGCGTTTCCGCACGGATCGCCGCCATTGCCGAATCCGCCACCTTGGCCGTGGATGCCAAGGCCAAGGCCCTCAAGGCCGCAGGGCGCCCTGTCATCGGCTTCGGGGCCGGGGAACCGGACTTCCCCACGCCCGATTACATTGTTGAGGCCGCAGTTGCCGCCGCACGCCAGCCCAAGTACCACCGCTACTCCCCCGCAGCCGGCCTGCCTGAACTGCGCAGCGCCATTGCGGAGAAGACCCTGCGTGACTCCGGCTATGCAGTGGATCCGGCCCAGGTTCTGGTAACCAACGGGGGCAAGCAGGCCGTGTACGAATCGTTCGCAACCCTGCTGGATCCAGGCGACGAGGTCATCGTGCCCACGCCGTTTTGGACCACGTACCCCGAGGCCATCCGCCTGGCCGGCGGTGTCCCGGTGGAAGTTTTTGCCGGCCCCGAACAGGGCTACCTCGTCACGGTTGACCAGCTCGAAGCCGCTTTGACACCCCGCACCAAGGTGCTGCTGTTCGTGTCCCCGTCCAACCCCACCGGCGCCGTCTACACCCCGGAACAGGTCCGCGAAATCGGCCTCTGGGCCGCTGCCAAGGGCCTGTGGGTCATCACCGATGAAATCTACGAGCACCTGACCTACGACGGCGTGCCGTTCACCTCGATTGCCACCGCCGTCCCCGAACTGGGCGACCGCGTGGTGATTCTCAACGGCGTCGCCAAGACCTACGCCATGACAGGCTGGCGCGTGGGCTGGATGATTGCCCCGCTTGACGTCACCAAGGCCGCCACCAACATGCAGTCCCACGCCACCTCCAATGTGGCCAACGTGTCCCAAATCGCGGCCCTGGCTGCGGTGTCCGGCCCGTTGACGGCAGTGGAAGAGATGAAGATTGCCTTCGACCGGCGCCGCAAGGCCATGGTTTCGGCGCTCAACGCGATCGACGGCGTGGAATGCCCCACACCGCACGGCGCGTTCTACGCATACGCCGATGTCCGGGGCCTGCTGGGCCGCGAGATCGGCGGCATCCGACCGGCGACGTCCGCGGAACTGGCGGCCCTGATCCTTGACAGGGCCGAAGTTGCAGTGGTTCCGGGCGAGGCGTTTGGCCCCAGCGGCTACATCCGCCTGTCCTATGCCCTGGGCGATGATGACCTGGCCACGGGCGTCGGCCGTCTGCAGGAGTTCCTGGGCTCCGCCAAGTAGACCCAGCAAGCCCTGAACTTATGCGTACGACCCCCCTCGGGTTGTGCGCATAAGTGTTTATGCGCAAAACCCGCGCTGGGTTCTGCGCATAATTTCACGGATCTCCCTACAGAAGACGGCGGTCTGCTGCCCAACGAGTCAGTTCGTGGCGCGAGGACAGTTGCAGCTTGCGCAGCACGGCGGAGACATGGGTTTCCACTGTCTTGATCGAAATGAACAGCGCCTTCGCAACTTCCTTGTAGGAGTAGCCGCGGGCGATGAGCCGCATGACTTCCAGCTCGCGGGCGGAGAGCTTGTCGAGCTCGTCCTCCACGGCCACTTCGGCAGTTCCGAAGGCGTCCAGAACAAAACCGGCCAGCCGCGGCGAGAACACGGCGTCCCCGCCTGCCACGCGCCGGACGGCGTCGGAAATCTCCGCGCCGGAGATCGACTTGGTCACGTAGCCGCGGGCTCCGGCCCGGATGACGGACACCACGTCCTCCGCGGAGTCCGAGACGCTCAGGGCCAAAAACTTGGTGGTGCCGAGCAGTCCCGCGCACCCGGCGATGACTTCGCGCCCGCCCTGGCCGCGCCCGCCGGGCAGGTGCACGTCCAGCAGGACGACGTCCGGCGCTGCCGCGATGACGGCCGCAATGGCCTCCTCGACCGTGGCCGCCTCCGCAAGGACCAGGATGTCGGGGGCAAGGTCGGCCTTCAACCCCGAACGAAAAATCGCGTGGTCGTCGACGATGACAACCCTGATTGGTGTGGCGGTTGTGGTCACTTGGCGTCCTCGCTGGCTGGTGTTTCGCTCGGCAGGTGAAGGCGAACTTCGGTGCCGTCTTCGCTACTAATGATCTCAGCCGTGCCGCCGTTGCGCTGCATGCGCCCGACGACGGACTCCCGGACTCCCAGCCTGTCCGCCGGAACGGCGTCCACATCGAAGCCTGGGCCGCGGTCCTTGATGAACACGTCAACACCCTTGGGACCGGCCTCCACGTAGACCGAGACTGTTGTTCCGCCGTGGCGGACGCCGTTCAGGACGGCCTCGCGGACTGCCTGGACCAGGGCGCTTCCGCGCTCGCTCAGTTCGGCGTCGCCCACGGCAACCACCTCCACGGCCTGGCCATATAGATCCTCGGCCTCGGCGCAAACCGCCTTGACCCGCTCAACGAGGGCGCCGGCGTCGTGCTCATTGTCCTGGTAGATCCACTCCCGCAGCTCGCGTTCCTGGGCCCGGGCCAGGCGGGTGACGTCCGCCGGCGAGTTGGCGCTCTTTTGGATCAGGGCCAGGGTCTGGAGGACCGAATCGTGCAGATGGGCCGCGATCTCAGCACGCTCGGTTTCGCGGATGCGCCCGGCCCGTTCATTCTGGAACTCCCGCCAAAACTTCAGTGCCCAGGGGGCCAGCACCAGGCCGACGCCGGCCAGCACGGCCAGCGAGGCAACAACTGAGGACCAGACGAGCGTCCAGGATCCCGAGCCGGCGACGATGACTATCACGCCGGTGACGACCAGGGCCAACCCGCCGCCGAGGCGCAGCATGGAGACTGGAGTATTCATTTTGGTGGCGCTGAGGAGGCCAACACGCCGGGTGTCGTCTAGCTGCATCCATGCAAGGACGGCGCCGAGGACGATCACCAGCAGTGGTATCAAGGTGCCCAGCTGGAGGTTCCAGCCCTGCTGCTGGCCAAAAATGATCACGGCGGCAATGACCAGGGCCCCGCCGACGGCGACCTCCCGGAACCCCACGGAGAGGGGCCTGCGCTGCCCGGCTGCCGTGGCTTGGGCTGCGGCCGCCGGGGAAGGCCGGAACAATGCGAGCCGGGGGTTCCCGTCGGCGTCGAGCAGCTTGCCGCCTTCCGTGGACTGCTCCCCTGCCATGGGCACCAGGAGCCACAGCCAGCCGTAAAAGACGAGCCCGGCGCCGAAGAGGAAGCTGGCGCCGATCATGATGGCGCGCACCACCGCCACATTGACCCCGAGGTGTTCGGCCAATCCGCCACACACCCCGGCGATGATGCGGTCCTGCGATCGGTACATCTTTGCGCTCATGACTCAATCCAAACACGCCCCGGACCCTCCCGCACCCGTTCCCGGGGGTTCTTCAGGGTTCATTCAGGGTCACCCCCGATGGCACCGGCCGCGGCCCGGCGGCACGATTGAACCATGAACACTTCCCATGACCTCCCAGACCAGCCTGACGAGTCCGGGCAACCGGATCAGCCGGACCCCCAACAGCCGGCCGCCGAGCTGCCGGCTTCAGAGCAGCCGTCCCCCGGGTTCCCCTTCACGGAACAGCCTGCGGCAGGACCGCACAACCCGGGCCAGCCCTTTGGCTACCCGACCCCGCCACCACCCGCCGGCCGCAGTTCGGCCAAGTTCTTCCAATGGCTTCGCAGCCTGGGTATCCGGCGCGGGAGCAACCGGTGGATGGGCGGCGTCTGCAGCGGACTCGCTGACAAGTGGGGCATCGACCCCGTCATCGTGCGCGGTGCCGCCGTGGTGCTCACCCTCTTCTTTGGTGTGGGACTCCTCGCCTACGGCGTGGCTTGGGCCCTCCTGCCCGAACCCGACGGACGCATCCATATTGAGGAAGTGGGCCGCGGCAACTGGTCCGGCGGAATGACAGGCGCCACCATCGTGTCCATCCTCGGCATGGCCGGTCCGGGGTTCGGCGGCAACGACGGCTGGGTCATCTGGCCGCTGGTCTGGGTGGCCGGCATAGTTGGGGTCATCTACTGGTATATCAACCGGAACAAGATCAACGCCTGCCAAGTCAACGAAGGGCAGGATCCGGGACAAGGCCGGGTCACCCTGGACAAGACCGGCCGGGACGACGCGCCACGCGGCACAGGCGGCGCCCCCACACCGGGCCAGTCCTGGTACGGAAGCACCTGGCAGCCCGGCTCCGGAACTCCGGGAACGGCCCCCGGCAACAGCCAGCAGGCAGTATGGGGCGGCGGTGGCCCCGGCCAGCCCGTCACGGCACCGCTGCCCGGCTACGGCGACGGCTCCACGCCCCCTCCCCCTCTGAACTACGCCGCGCAGCCGCACACGCCGTCCGTGTCAACAATGGTCAAGTCACGGCAGCCCAAGCCCCGCCTCGGGGCACCCGCCAGCTTGCTGGCCCTTGGCCTGGCCGCCATTGTGGGCGCCACAGTCTTGATCCTGAATGCCTCCGGCATCCTTGACCTGCACGGCTACCAGATCGGGGTGGCCACCGCGGCCGCCGCCATCACCACGGGTGCCGCCATCATGGCGGCCGGCGCGCTCGGCCGCACTGCCGGCGGGCTGGGCACTGCCTCCGTCATCATGCTGCTCGTGGCGGGACTGGCCAGCCTGCCTGCTCAGGCGGGCCCGTTCTCCGCCGACAACCAGACCATCTGGACGCCGCTGACCGCGGAGGCGGCAGGCGCCGGCCGGACAGTGGTGTTCGGCGACGGCACTTTTGACCTGACCAAGATCGACGATGAATCCCCGCTGGCAACCGACGTCGACATAGCGATCAATGCCGTCGCATCGAACGTCACCGTCAAGGTTCCCGCCAGCATCCCCGTGACCCTCAATAGCGAACTGGCAGCGGCTTCGCTCACTGTCAACGGCAAGGACGACGGCGGAGCACTCGCCCGGCAGGGCACCACCGACGTGAACCCCAAGGCCACCGGCAGCGGCCTGGTCATCACCCTGCAGGGCGTGGCCAGCAGCATCAACGTGGAAACGGTGGCAGGGCAATGAGCACGCCGGCCCGCGAACCCGCGAATGACCCAGCCATCCCCCCAGCAGAAATCTTGGAGCACCTCATGGAACATCCCGCAGAGCCGTTCAACAGCCACTCCGGCCACACCACCCCGGCCGATGGCGGCCACGCACCATCGCCTACTCCGGCCGGGCACCTGCTGAGGGTGGGCACCATGGTGTGGGGCGCCGTCGTGGTTGCCATGGGCATCCTCATCATCGTGGTCAACCAGGCCGGACTCAACCTGGACGCCGGCCAGACCGCCATGTGGCTGCTGCTGGGCGCCGGCGTTGCCATGGTGGCAGGCGGCGCCGTGAACCTGCTCCAGCGCAAGTAGCGGTACGTCCACAGATCGGGCGTGAGGTTGCCGAGATCACATGAACGTCTAGAATGATCTCTTGAGGAGCTCAATGATGCGCTCAGACCCATTGACTCCATCCCTCGAAGGACATTACTACCCATGAAAATTGGTATCCTCACCAGCGGCGGCGACTGCCCCGGACTGAACGCCGTGATCCGCGGCATCGTGCTCAAGGGCATCAAGAGCTACGGCCACGAATTTGTTGGTTTCCGTGACGGCTGGCGCGGCGTGGTTGAGGGCGACGTTATGGACCTGCCCCGCCAAATGGTCCGCGGCATTTCCAAGCAGGGCGGCACCATTTTGGGCACCTCCCGCACCAACCCCTTCGAAGGCAATGGCGGCCCCGAGGTCATCAAGGCCCACATGGACCGGCTCGGAATTGACGCCATGATCGCCATTGGCGGCGAGGGCACCCTGGCCGCCGCCCGCAGGCTCACCGATGCCGGACTGAAAATTGTGGGCGTGCCCAAGACCGTGGACAACGACCTTGACGCCACCGACTACACCTTCGGCTTCGACACCGCCGTACAGATCGCCACCGAGGCGATCGACCGCCTGCGCACCACCGGCGAATCCCACCACCGCTGCATGATTGCAGAAGTCATGGGCCGCCATGTGGGCTGGATTGCCCTGCACGCCGGCATGGCCACGGGTGCGCACGCCGTGCTGATTCCCGAGCAGAAGACCAGCATGGACCAGATCGTTGAATGGGTGAAGGAAGCCCATGACCGCGGGCGCGCGCCCCTGGTTGTTGTGGCCGAGGGCTTTGTCCCGGACCACCAGGACTCCGCCCATTCCGAGCGCGGCTTGGACACGTTTGGCCGTCCGCGCCTGGGCGGCATCGGTGAGCAGCTTGCTCCCGAGATCGAGGCCCGCACCGGCATTGAAACCCGCGCGACCATCCTCGGCCACATCCAGCGCGGCGGCGTCCCCTCCAGCTTTGACCGCGTCTTGGCCACCCGACTGGGCATGGCCGCCGTCGACTCCGTTGTTGAGGAACGCTGGGGCACCATGGTGGCGCTCAAGGGCACCGAAATCGAGCACGTTCCCTTCGAAGCAGCCTTGGGCAACCTCAAGACCGTTCCGCAGCACCGTTACGAGGAAGCCGCCATCTTGTTCGGCTAGGCAACGCTTCAGGAAACCCCGCGGCACCCCGGTGCTGCGGGGTTTCCTGTTTAAGGGCCGGCTTGGTTGGCTGCGTGAGGCCGGACGCAAGAAAGGGCCCTCGCCTGGGGAAGGCGAGGACCCTTTCGGTGGTGCTGTCCGGGCCGCTGCTTGGGGGCGCAGCGGCCCGGACGTCCTGGGACTTGGGGAGTCCTAGGAGTCTTTGCGTACACGTTCGCGGCGGCTGCCAACGAACAGGATGGTGCCTGAGGCGAGGGCGGCTGCTCCCATTCCGACTGCCCACCAGGGGAAGCCGACATCCATCGATGGCTTGTCCCCGGCTTCTGCCGGTGTGGTCGTGACCCGCTCGCCAGTTACCACCAGACGGTGGGTGTTGATGCCGATCGGGGTGCAGGTGATCAAGGACAGCAGGTCCTTGCCCGGCACTGGCCGAAGGATTTCGGTGTCGGTTGGCAATATGGTTTCGACGCTGGTGACGCTGTAGCTGAGCACCTCGCCGTAGACCTCCAGCGTAATCAGCTGGCCGACCCTTACCTTTTCCAGGTCGGTGAAGAGGGTTGATTCGGGTATTCCCGAGTGCCCGGTCAGGACGGCGTGTGTGCCTGCCCCGCCCACCGGCAGCGCGGTTCCGAACAGGTGGCCCACTCCGCGGCGCAGCGTGAGGTCGTCGGTGCCGTGGAAGACGGGCAGGTCGGCACTGATCGAGGGAATTCTCAATCGGGCCATGGCCCCGTCCGCACTGAGTGAGAGCTGGCTGCGGTAGTCCGCGCCGGCTTCACTTTGCTCGCCGGCCGGTTCGTGGCTGAAGGGGTCGAGGAGGGCACCTCCGGTCAGTGTCTCGTTGTAGTTCGCTGCCGCCGCGAGGGCTTCCCCACGGCCTTCCGGTCCAAGGACCTGGACACTGTTGCCGTAGCTGTCCAGTTCCCGCGACTGCTGAACTGCTGAAAACCAGCTGGCGGTGGAGGGGTAGAGAAGGATGCTGACACCCAGCAGGACAAGCACAGCGACGGACACCACCGAGGCCGGAGCCTTGGCCCTGGGCCTGGCGGCTGTCTCCCGACCAGCCGGGGCCTGCCTGAAGTGTCGTCCCATGTATGGAAGATTCCTGAATTCGAGTGCCCCGGCGGGAGACGCACCGTGCGTCTCCCGCCGGGGAACCACGGGTGGCGGCTAGGCCTGGACTGCGCGGCGGGTGCTGCGCTTGCGCATTGCCACCCCACCGGCGACTGCCAGGATGCCGAGGCCGGCCATCATGAACATTGCCGTGCCGGAGCCGCCCGTGAGGGGCAGCATGAACGGCGGGGTCTGGGTGTTCTTGACCGTGATGTCAACGGCGGTGTCGATGGTGCTGCTGACAGTGAACGACATCGGGTTGGCCTTGCTGGCCTGTGCGGAGATGCCGTAGCCGGAGGGAGCCTTGGTTTCAACCAGCCAGTAGGTGATTGCTTCTTCGGTGCCATTCACGGTGGCCCGCAGTCCGTCGATGGTGGTGATGCCGTTGTCACCCGAGGTGAAGACATCGGCGGTGACTCCGTTCGAGGTGACCGAGACGGCGTTGCTGCCTGCCTTGGCGTCTGCTTCGGTTGCGTAGACCTGGAACTGTGCACCCTTGAGGTTCTTGGTCTGGTCGACTGAATCAGTCTTGCGGATGATGACCTTGCCCCAGTTGGTCTGGGCCTTGTCGGACGCGAAGGAGCTGTCATTGATGAACACCGCGGCATCGTTCGTGATGATTCCGGAGTCGCCGGTGAGGGTGGTGACAGTGGTGGTCAGCGCAACGTTGACAGTCTCATCGGCTGCGAATTTCTTCAGTCCCTCGGAAGTGAAGGTGATCTTGACGGTGCCGGTGGAACCGTCAACCGTGTAGTCGGCGCCTTCGGCGATGGCAGTTCCCGATGCCAGGGTTGCGGTGGCGCTCTGGAAGGTCAACCGGGAGTCAAGCTGGTCGCTGATCTCAAACTTGGTCAGGGCGGCGTCCGCCGACTGGTTCGGCACCTTGGCTGCAATGTTCCAGGTGACGGCGTCGCCGAGACCGGTGGCTGCGGAGTCGTTGACTTCCTTGGTGATTGAAGCCAATGAGTTCTTCGGGTACACGTGGACGTCATAAATCCAGGTGTTGTCGGCCTTGTTGGGCAGCGGCAGCGTCACCAGGAACGGCTTGGCAGCGAAGGCGATGTTGTTGTCGCCCGGGCCCGTCTCGGTGACCAGGTAGACAGCCTGCTCGAGGCCGTCGAACTTCAGGATGCCGCCGGGCCCTGTGGCACCTTCAGCCACGAACTCCAGGTGTCCCGCAACGGCTTCAGGGGTCAGGCCGACCGTGGCTGCCCACCCTTCGTTGGAGGACAAGTCAATGTTGGCCACCTTCTCTATCTTGAAGGTGACACCCACCAGTCCTTCCGAGTCCGGGGCCGTTGAGAGCTCAGTTCCATTGTGCTCGGCTCCGGGCCCTGCGGGCTGGGCGTGCTTGTGGATGGTCAGTGACGTTGCCGCATCGGGGTTGATGTTGCCGGCGTCGGCTGCGTTGGCCGGGAGCATGCTTCCGAAGAGGGCGGCAGCGGCCAGGGCGGCAATGCCGATCCCTGCCGTGATGCGCCGCTTGAACGGGTTCCTTGCAGTGGACATGTGTTGTGTTCCTATCGATGGTGAAAGACGATCTAGAAAGATTGGTTCAGTGGCGGCATTGCATGCCGTCCCCCCAGCTCATGCGCGGTTGACCCTGCCCCTCCTTACCAAAATCCAGGCCGTCACCAGCAGCGCCAGCAACAGGAAGGCTCCGCCGATCAACAGGTAGGCGGTTGAACCGGTGCCGCCGGTCAGCGGAAGAGACATACGCGGTGCGCTGGCATTGACGAAGCGGTAAACCTCGTGCTGGCCGATCGCCACGGCAACTGTCGGCGAGGCGGCATCTTCCCAGGCCTCGGCATCGGCCAGGCTGCCGTCCGGGTTCATGGCGCCGGTGTAGCGCTGCAGGCTCAGCTGCAGGTAGGCGTAGTCGCCCTTGCCTTCGCTCGACTCACTAATGGTGTAATTGACTCCGGCGGTTACCGGCCTCGTGTTCCCGGCGCCCACAGTCTCGGCTCCTTCGACGCCCCACGCCTCGCCGGACTCCGGCGTTGCCGTCAGGGTGAAGTCGCCCGGGACCAGGGTCCCGCCATTGCCGCCGTCAATGAATTTCAACAATGTCAGCGCTGTGGTGCACTCGACAGTATTGGTCACCGTGAAGCTGTTGGTTCCGGTCGCCAGGGTTGCCGTGTAAGGGACGGGTTCCGATGTCGTTGTTCCATTGGCCAGGGTGAGAGCCGAACCGGTCAGTTCACAGCTCATTCCGGATGCGAATGTGGTTGTCTCCGCGATGGACACGGTTTTGCCGGCAGGGTAACCGGTCCGCGGCTCGCCCCACTCCTGCGAGGTGGCGTCGGCGGCGTCCGGGCCGGTCAGTGTCAGTGCAGCGGTGATGCCGGCAGGCTGTTGGCCGTTGTCGTAGGCCGTGCCGTCAACAATCCACTTCTTCTCGACAACCACGGTGGCCGCAGTGTTCGTGTTGGTGTAGGCGCAGGTGACATTGCTGTCACCGAGGACAAACGTCCCCTTCAGGGTGTCTTCGACCAGCGTGGCTCCGGCAGCAGTGGTGCACTTTAGGGCAGCGGTGTAAAGACCCTTGTTGGTGGATGCCAGTACCTCCGCGACCTCTACGGTGGTGCCCTGGGCGAAGGTTGCTGTGATGACTTCGCCGTTCGCGGGGGCAGTGGAATCCCCTGTCTTGTCGTTGGCAGTGAAGCTGGCCTTGTCACCGTCGACCGGGTCAACCCAGGTCTTGGTGACCTTGACCTGCGCCCTCAGCTTGGCGTTTATCACTCGACAGCTGATGGCGTCGGCGGGTTTCACGGCAAGTGTAAAACCAAGTTTTCCAGCGTTGGTGGTGGGCACGCTCTTGCCCGTTGAGTTGTTTACGCACGTGGCATTGCTCCCCTCCTGGGCCTCAAGGGCATATCCAGCCTGTTGCAGTTCCGCAAACTGAACCACCCGGCCTGCCGCCGGCAGGTCGTTGACCCTAAAGTTCACGGCGCCATCATTGCCGGTGACGGCGCTGGCTGGGGAGACATTGTCTGCAGTCTGGCTGTCAAAGGTCCAGCCTGCTGCGGGTGACATGGTCCCGTCCAGGTCGCGGACCTGCTTGACGATGCTGACCGTGCCCTGGCAATTCTTCAGCACGATCTCCTTGAGCTTCGCCGTCAGTTTGTCGTAGTCGCCGATCTGAAAGTAGTCGGTTCCCGACCTGGTGCCGGAAATCGCCTGGATATTGGCAATGTTGACACCGCTGCCCACACCAAGGCCCATGACGAAGGTGCTGGATGCCTTCAAGGCATCTGCGGCTGTGACAGCCGTGGACAGGTCGATGGCGTCGAACTTTTCTCCATAGTCGGAGTTGTTGCCGGTACCCGGCGTCCCGTAGGCGGTGGGGTTGCCGTCGGTGACAAACAGGACGATGTCATACTGCGCCGAGGGAATCTGGCGCAGTGCCGCATCCCAGTTTGTTCCGCCAACGTTTGAGGGCACACGCTGGATGTTGCCGATACTGGTTCTTACGGCATCGGCATTGTTTGCCGTGGACACCGACGTCTTCGCCATGGCTGCATTCGTGCGGTCGGGAGCAAACGTTCCGAAGGTGTAAACGCCAACGGCCGAAGGTGTACCTCTCAGCGTGTCAACAACACTCTTGGCCGCGTTCTTCGAGGCGGTGACGTCCGAATTTGACAGCGAATTGGAAAGGTCCAGGACCACCGCCATGTTCAGGCCGCATTTATTCGGCAGGACCGGATTGCCCTTGGCCGGCGCCGCTGCCAGCATCTGGCGTCCCGGGGCAGCCAGGTCCGGAACTGCCGGACCGTCCGGTGCTGCACCGGCACCGTCACCGTCGGGTTGGCGTGCAGCGGGAGCGTCAATGTCAAGCCCGGCAGCTGGGACGGTGCCCTCCCCACCGGCATCTGGGTCTCCGGCCGGCGTTTCCTCCCCGCCAGCGGCAGGGTTTTTGGGACCTGCGGCGTCGTCTGCTGCTTCCGGGGACTCAGTGGCACCGGACGTGGTGGCGACCCCTGTCTCAAGGGGAGCATCCTCAGCCTGTGCGGACGCCATGGAGCCAATGCCCAGGCTTCCCACCATTGCCAGGCCCACCAAACCGGCGGCCAGGCGCAACCGCACAGGGCGCCCCGCCTCCCCAGTTTGGGACCGGCTGCGGCGCCGGCGTCGGACAGGCGTGGATAAACGCATAACAACTCCCCCAGAGAAATGTTTGTAGGCGCGGTGATGCGCAACAACAACATTAGGGAGGTGCGGGATGCCCAGGCACGAGTGGCCGGCACCCCACTTTTGGGCATCTGCCACTCTACAAATTGCCGATGACCACTCTGTTTATGGTGTGGGTCACACGCGGGCCTTCTGGTGGCGCCGGAAACACTCGAAGTGGCGTCCATATGCTGGACAACCACTCGGTTCGGGCAAAAGGTACGCCCCGCAGCATTTATTGCTGCGGGGCGTTAATGTTGGACGATGACCTTTGAACAGAGCTCCGCGCCCATTGTTCTGCTCGCTTGGGAACGGGGGCTCGGGCTGCCGGCCGGTTCACTCGTGTCGGAGAACCCCAACGGCAGGCTCACCCAGGAAGTCGCTTCAGCCGAGCTGTCCTTCCTGCGGCTGTGGGACCACTCCATCCTCACCGGCCCGGCGCACCTGCTCGCGGCCGCTGAGGACTTTGACGACGACGAGCTAACCAGCCACTCCACCATGCTGGGGTTGACCAAGTCCGACGGCGGCCGCGGCCTGGGCGCGCAGGCCCTGTACTACGCCGACGACCTGGAATTGCACCAGCCCGAGCACACCGTCCACGTGTCCACCGGGGCCGCGCAGGCGGCGGCGCTGGACTCGCTGTGCCCGCCGGACGACGTCAACGGGGTGGGCCTCTGGGACCGCGAACACAAGTTCACTGTCATGGACTCCGGCGAGCCCGACGCCGGACCGCTCGCCTGCAGCGCCTACGCCGAGCACCAGGGGCTGCTGGCAGGGTTGGGCACCTTGGTGGCACCGGCGGCCCGTCGCCAGGGTCTGGGACGCCTCGCAACAAGCATTGCCGCCCACGAGGCCCTGGCTGCCGGGCTGATTGTCCAGTGGCGGGCGGACATCAACAATGCCGCCGCCCACCGGCTGGCTGTTTCCACGGGT
The DNA here is from genome assembly GCF_016820535.1 of Sporosarcina beigongshangi. Classification (GTDB taxonomy): domain Bacteria; phylum Actinomycetota; class Actinomycetes; order Actinomycetales; family Micrococcaceae; genus Specibacter. The sequence continues at coordinate 301,529 of NZ_JADHDY010000002.1, read as the reverse complement.
TTTACTGTGGCAGGGCTGCTGACCCGGTTTTCTCTTCAGAACCGTCAAAGTCGGCGTAGATAGCTTCCACGGCGCGCGGCTTGGCGAAGAATATTGCCGCGGCGGCACCCAGCAGCACGGCGGCGGCCGGGAGCAGCGTGGACTGCGCCATGGCAGTGGAGAAGCCGGCGTGGAGGAACTCGGGCAGCTGCCCGGATGCGCCCGTGGCGCCTCCCTCGGCCCCTCCCGGCATCTCAACGGCCAGGCGGGCTGAGATCAGTGCCGCGATCGCGGCACTGCCCAGAACCGAACCAATCTGCCGCGTCGTGTTGTACACCCCGGCCCCGGCGCCGGCCTCGCGCGGTCCAAGGTTGCGGGTGGCCGTCGTCGACAGCGGCGCCCAAATCCCGGAGCTGGCAACGCCCAGCAGCCCGCTGGGAAGCAGGAACAGCCAGATGGCAGTGTCGGGCGCCATGAGCAAGGCCGTCCAGGCGAGCGAAATCGCCATCAGCACGAACCCGGTGCAGGCCACGTAGCGGGGGTTGACGGCGTCGACCAGCTTGCCGACAAACGGCGCCAGGACACCGGAGAACAAGGCCATGGGAACCATCATGAGTGCCGACTGCGTGGGCGTCATGCCGCGCACCAGCTGGTAGTAGAAGAACAGGGGCAGACTCATCGCGGTGACGCTGAAGCCCATCGTGGTGATGGCCACGTTGGCAAGGGAGAAGTTGCGGACCTTGAACAGTTGCAGCGGCACCAGGGGCTCGCCCTTGTTGATGGCCTGCCAGCCGACGAAGGCCGCGAGCAGGACAATGCCGGCGATGATCATGGACCACACGCTGATGGGTCCGGCAATGGTTCCCCAGTCGTAGGTGGCGCCTTCCTGGATGCCGAAGACAAGCAGGAACAATCCTGCCGAGCTGAGGGCAACGCCCAGCAGGTCGAACTTGTGGTCGTGGGTCTTCAGCTTGGGGACCAGGCGCCAGGCCAGGACAAAGGCGACGATGCCGACAGGGACGTTGACAAAGAAGATCCATTCCCAGCCCAGGCCGTCGACGAGGACGCCGCCCAGGATGGGGCCGACCAGCATGGCGACGCCGGCGGTTGCACCCCACAGCCCCATGGCGGGACCGCGCTTGTCCGGGGCAAAAATGCGGGTGATGATGGCCATGGTCTGCGGCGTCATCATGGCGGCACCGAGCCCCTGGACAACTCGCGCCAGGATCAAGGTGCCGATGTCGCCGGAGAACCCGCACCAGAGGGAGGCAAGGGTGAAGACCGAAAGCCCCACCAGATACAGGTTCTTGGGCCCGTATTTGTCACCGAGACGTCCGGTGACGAGCAATGGCACGGCGTAGGCCAGCAGGTAGGCGCTCGTCACCCAGATGACGGAGTTGATGTCAGTGTGGAGCCCTTCCATGATCTTGGGATTCGCCACCGAAACAATGGTTGAATCCACAAGGATCATGAAGAACCCCAGAACAAGCGCCCATAACGCGGGCCACGGTTTTGCCACGGTTTCCATGGGTGATCCTTAAGGTTGAAAAGATTCGATAAGTTTTTGCTTGTCGTCGGCGGCGAAGTCCCACGGCAGTGAGCCGTCGGCGATGGCAGCCTTGAGTTCCTGCAGCCACGCAACCTCTGCCCGCAGCTGGTGCTGCATGTAGCCCAGGTCGATCCAAAAGAAGCGGGGCACATTGCGGGCCTCGGCCGCGCTGCTGTCACTGTCCATGGCCGCCAATCCTTCAGCCAGGGCGGCAAGGCGCCGGTCCAGGAGATCGACTACCTCGCCTGGCGGCAGGTTGTGCGCCTCCGAGAGGGCCTGCGGGAACCGGGGGTACTCGTTTACTGGCTCCGCTAGCAGCTGCCGCAGTGCGGCATTCAGCCGTTCCCGGCCTGCTGGCAGGATGGCGTAGTTGGTGCGCTCCGGGCGGTTGCCGTCCTTGACGGTGCCCGTGGCCTCGACAAGTCCGGCCTCGGCCAGCCTTCCCACCGCGTGGTAGAGCGTGCCGGGGCGAACCTTCAACACCCGGTCCTCATGGCGGTGCACCAGCAGTTGGTACATCTCATACGGATGCATGGGTCGTTCTGCCAACAGGCCCAGGGCCGCCATGGCCAAGGCGGAGAGTTCTGGCGAACGTTTCATTGCCTCCCCTTCTTGCAGCCGTCGTGCCGATTCCCGCAAAGTTCCTCGCCGCAGCCGCACGGGACGTTCCTTTACTCCACAAGAAGTATTCCACGTGGAATACCCGGTGAACAGCAGTTCCCAGGGGATGAGGCGCCTCTCACACCGGCAGGCTTGTGGTGCACGGTCGGACTGGCGGCGGCCCGCACTCTGTCCCGCCTGCGGCCCAGCCCGCACGCCGGTGCGCGGCTCAGCGAGGTGCGCGGCTCAGCGGGGTGCGCGCAGGAAGCCGCTCTGGCGCCCCACCACCTGGCCGGCGTCGGTGGCCACGATGATTTCCTGGTTGGCCGGGTACATTTCGCCGTCGTCGTCAACCGTCAGCACGGCCTCGGGGTCCACGGAGCGCTTGATGAGCGCCAGCGCAATGGGTCCCATTTCAAAGTGCTGGGCAACGGAGGTCACGGTTCCCACTGCGCGGTCGTCAAACACCACCTTGCTGCCAGGTGCCGGCAGCGTGTGGAGGGAGCCGTCCAACTGCAGGAACACGAGCCGGCGCGGTGGGCGGCCGAGGTTGTGCACCCGTGCAATGGTTTCCTGCCCCTTGTAACAGCCCTTGTTCAGGTGCACGGCCGTGCGGATCAGGTCCAGTTCGTGCGGAATCGTCTTCTCATCCGTCTCGGCTCCGCGACGGGGGCGCCAGGCCGCCAGGCGCAGCGCCTCAGCCGCCCAGACACCCGCAAGGGGCCGGTCACCCACGGTTGCCTCCAGCTCCGTGGCCGGCACCAGGTATTCGCGCCACGGACGTTCCAGGCCGGGATGCTGGCCCTCCGGGGTTGAGGTGTAGCTGTAGCCGCCGGCGCCGAGGTGCGGCCACGGGTCGACCCAGACCAGCAGGCTGCCCCATTCGGGGATGTCCACCACGGATCCGACAACGGCCCAGTCCGCGGAGACATCGGCGATCTCAACGCGCAGCATGAACTTCATCCGGTTGAGCCATTCCGCCAGCGGCGCAGCCTCTTCGGCCTCCACGATGAGCCAGGTGGTTCCGCCGTCGTCCACAACGCGGGCGTCAAATTCAATGCGGCCCTGGACGGTGAGCAGCAGCAGCTCCGTGCCCACGCGGGGTGCCAGCTCGGTCACGGCCTGGGAGGAAAGGGTGTTGAGCCAGCTGAGCCTGTCCGGCCCCGTCACCGTCACCACTCCCCGGTGGGAGAGGTCCACGACGGCGGTTCCCGGTTTCCCGAGGTACCCGGCCAACAGGCGCTGCTCACGGTTGGGGTCCCCATAGTGGGCGGCAACCCCGGCATCGAGGCCACCTGCCTGCACGGCACCGGTACGGTTTAGGAAAGGACTCAAATAGCTCATAACGGGTGCAACTCCTTCTGATGGCGGCATATTCCAAGGCCGCGCACCGCACGGATGCGGGCAACAGCGGCAGCGAGGCGGGCCGGCGTCGTGCTTAATCAAAGTCCTTAAACAAAACCGACCCGCAGAAACCGGCCGGAAACGCACGAAAACTGCGAATTCCCTACCGCTGCTGCGGGTCAGCTCCCAGATCTGGCGGCTATGAAACCTTGCGCAGGGCTGCGGAGGCGTGGGCGTCCAGCGCCTTGCCGTTCGCGGCCACGTCCCAGCGCCAGAAGAGGTCGCCGTTAACGAGGCCGAAGATGCGGGTGGCGGCGGTGTAGTCCTTGGAGCCGGCGCCGCGCATGACGGCGTCGGTCGAGAGCTGGATCTGCGGGCCCTTGATGGTGCCGTAGTACAGCTCGGAGATGCCGCCGGGGTGGACGATGTTCGCCATGATGTCGAATCCGCCGTCGGCGTTGCGCAGCTTTTCGACGTCCTCTGCAGTGCGCAGGGCGGGGACGATTTCGGCCGGGATCAGCCCGGGGCCGCCGTCGGACTCATTGAGTTTGCGGTCCAGCTGCCAGAACCCGGTCTCGACGGACAAAGGGCGCAGGATCGTGCCCGCCTCGTCACTCAGCCACGACTCCGCCGTGTACTGGAGGTAGGGCAGGCCGTTGGCCATGAAGGTCACCGTCTGGGTGAAGTGCTCGGAATCGTCCTCGCCGGCACCCAAGCGCCCGGTTCCGGTCCAGGTGCCAAGCAGCCAGGACAGCGGAACCAGTTCAGGGGTCAGGTCCGTGGGGATCTCAATGGCCATGACAGGCTACTGCTGGCCCTTGAAGAGACGCCACACCACCAGCCCGGCGAACCAGGCCATGGCCACGCCGGCCAGTGCCAGAAGACAGATGAAGAAGATTTCCAAGGCAAGTACGCTCATGCTGCCATCCTACAATGTCCGCTGCCTGCTTGCCGACGGGCGCGGCGCGGGCCTCAGCTGAGGATCAATTTCTCCACGAAATACACGAGGGCGCCGAGGGACAGGATGGGCGCCAGCGCCGCAGACAACCTGCCCGCCATGGATTTGGCAGGGCCGGTCAGGGTGCGCAGGCGGCGGTAGGAGGCGATGACGGCGCCCACCAGCAAGCCGAGGATGGCGGAGGTGAGAATGCGGATATCGGAAAACATCAGCGCGGCAAGGGGCCCGGCCAGCCCCGCCAGGACGACGGCGAGCGGGCCGACCACCCTGTCCGGCCAGCTGAGCATGCCGGCCAGGAGAGCCACGGCGGCGCTGATCGCGACGATGTAGCTCATGCCCGGTTCGCCAAGGAACCTGTTCGAAGCCACCCAGCCGCAGGCGAACCCTGCGATCGCCACACCGGCACCGGCACCGAGGGTGGACTCCAGCCGTCTCTTTTGCCCCGTGCCGCGGATGATCTGGACGACCATGACGGCGCCGAAGCCCAGCGCCAGGTAAATGGGCGTCCAGGACAGGTATTCACTGCTGACGGTCAGCCCTGCGGTCAGCGCTGCGGCGGCCCCCGTCAGGGCGAGGACGGTGCCGAGTGTCTTCTTCGCCGGGATATTGAGGTAGTACGGCCAGCCATAGCCGAAAACCACGGCCAGCGCGATGGTGATGCCCACGGACCAGGCGTCGCCGAGATAGTGCCCGGCAACGAGGAGCGCCAGGGAGATGATTCCAATTAGTCCGGCTGTTGATGACTTCACACATCAATCCTGCCCTATTCTGCCGGTACACTGTGGATCACCCTTGAATTGCAGCGTCGCATATCGTCGCGGGCGCGCAGATTCACGGGCCGGCCACCGATTAACCGCCCAAAGATGCGCGATCAACAAGCACTTTGTTAGGAAGTCATGTCGCAGATTCTCATGCTGACCAACGACCGCGGAAGTTCCGTGGAGGTCCTGCCTGCACTGGAACTTCTCAGCCACACCGTCCACATCCTTCCCGCCGTGCCCACCGCCCTGCTCGAAGCCAAGCCCTCGGACTTGATCATGGTGGACGCCCGCAGGGACCTTGCCGGTTCGCGTTCCCTCACGCAGCTGCTGCGTGCCACCGGCATCAGCGTGCCCCTCCTGCTGGTGCTGACCGAGGGCGGCATGGCTGCGGTGTCGGCATCCTGGGCCGCCGACGACGTCGTCCTCGACTCTGCCGGCCCGGCCGAGGTGGAGGCCCGCATCCGCCTGGCCCTGACCCGTGCCGACCAGGCCGGGGAGCCGTTGCACCAGGAAATCCAGGCCTCCGGCATCGTGATCGACGAGGACAGCTACACGGCCAGGGTCCACGGCGAAGTGCTGAACCTGACCTACAAGGAATTTGAGCTGCTGAAATATCTGGCGCAGCACCCGGGCCGCGTCTTCACGCGCGCGCAGCTGCTCAACGAGGTCTGGGGCTACGACTACTACGGCGGCACGCGCACAGTTGACGTCCACGTCCGGCGGCTGCGAGCCAAGCTCGGCGCCGAGCACGAGAACCTGATCAGCACGGTGCGCAACGTGGGCTACCTGCTCGCCGTCTCGAAAACGCCCGACGGCGAACTCACCGACGCGTAGCCCCGCCCTCCTGGGCTTGCCGGGCGCCGTCGGGCCCTGCATTAAACGCAGCAGGCCCGCAGTAACACCGAAATCAGGCGGAGTTCGCCTTTTTCGCCGTTTCTGCGGGCCAGTTGGAAAAGTGGAGGACATACGGGTCGAACGTATCGAGGGCACCCCACTGGTGCATCCCCCCGGTGCGAACCCACAAGAACTGGAGTTCCGCGGATCTGCTCAACAGACTCTATGCCACGGGCGCACCCCCGCGCAAACCGGCGCCACCTCTCGCAATGTCGCGGGCCCGCCCACTAGGCTGTGGTCATGAGCCCCGCACATATTGAGAACTGGCCGGTCACAGTCATCAACGGCGCCCCTTCCCCGGAGATCCTGCAGGAGATCCAGACGGTGATCGACTCCGCCGAGGACGCGGACGGCAACCCGCCATTTTCCGAGCAGACGCTGGTGGAGCTGAGGTCCAGTGAGGCCGGACCGCACAGCGTCCTGACGCTGCTCACCTACGCACCCGAGGACGCCTCCCCCACAGTGGGCAAAGACCTGGCCGGCGTGGCCGTCGTGGTGCTCAACGGCGACGAGGGCGTGTTGGAGATTGTTGTCCACCCCGCCTACCGCAATGACGGGGTGGGTGCTGTGCTGGCGGACAAGCTCGTGGAGGTCCGGGGCCTGCAGGGCATCAAGGCCTGGTCCCACGGCGACCATGAAGCGGCCGCCGACCTCGCCGCCAGCTACGGCTACCGTGCCATCCGCGAACTGTGGCGCATGCGCCTGGTGCGGGCGGCGCCGTCGGACATGGAGTACCGGGACGCACCCGTTTATGACGTGCCGGACGGTGTGAGCTTGCGGACATTTGTCCCCCAACAGGACGAGGAGGCCTGGCTCACCGCCAATGCCGCGGCGTTCGCCCACCATCCGGAACAGGGCCAGCTGACCCTGGCCGACCTTCAGGCGCGCATGGCCGAGCCGTGGTTTGATCCGGCCGGCTTCTTCCTCGCAGTCAATGACCGGGACGAGATCCTGGGCTTCCACTGGACCAAGGTTCACCCGGGCCGGGCAGGGCAGGAGGCCATGGGAGAGGTGTACGTGGTGGGCGTGACCCCGGCGGCGCAGGGCCTGGGGCTCGGCAAGACGCTGACCCGGCAAGGGCTGGACCACCTCCAGAACGCCGGGCTGCGCGCCATCATGCTCTATGTGGACGCCGACAACGAGGCTGCCGTGGCGCTGTACCGGAAGCTGGGTTTCACCAAGTGGGATTCGGACGTCATGTACGGGCCCGTCTCCGCCTGAACCTGGTGCCGCGGCCCGCCGGTGGCGTTGCGGCTTGTAAGGTTGTTTAAAGGCACTAGACGACGATGAGGACTTGTTGATGAAGCGCGAATACAAGGGTTCCGTGAATACGCTGGCGGCCACCGGTCGGGAACGTTTTGTTTCCGGCGAGGTGCCGGCCTCACGCGCCACGCAGGACCGGATTGAAATCCCCGAATTTGAGCCGACGCTCATTCCCGAAGGCGACATCAGCCCCGATCGTTTCCTGGACCGCGAATTGAGCTGGCTGGCCTTCAACGCCCGAGTCCTCGAACTGGCCGAGGACCCTGACCTGCCGCTGCTGGAACGCGTCAATTTTCTCTCCATCTTTGCCTCCAACCTGGACGAGTTCTTCATGGTTCGCGTGGCCGGCTTGAAACGCCGCATCGCCGCCGGGTTGGCCGTTCCGTCACCGGCGGGTTTGAGCCCGCTGGAAGTTTTGGAACAGATCAGCGAGGCCGCCCACGAGCTGCAGGCCCGGCATGCACACGTTTTTGCCAGCCAGATCCGCCCGGCCCTGGCCTACGAGCACTTCCATCTGGTGCACTGGGACGAATTGGATGACCCCTCCAAGGTGCAGTTGTCCAAGATGTTCGCCGAGAAGATCTTCCCCATCCTCACTCCGCTGGCGGTGGACCCTGCACATCCCTTCCCCTACATTTCCGGCCTTTCCCTAAACCTGGCCGTCGTGGTGCGCAACCCTGTCAGCGACAAGGAGCTCTTTGCACGGCTGAAGGTGCCGGACCTGCTGGAACGCCTCGTGGCATTGGACGGCAACCGGGCCGGCACCGTCCCCGGCCGCGTTGCCCGCTTCATTCCGTTGGAAGAAGTCATTGCCGAGCACCTCGACCAGCTGTTCCCGGGCATGGAGATCGTGGAGCACCACACCTTCCGGGTCACCCGCAACGAGGACCTTGAGGTTGAAGAGGACGACGCCGAGAACCTTCTCCAGGCGCTTGAGAAGGAACTGCTGCGCCGCAAGTTCGGCCCGCCCGTGCGGCTGGAAGTGGCCACGGACATCAACCCGAGCATTTTGGCGCTGCTGGTGCGCGAACTCGATGTGGATGAAGCAGAGGTCTACTCGCTGCCGGCCCCGCTTGATCTGCGCGGGCTTTCCACCATCGGCGGCATAGACCGGCCAGACCTGCGCTACCCCAAGCACGTTGCCCACACCTCACGCGACCTGAATGCCTCCGAGACGTCCAAGGCGGCAAACGTATTTGCCGCAATGCGCCGTCGTGACATCCTGCTGCACCACCCCTACGACGCCTTCTCCACCTCCGTGCAGGCCTTCCTGGAGCAGGCCGCCTCCGACCCCAAGGTCCGCGCCATCAAGCAGACCCTGTACCGCACCTCGGGCGACTCCCCCATCGTTGACGCCCTGGTCGATGCAGCTGAGGCCGGCAAGCAGGTCCTGGCACTGGTGGAGATCAAGGCCCGCTTCGACGAACAGGCCAACATTTCCTGGGCCCGCAAACTGGAACAGGCCGGCGTGCACGTGGTGTACGGAATTGTGGGCCTGAAAACCCATTGCAAGCTATCGCTTGTGGTGCGCCAGGAGCAGGACGGGCTGCGCCGCTACTGCCACATCGGCACAGGCAACTACCACCCGCGTACGGCCCGGTACTACGAAGACCTGGGCCTGCTGACGGCCGACAACCAGGTGGGCGAGGACTTGTCCAAGCTGTTCAACCAGCTCTCCGGCTACGCGCCCAAGACCTCGTTTGACCGCTTGCTCGTAGCTCCCCGTTCCGTGCGTTCCGGACTGATTGAGCGCATCGACGCCGAGATCGCCAACAAACGGGCTGGCCTGCCGGCGCAGGTGCGCATCAAGGTCAACTCCATGGTTGACGAGTCCATCATCGATTCCCTGTACCGCGCTTCCCAGGCCGGCGTGGAGGTGGGCGTGGTGGTGCGCGGCATCTGCTCGCTGCGTCCCGGCGTTCCGGGCCTGAGCGAGAACATCACGGTGCGTTCCATCCTGGGCCGCTTCCTGGAACACTCGCGCGTCTTCACCTTCGCCAACGCGGGCGACCCCGTGGTGTACATTGGCTCTGCCGACATGATGCACCGGAACCTGGACCGCCGGGTTGAGGCACTGGTGCAGCTCTCCAACAAGGAGGACATTGCCGAGGTCAACTCCCTGCTGGACCGGTACCTGGACTCAGGGACCGCCAGCTGGCACCTCGACAACGCAGGCGTCTGGGCACGCCACCATCTCGACAACGAAGGAAACCCCTTGCTCGACATCCAGTCCTGGCTGCTGGCCAGCCGTTCACGGCCCGGATCCGCAATCCACCGCTAATGCGCAATTCCGAGCATCTCGAAGATGGCGTGGCCGACGGCGTGGACGTTTCCATCCTGGCCGCAGGCGCACTGTGCTGGCGGATCAAGAAGAAAAAACTTGAACTGCTCCTGATCCACCGCCAGCGCTACGACGACTGGTCCTGGCCAAAGGGCAAGCTGGACAAGGGCGAGACCCTGGCCGAGTGCGCCGTGCGTGAAGTGTATGAGGAAGTGGGCCTGCCGATCACCCTCGGCATCCCGCTGCCGTCCATCCGCTACGCCGTCAAGCCCGGCCTGAAAGAGGTCTTTTACTGGGCCTCCGAAGTGGATGACATGCCGCCAATCCCGGACGGCAAGGAAGTTGACGCCGCAGTCTGGTGCAGCCCCAACAAGGCCCGGGGGCTGCTGTCCAACCCCTCGGACATCGAGCCGCTTGAGGCACTCGTGGCAGCCTTTGAGGCCGGCACGCTCGAGACCTGGCCGCTGCTGGTGATCCGCCATGCGAAGGCGAAGCCCCGCGCTTCATGGACCCGGGCCGAGGGTGAACGCCCGCTGGCTGCCACAGGCAAGCGGCAGGCCCTGTACCTGCAGCGGCTGTTGATGTCCTGGCACCCCGCCCGCATTCAGACGAGCGGGTGGATGCGCTGCATCTCCACCATTTCCCCCTACGCCCAGGCCACGAAGGCCAAGGTGAAGGTTGTGCCGTGGCTGACCGAGGCCGACCACAAGCGGCACCCGGGCAAGGTGGCCGCCGTCGTCGAGAAAATGCTGACCCGCACCAGCGCCACAGCACTGTGCACCCACCGGCCGGTCCTGCCCACGGTTCTGGAGACCCTCAAGGGCCACATGTCCCCCGAGCTGGGCGGCCTCCTGCCGTTCAGCGACCCCCACCTGGCACCCGGCGAGGTGCTGGTGGCCCACGTATCCATCAGCGAGCCCGGCCTGATCGTGGCGCTGGAGCAGCACAAGCCCTACGAGGACTGAGTCCCGGGCGTAGCAATTCGCAATGTTCTTGAACCATTCGGACATCCGGCACGTAACATTGAAGCGAATAGGGATTTTCGCTTGCAATGTTGCCGTAAAGGATATATGTGATGGCCACGCTCGATTCACTGCCCATCTTGGACTTCTCCCGCCTCAGCGCCGGGCCGCAGGAAGCTGCCGCATTCCGCGACGAGCTTCGTGAGGCCATGCACGAGGTGGGGTTCCTCTACCTGTCCGGCCACGGGGTGCCGCAGGAGCTGACCGACGCCATGCTGGAGATCTCCCGCCGCTTCTTCGAACTCCCCGAGGACGTGAAACTCGCCGTGGAGAACATCCACAGCCCGCAGTTTCGCGGCTACACGCGCATGGGAGGCGAGCTGACAGACGGTGCCGTTGACTGGCGCGAACAGATCGACATCGGGGTGGAGCGCGAAGCTGTTCCGGCCGGCGAGGGTGTTGCCGAGTATTGGCGCCTGGAGGGACCCAACCTTTGGCCGGAGGGACTGCCCGAGATGCGCACCGTAGTTTCGGAGTGGACGGAGCGGCTCAGCGCCATCTCACTGGACCTCTTGCGGGCCCTGGCACTTTCCCTCGGAGCACCGGAGGACGCCTTCGACGCCGCGTTTGCCGAGAGGGCCTTCCCCGTGCTGAAAATTGTCCGCTACCCCGGTGAATCCAACCCCGACCCTGTTCAGGGCGTGGGCTCCCACCGCGACGGCGGCGTCATCACGCTGCTGCTGGTCGAGCCGGACAAGGGCGGCCTGCAGGTGGAATACCAAGGAGCTTGGATCGATGCGCCCCAGGTGCCCGGAACCTTTGTGGTCAACATCGGCGAGATGCTGGAACTGGCCACCAACGGATACCTCAAGGCCACGCTGCACCGCGTCATTTCACCGCGCCGCGGCACCGACAGAATCTCCCTGCCGTTCTTCTTCAACCCGGCCCTGGACGCCACCATGCCACGGCTGGCGGTCAGCCCCGAATTCCAGGCGAAGGCCCGCGGGCTGTCGGTCGACCCCACCAACAGCCCCATCCTGGAGACGTACGGCGACAACGCCCTGCGCTACCGGCTGCGCGCCCACCCGAATGTTGTTGAGGCCCAGCACCCGGACCTGCTGCCAAATTAGGGCCCTCCCCCGGGCCTGCCGGATGGCGGCTGTAAGCGCTGCAAATCCCCCGGCTGGCCGCTCATGGCGTGCGCCCTATTCACTCGCGCCCGTCACATAAGCTGAGATGCTTTCTCCCGGAATCTTTGTACCGTACACTCGATACAAAGAATTTCGAGTCTTGGGGGATGGATGCTTGCACCAAATTGGATTGAACTGCTGGTTCTCGTGGGAACCGTGGGGGTGCCTGCCGCCGTCGTGGTTTACCTGGCACTGCGCATGTTCGTGTGGAGCAGGGCCAAGTCAAAGTCCCTCGAGCATATCCGCAACCACGCCCTCTGGACCGGCATCATTGCATGGGCTTTCAGCAGCCTTGCAGGTGCCGGCCGGGCGGGCATCTACGACCCCGACCGATTCCAGCCGGACCCATGGGCCACGATTCCGTGGTTCTCGCTTCTGGCCCCGGTTGTGGCAGTGATTGCCGTGCACGCCATCGGACAGTCCACCTGGCCGGCACCGCAGTCGCCCAAGCGGGTCGCGAGCCTTGAGTTCCGCGGAGTCCGCGACTACATCGAACCGGCGCTGGGGTGGACGGTTGCCGGCATCTTCACGCTGACCGCCGCCGTCGTGGGCGTCCTGTACTTCGTTCCCGGGTTCATTTCCAGCAACAGCGTCATTCTTGGCGAGTACGGCCAGTCCATCCAGACACATCAAGGCAGGGGCCCCGGCTACGTCCTTGCCTCGGCGCTGAGTGTTGCCCTGGTGTTCCTTGCCATCGGAACTTTTCTTGTCATGCGCCTCATTGCCTCCCGCAGGTCGCTTGAGGCACTGTCGCCGGACCAGAACAAAACCTTGCGGACCATCGGCATGAACCGACTACTGCGCGTAGTGGCCACCATGGCCTCGGGCATTGGCGCCATTGCCGGAAACTACCTCTTTCAGCCGGAGCCGCTCCCCGGCGGCGAGCCGTGGGTGAACGCGCTGGCCGTAGTCAACGGGGCGGTGCTCATCGCGATGCTTGTCTGGAAGCCGCCCTTCCTTGATGCAACCACGGACGACGCCGGCTACCGGGCCCTCCTCCTGCCGACGTCCGGAAATGAGGCCGCCCTGGGAGACGGCCCCGCCGCGGCCAAATTCAGCAACAGTGCACCTGCTGCGCTCCTGCCCGCCGCCGCCGTCGGTGCCGGAGCGGGTTACCTGCTCAAGGACGTCACTGGCGGGCTGGGAATCGTGGCCCTCGCTGCTGCCTTCAGCGTGTTGGCCTGTCTGGCGCTCGAGTTCGTCCTGCGGCGCAACTACGCGGCCCCGGGGACTGCGCGCAGCCCTTTGCGCATACCTCTGCCGTGGCCCCTGTGTGCCGCTTTTGGTGTGGCGGCCGCCGGACTGGTCCTGGGGCTCATCAACGCATGGCATGTTGCCGCATCCGTCGGCCCGAACTCTTGGGACGGGATGGACGAACCACAGGCCATGTTTTGGGTCCCGACAGTTGCAGCCGCTGTGCTGCTGGCTGTTGGCCTGCTGGCAGCCCGGTTCGTCCTGGCCCGGCCCGGGCTGACCGACGCCGCACCCCGGCTGGACAGGGCGCTTCGCCGCCGCTCCCTGTTTCGGATCGCCCGGACGGTAACGGGCGGGTGGTACGCCATGCTCGGGCTCCTCCTGATCATGATTCCGGTGGCTCCGGACCCAAATCCCCTGGCGCCGCGATTTGAGTCAGTCATCTTCGGCGCCCTGTGCCTGGTGATTGCGGCACTTGTCGCCTGCTACCCCGTGCGTGCCTTCACGCCCGCAGACTTCGTGGAGGCGCCAAAAGCCGGCGCCGGACTGGGCAAGTAGCACCATGGAAGCCCAGATTGTCATCGACCTGGAAACGGCCACCCCGCCGTATGAGCAGGTCCGCACCCAAATCTCATCACTCATCGCAGTTGGCCAACTCCCGCAGGGCACCCGCCTGCCCACGGTTCGCAGCCTTGCCGCAGACTTGGGCGTCGCCGCCGGAACGGTGGCGCGCGCCTACAAGGAACTCGAGTCGGCCGGGCTGGTCGTGACCAACAGGCGGCAGGGGACGGTGGTGGCCGATGGCCAGGCCACCGCTGCCGGGCCGGCGACGCGGGCCAGACAGGGGGCCAGCGATGGCGATCAACCCGCGAAACCACAGCCGCCGGTGACGAACGCACTCGGGGTGATGGCCGCCGTCGAGCATCTCATTGAAGAGGGCGAGAAGGCAGGGCTGGACGGCAAGATGCTCATCACACTCCTGCAGGGGCGCCTCAACCAGCGCGGCAAGTAGAAGTAGACTGTCTGGCGTGACTATTCTGACCCCGTACGAGGACATGCTGCGCGACGTGCTGGCGAACGGCACAGCGAAATCAGACCGCACCGGCACCGGCACGCGCAGCGTTTTTGGCCGCCAGCTGCGCTTCGACCTGAGCGAGAGTTTCCCGCTGATCACCACGAAGCGGGTGCATTTCAAGTCGGTCGCGATGGAGCTGTTGTGGTTCCTTCGCGGCGATTCCAACGTGCGCTGGCTGCAGGAAAACGGCGTCAAGATCTGGAACGAGTGGGCGGACGACGACGGCGAGCTGGGTCCCGTGTATGGCGTCCAGTGGCGCTCGTGGCCCACGCCGGACGGCGAACACATTGACCAGATATCGCAGGTCATGGAGTCGCTGCGGGCCAACCCGGATTCACGCCGCCACATTGTCTCCGCCTGGAACGTTGGCGAGCTGAAGAACATGGCGCTGCCGCCATGCCACGCGTTCTTCCAGTTCTATGTTGCCCCCACCGAGGACGGCCGCGGCAAGCTCTCATGCCAGCTGTACCAGCGCTCCGCCGACACCTTCCTGGGCGTGCCGTTCAACATTGCCTCCTATGCGCTGCTGACCATGATGATGGCGCAGCAGCTGGACATGGAGCCGGGCGAGTTCATCTGGACCGGCGGCGACGTCCACATCTACGACGACCATGTGGCGCAGGTGACCGAGCAGCTTTCCCGGGAACCGTACCCGTACCCGACGCTGCGTTTCACCCGCAAGCCGGACTCGATTTTTGACTACAACTTTGACGACTTTGAGATCGTCAACTACCAGCACCACCCCACGATTAAGGCACCGATCGCCGTATGAGCACCCCCGATTCCCTGCCCACATACACTTTCAGCCAGCCCATCGTGGGCATGATCTGGGCGCAGACCAACACCGGCGTGATCGGCGCCGACGGCGGCATGCCCTGGCACCTGCCCGAGGACATGGCGCACTTCAAGCGCGTGACCACCGGCCACCCTGTGGTCATGGGCCGCAAGACGTGGGAATCCTTCCCAGACAAGTTCCGCCCCCTGCCGGACCGCACCAACATTGTGGTGACCCGGCAGGAAGGGTGGGGGTCGACGCCCGAGGCAAGCGGCGCCGTTGTGCTTGACTCCTTGGACGAGGCCTTGGTGGAGGCGCAGTTCTCCCCCGGCGGCAGCGAGGTTTGGGTCATTGGCGGCGGGCAGATTTTTGAGCAGGCCATGGAGCACTGCAATGTTGCCGTGGTGACGGTCATCAACACCGACGTTGCCGGCGACACGCAGGCACCGGCGCTGGGCAACGAGTGGACGTTCCGTGGCGCAACACCGCTGGAAGGGTGGCACACCTCAAAGAACGGCACCGAATACCGGATCACCATGTGGGCCAAGGGCGACACCGAATTTGAGGCGCCCGAATAAGGGTCTGCCGGGGGCCCAGTGGGGCTGCCGCCCGGCCCCGCACCAAAGGTGGACCGGGCCGCGGAAGGGGCGAAACGCCGTCGAACTTGTTCACGGGGTGAAACGAACTTCGGCCGATTTGCCCCGCCGACTAAACTTAGGACCATGACCAATAACAATGTTCCTTCCGTCGGCCTTGTCGGCTGGCGCGGCATGGTCGGTTCCGTTCTCATGCAGCGCATGCAGGACGAAGGCGACTTCGGCGATATCAACCCCGTCTTCTTCTCCACCTCGAACGCAGGCGGCGCTGCCCCCGCGATTTCCGGCGGCGACACCGGCAAGCTCGAAGACGCCTTTGACATTGACACGTTGGCGAAACTTCCCATTATTGTCACCGCTCAGGGCGGCGACTACACCTCCCGCGTGCACACCGAGCTGCGCAGCCGCGGCTGGGACGGGCTCTGGATGGACGCGGCCTCCACGCTGCGCATGAACGGCGACTCGATCATTGTGCTGGATCCCATCAACCGCTCCGTGATCGACGCCGGCCTGGCGGGCGGCGTGAAGGACTACGTGGGCGGCAACTGCACCGTGTCCTGCATGCTCATGGGCCTGGGCGGGCTGTTCAAGAACGGCCTCGTCGAGTGGGGCACCTCCATGACATACCAGGCTGCCTCCGGCGGCGGCGCCCGCCACATGCGCGAGCTGCTGAACCAGTTCGGCACGCTGAATTCCGAGGTCTCCTCCGAGCTGGAGAACCCGGCGTCCGCAATCCTGGAGATCGACCGCAAGGTCCTGGCCCACCAGCGCGAGGGCATTGACGCTGCGCAGTTCGGCGTGCCGCTGGCCGGGTCCCTGATCCCTTGGATCGACTCCGACCTGGGCAACGGCCAGTCCCGCGAAGAGTGGAAGGCCGGGGTCGAGACCAACAAGATCCTCGGCACCTCCGACGCCAACCGCATTGTCATGGACGGGTTGTGCGTGCGCATCGGCGCCATGCGCTCGCACTCGCAGGCGCTGACCCTGAAGCTGCGCGAGGACCTGCCGGTTTCCGAGATTGAGTCGCTGCTGTCCAACGACAACGAGTGGGCCAAGGTGGTTCCCAACACCAAGGAAGCCTCCATGGCGGACCTGACCCCCGTGGCTGCTTCGGGCACGCTCGAGGTTCCCGTAGGCCGCATCCGCAAGATGGAGATGGGCCCCGAGTACATCAGCGCCTTCACGGTAGGCGACCAGCTCCTCTGGGGCGCCGCCGAGCCGCTGCGGCGCATGCTGAAGATCGCTGTCGGCACGCTGTAACCCGTCCCGCCGGCTTCCTCCCCTTCCGTCTGTGACGCAGTAGATGCTGCGGAAAGCGCTTTCTATCGCGTTTTTCGTGCATTTACTGCGTCATAGACGGTTAAGGGCGGCTATTGGGCGAGGAATTTGGCGTATTTCCTCGCGGCCCCCGCCAGCGCCCTGTGCTGGTTGGGGCTCAGTTCCGTGAAAATCTCCGGAAGCACGACGCCGGCCAGTTGCCTTTGTTTTTCGGCTGCGCCTTGCGCCTTGCGCCAGGTCCCGGCCACCCTGCCGCCGGCCACGATTGTCGCCTTGAACATGCCGTTGTTGCCCGGGACGGTCAGTGGCGCATGTTCCGGGGCCAGGGAGGCAGTGCGGTCCGTGTAGCCGAGCAGGTACTCGTCGAAGCCGGGGAGCAGCAGCACAGAGCGGGCACCGTTGATGGGCTTCCGGCTTTCCGGGCCGCCCAGCAGCTCGGCGGTTTCCGGGGCCAGCCAATACTCCGCCCCGTTGCACTCCAGCACCTCCAGCCGGCCCCTCACCCCGTCCAGCCCGGCCCTGATGTCCTTGAGCGTGAGCTTGGACCACCACTGGAAGTCCTGGACGGTCGCCGGGCCATGGCTGAGGAAATAACGCAGTGTGAGTTCCGCAAGGGCATCCGCCCGGTCCAGTGTGCGCGGATTCTTGATCCACTCCCGTGAGCTGACGTAGAACTGGCCGCTGCCGCCGTCATTTAGGGGTCCCTGCACGAGTGTCTGCTCGAGGCAGAGCAGGAACAGGAAATGGTAGCCGCGCTGCGCCTTTGTCCCCTGCCCCGCCTGCTCAAACTCAGCAAAAAGTGCCTCACGCGTCGCACGGCCGCCCGACCGGTCCAGCAGCGCAAGGGCGAGCGCGCGCACCTGGGCGAGATCCGCCGTCGTAATTCCCAATTGGCGGTGCCGCGTGGCCTGGGATTGCAGCATGCGCTCGGCCGTGAGGGAGAGGATCCAGCCGAGGTCCTCTGCGGCGGTGACATGGAGGGTGCCGCGGAGGGGGTTGGAACGGACCAGCTCGCCGCTGTTGAAGGCGGCCTCGACGGCGGTGCGGGTGCTGCCGGAGCGCAGGCCGATGGACCACAAGGCGCCGGGGAAGTCCTGGCCCTGCAGGGCGGTCAGTGAACGCACAACGTCCACCGGCCCGGGTGTGGGCGAGGTGGACGTTGTCGCTGTTGTCGGCAGGATGCCCTGCGCGGCGAGACGGAGCCTGGCAATGGTGGCGGGTGTGACGCGAAATGTCATGCCCCCACTCTATGGCTAGCGGGCGGAGCGCATGCTGGCCGTGATGGGGCATTCGAAGGGGTCGCGCTGGCCCAGGCCCACGCGGTTCAGGTACCGCATCACGATCATGTACGACTGACCCAGCGTGGTTTCCGTGTACGTGATGTTCCGCTCGGCGCAGTACTCACGCACCATGGGCTGGACAGCCTTGAGGTTCTTGGAGGACATGGTGGGGAACAGGTGGTGCTCGATCTGGTAGTTCAATCCGCCCATGCCAACGTCAACCCACCAGCCGCCGGAGATGTTGCGGCTCATGAGGGTCTGGCGGCGCATGAAGTCGATCTTGACGTCTTTGGGAACCAGCGGCATGCCCTTGTGGTTCGGAGCGAACGCGCAGCCCATGTACAGGCCCAGCGCCATGATCTGGACCGCCACGAAGGCCAGGCCGATGCCCCAGCCCAGGAACCAGACGGTGAAGGCGGGCAGCAGGACCAGGCGAACAACGAGCAAGGCGATCTCCGCCTTGCGCTCGGGCACAATCTGCTTGCGGTCCAGCACGCGCTTCACGGCGGCAATGTGCAGGTCCAGTGCGGCAAGGGTCAGCAGCGGGAAGAAGAAGGCACCCTGGCGGCGGGCAAACCACTTGGCAAAGCCCGTGCGCTTGGCGGCATTCTCGGGGTCAAACACGAGCGCGCCGGGATCGATGTCGCCGTCCACGCCGATCTTGTTCGGGTTCAGGTGGTGCTTGCCGTGCTTGTTCATCCACCAGCCGTAGGACAGGCCCACGAACAGGTTTCCGGCAACGCGGGCCAGCCAGGCGTTCTTCTTGGCCGAGGCGAACACCTGGCGGTGTGCGGCGTCGTGGGAGATGAACGCGGTCTGGGTGCACATGAAGGCAAACAGCACGGCGGTGACCATCTGCCACCAGGACTGGCCCAGCGTCAGGAACAGCGCCAGCACGGCGAGGTAGCCGATGCTTTGGCGCACGATCCGCAGCACGTACCACTTGATGTCGCGCTCCATGTAGCCGGCAGCGCGGACCTGCTCTGTCAGCTTGATGAAGTCCGTGACATGCCTGTCGCGCTCCGGCCGCTTGCGCTCCGGCTTGGCGGCGGCGCTGCCTTCAAGTACTTCCGGGCTGTCAAGTGTTGCGGACGACATGGGGCTCCTTAGCCCTGGCCCGCCTAAGCGCGCCAGGTTAATAGAAAAGTCTGATCTTTCCATCAACACTATGGAGATCCCCCGCGGCACACATCACACCCGGGAGCCGTCTTGACCCCCTACCCGGGTACGGGGTGCTGGAGCGCCTGGCGAAAGTGCCTCCGATGCGCGCGAGCGTCGGAAGGGTCTAGAGGGAGCAGCCCACAAGGACCGGCTCCGGGACCAGGGTGATGCCAAATTGGCGTTCGACGCCGGAGCGCACCTGCCGCGCAATCGCCAGGATGTCTTCGGTGCGGGCGCCGCCACGGTTCGTAATGGCGAGGGTGTGCTTCGTGGAGAGGGACGCGCGCGGCGGGTTCCCGGCGTCGGACTGGGCAGTGGCGGACAGCTCGCCGGCCAGGCCCCAGCCCTTCGAGAACCCGGCATGCTCGATGAGCCAGGCGGCGCTGAGCTTGACGAGGTCGCCTGCAGGCCAGCGCGGGGCGTCGTCGGGCAGCATGGCTGCAACCTCCGCAGAGACGATCGGGTTGGTGAAGAAGGAACCCGTGGAGTAGGTGTCGCGGTCTGCGGGGTCCAGGACCATGCCCTTGGAGGCGCGCAGGGCCAGGACGGTGCGGCGCAGTTCGAGCGAGTTTGCCCGCTTGCCTGCCTCCACGCCCAGGCGGCGGGCCAGTTCGGCGTATTTGACCGGGGCGCTCATCCGGCCCAGCAGCAACTGGAATTCAACCGACAGGACCACATAGCGGGGAGAACCGTCGACCGTGGACTGCTTCAGCAGGGAGTCGCGGTAGCCGAAGTTGAGCTCGTAGTTGGTGAACGTGTGGACGGCGTTCTTCTCGCGGTCCCAAGTGCGGACCGCGGCGATCGTCTGTGCCACCTCGCAGCCGTAGGCGCCAACGTTTTGCACGGGCGTGGCCCCGGCGCTGCCGGGAATGCCGGAGAGGGCCTCGATGCCGCTCCAGGCGTGCAGGACAGTCTGGTGGACAAAGTCGTCCCAGTCGTGGCCCGCCTGGACAACCACGGATGCGCCGCCGCAGGAGTCCTCGGAGTTGGCCACAAAACCCTGGCTGGCGATCTTCAGCACGGTGCCGTCAAATCCGTCGTCCGAGATGACCAGGTTTGAGCCGCCGCCAATGATCAGCAGCGGCTCCCCTGCCGCATCCGCGGCCTGGACGGCGGTGATGATCTCCGCCTCGGTGGCGGCCACAACGTAGTTGCGTGCGGGGCCGCCGACTTCAAGGGCGGTCAGGGAGCTGAGGGAAGTTTGCGCGTTCACCCTTCCACACTATCGCCTGCGGGCAGGGCGGCGTCTGCCGGGCCGCTGCCTTCCGCGGGGGCTGCGCCCGCTGCAGCGCCCGCGAGCGGCTGGCCGCCCAGCGCCGCCGGGCGGCGCACCACAGGTGTGAGGAAGAATGCCACGACCAGCAGTCCCAGGACCGCCAGCAGCGAATGCAGCACACCCACATGCTCGGCCAGCAACCCCAGCAGCGGCGGGCCGCCGAGGAAGGCACCGTAGCCGATGGTGGAGACCACGGATACGCGTGCGGCGGCCTGTTCGGGGTCGTCGGAGGCGGCTGACATGGCCACGGGGAAGCCCAGCGCCGAGCCGAGCCCCCAGAAGACCAGTGCGGCCAGGGCCACCGGGGCACTGGGGGCAAAAACGAAGAGCCCCAGGCCAATGACTGCCAGCGCAGCACCGACGCGCAGCACGGCCACGCGGCCGTACCTGTCCAGGACAACGGTTCCGGCGAAGCGGCCGATGGTCATGGCGGAGACGAAGATGCCGTAGCCCACCGCGCCGATGGCCGCGGTGGAGTCGTAGCCGTCCACCATGGCCAGCGCCACCCAGTCCCCCGCCGCACCTTCAGCAAGGCCGAGGCCAAGGACCAGGGCGCCGAGCATGAGCGTGCGCGGGTCGCGCCAGGCGGCGGCGATCTTGGCCTTCCCCGCCTTCTTGTCGGACGTGCGGCCCGAACCGGACGCACCGGCACCGGGCGCTTCCGTCGCAGCGGTGATAATCGGGATGGGGCCGGTGCCCGGGACGGCACCGGAAGCGCCCAGGTCAACCTCGGTGGCCTCGGTCCCCACCTTGTCGGCCTGGTAGTAGCCAGTGCCGATCAGCACGGCCGTGCACACGATGGCGGCAATCACCGTGAGGTGGATGGCGACTGGAATGTGCATGGAGGCGGCCACGGCGCCCAGCCCGGCGCCTGCCACGGTGCCGATGCTGAATGAGCCGTGCAGGCGCGGCATGATGTGCCTGCCCAGTGCGCGCTCCACAGCCGCGCCCTCGATGTTGGAGGCAGTGTTCCAGCTGCCGGTGCCCAGGCCCAGGATGACCAGGCCGGCGCCCACCACCAGGGTTTCGGAAAAGACCGTGGCGCCGAGCCCCATGATGATAACGCCGACCGTCTGGATGACGGTGCCAAGGCGCGAGGTCAGCTTGGACCCAAGCCGCAACACCACGAGCCCCGACAACGCCACGGACACGAACGAGCCCAGCGACATGGCCAGCAGCAGCAGCCCCACCTGCCCGGGTGTCAGCCCCAGGTCGTCACGGATGGCCGGGATGCGCGAGACCCAACTGGCGAAAACCAGCCCGGAACCGGCGTAGGCGGTGACAACGCCGTTGCGCCAGGCGGTCACCTGGCTTGCGGAGCCAAGGGTCACGTCAGGCGGACCACTGCTTGGGCCTTGACCAGAACTTTCTGCCCGTCCAAGGTGACGGTGAGATCGATCCGTGCCGTCCCGGCGTCGGCATCCACCGCGCCAACCACCCCGGAAACATCCACCACGGCGCCCGGGGCGCCATCGACGTCGGCCACGGGGACAGGCCTGGTGAAGCGCGTGCCGTAGGAGACGACGGCGGAAGGGTCGCCGATCCAGTCGGTCACCAGCTGCACGGCCGCGCCCATGGTGAACATGCCATGGGCGATGACACCGGGGAGCTCAACCTCGCGGGCGAAGCGGTCGTTCCAGTGGATGGGATTGAAGTCCCCGGACGCGCCGGCGTACCTGACGAGGTCAGCGCGGGTGATCTCCAGTGTGCGTGAGCCGATCTCGGTGCCCACGGCCAAATCTGCAATGTTGATGCTCATTACTGTCCCTCCCCGCGGACCAGGATGGCTGAAACGGTGGTCGCGACGGGTTCGCCTGCCACAGTGGAAATTTCCGCACGGGTGGTGATCATGGCCCCGCCGCCCATGCCGCGGACGCCGTCGACATGCAGTTCGGCGACGAGCTCATCCCCGGCCGTAATGGCGCGGTGGTGCGTGAATTTTTGCTCCGCATGGACGACGCGGGAGAAGTCGATGCCGGAATCGGGGTCGTTGATCAGCAGGGCGTCGGCGCGCTGGGCCACGATGATGGCGTAGGTGGGCGGCGCCACGAGGTCGGCATGGCCCAGGGCCTGCGCCGCCGCGACGTCGAAGTGGGCGGCGTTGGTGGCCTTGACGGCCCTGGCGAAGTCCCGGACGGACTCCCGGCCAACACTGTACGGATGGCTCAATGCGTAGCTGCGCCCCTGCAGCTCTGGGTTGATGGTCATGGGCTTAACCCTATAGGGCGGGGGCCCGCCCGTGCACGCTAGGACACCTGTGTGGACCGCATGCGCGCCACAATGGCAAGGAGCGAGTCCAGGTCCATGGTTTCCTGCTCCGTACCGGCCGCTCCGGCGCCGCCTTTTTTCGAGGGGACGGGAAAGCCGAAGAGGGCCGCGTTGTAATACATCCCGTCGCCCAGGAGCATGATGGCGCGGGCAACCGCCACGTCCGCAACGTCGCTGAGGATCAGCTCAAACCAGCGGGCGTGCAGTTCAATGAACGCCTGGCGGACGGTGTCGTCGTCGCTTTGGATCAACCGGTGGGCGGCGACGATGCTGCGGTCAAACGGCGTGCCGCCAAAGACGCTGGTGCGCACGTAGTAGATTGCGCAGCCTTCGGGGTCTTCAGCCATGGCGGCAAAGTCCTGCTCGGCGTATTCACGGAGCCGGGCCAGCAGGCCGTCCGTCAGCGCTTCCTTGCTTTTGAAGTGGTACAGCAGGCCGCCCTTGGAGACGCCGGCCGCGGCGGCCACTGCATCCAAAGTTGCCGCCTGCGGGCCGTCGCTGATCAAGAGGTCGATGTAGCTGGTGAGGACCCGTTCACGCGCCGAGGGCTGTTTAGTCATTCGACAAGCCTACAAGACGTGATTAAGTGCACCGTCCAGCCGGTACAGTAAACCGTCTGGACGGTATAGAATGGATGCATGGCCTCAACACTCACCACCCCCACCCTGGAAAGCACCCCGCGCGCAGGCACCCGCACATGGATCGCCCTGGCGGTGCTGATGCTGCCCGTCCTGCTGATCTCCGTGGACAACACGGTGTTGAGTTTTGCCATCCCCTCCATCTCCCTGGCGCTGACCCCGTCCGCGTCCGAGCTGCTGTGGATGATCGACGTCTACCCGCTGGTCCTGGCCGCCCTCCTGGTCCCCATGGGAAGCATGACGGACCGATTCGGCCGGCGCCGCCTGCTGCTCATTGGCAGCACCGGTTTCGCCGTGGTCTCCGTGTTCGCCGCCTTTGCCCCCAACGCCGGCGCCCTCATCGGCTACCGCGCCCTGCTGGGCCTTTTCGGTGCCATGCTCATGCCCGCCACCCTGTCGTTGATCCGCAACCTGTTCCTCCACCCCGCCCAGCGCCGCACGGCCATCGCCATCTGGGCCGCTGGCTTCTCCGGCGGCGCCGCCCTGGGCCCCATTGTGGGCGGCTTCATTCTGGAGCACTTCTGGTGGGGTGCCGTTTTCCTCATGAGCGTCCCGGTGCTGGTCCCCCTGCTGATTCTGGCCCCGATCTTCGTGCCCGAGTCCAAGGATCCGAACCCGGGCAAGATCGATGTCTGGAGCATCCTCCTCTCCTTCGGTGCCATGGTCCCTGCAATCTTCGGCATCAAGGAGATCGCCCAGTCCGGCTTCTCCCTGCTCAACCTTGGCCTGATCGTGGTCGGCGTGGCCCTGGGGGTCGTGTTTGTGCGCCGCCAGATGCGCCGTGCCAACCCCATGATGGACGTCTCGCTGTTCAAGAACCCCATGTTCAGCGGCAGCGTCAGCGCCAACCTCCTGAGCATCTTTGCGCTGGTGGGGTTCCTGTACTTCGTCACCCAGCACCTGCAGCTGGTGGTGGGCCTGTCCCCCACCACCGCAGCCTATGTGCTGGTGCCGGGGCTGGTCATCACGATTGTCTGTGGACTCGTGGCCGCCAAGCTGGCCAACTACGTCCGCCCGTCTTGGCTGGTGGTCGGAGGCCTGCTGCTGAACGCCTCGGCATTCCTGATCGTGTTCCTCAACACCGACGGCTCCGTGCCCGGCATCATGGTGGCCTTTGCCGTGCTTGGCGCCGGTGTGGGAACTGCGGAGACCATCTCCAACGATCTCATTCTCACCGCCGCCCCGCCGGCCAAGGCCGGTGCCGCCTCCGCCATCTCCGAGACCGCCTACGAGGTGGGTTCGGTGCTGGGAACGGCGGTCCTGGGCAGCATCCTGGCCGCGTCCTACCGCATGAATGTTGCGGTCCCGGCGGGCGTTTCCGCTGCCGGGCAGGACACGGCGTCCCAGACGCTCGGCGGCGCCATCGAGGTTGCCGGCACCCTGCCGCCGGAGCAGGGCCAGGCACTGCTGGAGTCCGCCAAGCACGCCTTCGACTCCGGCTCCGGCACCGTGGCCCTGGTCAGCGTCGGCCTCATGCTGGCCGCGGCCGTAATGTGCGCCTTCACGCTGCGCAAGGCGGTCAGCGCACCCGAGCCCGTGGACCACTGACAGCTGTCCCGGCCACCCGCCCAGGAGGGACGACGGCGCCAGGCAAGTGGCGCCGTCGTCCCTCCCTTTGGTGGTGGCGGGACAGGCGAAAATCAGGCGGTGAATGCCTGCGCGGGCCGCTCGAGGCGCCCTTCATGGACACTGGAGTAGTCGCGCGCAACCCTCACGAGGCCTGACTCATCGAAGGCCAGGACAGTGCAGCCTGAAATGGTCAGCGGCCCGCCCTCGGTGGAGATGACGGCCCAGTATTCGACGCTGGCGGAGGTTCCGTCGACGACGGGTTCGGCGAACCAGGCCTCTGCCGGCGCCGACTCTTCCGCGAAGGATTCCTCAAGGTAACGTCGCAGCCCGGCGCGTCCGCGGTACGGCCGGAACAGGGATGCCCAGTGGTCCCCGTTCTCGGCCTGCAGCGCGGCGATGGCGTCAACGTCCTTGAGCGGCCAGGCGGTTGCCCAGGTTCGCGCCCATCGTTGGGCGGCTGCTCTGGTTTGCATTGGCACGTCAGGACACCTGACGGACGGCCGGATCACGCTGGACTGTGCGCAGATGCGACATTAGTACGCGAAAAAGGACCACGCCCGCGATGGCCGCGAAGACCGCCGTGCCGGTGGCGGCCCAGTGCAGGGGGTCGGCGTTGTAGACAATCATGTGCCGAATGGGCGAGATCTCCTCCGGAGGGAAATAGTCGGCGTACCGCGGCGGAGGAGTGGCGAGAACGATCAAATTCACCAGTTGTGCCACGAGGGACAGGGCCGTTGCCCCCAGCCACCAGCGGGTTGTGGACCGTGAACCCGGGTCCCGCAGCATTGCCTTGTACGTGCTGAAGCCAAAAGTCAGTCCAAGGACAAGGCACACGACGGCGGGAATAACCATCAGCGGGAAAGCCACGGCAGCCAGGGCAAGGACCGGTGCCAGCCAAACCGCGGCGGACCACCAAAATACCCTCGCCGGGGCCATGGGCAACTGTTCCGGCATTAAATCTCCAATGTTCCTCGGCTGCTTCTGGAACATTGCAGCCTCAAGGCCAAGGCTACCTTGGCGGTGGCGAAGCCGGCAGAAGATCTCGCCCGGTGCACATTACTTTTTGGCGTTGCGCTCGGCGTCTCGCTTCTCCGCGGCCTTCATTTCCTTGCGGATGTTGTGGCCGCGCAGGCCCAGCGATGCCATGTGGGCCAGGAGTCCGACGCCGATGAACGGCAGGGCGATGAACGTCATGGACGCGGTGGAGGTGATGGCACCGAGGATGATGATGACGATGCCGATGAAGGTCAGCCCCATGCCGCCAAAAACGGCGTATTTGTAGGCGGGCGGAGCGGTTTCCCAAAAGTCGTTAAGCACATCATCAGTGTACCGGTGAAGCCTCTGGCCGGGCCCATGCGGGGAACGGCCCGCTCTCTTGCTGCGATAGGGCTCCGAGAATTCCAGCCATTGCTGCGATAGGGTCCCGGGAAAACCAGCCATTGCTGCGATAGCGTCGGGAGGAAGCGGGCTAGAAGAGGGATTCCTGCAGGGCCGGGATGTCCGTTTGGTAGTGGCCGAAGCGGATCTTGCGCCCCTTGAGCGCGCCGAGGTCAGCCAGGAATTCCCCGTCCGCGCCGTCCAGTCCGGCGAGTGCGGTGGGCCCCAGCATGGCGTCCAGCCTCATGCCGTGCGTGCCTGAGTCCAGGGGCTGCGGATAGGCATTGCGTTGGCTCGGAACCGCCACGGCGTTCGAGCAGTCGCTCCGGACCCATGGCTCGTCCACCGGTTCAAAGCCCTCGAGCGCCAGCCCGGCAACATAGTCGCGCACGACGTCGGCCATCGCCTTGTTCGTCTGCTCCAGGTGCAGCGGCGGCCGGGGATTCAAGAGCGCCGCAAACTTGGCGGCGCCGCGTACAAACTGCGTCACCGGCAGCTTCGTGGACACACTGTCTTCAAGGTGGCGCACCACCGAACCGTCATGGGCTCGGGCCACGTACCGGGCGACGAGCGCGCCCTGCTCTGCCAGGCGGCTCCACTTGCTGCGTTCCGACGCCGTCCCCACCTTGGTGGTGCCGTCGGCAAACGTGGCGATGTAGAGCCAGTGCTGCTGGGACAGATAGGCCTTCAATCCCGGCGAACCCTGGCCGCTGCGGTGGAAGTCGTGCATGAGCCGCATTTGGTCCTTGGCGAAACAGGCGCCGCACTGGAAGCCGCGCTCGGCCCCCTGCCCGGTGGGACACGGGAACTGCTCCGGCTGCCCCGATTCCTCCACCCGGGTGAACCCGAGGCAGAACCGGGCCGGCACGCCATCGCCGGAAAGTACCTCAAACCTCAGCCACTGCCCAGGCATCAAAGGCAGCCGCGCCCCGCCGTCGTCCGTATGAAGGGAAAGCGAGGGACCCTCCTGCGACCAGGAGATGCCGCGGACCAGCCCACCGTCCGGATTCACAGCTAGATCGAGGGCTGGACGCCGTAGGCCACCGCGAGCTTCATGATCTTCTCGGCGCGGCCAAGCCGGGGGAGGTCGGAGCCGTCGCGGATGACGCCGCCGCGGGCGTTGAAATCGTTCATGAAGTCGGTGGCCCAGGCAACGTCGGACGGGGTGGGGCTGATGACCTCGTTGATGATGGTGGTTTGGTCGACGGCCAGGCACAGCTTGCCGGTCATGCCCATGGAGACCGTGATGGCCGACTGTTCGCGCAGGATCGGGTGGTTGGTGCCCACCGTGGGTCCGTCGATGGGGCCAGGCAGGTTGCCGACGCGGCTGGCGACGACGAGCTTGGCGCGCGGGTATGCCATGGCCTCGCGGTCCGCGGACATGCCGGTGTCGCGGCGGAAGTCGCCGGAGCCGAAAGCCAGGCGGAAGGCGCCTTCGGCGCGGGCGATGTTGTTGGCTTCCTCGATGCCGAGGGCCGATTCCACAAGGGCCAGGACGCGGGTCTTGCCGTCGAGGCGGTGGTAGGTTTCCTTGACTTGCTCGGCCTGTTCGGTTTTGGCCAGCATGACGCCGAGGAGCCCGGGGACGTTGCGCAGGTTGGCGACGTCGTCCGCCCAGAAAGCCGAGTGGACGTCGTTGATGCGGACCCAGGCCTGGCCGCCGTCGCGCAGCCAGTTGATCACGTCCTGGCGCGCGCCGTCCTTCTTCTTGGGGTCCACGGCGTCTTCGATGTCCAGAACAATGGCGTCGGCGCGGGAATTCGCGGCCTCGTCGAAGATCTCGGGGCGGGTGGCGGGCACCAGCAGCCACGAGCGGGCGATCTCGGCCGGAATGTTGCGGGTGCGGGGCATGGGAGTGGCTTCGTTGCCGACGGTGCTTGACATATATCTACCGTATACGGCATTCCGCTTCCGTGAGGTGTGCCTGGCTACAAAGCATTGCTGGAGACACTGGCGGATTGCACCAGATTTGGGGGCAGTGGTCTAGACCAGTGGCCGGTTGGTGTTGCCGTTTCCCAACCGTGCTGCAGGCCACCGTGAATATGACACTGTGTTGCCTTTCTTTGCCGCAGATATCCCCGCGTTTCCCACCAAGACATCTTGATTGATCCTGTCCCGAAAGTCCGTTTACATCGTTCAAACCACCGAAAACAATTCCCTGCAGCTCGTGACGAACACAGCCCCAGGGCCAACCACAGGACAGGACCCATGAAACGCATCCTCACCCCCGCCCTCGCAGCGACCGCGGTCATCTTCTCGATGGCTATGTCCGCGTGCGGCGGATCTGCAACAGCCGGCGGTGGTGCGGAAGTCACCACCTTGAGGTACCAAGGCAGCGCCAATTCGGTCACCTTGCCGGAACTGGCTGCAGATCTGGGCTACCTCGACGGCCTGACGTTGGAGTGGGTCGGCAACACCATCAGCGGGCCGCAGGACATCCAGTCTGCCGCGACCGACCAGACAGACTTTGGCGGCGCATTCACCGGAGCCGTCGTCAAGCTGGCCGACGCAGGCGCCCAGATAACGGCAGTTGTGAACTACTACGGTTCCGACGCCAAGAATTTCACCGGGTACTACGTCCCCGAAGACAGCCCCATCCACACGGCCCGGGACCTGATTGGCAAAAAGATCGGCGTCAACACCCTGGGGGGCCAGTCCGAGGCCGTCATCCACACCTATCTGTTGAACAGCGGCCTGAGTGAGGCCGAGATCAAATCCGTGCAATTGGTTGTGGTGCCGCCCAATGACACGGAGCAGGCCATCCGCCGCGGCCAGGTTGACGCCGGATCGCTGGGCTCCGTCCTGCAGGACCGGGCGCTCGCCACCGGCGGCCTCCGTGCACTCTTCACCGACGTGGAATTCTTCGGCACGTTCCCGGGCGGACAGTACGTGTTCCGCGACGACTTCATCAAGGAAAACCCCACCACTGTGCGGACTTTCACCACGGGTGTGGCCAAGGCCATCGAATGGGAAACGGACACTCCCCGTGAGGAGGTCATTGCCCGATTCACCAAAATCATCCAGGAACGCGGCCGCAACGAAAGCACGGAAGCCCTGCAGTACTGGAAGAGCGTCGGTGTGCCCAACGCCGGAATCATCGAGGACAAGCACTTCACGCTCTGGGCGGACTATCTCAAGGACGCCGGGCTGATCAGTGGCGAACTGGAGCCTGAGAAGTACTACACGAACGAATTCAATGAGCTGGCCGGCGGCTCCGCCCCGTCCGCTGCAACCACGGCCCCGAAGGGATGACCATGAATGCGAAAATCAGTCTCCGCCACGTCCGCCAGGAGTTCGCGGTGCGCCCGGCCAAGGGTCGTCAGTCAATCGACTCCAGCCCGTTGGTGGTCCTGGATGACTTCAATCTCGACGTCCGACAGGGCGAGTTCCTGACCATCGTGGGTCCCAGCGGCTCCGGCAAGACCACGCTCCTTGACCTGCTGGCAGGGCTGACCCGGCCGGCCTCCGGCCAGGTTCTGGTGGATGGCAGGGAGGTGACAGGTCCCGGGCATGACCGGGCGGTGGTGTTCCAGCAATATGCACTGTTTCCCTGGCGGACGGCGTCAACGAATGTTTCCATCGGGTTGGAAGGCTCCGGGCTGAACCGCCGCCAACGTGCGGACAAAGCACGCGAATACCTTGGCCTGGTGGGTTTGTCCGGCTTTGCCGACAGGTACCCCCACGAACTCTCCGGCGGCATGAAACAGCGCGTCGCCATCGCCCGGAGCCTGGCCTACGAGCCGGACATCCTCCTGATGGATGAACCCTTCGCCGCCCTCGACGCCCAAACGCGCGAACAACTCCAAGACGAGCTCCGGCGCATCTGGACTGAGACCGGCAAGACAATCGTCTTCATCACCCACGGCATCGATGAGGCCGTCTACCTGGGCCAACGCGTGGCAGTTTTAAGCTCCCGGCCCGGGCGGCTCAAGGCCATCGTTGACGTCGATCTAGGCGAACGCGACAACGTGGAGGACATTCGATCCACCGCCCAATTCGCTGATCACCGGCACAAGGTATGGACCCTGCTCCGTGACGAGGTCCAGGCTGCGCAGGCGGCCGGACACCGCAAGGTCCTTCCGGACGGCACTGCCCCTGATGAAGCGCCCGCACCACAACCAACCACAGCCCAAAGGAGCGCAGCCTGATGAGCACGCTGACCACCCCGCGGCCAGATCAGGCAGCGACGCCCGGCCCAGCACCGCTGTCCGGGCAGGATTCGCCAGTCTCGCCTACCGCAGCAAGCACACGTTCGACGGCGCCTCCCGCCTTGCGCAGGACCGTTGCCACAGCCGGTTCCTGGCTCTGGAAATCGGCGGCAATCATCTTGTTCCTCGCACTCTGGGAAATAGGCCCCACTTATCTCGCCAGCGCGTCCACGCGCGTCTTCCTGCCGCCGCTGCATGAAGTCCTGACCGCCGGGGCCGACCTCATCGCCTCCGGACAGTTGCAGACCCACATTGCGGCCAGCCTGACGCGGTCGGGCGCCGGCTTCAGCATCGCCGTCGTCCTTGGCATTTCCCTGGGCTTGGTCATTGCCTGGTACCGGCCGCTGCACTCCTTCCTGAACCCGCTGCTGGAGCTTTTCCGCAACACCGCGGCGCTTGCCCTGCTGCCCGTCTTCACCCTCTTGTTGGGCATCGGGGAGGAATCCAAGATCACCATCGTCGCCTTTGCGGCATTCTTTCCCGTCCTGCTGAACACCATTGCCGGGGTGCGCACGGTGGATCCCCTGCTGGTCCGGGCCGCACGGTCGCTGGGCCTGGGCAGCCTCTCCTTGTTCTGGAAGGTGATCCTGCCATCGGCCGTGCCCACCATCTTCACCGGTATCCGCATGGCCGGCACCTCGGCCATCCTGGTCCTGATCGCAGCGGAGATGGTCGGAGCCAAAGCCGGCCTGGGCTACCTCATCACGAATGCCCAGAGCAGCTTCCTGATTCCCCAAATGTATGCGGGCATCCTGACTGTCTCCTTGCTGGGACTGCTCGTGAACATCCTGCTGGTCGCCGCCGAAAAGCACTTTTCCCGGTGGCGCACCTCCATCAACGCCTGACAACCCCGCATGTGACCACCCCACCCACCATTAAGGAACCTTCAATGTCCGTCATCACAGAACCCCCCCCTTCCCGATGAAACCCTGACGTTCACGAAATTGGGCAGCCGCATCGGCGCCGAAATTCGCGGACTGGACCTCGCCAGCCCGCTCAGTCCGGCGCGCGTTGCGGCGATCCGCGCCGCACTGAACGAACACAAGGCCCTGGTCTTCCGCGAAGCCAACATCCACACCGATGGGGACCAGGTCCGCTTTGCCGGCCACTTCGGCCCCCTGACCGCGGCCCACCCGACGGTGGCCTCGGTGGACGGCGCCGAAAACGTGCTGCCGGTGGACAGCGAAAACGGCTCCGCCAACACCTGGCACACCGACGTCACCTTCGTGCACAATCCCCCGCAGGCCTCCACGTTGCGCAGCATCACGCTGCCGCCCTACGGCGGTGAGACGCTGATTGCGTCCTCGGCCGCCGCCTACCAGGACCTGCCCGCAGAGCTCCGGGCGTTTGCCGACACGCTGTGGGCCGTGCACACCAATGATTACGACTACTCCGTGCCCAAGAACCTGGAGCACGCCAACGCCTCCGAACGGCGGGCCGAATTCACCCGGCAGATCTTCGAATCGGTGCATCCGGTGGTCCGGGTCCACCCGCTGACTGGTGAGCGGGGACTGTTCATTGGCGGCTTCGCCCAACGGTTGCGGATCGTGGGACTGTCCAACACCGAGTCCAAGGACATCATTCGACTGCTGCAGGCCTATGTGATCCGTCCGGAGAATATTGTGCGGGTCGCTTGGGAGCCCAATCAGGTGGTGCTCTTCGACAACCGCATCACGCAGCATTACGCACCCGACAACTATGACGGGGCGCCGCGCACACTGAACTGGGTCACGATTGCAGGAGACATTCCCGTCAATATTGACGGCCTGCCCAGCCAGTCCGTCCAGGGCGATTCCGCAGCCTACTCCGTGATTGCGCAGGTGAAGTGATCGTGGCCAAGCAGACACGGGAGTTGCACCTAAACGCATTTCTTCACGGCGCCGGCCACCACGAGGCCGCTTGGCGGCATCCGGAAGTCGATCCGTGGGCGGAACAGGGCATTGAGCATTACGTCGACATCGCCAGGACGGCAGAACGCGGTAAGCTCGATTCGCTGTTTCTTGCCGACGGCCTGGCCATCTCCAGCAACATCACCTACAACCTCCACCATTCCTTTGAACCGCTGACCCTGCTCTCCGCCCTGGCCACGGCAACCGAGCGGATCGGGCTGATCGCCACGGCATCCACCACCTACAACCAGCCGTATTCGCTGGCGCGGGCACTTGCCTCCGTGGACAGGATCAGCGGCGGGCGTGCGGGGTGGAACATTGTCACCTCCGCCGGACAAGGGGAGGCCAAGAATTTCAACCTCACAGACCGCCCCGCCCACGCATTGCGGTATGAACGCGCCGATGAATTCCTTGACACCGCCAAGGCCCTCTGGGACAGCTGGGCCGACGACGCCGTTGTGGCCAACAAAACCACGGGCATTTACAGCGACGCCGACAAAATCCGTGCCATCGACCACCAGGGCAGGCACTTCCAGGTCAGGGGCCCGCTGAACCTGCCCCGCCCCGTCCAAGGCCACCCGCTGCTGGTCCAGGCCGGGTCCAGCGAGGCCGGCAAGGACTTCGCCGCCCGGCACGCCGAGGCCGTGTTCACGGCCCATTTGAGCGTGGAATCGGCCCGGGAATTCTATACGGACCTGAAGGGACGCCTGGGCAAGTTCGGACGCTCCACTGACGAGTTGCTGATCCTACCCGGCATCAGCGCCTACATCGGGGACACGGTGGCGGAAGCCCGGGAGAAATACGATTACCTGAACTCCCTGGCCAACCCCGAGTACGGTGTCCACCAGCTGTCAGCACAACTGGACTTTGACCTGTCCGGCTACCCGCTGGACTCCCCGTTGCCGGAGCTGCCAGCAGAAACTGACGGGGCGCAGAGCCGCAAAAAGCTGATTGTTGATGTGGCCAGGAAGGAATCCCTGACCATCCGCGCCTTGACCGAAAGGTTGGCCGGCGCCCGCGGGCACTACACGTTCATCGGCACGCCAGCCCAGGTGGCCGACGAGATCGAGCTGTGGTTCACCACGGGTGCCGCGGACGGCTTCAACATCATGCCGCCAACGTTCCCGGCCGGCCTGGACGACTTCGTCGACAAGGTGGTCCCGATTCTTCAGCAGCGCGGTTTGTTCCGCACGGAGTACACGGGCCGAACCCTCCGGGAGCACTATGGCCTGGCACGTCCGGAAGTGCCAGACACTACAGCTGCGGCTGCGCTTCTCGCCTGATGCCATGGCGGGCTGGTCGGGACGGCATGGACCTGTCATGGGCCGGAGTCCGGCGTCGTGAGACGCCGTGATCCACGTCCGGACAGCCCGGTTCCGGAGTTGCTTCCGATCCCGCCGGGGCAAGCTAGGCCACCGTGGCGGCAAGCTGCTCCGGCGTCAGCGGGCGGTCGGCGTAGACGAGTCGGACGGCTTCGGGATTGGGGTTGCCGGCGTCCGGTGCCTTGAGGATGAGCTTGAAGCCAAGTTTCTCCGCAACCCTGGCCGAGGCCACATTGTGCTCCAGCAGGTATGCGACCACCGGCAGCCCGGGCCGGAGGGCATTGGCCTGGCGGACGGCCTCCCGGGCCAGCTCCGTGGCATACCCCCTGCCATGGACGTCCGCGGAGAAACGGTAGCCGAGGTTCCAGAAAACCCCTGCCTTGATCGAGCAGCCGCCCATGCCGATGATGTCCGGCTCACCCAACAGACGAACAATCCACGGCCCCAGCCCGTCCTGTTCCCACTTGGCGTTGTAGCCTTCGAGCTGGGCGGCTGTTTGTGCCGGGTCTGTGTGGCGCAGGCTCGGGAAGTGCGTCCAGACCCGCGGATCGCTGTGAATGGCGTACATGCCCTCGAGGTCCCCGGGCGCGGGGCGGGAGAGCAGCAGGCGCTCGGTGGTGGTTGGGACAACAGTCATGAGGAACTCCTTAGAATGTGGGTCTTCACCCCGTTTGCTGATGGAGGGATCACCAAAACACCCCGGAAGGTGATAGAGGGTCTGTTGGCGGGGCTAGGCTTCCGGGGTGATCATGGTTCGCAGGTCCAGCTGGCGCAGCACCCTGTCCACCACTTCGGGGTCGGCGTCGGCCTCGTTCCGGGCGTTCAGCACTTCCGTGCGGGCCGCGTCCAGGGCTATCGTCTGGACCGTGATGGCCAGTTCCCTGCCCCGGCGCCGGCGCTCCTCCATGCCTTCATCCTTCAAGCTGCCATCCAGCAGTTCCGCATGCAGGCGCTTCATCTTTTCCTTGACCAAGGCAGTCTTCTCGGGCGGCAGGCTCTTCATGAGCTCGTTGTCGCGCAAGGCTGCCACGGCTGCTCCCTGCGCGCGCAGGGCCAGGATCTTCGCAGCCTCACGTTCCTCGGCGCCGTCGTCCGTTGCCTTCAGCACCCGCATCAGCCAGGGCAGCGTGAGCCCAGGCAGCACCAGCGTTGTCAGCAGGACGGCGCAGGCCGCCACGATGATCTCGTGCCGGCCGGGGAAGGCCTCGCCTGTGGGCAGCGCCACCGGGAGTGCGAGGGCCAGCGCCAGCGTGGCCAGCCCGCGCATGCCGCACCACGTCAGGATCACGACGTCCTTGAAGGTGGTGGGCGGCAGGTCACCCTCGTCCTTCCTGGATAGCAGCGCCAGCGCACCGAACCAGAGGAAGCGGACCACGATCACCAGGACGCTGATGGCGATGGCCATGGGCAGCATGCCCCAAATTGCGGAACCCTCGGTATGGATGACCTCGCGGACTTCCAGTCCCACCAGACCGAATGCAAGGCCCGTGACGAGCAATTCGACGACGTCCCAGAAGGCGGCGCGGGTGATGCGTTCGGTGGCGTCCCCAGCGCGGGCGTGGCGCTTGATTTCAAGGGCCGTGACGACGACGGCGATGACACCCGAGGCGTGCACCTCTTCAGCAACGATGTAGGCCGCGAAAGGAACCACCAGGGTCACCGCGCTCCGGGCCACCGAGGAGCTGATGATGGCCGTGATGACGCGCGTCAGCCAACCAAAGATCATGCCGACAAGGATGGCAATGGCCGCACCGAGCAGGAACTTGCCCACGATGTCCAGCCCGAAGGGCTTGCCGTCCATGGCGCTGGCCACGGCCGTCTGGAAGATCACGATGGCGGCGGCGTCGTTGAAAAGGCCTTCGCTCTGCAACACCGTGGTCAGCCGTCGCGGCATGTGGACGCGGCCGGCGATGGACTCCACCGCAACCGGATCGGGCGGGGCGCACATGGCCCCGAGGGCTATCGCCGCCGGGATGCCGATGCTGGGGAGAAGCAGCCAGGCAGCCCCGGCCACGGCCGCCGTCGAAACCACAACCAGCGCAACCGCCAACAGGAAAATGGTGCGCCAGCGGATCCGAAAAACAGACCATGAACTCTTCTGTGCCGTCGCGAACAGCAACGGGGGCAGGAAGATGGGCAGGATCAACTCAGGTTCAATGCGCAGGTCGGGGAAGCCAGGGATGAAAGTCAGTGCCCCTGCCATGATCAGCATGAGAACTGGGTAGGGCAGCTTGAGCTTGTCGCCCAGACCCACGGCAACCACGGTGGCGAAAAGAAGTCCGATAATAAGTATGAGTTGTTCCACGGACTTTACTTTACGGGGCGAGGGCCTCACTGATGGCGACATTGCCGTCACTGAATTCAATGGTGCGCAGGATGGTGTCCGGACGTTCCAGCAACGCCAAAACCACCAACGCCACGTTGGCACGGGAAGTTTTGCCGGATTCCCCCGGAACCCTTTCCGCAGCCGGAGTGGTGTTAATCATGCCGCTTGGACTCTCGAGGGTCAGCGCGCCCGGGCCCAGTACTGTCCATGCCAGGGAACTGCGGCGAAGGTGGGCATCCGCCGCCGCCTTGGCCTCGGCGTAGGCAAAGAAGCTGTTCTCCGGCGGCACGCCATGGTCGGGGCCGGCACCGAGGTAAGAGACCATCACGTAGCGCTGGACGTCCGCGGCTGCGGCTGCATCCATGGAGGCGATGGCAGCGTCGCGGTCCACGGCATAGGTGCGCTCCGGGTCCCCTCCCCCGGCTCCCGCAGACCAGACCACCGCGTCGTGGCCGGCCAGCAGCTCGGTGAGCTCTTCTCGGGAGGAGGAAACGACGTCGTGCAGCACAGGCGTGGCACCCGCGGCCGCAACATCATTGATGTGGGCTGCGTTGCGGATCACCGAGGTGACTTCCCACCCGGCCTCCTTGAGCAGCGGAGCCAGCAGCAGGGCAATTTTCCCGTGCCCTCCGATAATGGCAACCTTCTTCACAGCACGTTCTCCTTCAAGTGGTTGGTCCCCACTATACGCAGGCGGCCGCTGCGGAAGCGATGGGCTTCCACAGCGGCCGCAGTTGGCGGGCTCAGCTGTTAATGCTCGGACTTCCTGCGCTTGCGGCTGACCAGGATCAGGCCCGCCAGGACGGCGCCGAGGGCGGCCAGCGTCAGGCCGGCGATGCCGTTGGCGCCGGTGTTGCCCAGGCCCGGGCTTGTTGCGCCCGGTGTGGTCGTCGACGCCGGTGCCGGGCTTGTTGCCCCGGGCGATGGGTTCGGCGTCGGATCACCCGGCGTGGGAGCCGGTGTGGGGGCCGCGGTGGGGGTCGGGGTGGGGGTCGGGGTGGGTTCCGGCGTCGGTTCCGGCGTCGGCGGGGTTTCCTTGAAGGTGTTGACCACCTGGACGTTCCCTTCCCCGTTCACGGCAACCTTGCCATCCGTGCCGCCAGCGGAGGTCGCATAGCTGACCGCAGCTCCGTCAGGCACGTTGGTCTCCGTGACAGCACACTCCGCGCCGTTCGGCACACTGATGGTCTTGGCCTCGCCGCCCTTGAGCTTGAAGGCTGCATCACCAGGCGCCAGCACTACAGCGCCCTGGCCGGTGGCGCACACCAGTTCAAAGGTGTAGGGACCTGCGCCACCGTTGATGACCTTCTTCGAGACAGTCAGCAGACCCGCATCAAAGGTGTTGGTCACCGTCACTGTCACAGCGTCGTCCTGATCAACGACGGCGGCACTCGCCGCATCGCTGTGATCGATCGTGACGCTGGACGCGCCACCGTTATCGGTCTCGGCAACCCAGCAATCGGCACCCACTGGGAGCTTGTCCACGGTGATGGTCTCGCCACCCTTGATGGTGATCTCGCGACCATCCACCACAGTCGTGGCAGTTTCCAGTCCCTGGTCCAGCTGGCAGGTCAGCGTCAGCGTGAACTCACGGTCGCCCACATACCCGGCGGCGTCGCCGTCGAGCTTCTTGGAGATCTCCAGTGAACCGTAGTCAAAGGTGTTGGTTGCCGTGATGGACAGCGCCTGAACCTCTGTGGGGTCTTCCTGCACTTCCACAACAGCTGCATTCTCGAAGTTGTTGTGGTCGATGCTGCTGGAGGTGGCGCCGCCGGTGTTGGTTTCCTCACCGAAGCAGTGCGAGCCAACCGGCAGCTTCACCGGGTTGCCTTCCGCATCAACCAAGGCTGCGAGGGTTTCCCCGCCCTTGATGTTCACGGTTTGGTTGAACACGGTGGTGCGGATGGTGGCACCTTCAGCATCAAGGGTGTCACGCTCACAGGTAACAGCTACCGTGAAGATGGCGTTGGTGGCCCAGTCTTCGGCAGCAGCATTGCCATCGAGGGTCTTCTTCAGGCCGATGGTGCCGGCGGAGAACACGTTGGCGTTCTCGCCGGTGAAACCCACAACCACATTGTCACTGTCGCTGATGGTGACCGGGACGGGTTCCGGAGTGTAGTCCGCGCCGCCGTTGTCGGTCTCGGTAACAAGGCAATCGGCCCCTGCGGGCAGGCCTTCCAGCTTCTCGGAGGTGAAGGTTGTTTGTCCCTCGGTGCCTGCCGGGATGGTGATGGACTCGTTGATGACGCCATCAACACCGTTGAAGGAGCAGACCACGGAGAAGGCGAACGGACCCTGGGCCAGCACGGGTGCGCCGGCGCCAATGGTTTCCTTGTTCACCTGCAACGAACCGACCCGGAAGTCATTGACAACCTGGACCTTTGCCGGGACTCCCGACTCGGTCACGACGGACCCGGATTCTTCGGTGCTGCCGTCCTTCGCGGGGAGATAGGTGACTTCCGTTGCGCCGCCGTCGTCAGTTTCCACCACGTAGCAGTCGCTGCCTGGCGGAACCGCTGTCACGTAGCGTTCGTCGTTGGCCGGAACTTCAACCTGCTTGGGGCTGTACCCTTCCACGGGCTGGCCGTCGAAGGTGCAGAACAGGTCCATGGGGTAGCTTTCCTGCGCGTACTGTGCAGCCGCGCCCGTCACCTTCTTCTCCACCGCCACGATGGCGTCGGGGAAGTCGTTGGTGATGGTGGCCGTTTCAACACTCGGTTCGCCCAGGCCCGGCTTGATCAGGAAGCTCAGCGGGTTGTCAACGCCGTGGTCGGTGTCGCCGCCCTTGGCGTCAAGTTCCCAGACTTGGCAGGTGGAATTCGCCGGGATGCCCGTGACACTGTGCGGCCTGTTGGAGGTGACCATGTAGTCCTGGTCAAGGACCGTGGTCAGTTCGCCGCCAACCGGTGTGATGGTGCATGTGACATGGAAGGTGAATTCCAGGTCTGCAACCGGGAGCGTCGACGGGTTGTCCCCAATGACCTTCACCAGGTTCAAGGATCCGTAGGCCAAGGCCACACCCACCTGAAGGGGTTCGGTGGGCGGCAGGACGTGCGGTTTGCCGCTCTGGTCCGTGGTTTCAGCATGGGCAAAGGAGTTCCACGCGATGGTGGGGTCACTAACCTGGCTGACGTCCATGGGCGACTTCATCTCGAAAGCGATGTCCACCTGCTGCCCGGAGGCCAGCTTGGGGTCGAAGGCCAACTGGAACTGCAGGGCAGTGACGGTGGGTCCGTAGCCTGCCGCCCAGTCTTCAGGCGCGCATTGTGCCGCCGCTGATCCCGCACCGCCCATGGCAAGGTCCTTGGTGCAGACGTCGGCCTGGTCGGTGTAGAGCGTGGTCATGGTTCCGGGGCCCGTCAGCACCGGCTCGCTGGCAAGCGTGGGGGTCTTGTCCCACTCGGTGCCACGGTCGCCGCCGCCCACAATGCCTTTGTCGCCGAGTGCAGGCAGGGTGTCAATGATGCGCATGTCAGTGCCGGATTCGGTTCCCGCGTTGGCCAGGCGGAGGATGTACTTGAAATTGTCTCCAGGATTGACCAGGGCAATGCAGGGGAATGCGGTGTACTGCACGCCGTCGCCGTCGGTCGTGGCGGGGCAGCTCGGCCCGCCCACAGCCACGGCCTCGCCGGTCGTGGTGTTGTACCAGCCCAGGCTCGGCGTTCCGGCCACCCACTTGCGCGACTGGAAGTAGGCACCGGACTTGACCGTCAGTTCGGCGCTGTCGATGCAGTATGTGCCCTCACCGAAAATGTTCTCGGCGTCCTCAGTGCCCTTGCACACCAGGCCCTCGTTAGTGGAGGTCGCCCCCATGGTGTTGGTCAATACGTCGCCGGCACCGGAACCGGGTGACAGCGTCACCTGGATTTCGATGACAAAGGTGGCGCCGGGGGCAAAGAGGAAGTCACTGCCGTCAGCGTTCTTGGTGAAGTCCCAGGTGAGCCCGGAAATCCGTTCCCCCTCGACCTCAGGGGCAAAGACAGGGGCAGGCAGCGGCGCGGTATTCTCCGGGAGCACCACATCCTTGATCTTGAACGGCAGCCCGTTGTCGCCGACAAAACTGTCGTCGAAGGTGATCGATGGCGGCAGAAGGTCCTTGACGCTGAGTCCCGTGATGTTTCCCGTGCCGGTGTTGGTGACCTTCAGGTAGAAGGGCGCCTTTTGTCCCGGGGAAACCACCGTGTCCGGCGTCTTCTCCACAGCAAGTTCAGTGCTGCCCGGAGTCAGTTCCAGGTCTGCTTCAACATCGTCGCCGACGCTGACTGGCCCACCGGGCGCCAGGTTGGTCCAGTAGGTGCCGGACGCCGTGTTCTGCAACTGTGCGGGGACCGCGGCTGCGGGATCACTGCGCAGGGTCTGGCGCGGGCTGACTTCGTACACAAGAGTGCCGATGCAGCCCGTGTCCGTGCTGTCGCCGGCACCATCCGTCTTGCCGTTGCATGGGGTGATCACGAAGCCGCCGTTGCCTGTGCGCGTACTGGTGAAGGTGCTGCGGACGCCCAGGACGTCGGCAGCCTGGA
The DNA here is from genome assembly GCF_016820535.1 of Sporosarcina beigongshangi. Classification (GTDB taxonomy): domain Bacteria; phylum Actinomycetota; class Actinomycetes; order Actinomycetales; family Micrococcaceae; genus Specibacter. Next base: position 260,996 of record NZ_JADHDY010000002.1, on the reverse strand, counting down.
CTCCCGCAGGGAGGGCTGCCTGTGCTCCGGCAGTGCCCATGACCCAGCCGGTGGCCGTCAAGGCGTCCACCTGGATGCGGTTCGCACCCCGCGGGAACTTCACACTCTTGATCTTGCTGAAGTCCACCGCGTCAAAAAAGTCTGCGTCGGCATCGGTGATGCTCAGGCTCTTTGCGCTGAGGTTTCCCGTGTTGCGGATCGAAACGGAAACATCAGCGTATTGGGCAGGCAGCCCGGGGACGTATTGCGGCAAGGTGCCCGGTGCGATGTTCTTGTTCAGGGCTGCTGCCGCATCTGCAGGCCCGGTCGTGATGTTCCCGGAGCAGGCAGGATCGCTGGGCTCCAGCGCCCCTGCGACACCGGTGGTGAAGCAGTTCGTGAGGACAACGTCGTTGGCGATGCCGGGGCGCCGCTCTGTGACGAGGTTCAGGGTGAATGAGCCGGCCGGGGCCAGGACGCCGTTCATGGTGGCACGGATGCCCTTGGCCTGTGCCAAGTTGGCGGCACCGGCGGCGTAGTCGACCCAGACGCCGTCGACAAGGACCTCAACGCCCACATTGTCAGCACCGCTGATGGATGCTTCCGTGATCTGCAGCTGCTCAAACGGATTCATGTAGCCATCCATGATGCTGCCGTCCGCGTTCATGGGCGGGTCGGTGATGACGGGGTTGGTCATGGCGATGTTGCCGTTGTTCTTCACCGTCAGGGAGAACGGAATGGGTTGCCCCTCGGGCACTGAGGTCTGGCCGACATCCTTCACACCCTGTCCGGTGTTGCGCGGAGGCTCGATGGACAGGGCCTGGCAGGCACTGCCGGAGGCGGTGCCTTCACCGTTGGGCCGGCCGTCACCGGCTTCAAGCGCGGCACAGTTGGCGATGCCGTCAGTGACATCGGCTTCCGTGACCTTGTCATTGAGCTTGCCGTGAAGGTCCAGTCCAGCTGTGGCGCCCTCTGCGATGGATGCTGCGCCGTTTTCACCGCCGGCACCCGTGTAGATGGCCTTCACCTGGGTGACGTCGACGCCGTCGCGCAGGATGCTCAACGCGTTGTCGGTCAAACCGACGACCATGCCGTCGACCACGTCAAATGTCTGTTCGAGGGGTTGACCGGCACTGTATCCAACGGTCAGCGTCACGCTGGTGGTGACTGCGGGAGGACGGAAGCGGATGGTTTCCAGGTCCACCTTGTCCATCTCATTGGGGATTGCCGGGTCGGGGTTGGGCTCAATGATGGTGATTTCCTTGAGCGGGAAGGGTGAGCCGTTGCTCGCGTCGACCGTGGCCGTCACGCCGGAGGGCTGGCCCTGCACTGCGTGCTCATTGTTCTGGTGCGTCCAGTCGCCGTTGGCATCGGCGAAGAAGCCCTTGGCACCGGTGATGACCACAGTGTCAGGAAGGATCTGGTAGCCGGCGCACACGTCTGTGCCGGCAACGGGTTCACTCTCGGCTTCGGCGGCGGAGGGCGTGGCACAGTTGTTGACCGTCAATTTTGCCGAGGGCTGGAGGGGTTCACCGGATGAACGCAGGGTGTCCCGAAGTTCCATGCCGATCGCGACCGTACCGCCCGTGGGGTCGTACGGAAGTGCCTCGCCGGCTGAGTTGCTGAAGGCGACCTCCGTGCCAATCACATCTGCCGGGTTGATGCCTGCGGGGAGAACGAAGTCCCCCGCCTCGGTGAGCGTCCCGCCGTCGACCCAGCCACCGGCCGTCTTGACGCGCAGGGTGGCGGTGTCCGCACCCTGGGGGAACGAGGCCACGGAGGCACCGGTGAAGTTGAAGTGCTCGAAGGTGTCCGCGTTGTCATCGGTGACAATGAGCTCGGTGACCTTGGCCGAGGACGTGGACTGGTTGCTCACGCCGAGTGTGATGGTGCTGGGCTCCTCCGTGCCGGCCACGGCGGACCCGTCACTCCAACTTTTGGTGGCCACAGGCGTGATGACCTTCGGGACGGCGACAGTGATGTCGTTGGTGCTGTCCTTGTCGGGGAAGTTGTCACCCTGTGCAACAGCGGTGTTGCTGATGACGTCGCCCTCCTGAAGGGGGGTGTCGACGGGCAGGCGCATGCCGATTTCGAAAGTGACCGGAGTGCCGGCGGGCATGCCCACCTGTCCGGCGGGGTTGCGCAGGGGCAAAAGGAACTCAACGGTCAGCTCACCGGTCTGCTCGTTGTAGCTGACCTTCTGCGTGTCGGTTGAGGCCGGAAGGTCGGTGACGTCCAGTCCGGGAGGCAGCATGTCGGTGACCTTGAAGTTCACGCACTCCACCTTGGTGTCTGCACAGGTCAGCGTGATCAGGTACTTGAATTCCTGCCCCGGCACCAGTGCCTCGCCACCAAGGTTGTTGCCCTTGGTGATTGTGGCGGAGCTGGGCGGAAACTCCTCCGCCTGTGCCGGCAGCGCCGATCCCATCCCCAATACCACCAGGCTGGCAGCCATCAACATTCTTATCGCGGTGCTCAGCATGCCGCTCCCCTACGTCGCATCGGTCCCCGTCTTTCAGTGCGATCAGATGATCTCAACAAACAACAACCGGCACCGTCCTGCGATCTCGGCATTTGGCGCAGAACTCAGCACCAAGTTTTTCGTCGTTAGTTATGAACGTTAATAACGTTCATTGAATTTGTTGCTCCGTTTGCACAGAAACACCTTTTCTCGTGCACAAACTGTCAGGGTCCGCATTCGTCGGGACAGGGCGTGACGGCGGCCTTAACGGTTGCCCCCACGATCGGCATCCGCCCAGTATCTGTCTCGGTATTCGGCCGGTGACATGCCGCGGCTTTCCTTGAAGACGCGGCTGAAGCTCGCACTGCCGCTGAACCCGACCGTCCTGGCTATTCGTGGCAGGGAGGCCCTGTTTCCTTTAGCCCGCAACAGGACTTCCGCTTCCTCGAGCCGCCTGACCCGAAGCAGGGAGCCCACCGAAAATTTATGCCCTTCAAAGACCTTGTACACGTAACGGCGGCTGACACCCACAGCCGCAACAATCGCATCAATAGTGCAGTCCGGGTCAGCATAATTGTCGTCTATGTAGGCAAGGACCCGGTTGCGCACCTCTTGTGCCGGGGCGTCCAAGTAGTTGTGTTTGTTCAAATACTGTCCCAGCAAGCCGACAATCAGCTCCAGGAGAGCCTGTTCAACGTGGATGCCCGCCCCGTCCTCCTGGTTGAGTTCCATGGTGCTGTCCACCAGTTCTCGAATACCGGCCAGGAGCGGACCGCCCTGCCACGTCGCAGCCGCCAGCAACTCCGTGGATATGCCACGGCCTTCAAGGTAGTCGATCGGGACATAGAGCATTGTGGCATCGGTTCCGTCGAGGGCATTGGACCAGAAGGTCTCCCGGGGCAGCAGTGTCACAATACTTCCTTGACCGGCTGTTGCCATCCGGCCCCGCTGCTCACAGGTGAGCCCGCCCTGATGCAACAGGACCATCAAGAGGACCTTGTCATACCCGTCGCCCAAATGATCGATGTCCCTGTAGGTGATGGTGCCGTCACCCAAAGCCCTGGAGAGCAGCAGCCTGCGGCAAAACCAAGTTTGAACCGTTGCATGGAAGCCAGTCTCTTTGTGGGGCACCAACCGCCAAGGGCGGGAGTAGGGCGCGAGCGATTGCACGCCTCTCAAAGTCACCTTGGAACTGTGTCGTTTTCGAAAGGCCAGCATCTCAGGTTCAATCACTTCCCGCACCCCAACTGTCAGCGTCTTCGCCCGGTCCTTCGGCGGAGTCCTTCAAATTAGACTATCGGATAGCCATCCCGGGCAGTCGGCCGGTCGGTCAGTGAAACGAAAAAAATCCCCGGAGCCTGTTGAGGCTCCGGGGATTATCCTGATGTAGCGGCACCGAGACTCGATCTCGGGACCTCACGATTATGAGTCGTGCGCTCTAACCAACTGAGCTATGCCGCCCCAAATAAGAATAGCCCGTGCCGCCCCGGACAAAACCGTCTCGACACGAGCTTTCTCATTTGCGAGCCCCCCACCGGAATCGATCCGGTGACCTCGTTCTTACCAAGAACGCGCTCTACCACTGAGCTAGGGGGGCAACGAGAAAATACTTTACCAGTGGTTTTGCCCGATGCGAAATCGAGGGGCGCCACTTTTTGGATCGATGGCGACGCCGCGGCACTTTTCCACGTCCCCGCGCAATTGATATCGCCGAAACTCCGCGCCAATTCAAGGAACCTTGGGCCTTCCGCGGCCAATCATGACTTAGCTCACAGGAAGGATTTGGCGGTATCCAAGCGCGCGTCCCGGGCTGTTTTGTGTCCATTATCTCCCCGAGAACGACGGCGTGGGGCGGCTCCCAGCCGGCCCCGGCAGCCGCAGGACCCCGGAAGGTGATAGAGCGTTGCTGGGACGACCCCGGAAGGTGACAGAGCGTTGTTGGAGGAAGAAAGCGGGGTGGGCATGCGTGGCTTAAACCGGCAGGGCCGGCTTCCCGAAGGAAACCGGCCCTGCCGCTACTGCTTCAAACGCTTACTTGTTCAAGCAGTGGTTGTTACCACTTGCCCTTGGCGTTGTAATTCGATCCGCCTTCGTGGCGGGGACGGCGGTCGCCGCCGCCGTGGCCGGTGTGGCCCTGGCCGCGATCGTTGCGGTCGTAACCGCGGTCTGAGCCACGATCCGCTCCGCGGTCGCTGCGGAAGCCGCCACGGTCGCCGTCGAACTTCTTCTTGAAGCCGCCCTGGCCGCGGTCGTTGCGCTCTTCGCGGGCCTTGTACGGGGCGCCGGAGCCGCCACCGGACGGACGACGGCCCTTGTCCAGCTCAAGGTTGATGAGCTCGCCGCTGATGCGGGTGCGGCTCAGTGCCTTCCACTGGTCCTTGGTCAGGTCTGCAGGCAGTTCCACCAGGGTGTGGTCCGAACGGATGTCGATCCCGCCGATCTGCGAGGAGGACAGGCCGCCTTCGTTGGCAATGGCGCCAACGATGGAACCGGGCATGACACGCTGGCGGCGGCCCACCGAGATGCGGTAGGTGGCGTTGCCCTCGGTCAGGGCGCGGGTCGGGCCGCGGGAGCCGAAGCCGTCCTTGGAGCGCTCGCGCTTCTGGTATTCGGGGGCTGCCGGCAGGTCGTTGACCAGCAGCGGCTGCCCGCCCTGTGCCATGACTGCCAGGGCTGCGGCGATCTCCGAGGCGGGAACGTCGTGTTCCTGCTCGTAGGAGGCAATCAGGTCGCGGAACTTGGCGACGTCCTGGCTGGCCAGGGTCTCCGTGATCTTTTCAGCGAACTTGCCCAAACGCAGAGTGTTGATGGTTTCTGCGGACGGCAGGTGCATCTGCTCCACCGGCTGGCGCGTGGCCTTCTCGATGGCGCGCAGCAGGTACTTCTCACGGGGCGTCATGAACAAGATGGCGTCGCCGGAGCGGCCGGCGCGGCCCGTACGGCCGATGCGGTGCACATAGGACTCGGTGTCGTGCGGGATGTCATAGTTGACCACGTGCGTGATGCGCTCAACGTCCAGGCCGCGGGCGGCAACGTCGGTGGCGACCAGGATGTCGATCTTGCCGTCACGCAGGGCCTCAACCGTGCGCTCACGCTGCTGCTGCGGGATGTCGCCGTTGATGGCGGCGGCGCGGAAGCCGCGTGCCTTGAGCTTGTCGGAGAGATCCTCGGTGGCCATCTTGGTGCGCACGAAGGCGATGACGCCGTCGAAATCCTCAACCTCAAGCACCCGGGTCAGGGCATCGAGCTTGTGGGGGCCCATGACCTGAAGGAAGCGCTGGCGGGTGTTGGAACCGGTGGTGGTCTTGGACTTGACCGTGACCTCGGCGGGGTTGTTCAGGTACTGCTTGGAGATGCGGCGGATCTGGCCGGGCATCGTGGCTGAGAAGAGTGCAACCTGCTTCTCATCCGGGGTCTGGGACAGGATCTGCTCCACGTCCTCGGCGAAGCCCATGCGGAGCATCTCGTCGGCCTCGTCCAGCACCAGGTACTGGAGGTTGGACAGGTCCAGGGACCCCTTGGAGAGGTGGTCGATGACACGGCCCGGGGTACCAACAACAACCTGTGCACCGCGGCGCAGGCCGGCCAGCTGGGGGCCGTAGGCCGATCCACCGTAAACGGGGAGCACGGAGAAGTTGTCCATGTACTTGGCGTAGGAGGTGAAGGCTTCAGCAACCTGCAGCGCCAGTTCGCGGGTGGGGGCCAGAACCAGGATCTGGGTGTCTTTGGTGGGACCGTTGAGGTCCATCAGCTCGGCCATGCGCGACAGGGCAGGAACGGCGAATGCTGCCGTCTTGCCGGTGCCGGTCTGGGCCAGGCCGACGACGTCGCGGCCTTCCAACAGCAACGGAATCGTTGCGGCCTGGATGGGTGAGGGCTTCTCGTAGCCAACGTCCGTCAGGGCGGACAGCACGCGGCCGTCAATGCCCAGATCGGCAAAAGTCGTGGTAATTTCGTCTTCTTCGGCAACAGGTGCGTTGTCGGTCAAGTTTTCGGGCATGGTCAGAATGTCCTCATTCATAGGGCCGGGCGGCGGGAATGCCGCATAACAAGAAATCCAGCCGCTACAGGGCATCCCGGGCAGGATCTCGCGCCATGAACAAGCCGTGTGCACGGCCGCCAATGTTGAAAACAACACCGCATGGCGTTTCTTTGCCGGCAATCCCCTATGAACGCTACTTGCCCGCACAAAAGCTTGCGGGCCCCAAACACTTCAGGCTCCTGCCTCAAAAATTGGGCAGAAAATAAAAGGAGATACCGGAGTGGGGGATAGTTAAATTGTAGGGCATAGCCTAGCGCCGGACCATGGCCAACGTCCACAGAGGGCCGTGAGCTTGCGCACAACTCCCGAGTCCGACGTCGTTTGGCGGCTCAGGCGCCGACCTGCCCGGTGCTGCGGCGGCGCCCATGGACGCCATTGCTCCGATCAGTTCAGTGCAGCCGTTGTGGACGTCAACAGCGCGAAAATGCCATCGGCCGCGGCCCTTGGCGTCCGCGGTGCCTGCTGCTTGATTTGGACTCCGCTGTGCAAATTCGGGCCATATGGCATTTGGAAGGCGCCTGGCCGGCACGGGGATCCCAGGTGGTTCGGAACACATGCCCGCCTTCCCCTCCGCCGGCCGCATCCGATGATCGCAACGCAAGGTCCAGGCAAAAGGCGCCAGCCCACCCTTGCCCGGTGGCGCCGGGAGGACTGCCGCGGTTTCATGCCGGCTCGCCCATGTCCGCCGCCCCGGGTCCGGGTCTGCCCGGCAGCTCAGTTGCTGGAGTCGGCAGCCAGGATCTTGGGGAACCGGGCGTAGAAATGACCTGAAAGGACCAGTTCACCGGAGGCCTCGAGGGCCTGCAGCACCAGGACGTCCTCCGCCGTGGGGTTGCTGAAGAACTTGCCCACGGTAATCCCGTGCGTCGGCACATGTTCCACCACGATTGCGTCCCCGGCGCTGGCCTTGCCATGTTCCAGGACGCGCAGGTAACAGCCCACCAGCCCGGACTGCGTAAAGCGCTTGACCCACTGGGGTTCGCCCATGCGCTCAGCAAAGGTGGCACAGGGAACACGTGGGGAGGTGACTTCCAGCAGCGCGGTGCCGATCCGCCAGCGTGTTCCGATTACGGCCTCCGTGGTGGCCACGCCCTGCGTGCGCAGGTTCTCGCCGAAGAGCCCGGCCGGGATGGGCCGTCCCAGCTCCGCGCTCCAATGCTCGGCATCCTCCTGCGAGTAGGCGTACACCGCCTGGTCCGGCCCGCCGTGGTTCTCCGTGTCCCCCACGGCGTCGCCGAAAACGCCAAACCGCTTGATCTTGACGGGGCCGTCAGCCGGCCGCTTGTCGATGCAGGTCACGCCGAACCCGGTCTTGGTGGTGATCAGCTGGTGGACGCGGCAAATCTGCAATACGGTGCCGGGGTCCGGCGAGCTCACTTTGGTCATGCTTCAACCCTATGTGAAGTGCGCAATCCCAAGCCCGGACGCCTCCGTAGCTCCGAAGGTGGGGTCTTCCAAACGCCCCGGCCGCCGGGACGTCTCGCTCAGGGGGCGAAGCGGTACCCCATGCCTGCCTCCGTCAGCAGGTGCACAGGCGCCGCGGGGTCGCGCTCCAGCTTCCGGCGCAGCTGCCCCATGTACACGCGCAGGTAATGGGTCTCCTTCGCGTACGCCGGGCCCCACACCTCGGTCAGGATCTGCTGCTGGCTGATCAGCCGTCCCGGGTTGCGCACCAGCAGTTCCAGCACGTTCCACTCCGTGGGCGTCATCCGCACCGGCGTTCCCCCGCGCAGCACGGACTTGTTGGCCAGGTCCACCGTGAACTCCGCCGTCTCCACAAGCGGCTCGGACGTCTGCGGGCCCGCCCGCCGCGTCGCCGCCCGCAGCCGTGCCAGCAGCTCGTCGAGCCCGAACGGTTTCGTCACGTAGTCGTCCGCTCCGGCGTCGAGCGCTTCCACCTTGTCGTGGCTGGCGTGCCTGGCGGAGAGCACGATGATCGGCACCTCGGTCCACCCCCGCAGCCCGGCAATGACGTCCAGCCCGTCCATGTCCGGCAGCCCCAGGTCAAGCACGACGACGTCAATCGCCTGTGTTTGTGCTGCGGCCAGCGCTGTGGTCCCGTTGGGCGCCGGCACGACTGTGTAGCCGTGGGCGTGCAGGTTGATCTGCAGTGCCCGCAGTATCTGGGGTTCGTCGTCAACAATCAGGACAGTGGTCATCGTGGCTTCCTCAAGGCGTGTCCTTACAGTGTGCGGGAGATTCCGGTGGACAGCGGCATCCGGATGGTCATGGTGAGCCCGCCGCCGGGAGTTTCCTCGGCCTCAAGGACGCCGCCCATGATCTCCGTAAAGCCTTTCGCAACAGCCAGCCCCAAACCCACGCCGGAGCCCCCGTGCGGACCGTAGGAGACGTCGTCGAGCCTCTGGAAGGGACGGAACATGGCCACCACTTCCGACGCCGGGACGCCCTTGCCGTGGTCGATGATGCGCAGCTCGCTGGCGGGATGGCCGTTGATGGTGGCGCTGCCGCTGCCGCCCACCGATCCGACCAGCAGGACGTCGGAGCCGGGCGCATACTTCATGGCGTTCTCCACAATGTTGGCAATGACGCGCTCGAGAAGACCGGTGTCGGCGTCAATGGGTGGCATGTTGGGCGGCAGGTCCCGGCGAAGGCGGTCCGGGGGAACCCCGTGCAGGGCGCCGGGAAGCACCTCGGCCCAGGTGACCGGCCCGACGACGGGGCGCACCATCTGGGCACTGAGCCGGGACATGTCCAGCAGGTTGCCCACGAGTGCATCCATGCGGTCCGCATAATGTTCAATGGTGGCAAGCAGTTCGGCCTCGTCCTCGGGGCTGAACACCACCTCGGTTTGGCGCAGGCTGCTCACCGCCAGCTTGATGCCGGCCAGCGGCGTGCGCAGGTCGTGGGAGACGGCCCGCAGCACGGACGTCCGGATCTTGTTGTCCTGGCTCAGCTGCAGGTTCTCCCGCTGCGTCTGGCTCAGCGCCTCGCGCTGTTCCAGGGCCAGTAGGTGCGCGGCGAAGGCGCTGAGCAGCCGCCGGTCGCGGGCCGGCAGCACCCTTCCGGAAAGCCCCAGCACCCAGTGGCCCGACACCTCCTCCAGGTTGTCCGCATGCCCCGGTTCCTGTGGCGGGCCCTCCCCCGCACAGGCCTCCACCCGCCACCGCCCGGGTGGCCCGTCCTGGGCAAAGAGCACCACCGCACGCATGCCAAAATGCTCACGGAGCTGCTCCAGAAACACCTGCACCGTATCCTGCGAGGCGAGAATTCCGCGGGCCAGCTCGCTCAGGGTCGCAGCCTCCGCACCGGCCTGCAAGGCTTCCCGCGAGCGCTTGGCGGACTGGTCCACAGCGAGCGCCACGGCCACGGCGGCCACGAGGAACACGAACAGGGCAAGCAGGTTTTCGGGGTCGTTGATGGTCAGGGTGCCCACGGGAGGGGCCGAGTAGTAGTTCAGCAGCAGCGTCCCCCACACCGCGGCGAGGACGGCCGGCCACAGCCCGCCCACCAGGGCGGTGGCGATGGCTGCGGCAAGCTGGATGACCATGGTGGTTTGCAGGTTCAGCGGGCCGGTGCCCCACTGGACGAGCACGGGCAGCAGCACGGCCAGCACAAATCCGGCCGCGACGCGCTTCTTGTTCAGCTCACCCCGGCTGCGCACCGTTGCCCCGGCGGCGCTGTGCGGGTGCGGGACCATGTGCACATCCATGTCCCCGGCGCCGCGCACCACCCGCGCCCCCACGCCGGGGCCCATGAGGAATCCCAAGCGGGGTTTCCGGCGCGAGGAGCCAATCACGATCTGGGTGGCGCCGGCGTTGCGGGCAAAGTCCAGCAGGGCCTCGGCAGGGTCGTCCCCGCCCACCGAGTGGTAGCTGCCGCCCAGGTCGGTCACCAGCTGGCGCTGTCCTTCCAAGGCCGACGGCGTGTCCCCGGCAACTCCGTCGGCGCGCGGGACGTGAACGGCCAGCAGTTCGCCGCCGCTGACCCGCCTGAGAATGCGGGCGGCCCGCCGCAGCAGCACCTCCCCCTCGGTTCCTCCGGAGAGTCCCACCACTACGCGTTCCCGGGTCGGCCAGTTCTCGGCGATGCCGTGGCTGGCCCGGTAGGCGGCCACGCCTTCCTCCACCCGGTCCGCGAGCCACAGAAGTGCCAGTTCGCGCAGGGCGGTGAGGTTGCCCAGGCGGAAGTAGTTGGCCAGGGCGGCATCCACCTTGTCGGCGGAGTAGACGTTGCCGGCGCTCATGCGCTGGCGCAGCAGCTCCGGAGGGATGTCCACGAGCTCGATCTGTTCGGCCCGGCGCACCACCTCGTCGGGGATGGTCTCTTGCTGCCGGACCCCTGTGATGGCCTCCACCACATCGCCAAGGGAGGCCAGATGCTGCACATTGACGGTGGAGTACACATCTATTCCGGCAGCGAGGAGCTCCTCCACGTCCTGCCAGCGCTTGTCATTGCCCGCCCCCGGGATGTTGCTGTGCGCGTATTCATCCACCAGCGCCAGGGACGGTTTGCGCGCGAGCAGGGCGGCAACGTCCAGTTCCTGAAAATCTGCGCCGCGATAGTTGATGTGCCGGGTGGGCAGGGTCTCGAATCCTTGCAGCTGCGCCAGGGTGGCCCCCCGGCCGTGGTCAAGGACAATGCCCGCCACCACGTCCACGCCGGCCGCTGCCTGGGCGTGGCCTTCCTCCAGCATGGAGTAGGTTTTGCCCACGCCGGGGGCTGCCCCCAGGAAAATCCGCAATATGCCGCGCGTCATGCTTTATTCTCGCAGGCCCGCGGCTGATTTCTGCGCAGCCTTCAGGGCGGCATTCAGGGTGGTGGTGTTGACCGAGGGCTGGCCCAGGAAAGCGTTCACCCCCGTGCTCGTGTTCTGGGCAACCAGCTCCTTCACGGCTGCTTCGCTGAGTCCGTTGGCGGCCGCCACCCGCGCCACCTGCAAGGCGGCGTAGGCCGGGGAAATGTCCGGGTCCAGGCCCGAACCGCTGGCGGTGACGGCGTCGATGGGCACCTCTGCCGGGGCAACCTTTTCCCTTGCGGCCACCTCTGCCCGGTTCTTGGCGATGGCCTCCACCAGCGCAGCCTGGTTGGGGCCCAGGTTGCTGGCCGAGGACGTGGCCGGGTCCCAGCCCACCGCCGAGGGCCGCGGGTGGAACCAGCCGGCACCCGCAACTGGCTGGGCCAGCAGCGAGGACCCAACTGCCTGGCCGCCGGAGGTGATGATGGAGCCGTTGGCCTGGGCCGGGGCCGCGAGCTGGCCCAGGCCGAAGACCAGCACGGGGTAGGCCAGCCCCAGCAGCAGGGTGGCGCAGATGAGGAACCGCAAGGCCGTGAGTAGTTGGCGTCCGTAGGCGTTCATGTTAGTGACCAATCGTGGGGATGAGGGAGACCAGCAGGTCGATGAGCTTGATGCCAATGAACGGGGCAATGACGCCGCCCAGGCCAAAGATGAGCAGGTTCCGGGACAGTGTCTTGGCGGCCGAAACAGCCCTGTACTTCACCCCGCGCAGCGCCAGCGGCACCAGCGCAACAATGACCAGGGCGTTGAAGATGACGGCGGAGAGGATGGCGCTCTCGGGTGAGGACAGCCCCATGATGTTCAGCAGCCCCAGCCCGGGGAACGTGGCGGCAAACAGGGCCGGCACAATGGCAAAGTACTTGGCCACGTCGTTCGCCACCGAAAAGGTGGTCAGCGAACCGCGCGTGATCAGCAACTGCTTGCCGATGCCCACAATGTCAATGAGCTTGGTGGGGTCCGAATCCAAATCCACCATGTTGGCCGCTTCCTTGGCCGCACTGGTGCCTGAATTCATGGCCACACCCACATCAGCCGCGGCAAGTGCCGGGGCATCGTTGGTGCCGTCCCCCGTCATTGCCACCAGGCGCCCGGCCTCCTGCTCGGCCTTGATGACGGCCAGCTTGTCCTCCGGGGTGGCCTCGGCAACAAAGTCGTCCACCCCGGCCTCGGCGGCAATCGCAGCGGCGGTGATCTTGTTGTCGCCTGTGATCATGATGGTCTTGATGCCCATGGCCCGCAGTTCCGCGAACCGTTCCTTCATGCCGGGCTTGACCACATCCGCCAGGTGAATCACGCCAAGAACCTGCGCGCGCCCGCCGCTGTAAGTTGCCACGAGCAGCGGGGTGCCGCCGGTCCCGGAAATCTTCAGGACCGCCTCCTCCAGTTCCTGCGGCAGGAATCCGCCGCGTTCCTTGGCATAGTGTTCGACGGCGGATGCCGCCCCCTTGCGCACCTCCAGCACCGCTGGGGTTGGGTTGGCGGGGTGGCCCACGGGCAGGTTGAGCCCGCTCATCCGGGTCACGGCGCTGAACTCAATGACCTCGATATCCGGCGTCAGCGCTGCCGTGGCGTCCTGGGGTGCCGCATCGGCCTCGGCGAGGGCAACAATGGAGCGGCCCTCAGGGGTCTCGTCTGCCAACGAGGACAGGCGTGCCGTCTCGACAAGCACCTGCTGGTCGACGCCGTCGGCCGGCACGAAGGCAACGGCTCGGCGGTTTCCGTAGGTGATGGTGCCCGTCTTGTCGAGCAGCAGGGTGGTGATGTCACCGGCGGTTTCCACAGCCCTGCCGGAGGTGGCCAGGACGTTGCGCTGGATGAGCCGGTCCATGCCGGCAATGCCGATGGCGGGCACCAGCGCGCCGATGGTGGTGGGGATCAGGCAGACCAGCAGCGCCACCAGTACCACGGGGGTGGGCAGGGCGTTGGCGAAGTTCGCCATCGGGGCAAGCGTCATGACGGCGACAACGAACACAATGGTCAGGGAGGCCAGCAGCACGTTCAACGCGATTTCATTGGGCGTCCTTTGCCGGGTGGCGCCCTCCACGAGGGAGATCATCCTGTCCAGGAACGTCTTGCCGCTGGCTGCCGTGATGCGGATGGTGATCCTGTCCGAGAGCACCATGGTGCCGCCCGTGACGGAGCTTCTGTCGCCGCCGGATTCACGGATCACGGGGGCCGATTCGCCGGTGATGGCCGATTCGTCAACGCTGGCCAGGCCCTCGATGACGTCGCCGTCGCTGGGGATGAGGTCCCCCGCCTCGCAGATGACAACGTCACCCACCCTGAGGTCGGTGCCGGGCACCAGTTCCTCTTCATGCTCTTCGTTGCCGTCCCGGCCCGCGCCGGACCCGCCGGCAGGCACCAAGGTGCGCGTCCGGCGTCGTGCCATGACGGAGGTTCGGGCTGCCCGGAGGCTGTCTGCCTGGGCCTTGCCGCGGCCCTCGGCAATGGCCTCGGACAGGTTGCCAAACAGCACAGTCAGCCAGAGCCACACCGTGACGATGAGGGAAAAGACTGCCGTGGCAGAGCTTGTTGCGATCTGCTGGATGCTCACGGCAGTGCAGACGATGGAGCCGACCAGCACCGTGAACATGACTGGGGAATGGACCATTTGGCGGGGGCTGAGCTTGCGGAAGGCCAGGGGCAGCGCAGCAAGCGTTTTGTTGAGATTCATTTGAGCAGTCCTTCGGCAGCCGGGCCCAGGGCGAGCGCGGGGAAGTAGGTGAGTGCGGTCAGGATCAGGGAGATGCCGCCCAGCAGCACGGCAAAGAGCGGGCCGTGCGTGGCCAGGGTTCCCGTGGTGGCGGGGATTTTGCGTTGCTTGGCCAGGGAGCCTGCGAGCGCCAGGACCAGTGCGATGGGCAGGAAGCGGCCAAGCAACATGGCCAGCGCCAACAGCGTGGCCATACCGGGGCCGGAGCTGGTGATGCCGCCAAACGCGGAGCCGTTGTTGTTCGCGGTGGAGGTGAAGGCGTACAGGATTTCACTGAAGCCGTGCGGGCCCTCGGCAGGTGCCGCGGCTGCCAGCGCCGGCGTTGCGACGGTGATGGCGGTGCCCAGCAGCACCAATGTGGGGGTGACCAGGATGTACAGGGCCACCAGCTTCATCTGCGGTGCGCCGATCTTCTTGCCCAGGAACTCCGGGGTGCGCCCCACCATGAGTCCGCCGATGAACACGGCCACCACGGCCAGGACCAGCATGCCGTACAGGCCCGAGCCCACGCCGCCGGGCGCAATCTCGCCCAGCATCATGTTCAGCATGGCCAATCCCCCGGCCAGCGGCGGCAGGGAGTCGTGGGCCACGTTGACGGCCCCGGTTGAGGTCAGTGTGGTGGCTGTTGCGAACAGGGCGCTGGGGGCAACGCCCAGGCGCTGCTCGAATCCCTCGCCCACGCTGGTGCCGCTGCCGCTGAAGGCTGCGATGGCCCAGGCCATGAGGGATGTTGAAATGAGCCAGAACGCCACCATGACGGTGAGAACCGTGTAGCCCTGGCGCTTGTCGCCCACCATGCGTCCGTACATCGCCGGCAGGGAGAACGGGATGACCAGGATCAGGAACACCTCAAACAGGCTGCTGAATGCGGTGGGGTTTTCAAAGGGGTGGGCGGAGTTGGCGTTGAAATAGCCGCCGCCGTTGGTGCCCAGGAGCTTGATGGCCTCCTGCGAGGCCACGGGCCCGCCGGGGACTGTCTGCTGGGCGCCGGTGGCAAGGGTGTGGATGCCGGTGCCACCCCAGTTCTGGATGACGCCGGTGACCACCAGGACCACCGCACCCACAATTGCCATGGGCAGCAGGACGCGCAGGGTGCCGCGCGTCAGGTCGACCCAAAAGTTGCCCAGGTTGTTGGTTTGGGCGCGGACCAGGCCGCGGATGAGAGCCGCCACAACTGCCAGTCCCACGGCCGCGCTGAGGAAGTTCTGAACGGCGAGCAGCATCATTTGGATGCCGAAGCCAAGGGTTGTCTCCGGCGCGTATGTTTGCCAGTTGGTGTTGGTGACAAAGGAGACGGCCGTGTTCATGGCAACCCACGGGTCAACGGTATCCAGGCCCTCGTTGAACGGCAGCACGCCCTGCAGGAGCTGGGCCAGGAACAGCACCAGTATTGACACCACGCTGAAGGCCAGGAGCGAGCGCAGGTACACCTTCCAGTGTTGGTCTGCCTGCCGGTCAATCCCGGAGAGCCTGTACAGCCCGCGTTCCACGGCAAGGTGCCTGTGGCTGGTAAATGTTATGGCGAGATAATGGCCCAGGGGCTGGTGCAGGGCTGCCAGCACCACGATCAGAATGGCCAGCTGGGTGGCCAGCGAGAGGATATTGAGCTCCATGGTGGCCGCTCACCCCTTCTCGGGGCGGATGAGGGCCGCGAACAGGTAAACCAGCAGTGCCAGCCCCACCAGCCCCAGAATGAGCCACGTAAGCAAAACCACGTCAAACCTACTTTCACAATGTGCGTTGATGTCTTTCTCAATCGCACACCCGTGGCGTGGTTTTGGAGCTTGTTTTTACGTGTTCTTAACGCCGTCCCCGGCAATCTTGACGGCTTCCTGACCTGCCGTCTTCGCCCGTGGACAGTGGAGTGGCTTGGTACAGACGGCGGCATGAACTGGCGCCGCCGGGCGCCTACAGCGTCAGGAGGAGAAGCCGCCGTCGGCCTTGACGAGCTGCCCGCTTACCCAGCGCCCGCCCGGGGAGAGCAGGAACGCAACGGTCGGAGCCACGTCGGCTGGAGTGCCAAGCCTCCCGCCCGGATGTTGTGCGGCCAGGGTGTCGCGGGTGCCGGAATCCATCCAGCCGGTGTCGACGGGGCCGGGGTTGAGCACGTTGGCGCTGATGCCCCTCCCGCCAAGCTCGCGCGCCGCCGCGATGACGATGCGGTCCAGCGCGCCCTTCGAGGCACCATACGGCAAGTTGTACGCAGTGTGGTCGCTTGTCAACGCAACAATCGCGCCGCCGTCGGGCCCGGCCTGGCGCGCAAACGCGGCAACAAGCTGCCAACTGGCGCGGGCGTTGACGGCGAAATGCCGTTCAAAGCTCTCCAGCGACGTGTCCAGGATGGCCGAATCGACCGACTCCGCATGCGAGAGCACCATGCCCTGCAGCGGCCCGGCTTCCTGCGCAATCTGGGCAAAGAGACGGTCGACGGCGGCCGCGTCGCCGAGGTCTGCCGGCAGCGCCCAGACGGTTGCGCCGGCGGCCTCGAGCTCGGCGGTGAGCGTGTCGACGTCGTCCGGCTGGATGCCCCACGGCATCCGCTCGTCATAGGCCTGCCAGTAGTTCAGGACCAGGTTCCAGCCGTCGGCGGCAAGTGCGCGGGCAATGGCGGCACCAATTCCGGCAGTGCGGCCAACACCGGTGACCAACGCAGTTTTGTTGTGCATGGGCCCAGCTTATGCGGTGTGCCACTGCGCCATGGGCAATACAAACGCGATAGCTTGGACGTGACCGCTTTATTGGCACGCGAAAGGCAATCATGAGCAGCTCACAGCCCACCCCCAGTCCCGGCTTTGTCCCAGGCCGCGTGACACGCAGGGCCGCTGCCCCGGCGGGCAAGCCGGGTTCGGTGCCCGTGAAGCCGGGCGGTGCTGCGGGTGCGGGGATGCCCGGCAAGGGCGGGACGAAGCCGGTGCCGGTGGCGGCGAAGAAGCCCGACACAGCATCCATCAGCGCCACGATCCGTGAAGCCGCGGCCGCCGCGAAGAAGCGCGTCCTCGCCATCACCAACGCCCACGTGGTTCCCGTGGAGGGTGCACCGTTTGACGGCACGGTGCTGGTGGAAGGCGGGAAGATTCTGGGGCTGGGCGCCTCCATCCAGGTTCCCGAGGGCGCCGACGTGCTCGATGCGAAGGGCCAGTGGCTGCTGCCCGGCTTCATTGACGCCCATGTGCACCTGGGCATGGACCCCGAGGGCGAGGTCGGCTCCACAAGCGACGTCAACGAGATGACAGACCCGGTCATGGCTGCGGTCCGCGCGATTGACGCCGTGGACCCGTTTGATCCCGGTTTCGACGACGCCCTGGCCGGCGGCATCACCGCTGTCAACGTCAACCCGGGATCCGGCAACCCTATTGGTGGACTGGCTGTCGCGATGCACACGCATGGGCGGTACATCGAGGAAATGGTGCTGCGCTCCCCCAGCGGGCTCAAGTCCGCGCTCGGTGAGAACCCCAAGCGCGTCTACGGGGAAAAGAAGAAGACCCCCTCCACCCGGCTGGGCACGGCACTGGTGATCCGGCAGGCATTCATGGCCGCACAGAACTGGATGGCGCTGCCCGAGCCCCGCCCGCGGGACGCACAGATGGAGGCGCTCGCAATGGTGCTGCGCCGTGAGATCCCCTGGCGCCAACACTGCCACCGCGCCGACGACATCGCCACCGCCATCCGGCTTGCGGACGAGTTTGGCTACGACCTCGTGATCGACCACGGCACCGAGGCGCACGTCCTCGGCGACGTCTTGGCGGAACGCGGCACCCCCGTGTTGATCGGGCCACTGTTCACCACAAAGTCCAAGCCGGAATTGCGCGCCCGCTCCATCGCCAACCCGGGCAAGCTGGCGGGTGCCGGCGTCGAGATTTCCATCATCACCGACCACCCCGTGGTGCCCATCAACTTCTTGGTCCACCAGGCCACCTTCGCCGTGCGCGAGGGCCTGGACCGGGATGCTGCACTGCGGGCCATCACGATCAACCCGGCCAAGGTGCTGGGGCTGCACGCGCGGATCGGATCACTGAAAGTGGGCAAGGACGCGGACCTGGTGCTGTGGAGCGGTGACCCGCTGGACGTCATGCAGCGGGCAACACAGGTGTTCATCGGCGGGAAGCCGGTCTACAGCTTCGACTCCGAGACCCGCATGGGGGCCTCCGCCTCCCGCGCTTAGCCCCGACAACCCGAACGCTCCTGCAGCTTTGCTGCAGGAGCGTTGTTCGTGGGGGATCTGGTATTTGTCAGGCGGCTTTGTCAGGCGGGGAGGTTCAGCAGCGCACCCGTGAAGATCAAGTCCGGGTGGATGACGGTGTCCATGTTGGCCTGGTACAGGGTTTCCCAGCCGCCCTGGATGCCGAGCTTGGTGGCAATGCTGTCCAAGGTGTCGCCCGACTGGATGGTGTAGGTCTCGCCACTGAGCGCAACCGAAGCTACGGCGGGTGCCTGCTCAACGGGAGCCTGAGCCACCGGAGCGGCAACCTCAACGGGAGCCTGCTGGACAGGCGCTTCAGCAACGGGCGCCTGCGCAACGGGAGCCACCTCAGCCGCCTGGGCGGCCACGGGAGCGGGAGCTGCTGCAGGCGTGTAAGCCTGGCCGCCGCCGCCACTC
Source organism: Sporosarcina beigongshangi (assembly GCF_016820535.1). Classification (GTDB taxonomy): domain Bacteria; phylum Actinomycetota; class Actinomycetes; order Actinomycetales; family Micrococcaceae; genus Specibacter. Next base: position 242,448 of record NZ_JADHDY010000002.1, on the reverse strand, counting down.
AGACCAAGCTGAGCCGAGCAGGACGGCCATGCGCCCCAACCCTGACCGGCGAGAATGTTCTCGGCTACGGCGATTTGCTGCTCACGTGAGGCGCTTTCCGGAGCTCCGGAACCACCGTAGGCGGCCCAGGTGCTCGGCGAGAACTGCAGGCCACCGGAGTAACCGTTGCCGGTGTTGATGGCCCAGTTGCCACCCGACTCGCACTGTGCCAGCGCATCCCAGGTGCCGCCGTCGGCCGCGTTTGCGCCAGTTCCAGCGACAGCGAGCCCGCCGCCGGCCAAGGCGGCAACAGCCAGGAATCGGCCGACATTGCGTGTAATTTTAGAGTTCTTCATCGATGCGTATCTCCCAAAGGCCACCTTCGCTCCATCCGTCCCCGGACATCCGTGCGCCACCGTCCAACCTATAGATATGGAGGTTGTTTCCACGGCCTTCCGCATGACGGTGCGTGGTGTAGGAAGGCCTGGGCAATCGTGGGCGATACAGTGCCGCCCGCCCCGAAGGGTATGTCCCAGCCTAAAACGATATCGAATCGATACACAAATCAGCTAACTGTAACCTTATTGGCATATATTTTGTCAGCAAAATAGTGTATTTTAACTGCGAACACCACCCGAGAGTCAATCTGTCAGCTGTCCGGCAAGCCCGATTCCAGAGCTCCGGAGGGCAGTTTGCCGGCGTTTTCCGCCCGCCGCACCCAGCGCGATCCCGGCCCTTCCTCAGCCGCTTCGTCCCGGTCGTTGAACAGGGTGCACTTGCCCAGGGACAGGCAGCCACAGCCGATGCAACTGTCCAGCGAGCCCTGCAACACCTCAAGCTGGCGGATCCGACGCGCCACCAGCTCCGACCAGCCGGTGCTCAGCCGGGTCCATTCCCGCTGGGTCGGCGCCCTGTCCACGGGAAGCGAGCCAAGCGCCGTCGTCAGCTCCGCCAGGGTCAGGCCCACCCGCTGGCCGGCCGCGATGACTGCGAGCCTGCGCAGGGTGTGCCGCGGAAACATGCGCTTGTTGCCCGAGGTGCGCTCCGAGCGGATGAGCCCGCGTTCCTCGTAGTAGCGGACGGCGGGCACGCTGATGCCTGCGCGGCGGGCGATCTCGCCGATCGCGAGCATCTCGTTGGGCGCAATCCGGGTCATGGCTTGAATGCTGGCACGAACCCGGCTTGACCTCAAGTTAGCTTGAGCTAGTTGGGTGGTGGATGTCCGGTCCCCCAACCCCAGGAGTTCCCGTGTCCACGTCCCTGTTCTCACCATCGTTGCCTTCACCGACGTTTCGCCTCGCCCCGGCCTGCGGCTGCCAGCCGGCCCCCACGCCCGACCTTCCCCTCACCGCCCGTGCAGTCTCAGGCTCCCGGCCCCTGCAACGAGCGCTGTTGCGGGCGCTGCGCCGGGCCTCGCGGGAGGCGCGGCCCGCCAACTGCCCGCTTCCGGGGATGCGCCCCCATGAATCGGCGGCCCTGATGTGGGGCGGGCACCTCATGGGCGCCCGCTGAGGGCGGCGCAGCCCGGCCAGCGCTGTCCGCTGAGGGCAGCGTGCTGCGGCAACGGCAGCACTGCGCCGCACAATGCTCCCCCAGCTATGGCTATGGTTCCGGCAACGCTCCCCCAACGCGGCGGGAGCGTTGGGAGGTGACGTGCCTGGTTTTGGGCCCCGGATTGTGCCTGGGTTATGCCAGCGAGTTCAGCGCCTGGTCCAGGTCCGCGATCAGGTCCTCGATGTCCTCGATGCCCACGGACAGCCGGATCAGGTTGACCGGCACGGCCAGCTCGGTGCCCTTGACGGAGGCGTGCGTCATCTCCGACGGGTAGTTCATGAGGGATTCGATGCCGCCCAGCGACTCCGCCAGTGTGAACACCTTCGTTGATTCCGCCACCTTGCGGGCGGCGGCCTCCCCGCCCTTGAACTGCACCGAGATCATGCCGCCAAAACCGCGCATCTGGCGGGCCGCGAGGTCATGACCGGGATGGTCGGGCAGGCCTGGGTACAGCACGCGCTCCACCTCAGGCCGGCCCACGAGCCATTCGGCCACGGCCTGGGCGTTGGAGCAGTGCCGGTCCATGCGCACGCCGAGCGTCTTGAGCCCGCGCGTGGTCAGCCACGCCTCCATCGGCGCCGACACGGCACCCACGGCAAACTGCACAAAGCCGATCTTCTCGGCAGCCTCGGCATCGGAGAGGATGATCGCGCCGCCGGAGGCATCCGAGTGCCCGCCGATGTACTTCGTGGTGGAGTGCACCACGACGTCGGCGCCCAGCGCGAGCGGGTTCTGCAGGTACGGGGAGGCGAAGGTGTTGTCGACCACCAGCAGGGCACCGGCGTCGTGCGCCACCTGCGCCAGGGCGGCAATGTCGGTGATCTTCATCATCGGGTTCGACGGCGTCTCCACCCACACCATCTTCGTCTTGCCTTCGGGTCCGCCGGCGGCAACAGCGGCAGCCAGCGCCCCGCCGTCGTTCATGTCCACGGCGGCATTGCTGATGCCCCACACGGAGAGCACCCTGTTGATGAGCCGGTAGGTGCCGCCGTAGACGTCGTTGCCCATCACGATGTGGTCGCCCGGGGCCAGCAGCGCGCGGATGAGTGCGTCTTCGGCGGCGAGGCCGGAGGCGAAGCTGAATGCGTGCGTCCCGCCCTCGAGCGCGGCGAGCTGGGCCTGGAGCGCGTCCCGGGTGGGATTGGTGCCGCGGCCATACTCGTAGCCGTTGCGCAACTGGCCAATCCCGTCCTGTGCGAACGTGGTGGTCTGGTACAGCGGCGGGATGACGGAGCCGGTGGTGGGGTCGGGGGCCTGTCCGGCGTGGACGGCGCGGGTGTTGAAGCCTTCGGTCATGTCATGCTCCTAAAGTTGGTCAGTCGTTGAGGTAGTTGAGCAGGTCGTGGCGGGTCAGGACACCGACGGGCGCCCCGACGAAGGTGACCATGAGCGCGTCCACGTCCTGCAGCTTGGCGCGTGCAGCGGAAATGGGCTCCAGCGAACCAATGATGGGCAGCTGCGGCTGCATGTGCTCGGTGATCTTGTCCGTCAGCTTCGCCTCGTGCCGGAACAGTTTGCCGGTCAGCGTGCGCTCGTCCACGGCGCCAATCACCTCGCCCATCACCACGGGCGGTTCGGCGGTCAGCACGGGAATCTGGGAGACCCCGTACTCGGCCATCAGGTTGATGACGTCGCGCACGGTCTCATTCGGGTGGATGTGCACCAGGTCCGGCAGCTGCCCGGTCTTGGCCTTGAGCACGTCGCCGATGGCGGGCTGGTCCGTGGCCTTCAGGAAGCCGTACGACTGCATCCATTTGTCATCAAAGATCTTGCCCAGGTAGCCGCGGCCGCTGTCCGGCAGGAGCACGACGACGACGTCCCCAGCTCCCAGCCCCCTGGCCACTTCCAGCGCGGCCACCACGGCCATGCCGGAGGAACCTCCCACGAGCAGGCCCTCCTCGCGTGCCAGGCGGCGGGTCATGGCGAAGGAGTCGTTGTCGGACACGGCAATGACCTTGTGGGGGACGGACGGGTCATAGGATTCGGGCCAGATGTCTTCCCCGACGCCTTCCACCATGAAGGGACGCCCCGTGCCGCCGGAGTAGACAGAACCCTCGGGGTCCGCACCGATGACCTGGACCTCGCCGCCGTCGTCCTTGGAACGGTTGGCGGAGACCTCGCGCAGGAAGCGGCCCGTTCCGGTGATGGTGCCGCCCGTGCCCACGCCGGCCACAAAGTGGGTGACTTTGCCGTCGGTGTCGCGCCAGATCTCGGGGCCGGTGGTTTCGTAGTGGCTGAGCGGGCCGTTTTGGTTGGAGAACTGGTCCGGCTTGTAGGCGCCGGGGATCTCCTTCACGAGCCGGTCGGAGACGCCGTAGTAGGACTGCGGGGAATCGGCAGCAACGGCCGTGGGCGTCACCACCACCTCGGCACCGTAGGCCTGGAGCACGGCGCGCTTGTCCTCGCCCACCTTGTCGGGGACCACAAAAACACACTTGTAGCCGCGCTGCTGCGCCACGAGGGCCATGGCCACGCCCGTGTTTCCGCTGGTCGGTTCCACGACGGTGCCGCCGGGCAGGATCTTGCCCTCCCGCGCGGCCTCGTCGAGCATCTTCACCGCGATCCGGTCCTTCGCGGACCCACCGGGATTCAGATATTCCAGCTTGACCAGCACAGTGGCGGCCAGCCCATCGGTGACCTTGTTCAGTTTCACCAGCGGGGTGTTGCCAATCAAGTCAAGGACAGAGTCTGCATACTTCATATGTCCCAAGGTAGACCCGCGGCGGCGCGCGGACAAAAGGGACATTACCTTGTGGGGCTTTTCGGCCATAGACTTTTTCCGTGCTCACTGCCGCCAGCCCCCTCCCCCGACGCCCGCGCAGGGTCTTGGTTGCCGGGGTTTCAGGCGCCGGGAAAACCACCCTGGCCGGCCGAATCGGCACACTCCTGGACATCCCGCACACGGAGCTCGACTCGCTGTTCCACGGGCCCAACTGGCTGCCGCGCGCGGACTTTATGTCCGACGTCGACCGTTTCACCCGGGAGCCGCGCTGGGTCACGGAGTGGCAGTACGGGACCGTGCGGCAGATGCTCGCGCAACGGGCGGACACCCTGGTGTGGCTGGATTTCCCGGTGCGGGTGTCCATGGGGCGGCTCATTCGGCGCACCGTGCGGCGCAGGTTGCGGGGCGAGGAACTGTGGAACGGCAACTACGAGGGCCCGCTCTGGGGCGTGTTCACGGACCGCGACCACGTCGTCCGTTGGGCCTGGCGGACGCGGAACAAGCTGAAGAAGCTGGTGCCCGGCGTCGCCGTGAAATGTCCGGGACTGTGCGTAGTGCGGCTGGGGTCGCCAGTCGAGGTTGAGGTGTGGCTGGGCAGGCTGGCCGGGGCCGTTCCCGATGCAGGCGGCGTGCCGCACGGCGAAGGCAAGGGCGGCGCATGAACCCGGAGGAGCTGGCCACGCTGACCCTGTTGCGCCGGGCCCGGGATTTGATCGACCGGGACTACGCGCAGCCGCTGGACGTGGCAACCATCGCGTCGAAGGCCTTCATGTCGCCGGCCCATTTTTCCCGCAAGTTCCGGGCGGCGTACGGCGAGACCCCATATTCATACCTCATGACGCGGCGCATTGAGCGGGCCTCCGCACTGCTGCGCGCCGGCATGTCAGTGACGGATGCGTGCATGGCCGTGGGCGCCACCTCGCTGGGGTCGTTCAGCTCCAGGTTCACCGAAATCATGGGCGAAACGCCCAGCAGCTACAAGTCGCGCGACCACAGCGCCATCGAGGCCATGCCGCCGTGCTTCGTCAAGGTCACCACCCGGCCCTCCCGCAACGGGGCCGCCACGAAGCCCGGTGCCGCAGGTGCGGCCGGCCGCGCGAACTCGAGCAGGATTGAAGAAGCCCCGGCACCTGTACCGCATTAGCGTAAGTGCCATGACCATTTCACTTCAGTACACGCACCTCACCGTCAACGACCCCGACGAGTCCATCGCCTTCTACCGCGACGCCCTGGGCCTGGAGGTCCAGAACGACGTCAGCAACGGCGAGTTCCGCTGGGTCACCATGGGCACCAGCACACAGCCGGGCCTGGGCATTGTGCTCTCCGAACCGCATGCCGGACGCTCCAAGGAGGACGGCGACGCGTTGGCCACGCTCCTGGCCAAGGGTGTCCTGCCCATGATCAACTTCACGGCCTCCGACCTCGACGCCACCTTCGAGCAGGCGGTCTCCGCCGGCGCCGAGGTTCTGCAGGAGCCAATCGCCCAGCCGTGGGGCCCCAAGGACTGCGCCTTCCGCGACCCCTCCGGCAACATGGTCCGCGTCGCCCAGGCCTGACACCTTCCCCTCCCCCGCAACATCTATGACGCGGTAGATGCATCGGTAAGCGCCTTCCCACGCCCATTTGATGCAACTACCGCGTCATAGTCGGGAGGCGGAGCTAGATCAGGGCGTCCGAGAGGTGGTTCGGCGTGCCGAAGCGGTGCGCCGTGATGCTCACGGCCTGCTCGTGCAGGAACGGCAGCATCTCCACGCGCCCGGCCTCGGTGACCTCACCGTGGTAGATCGCCAGGTCCGGACGCCCGCCGGTTGCTTCGTACACGGCTGCAGCATCCCCGCCAATCAGGCGGATCCGCCCGGCACCGAAACGCCGCGCCGTGGTGAGGAAGCTGCCGTCGTCCTCCACGGCCACCGGGATCCGCAGGCTGAACAGCAGGGCCTGTACCTCGCCGGGAAGTGCGACGGCGGAGGAGACTTCCGGTGTTGCCCCGGCCAGGATGCCTGCCGCGAGCACGCGCAGGAGCTTCGCGGTGGATTCACCCTCGGCCAGGCGCACGAGCGGGTTGAGCGTGCGGTAGCGGAACACGTTGCGCTCGGCGGACAGCCCGGACACATCCTTGGCGGCGCCAAACTCGGCAGCCCAGGCGGCGGCGTCGCTGTGCAGCGATCGCTTCAGGAAGGCCTGCTCGTCCGCGGAAAGTGAGGACGCGGCGGACAGCAGTTTGCGGGCGTCATCCCCGAGCGTCGCGTCGGCTTCAGCCGGCGCGGAAACCCAGGAGCCCAGGCCCATCAGGTAGTTCGGCCCGCCGGCCTTGGTGCCCGCACCGACGGCCGACTTCTTCCAGCCGCCAAACGGTTGGCGCTGCACAATCGCGCCGGTGATGCCGCGGTTCACGTACAGGTTTCCGGCCTGGACCGTGTCCAGCCATAGGCCGATCTCCGCCGAGTCCAGGGAGTGAAGGCCCGAGGTGAGGCCGTAGTCGATGGCATTGACCATGGAAATGGCCTCCTCGAGCGTCTCCGCCTGCATGACGCCCAGGACCGGGCCGAAGAACTCGGTCAGGTGGAAGTGCGAGCCCGCGGCAACGCCGGTGCGCACACCCGGCGACCAAAGGCGCCCGGTTTCGTCCAGCTGCCTGGGCTCGATGGCCCACGACTCGCCGGCGTCCAGCGTGGTCAGGGCGCCCAGCAGCTTTCCGGCGGCCGGCTCGATGACCGGGCCCATCTGCGAGGTGGCGGTCTCAGGGTAGCCCACGTTCAGGCTCGCGGCGGCGTCCAGCAGCTGGTTGCGGAAGCGTGCGGATTTCGCCACGGAGCCGACCATGATGACCAGAGAGGCGGCGGAGCACTTCTGCCCGGCGTGTCCAAACGCGGACTGCACCACGTCCTTCGCGGCCAGGTCAAAGTCCGCACTGGGGGTGACGATGATGGCGTTCTTGCCGGACGTCTCGGCCAGCAGGGGCAGGTCTGTGCGGAAGCTGCGGAACAGTTCGGCGGTCTCGTAGCCGCCGGTCAGGATCAGCCGGTCCACGGCCGGGTGCGACACAAGCGCCTGCCCCAGCTCCTTCTCGCCCAGCTGCACGAGCGCCAGGACCTCTCGCGGCACGCCTGCATCCCACAGGGCCTGCACCATGAGCGATCCGCTGCGCCGCGCCTGGGTCGCCGGCTTGATGACGACGGCGGATCCCGCGGCGAGAGCCGACAGGGTGGATCCGGAGGGGATGGCCACGGGGAAGTTCCACGGAGGCGTCACGACGGTGAGTTTCGCTGGAACGAACCTTGCGCCGTCGACCGTCTCCAGTTCCTTGGCACGCTCGGCGTAGTAGTGGGCAAAGTCCACGGCCTCGCTGACCTCGGGATCGCCCTGGTCCAGCGTCTTGCCGGTCTCGGAGGCCATGACCTCCAGCAGTTCGGCGCGGCGGGCGTTGAGGATGTCGCCGGCGCGGTGCAGGATCGCGGCGCGCCCGGCCCCGCCCAGTGCAGCCCATTCCGTTGAATGCTCGACGGCGGCTGCCATGATCCGCTCAAGCTCGGCGGCGTCCGTGACGGTGGTCTCCGCGACGAGCGCGGTGCCCAGTTCCGAGCCAGGGATGCGCGCCAGGATCTCGGAGCCCCAGACACGGTTCGGGGCCAGTGCCGGGTCGGTGTCCGGGGTGTTGGCGAAGCCGTCGGCCGGGGCGGGCACGGGATCGGCGGTGCGGTCCTGCACGCGGTTGGTGGGCGGAACGGCGTCGTCAAGGTCTGCAAGGGAGGCCAGGAAGCGCTGCTTCTCGCGCTCAAACAGGGCCTCGTTTTCGGAGAGCTCGAACACCGCGGACATGAAGTTGTCCTGGCTGGCTCCCTCTTCCAGGCGGCGGATCAGGTAGGCGATGGCGACGTCGAACTCGCCGGGGTGCACCACCGGGGTGTAGAGCAGGAGCGAGCCGACATCGCGGCGCACGGCCTCGGCCTGGCCGGTGGCCATGCCCAGCAGCATCTCGAACTCCAGCTGGCCGGAATTGGCGCTGATGCCGCGCTGCTTGGCGAGGAGCCAGGCATGGGCCACGTCGAAGAGATTGTGCCCGGCCACGCCGATGTGCACATTGTTGATGTGTTCAGGCGTCAGCGCGTAGTTCACGATGCGCTTGTAGTTGGTGTCGGAGTCCTGCTTGGTGCCCCAGGTGGCGAGCGGCCAGCCATAGACGGAGGCCTGCACCTGTTCCATGGGCAGGTTGGCGCCCTTGACGATGCGGACCTTGACGGGAGCGCCGCCGTCGGCCCGGCGCGCGGCGGCCCAGTCCTGCAGGTCGATCATGGCCGCGAGCGTGTCCGGCAGGTAGGCCTGGAGCACGATGCCGGCCTCGAGCTTCTTGAACTCGGGCTTGTCCAGGATGCGCTTGAACACGGCGATCGTCATGCCGAGGTCCTTGTATTCCTCCATGTCCAGGTTGATGAACTTGGCCTTGGGGAAGGAATTGGCCAGGGTGTACAGCGGGGTGAGCTTGTCCACCACCTGGTTGACGGCGTCGTCAAAGGCCCACGGGGAGTGCGGGGCCACGGTGGAGGATTCCTTGATGGAGACGTAGTCGACGTCGTCCCTCGCCAGCAGCTCCAGGGTTCCCCTCAGGCGGCGGTCGGCTTCCTTTTCGCCCAGCACGGCCTCGCCCAGGAGGTTGATGTTCAAGTCCACTCCGCCTTCGCGGATCTTGGCGATGGCCGGACCCAGCTTGGCGTCGGTGGCGTCCACGATCAGGTGACCGACCATCTCGCGCAGCACGCGGCGGGCGATCGGGATGACGAGCTGCGGCAGCACGGGGGCCATGACGCCGCCGAGGCGGACGGCCCCGCGCATGTACCAGGGCAGGAAGGCGGGAACCTTCGGGGCCAGTGCCGCCAGGTTGCGCCCGGCCACGGCCAGGTCCTCGGGGCGGATCACGCCGTCCACAAATCCCACGGTGAAGTCCAGGCCGTTGGGGTCCTTCAGGACCCCGGCGAGGCGCTGGGCGGAGATGTCGGCCGGGAACTTGGCGGCTTCGGTGAGCCAGTGCCGGACCAGGGCGATGGTCTCGTCGGCGAGATCGTCGCTGGGGACCGGAATGTTGGCGGCGGTGGCCGCGTGGGCGGTGCTTGTCATGGCTGCTGGTGCGTTCTTTTCTGTTGTTGGGGACGTGCTGGAACAATGGTTCTCATCACCAGTATGGAACCAATATTCATTTAGCAAAAGTGGTGATTTATGATGGATATTGATTACTTCTTCTGAACTATTTGGAGGCGTCCATGCTGGACCTCAAACGGCTGCGCATGCTGCGTGAACTGCACCTGCGCGGAACCCTTGCAGACGTCGCCGCCGCACTGCAATACAGCCCCTCCGCCGTGTCCCAGCAGCTCGCCCTCCTCGAGAAGGAGGCCGGGGCAAAGCTGCTGCGCAAGGTCGGCCGGCGCGTGCAGCTGACGCCGCAGGCCGAGATCCTCGTGGCGCACACCGCGGAGATCCTGGAGACCTTGGAACGCGCCGAAGCGGACCTTTCCGCGTCCCTGTCCACCGTGACCGGGACCGTGAAGCTGGCGGTTTTCCAGTCCGCCGCCCTGGCCCTGCTGCCGGACATGCTCACCGCCATGGCGCAGAGCTATCCGGAGGTGCGTATCGAGGTGGTCCAGCGCGAGCCGGAAACTGCGCTCTACGAAACCTGGGCGCGCGACTTCGACCTCGTCGTCGCCGAGCAGTACCCCGGCCACGCCGCCCCGCTCCACCCGGAGCTGGACCGCGCCACGCTCACCACCGACGCCATCCGCCTCGCCGTGCCCGACGAGGGCGTCGCCGGCGGCATGACCCGCCTGCTGACGGGGCCCATCACCGGCATCCAGGACACGGCGCGCCTGCCCTGGGTCATGGAACCGCACGGCGCAGCTTCCCGCCACTGGGCTGAGCAGACCTGCCGGCAGGCCGGTTTTGAGCCCGACGTCCGTTTTGAAACCGCCGACCTCCAGGCCCAGATCCGGCTCATCGAGTCCGGCAATGCCGTGGGGCTCATGCCCGACCTCATGTGGACGGGCCGGCCGCCGGCGCTGACGCTGCTGGAGCTGCCGGACCTGCCCCGCCGGACCGTGTTCACCTCGGCCCGCCTGGCCTCACGTCTCCGCCCGGCCATCCTGGCGTGCCGGGAAATCCTCACCCAGGCCGCCGAAGGCATCTCCGCTGACCTTCCGCACCCAACCCCGCATCAGATAAACCCCAGTTTCCCCTGACGCAGCATCAGATAAACGCCTGTATCGACAAACCCCGCACCACCCGCTGAAAGCCGCCGGCTCCCATGGCACGTCCTGCCCGTGGTTTTCCAACCAGTTGGTGGAGGGAGCGGACCGACAGGCGAATTCCAGCCATCCGGGCCGTCTGCTGTCCAAGGTGCGGCGTTGGTCAAAACACGTCATTATGTGATGCGGCATCGAGGGAAAATGGCGTTTATCTGATGCGGCGTCGGGGTGCTGGGGACGTGGGGTGCGACGGCGGATGGCCTGGTTGGCTACGCCAGTTCCCTGATGATGGGGCCCAGCAGTCGGTGCAGGTGGTCGGGGTCCCTGCGTGCCGGCTCGCTCATGAGCACCTCTCCCGGCGCCGTCCGATGCAGCCATAATCCCTCCACCGGCAGGATCCGGAGGGTCAACGAGAAGGGCGCAGCCGTGTGACCGAGCTCCTTTTCAACGGAACGCACGAGCTTCCCAAGATAGGCGCCTTCCGTCTTGATGCTGATGTGAAAATGCGCGGCGTAGTCCTCGTGCGCGATGTCCGCTGCCGCAACGGCTGCCTCAAAATACCGCGCGACCATGTCCCGGAATACCGGATCCCGAAGTTCGAGGGAAAAATAGTCCATAGATCCTCCCCGCGGAATGACGCGCGGGTCCGCCAGCAGCCCGGAGAACCATGCCGACCATTCGTCGGCAAGCCCAATGTCCAGGCCGGGTCCGGTGACCGGTATGTGTTCCGGCACCCCGGGCACCAGCGGCGGGGTGAAGAAAGGCCCAGTCGCCGGCAGCCCCAAGGCCTCACGGACGTACAACGCCACCGTCAACGGCCACGACAAGTCTTCACCAATCTGCCAGCCCGGCAGTGCCTTCTTGCCCCAGATCCTCCCCGCCCGTTCCATCGCCCACCACTTTCGTTGCCGCCGCTGTTCCGCCCAGCCTACGGCCGCCGTCGAGCTGCGGCCACGGCGCATTTCCCCTGCACGCCCCGTTGTCAGGCCCGCGTGCGACCATGGAACCATGACAGCCGCAGCCACCACCGCACCCGCAGCGGTGTGGGACGCCCGCGGTCCGTACTCCCTGCCGCAGACGCTGGGCATCCTCGCCCGCGGCCCCGGCGACACCACCATCCGCCTCTCCCCCGGCACGGCATGGCTGGCATTCAACACCCCCGCCGGCCCGGCAACCCTCGGCATCGCCCAGCGCGGCACTGAGCTGCACGCCCGAGCCTGGGGCCCCGGCGCCGGGCACGCACTGGCCGGCGCACCGGCACTGCTGGGCATCCACGACGACTGGTCCCATTTTGACTCCCCCGCCTTTGCCGGCTCGCTCCCCCACCGCATCCGGGAAGCACGACGGCGGAACCCGGCAGTGCGCCTGCCTTCCACCGGGCGGGTGGTTGACGCCCTGGTGCCGGCCATCCTGGAGCAAAAGGTCACGGCGGTTGAGGCCCAGCGCGGTTACGCCACACTGCTGCGGAAGTTTGGGACCCCTGCGCCCGGCACAGGCGACCACCCGTGCGTCCCCGCCGGCTTGAGGGTGGCACCCACCCCAGCCCAATGGGCCGCCATCCCGTCGTGGGAATGGCACAGGGCGGGCGTCGGGCCACAGCGTTCGGCAACGGTGCAGCGGATGCTGCGGTCGGCGTCGGGCTTGGAACGGCTGGGACAGCTGCCCGCGGAAGAAGCCGGACGGAAGCTGCAGACCATTCCCGGAATTGGCGTGTGGACGGCGGCTGAAGTCACGCAGCGCACGCACGGCGACGCCGACCAAGTCGCCGTGGGCGACTACCACCTGGCCGCCTATGTGGGCTGGGCGCTGGCGGGCAAGCCTATGGATGATGCCGGGATGCTGGAACTGCTGGAGCCGTGGCGCGGGCACCGGCAGCGCGTGGTGCGGATGCTGCAGCTGAGCGGCTTCCGCAAGCCCTCCTTCGGCCCGCGCATGACGATCCAGGACCACCGCGGACACTGACCACACGGCCCCCATGTCCAGCCGAAGCATATCCACCGCATAATAGAGACATTCAACTTGGGCCGCGACACCTCGCACGGGACGCGCCAACGACCCGACCACAGAGGCGGACACACATGTTCCTCGGCATTGATTTAGGCACCGGAAGCAGCAAGGCCGTCCTGACCAGCCCTGAGGGCTCGATTGTCGGCACCGCCACCATCACCCACCAGGTTTCCCTTCCGCGTCCCGGCTGGGCGGAGTTTGATGCAGAAAACACATGGTGGGCGGAAGTCATCGGCCTGTGCGGCGAGCTGTTCGCCAAGCACGACCCGGCCACGGTTGCCGGGGTGTCCATCAGCGGCATGGGGCCCTGCCTGGTCGTCACGGATGCCGACTTCACGCCCCTCCGCCCCGCAATCCTGTACGGCGTGGACACGCGTGCAGAACGTCAGATCGAGGGCCTCAACGAGGAATTCGGCGAGGACTCGATGTACGCGACAGGCGGCAAGGTCCTTTCCTCGCAGGCGGTGGGGCCCAAGTTCCGTTGGCTCGCCGACGAGGAGCCCGAAATCTTCTCAGCTGCTCGCCACTGGTTCAGCTGCAGTTCCTATCTGACGGCTAAGCTCACCGGGGAATACATTCTGGACCACCACACGGCAAGCCAATGCGACCCCCTGTACGACATCCACCGGCAGGACTGGATTCCCGAGCGCGCCGATACCATCGCCAGGCATATCCCCATGCCCCGGCTGGCATGGTCGAGCGACATTGTTGGCTCCGTCACCGCCACCGCCGCCGCCCTGACAGGAATCCCGGAGGGAACACCCGTCTGCGCCGGCACGGTCGATGCCTGGGCCGAAGGTTACAGTGCCGGCGTTCGCCAGCCCGGGGACCTCATGCTCATGTACGGATCCACGATGTTCTTCGTCCAGGTCCTGTCGAACTTCCATGCGCACCGACAGTTGTGGACCACCGCAGGAGTCGAGCAGGACACCTTGACACTTGCCGGCGGAATGTCCACCTCCGGAAGCCTCATCACCTGGCTGTCCCACTTGTTCGGCGACGTCCCCATGGAGACACTCATGGCAGAAGCCCTGGCCGCAGGGCCGGGGGCCAACGGCCTGCTCATGTTGCCGTATTTTGCAGGCGAGCGCTCACCGATCCTGGATCCCGATGCGCGCGGAACCATCATTGGCCTCACACTGCGGCACAGGCGCGGACATCTGGTCCGGGCAGCCCTTGAGGGCATTTGCTTTGGCCTGCGCCAGAGCCTGGAGCTTTTTGAATCCTCCGGCCAGCCTATCCAGCGGATCCTGGCCGTGGGCGGCGGAACCCAGGGAACGCTGTGGACCCAGCTGGTCAGCGACATTCTTGGCCGTCCCCAGATCATTCCCGAACAAACCATTGGCGCCAGCTACGGGGACGCACTCATGGCCGCCATCGCCACCGGCGCAGTCCCGCCGGAAACGGACTGGACGCGCATGGCGCGCATCGTTGAACCGAACCCGGAGGCGGCCGAACTGTACGGCGCGCTGTACGAGAACTACTGCACGCTATACCCGGCCACCGGCGGGCACATGCATACCCTGGCGGAGATCCAGCGCAACGGCAACTGAGGCGCCAGCCCAGGCAGCGGCACTTGCGCCCGGTGGTTCCCGCCGTCAGGCAGCTGCCGGGTGGGCGATCTCAAGGATGGCCTTCGCCGTCTGGACATCGGTGACCAGGCGCCGGAAGAATTTGGCGTGGGCGCCGCCCACGATGCTCCGTGCTTTCTCTGCCCCCACGGCGATTCCCACAGAACAAGGGATGGAGCGAAGCAGATCCGGAGGCGTTGTCACCATGTTTTCACTGCCCGGAAAGTGTATTTCTGCACCATCAGCGTCGAAGAAGTTCAAGCAGATGTCGCCTGCCGCCCGTGACAGTGAATCGTTGTCCTTGGGGATAAATCGCGAGATCGAGCTGCGGGTCGTCGGTGGTGCACCAATGCCCAACAGCGCACCCGTCGCGGATTCCCAGAGCCGCTGGATCCGTTGGAAATCGGGGTCGTGCTGCAGCAGCGCGAACATTTCCGGCGACGGCAGTGCCTGCGTCCACAGGAATGCCGGCCGGGCCCCTGTCTGCTCGGCAATGGATCGTGCGATCTCATTGGTCTGGTACCAAGGCTCCGGCTCCGTTTGGCCACCAACCGTTGGAACAACTATGACCCCGGGCAGCCTGGGCAGCGATGCGCTGCCCAGTTCGTACACGGTACGGCCGGAAGAAGCCAGCAGAATGTCTCCAGGCTCCAGCTCCATGTCTCGAATCGCCTCACTGACCTGAGGTGCCAGGCCTGGGCCCAAACGACCGGACTGGTCGGCATCGGCGAGATACACCTTCTCCAAGTTGAGCGCTTGCGCCAACTCCACTGCCAGCGAGTCAGTCACCGCCAGGGTGGGGTGGACGACCTCAATCTTGACCATCCCGACGCGCCGGGCCTCCTGCAGTAGCCTGCTGACCGTGGGGCGGGAAACCTTCATGGTTTCGGCGATCCGGGCCTGGTTTACGTCTTCCAGGTAATACATGCGGGCAGCCTGATACAGCGTTTCCACCGGAAACCTGCTCGAGGTGCCGCCATGGGCGGCGCCAGCTTCAGTCACCAATTGCACATTCTCCCTGGTTGCTTTCATGGCCCGCCGCTGTGCGGGCCCCGCTCCAATGGTAACTCGGACAAGACACCTGCGTGAACATAATTTCACGATTTCTCGTTCGTGAAATTATGTTCTTGACATTTGTTCAGGGCGGCATCACACTGGAATCATTGAGCTGCATCACACTTCTACCGGAGGAAACAATGACCACCACCGCTGCTGAAACTGTTCCCGCATCAACCGCCCTGCCTGCAACCATGCAGGCCGTGGTCGTCCACGGACCCGAAAACTACGTGCTTGAGACGCTGCCTGTCCCCATCCCTGCATCCGGCGAACTGCTGATCAAGGTTGAAGCCGTCGGCGTGTGTGCCAGTGACTTGAAGTGCTACCACGGTGCACCGAAGTTCTGGGGCGACGAGAACCGCCCGGCTTGGGCACAGACCGGCGTCACCCCGGGCCACGAGTTCATTGGAACCGTTGTTCTCGGTGACGCGGCGGGCCTGGCCCACCACGGCCTCGAAGTCGGCGACCGCATCGCCTGCGAGCAGATCGTTCCCTGTGGCGAGTGCCGCTACTGTGTCCGTGGCCAGTACTGGATGTGCGGCCCGCACGACATGTTCGGTTTCCGCAACTACAACGGCGCCATGGCCGAATACGTGCTGGTGCCGTTGAAGGCACTGACCCACAAGGTGTCAAAGGATCTGGCACCTGCCCACGCAGCCTTCGCCGAACCGCTCTCCTGCTCGCTGCACGCCGTCGAGCGCGCCGACATCAAGTTCAACGACGTCGTCGTTATCGCAGGCTGCGGACCGATCGGCCTCGGCATGGTCGCCGGCGCCAAGGCCAAGAACCCGATGAAGGTGATCGCGCTGGACATGTCCGACGACAAGCTCGCCCTCGCCACCAAGTGCGGCGCCGACATGGTCATCAACGTTGGCCGCCAGGATGCCATCCAGATCATCAAGGACCTCACTGGCGGCTACGGGGCAGACGTCTACATCGAGGGCACAGGCCACCCCTCCGCTGTCGGACAGGGCCTGAACCTGCTGGCCAAGCTCGGCACCTACGTCGAATACTCCGTCTTCGGCTCCGATGTCACCGTCGACTGGTCGATCATCAGCGATGACAAGGAATTGGATGTCCGCGGCGCCCACCTCGGCCCGCACTGCTGGCCCGCCGCCATCAAGATGATCGAATCCGGCATCCTGCCCCTCGACGAGATCTGCACCGACCAGTTCCCCCTCGACAAGTTCCAGGAAGCGCTGGACCTCGTGGGCGACACAGCCGGCGCATCCGTCAAGGTCTCCATCCTTCCCGGCACCTCGAAGTAGTCTTCCCGTCCACCACGGTCCACCCATCCCTGAAACAAAGGCGTTTTCCCCATGACAGCACTAAGCAGCCGGCCCCAAGTGGCCGCAGAAACCTGGCTCGACCGCATCGGCATCCCGCAGTCCCTGAGGTGGGGGTTCATCGCCGTCCTGGTCTTCATGACAGGCAACGGAGTTGAGTCCAACTTCATCGCCCCGCACATGGCCGAAGCACTCGGCAGCCAGGCTGCCCTCGTGCCGACCATCATCACCTTGTACGGCGTCGCCGTCATGGTTGCCTCCTACCTTTCAGGGGCGTTGTCGGACCTCGTCGGACCGCGCCGGGTCATGGCCCTGGGCTTCGCTTGCTGGGTCGTCTTTGAGGTCCTGTTCCTGCTGAGCCTGGGCACCGGTTCCGCACTGGCCATCTTTGGCAGCTACTTCTTCCGTGGCCTGGGCTACCCGCTGTTCGCCTTTGCCTTCCTGGTTTGGGTGAACAACGTGGTGCCGGTCAAGCGCAAGGGCACCGCCGTGGGCTGGTTCTACGTCATGTTCACCGGCGGCCTGCCGACCTTCGGCTCGCTCTTCGCCTTGTTCGCCATTCCCGGCTTCGGCGGAGGCTATTCGGGCGAATCCAAGACGTTGTGGGCTTCGATCGCCCTCGTGACGCTCGGCTTTGCCATTGCATGGTTTGGCGTCAAGGAACCGGGTGGATCCAGGCGCCAGGCCCCGGCAGGCGAATCCACGGCCCAGGTGCTCACTGGCGGAATCCGCCTCCTGGCCAGCGAGCCCCGCGTCCTCGCGGGCTTCGTGGTCCGGCTCATCAACACCGCGCCCCAGTACGGCATGTTTGTCATCCTGCCCGCCGTCATCGGCGGCCAGTTGGGCTGGACGCAGACCCAGTGGCTGATGATGACGGTGATCGTGTACGCCTCCAACATCGCCTTCAACGCCGTCTTCGGCGCCATCGGCGACAAATGGGGCTGGCTGCGCACTGTCCGGTGGTTCGGCATCGCCGGCTCGGCGCTGGGTCTGCTGGCATGGTGGTACGTGCCGCACCTGGTGGCCCCCGGCTCCGACTGGGGCTACTGGCTCTCCGTCCTGGCTGGCGTCACCTTTGGCATCCTGCTGGCCGGCTTTGTACCCATGGGCGCCATCATGCCGGCGCTGACACCCCGCCACCAAGGTGCGGCCATGGCCATGTACACCACTGCCGCCGGAGGTGCAGCCTTCCTTGGCGCCGCCGTCGTCGCAATCGCCCTGCCCTGGGGCGGGAACACCGGCGTCGTTTGGGCCTTTGTGGCCCTCTACGGTGTGGCCTTCGCCCTGACCAACTTCCTCAAGGTGCCAGAGGATGCGGCCCGCGGCCGACAGCACTAAGAACACCCCCGCTACACAACCTGGAGCAGCAATGACCAAGATATTCAACTCACCTGCGGATTTTTCGGATGACCAGTTCGAAGGATTCCTCGACATCTACTCGGACCGCCTGCGCGGCGTTGCCGGCGGCGCCGTGGCACTTCGCACCGGCGAACCGCAGGTGGCTGTGGTCATTGGCGGCGGATCGGGCCACTACCCGGCTTTCGCCGGCCTGGTGGGCACCGGCTTTGCCACGGGTGCGGTCGTGGGAAACATCTTCACGTCCCCGTCCGCTGCCCAGGTTTACTCGGTGGCGAAGGCCGCCAACCAGGGCAAAGGGGTGGTGCTCAGCTTCGGCAACTATGCAGGCGACAACATGAACTTCGGCATTGCGGCCGAACGCCTCCGCAAAGAAGGCATCGACACTCGCATTGTTGTCGTCACTGACGACATCGCTTCCTCCGATGATGAGGAAAAGCGCCGCGGGATTGCCGGGGACTTCACCGTCTTCAAGGTCATGGGCGCCGCGGCTGCCGCGGGCCTGGACCTCGACGGCGTCGAGCGGGCAGGGCGCGCCGCCAACGCGGCCACCCGCACCCTGGGTGTCGCCTTCTCCGGCTGCACCATGCCCGGCGCGGACAAGCCGCTCTTCGAGGTTCCGGAAGGCCACCTCGGCCTGGGCCTGGGCATCCACGGTGAACCGGGCATCAGCGACGAGGTGATGCCCACGGCGTCCGAACTGGCAGAACTACTCGTGGACAAGCTCCTGCGCTCCGCACCCGCCAATGCAGGAAACAAGGTGGGCGTAATCCTCAACGGGCTGGGCACCACCAAGTATGAAGAACTGTTCCTGCTGTGGGGACCGGTGTCCCGCCGCCTGCGCAGTGCCGGCCTGGAATTGGTTGACGTTGAAGTGGGCGAGCTCGTCACGAGCCTGGACATGGGCGGCACCTCGCTGACGCTCATGTGGCTCGACGAGGAGCTGGAGACTTTCTGGAAGGCCGACGCCTACACACCCGCCTACCGCAAGCAGGCCGCTCCCGTCGCAGCCCTTGAAGCCTTTGGCCAAGACGGCGCGGAGACGGAACAAGCCGCTGCTGAGGCGCCTGAATTCTCAGGGGCGTCGGCACAGCTGGCCCGGACCGTCGTGGCCGGACTGGGCACCATGGCCGCAACACTGCACGAGCATGAGCTGCTTTTGGGCGAAATTGATGCGGTGGCGGGCGACGGTGACCACGGCCGCGGCATGGTCAAGGGCATCGACGCGGCGCTCCAGGCCGCAACTGCAGCAGCCGACGGCGGGGCTGGCGCGGCCTGGGTGCTGCAGCGCGCAGGCCAGGCCTGGGCCGAAAGGGCCGGCGGAACCTCCGGCGTGCTCTGGGGCGCGGCCCTTGAAGCGGCCGGCACGTCCCTGGGCGACGAGAGCGCAAGCTACAGCCCTGAAGACTATGTGGCCGCGGCCCACGCCTTTGCCGACGCCATCATCGAGCTGGGGCGCGCGACGATTGGCGACAAGACGCTCGTTGACGCACTCCTGCCGTTCACCGAGGCACTGTCCGACGCAGTTTCTGGCGGCACCGGCTTTGCCGACGCTTGGCGGGGCGCCGCCGCATTCGCAACCAGGGAGGCGGCCGCAACGGCCGCACTGAGCCCCAAGCTGGGACGTGCCCGCCCCTTGGCCGCCAAGTCGGTTGGCACTCCCGACGCCGGGGCGACGTCCATGGCCCTGCTCGTTACAGCCCTGGCGGAACAGCCTGCAGCCGCACTGCTGGCCTGAGTTTCGCACCACCCACACATTTCTAAGGAACCCATCATGAGCAAGAACTTGCGAGTTGTCATCGGCTGCGACGAGGCCGGCGTCGAATACAAGGAAATTATCAAGAAAGACCTGGCCACCAACGGTCTCGTGGCAGAAGTCATCGACGTTGGCGTGGACCCGAATGACACGACCGCCTACCCGCACATCGCCGTCAACGCCGCCAAGCTCGTAGCCGACGGCAGCGCAGACCGGGCCATCCTGTTCTGCGGCACCGGCCTCGGCGTCGCCATTGCAGCAAATAAGGTCAAGGGCATCCGCGCCGTTACGGCACACGACTCCTTCTCGGTGGAACGTTCCGTCCTGAGCAACAATGCCCAGGTACTGTGCATGGGCCAGCGGGTCATCGGCTCGGAACTGGCCCGCCGGCTGGCAGACGAATGGCTCGGCTACACCTTTGACGCCACCAGCGCCTCGGCCGAGAAGGTCAACGCCATCTGCGGCTACGAGGACTAGGGATGAGCCAGGAATTTGCGGGCCGCACCGTCGTCGTGACCGGCGCCGCCAGCGGCATTGGCAACTCCGTCGCGCGACATTTTGCCGAGCGCGGAGCCCGGGTGTTCGGGGTGGACCTCAGCAACTCCATCCACGAGGAAATGGCGGCCCTGCCAGGCGCCGGCCACCAGGGCATCACCCAGGACCTGACGGCCGTAGGCGCCGGCACCGCGACCATCGGCAAGGTTCTGCAGGCAGCAGGCAAGGTGGATGTTCTGGTCAATTCCGCCGGCATCGTCCTGCTGGACAAGGCACTGGACCTGAGTGAGCAAAAGTGGAATGCCACGCTGGGTGTGAACCTTACAGCCAGCTTCGTAATGGCCCAGGCGGCCGGCAAGGCCATGACCAAAGCCGGCCACGGCCGAATCATCAACCTCGCCTCGCAGGCCAGCGTGATAGGCCTCGACGAGCATGTGGCCTACTGCGCCAGCAAGGCAGCCATTGTCGGGATGACAAAGGTCTTGTCCATGGAATGGGCACCGCACGGCGTGACGGTCAACGCGGTCTCCCCCACCGTCGTCGAAACTCCTCTGGGCAAACTGGCCTGGGCCGGCGAAAAGGGCGAGGCGCTGAAACGGCAGATACCCACGGGCCGGTTCGCACAGCCAGAAGAGGTTGCCGGGCTGATCGCCTACCTCGCCGGGGAAAGCGCCGGAATGATCACGGGTGAGAACATCCTGATCGACGGCGGCTATGCCAGCATTTAGCCTGGCCGGGACGGGGCGGCACGTTCACACTGCGGAACCGCTTCCCGACCACGCGCCGCGATCGCCTAGGCTGATTCCATGAGCGAGATCATCAACCTAAAAGCCACCTTCATCCCCAACGAGGGCGAATTCTTCCGCGTGAAGCTCGCCCTGGACATCGCCATCGAGCAGGTCGTCGAGGAGGCCGGCTGCATCCAGTACGAAATCACCGAGGAATCGGAAGAGAAGATCGTGCTGACCGAGCAGTGGGCGTCCGAGGAAGACCTGGACAAGCACAGCAAGGGCATCGCCGTGCAGGACCTCAACGAGTCATTGAGCGCCCTGCTCGCCGAGCCGGTCAAGCTGGAACGCCTCTAGCACCGGAACCTGGAACCGGCCCCTCGAACGGACCGCGAACAGACACAGATGGCCCCCAAATCACTGATTTGGGGGCCATCTGTGCAAGTTCAATGCACCGATTACTCCGCGGCGGGACTTTCGGCCTGCTTGGCGGCGACGGCGGCGTGGACTTCCTTCATGTCCAGGGCCTTGACTGCGTCAATGACTGACTCCAGCTGGGTGCCGCTCAGCGCTCCGGGCTGGGCAAAGACCAGAACCTTCTCGCGGAATGCCATGAGCGTGGGGATCGAGGTGATGTTGGCTTCCGCGGCCAGCTGCTGCTGCGCCTCGGTGTCCACCTTGCCGAAGACAATGTCAGAGTGCTTCTCGGAGGCTGCCTCGAACGTGGGAGCAAACCGCACGCAGGGCTGGCACCATCCCGCCCAAAAATCAACGATCACGATGTCGTTGCCCTCGATGGTCTGTCCGAAAGATTCAGTGGTGATTTCAACTGTAGCCATGCCTCCTACGCTACGTGAGTGCGGAATCCATGGCTACCCGTTTCGCTGAGCGCGTGAGCGGGAACAGGCCCGCGCACGACGGCGGGATGCGGCTTGCGCTGCAGGTCCGCCGGGGCTGCCGTTCGCCTTGGCGGGCCGGACGCCGTCGTGCTTCACGGGAGGGAGCTACACGCCCTCGGGCTCATGCGCCACCAGGAACTTGCGCCCGCCAACGATGACCCCTGCACTGACCAGCACCATGGCGGCTGCCACCAGAAAGGTCACAGACGCGGAGGAGTGCTCGGCGATCTTGGCGGCCAGGAACGGGGCCAGGGCCCCGCCCATCCAGCGCACAAAGTTGTAACCGGCGCTGGCCACGGGCCGGGGCGAGTCGGAGACGGACATGGCCAGCTCGGTGAAGAGCGTGTTGTTGATGCCCAGCAGCGCACCGGAGGCCACTGTCAGCACCACGACCACGGCCACCGAATGTCCCGCGGCAAACGCCAGGCCGGCCAGGATCACCATGAGGCCCAGCAGCGACCCCGTCAACGCACCGGTGGCACCGAAACGGCGCTGCACCATGGGTGCCACAAACACTGAGAACACGGCCACGGCAACGCCCCAGCCGAAGAACACGGCGCCGATCCCGTAGGCGTCAAAGCCCAGGATGAACGGCACGAACGCCAGGATCGTGAAGAAGCCGTAGTTGTAGAACAGGGCACTGCCGGCCGTAGTGCGCAGGCCCTTGTGGCCCAGCGCCAGCAGCGGGTCGCGCAGGCGGGTCTTGACGGCCGGGACCGGGGTTTTGGGCAGCAGCACCATGACGAGGATGAACGCAATGGCCATGGCCGTGGCCGTGCCGAAGAACGGCGCGCGCCACTGCCAGCCGCCCAGCAGGGCGCCCATGAGCGGGCCGAGTGAGAGCCCCAGACCCAGCGCGGCCTCGTACAGGATGATGGCGGTGGCTGCGCCGCCGGAAGCAACACCCACCATCACGGCCAGCGACGTCGCCACAAACAGCGCATTCCCCAGGCCCCAGCCGGCGCGGAAGCCCACCAGCGCATCAACGGTGTTGGACATGCCGGACAGCGCCGAGAACGCCACAATGATGCCCAACCCGATCAGCAGCGTCTTCTTCCCGCCAATGCGCGAGGACACGAACCCCGTCACGAGCATGGCGATGGCCGTGACCAGGAAGTAGCTCGTGAACAGCAGCGACACCTCGCTCGGCGTGGCCTCCAGGTTCTCCGCAATCGCCGGCAGGATGGGGTCAACGAGGCCAATGCCCATGAACGCGAAGACGGCTGCGAACGCCACCGCCCACACCGCCTTGGGCTGCTTGAGCATGGACTGTTTTTCGGCTTGGAGCGCCCCGCCTGTTGGGTGGCGCGTGTCCGCTGCGGCTTTGGCCTGCACTTTATTTCTCCTGTTTTTGTTCATGTTCGACGCCGGAGCGCGCCTCGTGCGCCCGGCGCCGTCTTTAGTTGGTGGTTGGCTGGTGCGCCGGCGCGGGCCTGTGCTCTGTCGCCGGACCGCCCTGCCGTGCGTCGGGCCCGTGCCCGCGGCCCAGTGCTTCGTTCAGCTTGGCGATGGCCGGAAGGGCTTCGGCGATGGCCCGCTGCTCTTCACTGGTGAGGGTTTGCAGGGCCTGCGCCATGGAGCCGTTGCGGCGGGTGTTGGCTGCCTCCCGGGCCTCCTGCCCCCTGTCAGTGAGCCGGACCAGGACGCCCCGCGCGTCGGCCGGGTCGGGGACGCGCTCCACAAGACCTGCTGATTCCAGCTTGATGATCTGCTCGGTGGCGCTGGGCACCTTGATGCCAGCATTGCGGGCAATGGCACCAACCCGCAGCGGTTCGGCGGCAACCATGTTCAGCGTGCTCAGGTGGCCGATGCTCAGCTCGCCCTCGGCGTCCATGGACCGGACAAGGAACACTGCCTGGCGGAGGATGTCGCGGTACCGACCGGCCAGTTCTTGAATATTTCTCGTCATAATTAGACAGCCTAACTATTAGGCAACCTAACAGTCAACCCCCAACGAGGATCCCTCTATCACCTTCCGGGGTCTTACGAAGATCCCTCTGTCACCTTCCGGGGTCGCCCCACGGCCTTCCGAACGACCGTCGCACAGGCCACCACGCGTTCTCTGCAGCGCCGCAAGAGAACCTTGCGGTATTGCAGACAGGCAAAGAAACGGGCAACAGATACTGCTGCCACCGGGAAGGGGAAAGGAAATGCGGCGCAGTTTCACCGGTTCTTGGGCAGCTCGCTGCCTGAAGTTCACAGGGAATTAACCGCTCGCGCGCATGATTGCCGTATCAAGCAACCGTAGAAAAGGAAGCAGCGATGACTTTCATCGAAGGAGATCCCATGGCACGCCCCGTCCACCACCACGCATTCATCAACCCCGAGAACCACCAGGTCTGGCCGATACTGGCCAAGAACGAGCCGGTGGCCCTGATCAACGACCGCGGCTGGCGCCTCTCCGGCCGGGTGGAAACCCTGTCCAATGACCGCCAGTGCCTGTGGATCCAACTGGATTCAGGGATGGGACGCCAGCTGATCCACCACCAGGACGGCTTTGTCCTGGAGGACACCGCGCACTAGCGGCACCGAATTGCCGTGTTCAGGCCTCGGTGCTCAAACCTTGGCCTTGCGGTAGCCGGCCTTGACGGCGGCGCTCTCGGTGGCAAAGCAGGCTTCCGGATTGGTTCTGGTGTAGAAGCTCTGGCCCGGCATGTGGTAGATCATGCTTGAGGCGTTGCCCTTGATGGGTGCCCACGAAGGGCAGGTGTTCAGGTTGATCGGCTTGGTCACCGTCGGCTTCGGCGCCGCCACGACCTTGACGTACTTCGTGGCCGAGTAGGAACCAAGGTAGTTGCCCTGGGCAGGCATGTGCGCGGACCACTTTCCTGAAACCGAGGATGTGGTTGACGCCTTGAAATAGCCCGTGGACCCCGTCTTGAGGCTGCGGACCAGCTTCTTCGGAGCCGCGCCGTCGGGATCAAAATACACGTTGACCGTCACAGCACCGGTCTTCGCCCACGTCGCCCCCGAGGCACGCTGCGCCTGGCCCGAATACGTGACAGCCTTGCCCTTCGTCACCGTTGCCGGCCCGGCAGCAAAACTGCTGACGCGCGTGGCAATCTTGGCGGGAACAACCTTGACGTACTTGGCGGCTGACGTCGATGCCTTGTAGCTGCCCCGCGCCGGCACCGTTACAGACCACTTGCCGGAAACGGTGGAGACCGTGGAGGACTTGAAATACCCGGTGGCATTGGTCTTGATGGTCCGCACATACTTCCTTGGCGCCGTGCCGTCGGGGTCAAAGTAGACATGGACGGACACCGCCCCGGTCTTCACCCAGGACTTGCCGGACGCACGCTGCACCTGTCCCGAATAGGTGACGGCCTTGCCCTTGGTGACCGTTGCCGGACCGGCCGCAAAGCCGCTGACGCGGGTGGCGACAGTGGTTGCCGCCTGGGCAGGGGCGGGCACCAGAAGCATGGGCAGCATGAGCGCCAGCGACGCCAGGGCGGCCAGAAGGATTCGACGCAGCTGCGGTGCAGCGTAGCTCGTGGACGTGTGCATGCTCTCCCCAAAGAGTGACAGCCGCCAGGCGGGCGCGGCGGAACTTAGTTGTAAATCCCCAAGAGTACCGGCGTCGGGGCGGTTTTGCCACGTGCTGCCCGGGGGCGGCTAGTCTTCCGGACCAATCATGGTCACAAACTCCTGCGCCTCGGCGACCCCAATGTCGGCATGGTCGAGCAGGAGCCGGGCTGCGCCGTCGTAATTGCCGGAGAGCGCGAGCTGCCGGATCCGGCCGTAGATTTCTGCGTTGAGGCGCGTGCTCGCCACTTCCCGGACCTCATCGCCCTGGGAAACGATGGCCCGGTATCGGTAGGCGCTGGGGGCTGGCTTGGGCGCGGGCGCGGCGTTCATGATGTCCTCCACCGTCAGCGGCGCATCGGCGGGTGGGATGACAGGCTGCGGGAGCGCGGGCTCGGGCGCGGGCTCGGGCGCGGGCTGGGGGAACTCGGCGAGGGCGGCGACGGCCGCTGCGGCGTCGCCGAGGCCCAGGTGGGTGGCCTTGCGGTATTCCCTCACAGCGTTCATGACCTGGCGCTGGGCGATGTAGGAATACACACGCTGGTGGGTTTCCGGGGTGAGCCGGGCGCTGGCCTCCTGCGCGGCCTCGCGGGTGATGCTCCGGCTGGCGCGCGCCTGCCGCTTGCCTGGTGCCATGTTCGACGTCGGATCCGTCGCCGCTGCGGGCGGTGTGCGGCGCCCCAGGAGGCGGGACCCCACGACAACAACCACAACAATGACCAGCACAATAACCAGCGGCACCACATATTCCATGGCTTAACTGTAGTTCGCCCCGGGGCGCATGGCTCGCCCGGGCCTGCAGGCGGTCACGGTCTTGGGTGCACAACCAAGGAGACCCGGACCCACAATCGTGGATCCGGGTCTCCGGTTGGTGGCAGATACTGGATTCGAACCAGTGAAGGCGTTGCCAGCTGATTTACAGTGATCTTGCCACCGTTTCCCACTGGTTCCCCCCGTGCCAAAAGTGACGGGAACTAGCGGGGAATGAGCCACAGGAACGGGAGTGAGACCAGTTGGTTTCCTCCCGTTTCCTGTGGTGTGTTCACACATGGTGATCACACCACAGGGTCAAACAGTGCCTATTTCCGTTTTCGGTCCCGTTGCCGCTTTCGATACCGGCCCAGCACTTTGGTCAGTCCCCTGACCTCAAAAAGTCAGTGCCTCCAAGTATGGTCAGCGATAGACCGGCAGCACCAGACCGCCGGCATATGAAAGGGGGCCATCATGGCCGAAGGCGAAGAAAAGAGCTTGACCGTGGCGCACCGGAAGGCAGCGTTGTTCCTGTTGAACAAGATCCTGGAGGATGAAGGATCTTCGATTACTCGCGACTATGCAGAGTCCTATGCACTGTTGACGGGTCGGATCACAAGCACGGTGACCGTCAATAATGGCTAAGCGGGAGATTCGTGATTCGAAGTACGAATGCCCGAAGTGCGGCAGGACCTTGAAGGAACGCTGGGTTTTCGGAAAGACTGAAGCTGCAGCAGGCCCAGACGAATGGAATCCTGTTGGTCGCGCATACTGTCCATCAGGTCATCTGCTGGAGTGGACTGGCGGCGGGCCCGCTTAGCTTGGTCAATGAAAATGGCGTGTCTCATTCCCAATCAAGGAATGAGACACGCCATTCGTCGTCATAGCGCCCGCATCGTCGGGCCCTCGCCCCTGACGCTGTGCGAGGATGGCCGTCATGAAGAATCATGGTGAGCCTGACCTGACCATTGCCCAGGTGGCGGAGCTGACGAACCAAAGCGTCGACACGGTTGCCGACCTGGTTCGCCGCGGCCGGTTCTTCCCGAACGCGTACAAGGCCGGTACAGGGGCTAGGAACAGTCCGTGGCGTATCCCCGCCACCGATGTCGCCGACTACCGCAAACGGCAGCCACACGCATAGAGAGAGCCGCCCTGCAATGATGCAGGGCGGCTCTCAAGTGAGGACGTTCTAGTGCCCTTCTGGGTGAAGTTCCCCAAGGCCTGCTTGATCTGCCGGCGGCACGTCCAGCTCGATGTGATGGTGATTCTTGAGCTTGTCGCTAATGCCGGCAAGAACGTCATCTACGGACTTGTTGTCCGTCATTGCTGTGAGGTAGACCAACTGCGCAAGGTCGTCTCGCAGGAACGTTTCTCCGGTTCGCGTGAGTACCGCTTCCAAGAAGCTGTTGTTGGTCGACGGGCCCATGTTCATGCGATACCCGAATTTTGCCGCAAACTTGGCAATTTCAGCTACTGCTTGTTGGTCAGCTAGAAGATCGACTCGCGTCCGGCTCTCTGACAATGCGCGCATTTTTCCCCCTATGGATGTCTATCTGGACACCGTTGCCCAGATAGGCACGATCCTAGCTCCCAGCTCAGACATTGACCTCGGAACTACGTCACGTTTGGCTTACCGGCGTTGATCAGTGCTTCCATCCGGTCGGCGACGTCGTCGAGCTCCTGGTCAAACAATCCCGCATAGACGTCGAGCGTGATGGCCGCTGTGGCGTGTCCGAGCATGCGTTGGATGCTCTTGACGCTGGCGCCGGATGCGACGGCGAGAGAGGCTGCTGTGTGGCGTAGGTCGTGCACCCAGAGGTCGGCTGGGATGTCGGCCCCTTCTTGGTTGGCCCAGGTCACGGCGTCGTTGAAGTAGCGGCGCTTGAAGTTGCTGGCGCGCAGCTGCCGGCCGCGCGGCGTCGTGAACAGCAGATCGTCAGGGCCCAATGCCTCGGCCCTGGCTGCGAGCGCCTGGGCGATCGACGGGGTGACGGGCACGCTGCGCGCCTTGCCGCTCTTGGGCGGGCCGATCATGGCGTTGCCGCGGACGAACACGACGGCACGGTTGACCGTGAGGCGGCCCCGTTCGAGATTCAGGTCCTTCACGCGCAGCTCGGCAGCCTCGCCGATGCGCAGGCCAGTTGAGGCCAGCAGGAGGACCAGGTCGCGGTAGCGCTCATCGATGGCGTCGGCGAGCGCGTAGATCTGGGCCGGGGCAAGGAAGCGGTGTTCCCGCCGGCGGCCCTGCGGAAGATTGACGCGGGCTGCCGGGTTGGTGGCGATCCTGCCTTCGTCGACGCACCAGGTCAGGAATGAGTGGAGGCGGCCGTGGATGGTCTGGACGGTGCGGGGGGCCTTGTCCATGCTGGTGACCCATTGTTGGACGTCGGCGCGGCGTACGTCGGCGAGGATGCGTTCGCCCCAGTAGGGCTCGATGCTGGCTCGCAGGTCGGACTGGACGGCGGCGCGAGTGGAGGGCGAGAGGTGGACGAGGGTGTTCTCCCAGTCGGAGAGGATGTCGCGGATGAACACGCGGCCTGCGGTGGGGTCGATGTATCCGCCGGTGCGTTGGCTGTGGCCGACGGCGACGAGGTGGTCCTCGGCTGCTGCCTTGGTCGTGTAGGACTTGCGGCGTTCTTTGCCGTTGGCTGTCCAGCATGCTTGCCAGCGTGAGCCTGTGCCGTATGCCTTGGAGCGGGTGCGGTCTTTGTTGTGCCAGAGGTCGTTGACGCGTGCCATCTCAGCGATCCTCACGAGCTGCGTCAAGAACCAAGGATACGGGCACGTCGAACTTAGCGGACCAGTACCGGTTCATGTGCACAGCGTCGGACTTTCCAATAACTATTGGCACGTCTAGGCTGCCCAGGGATTCTACAACGCCCGCACGTTGGTCAGTGGGGATCATGTGCAACACATTGCGACAAAATACGATGTCGGCCGTGGGTAATGGATCTGTCATTAGATCATGGAGCTGCCAAGTGACCCTCGAGCGTATTTCCTCGGTTGTCTCCCACCACTGAGCCCCTGGTTCGGCAGGCTCAAACATACGGCTCACATCACCCGCTGTCAGGTCGCCCCTATCTAGCGCAACCATGACCATTTCCGCGGGGTATCTGCCCGTTTGGCATCGAGCCAGGGCGTCGGGGCGTATATCGGTTGCGTGGATTGTCACAGACGATGGTGTCCGTGCCGCGAGAGTAACTATTTCCTCACCCGTGGCGGTGCCAGCGCACCATATCCGGGCTGTCGGTTTGATCTGTTGGAGGAAGCCGGGCCAAAGTTCCGGGTCCCGTCCCCAATCGGTCATTCCTGTGGACCATACCCATGGCGGTCCAGCCGCAATTGCTGCGGCCATGTAACGTTCCAGATTGCTCTTCATGACTTCCTAAGTTTGTGTGGGGTATGGCGTCTTGTTAGTTGATTTAGTATCAACTCGCTCCCCCAGAGTCGTTGATTTTCCGGGGGTAAATTAGCTGGTGAGCACAGCGTGAGCACTTAGCGCGCAGGCGCTACAGCTGCCCAGGCTGCAAAGTTGAGCGATCGCCAGATGCATTCCGGCTTGGACCAGCCAGCCGCCTCAATCGCCTCCTCGTTTTCCCTGGCAGTCAGGGGGCGTAGAACGCCAGCCAGAGACGCTGCCTTGGCTTCGATTTGCGGCCAGGTGTAACCAGCTTGGTGCTTCCGCTCGTGATAGACGCCGGTGAGGACCGGCGCGAGCTCCTGGGAGGCTGTGGTGACCTTCTCCGCGACGATGAGGAGGCTGCCTGGCTTCGACGCAGCCAGAGCCCTTGCCAGGATCCCGACGCGCTCTTGTTCAGCGATGAACTGGAGAGTGAAAACAAAAGATGTGAGGTCTGCCGGCGGATGCTCGGGCTTGCCGGTGACGAGATCCAGATGAGCGATCCGGGCTCGGCCGGCCATTTGTGTCTTGGCCCTGTCAACCATGGCCGTGGACTTGTCGAAGCCGTACAGTTCCCGGCCGAAGCCTGCCAGCGAATCGAGTGTTTGGCCAAGGCTGCAGCCGTGGTCGACCACGACACCGCCGAACGGTACGAGTGCCTGGGCGACGTCCGAAATGATCCGTCGCAGTTGTGGCAGGTCTGGGATGCTTCGGGACAGCATGTCTTCGAAGCGGTCGGCTACCTGGTCGTCGAACACCCATTCACCGGATGCCATGATGTCGTCCTTCATAGCGGCCGCCAAATGAGGTCGTGTTCCGCTTCGGCGAAATGTTCGGACAGCAGTGCCAGGAACTTCCCCGGTATCGCTTGGGCTGCCAGCTCTGGTGTCGGGTAGACGTCGGATCCGCCAATGACGAGTCGGCCCTGTTGCCCCAGTCGTCTCTGTAGCTGGCCCAGCAAGTGGGCGGCGGCGTCCGGGTCGAGGTGCCTCCAGACGTTTGCAAGGATGGCAATATCGCATTCGGGAGGGGCATCGAAATTGAGGTCGAGCACACCAAACTTCACGAGGTCCCGGATTTCCTGTCTGGGCTTGGCCTCACCGGTTTTAGCGTCGAAGAGGAAAGCTTGCGCTAGGGAGGGTGCCGCAATTCTTGCACTGATAGCGTCGATCATGACGTCCTTGGATTGGTACTTTGCAGCGATAGCAAGGGCGATCATCGTGGGGTTGATGTCAGTGGCAAGGATTCGCCCACCATGTGCCGCAGCGAATATCGCTGCGGTGTAGGCTTCCTCGCCTGATCCGCATGCGCCTGTCCAAATTCTTGGTGTCTGGAAGTTGGGTAGGACTTCTTTGTCTAGTGCGGTCCAGGCGTCTGGGTTTCGAAACCAGCCGGTGATGATACTGGTCCTTGCGGCTTGGGCTGCGGAAAGCTCTGATGCGTTCATACCTAGATCCTCCTAAGTTGGTGAGGTTGTGGTGCTTGGGCGCCGCCCATTGGAGTGAGACGGCGCCCAAGCTGCTTATGGGGTGATGCCGTGGCTACTCGCCAGCGGTTGTGGTGATGTTCGGGTTAGGCGTCACAGTGGCCGGCTCGTACCTTGCTCCGTCGACGTAGGGCGGGTTGCCGCTGCGGGGACTCAACGCCTGCACACTCACCACTTTGGGGCCGTGCGGGTCGGCGGTGCCAGCATTGACCGGCGGTAGGTAGTCGCCCTGGTGCGGGTCAACGGCCGCGTCGCGCAGCGGGGATGTGGCAAACCATTCCTCGGCGATTGGTGCCGCTGCTGGTGCCGTCACTGCGTAGTACCCGTAAGGGTGCAGCGGTATCAAGCCTTGGGTGTACTCGGCGGGGATACTGTCCACCGTGTCCACCGCGTGGCCTGCCGTGGCGGAGTAGTCGATGAACGCAGGGTTCTCGGTGTAGCCCACGCCGTCGATGAAGTGCAAGCATGTCTGGTCCACGCACTGGCCCATGCTGCCGTTGTGGCCAGCTGCTACCGTCGTGATCTTGTAGTTCGTCATGACTGGGCTCCTGTGATCGTTGCGCCGGTGAAGTTGGCGGCAGCGATCTGGCCCGCCTCCTGGGCCGCCAAAGCTTCACCAACCGGGTCATAGCTGCTGTGTTGTCCGTTGAGCCGATCAGTGAATGTCTGGGCAGACCTGCCGAACTCAGCAGCGACGCCTGCGGCCTCGGCGCCGGCCGTCAGATAGCTACCATTGGGCAGGATCTCGGCAAAGCGGTTCCGCATACTGGTGTTGAATTCCGTCAAGTCCGCGCCCTGGTCATAACCCGCAAGACCACCCGGGCGCGTCTTGATTGCTTCCGCTTCCAAGTACGTCGGCCCCCACTGCTGGATTGCCTGCAACCGGGCAAGGTCAGCGCCTCGCACAATGGTGTTCAGCCCGGCCCCCGCTTCAAGGAGCATGGTCACCCGCTCCCACTCCTGTTTGCTGTCCGCTACAGCAGGTGCGGGAATGGCGCCAATGATCTTCGATGCCGTGGTCATGGCAACGCCGGTGGAGTATTCCATGCGGGCTGTCAGGGATTCCAGCGCGGCCGCATACTTGGCCGCGAGTCGCTGGGACTCCTGCTGAAGCTGTGCGCTCTTGCCGTCCTGCGAGAGGTACTGGTCAGCGCTGGCAGCCGACTTAAGCGCCGTCAGTTCGTCCTTGTGCTGGCGCTTGAGATGCGTCAAGACGGTGATGTGTTCGTTGGTCATGTGGTGCTCCTGGTGTTGTTGGTCAGTGCTCACTGTGTGATCACTGGGTGAAAGTTGGTTGATATTCCGGGGTTTATAGCGGGGTGTGCTGATGTTCAATCAGTTCACATTGGCTCCACCTCCTCTCCCCTGGGCCGCATAGTGTGCTGCCAAAGCCTTCATGCCCTTCGGCAGCACGTACGGGCTGACCTGGGCGGGCGCGGGGGCCATGCCGCCGCCTGCCTCGGGAAGCTCTGGGAGGAGACGCTCAAGGAGCGCCGCCGTGTGTTGGTCGAACGCCGCCAGGGTCTCCTCGACATGGGCCGGGACCGGCCGGCCCTTAGCGGTGTGCGTCGCAGCAATCTTGCGCAGCCGCTCCCGGTCGCGGTCCATGGTGGCCAGCGCGTTGCGGGTGCGCAGGTTGTTGGCGAGGTAGCGTTTCCGCTCCGCCCCGGTCCTGACGCTGTCGCCGGCCAGTGTGACCAGCTTGGCCATGACAGCGTTCTCATGCTCGACTGGCACCATGGCCCGGACCAGTGCACCCAGGGCGTGAGTCGTCGGCCGGCGGCGCCCCATCTCGAACCGCTGCACAGTCTCCTCGACCATGCCGCACAGCCGTGCCACGTCCACCTGTTTCAGTCCTGCCTTGCGGCGCAGTCGGCGCAGTTCCTTGCCCAGCCCGTCAGCAAGGAAGCTCCGCTCCGGCTCATGCACGACGCCGCGCCGATCCTTGCCCGTGATGCTGACGTGCTGCATTGCCTTGAACTCGGCGCCGCGTGCATGGCCGGCCACTACGCCGCCCCCACTGAAACGGCGGGGACCCGGCCCAACGCACACATGCGAGGCACGGCTGTACCGGGACAGTGTTCGCACCAGGTGCCCGACCCAACGCACACACGTGGGAGCTGGTGCGAACGTTCGCGCGCGCTTGCCGGCTGCTGTTGGTCCAGCTCGTGGGCCGACCCAACGCACACATGTGGGGCGGGCATGGACTGGTCCGGTGTGGCGGTCACGCTGCCCCTCCGTAGTTCGTTGAGTGGAACAGCTCCCCGGTAACTGGGTCCGCGTAGAAGTTGGGGACCCAGGCAATGAAACATGTACCCGTTTTCGTCGATGTGCACGTTAGGCAGCTGCACGTTGGGCAGTTTGTTGGTCTTGGGCAGCGCGTCAACGTCAATGTCGATGGTTTGTCCGTAACCTGGCTGGTTGGGGTTGGTGTTCTTGTATTGGTAGTGGCCGAGGGTCATGCTTTTTCCTTTGCGTTCTGGTCGCAGGTGTAGCAACCGGTGAGTGGTGTGGAGTGGAGAATGCATCGAAGTTTCTCGGGTGGAGTCGTCGCTGGTGTTGCTGTGTCTGAAGTACTGACTAGGTACCCGGGTGTATACCCGGGGTTACCTGAGTTCAGAAGTCCGGCTAGCACGGGTTCACCTTTGTTCACTCGGGTTAGGTAATAGGCGAAACCGCCACCCCGCCCAGTCCTCGGCTCCATCCTGATGAGGCCAAGCTCGACGCCTTTATCCACAGCCCTCGCGGTCGCCTTGTCGTCGCCGGGGATCGCTGCCTTGATGCCCGTCTTGGACGTCCCCGGCCCGTTCTCCAGAAACGCGAGGACGTCATCCAGGCGAGTATCAATCCGGGCATCCTTGCGGGATCCGCCACTGATCGAAAGATGTCTGGTAGCGGCGTCATATCCCAGCTCGGACTCTTGGACATCGACGTCGCGCCCAAAGGCTGAGAAGTATCTTGGGCTGGTGGGGTCGTCGATGTCGTTGCGGATGAGCTTCCATGTGGCGTCGGGCCAGTCAAGGATGCGCGAGTCACCTCGCGAGCGCTCGCCGCCGTGCCCGTGGTGGTGGACGATCATGCCCTCAGATGCGCCGACCTCGTTGAGGAAGGCGTCGAAGGCGACCAGGAACCGGCCAGCGTCCTTGTCCTCCGAGAGTCCTAGGGCGTCGAGGACTGGGCGGAGGCAGTCGAAGATGATGATCTCGGCGCCTGCGCAAGCTTGGACCCAGTCGGCACGGACCTGGGGATCGAGGATGTTGAAGGTGGCCGTCTTGCCGCGGAGAGGCAGCAGCTGGACATGGCCGGTGTTCTGGATCCCCTGGTCGCGCAGCCACCGGCGCAGTGTGCGCTCGTCGAGCTCGTTGTCTATGAGGAGGATCTTTCCCTCGACAGGCTGAACCTGGAAGCGTCCAAGGAAGTCCGTGCCGTCCGCGCAGCAGCGGACGCAGTTGCCGACGATGGAGGACTTGCCTCCCTTGTAGGGGCCCGCGAGGACGATGCGGCCACCTATGGGCCAGAGCCCATCAACCCGGTAGGCGACTGGTTCGTCGGGGACGGCGAGGAAGTCGACCAAGGACACGACGGCGGGCGGTGCCTGCTGCTCTTCAGCGCGCAGGTGGGCTGCCGCCGCGTCTTTGGCTCGTGCCTGGATGATCAGGCGTGCGGTGGCTTGCTCGACGGCGTCATCGAAGTTGAGCTCCTCGATGGTCTTGCCGTTGGCAGACTCGAGGATGAGCCGTTCCTTGATCCCGTCGGCTACCGCGTCCGCGACGGGCTGACCATTGTTTTCAGCCATGGCCAGGGCCATCTCTTGCTTGACCCGCGCATGCAGGGCCTCGCGCTGGGAATGCGGCATGGCCTTGATGAGTGCTACCAGCTCGGCAGTCCGCTCGGGTGTCATGGTGTCGTGGTGTCCTTGTCGGATGGGTGGAGCGCGGCGGCGAGCTCGAGGAGCGTGATGGCCTCGGCGAGGCTTGCGAGGCCGTCGGTGGCGTCTAGGTCGCAGTTCTCTTCGCAGTACACGTTCTCGATGCTGACCAGGTTGTCGCGGACGCTGGCCAGTTTTTTCATGGCCTCGTTGAAGAGGTCTTCGTTCATCGGTTGTCCCAGGTGTTGGCGTGAGCAATGAGGGCGGCGGCGAGCTGGCGGGCTTGTGCCGGCGTCATGGTGACGGGGTGCAGTTCGCCCTGGGTGAGGATGATGCCGGACTCGCTGACGACCTCGGTGCCGTCGTGGAGGTTGTCGAGCGTGTAGGACTGCAGTTGGACGGCCCAACCGTCGGGCAGGGATTGGGCGGGGATGGTGGTTTCGTCGGACCAGCAGCCGCTGTCGGGGCCGGCCGCGGGGTCGAGGTCTTCGGGGTGGGTGCACCAGGGACGGCACGCGGCATCGGCAGGGACTGCAGGCTGGTTGGTTGCGGGCTTCGCGCCTGGCGGCCTGTCATAGAGGTCCTGGCACTCTGGGCAGGTAGGCAGTTCCGTGGCCGCGTAGTCGCCGCTCAGGGCTCCGTCAGCGGTGCTGGGCTCTAGGGTGAAGGTGGAGCCGCACAGTCCCGTGACGATGGTTTCCGCGCCTGCTGCTGGGATCGTGTCGAGGCGCGGGTAGTAGTGGTTGAACCCGACGCCGGCATTGCGTACACGGTCCGTCATCTCATCGGCATAGGTCCAGGCTTCTTCTTCAGTCTCGAACCAGACGTCGGCGTGGGAGTATGCCGGCAGGTGTTCGACCTTCCAGACGTGGCCTTCGTAGATTGCTGGCCGGCTGCTGTCGTGGAACACGCGGGCGATGTGTCCGCCTGCGAGGCGGGGCCCCTGTGCGGTGCTCGGGGTTTTCTGGGATACTGACATGTAGATCAAACATCTTTCTTGGTGAGGGTTGGATGATTTCGGCGGTTCGAGTTGTGGTGACTCGGACCGCCATTTTTTGTGCTCACCAGGCTTCTTCCTGGTCGCCATCCATCAGTGCGTTGAGCTTGGTGAGCGGCACGAGAATGCGGCGCCCAATCCGCAGGACGGGTATGTCCCCTTCCTGAACTGCGCGGTAAGCCTGCCGGCGGCCAATGCCGAGGAGCTTGGCCGCCTCGGGAACCGTGATCACTCGGCCGGCCTGTGGAGCCTGCGGTGCGATAGACATCTCTTCTCCTTGTTCCTAAGTCATACAGACATTACTTTTTGATACATTCATCATGCCCTCTAGTTTCCTTGCGTGTCAAGATAAGTCGTGCAACACTTTTAGGAACAACGAAAGGAAGTGCACATGCCACGCCCCAACACAGAGCGATCCATCCAGGTCGAGAAGTTCCTGGCACGCAGGATCGAAGAGTTGCGAGCTGAACGTAAGTGGACCTACAGGGACCTGGCCAAAGAGATGGGCGACGTTGGCTGCGCCATAGAGCCAAGCGCCCTACAGAAGATCGAGAAAGGAACCCCGCCCAGACGCATCGTCGTCAACGAGCTGGTCGCCTTCGCCACAGTATTCAGCGTCGACATTGCCGACCTGCTGGTCTCACCCGACTACCTTCGGGAGGTCCAGTTTCAAAGAGACCTTCAAGAGGGAATGGACCTGTCCAAGGAGATCTCTCAGCTGGAGCTGCGACGCATCGACATCACCTGGCGACTCGTCGACCTTTGCCGAGCCCAAGACAACGGAGCGACATTCGAGGCAGCACTGCGCCACGAGGCCGCGTCGATCGATAGCAATTCCCCAGGCGGCGAGTACCTCCAAAGCGTGATTCTCGACCTGGAGCGCGACCGAAAGGAACCTGATCATGGCTGAAGTTAGCCGGCGGTGCGGCTGCCGGGACGAGAACGGGAAACAGTACGGGAAGTCTTGCCCGAAGATGAAGAGTCCACGCCACGGCACCTGGGGCTACAGGCTCTCCGCCGGCACGGACCCCATCACCAACAAGCGGCGGTGGGTTAGCCGCGCAGGATTCCCCACCGCCGAGGCCGCCAGGACGGCACGCAACGCCGACGAAAAGAAGCTGCTGTCAAAGAACTTCAAGTTCGACAAGACCACCGTCGGCGAGTTCCTGACCGGGTGGCTTGACCGTCAAGAGCAGCACGCCGAGCTGAAACCCTCCACGATCCGCATGTACCGGCGCTACATCGACAACGACATCGCCCCGGTGCTGGGACACCTGCAGCTGACCACGCTGCGGAAGTTCCAAGTGTCCGCCCTGGTGCAGCAGCTCCAAGACCAGGGGCGCGGCGCCGTGACCATCAAGCGGATCCACGCGACCCTCTCCAGCGCCCTGGGCGACGCGCTGCGCCAAGACCTGATCGAGGACAACCCCGCGGCGCAGATCAAGCTGCCGAAGACCTCACGTAAGCGCATCGAGGTGTGGGAGCCCGCCCAGGCAGGCGAATTCCTGGACTTCATCGCCGACTACCCGAACGTCGACAGCCATGGCCGGCTAAACGGCAAGGTCGGGCACCGGCTGGCCCCGTTGTTCGAGGTGGCGATCCTGACGGGCATGCGCCGCGGCGAGCTGTGCGGGCTGCGCTGGGAGGATGTCGACCTTGCCAGCCGCATCCTGACGGTGCGTGTGCAGCTGGTGCAGGTCGGCAAGGACGTCAAAGAGGTCACGGCCAAGACCGAGGCAGGCAGGGACCGCCGCATCGCCCTGAACGACCGCGCCGCCGGCGCCTTGATTGCCTGGCAGATCCAGCAAGCGACCGAGCGCGAGCAGTGGGCAGACGCCTACGAGGACAGCGGCCGGGTCTTCACCTACGAAGACGGCCGGCAGCTGCGCCCCGGCTACCCGTCCAAGCTGTTCGAGGGCCTCGTGGCCAAGGCGGGTCTGCCGGTGATGCGGTTCCACGACATGCGGCACCTGACGGCGTCGCTGGCAATCAAGGACGGCACGGACGTGTCCATCGTGTCGAAGATGCTGGGCCACTCGAACAGTGCGATCACCAGGGACCTGTATGGGCACATGTTCGACGCCACAGCGAAGGCTGCGGCGGAGGGGATTTCGTCCCAGCTTCCGGCCCGGAAGCCGCGCAAAAGCAGCGGTGTGCTCACAAGCGTGATCACCGGGCAATAAAAAAGACCCGCCCGATTCTCCGAAGAGAACCGAACGGGCCTTGATTCCGCGATAACTCGCGAGTGTGGCAGATACTGGATTCGAACCAGTGAAGGCGTTGCCAGCTGATTTACAGTCAGCCCCCTTTGGCCACTCGGGTAATCTGCCATGGCCAGCATTGCCCAAACATCGGACTCCGCTTTTCGCCTCCAACATGTGGAAGCAGTAAAACAATACTAGGAATTTGCCCAAGAATCGAATCGAGCGCATTTGAGCGCCAAAACGGGAGCTAGATCACACCGTTTCGGTGCCGTTTTGGATCCTCCGGACAAGCTGCCTCTCCAGGAAGGCCGCCTGTTCCGGGGTGATCTGCTGCAGCTGGACGGCGCGTGCCATGTCCTCCCGCACGCCGGCAATCCGGGATGACGCGGAGTTTGGCGGGGAGGTGATGATGCTTGCCGCATCCAGCCCGACACCCCCGGTCATGCCCGAGACACCCAACACTGTGACGGCAGCCAGGGTCACTGCTGCAACGGCTGAGCCAACAGCCTTCTTGCCATTGCGGATGTTGGCAGCAACTGTGGATGCCGGCGCGTTGCCCTGTTCGGTGCTCATGGGTCCTCCTGATGTGGTGGTCTCAACAACACCCACTCTTTCAACCGGAACTGTGCAGGCCCCCTACGAATCCTTCGAGAAGTCTGTGAGCCAACCGCCCCTGGCGCTAACGCTTAGCCGCCTCCCCCAGAACCTCGCTTCGCTCGCTTCGGGGCCCCTGGCGCTAAGCTTAGATGCAGACCGATCGATCCAACTTTTTGAGTTTATGGAGGAAATATGGCCAGCGAGTCAACGTTCGACGTCGTGAGCAAAGTCGACAAGCAGGAGGTCGCCAACGCACTGCACCAGACCCAGAAGGAAGTGGCCCAGCGCTACGACTTCAAGGGCGTGGGCGCCGAGATTGACTTCAGCGGCGAGAAGATCCTGCTGAAGGCCAACTCGGAAGAGCGTGTCCTGGCAATCATGGACGTTTTTGAATCCAAGCTGATCAAGCGCGGCATCTCGCTGAAGTCCCTGGACGCCGGTGAGCCCTTCGCTTCAGGCAAGGAGTACCGCCAGGAAGCTGAGATCAAGGAAGGCATCGCCCAGGACGTGGCGAAGAAGATCAACAAGCTCATCCGCGACGAGGGGCCCAAGGGCGTCAAGTCCACCATCCAGGGCGACGAACTCCGCGTCAGCTCCAAGAGCCGCGACGACCTGCAGGAAGTCATGGGAATGCTGCGCAAATTTGAGGATGCCGACCTCCAGTTCGTCAACCTCCGCTAAGCCCACACCGGCACAGCAACAATAAAAAGCGCCTGCCGCTGAAACTCCTCGGGAACTAAGGGGAAACTTTCAGCTGGCAGGCGCTTTTTTCTCTTGCCCGCCCGCCACTTCCGGCATAGTCTTCCCTATATTCTTCCGACGAACCCTGTCGCCACCCATCTGATTTGGAGCTGCCATGAACGCCCAGAACATCCCTGTCGGCGCACCGTGCTGGATTGACTTGATGACCTCAAACATGGCCCGGTCGCAGGAGTTTTACACGGCCTTGTTCGGCTGGAACTATGAAGCCGGCGACGAGGAGAAGTACGGCGGCTACGTCATGGCCTTCAAGGACGGCAAGTCCGTCGCCGGCCTCATGCAGAGCCAGCCGGACAGCGGCTACCCGGACGTGTGGAGCACCTATCTGCGCGTCGATGACATCGCCGCTTCCATTGAAGCTGCCAAAAACGCCGGAGGAATCGTCTACCTCGAGCCCATGGATGTTCCCGAGCAGGGCAAGATGGCCATGCTCGGCGATCCCAGCGGCGCGTCCATCGGGCTGTGGGAATTTGGCGGGCACACAGGCTTCCAGGCCCACGAGCAGAACGGCGCCGCGGCCTGGCACGAGCTCCACAGCAAGGACTACCCGGCCGCAGTCGGCTTCTACCGCGACGTCTTCGGCCTCGAGGCCTCTGTCATGGCAGACACCCCCGAGTTCCGCTACACCAACTTGCGCCAGGACAGCCGCGAGCTTGCCGGGATCCTGGATGCCAAGCCCTGGCTCCCTGATGATGCCCCCTCCAACTGGCAGGTCTACTTCCAGACGGACGACGTCGATGCCGCCATTGCGAAGGCCCTCGCTCTGGGTGCCACCATCATCAACGAGCCCGAGGACTCCCCCTACGGCCGGGTCGCCGGGCTGACCGACTGCACCGGCGCCATGTTCAAGCTGGTCCAGCCCCCGGCCTGATCCGCCTGCCATGCACGACGGCGCCCGGCCCGCCAAGGTGGGCCGGGCGCCGTCGTGCGGTTGCGCAGACAGGATGCGCGACTGCAGGGGCGTCCCAAGCTGCGGGACCGGCTGCTACCCGCCGGGCTCCACGAGGCCGGTGTCGTAGGCAAGCACCACGGCCTGCACGCGGTCGCGCAGCTCCAGCTTGGCCAGGATCTTGCTGACGTGCGTCTTCACCGTCTGCTGCGCGATGAACAGCTCCGCGGCGATCTCCTGGTTGGAAAGCCCGCCCCCAATGAGCTTCATGACCTCCAGCTCGCGCTCCGTCAACCCGTCCAGCCGCCCGCGGGAGAGCGCCGGCCGGACCCCCTGCTGAGCAAACTGCTCGATGAGCCGTTTCGTCACGGACGGGGCCAGCAGCGCGTCGCCGGATGCCACCACCCGCACGGCAGCGACCAGCTCGTCCGCCAGCGCGTCCTTCAGCAGGAATCCGCTGGCGCCGAGCCGGAGGGCGTCATACACGTAGTCATCCACGTCAAAGGTGGTCAGCATCAAAACGTGCGTTCCGGGCCCCTCGGACGGCAACGCCAGAATTCGGCGCGCCGCCTCCAGTCCGTCCATCACAGGCATGCGCACGTCCATCAACACCACGTCGGGGTGGTGCTCCGCCGACAGCTCCACCGCCACGGCGCCGTTCTCGGCCTGCCCCACCACCTCGATGTCGGACTGCGCGCCCAGCAGCGCCGCAAATCCCTCACGCACCATGGCCTGGTCGTCCACCACCAGCACTCGAATGCTCACGACTGCCTCCTTCCGTTGCCCGGGTTCGCCGCGCTCAGTGGCAGCGAGGCAGTGACTGAAAATCCGCCGTCGGACAGGGGAACGCAAACCACGG
The DNA here is from genome assembly GCF_016820535.1 of Sporosarcina beigongshangi. GTDB lineage: Bacteria > Actinomycetota > Actinomycetes > Actinomycetales > Micrococcaceae > Specibacter. The sequence goes on along the minus strand of NZ_JADHDY010000002.1, from coordinate 201,475 downwards.
AACCGCCCACGATGACGGCCCGCTCACGCATCCCGATGAGCCCCTGCCCCAGGTGCTGCCCCCGGTCCAGTTGCGCCATGACCGCGCCAACCGCCGAGCTGGTGTTGACCACGGAAATGGTCAGCTGCCCGCCCGCAATGGCAAATTCCGTCTGGACCGTGGCACCCGGCGCATGCCGGATGACGTTGCTCAGCGCCTCCTGGACAATACGGTACGTGGTCAGGGCGATGACCTCGCCAATGTCATGGCTGGCGACGCCGGACAGCTCAGGTTCGGCGATCTGCACACCTGCCGAACGGGCCGAGGCAAAGAGCTGCGGCAGGTCTGCGAAGCCGGGCTGCGGTCCCATCTCACGGCCGGAATCGGCGTTGCGGAGCGAGCCGAGCATGCTGCGCATTTCCGTCATGGCGCGGCGCGAGTTGGCCGCAATGTCGTCAAATTCCTGCTTGAGGTCCTCACTCAGTCCCGGGTGCCGGTAGCTGGCCGTGGTTGCCTGGACCACCACCACAGACATTCCGTGGGCCACCACGTCGTGGAGCTCGCGGGCAATGCGGGTGCGTTCCTCTGCGAGGCGGCGGCGGGACTGCTCCTCTGCGCTGACGGTGCGCTCGGCGGCCAGTTCCACGCGCAGGTGCTGCCACTGCTGCGCCACGACGGCCGCCACCATGAGACCGCCGGAGACGGCGGCGAAAATGACCACGTTGATCTGGGCGCCCTCCGACTGCCCGTGCGGCATCGTCACATAGTTCGCCAGCACGCCCACCACAACGCTGGCCAGCCAGGCACAGGCGGCCAGCTGCCAGCGGGCCCGGAGCCCGGCCACGCAGATGACAAAGACCTGCGTGATCATGGCCACGACGCTGAACGGCATGGGTGCCGCACCCACCGGGCTGGAAACCAGCGGCATGATGGCCAGCGGCACCAGCGACACCAGCGTCCCCGCCACCGGCCGCGCAGCGGTCAGGCCCAAGGATGCCGAATGCAGGATGGCCATGCCCAGCGCAAACGGCAGGGACATGTGGTACAAAACCATGTTGAGCGGGGCACCCACGGCCATGAGCGCGATACACACGACCGCGGTTCCTAGCCAAACCCAGCTGATGCCGTTCATGCGCCACAGCGTGACCGTGCTGAACGGCGCCGGCGACTCACCGCCGTCGGACAACGAAAGCTGGCCCCTAGCTATGGGGCTTCCCGCCAAGGGCCGTCCCTGCGGCACCGCCGGTGGGGTCGGGAATGTCGTCCCCCTGCAGCCCGCCGGCCGCCTCCGCGTGCCAGTCCAGCAGCGTCCAGCCGCCGGGCGCGTCGCTGCCGGTGGGTTCGCCTTCCAGCGTGACGGTGCCGGTGTTGCCGAGCATCCGGTATTTGGGGTCCGTCCAATCCACGTTCCGGGCGCGGTGGGCGGCCCAGAACCGGATCATGGCGCCGTGGCTGACCATGGCAACCGATTCGTGCGCCGCAGCCTCGGCCACCACCGCGTCAAAGCGTTCCAGCACCTCAAAGCCGTTGTCGGCGCCGGGGATGCGTGCGGACAGGTCGCCGCCGAACCACGACATCAGCACCTTCAGGTACGCCATGATGGACTCCTGGTCGCCCTTCATTTCAAGGTCACCGGCGCTGATCTCGCGAATCCCGTCCCGCACCAGCGGATCCAGCGCGCGCACGGCAGCCAGCGGCGTGGCCGTCAGCTGGGTGCGGGTGAGGTTGGAGGCGTACAGCGCGTCAATGCGCTGTCCCTCGACCTCCTCGGGGACCGCCTGCGACTGCTTCAGGCCCAGCGGCGTGAGGCCGGGCCCGGGCACCGCAGTGTCCAGCAGCCCTCGAATGTTATTGGGTGTCTGGCCGTGTCGAATCAGGATCAATCGCATGGTTCCCATTGTTCCCTACTTGCTGCGCACGCGCGCCAACCCACTCCCAAGTTCGACGGCGGATGCCCCACCCGGGTGCCCCGCCCGGGTGCCCCGCCCGGCGGGATCCAGCACGGAATCGTGGAGGCAGCCGTGCAGGTCCCTGCCGTGGCGGACCATCCGTGAATCATTCGGACACCTTCCGCGACTTCCGCACCCATCCGCGAATCATTCGGACACCTCCCGCGACTTCCGCACCCATCCGCGAATCATTCGGACACCTCCGGCGGCTTCCGCACCCATCCGCGAATCATTCGGACACCTCCGGTGACTTCGCCGCGGATTTACCCACGTTTGGTGCCCGAATAAATTCCACAGGACCGCCCAACCCGCGTTTGGTGTCCAAATGATTCGGCCAGGCCGGTGAGCGGGAGCGAAATTTCAGCACGAACAGCCCCAAGGCCCTGGACGCCGCGATTGCTACATCGTCCGGCCGGCCATCTTCTCCAGCCTCGAGATCCGCTCAGCCATCGGCGGGTGCGTGGCGAAGAGCTTCGCGGCGCCGCCAGCCTTGAACGGGTTGGCGATCATGAGGTGGCTGGTGTTCACCAAGTTCTGGTTCTGCGGCAGGGGCGCCCGCTGGACACCCATTTCCAGTTTTCGCAGGGCCGAGGCCAGCGCCAAGGGGTCGTCCGTCAGCTTGGCCCCATCCTCATCGGCGTCGAATTCGCGGGTCCGGCTGATGGCCAGCTGGATCATGGACGCCGCCAACGGGGCCAGCAGTGCCATCGCGATGGTGGCGAGCGGGTTCTGGTTGCGGCGGTCGCCGCCGAAGAACAGCATCATCTGGGCCACGGAGGTGATGACGCCGGCCACGGCCGCCGCGACCGACGAGGTCAGGATGTCACGGTTGTAGACGTGCATGAGTTCATGGCCCAGCACGCCCCGCAGTTCCCGTTCGTCCAGGATGGCGAGTATCCCCTCCGTGCAGCAGACGGCGGCATTCTTGGGGTTGCGGCCCGTGGCAAAGGCGTTGGGCGACTGCGTCGGGGAAACATAAATCGCCGGCATGGGCTGGTTGGCCTTGGCGGACAGCTCGCGGACAATCCGGTGGAGGGCCGGAGCCTGCGCCTCGGTTACGGGGTAGGCCTGCATGCTGCGGATCGCGATCTTGTCACTGTTCCAGTAGCCGTAGGCCGTGGTCCCCACACCAATGAGTGCAAAGATCCACAACGGCGCCGCACTGTTCATTCCGGCGCTCAGCAAGCCGCCCAGGCCAAGCAATACCACCCACAGCACCCCAAAGAGCGCTGCGGTCTTGAGCCCGTTGAAATGGTTGTGCAACTTCGTCTCCTTCTCGTCTTGCGTTCCTTGCCGGCGGTTCGTGCGGCGCCGGCAAAAGCTTAAACGCGCGGCAATTCCAAGTTGTTCCTGAGCCCGTCCCATCGCCTACTGTGGAGAAATGACCAACAACGCACCCCTCAATGATGACCAGTCGGCCAAGGTTGTTGCCCTCGCCATGGACCTGGCCCGTGCGGGCAGCACCGCGGAACTGGCTGAATTCCTAGACCACGGCCTGCCCATCGACGTGCAGGACTCCGACGGGAACACGCTGCTCATGCTGGCCGCCTACAAGGGTGAGGTGGACACCGTCGCCATGCTCATCGCCCGCAGCGCCAATGTCGACATCCGCAACGCCCGCGACCAGTCCCCGCTGGCGGGCGCCCTGTTCAAGGGCGAGGACACGATCGCCGGCCTCTTGATTGCCGCCGGCGCCGATCTCGACGCCGGAACCCCCTCCGCGCGTGCCGCTGCCGCCATGTTCGGCCGCGAGCACCTGCTCGGCTGACACCACTGCATCCTCCGCCGACGGCGTGCCATGCTGGCCGCGGCGTGCCGAATTTCGCACGCCGTCACCGGTTTGGCACGCCGTCAGCGGGCTGCCCCTTCCATTGGCCACCCCGTCAACGGGCGGCCCCTTTCGGCCAACGCCGCACCGACTTTTCGCCCTGAACCAACGACGGCGGCACCCGCCTTCCGCTTGATGCGAAAGACGGGTGCCGCCGTCGTACTTGGCTAAGGACTAGGCCTTGGAAGCCTGGTGGGCCTCGATGGCCTTGCGCACGCCCTCACCGTAGGCCGGGTCGGCCTGGGTGCAGTTGTAGATGTGGCGTTCGATGGTGGCCTGTGAGGCACCGTCGATGGCGCGGGCGGTGTTCTCGAAGAGCACCTGGCGCTGCTCGTCCGTCATCTTTTCGCGGAAGAGGATGCCGGGCTGCTCAAAGTAGTTGGCATCATCTTCACGGTAGTTGAAGCGGTCCGCGGTGGCGCCAACGGCCAGTGCGGGATCGGCGTAGGCGGGCTGCTCCGGCCAGCGGCCATAGGAGTTCGGCTCGATGCCGGGGGTGCGGCCCTGGTTGCCGTCAACGCGGCCCTGGCCGTCGCGGTGGTAGGTGTTGACCGGGTTCTTCGGAGCGTTCACCGGGATCTGGTGGTGGTTCACGCCGAGGCGGTAGCGCTGGGCGTCGCCGTAGGAGAACAGGCGGGCCTGGAGCATGCGGTCCGGGGAGAAGCTGATGCCGGGGACCACATTGGCCGGCGCGAAAGCAGCCTGCTCAACATCGGCGTGGTAGTTTTCGGGGTTGCGGTTCAGTTCCCACTCGCCAACCTCGATCAGCGGGTAGTCCTTCTTGCTCCAGACCTTTGTGAGGTCGAAGGGGTGGTACTTGTAGGTCTCGGCGTCGGCCTCGGGCATGATCTGGACCATGAGCTTCCACTTGGGGAAGTCGCCGTTCTCAATCGCGTCGAAGAGGTCGCGCTGGCTGGACTCGCGGTCGGCAGCAACGACGGCACCGGCCTCTTCGTCGCTCAGGTTCTTGATGCCCTGCTGCGTGACGTGGTGGAACTTGACCCAGAAACGCTCGCCCTCGGCGTTGATCAGGGAGAAGGTGTGCGAGCCGAAGCCGTGCATGTGGCGGTAGCCGTCCGGGATGCCGCGGTCCGACATGACGATCGTGACCTGGTGCAGGGACTCGGGCAGGTTGGTCCAGAAGTCCCAGTTGTTCTCGGCGCTGCGCATGTTGGTGCGGGGGTCGCGCTTGACGGCGCGGTTCAGGTCGGGGAACTTCAAACCGTCGCGGAAGAAGAACACGGGGGTGTTGTTGCCAACCAGGTCCCAGTTGCCCTCGTCCGTGTAGAACTTGACGGAGAAGCCGCGGATGTCGCGCTCCGCGTCGGCTGCACCGCGCTCACCGGCAACGGTGGAGAAGCGTGCAAACATTTCAGTCTGCTTGCCGACCTCAGAGAAGATGCTGGCCTTGGTGTACTTGGTGATGTCGTTGGTCACCGTGAAGGTGCCGAAGGCGCCGGAGCCCTTGGCGTGCATGCGGCGCTCGGGGATGACTTCGCGGCTAAAGTGGGCCAGCTTCTCAAGGAACCAAACGTCCTGCAGGAGCATGGGGCCGCGGGGGCCTGCCGTCAGGCTGTCCTGGTTGTTGGCGACGGGCGCGCCGGCAGCCGTGGTCAGGGGTGCGGTGTTTTCGATAGTCATCTTTACTTATCGCTCCTATTTTTAGTCAGTTCTTGGTCGGTCACAAGCTTCTTGGCGGCACAGTCAGGACAAGTCCCCCAGTAAATGACCTCGGCTTCATCAATGCTGAAGCCGTGGCTGTTGGAGGCGTGCAGGCAGGGGGCTTCACCTATGGCGCAGTCCACATCGGCGATGTTTCCGCAAAGGCGGCACACCACGTGGTGGTGGTTGTCCCCCACTCTCGTTTCAAACCGTGCAGGCGAGCCCTGGGGCTCGATCCGGCGGACCAGGTCGGCATCGACCAGCGCGGCCAAAACGTCGTACACTGCTTGCTTTGAAACACTTCCCAGCTCCGCCCTCGCGGCACCAATGACGGTGTCTGCATCCGCATGCGGGTGGGCCCTGACGGCATCCAGGACGGCAACCCGGGGACGCGTCACGCGCAGCGAAACGGCACGTAGCATGTCCTCGGTCGAGTGTCCCTTTTCCATGGCTCCACTATGCCAGCTAATCTGGACTGAGTCCAGTCTTGTTCGCCTTTTCTGGCTTTTGTCCTCCACAGGATGACCGTTGCCGCCACTTGTCCACAGTTGCCGCGGAGACGCTGGCGGGCGCGGCCCCGCCTCCATAGGCTCTGGACATGGACACTTTTACAGGATTTCCCGCGGCAGCCTTTGAGTTTTACGCCGCGCTGGAGGAAAACAACAACCGTGAGTGGTGGCTGGCCCACAAGGCCCAGTACGACGCCGATGTGCTGGCTCCGCTTGATTCCCTCCGCCGCGGACTGGAACCCAGGTTTGGCCCGGGGAGGATTTTTCGACCGAACAGGGACATGAGGTTCGCCGCCGCCGGCGGACCCTACAAAACGGCGCAGGGCATGTTCCTGTCACACTATGAGGACGTCGGTTACTACCTGCACCTGGACGCGGACGGCCTCAGCGTGGGAGGCGGCTACCGGTCCTCGGCCCCGGCCCAGCTGGGCCGGTTTCGGGCCGCCGTGGACGCACCCTCCAGCGGTGCCGCCCTCGTGGAAATCGCCCGGCAACTGGAAGCCGACGGCTACGCCCTGTCACCGCCGGACTTGAAGTCCGCACCCCGCGGTTTCCCAAAAGACCATCCCCGTGCGGAGCTCCTGAGGCACAAGACCTTGAGCGCCTCGATGGCGCTGGGCAGGCCCGGGTGGCTGAATGACCGCAGGGCGGAAAAGCAGCTTTCGGAGCATTGGGAGCACCTGCGCCCACTCGTAGAGTGGGTGATCCGGCACGCGGCCCCGTGACCGCGCATTCCGGGGATCGATCGTGCTAGCCGGGAATGCGCTTGAGGTAGTAGTGCATTGGCGCATGCTTGATCCGCCTCGGCACCACCTTGACCAGGAACCGCGCTGCACGGAAGAACGCACCGAGGGCCCGTTCCCTGGCAGGTGACCATTTCAAGCCAAACATGTCCCGGACGCTGGCGGGCAGCAGGCCCGCTGTCAGGAACCGGGCCACGGGCATGAGCATCTTGATCCACCGCGGCGCCGCCCGGGCTGCAAGGAGTTCCCCGGCCACACCGCGGATGGTCTCATCCACGCTGAGCTGCCGAATTTGCCGGTTCCAGTATTCCTCGAAGTCAGCCGTGGTCGCGGGCCAGAGTGTTGCGGGCATGCCCAGCGCCGTTCCCAAGACGCCGTAGTCGCGGTAGAGCGCTTCGGCATCCTCCGGCTGCAATGGTCCAAACACCTGGCGGTGGACGAGCATGGCCGAATCGTAGAGGGTTGCCGCGACCCACAGTTGCAACGTGGGGTCGCCGGCATCGTAGGCCGGATGGTCCGGTGCCTCGGCTGACGCAACCGGGCGGTGGGCCTTGTGGACTTGGGCAGTCATCGTGGCCCGTTGCTGGGGAGTTCCGTTGGTCAGTGCATAGATGTAGCTGAGCGTGCCATGGAGCCGCTTCAGCGGGTCGGTGGCGAAACTGGAGTGGCGGGCCACCCCGTAGCCCACGGCTGGATTGGCCAGCTGCAACAAAATTGCGCGGCCCGCTCCCGCGAGCATGACGGCTTCAGGAGCCGCCTCCCGGATACTGCGATGCTGAGTCATGACCGTCCATTTCCCTTGTTCCCCTGCCGTGTCCGCGGTGCCGCGGCCGGCGACACCGGGCCGGCCTCTTGTGCAAGGCCTTGCCCTTCGGCCGGGCGGCTCAGACCTTGCGGTTGGCGGCCAGGCCTTCGCGCCGCAACCGCGAGTTCCAGTGGCCGTAACTGAAGTAGAACACGAGGCCTATGGCCAGCCAGATGGCAAAGAATACCCACGTCAACGTTGCCAGGTTCAGCATCAGGTAGATGCACAGGAGGGTCGACAAGATGGGGATGACGGGCCCGAACGGCACTTTGAAGGCTGGCTTGAGGTCTGGCCGCTTGTGCCGCAGCACCAGGATGCCGATGCTGACCATGACAAACGCGCTCAATGTGCCAATGTTGATCATTTCGCTCAGCAGCTCCACCGGGGTGAAGCCTGCCAGCACGGCCACGAACACACCGCTGAGGATCTGGGTGCGGGCCGGGGTGGAATGCTTGTCGGAGGTCCTGCTCAGGGCGTTGGGCAGCAGGCCGTCGCGGCTCATGGCCATCAGGACCCGGGCCAAGCCCATCAACAGCACCATAATGACGGTGGTCAGGCCAATGAGCGAGCCAAGGGAGATGACAACGACGGCCCAGTCGGCACCCACCAGGGCAAACGCTGTCGACAGCGAGGGATCATCTGCCTGGGCAAGGTCGGAGTAGGAGACCATTCCGGTCACCGCCAGGGTGACCAGGATGTAAAGAACGGTGGTGACGGCAAGGCCGGCAAAAATGCCGCGAGGCAGGGTCTTGGAAGGGTTCTTGACTTCTTCCGCGCTTGTGGCCACCACGTCGAAGCCGATAAAGGCGAAGAAAACCAGCGCGGCACCGGAGATGATGCCCACGAAGCCGTACATGGATGGTTCCGCGCCGGTCAGCAGCGACAGGAAGGGCTGTGCCTGCCACGCAGTCTCAGTGGCCGGCGCAGGCTGGGATGGCGGCACAAACGGCCGGTAATTCTCCGCCTTGACGTAGAAGAATCCCACCACGATCACAAACAGCACGATGCTGATCTTGATCAGCGTGAAGACATTGTTGATGCGGGCGGCAAGCTTGGTGCCCATGACCAGTATGAATGTGAAGACCGAGACAACCACGAGAGGCCCCCAGTAAACGGTCAGCGGGCCAATCCCGAAGTGTGAGGGGACGTCGAGGTTGACGGCTTCAAAGAAGTTGCTCAGGTAAATGCCCCAGTACTTGGCAATGACGGAGGCCGCCATGAGCAGTTCCAGAATCAAGTTCCAGCCGATGATCCATGCCAGAAGCTCCCCCACCGTGGCATATGTGAACACATAGGCGCTGCCTGTAACCGGGATGGCAGTCGCAAACTCGGCGTAACACATGATGGCCAGCGCGCAGGTGACGGCGGCCAAGATGAAGGAAATGGAGACCGCCGGTCCGGCATGGTTGGCGGCAGCCTCGGCACCAACGGAGAAAATTCCTGCCCCGACAGCCACGGCGATTCCCATGATCATCAGGTCCCACGTGCTCAGCGACCGCTTGAGCCTGCGACCCGGTTCGTCGGCATCAGCCAGGGAATGCTCGATGGATTTCGTTCGGAACAGGTTCATGCCAGCCACTTCGTCTTGGAGTCTTTCAACCAAACAAGCCTAGCGAACCATTATCAGAACTTCGGAATCTCAAATAGTTTGTCTCACACTATAAGATTTTCGGTTCGTCATTTGCCGTCATGAACAACAGCTAGAACGTGAAGGTCGATTTGACCTCATCCGCGTCCTCAGCCGTGACGGCCACGTTCACCGCCACGGTCCCGGAAAGCCAGGACCTGGAAAGGGTAAAGTCCACGGGCTCCCCTGACCACTTCTCGGACGAACACGTCCACGAGGTACCCAGCCAACTGGAGGGCGGCTCACATGTCCATCCAGACGATGATGCGACGGCAATATCAATTGGATTCCACCATGCCGTGGTGCCAATAGTCGCGACCGCGGCCGTGGCCTCTACATGATTCACGGTCGACAGCGAGACTTTTAGCTTGGGCCCATACCAGTCAGCATCCATGGCCGAGGACTGAGCCACGAACTCAGGCTTTTGCGCAGGCGAGGTCGTCGGCGAAGGCTCGACAGTTGGTTCAACAGTCGGTTCCACAGTCGGCTCAACCGTGGGCGCCACAGTCGGCTCCGCTGTTGGAGTGGCCGAAGGTGCAGGCGTGGAGGTGGGAGCCGTCGTGGGGGACACAGTGGGCGTCAACGATGGCGCCGACGTCGGAACCACAGGGGGCGGTTTGGTCGGTTCAGGCACCGGTATCACTGTCGGAGTGGTTGGCCTGGCGCTCGACGTCGGCGCAAGCGAAGGCTCCGGGATCGGGGCCAAAGAAGGCCCACCAAGGGGTTCGGCGGTCGGCACCCCCATGGGCACCACCGTCGTGTCTGGTTTCAGGGGTGACGACGGTTCAGGGCCAAAGGCTTCCGGCGGCAGGGTCCCCGGTTCCGGCATGCCGGCGTACTCCGGTGGTGAAGCCGTATGCAGGGGCGGAAGGATTCCGGCCGAGGGCAGGATCGCAGGATCGTTCAAGACAACGACGGGAGGGCTGGCGGAGGCGTCCGGATTGCGCTTGGCACCCACGGCAGACGGCTGTCCGCCCGGTTCCTGGCTGGCGAAACCGCCCGTTTGGGGCGCGGCCGCGGGCCCAGCCGATAACCCGCCAAAGAACGGCACCCCCACGGCTGCGGCAACCACACCGCCCACCATGACCAAGGCTGCAACAACTGCGGCAGCCAGGGCGCCCACAGCAGGAAGACCGAGGCCCGTCGCCGCGGCGGCGCCGGCAGCACCCGCTCCGGTGGCCCCCGTTCCGGTGGCTCCCGCTCCCTGGGCGCCTGACGCGGACAGGTCTGCGGTGGCACCCAGCTTCAGACCCAGGCCAAGGCCGCCGCCCACAATGGCTGCGCCCTTGCCCGCAAAGGCCAACCCCAGCAACGCGGGGAAAATGATGGCGCGCATGCCAACACCCACGTCTTCGAGGTACAGCAGCTTTTCCGTGCACTTGAGGCAGCCGTCAACGTGGGCCTGGACGATTTTTGTGCGTCGGGCGGTCAAGCCATGGCGGGCATAGGCGCCCAGTTGGTCGGTGTACTTCTCGCATCCGGGAGTGCCGGTTCCCGATAGGTGGTTTTGCAGGTAGGCCTGCTTGAGCCCTTCGCGTGCCCGAACCGCAAGTGCGGACACGGCGTTGGCACTCATCCCAAGCATGGGCGCCACCGCCGACGGCGCAAGTCCGTCAATTTCGGTGTGCCACAGCACCAGCTGCCAGCGTTCGGGTAGGTTTCGAAACGACCGCGCGACTGTTTCATTTTCAAAGGCGATGACGGCGGTGTTTGCGGCGGGGACCGCAGGGGCAACCGATTCAAGGTCGTCCAGCACGAAAAGTTTCTCATCGGCACTGCGCTTGGCCGCGGCCAGTCGGCGCAGGGTGGTCAGAAGGTATGCCCGGAAAAAGATTTCGGGGCCGTTGCCGTTCTGCAGTGCCTGCAGCACGTTGGCGAAGGCCTCCGCCACGAGATCCGAGGCGTCGCTGCGGTTTCCGGCGTAGCGCCCCGCAGTGGCCAGGGCGCTGTCGACGTGGCGTTCGTACAAGAGTCCATAAGCGCTGGAAGAGCCGTTGCGCACACGAAGGATGAGCGTTGCGTCGCTTATTTGCGGCTCCAACAACCCATCGTCTTGCAGTCCTGACAACGCCTCTCCTCACGTCTGCCAACGGGTGCCATCCTATCCCGGCACAAAGGGGGATTTTTCCGCGGTGCACTGGCCGTTCAGGGGTGCCGGCACACCGGAGCCCAAAAGGCCCCCTGCGTCGTGGCAGGGAGCCTTTCAAGTTCGTGCCGGCGCATGGCCCGGCACCGCCAACCGTCTATGATCTTCCAGTCTCCCAAGAGTGGAAAATCCCCCAATTCGACGGTTGGCAATGCCAGGGCAGGCCGTGGCCCGGAATTACCGGATCCCTGCCACCTCCAGATTGTGAACCTGGACGAGGACGTCCTGTTCGGCCACCTTGAACCGTCCCTCCTGGGTGTCCATGAGGACGGCAAGAGCCGCAATGATGGGGCCGCCGTGGCTGGCGTCCCGTTCCGTCACCCGGTACGTAAACGTCCGGGCCACGAAATCTCCGGGAGCAAGGTCCGGCAGGGCCAGATCCTCCCGGCTTGGGCAGCTGGCATAGTCAAGGAATTCCATGCCTGCATTGGTGAAGGACCGAGGCTGCAGCACCAGCCCGGACAAGCGGCTGGCCGTACAGTTGAGGACGTAGGCCTGGACTGTCAGCAACACCCCGGCTTCAATCAGTGCATGGCTGCTGGCCACTGCGAGACCGGGCAGGTCGACGGGCGTTTCGGCCCAGGGCATGCCCGCCAGCAATACCGCGTTACCCTGAAGAATTCCTGCGCTGCCAATCATTTCCCACCTGCCCCTTGAACACATTTTTCGGCCTACACATGATGAGAGTGGGTCGGAGGTGATTCATGACGCGAAAACGAAAGAACTTTTTTGCAGAATCTTTTGGCCATGGAAAAGGCCGGTCGGCCCATGCCGACCGGCCTTGCCGGCCACCGCTACTTCTTGGAGATATTGACCATCTGCTCGCGGTCCACAACCTTGACGCGTTCGCGGACCACCTCGATCCCGGGGTCCGGAACATACGTCTCGCCCAGGTGTTTTTCATGGGCGTCCAGCTTGTTCCAGCCTTCCCAGGTGGTGTAGTCGATGCCGCGCGATTCCAGCAGGTCCACAATTTCCTGTTCGCCCGGGTGCTCGGCAACCGGCAGGTTCAGCCGGTCTTCCAGCAGGCAGCCGATGGTTTCCAGGGCGTCGCCCTTGGTGCTGCCGATCAGGCCTACCGGGCCGCGCTTGATCCAGCCCGTCGCATACAGCCCCGGCACGTGGGTGCCGTCGGCATCCAGCACGCGTCCGCCGTCGTTGGGGATGACGCCCCGGCGCGCATCAAAATCAACGTCGGACAGTTCCGACCCGAAATAGCCCACGGCGCGGTAGACGGCCTGGACGGGGTAGTCGACGAACTCGCCGGTGCCGCGGGCATTGCCCGTGCCATCGAGTTCGTTTCGCTCGAACTTGATGCCTGTGACCTTGCCGTCCTCGCCCATGATCTCCACCGGCGTGTGCAGGAAGTGCAGGTGCAGGCGTCGGGAGGCTGGGGTCCGGCTGGCGCTCTCCTCCTGCTCAACGAGCCAGTTGGTGAGCGTGTTGACCATGATCTTGACCTGGTTGTTGCTCTTGATTGCCGTGTCCGAGGCTTCATCGAAGTCGAAGTCCTCCTCGTACAAAATAATGTCCACATCGCGGGAATGGGACAGTTCGCGCAGCTCCAGGGGCGTAAACTTCACCTGGGCCGGGCCGCGCCGCCCGAAAATGTGCACATCCGTAACGGGAGATTCCTTCAACCCCTGGTAGACATTGTCCGGGATTTCGGTGACAAGCATGTCCTCGGCGTGTTTGGACAGGACACGGGCCACGTCCAGGGCAACGTTGCCATTGCCGATCACGGCAATCTCCTTCGCCGTCAGCGGCCATTCGCGCGAGACGTCGGGATGGCCGTCGTACCAGGAGACAAAGTCCGCACCGCCGTAGGAGCCATCCAGCTCGATGCCGGGAATGTTCAGGTCCGCGTCCTTGGTGGCGCCGGTGGCGAAGATGACGGCGTCGTAGTGGGCGCGCAGATCGGACATGGTCAGGTCGCGGCCGTACGTGACATTGCCGAAAAAGCGGATGTCGCCGCGGTCCAGCACCTTGTGCAGGGCGTTCATGATGCCCTTGATGCGCGGGTGGTCAGGGGCGACGCCATAGCGGATCAGCCCGTAAGGTGCCGGCTGCGACTCAAAGAGGTCGATGCTCACCTGCACGTCGCCGCCGGCGACTTCCTGGGACTTCGTCAAGATGTCTGCTGCATAAACACCAGCCGGGCCGGAGCCGACGATGGCAACGCGGAATGGGCGGGCGGCGTTCGAGTTAGCCAAGAAAGAAGTCCTTCCGAACTGTGAGTCGCAACATCAAGACACATCATCCATCAAGACACTCCATGGTCCCGACACGTCAACTGTTGCACACGACAGCGCAAATTAAGCGCTACTTTCCTAGTCTAATTGCGTTCCGGCACGACGGGCAGGCCAAAGTGAGGAAGCACTCACCTCCCCATGGCCTGGCGGCCTGCGATCCACACCCCGCCAAGTCCGAGTCACATTTCACAGCCCTTGCACATCGCCGGCCGCTCGAGTGTATTGTGTGTCACATTCACGCATTGATCGCGCACCAAACTCGATTCGTTCAGGAGATCCTACATGGCACGTCGAACCTCTGATTCAAACATTTCCCCCATGGGCCGCCGCAGGATGCTGGCCGGTGCCGGCATCGCCGGCGTGGGTGCCCTTGCCGGGGTGGCGTTTGCCCCAGCAGCCACCGCAGCAAGCAGCCACAAAGCCGTGGTTGTGCTGCAGCCGGGCGACGACTGGGCCGCGGTCCTGGCCGCGAGCCCCCAAGTCCAGCTCGTGGCAGGAGCCAGCTACACCCTGGCGGCCCCGGTCGACCTGCCGGACAACGCCTCGATTGAAGGCAACGGCGCCGTCATCACTGTGGCTTCGGACGACGTGGCGGCGTTCGTTGCCACCTCCAAAACCGGCATCACCATCCGCAACCTGACCCTGCAGGGCCGCGCCGAAGATCCCTTGAACCAGCCAGCCAACTTCGCCCACACAGCCATCCGGCTGGAACGCTGCACCAGCTTCCGGATCACCGACTGCGACTTCAATTACTGGCTGGGCGCCGGCGTCGTTGTCACCGGAGACCGGGCGGATGACTATTTCTCCTACCGGGGCCATATCCAGGGCAACACCTTCAACCGCTGCTACTTCGGCCTCTCCTTCACCGACCGGGCCGAATACAGCGCCGTGACGGACAACATCTTCACCGCCAACCGCCTCGCCATTTGGAACAGCAGCGGCAACCTGTCCGTCACCTCCAACGTGGTGGTCAACTGCTACGGCGCCTACTATGCCTATGCCAAGACCAGCCCCTACGGCGCGCTCGCCTCGGACAACTGGAACCACGGTGCCGTGACCGGCAACACCTTCAACCACAGCAACGGCAGCGGCGGGGCACGCTGGACATCAAATGTGGCCTTCGACATTGGCGGCCAGTCCATCGACCCGGGTGCCGGCGTCGTCGTGGACGGACTGCTGCCGCCCACCTTCACGGGCAACACGCTCTGGTACACGAACATCAAGGCCAACAACCACGGCGCCAACCAGTGGCTGCTGACCGGCTGCGCCCTGTCCAACCTGTCCATCACGGCCACGGGCAACAACCCCGTGAAGATCCTTGGCTTCCAGTCCAACGGGGCCGGCAACGCACCCCGGATCAGCGGCAACGTCCAGCACGTGTTCTAGGGCAGGGTGGTGCGGCCGGTGAGCAAGACGGAACCTCACCTGCTGCACCGTCCGCAGTCCGCCACGGTCCACCGAAGCCCAAGTGGACGTGGCGTTTGCGCCCCATCAGTGCTCTGATGGGGTAGTGACCACAGGCAACCCGCAGATACAACAGTCCCCCGGCAAGCGCGGCAAGCCGGCGCGCCCCGCCCGTTCCGAAGGCGCCAAGGGCGTGTTGTACGGGGTGGGAGCCTATGGCTGGTGGGGCCTGATGCCGCTCTACTTCATCCTGCTCCTGCCGGCCAACAGCATAGAGATCGTGGCCAACCGCGTGGTGTGGTCCGTGATCTTTTGCGCCATCACCATCACCGTGGCGCGCGGCTGGGGCAAGCTCCGCGCCGCGGCCGGGAACAAGCGCATCCTCGGCACCCTGGCGGTGGCCGGCGTCCTCATCGTCATCAATTGGCTGACCTACGTGTTCGCCGTTACCACGGGCAACACCGTCGAGGCGTCCCTGGGGTACTTCATCAATCCGCTGGTCTCCGTGTTGATCGGCGTGATCGTCCTGAAGGAAAAGCTGCGCCCACTGCAATGGACCGCCGTTGGCGTGGGGTTCGCCGCCGTCGTGGTGATGACCCTGAGCTACGGCAAGCTGCCCTGGATCGCCCTGGTCCTCGCGTTCAGCTTTGGCAGCTACGGCTTCGTCAAGAACCGGGTGGGCGGCAGGGTCGACGCCATCACCAGCCTCAGCATTGAAACAGCCGTCCTGGCCCCCTTCGCGATCATCGCCATGGTGGCACTGTCCCTCGCCGGCCAGGCCACACTCTTCAGCCTGGGCGCCGGCCATTTCTGGCTCATGGCCGCCTCCGGCATCATCACGGCAGTGCCGCTGCTGTTCTTTGGCGCCTCGGCCAGCCGGCTCTCCATGACCGGAATCGGCCTGCTCCAGTTCATGACGCCGGTGGTCCAGTTCATCATCGCCATCACGCTTCTCGGGGAGCCCATGAGCCGCGAGCGCTGGATCGGCTTCATCGTTGTCTGGGCGGCCCTGGCGCTCCTGATCGCCGACATGCTCATCAGCTACCGCCGCACCGCGCGCCTGCGCAGAATGGCCCTGTAAACCAGTCACGAAAGGCCCACCATGGCAACTGAACACTTCGATCTCCTGGTCATCGGCGGCGGCAAGGCCGGCAAATCCCTCGCCATGGACCTCGCCGCGGCAGGGCAGCGCGTGGCCATGGTGGAGCGTGGCATGATCGGCGGCACCTGCATCAACGTCGCCTGCATCCCCACGAAGACCCTGGTCAACAGCGCCCGCCTCCTGGCGCTCACCCGCCGCGCGGCCGAGTTCGGCATTGACGCCGGATCCCCCGCCATCAACCTCGACCTGCTCCGTGCCCGCAAGGAGGACGTCGTCGGGACCATGGTGGCAGGCCAGCGAAAGTCCTTCCTGGCGTCCGGCATGGATCTGGTCATCGGTGAGGCGCGTTTCACCGGACCGCGCACAGTTGAGGTGGCGGACGACGCCGGCACGCGCCGCTCGCTGTCCGGCACCAATGTGGTGGTCAACACCGGGATGGTGCCGCTGGTTCCGGACATTCCCGGCCTCCGCCAGGCGCAGCCTCTCACCAGCACCAGCATCCTGGCCCTGGCTGAGCTGCCTGCGAGCATCGTGATCCTGGGCGGCGGCTACATTGGCTGCGAGTTCGCCTCCATGCTCTCCATCATGGGCGTCGCCGTCACGGTGGTGCAGCGCGGCACCGCCCTGCTCCCCCGTGAGGACGCCGATGTTTCCGCAGCCGTCACGGCTGCGCTGGAGTCCGACGGCGTGTCCGTGCGGTTGGGCGCCGCGGCGGAATCGGTGGTCCGAGCCAACGGCATGGTGGCTGTGACGCTGGCCGGCGGGGACACCGTGGAGGCGGAAGAGGTCCTGGTGGCGCTGGGCCGCGAACCCGTCACGTCAGGGCTGGGACTGGAGGCGGCCGGCGTCGAACTTTCCGGCCGGGGCCTGGTGCAGGTGGACGAATTCCTGCGCACCACGGCGGACGGCGTGTGGGCGGCCGGAGACGTGGCCGGGACGCCGCAGTTCACGCATGCGTCGTGGAACGACTACCGGATCCTGAAGGCCAACCTTGCTGCGGGGCCGGGCGGGGCGCTGCTCAGCAGCCGGGACCGGCTTATTCCCTATTGTGTTTTCACCACGCCCGAGCTGGGCCGCGTGGGCCTGTCCGAGGCGCAGGCAAGGGCCGCCGGGCATGAAGTCAGGGTGGCGAAAATGCCGGTCTCGGCCATCCCCCGGGCCCGGACCGTGGGACTGCTCGAGGGCGTGTGGAAGGCCGTGGTGGACAGGAAAACGGACCGCATCCTGGGTGTTTCACTGCTGGGGCACGAATCCAGCGAGGTCATTGCCGTGGTGCAGATGGCCGTCCTCGGCGGGCTGCCGTACCAGGGGGTGCGCGACGCCGTGATAGCCCACCCCACCATGGCCGAAGGCCTGCAGCTGCTGTTCAGCGACGCGTTTCTGGAGACCTGAACAACCTGGTTCACCCCCGCCTCCAATAAAATGCGTGCCTCGGACGGGGCGTATTTTATTGGAGGAGGGGACTTTTGATACCCGTCAGATGCCCGGTTCCGTGTAATCGCGCGGAACCACCACCATGGGCACGGGCAGCGAGCGCAGGATCTTGTTTGCCGTGGAGCCGAGGAAGATCTTGCGGTTCTCGGCCAGCCGGCTGGAGCCCACGATGACCAGCTCGCCGGACTTCCAGCCAATTCCGTCGATGGCTTCCTCAATCGTTCGCCCGTGGGCAAGGGTGACAGTGACCTTGGTGTCGGGCAGCGTCGCCGCGGCCTGTGCCAGGACCGTGTTCACGTGCTGCCGCGCGGGGCTCAGTGCGTTGGCCAGGTCGAAGTCGGTCTGGGTGGTCTGGTCGATCTCCACCACCGAAACCAGCCGCAGCGGGACCTGCCGGCGCGCTGCGGAGGAGATGCCGACGTCGAGCACGGCCTGCCAGCCTTCCCGCATGCCGGTCATGACTGTGAGCCGGGTCAGCGGGTCGCGGCGGTTGTAGCCTCGCGGCGCCAGGGCCACCGGCAGCGGCGAGGCGTGCAGCAGCCCGTTGGCCACCGAGCCCACGGTGAACCTCTTGAACAGCCCGTTGCTGGCGGCACCCACCACAATCAGCGACGCACCGTCCTCTTTCGCAGCGGCGATCAGGCCGTGGGCAAAGGAGTCCGCGACCCGCACCGAGAACGCGGCCTCCACGCCGTCGGGCACCATGGCCAGGGCCCGGCGCTCCTCTTCGGCATCCACCGGTTTGTTCCCGTGGACCACGTTCACCAAGTGGAGCTGTGCCCCCTGCGTCAGCGCGATCACGCCCGCCAGCGCCACGGCATCGGCGCCGCGCTCATCTGGCCTGTATCCCACTACATATTTCATGCTGCACCTTTCGGCATGCCCCGGCACCTCGTTGTGAGGGGGCGTTGGTAGCACTGACTGTACCGCCCGCCGGCGTGGGCGCAACAGCCTTGCCCCAGTGTGGCTGCGTTCCGGACTGCTATTCGGCGGCTTCGACGGCGGACGGCCCGCCTTCCGCCGCCTGGCCGCGGCGGGGTGTCGCGGCCCGGTAAACCAGGGCCCAGCCGATGGCCGTGAAGCCGGAGACGAGCAGTGGCGCGGCGAGCGCCTGGACCAGGAACGCCCAGTCCTGGTGTGTGAGCACCTGCCCCCGAAAGACCTCAACAATGACGTCGCCAGTCACCAGGGGCGCCAGGTACTGCACGAACAGGGTGCACAGGCCCGCCGCTGCCAACGCAGCCCCGAGCCACAGGCCACGGGCGGGAGAAGGGCGGCCCCCGGAGGGTGCCATGGCAGCGGGACCGGCGTCGGCCAGGGCGGCGGCCGCCTGGTCCGGCAGTTCGCCGTCGGCCATGGGCGCCAGCTGCCACCGCCGGGGCACCACCACCAGGGTTGCGAGCATCAGCGTCCCGACGGCCAGCAACCAGGCGCCGCTGGGACCCACCATGTAGGTCCAGGGGAACACGAAGGCGCGCGTGCCGTCACCCAACGACGCAATGGCGGCGTCAGGGAAAGCCACCGGCGCGAACATCCCCACCCATCCCGCCAGCGCCACCACAACGGCCGCCGCCGCAAATGCCATCCGCAGCGGGCGTTCCCCTGCAGCCTTGTGGCGGGATGCGAGGAACAGCAGCACCGCCAGGATGCCTGTGCCCGATGCCAAGAGGGGCGGCGCGGCGGGAAGGATGATCTGGCCCCACGGCTGCAGCTCGACGCCACCAAACGTGGTCCGACCGAACTCCGTGGATGACGGCAGCCAGTACTGCGCCCCCAGGGTGAAGGCCCCGGCGGCAAGCATGGCAGCCGCCGCCGCTGACGGGACCAACCAGCGGCGCCACGGCCAGTCGGGTGTCGTGGCAGGCGGATCGGAAGTCGCGGGCGCGCCCTGAGGCGCGGTGCCGGCCTCCTGCGGGGGCGGCGCCTGCGGCCCGGGCGTCTGGGGCCCGGCAAATTGCAAGGCGGAAGGGTGGCCGTATTCGGGAAGATCTTCCCCGCCGGGCTGGAACATCGGGGGAAACCGCTCGTCAAAGTTCCGGCTGGACATGGTTCACTTCCTCATCGACGGAGTCGTCCTGCACCCCCTGGCCGGTCCGAGCCCCATGCGCCGCCTGTGGTAGGGCGGGCCTGCCTATTGAAAGGGTAAATCTCCACAGCTGCCAAGGCAATGGAGCCGCCGGAAGGTGCCCCGGCGCGGCCTAGGCCTCCATGCTTTCAGGCTCGACGGCGGACGGCCCGCCATCCGCTTCCGGGCTGCGGCGGGGTGTGGTGGCAAAGGCGAGCAGGGCCCAGCCGATGACGGCGAAGCCTACCATCAGCAGCGGGATGGCAAGGCCCGGCGCCAGGGCAGCCCAGCCCTGGCGGGTGGCCTGGCCGCCGCCGGAGAGTTGGACAACAACCGTGCCTGTTGCCGTCGGGTACAAGTACGGTGCAAACAGGGCGAACGTTCCGGCCCCGGCCAGTGCCGCTCCGTACAACAGGCCACGCCGGGTCCCTGCCTCCTGCCGACGCGGCGGCAGCACGACGAGCACGGCCGCCATGGCGAGCGCCAGCATGAACAGCCACATCCCGCTGCCACCCACCACGTAGGTCCATGGCATCGGGGAAGGCCGTCCGTTGTTGTTGCTGCTGGTCCACTGCGACAGGGCTTGAGGGAACATCGCGACGGCGAACATACCCACCCAGCCGGCCACGCCAAGGGCTGCAGCCAGCACCCCGAAGGAACGCCTGAGTGCAGGCTCCCTGCCAGCACTGCGCCGCGAAGCGAGAAACAGCAGCCCGGCCAAGATGCCGCTGCCGGCCAGGAACAGTGGCGGCGCGGCGTCCATCGCGGCATAGCCCCAAGGTTGCAGGTCCACCCCGCCAAAATTCGACGGGTCAATCGTCATCGCGGACGGCACCCAGTACTGCGCGGTCATGGCGAGCACTCCCCCGGCAAGCATTGCGAGGGCGGCAGCCAAGGGTCCCAGCCAGAGTCGCAGGGGCCACGGCCCTGGCGCCACACTGCCGCCTGCCGCGGACGCCTGCTCCCCATGCAGGAGAGTCACGGCGTCCCCGGGCTCGGCAGCGTGAGGTCCGGCCAAGCCATGCCCAGGTTCCGGGGCGGTAGCCTGATGCCCACGTTGCTCGTGCATCGGCGGAATGGGCCCGGCACTGCCCATTGCGGGTGCCCAGTCCGCCGTCCCATCCGCCTCCCCGCCGGGCTGGAACATGGCAGGGTAGCGCTCGTCAAAGTTGCGGCTGGGCATCGGGGTCTTCCTGGTCGTGGTCTGCGGGTGCCGTGCTGTCGGGGGTTACCGGTTCCGGCCGCCCCGGCGCCACTGCCGGAGGCTCCCCGACCGGTGCGGGCACCGGCATGCGGACTGCTGCCGCCAACGCGGGGAAGAGCGCCGTCACGGCAAGAACCAAGGCCCCGGCTGCAAGCAATGACGGCGCCAGCCCGGGCAGCCAGAACGGCCAGGCCGCAACGGCCTGGTTCCCGCCCTCGAAGTATTGGGTTGTGGGCGGTATATCCGGGAAGATTTGCGGGGCAAACTGTGCAACGGCGGCCGCGCCCAGAAATGACAGCCCCACAAGGTAGGCGCGAAGCCGCGATGGCCGGCGCACGGCCGAAAGTGCGGCAAGCATCAGGAAGCCAACCAGCAGCGGGCCAAATGCCACCATCGACAACGCCGTGGCCACAGCCGGCGTGTTGATGACCGTGTAGCTCTGGCCGCTGAAGGAGTCATAGCTCTGCTCCGGCACAGGCTGCAGGAGGAACATGGCGAACTGTGCGTAGAACCCGGCGAACAGCACCGCAGCCGTGGCGATGGCAAACAGGCGCCGCAGCCCCTCTGCGCGCTTGGGCCGCACCCGGATGTTGAGGAACAAGACGGCAGCCAAGGCGCCCAGGCCCGCTCCGATCAAGGGTGAGGCGACCTGACCGGCCGTGTACACCCACATCTGCGCCATGTTCATCGAGTTGGGATCGTCCGTGGATCCCGACATCATGACTGGAATCCCCACGATGACCAGTCCGGCAGCAAACAGGAACGTGCCGACGGCGGCCGGCACCCACCATGCCGGCGTGGGCCAGGCCGCGGGGGCTGCTGCCGCCTGCCCTCCCGATTCCATGTCGTGTGCCGCCGCACCGATGACAGCCTCCGTTGCACTCTCGGAGTCGGCCGCCGGGAGGCCCGGGGCCCACCCGGAATGCACACTTCCGTCCGGGCTCCCGTGGTGGGCAGGCTGCAGCGCAGCGGGAACTGCGGGCGGAAGCGACACGGCGTGACCATGGTCCATGCCAGGGCCACTCCCCGGCTGCACGGGCCACTGCAGGTGGTCCGGAACCGACTCGCCGCCCGGCTGGAACATCGTCGGATAGCGTTCATCAAATTGCTGCTTGCCCATGCCACCCCAATTTGCCATGCAGGAAGGAAAATATCCCCTCAGCTTACCCAGCGATCCGCCCGCCCTTGAATCAATGGCATGGCGTCCCCTTGTCCTGCCCCGCGAATCGACTTAGGGTCGAAAAGTCAACGAAGAATGGACAGGGTGGCTTTGCCATGAAGACCAAACGATTGATACCCGTACTGCTCGCGGTGTTTTCCCTGCTGGGGATCTCTCTGGCAGGATCCGGTGCGGCCGTGGCAGCACCGCCGGACAACAACGCGATAGCCGCGAAGTACGCGCAAAACCCACAATTGGGGGCTGCCATCACGCCGCTGCGGTGCAACCTCACACAAGGCGGCTGCTACCGCGGCTACCGCAACGGCAGCATCTACTGGTCGCCGGGAACGGGTGCGCACCTGGCCGTGGGCGCGATCCTTTCACGGTGGGGCTCGTTCGGCTGGGAGCGGGGAATGATGGGCTATCCCACCTCGGATGAAAACTGCACCCTGGCCGGGGCAGGCTGCGTGCAGAAATACCAGGGCGGGCGCATGTACTGGCAGCGCAGTGCGGGTGCCAACCCGGTCAAGGGCGGGATTGGGAACAGGTGGGACGCCACCGGTGCCGAACACGGGCCCCTGGGATACCCCGTCAGGGGCGAGAACTGCAGCCTCGTTGACGGCGGTTGTGTCCAGAACTTCCAGGGCGGCTATGTGTACTGGCAGCGGTCCATAGGCTCCCACTCCGTCCACGGCGCCATCGGCGCCAAGTGGGTCCAGATGGGCTACGAACTGAGCCCGCTGGGATATCCCACCAGCGAAGAACAATGCGGCGGCTCCCCCTTGAGCTGCGTCCAGTATTTCCAGGGCGGCACCATCAACTGGCCCACTTTCGCCGGTGTCAGCGTCAATCCCTACGCGGGCAGCACCGGGGTGGTGGTCAACAAGCGCCGGCCCAACTGGCCCATCAACCAAACTCCCCCGGACCTCGCCTGGGTCGGGGCCCAGCTCATGCGCAGCGAGGCGGCCTGGCACTACTCGCAGCTGGTTGCCGGAGCCTCAGCGGCAGGTGTTGCCATCACCCCTGTCAGCGGATTCCGGTCCTATGACACGCAGGTGGGGCTGTACAACTCGTACGTGGCCCAATACGGGCAGGCCGCTGCCGACACCATCTCCGCGCGCCCCGGCTACAGCGAACACCAAACCGGGCTCGTCATGGACATTGGCAATCCGAACGGCGCCTGCTCGCTGCAGGCCTGCTTTGAACATACGCCGGCCGGACAATTTGCTGCCAACAACGCCTGGCGGTATGGCTTCATCGTCCGCTACACGTGGGGCCAGGACTGGACCACCGGCTACACGTACGAACCCTGGCACCTGCGGTACATCGGGGTGCGCACTGCCACCGACATGCACAACCGCGGCTACGTGACGCTCGAGCAGTACTTCGGACTGGCAGCCGCACCCACGTATTGAGAGTGGTGATGCGCCCGGCGCCAACAAAGGCGGCACCCAAGGCGGGCCAAAAGGCCCACCCGGGTGCCGCCGTCGAACATCAATTTCGGTGGGCAGCGGAACATCGACGTCCAAGGGGCGCCGCCCCCTCCCCAGCGGCTATGCGGCGCGAATCGCTGCGGTGAGGACGTCCAGGCCGTCGTTGAGGAGTTCGTCGCTGATGACCAGCGGCGGGAGCAGGCGGATGACGTTGCCGTAGGTGCCGCAGGTCAGGATGATGACGCCCTCGGCAAGGCAGGCGCCGGCGATGGCCTTGGCGGCCTCGGCGTTGACCTCCTTCGTGGTGTTCGCGGTGCCGGGCTGGACCAGCTCGATCGCGAGCATGGCGCCGCGGCCGCGGATTTCGCCGATGATGCCTGCCTCGCCCATTTCCGCAACGAGTGCCTCCAGGCGCGCGGTGACGACGCGTTCGATGTTCTGCGCGCGGGCGTTGAGGTCGTGCTCCTTCATGGTCTTGATGGCGGCCAATGCTGCGGCGCAGGCGATGGGGTTGCCGCCGTAGGTGCCGCCGAGACCGCCGGGGTGCACGGCATCCATGAGGTCGGCGCGGCCCGTGATGGCGGAGAGCGGCAGGCCGCCCGCGATGCCCTTGGCCATCGTAATGATGTCCGGGACGACGCCTTCGTGCTGGGTGGCGAACCATTCGCCGGTGCGGCAGAAGCCCGACTGGACCTCATCGGCGATGAAGACGACGCCGTTGTCCTTGGCCCAGGCGGCCAGGGTGGGCAGGAAGCCGTCGGCGGGGACGATGAAGCCGCCCTCGCCCTGGATCGGCTCGATCAGGATGGCCGCGACGGAGTCTGCGCCGATCTGCTTCTCGATCATGGTGATGGCGCGGCGTGCGGCCTCTTCACCCTTGATGTCTGCTTCCTCGCGGTAGGGGTAGCTCATGGGCACGCGGTAGATTTCCGGTGCGAACGGGCCGAAATTGGTCTTGTACGGCATGGCCTTGGCGGTCAGCGCCATGGTCAGGTTGGTGCGGCCGTGGTAGGCGTGGTCGAAGGCGACGATGGCGTCGCGGCCCGTGGCCAGGCGGGCCACCTTGACGGCGTTTTCCACGGCTTCGGCGCCGGAGTTGAACAGCACGGTGCGCTTCTCGTGGGTGCCGGGCGTCAGTGCGTTGAGCTCCTCGGCAACCTCGATGTAGCTCTCGTACGGGGTGACCATGAAACAGGTGTGGGTGAAGTGGCCAACCTGCTCGCGGACGGCCTCAACCACGTTGGCGTCCGAGGCGCCAACGGAGGTCACGGCGATGCCCGAGCCCAGGTCGATGAAGGAATTGCCGTCAACGTCGGTGATGATGCCGCCGTCGGCGTCCGCAACATAGACGGGAACGGTGGAGGCGACGCCGCCGGCAACAACCGTCTTGCGGCGTTCGTTCAGGGCCCGTGACTTGGGGCCGGGGAAGGCACCGAGAACTTCGCGCTTTTGGGCCAGGCGGTACTGGATTTCGCTCATGGAGGGGTTCCTTTCAATGGTATTCAAACGCGATCGGTCGTACCGCGCGAAGGGGTTGCGGGGCCGGGGCTCAGGCGTCCAGGTTGCTCATGACGTGCTTGATCCGGGTGTAGTCCTCCACGCCGTAAATGGAGAGGTCCTTGCCGTAGCCGGACTGCTTGAAACCGCCGTGCGGCATTTCTGCGGTCAGCATGACGTGGGTGTTGATCCACACCACGCCAAAGTCGAGGTCGCGGGCCAGGCGCATGGCCACGCCGTGGTTCGAGGTCCAGACGCTGGAGGCCAGGGCGTAGTCGACGTCGTTCGCCATCTCCACCGCTTCCTCTTCCGTCTTGAACGTCTGGACGGTGATGACGGGTCCGAAGGTTTCCTTCTGGACGATGTCGTCGCTCTGCTTCACGCCGTCCACCACTGTGGGGGCGAAGAAGAAGCCCTTGTCACCCACCTGGGTGCCGCCGGTGACGACGGTGGCGTACTCGGGGATGTTGGCCACGACGCCGGCAACCTGGTTGAAGTGGTTGATGTTGTTCAGCGGGCCGTAGTAGTTCTTTGACTCGTCCGCGTTGCCGGTTTCCAGGCCTTCGGAGGCCGTGGCCAGGAGGGCCAGGAATTCCTTGTGCGCGGACTCCTCCACGAGGACACGGGTGATGGCCGTGCAGTCCTGGCCGGCGTTGAAGAACGCGTATTCGGCGATTTCCTGGGCGGTGCGGCCAAGGTTGGCGTCGGCGAAGACGACGGCGGGAGCCTTGCCTCCCAGCTCGAGGTGGGCACGCTTGAGGCCCTTGGCCGCCCCGCTGGCGACGGCGATGCCGGCACGAACGGAACCGGTGATGGAGACCATGGCGGGCGTCGGGTGGTCCACCATGGCGGCTCCGGTGGCGCCGTTGCCGAGGACAAAGTTCAACACGCCGGCGGGCAGGATGTCCTTGGCGATGTCGGCGAAGACAAGCGTGCTCTCAGGAGTTGTGTCGCTGGGCTTGAGCACCACAGTGTTGCCGGCTGCGAGCGCCGGGCCGATCTTCCAGACGAGCATGAGGAACGGGTAGTTCCACGGGGTGACCTGGGCGATGACGCCCACCGGTTCGCGGCGCACATAGGAGGTGAAGTTTTCCATGTACTCGCCTGCCGAGCGGCCTTCGAGGAGGCGTGCTGCCCCGGCGAAGAAGCGCAGCTGGTCGGCACCGGCGCCGACTTCCTCGTCGGCGATCATCTGGCGGACCTGGCCGGTGTTGCGGTGCTGGGCCTCGACCAGTTCGTCGCTGCGGGCCTCGACGGCGTCGGCCAGCTTGAGCAGGAGCCGCTGGCGTTCGCCCGGGGTGGTGTGCTTCCACGTCTTGAACGCGGTGGCGGCTGCGTCCATGGCTGCATCCACATCGGCCTGGCTGGAGATGGGCGCCTTAGCCACCACCTCGCCGTTGGTGGGATTGACGATATCCAGGGACTCCGTGCCCGTGACAGGGACAAATTCGCCGTTGATAAAGTTCTGCAAGGTCTGGACCACAGTGTTCAACCTCTTTAGCTAGATGTGAAGTGCGGCCTATAAACCGCGTAAGCGACAGCTTAGGCCCCACACCCAAGCGAACCGAATAGCCATCTGCACCACTGAACGCGTTTGGAGTAGTGCGTTTGTATAGTTGATGCATGGCACTTTCACTGGCGGATCTTCTGGGCACACCAACCCTCTCGCTCAAAAACATGGGTTCCAGCCGCACACCGCTCACGGCTGCGATTGACTGGGTGGCCGTCACCGAGCTGGAGAACCCGCAATCGTTCCTCAGCGGCGGGGAACTGGTGCTGACCACGGGAGCCCGGCAGGGCACCGCCGACGCACAGCGTTCCTTTGTCCGCCAGATCAAGCGGGCCGGCGCCGTCGGAATTGGCTTTGGCATTGGTTTTGAACACGCCTCGGTGCCCCCGGCGCTCATCGCGGAGGCCAACCGCTGGGGCGTGCCCGTGGTGGAGGTCCCGTACGGCACGCCGTTCATCGCCATCGGCAAGCTCGTGGCCGATGCCCTTTCATCCGACCACTACATCAAGCTCGAACGCCTGCTCCGCGAGCACCAGGTGCTGGCGCGTGCGCTGCTGACCGGCGGCGGGCTGCCGGCGCTGCTGGCGAAGCTCTCCGCGATGGTGGGCTCGGAACTGCTCATCACCCAGTACGGCGGCGAGGTCGCCTCCACGGAGCCGGGCGCCATGCCGGACGACGGCGGCTGGCATGCGGTGGCGCTGTCGACAGGCAAGCGGGATGCGAGCACGCTCTGGCTGCGCAAGCCGTTTCACGACGACGGGATCGTTGACTATGCACGGGGGCTGATCAGCATCGAGCTGAACAACATGATGCAGCGGCGGCAGGCGGCACGGCAGATCGCCGGACAGGTCATCTCCGACGTCATCCGGGGCACGCTGGAACCCGCCGACTCCGCCGCACGCCTGGAAAACCTGGGCATCTCCCCGTCAGCCAAGAACTTTGTCCTGCTGGCCAGCTGCGACGAGGGCAGGTTTGCCACGCTGGCCACCATCAGCCTGCCGACAGGACTGGAGGATGCCGTTGCGGCCACGGTCCAGTCCGAAGGGCGGCAGGAACTGCTGCTGGTGGTGCCGACAAAAGCCGGCGACCCGGCAGCACTCGGCCGGGCCTTGAACCACCAGATGCACAACATCGGCGTCACCGCCCCGGTGGGCATCGGCGGCGCCTACTCGCAGGCCAACGGCCTGCGCTGGAGCTACTTTGAGGCTCGGGAGGCGGCCACGCGGGGCCTGGAGGTCAACGTTCCCGAGCGGCTGAGCCTGACGTCCCTCCTGCTGGCCAGTGAAGACGTGCCCATGGCGGACATGGCCGCTGAGGCGCTGGGCCCGTTGGCTGCCTTCGACGCCGCACATGGCGCCGAACTGCTTGACACCCTGGAGACGTACCTGCGGCTCAACGGTTCCGTGGCCGCCGTGGCGGACGCGATGTCGCTGCACCGAAACACTGTCAGGTACCGGCTGACCCAGATCGCCGAACTGACAGGCTATGACCCGGCGCTGACGCCGGACCGCGTGCAGTTGTGGCTGGCCCTAGCGGTCCGCAGGATCTCACCCCCGTCCTGACAGTCGTTGGGCAGGCCCTCGGTCCTGCGGGGTTGTTGGCTTGCGGTGCCCGAGGGCTGGATGACACGCCGATTGGCGCGGGTCCCGACTGCCGTGCCGAGTCCCGCACCAACCATGGCACTTCACCTAGCTGAGTACAGTTGCCGGCTGTACTTTGCGCAGGCGCAGGAGCACAAATCCGGCCAAGAGTGCGAGCACGCTCCACAGGATCGGCCACCAGCCGGTGCCGGTGTAGGCAAGCTGTGCCGGAACCGCTGTGCCCACAGGCTGGACGGCTGAAGCCATCGAGCGCACCTGGACCGCCGCGACGGCCACTGTGCCTGCTGGAGCTGCGGCCACCGGAACGATGACCACGGGGCCGGCCGGCGTTGCGGGCGTGGCCGGGGTAGCTGGCGTCGCCGGGGTAGCTGGCGTCGCCGGGGTGGCCGGCGTTGCCGGGGTGGCCGGCGTTGCCGGGGTGGCCGGCGTTGCCGGGGTGGCCGGGGTAGCGGGGGTCGCCGGGGTAGCGGGAGTTGCGGGAGTTGCGGGCGTCGCCGGAGTTGCGGGGGTCACGGGGGTTGCCGGCACGACTGGAACTGACGGGGTCACCGGCGTGGCCGGCACCCCTGGCACCACCACATTGACGGCCCTCGAACCGGTTGAAACCGCATTGCCCAAAACGCCCACGGCGTTACCGGAAATGTTGACGGGAACCGTAATCGGCAGTGCCACCTGGACGTTGCCCAACACGTCGCCAACGAGTCCGCCCAACAGGCCTCCGTCCAGGCCGGAACCATTGCCTGAGGCCTGGTTCGATACCTGGGTCACTGCCGGAACCGTTGTGGTGTTCGTCGCCGTCGAGTCCTTGGAAACAGCGTTCCCCAGAACACCCACCGCGTTGCCTGAAACGTTCACCGGAACCGTGACGGGAACGGCCACCTGGACGTTGCCCAACACGTCGCCAACAAGGCCTCCGAGGAGGCCGCCGTTGCCGGCTGGCCCTTCAACGGCACCGCCGGTTGTGGGGCCCTGTTCCACAGCGGGCGCCGTGGTGGTGTTGGTGGCTGTCGAGTCCTTGGAAACAGCGTTCCCCAGGATACCCACCGCGTTGCCTGAAACATTCACCGGAACCGTGACGGGGGCGGCCACCTGGACGTTGCCCAACACATCACCAACGAGGCCCGGGTCAGCGGCTGCAGGAGCAGCGTCCTGGTCCATGGCGGGCACCGTGGTGGTGTTCGTGCTCGCCGAGCCCGTGGAAACAGCGTTCCCCAGGACACCCACCGAGTTGCCTGAAACATTCACCGGAACCGTGACGGGGGCGGCCACCTGGACGTTGCCCAACACATCACCAACGAGGCCTCCGACGGGGCCCGGGTCAGCGGGTGCGGGTGCGGGTGCGGCAGCCTGCTCCACGGCGGGGGCCGCGGTGGTGTTGCTCGCCGTCGAATCCGCTGAAACAGCGTTGCCCGCAACACCCACGGAATTGCCCGAAACGTTCACCGGAACCGTCACGGGAACCGACACCTGGACATTGCCAAGCACATCGCCGACGAGCCCGCCGAGGAGGCTGGTGTCGGCCGGACTGGGTGCGGGTGCGGGCACGGCAGCCTGCTCCACGGCGGGGGCCGCGGTGGTGTTGGCCGCTGCTGAGTCCTTGGAAACAGCGTTCCCTGCAACACCCACGGCGTTGCCCGAAACGTTCACCGGAACCGTCACGGGAACCGACACCTGGACGTTGTCCAGGACCCCGCCGACCACTCCGCTAAGCAATCCGCCCAGCAGGCCCGTTGATCCCTGGCTGGCAGTTCCGGCCTGCGATGAGGTCTGGGAAACTGCGGGGGTGATATCGGTGTTTGGCTGGCTGGCGGCACTTGCCGCGCCGGCGCCGAGGGCGAGAAGCCCGCCGGCAAAGACCGCTGAGCACAGCGATCGACGAATAATGACATGCATGATGTCCAACTCCTGACTAAGATTTTTGGCCTTGTCTGCAAGGGCAGTTCAAGGTAAGACCGTGGCCGTCCCGGCAATTGGCGGGAGGGCAGGGGTCATCTAGTCAGGTGTGGAGCCGGGGTCTGAGGGCATGGAGGCAGGGAGGGGCCAGTCGACGTTGGGCAACGCCGCGGGGCCTCCGGCAAGAATGAAGAGTTCAGAGGGGTTTTGGTGGGCAGCGGCGGAACCGCCGCTGCCGCCTGCGCCGCCGGCACCGCCAGATGACGCTCCTGACGACGGGCCTGCTGCCGGGCCGGTGGCCAGGGCAGGCGCGCACGGACCCGCGGGTGAGTGGCCGACGTCGGAACCGC
This sequence comes from Sporosarcina beigongshangi, assembly GCF_016820535.1. Taxonomy (GTDB): domain Bacteria; phylum Actinomycetota; class Actinomycetes; order Actinomycetales; family Micrococcaceae; genus Specibacter. The sequence goes on along the minus strand of NZ_JADHDY010000002.1, from coordinate 171,323 downwards.
ACGATGCCGCCGGCGGGCTGCCGGCCGGGATTGCGAATGCCGTTTGCGCGGGGGCCCCTGCTGCGGTGGACACTCCGGTGGCAATGCCCAAGCCAAAGTACCGGGCCAGGGCGTCACGGCTGCCGGGTGCAGCCGGGGCATGCACTGTCGGGGTGCTCATTTCCTGGACCACGGCGTCGCTGCTGTTGCCAGGCGGCAACTGAACGGAAGCTGCGGCAGGGGCTTGCTGTGTCGAAGATTTCTGCTGGACCGTGCTGCCGACGACGTCCGGGTTGACGGCGCCCGGGGCAACGGAGCCGGCGTCGCCGGGAACGGCAGGGGCGGCCGCGGGAACGTTCGGGGTGGCCGTCGGGGCCGGGGCTCCCGGGACGGACGGCGCGGCCGGTGTGCCGGGCGTCTGGGGAACCACAGGCACGACGGGAGTTTCGGGCGTGGCTGGAGTGGCCGGCGTCGGGCTCTCCGGTGAAACCGGCGGGACAGTCACGCCGGGGATGGCCGGGATGGCGGGGGCAACCACGTTGTCGACGACGTCCACAACGACGCCCGAAGTCCCTCCCGTAATCCCGGAAACGGTGTCGGTGACTCCGCCAACTATGGGAGCAACAACCGTGGTGACGGGGTCTACGACCGGTGCGACGGCTTGGATGACAGGGGCGGTGGTCTGGTCGACGGTGCCCAGGACGGGTGTGGTGACGGCCGAAACGGCGTCGGTCACAGGTGGGACAACGGCGGTGGCGACTTCTCGGACAGGGGCGACGACGCCTTCAACGACCGGCACCTGGGTGACGGTGTTTTCAACGTGGTCGGTCAGCCCGGTGACGGGGGCCGTGATCTTGCCGACCGTGCCGGAACCGGTGAGGTCCCTGACCACGGGGACCTGTGAAATCGTCTGGTCGACGACGCCGACCACCGGGTTCAAGATGCCGGACAGGAGGCCGTGGCGCGGTGCAGGCTGGGGATCCGATGCGGTCGAGGCGGATGCGCCGGCGGACCCGAGCAAGACAAACAACGCCAGAAAGAGGGCCACACCCAAGGCGAGCCGCACGGCGCGCGCCAGCGAACCGGCCAGGGGCAATTCCACCTGCCCACCGTCCACTGCACTCACCCCCATGGCACTTAAGAAAAGCTTGAGACCGCGCCCCGCAGAACACCACAAAGGCACCTGCTGCCCACCTTACGACTCCGGGGAAAGAAATTCCACAGTTAAAACCATTTTCTTGTTTTTAGGAATTCCACGGACTTAGACATCGGACGTCCAAGAACATACGGTTGGAGCAATGTCGCAACCTTTCCAGCATCCCCAGACCGCCTCCACCACGACCGATAACGGACAGCCTGCACCGGGCCCCGCACACGGCAACAGGATCGTGGCGGTGGTCGGGATTGTTGCCATTGTGTTGATCGGCCTGAATCTGCGCGCCGGCATCTCCAGCGCCTCGGCCTTGTACCACGACCTCCAGCTTGTCCTCGGCTACGGCCCGCTCACGGCCGCGCTGCTCCCGTCCATCCCCACGCTGTGCTTTGCCGTTGCGGGTGCGGCGACATCGTGGCTGGTCCGACTGGTCGGCGTCGAAAAGGCCATCGCCATTGCCCTCGCAACGCTGACGGCGGGCCTGGCACTGCGGGCCGTGCCGAGCGTGGGCATGCTGCTGCTGGGCACCATGGTCAGCATGTCCGGCCTGGCCGTGTGCAATGTGGCCATGCCATCGTTCATCCGCGAGCACTATGCCAACCGCACGGCCGCCATGACCGGCGTCTACACGATCACCATGTCCCTGGGTGCCACGACCTCCGCCGCTGTCAGCGTGCCGCTCGCGATGCAGCTGGGTTCGCCGTCGCTGGGCCTGGCCGCCTGGGCGGTCCTCTCCGTGGTCACGCTGCTGGCGTTCATCCCCGTTGCACTCGCCGCCCACCGCCGCCCCGCACAGGAACCCGGTCCGGCGACCAACCCGTGGAAGCTGCTGAAAACCCGCCAGGGCCTGCTCATCACGGCGTTCTTCACCATTCAGGCCATCGCCGCGTACTCGATCATCAGCTGGCTTCCCCTGATCCTGATCGACGGCGGCCTCGACCCCGCCACCGCCGGATTGATGCTGGGCCTGGCCCAGGTGGTGACCGTCGTGACCAATATCGGGCTCCTCGCCATCGCGGCACGGCCCGGCGGCCTGCGGCTGGCGTTCATGCTGGCCAGCGGGTCATACCTGCTCGGTGCCATCGCGCTGCTGGTGCTCCCCGCCCAGTCGGCCGTGGGCCCGGCGCTGCTGCTTGGATTTGGCTTTGGCGTCTTTGCGCTCGTCCTGGTGGTCATCAGCAAGAGCGGCAGTACGACGGCGGAGGCCACCGCCATGTCAACCGTCGCCCAGTCCGTTGGTTACCTTGTGGGGACCCTGGGCCCGTTCGGCGTGGGCCTGGCGCACACCCTCAGCGGCGGTTGGACGGTGCCGTTGATCCTGCTTGTGGCGGTGGCCGCCGTGCAGGTTGTGCTGGCATGGCTGCTGACGGCCACCGGACGGGGCGGGGCATCCCGCGACCTCGGAGGACGAAACACCGGCGCAATAACCCCGGTGGCGCTGGACTGACCGGCGGGGCGACGAAATGAAGCGGGCCGAGCCTAGCCCACCACGGAGGCCCCGCGGGAAACATTGACCATGTCCTCGCGCGGCACAACCTTGATGCGCTCGCGCTGCACGGGGCCGTCCTCGGAGGCTGCGGCACCGAGCGCCTTTTCGTGGGCGTCAAGTTCCAGCCAACCTTCCCAGGTGGTGAATTCCACGCCGCGGGAATCGAGCAACTCCACGACGGCGTCCGCGGAGGCGTTGGTGGCCAGAGGCAGGGCGTCTCGGTCGGAGAGCAGGTGGGTGATGGTCTCCAGGGCGTCGCCCTTGGTGCTGCCGATCAGCCCGACGGGGCCACGCTTGATCCAGCCCGTCGCGTAGATGCCCGGCACGTGGGTGCCGTCAACGCCCAGGACGCGTCCGGCGTCGTTCGTGACAACACCGCGCCGGTGGTCAAACTCCACGTCAGGCAGTGCCGAGCCGAAGTAGCCAACCGAGCGGTACACAGCCTGGACGGGGTAGTCGATGAACTCCCCAGTGCCGCGGGCATTGCCCGTGCCGTCCAGCTCGGTGCGCTCAAACTTGATGCCTGCGACCTTGCCGTCCTCACCGGTGATCTCCACCGGGTTGTGCAGGAAGTGCAGGTGGAGGCGGCGGGAGGCACCTGTGGTGGGGTCGGCGGCGTCGTCCTCCTGCTCGACGAGCCAGTTGGTGAGCGTGTTGACCATGGTCTTGACCTGGTTGTTGCTCTTGATTGCCTCGTCGGAAGCCTCGTCGAAGTCGAAGTCCTCTTCATAGAGGACGATGTCCACATCCTTGGAGTGGCTGAGTTCGCGCAGCTCCATGGGCGTGAACTTCACCTGGGCGGGGCCGCGGCGCCCGAAAATGTGCACATCCGTAACGGGAGATTCCTTCAACCCCTGGTAAACATTGTCCGGGATTTCGGTGACAAGCAAGTCGTCGGCGTGCTTCGAGAGCACCCGCGCCACGTCCAGGGCCACGTTGCCATTGCCGATCACGGCAATCTCCTTCGCCGTCAGCGGCCATTCGCGCGAGACGTCGGGATGGCCGTCGTACCAGGAGACAAAGTCCGCACCGCCGTAGGAGCCGTCCAGCTCGATACCCGGGATGTTCAGGTCCGCGTCCTTGATGGCGCCGGTGGCGAAGATAACGGCGTCGTAGTGGTGCTGCAGGTCCTCGAGCGAGAGGTCCGTGCCGTAGTCGACATTGCCGAAGAACCGGATGTCGCCGCGGTCCAGCACCTTGTACAGTGCGTTGACAATGCCCTTGATGCGCGGGTGGTCAGGGGCGACGCCGTAGCGGATCAGCCCGTAAGGTGCCGGGTAGCGGTCGAAGAGATCGATGCTGACAACCAGGCCGTCACGCACTTCCTCGCTCTTGGTCAGCATGTCCGCCGCGTAGACGCCTGCCGGGCCGGAGCCAATGATGGCAATGCGCAGCGGGCGTTCCTGCGTTCCGGGCGTTGCTGAAGTGTTTGATGACACAGCTGTGCTCATTTCTTTGGTATTCAAAGGGGCTTGGGGACAAGTCTAGGAGACGGTACTGATAGTTTCCCGCGTGCCATAGTTGGCGGTCGCGATTTCGGCCGGTGCCAGCGGGCTGACCCGCACCACGTCGCCCACGACGACGACGGCCGGGTTGCGCACCTGCGCCGCCTGGGCCAGGGCTGCCATGGTGCCGAGCGTGCCGATGGTGACGCGCTGGTCCTTGGCATAGCCGTTCTCGATGATGGCCACGGGGCAGTCCCTGCCGCGGCCGGCCGCTTCAAGGATCGGCAGTGAACGGTTGAGAGTGCCGACGCCCATGAGCAGGACGACCGTGTGGTCGCTGCCGTGCGGGACGTTTTCCAGCTCCTCGTGGCCGCTGATCATGGTGAACGCCTTGGCCAGCCCGCGGTGCGTGACAGGGATGCCGGCCGCAGCCGGGACGCTGACAGCGCTCGTGACGCCGGGGACGACCTCGACGTCCACGCCTGCTTCGCGGCAGGCGATGGCTTCCTCGCCGCCGCGGCCGAGGACGTAGGGGTCCCCGCCCTTGAGCCGGACCACCCGGAGGCCTGCCTGCGCCTCGCGGACGAGGATCGCGTTGATTTCGGCCTGCGGCACGGGGTGGTGCCCGGGCGTCTTGCCAACTTCAATGACCTTGACGTGCTCGCCGAGGGTTTCCAGCAGCCCGCGGGGGCCAAGCCTGTCCGCCACAACGACGTCGGCCTCTGCCAACAGCCTGCGCCCGCGCACTGTGATGAGGTCTTCTGCGCCGGGGCCGCCTCCCACGAGGGCAACGCTTCCGCGGCCCCTCCGGCCGACGCTGCCGGCCCGGCTGGGTTCGTCGCGGCCAGGCTCATGCGCACTGGGCTTCGGAACCCCGCGGAAGCGCTGCAGGGGCAGCTCCCCGGTTTCCAGTGCCGCGGCAATGGCGTTGCGGATGGCCACGGCACGCAGCGGGTCTCCCCCGGCGTTTACTGCCACCTTGATGTCCTCAACTGTGGCAACCGCGGGGGTCCATGCGGCGGATGCCTGCGCATCGGAGCCATTGACGCACCAGATGCGGGCGGCTTCGGCGTCGGCCGCCACCTGTGTGTCAACGCTTTTGTTGTTCGTGGCGGCCACGGCGTACCAGGCAACTGCCATGTCCGTGGATTCGTAGCCGCGGGCGTGCCAGGTGAGCAGACCGGCGTCGGCCAGCGCGCGGGCCGGGGCGCTGAGAACCGGCGCCACCAGCGTGACCTGGGCTCCGGCGTCGAGCAGGGCCTTGGCACGCCGGGACGCGACCGTGCCGCCGCCCACAACCAGGACGGGGCGGCCGAGCAGCCGGAGCGACGTTGGGTAAAGATCCACAATTGCCATAAGAAAGACCTTAGAGAGCCGCAATATATGTCGACAAGACGCGCGTTACACCAGTTCATGCGGCGTCATGTGGAGTCACAATTGGGCAGGGTGCCGACATGTCGTGTGTTTGCATGTTCATCTCCCCCAAATTGCCAGTTTGGGGAGCCAAGTCTGCAAGCTCACAGTGCGGTGCCGGTTTGGGCGCAGGCTGCCGAATCATTCGGACACCAAACGCGGGTTGCGCCGCCCCGCAGAATTTATTCGGACACCAAACGTGAGTAAATCGGCCCGGAAGTCACCGGAGACGTCCGAATGATTCACCGCCCAGCCAGGAAGTCACCGGAGACGTCCGAATGATGGCCCGCAGGTGCCGGAGCCGCTACCGCGTGCTGCCGGCAAGCAGGCCCCGCCCGCGCAGCAGCCGCTTTTCCACCGGCGCGAACACCACCAGTTCCACGAGGATGCCCACGAACAGGATGATCAGGATCGCGGACATGACGATGCCCATGTCGGACAGTTGGCGGCCCTGTTCCAGCAATGAGCCCAGGCCAAACCCGAGCGACCCGCCCATGGCGATGATTTCCGCGGCCATGAGGGAACGCCAGGAAAACGCCCAGCCCTGCTTCAGCCCGCCGACGTAGCCGGGCAGCGCTGCCGGGAGGACCACGTGTGCCGCCATCTCCCAGCGGGAGGCGCCCAGGATCTGGCCCACGCGGCGGTACTGCGGCGGGATCTGGTCCACGCCGGCGATGAGCCCGTTGATGATGGACGGGATGGCGCCCATGAACATGACGAAGTACACGGTGGCGTCGGTCAGCCCGAACCAGATGATGGCGGCGGGCACCCACGCCACGGACGGCAGCACCTGCAGGCCGGAAATCAGCGGGCCAAAGGCACGGCGCAGCAACCGGACCTGCGAGAGCAGCAGGCCAATCGGGGTGGCCACCACAATGCTGATGGCGAAGCCCATGATGCCGCGCTGCAGTGACGTCCAGACGGCCTCCTGCGCGGTGCCCTCGCTCCACAGGGAGCCGAGCGAGCCCAGCACGTCGAGCGGGCCGGGCACCAGGTCGCGGCGGCGCAGCCCCAGCGAGACATAGAACTGCCAGGCCAGCAACACCACCACGAAGGCGGCCAGCGGCAGCAGCACCCGGGACCAGTCGATCCCGCGCCGTTCAGAGGAAGCAGACTGCAGTGAATCCAGGCCCGCCTCGAGCGAGCGCATCTCCTCTTCCGTGCCGCTCTTGAGCATGGGCGACGTTACTGTTTCAGGCATGTTTGCGGATCTCCTGGCGCAATCGGGCGGTGATGTCGGAGGTGAGGGCACCGGCGGCGCCGGGATCCGTGCGGTGTTCATCGGAGACGGCCCATTCGGCCACAACCCGCCCCGGCCGCGAAGACAGCAGCAGCACGCGCTGCCCCAGCCGCACTGCCTCGCGCACGTTGTGGGTGACGAAAATGATGGTGCGGCCGGTTTCGCGCCATACCCGCTCCAGCTCGTTGTGCAGCAGGTCGCGGGTGATGGCGTCCAGGGCCGCGAACGGCTCGTCCATCAACAGCAGCGGCCGGTCCTGCGCCAGCGACCGCGCGAGTGCAACGCGCTGGCGCATGCCGCCGGACAGCTCGTGCGGGCGCTTGTCCATGGAGTGGCCCAGGTTGACCAGATCGAGCAGCTCGGCGGCGCGCACCCGGCGTTCGGCCTTCCCCACACCGCGCAGTTTCAGGGCCATTTCCACGTTGCCGCGGGCACTGAGCCACGGAAACAGCGACGAGTCCTGGAACATGAACGCCGCCCCGTCCGCCGGTACCTCGAGCGCACCCGTGGAGGGCACGTCGAGCCCGGAAATGATGTTCAGCAGCGTCGATTTCCCGCACCCCGATGCACCCAGAAGCGCCACAAATTCGCCCTGCTGGACGGTGGCATTGATGTCCTCCAACACGGGGGCACCGTCGCCAAAGCGCTTGCCCAGGTTTTCCAGTACGACGGCGGGTGCCCGGCTTGCGCCGTCGGCTCCCCCGCGGCTTTCAGTTTCGGCTGTCAGCAGCTCGGTCATTCCGCACCCAATCCTGCCGCCGTCACGGGTTTTCCGCCGGCAGCTTTTAGCACCTTGTTAAGCAATGAAAGATCGAACAGTCCGTTCAGGTCCGCGGGCTTGGACACGCCGGCAGCGACCCCGTGGTCCAGCAGTGTGGGAAAGGTGCCGGCCAGCGGGTCGGTGGTGAATTCCAGTCCCTTGAGCGAGCGGTCAATGACGTCGTTTTCAAGCGGCTGCCCGATGGCTTCGTCCAGCGCCTTGTTGATCACCCCGGCAGCCTCGCCGGGATGTTCGTCCAGCCAGGCCACGGATTCAACGTGCCCGGCCAGCAGCGCCTCCACGGTTTGAGGGTGCGCAACCAAGAAGGACTTGTTGACGGCCAGGACCGTGGTGCTGAACCGACCCCCGTCCCAGAGGTCGGCCTCGTCCACGAGGACCTTGGCCCCGGCTTCCTGCACCAGACGCGAGCTCCACGGCTCGGCGAGCCATGCGCCGTCGATCTTGCCGTCCTGGAACAGCCGCAGCGTCTGGGCGTTGGTGGTGGGGGTGATGCTCACGTCGCCGCCGGTCGGGGTGGTTTTAAGGCCGTGCCCGCCCAGCCACGTGCGCAGCGCCACGTCCTGGGTGCCGCCCAGTTGCGGGGTGGCGATGGTTTTTCCGCGGAGGTCGGCCGCGTCGCGGATGCCCGGCCGGACCACAAACTGTGCACCGCCCGACGCCGCCCCGGCGATGATCCGGATCGACTCACCGCCGCTTTGCACAAACGAGTTCAGGGCCGGGTTGGGGCCCAGGTAGGCGGCGTCAATCGCACCCGCGTTCAACGCCTCCACTGTGGCCGGGCCCGAGGTGAAAACCTGGGTATGAAGCTTCGTGGATCCCAGGTCCTTGGCAAAGATGTCCTCTTCCACACCCACGAGTGCAGGTGCGTGGGTGATGTTGCCAAAGTATCCAAGATTGACGACGGCGGCCGGTGCCGCCACGGTTGCCACGGCCTCCCCGCCGTCTTTTGCGTTGACGCCTGCCACGGCCGCACCGGCGCCAATCAAGGCAACCAGGGCGGTGACCAGCAGGATTTCCAACCCGCGCATGGTGCCTTGGGGTTTCTCCCCGGCAACGATGCGTTTGAGCCGCAAGGGCTGGTCCGGCTGCGGTGTGGCAGCGTCTGCGCGAGTAGTCATGCTTAAACGGTAGGGAAAGCCGGGGTGGTGCTTCAATGGACGGGACTCCCAAGGTCACGGTTGTTCATGCGGCGTCACATTCGGAACATTTTCGACCAGGCGCTTGTATCCGTTGCGCGCTTGGCTGCGCCCCGGCGGCCCGGCCCGGCTCGGCTCGGCAGGCTCAGTCGAGGCCGGCCGCGGTGACCTCCGGCGCCCCGTCCTTGGCCAGAATCTTGTTGAGCGGGGCCAGGTCAAAGATTCCAGACAGGTCCGCGTCCTTGCCCACGCCCGCCGTAACGCCTGCCGCCAGCAGTTTCGGGAAGGTGTGCGCCAGGGGATCCGTGGAAAACTTCAGTTCAGACAGGGACCTGTCGATGACGTCGGCAGGCAGTTCCTTGCCGGCAGCGGTCTTGAGCGCCGCGTTGACCGAGGCCGCCGCGTCCTTCGGGTTGGCATTGAGCCAGTCGATGGACTCCTTGTTACCGGCCAACAGTGCGTCCACCGTTTGCGGGTGCTCCGCCAGGAAGGATTTGCTCACGATCAGGATGGTGGTGGCGAAGTCGCCGTTTTCCCAAAGGTCGGCCTCGTTGACCAGCACCTTGGCCCCGGCCTGCAGTACCAGGCGGGAGGCCCACGGTTCCGGCAGCCAGGCGCCGTCGAGCTTGCCTTCCTGGAACAGCTTCAATGTGCTCGCATTGTCAGTGGGGTTGATGCTGACGTCGCCGCCGCCGCTGGGCGTGGTGGCAAGCCCCTGCCCTGCAAGCCAGGAGCGCAGTGCCACATCCTGGGTGCCGCCCAACTGTGGGCTGGCGAGCACCTTGCCGCGCAATTGTTCCGCGGAGGTGATGTCCGGCTTGACCACCAGCTGCGCGCCGCCGCTTGTGGCCCCGGCGATGATGCGGATGGACTCGCCGCCGCTTTTCACGAAGGAGTTGATGGCAGGGTTGGGGCCGAGGTAGGCGGCGTCGATGGCACCGGCGTTCAGGGCCTCGATGGCGGACGGGCCGGCGTTGAAGACCTGGGTTTTCAGTGCGGTGTCGCCCAGCTGCTTGGCGAGGATGCCGTTGTTGACACCGATCAGTGCCGGGGCGTGGGTGACGTTGGCGAAGTAGCCGAGCCGGAGTTCGGCGGCGGCCGGGCCCGCGGCGGCGGCCGGTTCCGGGGTGGTGTCCCGTCCGGCGTTCACGGCGGCCACTGCCGCCCCGCCGCCCACCAGGGCCACCACTGCGACGACGGCCGCGATCTCCAGTCCGCGCAGCTTCCGTCGGGGTTTGGCTCCGGCCTCCACACGGGCGGTCTTGAGCGGTTGGCCGTTGCCGGGGGTCGGTTCGTCGGGCGTTTTGGGTGCTGTGTATTTAGTCATTTCCCTAGGCTAGGGATGCCGGGGCCGCGCGCAGAAGCGTCCCGACGCGGCAGTTCACAGGCGTTAATCCTCCGTCACAAACCGCCCGCGTTCTGCCGGTAGCTGCTTGGTGTGAAGCCGAGGACGCGCTGGAAATCATTGGCCAGGTGCGACTGGTCGGCATAGCCAAACTCCGCGGCGACACCCGCCAGGTCCACCTCCGGATGGTTGCGGGTGCGGTCCGCTGCCTCCTGCAGCCGGCGCCTCCTGATCAGCGCGGCCGGGCCCAGGCCCACGTACTTTTTCGCCAGCCTCTGCAGCGTCCGCACCGACACCGCCAGTCCCTCCGCGACGTCTTCAACACGCACCAGCTCAGGGTTACCCGCAATCATCGCGGCCATGGCGTTGGCCAGCAGCGCCTCATCGGAGACTTCCGGCAGCTGTTCGGCGAGCCATCCGGCAACCACGCCAGCCGCCTGCGCACGCCGCGCCTCACCGTCGGGGTTCGCCATGGCCTGCACGACGGCGGCCAGCAGCCCGGGTGCCGAGATCTCCAGCCTTGCGTCGTGCAACCCTGCAGGGTTGGCCGTGAAAAGCGGCACTGCGGCCGGGTGCAGGAGGGCGCCCACGGCCCATCCCGTCCCTGACAGGTCCTGGCGCGAGACCCTGGTGGTGGGGCCTGCCAGTTCCACCACGTCCCGTTGGACGGCCAGGTTGGAGGCGGGAAAGGACAGCACCTGCTGGCGCGAGGACCTCCCGGGTTCAATGTCCCACTCCGGGATCCAGAACCACTGGACCAGGTCTGACACGAAGGCCGGGGCCGGCAGCCGGTGGAACGTCGGCAACCGTGCCGGGTACAGGATTCCCTTGAAGTCGTGGTCCACGGGGACAGTCTATGGCCCGGGCCCGCACGCCGTTCAGCATGTCGCAAATCTCCAAGCCCGCGGCGCGCGCAGCGCCGTAGCGTTGGCTCCATGAACAAGCCAGCAGCACTTGAAAAGACAGCGGCCGCAAATGGCCAATTCACCGCCAACGGGCTCCCCAGCGGATTCAGCAGCCTGACCCCGTTCCTTGCCATCCCGCAGGCCGCCGAGGCCATGGCGTTTTACGTTGAGGTCTTCGGCGCCCGCATCGTCTCCAGCATGGAATATGGCGGCGTTGTGGTCCATGCGGAAATGGACTTCGGCCAGGGGCGCCTGCAGATGGGCGAGCCAAACCCGGAATTCCACCTAGTCGCGTCCCCCGCCGGGGAAGACGACTCATACTCAATGGGCCTGTATTGTCCGGACGTTGATGCCGTGGTGGACCGTGCCGTTCAGGCCGGGGCCACAATTCGGGAACCGGTGGCCAATTTTGTCTCCGGCGACCGCTTTGCCAGCATCCGGGACCCCTTCGGGGTGCGCTGGTCCGTCATGACCCGTGTTGAGGATCTGTCTGAGGAGGAAAGCACGGCCCGCGTCGAGGCATGGGCGGCCACCCAAACCGGGTAGCAACCGCCCGTGACCGGACCTAACCGGACCGGCCAGCCGTGCAAGGCTGTGTGCTGGAAGGCAGGGCAGCCGGGGTCAGTGGCCGTCCATCTCATTTCTGAGCTTGCGGAGCCGGGAACGGAGCTTCGATTCGCGGTTGCGGTCGCTGCCCACGGACTTGGTGGCATCCACGTGCGATTCACCAAACGTCTGCAGCAGGAGGTCGTCGGCGACGCGGACCTGTCCAGGGTTGAAGCGATATTCCATGAGCTTGGCCACCTGATGCGGGTCGATGGAGTGGAACCACTCCTCTGCCGCGTTGACGGTGTCGATCCCGTTGGCAGCCAGGACGTGCACCATCCAGTCGTACTGGTTTTCCTTGCTGCTGCGGTAGTTCGGGAAGGCACGGGTCAGCACGCCCTGGAGGGATCCGGCGTCGAGAAGCTGTTCCTGGGCCCCGGTGTCCACGGCCAGGTGGGCCTGTTGGCGCTTGAGGATGTCGGCAATGTTCACGAACTGCTGGTCGGCCAGCTCAATCAGGGTGGAGGCCATGGTGAAGGCGCGGCTGATCTCGGCGTTGTCGCCGCTGGACCCCTTGAACCGGATGTCGTGTTCAAACTCCGCCCAAGCGTGTTGGAGGACGGTGCGGATCTGCACCTCAAAACGGTATCCGCCGTATTCCCGGCAGTTGGTGGGCGGCCGGTCCGTGGGGACCTCCAAGGTGAGGTGCCGGCCGGCGTAGCCAATGCCGCCGTTCTTGCGCATGATGGCGGTCTTGTCCTCGTCGTCATGGCAGATGAACTGGCTGGTGAGCGCAATGGCCACGGCGTCGATGTCCGATTCCACGTACAGGATGACCCGAACGCCGATGAGGTCGTCCAGCCGCTCGAGGCCGCCGGGGTACTTGAGCAGCCCGTCGTGGTCGCGCCGCGACATTTTCTCCGCCGCGGAGGCCGGCGACTTCACCCGGAACTCCACGTCGTGGTGGTTCAGCCCGTCATCGTGGAGCCTGCCCACAATGGTGTCCCGGATGGCCTGCGCGGCCTCCTGGAGGGTTGCCTGTTGGAACCGTGATTCGTCCATGGCATGCCCCGCATCTTCCACGGTCTGGCTTTCGATGGTGTCCCCCTGGCGCGTTCCGGCCGGTGAATTCCCGACCTACCTCAAATTCTCCCAGCTTTGCAGGGCTTGTCCAGCACAACGGCCGGGGGTGCGGATCGGTTCCATCCGCAGCCCCACAGGAATGTGCCGTTGATGATGTCCACGTTCAAGTTGCTCTTGCCGTCCCGTTCATTCCCCATGCGCCGGCGTGCAGTTGCTGGATTTCCGCCATCGCCTGCACATTGGAGTCAATGCAGTCCTGCTGCCCGCACTTCTTCTATTTCCAGCCAAAAGGTCCCGTGCAGAAACGCTATCCAGCAGCTGTGACAACCGGCCGCACCATCGGCGGCGTGATCCATTCACTGCCTTTGATGAAGAGCGACGCCGGAGCCCCCACCGCCTGCACCTTGCGCCCCGTCGGGGTCAGGGAAGCGCGCATTTTCCGAGTGAAGTTTCCGGCCGGCAGTTCCGCCTGCCACACTGCGGTGTACACGTCCCGCAGGGCGGAGAGGGTGAACTCCTCCTGGACCAGGGCGGTGGCGATGGTGGTGTATTCCATTTTTCCGGCCAGCCGTTCGAGCCCTGCCGCGAGGATGTCCGCATGGTCAAAGGCAAGCTGCCGGGATTCCAGTTCATGGACCGGCTGCCATTGGGCCTTCGCCGCGTCGCTGCCCGCCTGCAGCTCGGGAAGATTCACGCCGTCACCGCCGAGCAGGACCAGGTGGGCCACCGATACCACCCGCATCCGCGGATCGCGGTCTGGGGCGCTGTACGTGGCCAGTTGCTCCACGACGACGCGGTGCCGTGAAAGGTCCAGACCGGTTTCCTCCTCCAGTTCCCGGTGGGCCGCCGCGAGTGCGTCCTCGTCGGGTCCCACGAAGCCGCCCGGCAGGGCCATGCGGCCCAGAAAGGGCTGGCCGCCGCGTTCCACTAGGGCCACATGCAGTTCCCTGTTGGCCACGGCAAACACCACCAGGTCGACGGTCAGGGCCACCGGCGGAAACTCGGCCGGGTCGTAGCTGGCCAGGAATTCAGCCTCCTGGGATTCGTTGCTGCTCACGCCGCTCCTTCCAGTACTGTGCGGCCGGCCCAGGCAGGGGCGGTGAAAATGTTTTGCTGTTCCAGCATGGCATCAATGACAGCAGTGGCGGTGGCCATGCGTCGTTCATGGCTGCCCGTCACCAGGATCCACGAATGGCCTTCTTCGGTCAACGTCTCCTTGAACCATTCGGTCATCTCGGGGCGCCGGTGCTCGCCTTCTCGCCAGCCGTCGTCCTCGAAGGCCACCCCGTTGAAGTCCGTCAGCAAGTACACATCGCGGCGGGGCAGGTGGGTCAGGGCATCGTACGACCCATAGCTGCCGTCGCCCAGGTAATACCGTTCCCACAGGGTGGTGGCGAGGGCATCGGTGTCTGCAACGACCAGTGGCGCAGCTTCCGCGGCGGCCTTTTCCATTGCGGTTTGCCGGCTGGCGATGATGCCGAAGTCCGCAGCAGTCCAGATCAGGTCCTCCACGGTTGCCCCGGGTTGTTCAAGCTGCAGCTTCTCCAGCAGTTCATAAGTGTAGAAGCGGCCGTGTTCGGGGACGTCGTGCATGGTGGGGAACTGCCGGCGGTAGTGCTCGGTCAACGCTTCGCTGAGCGTGGTGGTGCCGGTCGATTCCGCGCCGACCACGATCACCCGCACCGCCAGCCCGCGCCGTGCCGCCGGAACCAACTGGCCCCAGTTTCCCGCCAGGTCCTCCCGGCAGGCGGTGCCGCTGATGCGGTGGGTGCTGCGGTCCGGGTCGACCACCACGTGGGCTGCGCCGAACGCTTCCGCCAGCCGCTGGCCGTAGCCCTCCGACGTGAACACTGCGTCAACCGTCTCCACACCCTTGGCCTTGAGCGCCCAGCGCATGTTCTCCACCTGCGCGGCCCAAATCTCGTCACTGGCGTAGTCCACGGGGCAGTCGTTGCGGACCGGCACTATGGTGACGTTTCCGCCGTCGAACTCTTCTTTCAGCCAGTCCGCACGCTGGGTGGCGGTGAGCGATTCAAAGCGGCTCCCCTGCACCAGCACGTACACGTGGCCGGCACGGGCGGCGGCTGTGGCGATCAGGTGCCGGTGGCCGGCGTGGGGCGGGTAGAACTTGCCGATGACGAGTGCGGTTTCCATGGTCAGACTCCTGCCGTTGCGAGTTCGGGTGCGGCGGTGCGGAGGCGGTTCCAGCCAACCAGGCCGTAGATGCACAGGGCCAGGAAGCCGATGTAGAGGATGGCGGTCAGGGCCAGGCCGCGGCTGAAGTAGAGCGGGACCGAGACGAGGTCGATCACAATCCACACGTACCAGTGCGCGAAGATCTTCTTCGCCTGGGCGTAGGTGGCCACGAGCGAGGCGGCGAGGACGAAGGCGTCGGGGATGGGGACCACCGAGTCGGTCCCGGCGTGCAGCAGCCAGGCGATGGCCGCGGTTCCCAGCACGACGGCGGCCACTCCCCCGAGCGCCTCGGTGCGGCTGGCGTTGCGGATGGGGAGGTCGTTGGCGCCCGCTGTTCCGCTGGCACCGCGGCTCCACTTGATCCAGCCGTAGACGGCGATGGCGGCGAAGATGATTTGCAGGAGCGTTTCACCGTAGAGGCCGGCGCCGAGGAACAGGATCACGAAGGCGATGTTGTTTAGGATGCCCACGCCCCAGTTCCAGATCTTCTGCCGGGCCACGCCCCAGACGCAGGCGGCGCCGGTGGCGAAGCCGATGACCTCAACCCAGCTCACCGGGTTGTCCAGCAGGGTGAATGCCGTGGCGTTGAGCCAGTCGATGATGGCGTTCATGACGCCTCCTCTTTATTGGTTATTATCAACTTGATAAGAACTGTAGCACAGGGTGGCCTTTCCCGCGCCTGCCGGCCGCTGTGTCCGGGTTCGAATCGTCCCGATGTGTAGAATCCGTCGAATGACCGTCCCCCTTCCTGCCTCCGCTGGGCTGTGCCTCGCCACGACTCCGGACCGGGTCGCCCTGGCCCGCAGGACGCACCGCTCCGTGGTCCGCAGCTTCGTGCTTCTTTACGGGGCACTCGCTGCAGTGGTCTTGTTTGCGGGGCTGGTGCTGGCGCCCCGCCTGACCAGTGGCGTGGGCGTGTGCCTGGTGGCCGCCGCGTTACTGCTGGTGCCGCTTGCCCTTGGCCTGTGGGCGCGGAAGGCGGAACGCCGTGGTGAGCTGTTCCTGGCGGCGGATGGCACCACGGTGATTCGCGCCGACGCGCACGGGGTGAGCGTGGCCGGCGTCGAGCTTCCCTATGAACGCACCACCTGCCTGTACGCCACCATGGACCGGGAGGCCTACTCCTCGGGCGGCTGTTTCCAGTGGGCATTGTCTCCGGCACCATGAACTGGGCGTCGGCTCAGGCGGCGCCCAGCGGCACGCGTGAGGAAATCTGGGCGGAGTCCAAGGGGATTCTGCCGCCGTCGTAACCTTGGGCGCGTGCCGAGTATGTCAGACCCTCCTGCGACACTGAAACAACCGCCGCCGGCGGGGAATCGGGAGGCTGTGAATGTTGGAATTGCTGAATGACGCTGTGGAAGTTGACGTTGAGAAGCTGTCACCGAAATTGCTGCGTGAATGGCTGGGGCACGACGGCGCCACAGGGTTGATGGACTACCTGTGGACCACGTTTCTGAATGGTCGCCCTGTGGCTGTGGATTCACTGGAGAGCGCCGAGGACGCCTTGCGCTTTCTGGCCATCGCCAAGTTGGTGGCAGAGGCGCTGGATATTGCGGCCGGCTCAGATGCACTCGATGCTTGGGATTGGGTGGAGGTTCCGGATACGCTCATTCATCCGTTCGTCTTGGGCTACCTTTTGGCCAACCAAGGCGGGACTGCCGACCTTGATGCAGGGTTGGGCGGCAACCTCGCGGTGCTCGTTGAAAGCTACGATTCCGAAGTTGCGCAGGCGTTGGCCTCCACACTGACCGAGACCGACTTCTTCATTGCCATCTGGTCCGCACATCTCGGCGTCGAGCAGTTTCCTCCGAGTTACGGCGACATGGAGGAGCACGAGTTCCACCTGGATGAATGCACCGCCGACCAGGGACGGCTCGTGGACCACATAGGCAACTCGTGGCCGGTGGTGCCCCGCACGGCTGCGTACACCGACGTGCTGCTTTTTTGAGTTTGCCTGCGACGCTCGGGCGGTGGCCGGCAGTCTTCCTTTATCGCGGTCCAGGGCTGGATGGATTGCAGAACCACCGTGCGGGACGGATGCTGAGGGACAGTGGGCGAATGTCAGCACTCTGGCTATTTGGCGCTGGGCCGTCGGTAGACGACCGGACCGTATTCGATTTGCTTGAATTGGCCGAGCAGCGCCGCGATGAACGTGCCGGCACGCTCAGGAGTGGCCGAGGTTGTCTTCCTGGTGCTCGGCCATGAACGCCTCGGGGCCCTCGGCGGCGGCCTGGGGGTCCATCCAGATGGCGCCGAACAGGTTGCCGTCCGGGTCTTCGAAGTCGCGGGAGTACATGAAACCAAGTTCCTGTGCCGGGCGTGGCTCGGTGCCGCCGGCGGCCAGGGCCTTCTCCATCAGCGCGTCGACGGCCTCGCGGCTGTCCCGGCTGAGCGCCGTCTGGACCTGGATCGAAGTGCCCGGATCCACAATGGGCTTGTCCGTGAACGTGGCAAAGTATTCCTTCTTCAGCACCATGACGAAGAAGTTCTCGTCAATCTGGATGCAGGCCGCATTCTCGTCGGTGAAATTCTGCTGGACCGCCCATCCCACTGACTCGTAGAAGGCCTTGGAGCGGTCAAGGTCGTTCGTGGGAAGACTAATGAATACCTGCGTGGACATGGTGTTCTCCCTGGCTCGGGCAGCGAAGGCGCCGGGATTTCCCGGCACCTTCCATCGTTGCGAAGCGCGGCGGGTACGTCAATGCCCGACACCGCACAAAAATGAACCCGACCCCTCCTCATGATCCAGAAATTTCGGGATCACTTGGCGGGATCGGGATCATTTTCCAACGTTGCGGAGGATGAGGCGTCAGATGGCGTAACGCTCGTCCTCGTGGTCGCCCGGGTGGTCGCGGACCATGCCGGCGGCAAGGGTGTTGCCGTCCTGCGGGTCGATCACCAGGAAGGCGCCCGTGCGGCGGTGCCGCGCATACGCCTCGATAGGCAGGGCCGACGCCAACCGGATCTGCGCCGTGCCGATGTCGTTCAGCCCCAGCCCGGAGGCCTGACCGTAGGCGAACGATTCAAGTTCAAGCTTGCCCGTGACGGCACGGACCAGGCCCTGCACGGTCTTGCTGCCGTGCTTGATGAGGACCTTGGCGCCCTCGCGCAGCGGCTTGTCCGAGAGCCAGCACAGTTCGGCGTACAGGTCCTGGCGCGCCTCGCCGAAGGTGCCGGTGGCGGCAATGACGTCGCCGCGGGCAATGTCGATCTCCTCGCTCAGGCGCAGCGCCACCGACTGCGGCGCCACCGCCTTCTCCAGCGTGCGGCCGGCAAAGTCGATGCCCACAACTGTAGCCGTGCGGCCGGAGGGGAGCACCGTAATGGAATCCCCCACCGAGACGTCGCCCGAGGCGAGCTGTCCCGCGTAGGCGCGGTAATCGCGGAAGGAGGCTCCGGCGTCGTCCGCCAAGGCCAGCTCAGGCGCCAGCGCACCCTGCGGCCGGATGACCAGCTGCACCGGGAAGCGGAACGGCTCCAGGCCGCGCTCGAGTTCGTCGGTGGTGGGCAGCGTTTCGAGCAGGTCCAGCAGACTGGCGCCCGTGTACCAGGGGGTGTAGGCAGAGCGCTCCACGACGTTGTCGCCCTCCAGCGCGGAGACCGGGATGACGACGATGTCGGTCAACCCGATGCCCGAGGCCACGGCCTGGACGTCGGCTTCGATGGCGCGGAAGACGTCCTCACTGAACCCCGTGAGGTCGATCTTGTTGACGGCGACGATCACGTTGGGCACGCGCAGCAGGCGCAGCACGGACAGGTGCCGGCGGGTCTGCTCCAGCACGCCCTTGCGGGCGTCGATGAGCACGACGACGGCATCCGCGGTGGACGCGCCCGTCACCGTGTTCTTGGTGTACTGGATGTGCCCGGGGCAGTCGGCGAGGATGAAGCTGCGGCGGTCGGTGGCGAAGTAGCGGTAGGCGACGTCGATCGTGATGCCCTGCTCGCGCTCGGCGCGCAGGCCGTCGGTGAGCAGCGCCAGGTCGATCTTCTGGGTGCTGCCGTTCTCGCCGCCGAAGCCGCGGTCCACGGAGGTGCGGGTGACGGCGTCGAGGGTGTCGGCGAGGATCGCCTTGGAGTCGTGGAGCAGGCGGCCCACCAGGGTGGACTTGCCGTCGTCGACGGAGCCGGCGGTGGCGAAGCGGAACAGGGTGGACTGCTCCAGCGCGGCCTGCTCGGGCAGGGTTTCGGTGATGGTGCTCATTAGAAGTAGCCGTCCTTCTTGCGGTCTTCCATGGCGGCCTCGGAGATGCGGTCATCGGCCCGGGTGGCGCCACGTTCTGTCAGGGTTGAGGCGGCAACTTCGCGCACCACGTCGTGGACGGTGGTGGCGTCGGAGGCCACGGCACCGGTGCAGGACATGTCCCCCACCGTGCGGTAGCGGACCTGCTTGATGACGACTTCCTCATCGGGGCGCGGCTCGGAGACCGGGCCCACGGCACGCCACATGCCGTCACGCTCGTAGACCTCACGGTCGTGGGCGTAGTACAGGCCCGGCAACTCGATGTTTTCGCGGGCGATGTAGCGCCAGATGTCCAGCTCGGTCCAGTTGCTGATGGGGAACGCACGAACATGCTGTCCCACCGTGTACCGGCCGTTGTAGAGGTTCCACAGCTCGGGGCGCTGGTTGCGCGGGTCCCACTGGCCGAACTCATCGCGCAGGGAAAGGATGCGCTCCTTGGCGCGGGCCTTGTCCTCATCACGGCGGCCGCCGCCAAACACGGCGTCGAACTTGTTCTTGGCAATGGCGTCCAGCAGCGGCACCGTCTGCAGCGGGTTGCGGGTGCCGTCGGCACGCTCGGACAATTCGCCGGAGTCGATGAATTCCTGCACGGAGCCCACCTCCAGGCGCAGTCCAAGTCGCTCCACAGTGCGGTCGCGGAAGTCAATGACCTCCGGGAAGTTGTGGCCGGTGTCCACGTGCAGCACGGGGAACGGAACCTTGCCCGGCCAGAAAGCCTTGGTGGCCAGGTGCAGCATGACCACGGAGTCCTTGCCGCCGGAGAACAGCAGCGCGGGGCGCTCAAACTCGGCAACCACTTCACGGATGATGTGGATGGCCTCGGATTCGAGCAGATCCAGGGAGTTCAGGGTCTCGAGCGGGGCGTCAACCGCCGCAACCGGGGTGTCTGTCAATTGGGTGCTCATACGTGTAGTCCGCATTCTGTCTTGGAGGTTCCGGCCCAGCGACCGGACCTGGGGTCGGCACCGGGGGCCACTTTCTTGGTGCAGGGTGCGCAGCCAATGGACGGGTAGCCCTGGCTGAGCAATGGGTTCACGGGCAGGAGGTTGTCTTCCGAGTAGCTGATGAGATCCTCATAGCTCCAGTCCGCCACCGGGTTGACCTTGACCAGGCCGTTCTTCTCGTCCCACACCACCAGCGGGGTGTTGGTGCGGGTGGGGGCCTCGTCGCGGCGCACGCCGGTGAACCACAGCTCGTAGCCCTGCAGCGAGCGGTGCAGCGGTTCCACCTTCCGCAGCGCGCAGCACTGGCCAGGGTCGCGGGCAAAGAGATCCTTGCCCAGCAGCGAATCCTGCTCCGCGACGGTGTTCGCCGGCAGCACGTCCACAATGTTGACCCGCAGGTTGTCGGCCACCTCGTTCCGCGTCGCGTAGGTTTCCGGGAAGTGGTAGCCGGTGTCCAGGAACAGCACGTCGACGCCCGGGAGCTGGTCGGCGACCAGGGCCGGCAGGACGGCATCGGCCATGGAACAGGCGACGGCGGCCGCACCGGTTGCGAAGTTTTTCGCCACCCAGGCGATGACGTCCTTGGCAGACGCGTTCCAGTCCAGTTCCGCTGCGCCTGCCTCGGCCAGGGCCTTCAGCTCGTCGTGCGAACGCAGGCCCGTGGCTGCATCGGACGCGGCGGCGGCTTGTGCTTCGGTCATTTCAGCAGCTCCTCATCCACGCGGTGGGCGAACTCGGCAAAGGTCTCTTCCGCCAGCTTGTTGCTGACGTAGCTGCGGATGACGCGCTCCACGTAGTCGGGCAGATCGGGGATGGCCACCTTCAAACCGCGAACGGTGCGACCCAGGCCGGCCTCCTCACGGTTGTGCGATGACAAGCCACCGCCCAGGTGAACCTGAAAACCTCCTGTTGTGCCGCCGTCGGCCGTGGGGACAATAATTCCCTTCAGCCCAATGTCAGCCGTCTGGATGCGGGCGCAGGAGTTGGGGCAGCCGTTGAGGTACAGGGTGAGTGGCTCATTCAGTTCCCCGGCGTCGACCAGATCAGCCAGGCGTTCTTCGAGTTCGGAAATGATGTTGATGGCCGTGTCCTTCGTGTTCACAATGGCCAGCTTGCAAAATTCCACACCGGTGCATGCCATGGTGTTGCGGCGGAAGACGGAGGGCCGGGCGGACAGCCCAATCTCATCCAGTCCGGCAATCACTGCTTCAACATGGTCCTTGGGAATGTCCAGCGCGATGATCTTCTGCAGCGGGGTGGTGCGCAGCCGGTGGGCGCCGTGGGATTCCAGCAGGTCCGCCAGAGCCAGCATTCCCGTACCGGAGAAGCGCCCCACGCACGGAGCTGCGCCGATGAAGAACAAGCCGTCCTTCTGCTCGTGGACACCGACGTGGTCGCCGTTGACGGTGGCCTTCGACGGGGCGATGCCGTCGGGCAGCTTGCGGCCGAGGTATTCATCCTCGAGGACCTGGCGGAACTTTTCCGCACCCCAGTCCTCCACGAGGAACTTGAACCGGGCCTTGTTGCGCATGCGCCGGTAGCCGTAGTCGCGGAAGATGCTGGTGACGCCCTCCCAGACGGCCGGACCGTCCTCCGGCGGCACGAACACTCCGACGCGCTGCGCCAGCCGGGGCGCGGTGGAGAGCCCGCCGCCCACCCACAGGTCGTAGCCGGGGCCGAGTTCCGGGTGGCGCACGCCAACGAAGGAGATGTCGTTGATCTCGTGGATGGTGTCGTGGTCCGGGTAGCCGGTGATGGAGGTCTTGTATTTGCGCGGCAAGTTGGAGAACTGCGGGTTGCCGATGAAGCGGTCGCGGATTTCCTGCAGGAAATCCGTGGGGTCGATGATCTCCGCCTTGGCAATGCCGGCCACGGGGGAACCAAGCATGCCGCGGGGAACGTCGCCGCAGGCCTCAGTGGTTTGCAGGCCAACAGCTTCAAGCCGGCGCCAGATCTCCGGGACGTCTTCCACCTCAATCCAGTGGAACTGAATGTTCTGGCGGTTGGTCAAATCTGCCGTGTTGCGGGCAAAGTCCACGGAAATCTGGCCGATGACGCGCAGCTGCTCGGTGGTGAGCTTGCCACCGTCGGTCCTCACGCGCATCATGAGGTAGCTGTCCTCAAGCTCGTGAGGTTCCAGGGAAGCCGTCTTGCCGCCGTCGATCCCCTGCTTGCGCTGCGTGTACAGCCCCCACCAACGGAAGCGGCCGTGCAGGTCGTCGTCACTGATGGAATCGAAGCCCTGCTTGGAGTAAATGGTCTCGATGCGATGGCGCACGGAAAGCCCGTCGTCCTCCTGCTTCCACGCCTCCACAGGGTTCAGCGGCGCCTTGCCGTCAACCTTCCACTGCCCGTGCGGCTTGGCTGCGGGGCGGGGGCGGGCGGTGCGGACCGGCTTGGCAGGGGCGTCGGTTTCCGTGCCGGCGGCGCCCGCTCCGGCTAGAGCTGTCTGTGTCATGGAACGAGCCTAGGGCGCGCCCCTTCTTGCACCAATCGACTTTGCAACGCTTGTTCACCTTGGGCAACATTTCGTCATACTGCCAGTTTTTATCCAAGGTGTGCTTGCGGGATTCCCGGACTTGCCCATAAGGCCCCTCCGGGACCGGAATCGTGGGGCTAGTAGCTGTTGGTCTCCCCGACAACCACGCCGATGAAGCCGAGGATCATGATCCCGAAAACCAGTACGGAGGCGGCCAGCGAGATGTAGCTGATGACGAGTCCGGCCACGGCCAGCCCGCGCCCCTGCTCATTTGTTTCGCGGATCTGCTTCAGCGCCATGTGGCCAAGGACAATCCCGGCCAGGTTGAAGACGAAGGCAAAAACGAGTGAGAGGATGGCCAGGGTGTTGGTGCCGCCCTGTGCCGGCGCACCATAGGGCGGGACCCCGTAGTAGGGCTGCTGTGCGCCAGGCTGCGGGGTTCCGTACGGCGGGGTTCCATATTGGGGAGTGCCGAATGGCGGGGCACCGTATTGCGGGGCACCGTATTGCGGCGAGCCAAACGGCTGCTCCCCCTGTTGCGGGGCGCCGTAGGCTGGCGTGCCATATTGCGGGGCGCCAAACTCAGGCGCGCCGGGGACCTGGGCATCCGGGTAGGATGCCGTCTGGCCGTAGTCGTATCCGGAATTCCCTCCGTAGGGGGCTGCGGCGCCTGGCGCGATGTTGGGATCTGGCGTCGGGTTTTCGCCCAAGGGAGGCCTCCGTGAGTCTGGAAACAAGCATCATGTGTATCCCCATAAGATACCTGACCGGCCGGAACGGGGCAGGCCGGCCAAGCGCCGGAGTTGGGCTGTCGGGGCACGAGTCTAAGCCGGAGGCACGGCCTCCGGTGCGGCAGCCAGCGCAGCGTCGAAGTGCTCGAGTGCCAGCTCGGCCAGCAACGTGGACGGCAGCAGCGGCTCGGACAGGCGGTCGGCACCGGCCTTGGCCAGCTGGTCGTGGAAATAGCCAGGAGCCAAAAGGTAGGAGGCGATGGCAACGCCTGCTGCCCCTTTGGCCCGCAGCGCGGCAACTGCTTCGGGGACAGACGGCCGGGCGCTGGCACCATAGGCTGCCAGGATGGGCTCGCTGCGGCGGACAGCCAGGTCTGCGGCAAGCACCTCAACCTGTTCCGCCGCTTCGGGGCGGGAGGAGCCGGCCGCAGCCAGCACGATGCCCCACCCCTCCGGCAGTTGCCCGAGCCGTTCATCGAGCAGCCTGGCCAGCCGCGGGTCCGGTCCCAGCGGAGCGGCGGCAAAGGTATTGGGGCGTGAGGCCACGGCTTCGGCAATGTCCACCTGCACGTGGTAGCCCACGGTCAGCAGCAGCGGCACCACCACGGCGCGGGCACCCGCCGGCAGGCCGGCCACGACGTCCGGCAGTTCCGGCTTCTGCACATCGACGTATGCCTCGAGCACCGTCAGCCCGGGCCGCAGTGCAGCGATCCCGGCACGCAGCGCGTTGATGCGTCCCTGCCCGTCGGCGTCGTTGGTGCCGTGGGCGCAGGCAATCATGACGGGTGATTCGGTCATGTGGAGGTCCTTTCGTGGTGGTGCCTTTGGACAATGTACGGCACCCGCGCGGCGATCCCTGCAGATTGTTGCCTCACGTGTCGGCGGAAGCCGGGTCCCGGGCCGCCGCATTGCTGATCCCCAGCGCCGAGACCACGCCGCCAACAATAAACAGGGCAGCAGTGATCACCATGACGCGCCGGAAGGACACAAAGTCCAGCTCACCGCCCAGCATGACACCTGCCAGCGCCACCGCTATCAGCCCCGCCACACGCGAGACTGAGTTGTTGACTGCCGAGCCGATCCCCGCCTGCGCCGCCGGCACCGCACCCAGGATCGCCGCGGTCAACGGCGCCACCGTGGCGGCCATGCCCAGCGACATGACGAGGATCCCGGGAAGCATCTGCAGCCAAAAATTGAACGGCTCCGACGCCGAGGACATCAGCAGGTACCCCGCGCCGGCCACCACGGGCCCCACCGCCATGAACAGCCGCGGCCCGTGCCTGCCCGCCAGCGTGCCGAAGCGGCCCGCGAGCAGCAGCATGACCACGGCCGTGGGCATTGACGCCAGCCCCGCCACGGCCGCCGGCAGCCCCGCCACCTCCTGCAGGAACAGCACCATCATCAACCCGCCCAGGGAGACGCCGGCATAAATGAACGCCGTTGCCGCATTTCCCAGCCCAAAATTGCGGACCCGGAACAGCCCCAGCGGCATCATCGGCGCCCGCGCCCGCGCCTCCCACCACAGGAACCCGGCCAGCGCCGCCACGCCCGCCACAAACGGCGCCACCACCAGAGGGCTGCCCCAGCCCAGCCGCTCCTGCTCGATCAGGGCAAACACCGTGCCAAAAAGTCCGACGGCGACCAGCACCGCCCCTGCCCCATCGATCCTTTGCACCGCGCCCGCCCGGGAGACGGAAGGAGCAGCAGGGGCGCCGCCCGCGGAGGAGGCAGCGGCGTCGGGCCTCACACCAGGCACAGCCACCGTCTCCCGCCCAGGCAGGTCCAGGCCCCGCAGCAGCATCAGGGTGGCGGCGATGGGGATCACGTTGATGGCAAAGATGAGCCGCCAGGTGGCGTAGTCGGACAACAGGCCGCCCAGCAGCGGGCCGGCGAGGAAGGCGGTGCCGGTCCAGGCGGTCCAGGAGCCGATGGCCCTGCCCTGCGCGGCGCCGCTGAAAGTGGAGGTGATGAGTGCCAGCGAGCTAGGGACCAGAAGTGCGGCGCCGGCACCCTGGATGCCGCGGGCCACGATGAGGAAACCGGCGGAGGGTGCGGCTGCGCAGGCGAGGGAGGCCAGGCCGAACAGGAGCAGTCCGGCGCGGAGGATTCGGACGCGGCCAAAGTTGTCGGACAGCGAGCCGGCGACCAGGATCAGGGAGCCTAGGGCCAGGAGGTATGCGTCAA
Organism: Sporosarcina beigongshangi; assembly: GCF_016820535.1. Taxonomy (GTDB): domain Bacteria; phylum Actinomycetota; class Actinomycetes; order Actinomycetales; family Micrococcaceae; genus Specibacter. Next base: position 146,034 of record NZ_JADHDY010000002.1, on the reverse strand, counting down.
CCACCCACTGCTGCGTGGTGATGCCGCCGCCAAGTTCGCGGGTCAGTGCGGGCAGGGCGACGTTGACGATGGCGCCGTCAAGGAAGGCCACGAACGAGGCGAGAATGGCCACCCACAGGACCCGGCGCTGCACGTCTCAGGTTTTCTTGGCGAAGGCTGCGCGGAGTGACAGCTTGCGGGAGTATTCAATGGAGCCGTAGCGGAACAGGTGCACGGCCACTCGCAGGGCCAGGATGCCGAACACAAACAACTCCGCAATCACGATCGCCGCGGAGACGCCGCTGAGGGAACCGAACGCGTTGCGCAGCATGGCCGTGATGGGGGCCGTAAACGGGAAGTAGGTGAAGATCTGAACGATGAGCGAGCCGGGGTCGCTGACCACCATGGACACGATGTAGAACGGGATGAACATCATGATCATGACCGGGGCAAACACGGCGCTGGCGTCCTTCGCCGTGGGCATCACTGCGCCGATTCCCACCAGCACGCCCGTGAACAGGATGAAGCCGCCGACGAAGAGCAGGGCCCCGACCAGCATGGGCAGGAACTGGAACTGCAGGTGGGAAAGGTCAAAGTCGGGCAGGGCCAGCTGCTCCCGGAAGAACACGTACCCCAGCAGCATGGGCGAGGCAAACACCAGCGCCTGCACCGCACCCACCAGGAACAGCGAGATGACCTTGCCCACCACCAGCGTTGTGGGGTTCAGGGTGGTCAGGATCATCTCCGTGACACGGTTCTCCTTTTCCTCCAGCGTGGAAGCCAGCATCTGGTTGGCCAGCAGGATGATCACCACATAAAACAGCACCAGGAACAGCAGCGGCGGCACCACCGTCTCCAGCCCGCCGGAGACCTGCCCGTCCTTGAACGTCTGCGATTCCGTGCTGAAATTGCCCTGCACGGCCGCCGTCAGCTCCGCCGACCCCACCTTCTCCTGTGCGGAGAGCACCATCAGCTGCTTGGCCACGGCGTCGTATGTGCCGTTCTTGAAAATCCCCTGGTCCGCCCCGTAGACCCTGACCGGCTCCGCTTTCAGGCTGGCCGGGAAACTAAACCAGGCGTTCAGCTTCCCCTCCTTGACGCGTTCGACGGCGGTCCCCGGGTCTTGTTCCGGTGCGCCGCCCATGGCCGTGGCCAGCTTCGGGTCGACAAGCCCGGAGGCATCCGTGTACGTGAAGGGCAGGGTCTGGTTCTTTTGCGCCTCGGAGCGCGACTGGGTGGAGGAACTGCTGGCGAAAACCAGGCCGAACACGATGCCCAGAAGCACCGGGATGGCCAGGGTTGCAATCCAGAAGCGCCGCTTCTTGATGGTCCGGATGAATTCGAACTGGACCACGGTGCGCAGGTTGTGCCGTGCCATCTCAGGCCGCCCTCCCGCGGCCGGGCCTGGAATGGACCGGACCGGACGAGCCATGTTCCGCTCCGGGCGCCTCCCCGTAGACCTGCATGAAGATGTCATCCAGGCTCCGCTTGGCTGCGACAAAGCCGCGCACCACCACGCCGGCCAGGACGAGGTCCCGGAGCACGTCGGACTCATCCACCGAGTCCTCCAGCGCCAGCTCTGCGTAGTTCGTTTCCTGCAGGGTGACCTGGTACTTCGGCGACTGCGGGATCATCCCGGAGTATTTGAGCCTGATGGTCCGGCCGCCAAACTGGTTCTGCACCTCGTCGATGGTGCCGTATGCCTCTGCCCGGCCGTCCTTGAGCAGGATGATCCGGTCGCACAGCCGTTCCACCTCCTCCATCTGGTGGGTGACCATCATGACCGTGGCCCCGGCCTGCTTGCGTTCCTCGATGATGTCCATGAGCAGGCGCCGGTTCACCGGATCAAAGCCCTTGGTGGGTTCGTCCAGTATCAGCAGCTCTGGCTCATTCATGATGGTCACGCCCAGCTGAATCTTTTGCTGCTCACCGCCGGAGAGCTTATCCACGCGCAGCTCCGCCTTGTCGGCCAGGTCGACCCGGTCCAGGAACTGGCGGCAGAAGTCATTTGCGGCCGCCTTGCTCATGCCCTTCAGCCGGCCGAAATAGCCCATGACGTCGCGCACCGACTCCTTCTTATACAGCCCCCGTTCCTCCGGGAGGTAGCCGAGCCGGGCACCAAAATCGTCGCTGAAGACCTTCCCGTTGATCTCCAGGGTTCCTGACGTGGGACGGTAGATGCCCAACAGGGCGCGGATCGTCGTCGTTTTTCCACTGCCGTTGCTGCCCAGGAAGCCAAAGGTCTCGCCGCGGACCACGTCAAAGGAGAGCCCGTCAACGACCTGCTTGGCACCGAACCGCATGTGGAAGTCCCGAATGTGAATCAACGGCTGGGCAGCGTTCATCCTTCCAGACTAGCCACATGCGCCTGATTTTCGGGGGAAAATTCGCCTTTTTCACGCTGGCGCCGTACGCTGAGCGCTGCCGCTTTCCATGCCGGCCCCCGCCCCGCCGAACCACGAAGGCACCCATGACCATTGACCTTCCGCTCATCCTCGACCTGCTGGGCGTATTCTTTTTCGCCGTCTCCGGCTCCCTTCTCGCGGCCCGCAAGGGGTTCGACATCATCGGATCCGTGCTGCTGGGCTCCATGGTCGGCCTGGGCGGCGGCGTGGTCCGGGACGTCATCCTGAACCAGGGACCGCCGGCCGCCTTTTCCAACCAGATCTACCTGGTGCCGCCCCTCGCCGCAGCCATGCTCGTGTATTTCACTGTCAAGAACGTCAGGCGCAGCGGGCGGCTGCTGTTCATGTTCGACGCCGGAGGGCTGGCCCTGTTTTGCGTCACCGGTTCGCTGAAGGCGCTGAATGCGGGAATGAACCCGGTGGCCTCCATCCTGCTCGGTGTCACCACCGCCGTGGGCGGCGGCATCCTGCGCGACATCACCGCCAACGACGTGCCCAAGGTCTTCGATCCCAAGGACCTTTACGCGATCCCGGCCTTTGTTGGCGCAGGCCTGACGGTGGCCATGTGGCACCTCGAATGGTTCAACCTCGCCACGGGGGCGGCTGCCGCCGTCGTGGTATTCGCGCTGCGCATGCTGAGCCTGCGTTATGGCTGGCATGCCCCGCTGGCCGCCCGCAGCTGGGCGGCGCGCAGGCCACGGCGCAGCTAGGATTGGTAGGGAGCAGTTCCCGCCAATTGTTGAAGGATTTCCATGTCTGACATGTTCGTAGAGAAGTTCCGCGGCCTGGTGCCCCTGTATCTGGAGGAGCCCTGGCAGGAGGCCGACGGCATCACGTGGGAGGACCTCGATGAGGTCATTGCGGAGCTGAAGCTCACGGTGCCGCTGGCGCTGCGCGAATTCCTGCATGCCCTGGGCAACTGCGAGGACCTCATGGAGGCGTACTACTACTTCTGGGATCCGGAAGAACTGGAAGTTCAGGACGGCTACCTGCTCTTCCTCGAAGACGAGGACGAGGCCTACACCTGGGGCGTGCTGGCCGACCAGGCCGATGTTCCCGACCCCCTCGTGTGGCGCCGAAACAACGCCACGGGCGAATGGATCAACGAAGAGGGCACCTTCAGCGAGTTTGTCTTTGACATGTTCGACTGGGTCTTCAACGAAGTGCTCGCCGACGACTAAACCTCGCGGCAAGGGTGGCCGGAAAGCTATGGGAATATGCCTCCGGTAGCGGTACGGTGGCGGTATGAACACTCAGGAGCCTTCGAACGCATTGAATCCCTCACCGGCTGCGGTTGTCGAGCTGGTGGAAAGCCTGGTTGCGGGCATGTGGCCCCGCTCCGACTTTGACCGAAAAGCCTGGTTCGACACACATGGGCTGGTCTCCGGCGCGGCCTGGGATGAGGCCAGTGCCGCCCCCGCCGTGGCCCACTATTCATTGCGGACGCCGCTGACCGGCGGCGAGATCTCCTCGTCGTGGACTTCCTACGGCGCCCGGTTCCTGGGCATCAGCATGCAGCTGTACTCATCCCTGCACCGGGACAACCCCTCCACGCGGGAAGGGTACGACGACATCCATTCCCGGCTGACCGAACTGTACGGCGAGGGCAGCAACCCCTGGCATGATCCCGTGGTTCAGGCCTGCGTCTGGAACGTGAATGGCCGGCGCATTGTGATCCGCTTCTTCAACCTCCAGCACAGTGGCGTGATGGTCAGCGTCGACGATGCCGGGCTGGCCACGGCGTCCGAGGCTGCGGCACGGCGCCGCATGGAGCCGGCCCACTGGAACTCAAGCGTTGAGGGTGCCAGCCCGTTCAACATCCCAAGAATCGGCCGCGAGGCGTGAGCCCAACCGGTCCCCACCCGCCGGGAATGGACCCTGACGGGTCCATCGATGCGGCCGCCGTCGTTTCTCTGGTGCAAGGCATCGTCGGGGAATCCTGGCCCACCTCGGAATCCGGGCGGAAACGCCTGTTTGAGCGGGTGGGTTTGAAGGATTCCGGTCGCCGGGTCGGCGGCCCCCACACGGTCGGCACCGAGCTGCACCACCCCCTGGAAGTCCCCGTTGCCGGCCCCGTGATCGGCACTTGGGTTCTGGACGGCGGTGCCTTCACACAGGTCTATTTCCAGCTGCGCTGGGATTCGTCACCGCCGAGCCCGGAAACCGCCACCTGTTTCGACGAGATCATGCGCCGGTTCACTGACCTTTACGGCGGGCCGGAAATCCCTTGGCACGGCCAGAAGTCGCTGCGCCGCATGTGGGACGCCAACGGGTTGGAGCTTGACGTCCACTACGGCAACGAGGCCCGCAGCTCCCTGATGATCAGCATCTCCGACGGACTGCTGGCCCAGCTGATACAGCAGGACTAATGTTCCACCCAGGACCCGGCTCCCGGCCGCCCCGGTGACCTCCTGGCGCGAGGGCGTGCCATACAGTCGACGGCGTGCCATATTTAGCACGCCGTCGACAGTTTGGCACGCCCTCGGGACAGGGAACGCACCTTTGGCACGCCCTCGAGGGGTATTTAGACGTCGCGGGAGACCACGGCTTCGGCAAAGTTGGCCAGGGCCGTCTTGACGATGCCTTCCGGCAGCGGCTCCAGCGCGGCGATCGCGGCGTCCGACCATTCGCGGGCCACGGCCCAGGATTCCATGGTGACGGGGTGTTCGCGCAGTGCTGTCACGGCGGCAGCAAGGGACTCGTCGCTCGTGAGGTCGCCGTCCACCAGGTCCAGAACGGCGGCAGCCCCGGCGTCCCCGGCGGCCACGGCGTTGCGCAGCAGCAGCACGGGCAGCGTGGGCACGCCCTCGCGCAGGTCCGTGCCGGGCGACTTGCCCGAAACCTGCTTCAGCCCCGTGACATCAATGACGTCGTCGGCAAGCTGGAAGGCCACGCCCACCTTCTCTCCGTATTCCACGAGCACGTCCTGGACGTCCTCGTCGACACCGGCAAAGATGGCACCCAACTGGCCGGATGCGGCAACGAGCGAGCCGGTCTTGTCCGCAATCACGGACAGGTAGTGCTCAATGGGGTCCTCGTCAGGGCGCGGGCCGACGGTCTCATGCAGCTGTCCCAGGCACAGCCGCTCAAAGGTGCGGGCCTGAATGCCCAGCGCCTTGGCACCCAGCTCGGACACGAGGATGGAGGCCCGGGCGAAGATGAGGTCGCCGGTGAGGATGGCCACGGTGTTGCCCCACACCTCGTGGGCGGTGGGCGCCCCACGGCGGAACGGCGCGGAGTCCATGACGTCGTCGTGGTAGAGCGTGGCCAGGTGCGTCAGTTCAACCACGACGGCGGCCTGCACCACTTCCTTGCGGCTCGGGTCCCCGAGGTGGGCGGCCAGGAGGACAAGCAGCGGGCGGATCCGCTTGCCACCGGCTTCAACCAGGTGGCGGCTCGTGGCGTCGGCCAGCGGGTCAGAGTGGGCAATCGCCTCACGCAGCACCTTTTCCACCTTGGCCATGCTCAGGGAGATGGACGGACCAAGGTCGGGGTCCCCGGCCACGGCCGAGAAACCGGACGGCAGTTGCAGCCCGGTGGCGATGGCCATGGTGCTGGGGTTGGGGTCATGGCCGTCTGGGCGGCCCTGCCCGGCGGGGGTCCAGCTGTGGTTCGCGGAAGTAGTCACTGCTTAACACTAACTATTGGTAGGGATTGTTGCTTGGATGTGCGGGTGTCGTCCTGGTTGCTGGTGGCGGGGACAAGTTTCTCCATTAGTTGAATCACTCTATCCTCAAACCCCCGCTCCCCGGAGTCGGTGAGATTTGCCATAAACCGGACCACGAACCGCATCAGCACCGGCACGGGCATGCCCGTGCGCAGCGCCAATTTCATGATGCGCGGGTTTCCGATCAAGGATGCGAAGGTCCGCCCCAGGGTGAAGTGGCTTCCCCACTGTTCGCGGACGAAGTCGCTGTAGCCGCTGAGTGCGTGGTCCGAGGCGAGGCGGGAGTTGGTGCCGGCGGCCCGGACGATGAAGTCTGCGGCGTAGCGGGCGGATTCCATCGCATAGGAGATGCCCTCACCGTTGAACGGGCTGACCATGCCGCCGGAATCACCCAGCAGCATCAGGCCCTTTGAGTAGTGCGGGGTCCGGTTGAAGCCCATGGGCAGCGCGGCGCCGCGGATGGGCCCCACCTGGTTCTCGGGCGAGAACCCCCATTCAGGGGGCATCGCCGCGGTCCAGTCACGCAGCACTGCGCGGTAGTCCAGCTTGCCGAACTCCTTGGAGGAGTTCAGGATGCCCAGGCCCACGTTGGCGGTGCCGTCGCCCACGCCAAACACCCAGCCGTAGCCGGGCAGCACCTTCCCGTCCGGGGAGGGCAGCTCCAGCCAGCCCTCCATCCAGTCGTCATTGTGGCGTGGCGAGGTGAAGTAGGTCCGGTAGGCAACTCCCATGGGCCTGTCATCGCGCTTGGCCATGCCCAGCGACACGGCCGTCCGGGTGGAGTTGCCGTCGGCGGCCAGCACGACGTCGGCATGGAAGTCGGCCGTTTCGCCCGTCTTCTTGCCCGAGCCATCCAAAAGCGACGCCCTGGCACCCACCACGGTGCCGGCGTCGTCCATCAGGGCGGTGGTGACGGAATGGCCTTCAAGGATGGTGGCCCCGGCGGCGCGGGCGTGGGCGGCGAGGGCCTCATCAAAACCCAGGCGGGTGCGGATGAGGCCGTAGTTGGGAAATTCCGTGAGCTCGGGCCAAGGGACCTCGATGCGGCGGCCGCCGGCGATCAGTCGCAGGCCCTGGTTGCGTCGCCAACCGTCCTCGGCGGAGTGGGGCAGGCCCATGAGCTGCATTTCGCGCACGGCGCGCGGGGTCAGGCCGTCGCCGCAGACCTTTTCACGCGGGAACCGGGTCTTTTCCAGTACGGTGACCTCGATCCCGGCAGAGGCCAGGTGGTATGCAGCGGTGGACCCGGCGGGGCCGGCACCTACAACAAGTACCTTCACGGTGGGTGGAGTTTCCTTTGTTTGGCTTCGCTCAGGCGGCGGGCGCTGGATCGGCCTGGCCTGCGGGCTGCAGCGGCTTGGTGGCGCGGTGGACCGCCACGATCCCGCCGCTGAGGTTGCGGTAGGCGACCTTTTCCCAGCCGGACTCGGTGAGCCAGCCGGCGAGGTTGTCCTGGTTGGGCCAGGCCCGGATGGACTCGGCCAGATACACGTACGCGGCCGGGTTGGAGGCCACCTTCTTGGCGATGGGCGGCAGGGCGCGCATCAGGTATTCGGTGTAGACCGTGCGGAACGGGGCAAAGGTGGGGTGGGAGAACTCGGCCACCACCAGTGTGCCGCCGGGCTTGGTGACGCGCAGCATCTCGCGCAGGCCCTTCTTCGGGTCCACCACGTTGCGCAGCCCAAAGGAGATGGTGGCAGCGTCAAAGGAGTTGTCCGCGAACGGCAGGTTGGTGGCATCCCCGGCGATGAAGTCGATGTCCGGGCGGCGGCGCTTGCCCACCTTCAGCATGCCCACGGAGAAGTCGCAGGCCACCACGTGCACGCCGGCGTCTGCGAACGGCTCACTCGAAGTGCCGGTGCCGGCGGCCAGGTCCAGCACCCGTTGCCCGGGCGCGGCGCCGACCGCATCCACCACGACACGGCGCCAGCGGCGCGTCTGTCCCAGGGACAAAATGTCGTTGACGATGTCGTATTTGGGGGCCACGTCGTCAAACATGGCGGCCACTTCTTCCGGACGCTTCTCCAAAGATGCACGGTTCACCTCCCTAGTCTCTCAAACTTTGTCCCGCTTCGCCCGCCGCGACGGCGTATTGGGACCGCCCGGGGCCCAATTGTGGGCGATCACACCGCCACAGCGGCAGAATCGGCCCGACCAACGAGTAATCTGGACTCATCATGACTGCTTCCTTTCCGCTGCGCGCCCTCACCCTGGCATTGGATCCGTCAACCCTGGCGGAGCTTGGCATCACCGGCCCGGCAGGATTGCTGGGAGCCGGTTCCCCCGGCGGCCCCCTGAGCTGGCTCCGCCGCAGCGAGGGCCTGCTGGGCTTCGGCGAAATCACCTCCTTCACCGGCTCCGGCCCGTCCCGCTTCGCCGACGCCGAACAGTGGTGGAAAACGCTCCTTGCCACCGCGTCCGTGGATGACTCCGTCCGCATGCCCGGCACCGGCGCCATGGCGTTCGGCTCCTTCGCCTTCTCCAAGGTCAGCGACTTCGGCTCGGCCCTGATCGTCCCGGCCCTCGTGGTCGGCTTCTCCGACGGCGCCGCCTGGCTGACCCAGCTGACCATCGACGGCACCGTACCGACTCCCGTTTCTGCGCTTGCGCAGCTTCGGGACATTGCCACCTCTGCCACTGCCCCCCTTTCTTTAAGCACGACGCCGGACACCCCCTCCGTGGGCGCTGTGCGTTCGGGGGCGCTCACCGAGGAGGAATGGAAGGCCTCCGTCCGCGCCGGGGTCGATGCCATTGCCCGGGGCGGGCTGGAAAAGGTGGTTTTGGCCCGGGATGTGGTGGCAGAGTTCCCGGAACCCGTCAGCCGGGTTTCGATTCTGCAACGATTGGTGGAGCTGTACGACGAATGCTGGACCTACGGCGTGCGTGGACTGGTGGGTGCCACACCCGAGATTTTGATCAAGGTGGACGGCTCCGTTGCCCAGGCGCGGGTGCTGGCAGGAACCCTTGACCGGGAGGACGAACCGGCCGGCTCCACCGGCTTTGCCGATGCTGTTTTGGGGGGCTCGCTCAAGCAGCGCCACGAGCATGATTTTGCCGTCCGGTCCCTGACCCGGCAGCTGGCGCCCTTCGCCACCGACCTCTCCTTCCCGGCAGAACCGTTCATTTTGGAACTGCCCAATGTGTGGCACCTGGCCTCCGACGTCACGGCCCAGCTGGCCAGCTCCAACGGGCACCTGCCCACGTCGTTGGCGCTGGTTGAGGCCCTGCACCCCACGGCGGCGGTGTGCGGGACGCCTCGGGAAGAGGCCGGCCAGCTCATCCTGGAGCTGGAAGACATGGACCGCGGACCGTACGCCGGACCCGTCGGCTGGCTGGACGGCGCCGGCAATGGAGAGTGGGGCATCGCCCTGCGCGGGGCCGTGCTGGAGGACGCCCACCACGTGCGCCTCTATGCCGGTGCGGGCATCGTGGAGGCCTCGGACCCCGAGGCTGAACTGGCCGAGACCTGGGCCAAGTTCCGTCCCATGCTGCAGGCCCTGCAGCTGCCGAACCATCCCTAGGCGTCCCAGGCCATCCGGGACCCCAGACATGGATCGTCCCGCACCCCTTGCACAATTGCCCTTCGAGTTGTTCACTAGTGAAAACTTGTTTACCGTGATGTAAATCACGGAGGGTTACACTAGATTCCAAATGACGGCTCCTTAGGGACTTCACAAAGGGTAAACAATGCACATCTCATCCAAGCTGGGCCTGCGCTTCGCGGCTGTTCTGGCCGTGGCAGCACTGGCTCTGACCGGCTGCAACAACGCCGAAGAGACCCCCGGCGGCGCCAGCGGCGCCGCCACCTTCGACCCCTCCACGGTCAAGGCAGACGAGTCCCTCATTGCCCTGCTGCCGGCAGCACTGAAGGACAAGAAAACCCTCACCGTCGGTTCGGACACGTCCTACGAGCCGGCCGAGTTCCTGGCCGCCGACGGCCAGACCCCCGTCGGCTACGACGTCGATCTTGCCAAGGCCATCGGCGCCGTCTTGGGCAAGGACGTCAAGGTCCAGACCTCGGAGTTCTCCACGATCCTGCCGAGCCTGGGCTCTAAGTACGACCTGGGCATTTCCTCCTTCACGATCAACCCCGAGCGCTCCAAGGCCGTGAACTTCGTCAGTTACTTCAACGCCGGCGTGCTGTGGGCCGTGCAGAAGGGCAACCCGAAGAACTTCAGCCTTGATGACATCTGCGGCAAGAAGGTTGGCGTTCAGACCGGAACCGTGGAAGAGGACCCGGATGTAAAGGACCGCTCCGCCAAGTGTGTCGCCGACGGCAAGCCGGCCATCGACATCATCTCCCTGAAGAACCAGACGGATGTCACCACCCGCCTGGTCAACGGCAGCATCGACGCCATGAGCGCCGACTCCCCCATCATCAAGAACGCCCTGCAGAAGACCGGCGATTCACTGGAAACCCTGGGCGATGTCTACGACTCGGCCGAGCAGGGCATTGCCATCGCCAAGGATGACACCGCCTTTGCAGAAGTGATCGAGAAGGTCATGAACAAGCTCATGGCAGATGGCGTCTACACCCAGATCCTGAAGGACTGGAACAACGATGAAGGCGCAATCACCAAGGCTGTGCTGAACCCGACGGCAGGCTAGGCGTTGAGCCCCGCAGACAAGGGTCCCGATTCACCGCACCGGCGTGATGGAGTGGAACTGATCAACGCAGTTCCGGTCCGCCACCCCGGGCGGTGGGTTGGCGCCGCGTTCATCCTGCTCTTTGTGGCATTGGCCGCCCAGAGCCTGGTGACCAACAAGAACTTCCACTGGGAAACCGTTGGCAAGTACCTCTTTGACGTCCTGGTCCTGCAGAGCATTGGCTGGACCCTGCTCCTGACCGTGACCTCGATGGCCCTGGCCATTGTCCTGGCGATCTTCCTGGCGTTCATGCGCCAGTCCGAGAACCCCTTGTTCAGGTATATTTCCTGGGCGTGGGTCTGGTTCTTCCGGGGCACCCCCGTCTACACGCAGCTGGTGTTCTGGGGCCTGGTGTCAGTGCTGTACCCCAAGATCATCATCGGCGTCCCGTTCGGACCAGAGTGGTTCTCCTTCGACACCGAAACCATCATCACGGCACTGGTTGCCGCGATCGTGGGGCTGGGCCTGAACGAGTCCGCATACTTGGCGGAGATTTTCCGTGCCGGGCTGAAGTCCGTGGACAACGGCCAGATGGAAGCCGCCGAGGCGTTGGGCATGCGCAAGTCAAAGGTTATGTGGCGGATCATCCTGCCCCAGGCCATGCGCGTGATCGTCCCGCCCACGGGCAACGAGACCATCGGCATGCTCAAGACCACCTCACTGGTGCTGGCCATCCCCTTCACCCTGGACCTGACGTTCGTTACGAACACCATCGCCAACCGCACCTACCTGCCCATCCCGCTGCTGATCGTCGCGGCAGTCTGGTACCTGGTCATCACCTCGCTGTTGATGGTGGGCCAGTACTTCATTGAAAAGCACTACGGCAAGGGCGTGGACAACGTCACCATGGTTCCGGTCAAGGCAACGGCGGCCGCCCAGGCAGCCCACGCCGGGCCGCCCACAGCTGGGAACATCACCGCACGAGACACCACGGAAGGCGGCACCCCATGACCGGCACCGCTGCACACACCATCCCCGACGCGTCCGTGAAGCCCATGGTCAACATCGCCGGCGTGCACAAGTTCTTCGGCGACCACCATGTCCTGCGCGGCATCGACATGACCGTTGCGGCCGGGGAAGTCTCCGTCATCATCGGCCCCTCCGGTTCCGGGAAGTCCACGCTGCTGCGCTGCATCAACCTGCTGGAAACCATCAGTGCCGGACGCATCCACGTCCACGACGAACTGATCGGCTACCGTGAGGCCCACGGAAAACTCCATGACCTCAGCAGCAAGCAGATCGCCAACCAGCGCCGGGAAATCGGCATGGTCTTCCAACGCTTCAACCTTTTCCCACACATGACCGCGCTGCAAAACGTGATCGAAGCCCCCACCCAGGTCAAGCACCAATCCAAGGCAGCAGCCAAGCTCAAGGCCCTTGAGCTGCTGGACATGGTGGGTCTCTCCGACCGCGCCGACTTCTACCCCGCCCAGCTCTCCGGCGGACAGCAGCAGCGCGTCGCCATTGCCCGGGCCCTGGCCATGGAACCCGAGTTGATGCTCTTTGACGAGCCCACCTCCGCGTTGGACCCGGAACTGGTCGGCGACGTCCTGGAAGTCATGAAGGACCTCGCCAAATCAGGCATGACCATGATCGTGGTCACCCACGAAATCGGCTTCGCCCGCGAAGTCGGCGACACCCTGACCTTCATGGACGGCGGCGTCGTCGTCGAGAGCGGCAACCCGCGCGACATCATCGCCAACCCCCAGCACCACCGCACCAAGGAATTCCTCAGCCGCGTCCTTTGAGACGCATCCGCAAGAGATACCCAAAACGCCGGAGATTCACGGAAAACTCGTGAACTTCCGGCGTTTTTGCGCGTCAGCTGTTGAGTGCTGCGGCGATCCGGGCGTGGAGTTCGCGCAGCCCGTCGCGGCCTGCGGCCGCCACTTCCACAATGGCGGGCCCGGCAATTGGCGCGGCCAGCACACCGGCGAGTTCCGCCGTCGTGCGCACCAGGGTGTGGCCCCAGCCAAAGGCGGCGGCCAGCGTGCCGATGCTTGCCGTGTGCGGCGTGCCAAAAAAACGTTCGACGGCGGCCGCATAGCCGGGCGCCTCGGCCAGCTGGCCGTGTTCCAGCAGCGTGAAGATGCCGCCGCCGCCGTCGTTCAGGACCACGATTTGCAGGGCGGGACGGGCTTCCGTGGGGCCGAGGTTGAGCGCGCCGGTGTCGTGCAGGAACGTCACGTCGCCGAGGAGGACGCGCGTGGGGCGGTCCGTGGCCAGGGCGATCCCGGTGGCTGTGGCGATGGTGCCGTCGATCCCGGCGAGGCCGCGGTTGGCATGCACCGTGATGTGGTTTTCCGGCGTGGGGCGGGCGGCGAGGTCGGCGTCGCGGACGGGGTTGGAGGAGCCGAGCACGAGGTTGCTGCCATGATCGCGCTGGGCTGCCTGCCAGAGTTGGCGGGCCGTGGCGGGGCCGGTGGGGCCGCCGTCCGGATACGCGGCACGGGAACTTTCCGGGTCGGTGCCAAGTATGCCGTCCAGGGCATGTTCGGCCTGGGCGGCAGCGCCCTGCCAGGCCTCAAGCCAGCCTTTGGGGCCGCGGCCGGCAAAGCCCAGCAGCTGGCCCCATTGGGTCAGGATGAGTTCGGTGCGGCGCCCGGCCTCAAACCACGGGACGGGTTCAGGGACGAACAGGGCGCGTTCCAGGTCCGTCCGCGCCAACAGTGTGCTGATCTGGCGCGAAAGCGTGGGCCGGCCAAAGGCGACGACGCGCTCGATGGGCTGTTCACTGTCCGGGCCAAAACGGTCAAGCAGCAGCCGGTACGGGCCAATGGCGTTGGGGCCGAAGCGGGCGTTTGAGGACGCCTCGGCCAGCAGCGGAAGGCCCAGCAGGCGGGCAAAGAACTCGGCTTCGGGGCCGGCACCGTGCCCGGCAACCACCACGGTGCGATGGCTGGTGCCGGGAAGTGCCGCGGCGGGGATCGCGCCGGCCACGGCGCCGGCGTCACCATCCGCTGCGCCGGCGACGCCGCCGGTGACCGCGGAGGGGGGTCCGGCGTCGTCCGCCTCGGGGACAGCCGGGGCATCCACCACGGGCAGCAGGCGCTCCCATTCGGAGCCGTCGAGCGCGGGGGTGAGGGGGTCGCGGAAGGCAAGGTTGACCTGGACGGGACCGGCCGGGATGCCGGGAAGGCGGCCCAGCGCGGCGGTCAGTGCGGTGGCCACGGCGCTGGAGGGGTCGGTGCCGGCGGGGACGTCCGTGGCGAAGCGGACGTGCTCGCCGAAGATGTCCAGCTGGACGGTGGTCTGGTTGGCGCCGGTGCCGCGGAGTTCCTCGGGGCGGTCGGCGGAAAGCACCACGAGGGGCACGGCGGCGTGGTTGGCCTCCATCACGGCGGGCAACAGGTTTCCGACAGCCGTGCCGGAAGTGGTTACGACGGCGGCGGCCTCCCCGGTGCCCAGGGCCAGGCCCAGCGCGGTGAAGCCGGCCACGCGCTCGTCTATCCTGACGTAGCTGGCCAGGCGGCCGTCGGCTTCCGCCTCGGCCAGGGCGTAGACCATCGGGGCACTGCGGGAGCCGGGAGCCACCACCACGTGGCGCACCCCGGCGCGTTCCAGCGCGTCAACAACGTAGCGGGCGGCGTCCATGGAGCTAAGTAAAGTCACGACTCAACTCTAGCCACCCCTCCCCGCCATCCGTCTATGACGCAGCAGATGCACCAAATCTGCTCCAGGAAGCGCTTTCCAGTACAACTAGTGCGTCACAGACGGGAGGGGAGGGGGCTACAGCAGGGCGTGGCAGCGGCTGAGTCGGGCCAGCCACCACTCCAGCCGCTCGGGTGCGGCGGCAAAGTACTCCAGGCGGTCGGGGTCGGCCACGACATCCCGCACGGACATGCCGCCCACGGAGGCCACCAGGCTGTTGGCACTCACGTCCCCGGCCATGAGTGCAACAGTGCCCAGGCCGCAGGCAAACGGTAGTTCGGGCAGTGCCGCTGCGAGCGCCAGGCCGGCACGGATGCCCACGGAGGAATCCAGGGCGGAACTGACCACTGCGGGCAGCCCGGCCTCGGCCACAATGGCCAGGGCGCGGCTCACGCCGCCGAGCGGGGCGGCCTTGACCACGAGGAGGTCGGCTGCGCCGGCGCGGGCCACGGCCAGCGGGTCGGAAACCTTGCGGACGCTTTCATCGGCGGCAATCAGCACCGAACCCCCCATGGCCTGGCGGACGGCGGCCATCTCGGGCACCGTGGCCACCGGCTGCTCCGCGTACTCCAGGTCGAAGAGGGAAAGCATGCGCAGCGCGGCCACCGCCTGCGGAACTGTCCAGCCGGCGTTGGCATCGATGCGGATCTTGGCCTCCGGGAGCAGGTGCCGCACGGCGCCGACCCGGGCCGCGTCGTCGCGAAGCGACTCCCCCGGCTCGGCCACCTTGATCTTTACCGTGTGCACCCCGTCGAAGGCGCCCAGGACCTCCGGGACCAATTCCACGGGAACCGCGGGAAGCGTGGCGTTGATCGGGACCCACTGGCGCACCGTCTCCGGATAGCCCATCCACCCGGCTTCCACGGCTGAGGCCAGCCACCGCGCCGCCTCCCGGTCGCCGTACTCGAGGAAGGGGCCGAATTCCGACCAGCCCGCAGGCCCGTCAAACAACATGACCTCCCGCTCCATCACCCCCCGGAACTTGGTGCGCATTGGCAGCGAAACCACGTGTGCGGCGGCGAAGAGTTGGTCAAGGGTGGGGGGTGAAAACATGTCACCACTGTAGCGGCTCGATCATGGTCCTCCCACGAATCTGTGGGAACCTAGAGGCGATGAATATGCATGCCGCACCACACCGACCTGGCCGAAACGGCCATGCTGCGTCACGCATTGCCGCCTGGCCGTTCCTCACCGCGGCGGTCATAAGTTTGGCGGGACTGTTCATCACCTATATTTTCTTCGTCAAAACCACTACTGGGCAGTTCATTGACGAGTCCGCGCTGGTGGAGGCGGCGGCGGCCCGGCAGCGCATCGGCGCGCAGACGGCCCAGGTCCTGGACCTGCTCCCCGCCACATCGGTGGTCATCGCGGCCTTGGTCGTTTTGTTCGTAACACTGGCGCGGCGCCGCTGGAAGGCAGCCGGAATTGCCCTCGTGGCCATGGCCGCCGCCAACCTCTCCACTCAGCTCATCAAGGCCGGCCTTCCCGACCGTCCCAACGTTGGCGTGAACACGCTCGCCCTGAATTCGCTGCCGTCCGGCCACAGCACCCTGGCAGCCAGCGCCGCCGCGGCGGTGTTCCTGGTGGTCTCGCCCCGCTGGCGCCCGGCCGCCGCGTTTGTGGGCGGCAGCTACGCGATCGCCGCCGGCATTTCCACGCTCATCAACCAGTGGCACCGCCCCTCCGATGTTGTGGCCGCGTACTTCGTCGTCGCCGTCTGGACGGCCCTGGCGGCGCTGCCCGTCATGCGCACCGGCCCGGCATGGAACGTGTGGCTGGGTGCCGCCGCGCACTGGGCGTCCCGGCGCTGGTGGACGGCACTGAACCTGTTCCTGGCCCTGGTGTCGGCGGCAGTGGTGGCTGCCATCATGGCCTCATCTCCCCTGCCCAACCCCAACAGCACCGTCAGCTATTTCCTGGTGGGCGTCGCCCAAATCACGGCGGTGGGCTTCGGCCTGACGTTTGCCGCCACACTTCTGCTCACCCTGCCAGTCCGACGACGTTCCTCCCGCTGAGCAGTCACCGCGCCTTTGCACCGGCTCAGCCGAGCGCGGCCGCCAGGGGATTCCAGAAGTAGTCAAAGTCCTCGTCGGGGCCGGCCATGAGCCGCTGCGTGAACAGCACCCCGATGACATTCTTTTCCGGATCCACGTACGCGGTGGTGCCGGTGCCGCCCGCCCAGCCGTAACGGCCGCCGGTTTCCACGGAGAGCTGCCAGCCCCACGACGCCCCGGGGCCAACCATCCCCTCCAGTCCGGCCTTCTGCTCCTCATTGAGCTGGTCGCTGGTCATGACGGCGCGCAGGTCCGGCGGCAGCAGGGTGTCGTCCTCCAGTGCGGCCAGGAACGCCATGTAGTCCGGGACCGTGGAGACGAGTCCGCCGCCGAGCGATTCCGTCCCCGGAGGCCGGGAAAACATGCCATCCGGTCCATCGAAAACGGAAGGCCCCGCCGTCGTCCATTGATAGGCGGTGGGCAGTTCGGCGGGGTTTGCCGTGAAGCCGGTGGACGCCATGCCGAGCGGGCCGGTGATGCGTTCGCGCAGGATTTCGCCCAGCGGGGCCTGGCCGGCGCGGGCCATGAGGACGGAGAGGATGTCTGAACCGATGTGGTAGCTCCAGCGCGTGCCGGGCTGGTGGGCGAGCGGGAGGGCGCCGATGCGTGCCATGTAGTCGTCCGGCCCCATGCCGAGCGGGCGGGCGCCGGGGAGCAGGCCGGCTGCGGCGACGGCGCGGGCCAGCGGGGTGTCCTCGAAACTGACGCCGAGTCCGTGGGTGAGGGTCAGGAGCTGGCGGACGGTGATGTCGTGCTCGGCGGCGACCGTGCTGTCCAGGGGTGCGCCCGGGCTGGTGAGGACGCGCGGGTAGGCAAGTTCGGGGAGCCAGATGTCGGCGGGGTCGTCCGGGGACAGGCTGCCGTCGGCGATCATGGAGACGGCGAGCGCACCCGCGACCGGCTTGCCGAGCGAGGCTATCCGGAACGGAGTGTCGGTGCGCATCGGCTCGGGCCGGCCGAGCGTGCGGACGCCGGTGGCGAAGAATTCCGTTTCGCCGCCGTGGCGGATGCCGGCCACCATGCCCGGGGCCCAGCCCTGCGCCACCTTGTCCTCCAGGGCACGCCACACGGCAGCGAATTTTGAGCTCATGGTTCCATGATTCGCGCGTTGGCGCCGCCGCGTCAATGGTGTTGTCCGTCCGCCGGGTTTCCGGAGGCGGACGGGGGCGGGGCTAAAGTGGGGTCAGTGAGCAAATCAGCAAATCCCGGAGACTTCAGCCTGTGGTCCATTGCCGTTCCGGCGTTTGGGCCGTCATTGTTGTTCGGCATCGGCGAAGGCGCCATCCTGCCCATCATCCCGCTCACCGCCCGCGATCTGGGATCCTCGATTGCCGGGGCGGCCCTGATCGTGGCCCTGATCGGCATCGGCTCACTGGTCAGCAACATCCCCGCGTCCATCATTACGGCCAAGTTCGGCGAGCGGCGCGGCATGCTCGGTGCAGCAGCCCTGAGCGTCGCGGCCATGCTGTGCTGTGTGTTTGCCATCAACCTCTTCATGTTTGCCGCCGGCGTGTTCTTCCTTGGGGCCGCGGCGGCAGTCTTCAACCTGGCCCGCCAAAGCTACCTGACCGAGGCCGTGCCGCCGCTCATGCGGGCGCGGGCCATGTCCACGCTCGGCGGCGTAGGACGGATCGGCCTGTTCGCGGGGCCGTTTGTGGGCGCCCTGGTCATCCACCTGTCGGGGCTGGCCGGCGCCTACTGGGTGGCTGCGATTGCGCTCGCCGGTGCGGGCGCGCTTGCGTGGGGCCTGCCGGACCTGGTCAGCGGCGACGGTCCTGCGCCTGCCGGGCCCGCCCCCACAATCGGGTCGTTGCTTGCAGCCAACCGGAGGATCTTCCTGACGGTGGGCATTGGCGTGCTGCTGGTCAGCGCCGTTCGCTCCTCCCGCCAGGTGGTGGTGCCGCTGTGGGCCGACAACCTGGGCCTGAGCCCGGCGGCCACCTCCATCATCTACGGCCTGTCAGGGGCCATCGACATGCTGGTGTTCTACCCCGCCGGCAAGGTCATGGACCGGAAGGGCCGCAGCTGGGTGGCCGTTCCGTCCATGTTGATGATGGGAGCGGCCCTGCTGCTGATGCCGCTGACCACCGGTGCCATCACCCTGCTCCTGGCGGCACTTCTGGCGGGCTTCGGCAACGGCATTGGTTCGGGCCTGATCATGACCCTTGGCGCCGACTACTCCCCGCGCAACGGTCGCGCACAGTTTCTGGGCATCTGGCGTTTCTTCTCCGACATCGGCGGCTCCAGCGGACCTGCCGTGCTGGCCGGGCTGACCGCCGCAGTGAGCCTGGCGTTCGGCATCGCTGCAACGGGCGCGCTGGGCCTGGCCGCCGCGGCGGTGCTCGGCTACTGGATACCGCGCACCCGGCCCGTCCAGCGCTGAACCGTGGCTTCTTGATCTTGCCCGACGTCCCGGCCCAGGTGGACCGGGGGTTGTAGTTCAAATCGGACCCCGGTCCACCAGGGTCATTTCAGAACAACGGCCCCCCGCAATGCCCACGTCACGGCAGCACCCGCCTCCCCTGGGCGTCCACGCCTCCCGACAGGCCAACGCCACCGGAAAATGTCAGGCGCGGGCCTCAACAACCCGAGCCAGCCTGGCGGCAAACGCCGCGTCGACAGGGCGGCCGTGTCCGGGCACCATGACCGGGTACTGCCTCCCCATGCGGCCCAGCTGCATCAGCACGGCAGCCCACTCCGCCGGAAAGGCGTCCTCGAACTGTGGCGGTGCGCCTTCTTCCAGCACGTCGCCGGCGAACAGGACGCCGGGGGCGCCCACCATGAGATCACCGTCCGTGTGCCCGCGCCCCATGCTGAACAGCTCCACGACCACCCCGCCCAGGTCCAGGCGGACGGGCTCCTCCCGGACCAGGTGCGTGGGCAGGACCAATTCCGTGCACGGCCCGGTCCCCGCCGCCATCTCGGGTTCCGGGCCCGCAACCGCCGCCCGCTGGGACTCCCCCGCCACCCACATGCCCCGCACTGCGGCGGCATGCGCCCAAAACTGGGTGCCGCCGTCGTGCTTGGCATCCGTGCCGGCCGGCTTGGCACCTTCCGCGGCAAAGAAGGCGTTGCCGAAGAAGTGGTCCCAGTGCGCATGCGTGTTAACCACTGTGAGCGGCAGCGGGGTGAGGGTTCGGACGGCGGCGAGGATTTCGGCGGCGTGGCGGGGGCCGGTTCCGGAGTCGACGAGCAGGGCGCGGCCGGTGCCGATGACGAGGCCGATGTTCACGAGGGCGCGGTCGGCGGTGCTGGGCAGGACATGGGATCCTCCGCCAAGGTCCAGCCAGGCGGGTGCTGGTGTCTGGGGCATGGTTCCTCCCGCGGCTGGCACTTCCGGCGGGCGGTCCGCCGGGCTACGCTCAATCAGTATGAACACTACTTCCAGCACAGCAAGCAAGGCCTCCGAACTGCTCCGCCTCCACCGCGCGCCTGAGATTCTGCAGCTGGCGAATGTATGGGACGCCATCAGCGCCAAGGTCGTGGCGGACCTGCCCGGGACCACGGCGCTGGCGACAGCGAGCCATTCGATCGCGGCATCGTACGGCTATGAGGACGGCGAGCACATGCCCGTCGCCTCCATGATCGAGGCTGTGGGCCGGATCGCCGCGGCCACGGCGCTGCCTGTCACTGCGGACCTGGAGCGCGGCTATGGCAATCCCGGGGAGACCGTCCGCCGGGCCGTGGGCGTGGGCATTGTGGGCGCCAACATCGAGGACCAGATGCTTCCGCTGGCACAGTCGGTGGCGCGCATGAAGCAGGCCGCCGACGCCGGAGCAGCCGAGGGCATCGACTTTGTCCTGAACGCGCGCACCGATGCGTTCCTGCTGGCCGGCGACCGGGACCCGGGCGAGGTGCTGGAGTCCGCCATTGAGCGCGGCCGGGCCTACCTTGAGGTGGGCGCCGCGTGCGTGTTCTTCCCGGGCAAGCTGGACGAGCACACGGTCAAGTCGCTGGTGGCCGGGGTGGGGCCGGGCCTGGTGTCCGTCATCAACGTGCCGGGTTCGCTGCCGCCGGCCAGGCTGCAGGAGCTGGGTGTGGCCCGGATTTCCTACGGCCCGTGGATGCAGCGCGTGGCATTGACCGCGCTGGCCGACGCTGCCCTGGCTGTCATGGACAACGGCGCGCTGCCGGAGGGCACCCGCGTGCTCAACTAAGTTGTTTGGGCTCCTCCCCTGATGCCCGACGGCGGACGGGCCGGCTCCCGCTGTGGCCCGGCCGGTCCGCCGTCCCGGGTCTAGGATGGCCCTATGGCGGCCCACCCACCACAGGCACGGCAGGACCCGCAGGCCGGGGACAGCAAGTGGCATGCGCGCAGGGTCTCCCTGAATGCGGTGGTGGACAACCTGGCCTTTGCGTTGAGCGGACTCGCAGCCATCTGGCTGGCCTGGCGCCTGTTCTCAGAAGACTTCAGGTGGGGCTGGCGGCTGGCCCCTTTCGCTCTCCTTTTCTGGCTGCTGCTGGCTTACCTCGTCCTGCCGCGGCTCCACAAGATCCTGACGGAGATCTACGTTCCGAACTACTTCATAGGCCGGGCCAGGACGAGCGACGGTTTGCTGGGCGACCCCATCAACCTTGCCGTCATGGGCACCGAAGCGCAGTTGCACGAGGCCATGACCCGGTCCGGGTGGATACGTGCCGACGAGGTCACACTGGGCAGCAGCTGGCGCATCATCACCTCCACCTGCCTGAAACGGAGCTACGACGAAGCACCCGTGAGCCCGCTTTTCCTGTTCGGCCACCAGCAGGACCTGGCCTACCAACAGGAGGTGGAAGGGAACCCCGCCAAACGCCACCACGTGAGGTTCTGGCGCTGCCCGGACGGGTGGTTGCTGCCTGGCGGCCACAGGGCCGACTGGATGGGCGGCGGCACGTTCGACAAGTCAGTGGGTTTCTCCCTGTTTACCCTGCAGGTGACGCACAAGATCGACGCCGACACCGACGTTGAACGAGACCACATCGTCAAAACGCTGGAGGACGGCGGCGCTGAGGTCGAGGTCCGCGTGATCAAGGACTTTTCCTCCGGCTACCACTCGCGCAACGGCGGCGGCGACACCATCAAGACCGACGGCGACCTGCCCGTCGTCGACCTTTCCAAGGTGCGGATCCCGGCCGGAGGCCACCCGCTGGGGCCGAACCTGGAAGCTCGCCGCATTGCCAGGGCGCAGCACCGCCCCCTCTCCACCACCCTCGGGGTGGCCTTGATGCTCGTGGGCGGGGTGATGAGCACGCTGACAACGATTGCGATGGTGCGGGACTGGCGCCACATTGCCGAGGAGGCGGCGGGCACTGCATCAGTTGAGGAAACGTGGTGGCTGAACCTGGTTCTGGTTGCCATCGTCGGCGCGTCCGTGCTCGGTGCGGGCCTCTGCTACCTGCTGGCAATCTTGGTGTTCAGGGGCAGCAACTGGGCGCGGATCGCAGCCCTGGCATACACGGCCCTGCTGGTGGTCACGGCCGCGATCGGCTACTTCACGGGGAGACCCGTCCCCTTCGGCAGCGACCTGTTGGGGCTGCCACTGGACATTCTGGTGCTGCTGGCACTCTCCGCGCGCAGTTCAAGGTTGTGGGCAAGGCGGCCCCGGGTGCCGGCTGCTGCGGGAGAGAAATCCGGTGATCTGCTGAATGGTTCCCGGGCCTAGGCCCCTTTCCCGACGGCACCGGTGAAATACAGGTGGACCGGTGGGACGTTTGCCCGGCTTGGGCCTGGAATCGGCACCCTGGTCGGACCGGTGGTGAACAACTCCCGGGAAAGCGGCGAGAATTGACCCATGACCCATTCCTCCGCACTCCAGCCCCTCCCCGACCAATCCGCGATCGCAGTGCAGGAGGCACCCCTGGTAAACGGGCGGGTGTTCCTGGCGGCCGGACTCGGCGCGATTCTGTCCGGGGTGATGATCCTGCTGGGTTCCAACGACCCAGCCAATGTCGGGTCCACCGTCTTCATGCTGGCCCCGCTGGTCCCGGCAGTCTGCGCCGTGCTGCTGTGGCTCTCGATGAAGTTTACGGAAAAGTCCGAGGCACGGCGCCAGACGGTCTCCGCCGCCGGTGTGCTCGCCATTGTTGCTGCCGCATTCTTCCTGGTCGAATGGTCCGCACGCTTTGAACTGAGCCTCTACTTTGCACTCATGCTGCTGGCGTGGGGCAGCCGCTTGAAGTTCGCCCCGCTGATGTGGGCGGCCCTGCCCTACCTCGCCGCGTCCATCCTGCTGCGCATCTTCGACTTCCCCGGTGAATCCCTGGTCCTGCTTGCGGTCGGTGCGCTGACCATGGCCTGGCCGTTGGTGATGCAGCGTCGGGCAAAATAGGTCATTGTCTGATGCCGGGTGGGGGAATAGGGGCGTTTATGTGATGCGGCGTTGGGTGGGCGGGTCAGCGCAGGACCGGTGAGCCCTTCGGGACGAGCACCAGCACCGCCGCCGGGGCCACCTCCAGCAGGGCCGGCAGCGGGCCGATCCGCTCGCCGTCGGCGTAGATGTTCAGCGGCTTGCTGGCACTGACGTGAACGGTGCGCCCCCGCGTGGAGCTGACTCCGGGCTGGCGCAGGTGCGCGCCGCGGAAGGCCCGCAGAAAAACGGAGATGACGCGCACAATCGACGCACTGCCGAGGGAGACCACATCCAGCTGGCCGTCGTCGGCCTTGGCCAGCGGATTGATGCGCAAGCCGCCGCCGTACTGGCCCACATTCCCGACCGTCGTGAACCAGCCGGTGAAGGTTTCCTCTTCCCCGTCCACCGACACCGTGAACGTCACGTCCTTCCAGTCGAAGAACGCCCTGATCCCACCATACAAGTAAACGAACGGGCCAAGGTTCAGGCGCGCACTGTTGCCGTATTCATTGGCGAGCCCGTCGAATCCGACGTTGGCCACGCCGAAGTACGGCCTGCCGTTGACGAGCCCAAGGTCCAGCGCCACCGCTTCGAGCTGCGGCATCGAGGCCACCGTCCGGGCGGGGTCCAAACCCAGCCCGATCCGGCGGACGGTGTCATTGCCGCGGCCGCCGGCCAGCGGCAGGAGCACTGCGCCCGATTCCATGGCGCCCGCCGCAACGGCGCCAAGAAAGCCGTCACCGCCGAGCACCGCCACCAGCGACCCGGCCGCTGCTGCGCGCGCCTGTGCTGTGGCATCCACCAGGGTGTCCGTGACGACCACGGTGGGCGTGAACCCTGCCATCCGGAAGGCCTGGATGGTCTTGGGCAGCAGTTCCATGCTGCGTCCGCGCCCAGAGGTTGGGTTGACCAGCAGCAGCGCCTGCCCGCCAAATGGAGCGGTCTCCGCGCCCGCCCCGGTCATGCCTGCCGCGCTTCCGCCCGCGCCGCCAACGCCTGCGCCGCTCATTTGCCGGCCTCCATGGCAAGGATCTCCCCGGCCCGGCTTCGGGCCTTGTCCGCATCTGCAGGAACAAATGCCAGCCTAGTGCGGCGCTCCAGCAGGTCGTCCACGGTGGAGGCGGCCTCCGCCCGTACGGCAAACAGCAGTTCGGCGCCGGTGATGTCCGTGCCGTCAAACAAGGGTTCGCGCAAGATTCCTTCTTCCTGTCCGAGCCGGTGCACGTGCACAGCCTCGGTACCGTACTTGGCCACGAGCCGGGGCGGGGCCGCCAGGGATTTCAGCTGTGAGGAAGCCGCCGCCCCCACGAGCGGGAGCGTCCTGGTCCGGCACGGCCGGATCCCGGCACCCACACCGGCACCGGTTTCAAGCCGTGCGACCGCCGCATCCACCGCGTCCTGGGCCATGCGCCGGTACGTGGTCAGCTTCCCGCCCACCACCGTGATGGGCGCCCCGGGAACATCCGTGACAAGGTGGCGGCGGGAGATGTCGGCCGTGCCGTCAAAACCGTCCCCGTGTGCCGCCTCGGCCAAGGGCCGCAGCCCCGCAAAGGTGCCCACCACGTCGTCGCGCGACAGGGGCACCGCCAAGGTGGCGTTGACAATGCCAAGGAGGAAGTCGACGTCGTGCTCCGGTACCAGCGGCCGGTGCCCGTCAGCCGAACGGTCCTCTTCATCGGTGAGCCCGATGTAGACGAAGCCGCCCGGCTGCGGCAGGACAAAAACGTAGCGCCCAAAATGCCCGGGAACCGCCACCGTGTGGGCGGCGTGGGGCAGACCGAGCCGCTCCGCCCGGACCACCAGGTGGGTGCCGCGGCTGGGCGTGACGGACAGTGAGGGGTCGAACCCGGCAGCCCACACGCCCGTGGCATTGACCACGGCACGGGCCCGGACCACCAGGGGTGCACCGGTCCGGACGTCCACGGCGTCCACCTGCCCGGCATCCACCGACACCGCCCGCACATCGCGCAGGATGTGGGCCCCGAGCCCCGCAGCGGTCCGCGCAACGCCAAGAACCAGCCGCGCATCGTCCACCAGCTGCCCATCCCAGTACAGGTAGCCGCGCCGCAGCCCCTCCGCATCCAGCGCCGGGGAGAGTGCCGCCACGGCCGCCGGCGTGAGCAGTTGGGGGCGCGGCAGCACGGAGCTGCGCAGTCCGGAGGCCCGGCGAAGGCCGTCATAGAGCATCGTGCCGAACCCCGCCGCGAGCCCCTCCCAAGCCGGCGCGCTGCGGGCATCAGGGATGACGAATGCCAGCGGATGGACCAGGTGGGGGGCAATCCGCTCCATGAGCCAGCGCCGCTCCACCGCCGACTCCCACGCCACCGGAAAGTCCATCTTGGCCAGGTACCTCAGCCCGCCGTGCACCAGCTTGGAGCTAAAGCCGCTTGTCCCGGACGCGAGATCGCCGCTTTCCACGAGCGCCACACTCAGCCCCCGGCTCGCCGCATCGAGCGCCACGCCCGCGCCCGTAATGCCGCCACCCACCACGGCCAGGTCCACCGTGTGCGCAGCCACGCGGTCCAGCGAACGCGCCCTGGTTTCGTCATTGAGCCAGGTGGGATTGGTCATTTCTGCTGCCCTGCGTCCGTTGTTGTCACGCTGGCTGCTGGATTGATGTTCGACGGCGTGAGGTAGCGTCCCAGCATTGTCGCAAGCTCGGCCAGGGCTGCTTCGAAGACGCCCGTGCGCAGCAGCACCCGCGACGAGAGCGCCACACCCTGCAGAGCCAGCAGCAGCATGGTTGCTGTTGCCTCCGAGGAGTCGACGCTGCCGTCCGCCACGCCGTCGTCCAGCATGGCGCGGAGTTGATCCAGGATGAGCTGCTGGCTGGCGCCGAAACGGTCCGTGACGTAGGGGATCAGGAACTCCGGGTCGCGCTCGGCGATGGAGGCCAGCAGCTCCGAGGTGGCAAACACGCGCACACTCTCCACGGCAAAGCCCACCAGCCGCTCGCGGCCAGTGCCGGAATCCCCGCCGCTGCCCGCCCCGGGACGGCCCGGCTCGTCGGCGTGCGCCGTCCGGGCGAAGTCTCGGAATTCCTCGGTCAACGCCGCCAGCACGGCGTTCTCCACCGAGCCCATGCGGCGGTAGAACGTCATGCGGGAGATGCCGGCGCGCTCGGCGATGTCGTTGGCAGTGGTGCGGCGGACCCCGTGGACCACCACTGTCTCGCGAATGGCGGCCAATAGCGTTGCGTCGACCGCCGCGCTGGTACGTTGTGACTTCATGTGTCACACTGTATCCCATGGTGACCCACGTTACAGAAGAAATTCCGAGATCGGTCTGGTACGGCTGGGGAGACCCCGCCCGCGCCAAGCCCCTCAGCCCCGGCGCCCTGGACTTCCTGCGCCGCACGCTCAAGCTCAAGGGTGTCGCCGAGGACCGCCCTCCCGTTGCCCTGGCCGACGTCCGTGTGGGCCCCTCCGCCCTGGACCCTGTTGTTCTCGCCGAGCTGGCGGCGATCACGGGCCCGGACCATGTGGCCACGGACAACACCACCCGCATCCTGCACGCCGGCGGCAAAAGCACCCCGGACCTGATCCGCCGCCGCAGCGGCGACGCGCTCGAGGCCCCTGACGCCGTCGTCTTCCCCGGCAGCGCCGAGGAGGTCCGCAGCATCCTTGCCCTGTGCGTGGAGCGGAAGATGGCCGTGGTCGCCTTCGGCGGCGGCACCTCCGTGGTGGGCGGGGTGGAACCGGTGCGGGGCGGATTCGACGCCGTCATCAGCTTGGACATGCGGCGCATGGACCGGCTGCTGCACGTCGACCCGCTGGCCCGCACCGCCACTTTTGAGGCAGGCATCCGCGGGCCGGCCATCGAGGCGGCCCTGGCCCCGCACGGCCTGACCTTGGGCCATTTCCCGCAGAGCCACCAGGAGGCCAGCCTCGGCGGCTACGTCGCCACCCGCTCCGCCGGCCAGGCTTCCACCGGCTACGGACGCTCCGATGACCTCGTGAAGCAGGTCCACCTGGAGACGCCCTCCGGCCCGTTCGACGCCGGGTCCCCGGCACCGGGTTCGGCCGCCGGCCCCAAGCTGCTCGACGTTGTCGTGGGCAGCGAGGGGACGCTGGGCGTTATCACCAGCGCCACGCTGAAGGTGGTCCCCGCGCCGAAGGCCAGGGTGTACGGAGCCTGGTCGTTCCCCTCGTTCGAGGCAGGGGCCGAGGCCATGCGAAAACTCCGGCAGGACGGCGCACGGGGCGACATGCCGCATGTGTGCCGCTTGAGCGATACGGATGAGACGGCGTCGACCTTTAAACTGGGCGGCGCAAAGACGGCGGCACTCCAGCGCTACCTGGGCCTGCGCGGACAAAAGACGCCCGCCATGGCACTGTTTGTGTGGGAGGGCGACGAGCGCGCGGCCAAGGCGGGCAGGCGGCGCAGTGCGCGGGCCATGCGCGCCGCCGGCGGGATTGCACTGGGGCCGCTGCCCGGAAAGTCGTGGGAGCACGGGCGGTTCAGCGGGCCCTACATGCGCGACGAGCTGCTGACCCGCGGCGTGTATGTGGAGACACTCGAGACCGCTGCGACCTGGGGGAAGGTGGCGTCGACGTACGCGGCCGTGCGCTCGGCCATTCTCGCGGCGCTGGGCGAAAGCGGTGCCGCAGCGTTTGTCCAGACCCACATCTCACATGTGTATTCCGACGGCGCGTCCCTTTACTTCACCTTCCTGTCCGGGCTGGAGGGGGACGGACTGGCGCAAAACGACCGGGTCAAGGCGGCCGCGTCGCAGGCGATCGTTGCCGCAGGGGCCACCATCACCCACCACCACGCCGTCGGGATCGACCACGCCCCGTACATGGAGGCGGAAATTGGCGGGCTTGGGATCCGGGTCCTGTCCGGCATCAAGGACACCCTGGACCCGCACGGCATCATGAACCCCGGCAAGCTCATCCCCGGCCCATTCCAACCAGCGTCGAAGGAAACACCATGACAGGCACCATCGATTCCCTTTCCGGAGCAACCGTCCTCATCACCGGCGCCGCCATGGGCATGGGCCAGATGTATGCGAGGCTGGCAGTGGCGGACCATGCGGCGCACGTGGTCCTTTGGGACGTCAACGCCGGGGCGCTGGAGGCCGCGGCCGCCGAACTGCGGGGCAGCGGCTCCGAAATCCACCCCTATGTCGTGGACGTCAGCAAGCTGGAAGCGATCGAGGAAGCCGCAGCCAAGGTCCGGTCCGAGGTTGGGACGCCGGACATCCTGATCAACAACGCCGGCATTGTGCGCGGCAAGTACTTCTGGGAGCACGACCAGCGCGCCGACATCGCGGCCACGATGAGCATCAACACGCTCGCCCTGATGCACATCACGCGTGAATTCCTGCCGGAGATGATCGCCGGCGGCCGGACGTCGCGGATCGTGAACGTGGCATCCGCCGCCGGGCTGCTCGCCAACCCCCGCATGAGCGTCTATTCCTCCTCGAAGTGGGCTGTGATCGGTTGGAGCGACTCCCTGCGCCTGGAGCTCGAGCAGGCCGGACACACGCATATCCGCGTGACCACCTTCTGTCCTTCCTATATCAAGACCGGCATGTTTGAGGGCGCCCGCGGACCGCTGCTGACCCCGCTCATGGAGCCGGAAGCCGTCACCCAACGAGTCTGGCGCGCCATGAAGGAAGGCACCCCGATCCTCATGATGCCGTGGACCGTCAAGCTCAGCACCGCACTGCGCGGCGTCCTGCCCGTCAAGGCCTGGGACGTGGTTGCCGGGCGCGTGTTCGGCGTGTACAAGTCGATGGAGCACTTCACCGGGCGGAAATAGCGCGGCCGCCCAAGCTGATGCCTCGTTGCGGGAAATCGGCAGTTATCTGATGCCGCGTTGCGGGAAATCGGCAGTTATCTGATGCGGCGTTGAGGAAAAGCGGTGTTTATCTGATGCGGCGCCTGGAGGGCGGAGGAGAGGAGGGCGGAGGAGATAGGGGCTACTTCCCCGTGAACTTGGGTTTGCGCTTTTCCGTGAACGCCGCGAACCCTTCCGCGTAGTCGGCCGTCGCGGACAGCCGGACCTGCGCCTCATTTTCAAGCTCGACGGCGTCCCACAGTCCCAGCCGCTTCTCGCGTATCGCTGCCACGAGGGTTTTGCTGGCGTTGAACGCCTGGGTTGGCCCGGCGGCGGTTTTCGCTGCGGCGGCGCGGGTGAAGTCCAGCAGCTCCGCCGCCGGAAGGGCCCGGCTGAACAGCCCCGACGCCACGGCCTCGGCCCCGCTCATCAAGTCGGAGGTGTATATGAGGTCGAGGGTGCGGTGGGCGCCCAGGGTTTCCGTGAACAGCCAGTGCCCGCCGGAATCCAGTGTGGCGCCGATGTTTCCAAACGGCGAGCCAAGCTTTGCATTCTCCGCCACGTACACCACGTCCGTGGCAACCAGCAGTCCCAGCCCCACGCCAAGGCAGGCACCCTGTGCTGCGGCGAAAGTGGGCGCCGGGAACGCCGCCATTTTCTGCAGCAGCGGCAACAGCAGCCCCTCGAGATAGCCGCGGGCATCATCGTTGGCGCCGTCAACACCCGCAATGTCACGGCCCGCACAAAAGGCCCGTCCCTCACCGCGGATGATCAGCGCCCGGACGTCACCGGCGGAGGCGGCGGCAGCAGCGCCGTCGTACGCGGCGGCGAGCTCCCCCAGCCCGGCCTCATCCAGCGCGTTCAGCTTGTACGGGGCATTGAGCACAACCTCTGCAACGCCGTCGGCAATGGACAGTTCAATCATGGCTGCTCCTTGTGGCGGGCCGTGTCAGCCGTCGTAGTCGACGGCCACCTCCGGCGTGGTGGGGTGCGACTGGCAGGTCAGGATGTATCCGGCGTCGAGCTCCTCGGGCTCAAGCGCATAGTTCTCGTCCATGTCCACGCTGCCGGAAACCAGCTTCGCCCGGCAGGTTCCGCACACGCCGCCTGCGCAGGCGAACGGCACGTCGGGGCGGACGCGGAGGGCGGCGTTGAGGACGGTTTCGCGGGCGTGCACGGGGCTGCGGACGTCCGCGGTGAGCCCGTCGAGCGTGAAGGTGATCTTGGTGGTTTCCTCGGAGGAGTCGATCAGGACCGACCGGCCGTGCTGGCCGGCGGGGCGGTCGGGGCGGCCCGTGGTGAACAGCTCGAAACGGATGTCGCCGCGGGCCACGCCGCGTGCGGCCAGGACGTCGCGGCAGAGCTGGACGAGCTCGAAGGGTCCGCAGAGGAACCATTCGTCGACGTCGTCTGCGTGGACGGCCATGCTCAGCAGGGCTTCCAACTTTTCGGCGTCGAGCCGGCCGCTGAGCAGCGGTGCAATGCGCTGCTCCCGCGACAGCACGTGGTGGACGGCGAATCGGCCGGGGTGCCGGTCCTTCAGGTCGGCCAGTTCCTCAAGGAACATGACATCCATGGCGGCCTTGTTGGCATAGATCAGGTCCATCCGGGCGCCGGGGCTGCCGTCCAGCAGGGACTTGGCCAGAGCCATGACGGGCGTGATGCCGGATCCGGCCGCGATGGCCACGTACTTTCCCGTGCGCCGGCCCAGGTTTTCGGGGTGGTTCATGCTGTTCAGGACGTTGGACACGGCCCCGTCGGCGCCGCCGGTGCCCGCGCCGGCGCCCTGGCTGTTCCGGGAGATGAATGCGCCCTGCGGGCTCATGACCTCCATGACGGCGCCCGCAGCCAGCTCCGCATTGGCCCAGGTGGAGAATTCACCGCCGATATCCTTCTTGATGGCGATCTTCAGCTCCGAGCTGCCATCCGGAAACGGCGACGGCGTGGCGCACAGCGAGTAGCTGCGGCGCAGTTCCCGCGACACGCCGCTCTCGTCGGGCATGTGCACGCGCAGGGCGACGTATTGTCCGGGGAGGTAGTCGTACCAGCCGGCCAGGGACGCAGGCACGGAAAAGGTGACCTCGATGGCGTCATCCGTCAGCCGCCGCACCTCCGAGACCTCCAGCTCGTGGAACGACGCCCTGCGCCGGGCCTTGGCCGTGGTCGGGACCGCTGGGCTGGAAGCGGCGTCCATCAGAGCACCTTGAAGTAGTCGAACGGTTCCCTGCATTCCCCGCACACGTACAGGGCCTTGCAGGAGGTGGAACCGAAACGGGCCAGCTCCCGGGTGTGCAGCGACTGGCAGTGCGGGCATTTCACGGCCAGCACCAGCCGGACGGGGCCGCTGCGCACACCGGCGAGACCGGTGGGCGGTGCGATCCCAAACGCCTCCAGCTTGGCGCGCCCGGCAGCGCTCATCCAGTCGCTGGTCCACGCGGGCGAAAGCACGGTCACGATCTCCAGTTCCGGCCACCCCGCCGCGATGAATGCGGCCCGCACATCGCCGCGGATGGTGTCCATGGCGGGGCAGCCCGAGTACGTGGGCGTGATGGTGACCCGCACGGAAGGCTTGCCTCCCGCGGAACCCGGCCCTCCGGCGTCGGGCATCCCACCAGCATTAACCAGCTCCACGGCGCGCAGAATACCGAGCTCCGCGATGGTCAGCACGGGCAGCTCCGGGTCCGGCACGGCGGCGGCCACCTCCCAGGCCGCCTGCGCCAGCGTCTGCGTCTGCACGGCGCTCACCAGCTTGCCCCGGGAAACTCGCGCGCCAGGACCTGCATTTCGGCCAGCAGGTAGCCAAGGTGCTCCGAATGCCGGCCCCGCCGACCGCCGCCGGTGGCCATGGGATGGGCCGGAACCGCCAGCCCGGCCTCGGCCAGCACGGCGCCGGTGGTCCGGTCGAATTCGGCTTTCAGGCTGGACGGCACGACGGCGGCGTCCCCGAGTTGGGCGGTGAGCGGGTCATCCTCGAACAGCTCGCCGACAAACGGCCACATGAGGTCCAGGCCCGCGGCCATGCGCCGGCGCGACTCGTCGGTGCCGCCTGCCAGGCGCAGCAGCCATTGCGTGCTGTGGTCCAGGTGGTAGTCCACTTCCTTCACGGCCTTGGCGGCGATGGCGGCCAGCATGGGGTCGGAGGAGCTGCTGAGTTCGCGGTAGAGCGGGTACTGCCAGCTGGCGGCGATGAACTGGCGGGCCATCGTGGCGGCGAAGTCGCCGTTGGGCTGCTCGAAGAGATGGGCGGAGCGGAACTCGGATTCACGGCGGAAGTAGGCGAGATCGTCCTCGGTTTTGCCCCATGCGGCCCCGGCGTAGCTGAGGAAGGAACGGGCATGGCCCAGCTGGTCCAGGCCGATGTTGCCCAGCGCCACGTCCTCCTCCAGCTCGGGCCCGCGGGAGATCCACTGGCCCAGGCGCTGGGCCAGGACCAGGGCGTCGTCGCCGAGGCGGAGTGCGTATTCGGCCACTTCCGGTGCAGGATGCGCGGTTCCTTCGGCCGCGGCGAGCGCAATGTCCTCAGGGCGCAGCGCATTGCCGGGCGTGATGCGCGTGGCGGATGCGGCGCTGTCGCCCTGGGCGAACGGGGTGGGGTTGCGGTGCTTCTGGGGCGTCGTCACAGGTGCTTCACCCCTTCACTCTTGGTGTAATACGTGGCATGGCGGTAGTCCTTGCCCTGCGGCGACTCGAAGAAGGAGCCCTTGGCGTCGGGGTCGGAGGCGGCGATGGCGTCGGACGGGACCACCCAGATGGACACGCCCTCGTTGCGGCGGGTGTAGAGGTCGCGGGCGTTGCGCAGCGCCATGGTGGCATCCGGCGCGTGCAGCGAACCGGCGTGGACGTGGCTGAGGCCGCGGTTTGAGCGCACGAAAACCTCCCACAGGGGCCAGCCGGGGGCACCCGCTGCGGGAGCCGGCGTCGTGCCCGAATCCCGGGAAACCGGGGCGTCAGTGGGTCCGTCAGCAGGCGCGGCGGCGGAATTCTCAGCGGGGCACATGGCTAGGCCGCCTCCTTCCCTGCGCGAGCGGCCTGTTTGGCAGCGTAGGCAGCGGCTGCCTCGCGAACCCAGGCCCCGCCGTCGTGCGCGGCGCGGCGGCGCTCCATCCGCTGGGCATTGCAGGGGCCGCGGCCGGCAAGGACGTCCTTGAACTCGGCCCAGTCGAGCGGCCCGTGTTCCCACTTTCCGGTTTCCGGGTTGAGGCGGACGTCCGGGTCCGGCAGTTCCAGCTCCAGGACCCTGGCCTGTTCCACGAGCATGCCGACGAAGCGGGAACGGAGCTCGTCGTTGCCGAAGCGCTTGATGTTCCAGGCCATGGACTGGCTTGAGTTGGGCGAATCTGCGTCCGGGGGGCCGAACATCATGAGCGAGGGCCCGTACCAGCGGTTCACCGCGTCCTGTGCCATGGCCTTCTGCGCGGGCGTGCCGTGCGAGAGCTCCAGCAGGATCTCAAAACCCTGCCGCTGGTGGAAGGATTCCTCCTTGCAGATCCGCACCATGGCGCGGGCGTACGGCCCGTACGACGCCCGGCACAGCGGCACCTGGTTGGTGATCGCGGCGCCGTCGACCATCCAGCCGATGGCGCCCATGTCCGCCCACGTCACTGCGGGATAGTTGAAAATCGAGGAATAGCGGGCCTTGCCGGCAAGCAGCTGCGCCATCATGGCATCGCGCGTGATGCCAAGCGTTTCCGTGGCGGAGTAGAGGTACAGCCCGTGGCCGGCCTCGTCCTGCACCTTCGCCATGAGGATGGCCTTGCGCTTCAGGCTCGGGGCGCGGGTGATCCAGTTGGCCTCCGGCTGCATCCCGATGATCTCCGAATGGGCGTGCTGGGACATCTGGCGGATGAGGGCGTGGCGGTATTCGGGCGGCATCCAGTCCGTGGGCTCAACCCGCGAATCCCTGGCGATGACTGCATCAAAATATGCCTGTCCGGCGTCATCGCCCATTAGTTCCGGCATGGCGTCTCCTTCGACCTGTGCCTTGGTTCGGGTGGCCGGCTGGCCGTGAACTTTCCTGAAAAACCAACCGGATATTTAATTACCGACCGTTCGTTCAGGATATAATGGCGGGCATGGCCAGTCAATCGCCCGCTGCGCCGGGCCCAGCCGGGAGCCCTTCCGGGAATCCCGCCCCGGAGCATGCCCTGCTGCTCAACGACAGTGCCTCGGAATGGCTGGGGGTCGAGGTGCTGGAACTGGCCGACGGGCAGGCGACCATCGCCATGACGCTGCGGCCGGAAATGATGAACGGCTTTGGCATTACACACGGCGGCATGATTTTTGCGTTCGCCGATTCCGCCTTTGCCCTGGCCTGCAACCCGGCCGACGGCGGCGGGGACGCCGTGACGGTGGCCTCCGGTGTCGACGTCAATTTCCTGGCCCCGACGCGCGCCGGGCAGCGGATCACGGCCGTTGCCAGGCGGCGCCAGCAGCAGGGCCGCAGCGGGCTGTACGACGTCCAGGTCTTCGCCGACGGCGGCGGGAACGACGGCGGCGCCAACAGCGGCAGTCGCGGCAGCAGCGCCGTCGTCCATGAAGGCAGCAACGGCACGGTGGTGGCGGAATTCCGCGGCCGGAGCCGGACCATCCCGAAGAAGCAGTGACGGCGAGAGGCCGGACATCATGAACAGTGCATCCCACCAGAAGCCCCAGGCAACGGACCCCGGCCAGCCGGACGCCGCGGAACTCATGGGCCGCGACGAGCTGGAGGCCCTGCAGCTCACCCGGCTGCGGCACACCCTTGAATGGGCTTATGGGCGCGTGTCCCTGTACCGGCGCAAGTTTGACGCGGCGGGGGTGCACCCGTCGGACCTCCGCGAGTTGGCGGACCTGGCGAAGTTCCCGTACACCACCAAGGAAGACCTGCGGCAGGAGTACCCGTTCGGCATGTTCGCCGTGCCGCGGGAGCAGGTGGTGCGGATCCACGCCAGCTCCGGGACCACGGGGCGGCCGACCGTGGTGGGGTATACAAGGAATGACATCGCCATGTGGGCGTCGCTGGTGGCACGGTCCATGCGGGCGTCGGGCGTCCGGCCGGGAATGCTGGTCCACAACGCCTACGGCTACGGCCTGTTCACCGGCGGGCTGGGCGCGCACTATGGCGCGGAGGCGCTGGGTGCCACGGTGGTTCCCATGTCCGGCGGGCAAACGGAGAAGCAGGTCCAACTGATCCAGGACTTCGCGCCCGACGCCATCATGTGCACCCCCACCTACCTGTTGACCATCATGGATGCGATGGCCAGCCGCGGCATCGACCCCCGCAGCACCTCGCTGAAGTTTGCCGTGTGCGGGGCCGAGCCGTGGACGGAGGAAATGCGCCGGGAGCTGGAAACCGGCATGGACCTGGACGCCTGCGACATCTACGGCCTCTCCGAAGTGATGGGGCCGGGTGTTGCGGGCGAATGCGTGGAGACAAAGGACGGCAACCACATTTGGGAGGACCATTTCATGCCGGAAATCATCGATCCCTTTGACGAGGGCACGGTGTTGCCGGACGGGCAGACGGGCGAGCTCGTGTTCACCTCGCTGACCAAGGAGGCCATGCCGGTCATCCGCTACCGCACCAAGGACCTCTCCAGCCTGCACCCCGGCACGGCGCGCCCGGCCATGCGCCGGATGGCGCGGATCTCCGGGCGGGCGGACGACATGATCATCCTGCGCGGCGTGAACCTCTTCCCCTCCCAGATCGAGGAAATTGCGCTGCGCATCCCGGCGCTGAGCCCGCACTTCCAGCTCGAGCTGACACGCTCCGGCCACCGGGACGAAATGACCATCCACATCGAACCGCGCCCGGACTCCAGCGAAGAGGCGCGTGTCGCGGCGGCGGACACCCTGCGGCGGCAGGTCAAGGCCCACATCGGCTCCACCTGCGTCGTGGACCTTGCCGCCCCGGGATCCCTGGCCCGTTCCAACGGCAAGCTGCGGCGCGTCTATGACAACCGGACCGCGGATTGAGCGTGCCGAAACCACCATGGGAAACTAGATAGCATGCCCAACACCGCCCCCTCCCCCGCCACGGCCCCCGCCAAGCGCGGCCGGCCCGGATACGACCAGCAGAGCGTCCTGCGGATCTCCGTCGACGTCTTCAACCGGCACGGCTACGAGGCCACATCCATGGGGATCCTGGCCGAGAACCTGGGCATCACCAAGTCCGCCATCTACCACCATGTCCCGTCCAAGGAGGAACTGCTCAGGCTCGCCCTGGAGGAGGCCCTGGGCGGGCTGGAGGAAGTTTTGACGTACGACGGCGCCACTTCAGGAGCGCCTGATGCCCGCCTCGAGTTTGTGCTCAGGGAGATGATTTCGGTGCTGGTGGAGCGCCTTCCCTTTGTCACCCTGCTGCTGCGGCTGCGGGGCAACACGGAGATGGAACGGGAGGCGATGGCGCGCCGCCGCGCCTTTGACCGCACCGTCACGGGCCTGGTCGCCGAGGCCCAGGAGGCGGGAACCCTGCGCGGCGACATTGCCGCCGGCACCATCACCCGGCTCATGTTCGGCACAGTGAACTCCATTGTTGAGTGGTACAGGCCCGGAGGCAGTTTGTCCGCCCCGCAACTTGCCGACGACGTCCTGGCCATGACGCTCGAGGGCCTGCGCAAATAACGCCCTCGCACGTGGGTGCCGAGGGGCAGGAGCTGCGGCGCAGTCCTTGCGGGGGCGGCCGTTAAGATTGGAGGCCTGTCCAACTGCCTCCGATCTTAACGACTGCCCCCGAGCGAAACCAAGGACCTGATATTGACGCCATGCCGCCGCCGGAGCACGCTGGAGGCATGGCAACCAAACTATCCAGCTACCTCGGGCAACTCGACGGCGAACTCCGATTTGAGCCGACCAGCAAACGCGTGCGCGCCCTCCTCGACGGGCATCCGGTGCTTGATTCCCGTGGCGCGGTCCTCGTCTGGGAACCCCGGCGCAGGATGCCCTGCTATGCGGTGCCGGCTGACGGCGTCTTGGGCGTCCTGAGCCCGGCGGCCCCCGTGGACGTGGATATGCCTGCGCCGCCCGTGCTGCATCCGGGGATCCCGTTCAGCACACACAGCACGCCCGGCACGGTCTTGGACGTTTCCGCAGGCGGCCAAACGGCAGAAGGTGCCGCCTTCCGATTCGATGACCCGGACCTGGTCGGATTTGTGGCCTTCGACCCCCATGCCTTCAACTGGTGGGAGGAGGACGAGCCCGTGCAGGCACACCCGCGCAGCCCGTTCCACCGTGTGGACATCCGCCACGGTTCACGGCATGTGCGGGTCAGCGCCGGCGGCGCCGTGCTCGCCGAGTCCACGTCACCGCTCGTGGTGTTTGAAACCGGGATGCCGGAGCGGATCTACCTGCCGCCGGCCGACGTGGACTGGGAGCAGCTGATCCCCACGGATTCCGAGACCCTTTGCCCGTACAAGGGCGCCGCCAGCTACTGGCGGCTGGCAGGCGGAAGCGGTGAAGACATGGCTTGGAGCTACGTGGAACCGCTGCCGCCCGCCGCGGAAATGGCTGGATACCTGTGCTTCTACGACAACCTCACGGAGGTCGAGGAACTGTAGCCCGCCGCCCCCTACTTTTGTAGAGCGTGTCCTCTTTTTCCACCAGGGTCAGCACGTCGTAGCTGGCCACCACGTCGCCGTTCTGGTTGTTGATGACGGTGTCCCAGCGAACTTCGCCGTAGTCGTCGGTCACGCGGGGGCTGATCTCCTTGGCGGTCAGTGTGACCCGGATGGAGTCGCCGGCGGCCACAGGCGTCAGGAAGCGCAGTTTTTCCAGGCCGTAGTTGGCCAGTACGGGCCCCGGCGCGGGTTCCACGAACAGTCCTGCCGCCCACGACACCAGCAGGTAGCCGTGCGCCACGATCCCGGGGAAAAAGGGGTTCTTCGCGGCGGCAACCGGATCTGTGTGGGCGTAAAAGGTGTCGCCGGTGGACTCGGCAAACGCCGTGATGTCCTCCAACGAGACGGGCCTCAGCCCCGAGGCAAAGGCGTCGCCTATGCGCAGTTCCGCCAGCGACTTCCGGAACGGATGAACCTCCCCCGCCACCCCGCCAAATTCGGCCTCTCCCGCAATGCGGCGGTCGGCACCCTCGTGCCACACACCCGTGACGGCCGTCAGCATGTTGGGCGAGCCCTGGATGGCGGTGCGCTGCATGTGGTGCTTGACCGAACGGATCCCGCCCAGCTCTTCGCCGCCGCCGGCCCGCCCGGGCCCGCCGTGCACCAGGTGCGGCACCGGCGAGCCGTGCCCCGTGGACGTCCGCGCGTCCTCCCGGTTCAGCACCAGCACGCGCCCGTGGCGGGCGGCGATCCCCGTGACCACCTCTCGCACAAAGTCTGGATCGTTGCTGCACACTGTCGCCACCAGCGAACCGGCGCCCAACGCGGCGAGCCTGACCGCCTCGGAGGCACCGCCGTCGTGCGTGGAAAAACCCAGCACGCCGCACACCGGCCCAAAGGCTTCGAGGGTGTGCACGGCGGCGGCCTCCGCGTCCGGCCAGTCCAGCAGAACCGGGGACATGAATGCCCCGCGCCCGACGCCGGACCCCGGCCCGGCAGCGTCCGGCACCCCGGGTGCGGCGAGTGTTCCGTGGGCGAGCTCGCCACCCGCTGCCAGCATGGCTTCGACGGCGGCGCGGACGTCGGCCAGCTGCTCCAGCGAGGCGAGCGCACCCATGGTCACACCCTCGGTGCGGGGGTCGCCCACCACCACGCGCTCGTTGATGCGGGCGCCGACGGCATCGATCACGGCCCCGCGCAGCCCGTCGGGGACGATGGCGCGGCGGATGGCTGTGCACTTTTGGCCGGCCTTGACGGTCATTTCCGTGACGACCGAGCGGATGAAGGC
Organism: Sporosarcina beigongshangi; assembly: GCF_016820535.1. Lineage (GTDB taxonomy): Bacteria > Actinomycetota > Actinomycetes > Actinomycetales > Micrococcaceae > Specibacter. The sequence goes on along the minus strand of NZ_JADHDY010000002.1, from coordinate 107,696 downwards.
CTCAAATTCAGGTGTTCCGGGCATGGCGTCGGGTCCGAGGATCGCGGCGTTGAGGGAGTCGGTCTCGGCCGTGAAGCGGACACCGCCGCCGGAGACATTGGGGTGCGCTCGGAGCAGGGCTGCTGTGGCGGCGGAGCCGGTGAAGGAGACCATGTCGCGGTAGTCCAGCTGGTCCAGAAGGTCCCGGGCCGAGCCGGCCACCAGTTGGAGCGAGCCCGGCGGCAGGATGCCGGAATCAACCATGGCGCGCACGGCAGCCGCGGCGAGGTGCATGCCCGGAGTGGCGGGCTTGACGATGGTGGGCACCCCGGCGAGGAAGGCCGGCGCGAATTTTTCCAGCATGCCCCAGACGGGAAAATTGAAGGCGTTGACCTGTACGTCCGCGCCGGGGATGCGCGTGTAGATGTGCTCGCCGATGAAGGAGCCGTCCTTGCTCAGCGGCTCCACCGGTCCCTCCACAACCACGTTGGAGTTGGGCAGTTCGCGCCGGCCCTTGGAGGAGAACGTGAACAGCACGCCGATGCCGCCGTCAATGTCCACCATGGAGTCCCCCCGCGTGGCACCGGTTTGGGCAGACACGGCATACAGTTCCTCGCGCCTGCCGTTGAGGTAGCCGGCCAGTTCACGCAACTTCAGGGCGCGCCCGTGCATGGTGAGCCGCCCCAGCTCCTCCTGCCCCACGGTGCGGGCGTGCTCCACCACTGCGGCCAGGTCCAGGCCTTCCGCGCTGACCCGCGCGAGCACCTCTCCCGTGCTGGCGTCGCGCGCATCGGTGGCGGGAGCACCGGCGTCGGGCATCCACCAGGCGTCCAAGACGTAGCTGGGAACCGTTTCAACTGCTGTTTTCATGGCCGGGGTCCTTCGTGCGGTTGGCGGGGATGGAGCGTGGCGGCAGGCGTCGCAGCGGGCGGCGGGTCCCAGTCGAAAAAGCCCTTGCCGCTTTTGCGGCCGAGCTCGCCGCGGGCCACCTTGTCGCGCAGGATCTGCGGCGGATCGAACCTCGGGCCGAGGGTCCGCGCCAGGTAGTCGGCGATTTCGAGGCGGACGTCCAGTCCCACCAGGTCGGTGGTGCGCAGCGGGCCGGTCTGGTGCCGGTAGCCGAGGACCATGGCGTTGTCGATGTCTTGCGCCCCGGCCACGCCGTCCTCCAACATGCGCATGGCTTCAAGCGCCAGCGCCACCCCCAGCCTCGAAGAGGCGAATCCCGGCGAGTCCTGAACAGAGACGGCGGTCTTGCCCAACGCTGCAACCCAGCCGGTGGCGGCGGACGCCAGGGCGGGGCTTGTGCGCAGGCCGGCCACGATTTCCACCAGAAGCGACGCCGGCACGGGGTTGAAGAAGTGCAGGCCCAGGAAGTTCTCCGGCCGCGCCAGGTTCCGGGCGAGGTCCGTGACGGAGAGCGAGGAGGTGTTGGTGGCGAGAACGGCGGCGGCGTCCAGGTGCCTTTCCGCCTCGAGCAGTGCCTTGGTTTTCAGTTCCACGACTTCCGGCACGGCCTCCACGACCAGTGCGCACGGGGCCAGGTGGACGTAGTCGGTGGAGAGCCGCAGCCGCGCCATGGCGGCATGGGCGGCATCGGCAGCATGGGCGGCATTGGCAGCAGGTTCCTGTGCGGGCGGGCTCGTGCGCAGCTTCTCCGCCGACTTCTGCACCGCCGCATGCACCCTGACGTGGGCTCCGCCAAGGGCATCGAGGTCACGCTCCACGACAGTCACCGTGCACCCGGCCATCAGGAATGCGTGGGCGATGCCGGCGCCCATGCGCCCGCCGCCCAGAACCCCCACGATCTGCGGGAGCGTTGGTGAAAACTCCACGGAAGGTGAGTGAGCGTCGGTGGTGGGGGTCATGGCGTGTTCCTCGTCTGGGCTTTGGCTGCGCGGCGTTTGTCCAGGAAGGCCTGCATGCGCTGGGCCTTGGCGGGCGATTCAAACAAGTCCGCCTGCTCGCGGTTGTCCAGTTCCGGATGCTCGCCGCGGGGTGCGCGGAAGGCGCGCTTCGTGGCCTGCACGGCCAGGGGGTCCTGCGCCGCGATGCGGTCTGCCAGCGCGTGTGCGGCCGTCAGGAGTTCGGCGGATTCCACGAGTTCGGAAATCAGCCCCACGGCCAGTGCCCCCTCCCCCGTCAGCTGCCGCCCGGCCAGCAGCATCGCCAGCGCCACGGGCTCCCCCACCAGTTCCTTGAGCCGCCACGTTGCCCCGGCCGCGGCCATGATCCCCAGCGACGTCTCCGGCTGTCCCATTCGCAGGCCGCGGGTGCCGATCCGGAAGTCGGCGGCGTAGGCCAGTTCCGCCCCGCCGCCCAGCGCGTATCCGTCGAGGGCGGCGATGACGGGCATTGGCAGCCGGTGGATCCGGTCAAACAGCCCCGAGTTGATGCCGGCCAGGGCGTCGTCCCGGCCGCGCTGCAGGAGTTCGGCGATGTCGGCCCCTGAGGCAAAGATGCCACGCACCCCGGCGGCCTCGTCCGCCGGGGTGCCGGAAAGGATTAGCACCTTGGGTGCCTCCTCCAAATAGGCGCACACCGCATGCAGTTCAGCCACCATCGCGGCGTCGATCGCATTCCGCACAGCGGGCCGGTTCAGCTGCACAGCCACCCGGTCCGGCGCCTCGGCGACCAGCAGCGTGGCGAAGGCGGCGGGATCAAGGGGGTGCCCGGCGTCGTGCTTCACAGCCCCTCCACCAGCAGCGCCGCACCCTGCCCGACGCCCACGCACATGGTGGCCAGGCCCAGGCCGCCCGGCGCCTCGCGCTCCAGCCGGCCCAGCAGCGTGATGACAATCCGCGAGCCCGACGAGCCCAGCGGGTGGCCCAGGGCGATCGCGCCGCCGTCGAGGTTTACCGTGCCGGGGTCCAGACCGAGCTCGCGGATGCATGCCAGGGATTGGGTGGCGAAGGCTTCGTTAAGTTCGACGGCGGCGAGCCGGCCCACGCCGATGCCGCGCCTGTCGAGGAGCTTGCGGGTGGCGGGGACGGGGCCCATGCCCATGATTTCCGGGGCCAGGCCGGCGGTGGCGGAGCATGCGATGCGGGCGCGCGGGACCAGCCCGTGGCGGCGGATGGCGCGTTCGGAGGCGACGATGATGGCGGAGGCGCCGTCGTTCAGGGCGGAGGAGTTGCCGGCCGTGACCACGGTGCCGCCCTTGACCACGGGGCGCAGCCCGGCCAGCACTTCCGGGGTGGTGCCTGGGCGGGGGCTTTCGTCGGCGGTGACGGTGGTGGTGCCGTGGCGGCCGTGGACGGTGACCGGGACGATTTCGGCATCGGGCCGGCCGGCGGCGATGGCGTCCAGGGCCAGGGAGTGGGACCGTACGGCGAAGGCGTCGGCGTCCTCGCGGCTGATGTTGAAGCGGCGGGCAACCTCCTCCGCGGTTTCCGTCATGGAGAACGTCATCTTGCCGCCGCGGGACAGCTCGCCGGAGAGGAAGTTGGGGTTGGTGAAGCGCCAGCCGATCGAGGTGTCGAACACGGCGCCGGGTTTGGCGAAGGCCTGCTCCGGCTTGGCCATGACCCATGGGGCGCGGGACATGGACTCCACGCCACCGGCGACCACGAGGTCAGCGTCCCCGGACCGGACCATCGCGCCGGCCAGGGCGATGGCGGACATGCCTGAAGCACACAGCCGGTTGACGGTGATGCCCGGGACGGTGTCGGGAAAGCCCGCCAGCAGCCAGGCCATGCGGGCCACGTTCCGGTTTTCCTCCCCGGCACCGTTTGCGTTGCCCAGGATGACCTCGTCGACGGCTGCAGGATCCGCACCGGTGCGGGCCATGAGTTCGGCGACTGCGACTGTGGCAAGGTCGTCGGGGCGGACCCCGGAGAGGGCACCGCCGTACCGTCCCACAGGCGTGCGGACTCCTCCCACCAGGAACGCCTGGGTTGTTTCTGCGGCCATGGACGCACCCTTCAAACGCGCTGCGCGGCGTGGCAGGTGCCTCGCCTTGATTCCGGCCACCAAATTACCGACCGTTCGTTCTATAAATATTCCATGCGGGTGCCTGCGGGTCAATGGCGTGCATGCGCCGGGGCGGTCCGACGGGCGGTTGTTGGCGCATATCTGGGGAGGTGGCAGCCTGACAGACGGTTGTTGGCGCAAACCGATGGGGGCGGCCCAACTTTCCGGCGTCAGGTGCTGCTTCAGCCTGCAAACGCTGTCCGGAGCCGCACAGTGGGCCTGAAGCTGCGTTTGGCATGGTTCCCACGCTCCACAAAGCGGCTCCAGTCAGCACAGAAACGTAGGCGGAGAATCGTAGGCAGCTGTGTTCACGCAGGCGGGTGACTGTGCGCCGCCACGGTTCGGCCGGTGCCTGCGTACATCGCGTTTTCAGCTCAGGTGCCGGTCACTGTCAACACAACGGGCGACAACGGTGCCCCATGCGCAGCGCAAGCCCCCGCTTCCCGCCGCAGCCACCACGCACCGGCCACCACGCACCGGCTGCTGCGCTGTGGGCATACACGCGCATCGTCAACACACCGGCGCAGGCACTGCTGGCTACAGTGGAACCATGACGACTTCCGAAGCCAAAGACACCGCTTCCACGCCCGCCGCAACACCGGCAACGCCGCCTGCCCACCCCGGCGCAACAGCCCCCTTGGCGCCGCCGGTGGCCAAGAAGGTGCCGGTGGATCGCATCCACCACGGGGACACCTTCACCGACAACTACGAGTGGCTGCGCGAGAAGGAAAACCCGGAGGTCGTGGCCCACCTCAACGCTGAGCAGGCGTACACCGACGCCGTCACAGCAGGCCAGGAACAGCTGCGCACCGACATCTTCAACGAGATCAAGAACCGCACCCAGGAAACCGACCTCTCCGTGCCCAGCCGCAAGGACGGCTGGTGGTACTACTCCCGCATGGTTGAAGGCAAGGCCTACGGCATCCAGTGCCGCGTCCGTGCCGAAAGCAACGGCACACTGGAGGACTGGACCCCGCCGCGCGTGGTGCCCGGCGTGGACGTGCCAGGCGAGGAAATCCTGCTGGACGGCAACGCCGAGGCGGAGGGCCAGCCGTTCTTCTCGATCGGTGGCGCCGCAGTCACCCGCGACGGCAACCTCTACGCCTACGCCGTGGACAACGCCGGCGACGAGCTCTTCACCATCCGCATCAAGGACCTGCGCACGGGTGAACTCCTGCCGGACGTCATTGAAAGCGCATTTTACGGCCTGACGTTCTCTCCCGACGGAGGCACCCTCTTCTACATGCTGGCCGACGACTCCTGGCGCCCGCACCAGGTCAAGACCCACATCCTCGGCACGCCCGTCGCCGACGACAAGGTCCTGTATCAGGAGGACGACGTGGCCATGTGGACCGGCTTCGAAACCTCCGCCGACCGCCGACACCTGGTGGTCAGCATCGGCTGCTCCGAGTTCAGCGAGACCCGCCTGCTGGACTTCACCGCACCCGAAAAGGGCCTGCGCGTCCTGATCCCGCGCAGTGAGGAGATCCTGTACGACGCCGAGCCCTTCCTTTTGGACGGCAGCGAGAAGGTTTTGCTGACCCATGACCGGGACGCGGTCAACTCCATGGTTTCGCTGGTTGACGCTGCCGAGTTCGGCAAGCCTGTGGCCGAGCAGGAGTGGGCCACAGTCATCGCGCATGACGGCGCCGTGCGCATCAACGGAGCCTCCGTCACGGCAACCCACATGGTCGTCTCGCTGCGCAAGGACACCATCGAGCGCATCCAGGTGACCCCGCTGGAAGGCTTGGGAACCGCGGAACAGGCAACCGCCGTCGAACCTGTCTTTGACGAGGAGCTTTACACGGCGGGGATGGGCGGGGGCGAATACGAGTCGCCCGTGATCCGGCTGGTGTACACCTCGGACTTCACGCCGCCGCGCATCTACGACTACGTGCTGCCGCTCGGTGGGGCCCGGGGCGAGCTGCTGCTGCGCAAGGAGACGCCCGTGCTGGGCGGCTACCGCGCGGAGGACTACGTGGCGACGCGTGAATGGGCGGTGGCGCCGGACGGCACGCGGGTTCCGCTGTCGGTGCTGCGCCGCGCGGACCTGCCGCGGGACGGCGCGAATGCCGGCGTGGTGTACGGCTACGGCTCGTACGAGATGAGCATGGATCCCGGATTTGGCGTGCCCAGGCTTTCCCTGCTGGACCGCGGCGTGGTGTTTGTCATTGCGCACGTGCGCGGCGGCGGCGAGATGGGCCGGGCCTGGTACGAGGACGGCAAGAAGCTGAACAAGAAGAACACCTTCACCGACTTTGTCGCGGCCACCGATTGGCTGGCGGGATCCGGCTGGGTGGACCCGTCGAGGATTGCCGCGATTGGCGGTTCTGCCGGCGGGCTGCTCATGGGCGCCGTCGCAAATCTGGCGCCGGAAAAGTACGCCGCGATTTTGGCGCAGGTGCCGTTTGTGGATGCGCTGACCACCATTTTGGACCCGGAGCTGCCGCTGTCGGCGCTGGAATGGGAGGAATGGGGCAACCCCATCACCGACCCCGAGGTGTACCAGTACATGAAGGAATACACGCCGTACGAGAACGTGCGGGCAGTTGCCTACCCGAAGATTGCGGCTGTCACCAGCTTCAACGACACCCGTGTGCTGTACGTGGAACCCGCCAAGTGGGTGCAGGAACTGCGCGCCGTGTCCACGGGGTCGGAACCGATTGTCCTGAAGATCGAGATGGACGGCGGCCACGGCGGGGCGTCCGGGCGGTACGAGGGCTGGAAGACCCGCGCCTGGGACTACGCTTTTGTGGCCGACGCGATCGGCGCCACCGAACTGCGCTGATCCCCCCACTCCCCGGTCCAAACGCCGCATCAGATAATCCCGTGTTTTCGTGAACGCTCCAGCACTTTGATGCTGGAGCGTTCACGGTTTAAGCGGATTATCTGATGCGGCGTTGGTGGTGCGGGCTAGAAGGCGTTGGGGTTGCGGACCGTGGCGTAGACCGCCTCCGACGTCCACTCGCCCTTGAGGTACATGTTGTCGCGCAGCACGCCTTCCCGTTGCATGCCGAGGCGTTCACACAGTGCCGCAGAGGCGGTGTTGCGCGCATCCAGCCGGGCCTCAACGCGGTGGAAGCCCCAGGGCCCAAGCGCCAACTCGAGCACGGCACGGGCCGATTCGGTGGCGTAGCCGTGCCCCTGCGCTTCCGGGGCGAGCGTCCAGCCAAGTTCACCGAACCGTCCCGGCACACCGACTTCCGGCTTCCCGCCTGAATTCCACTTCAACGCGATCTCGCCGATCATGCCCGGCCGATCCTTGCGCTCGATCGCAAACGTCGCCCAGTCGCCCGGCCGCTCGAACGTCCCCTCGACGTAGTGCCCGATCCGCTCCATGCACTGGGCATAGCTGCGCGGGCCACCGTACAGGTAGCGGGCCGTCTCCGGCAGGCTCTGGTAGCGGTGGTAGGCATCGAGGTCGTCCGTGGAGAAACGGCGCAGCACCAGCCGCTCCGTGGCCAGTGGGTACGGAATTTCAATCATGTCCCGAGCCTACGCCCATCTTTTTTCGGGCAGCAAGGCACCTGCCGGGCACGACGGCGGCAACCGCCTTCCGCAGGCCGGGCGCCGTCGGGCTTGGGGGCCGGAACGATGGGCGGGAAGGCGGGCAGGAGGGCTGTGTGGCGTGCGGGTGAAACAAGTGACGCGGCCCACCGATGTTTGCGTACACTTCAGATTATGACCACCCCAGAACAGGCACCAGCCAGGGCGCCGCTGCCGGCCCGGACCGTCGCCCGATACGCACTCGGATCCCTCGGCACCGGCGGCTTCGCCACTCTCCCGGGGCTGGTCCTGATCTACTACATGACGGACACGCTGGGTATCGCGGCCATCGCCGCGGGGCTGTTGGTCACGGCCGCCAAGGTGTGGGACGTGGTGATTGATCCTGTCATCGGGGCCCGTTCGGACCACTCGCTCGCGGCGACGGGCTCCCGGCGCCGATTCATGGTCATGGGCGGAACGCTGCTGCCGATCTTCTTCATCCTCACGTTCGCCGTTCCGGCAGGCATGGGCCCCGGCTGGGCCGGCATCTGGGTCCTGCTGGCGTTCATGGCCACGGCAACCGCGTTCAGCCTGTTCCAGGTGCCCTACATTGCCCTGCCGGCGGAGCTCACCCCCAGCTACGACCAGCGCACACGGCTGCTCTCCGTCCGTGTCCTGGTGCTGGCCCTGGCCATCCTGCTGTTTGGTGCCGGCGGCCCTGCCCTGCGCGAGCTGGGCGGGGACAACGAGGCCCTCGGCTACCTGCTCATGGCTGTCGTGGCGGGCCTTGTCATCGGGGTCGCGATGCTCCTGACGTCGAGGGTCGCGCAGCGCGGGGACATCCGCCCGGCCGTTCCCGGCAGCATCGGCGCCAACTACCGCGACAGCCTTGCCGCGCTGAAGCGCAGCCATGCATTTCGGGTCCTGCTGCTGTGCTTTGCCCTGCAGGGGCTGGCCACCGGCGGCATGCTGGCCGGTGCGCAATATGTTGCCACCTGGGTGCTGCACTCCGAGTCCGCCGTGACGTTCCTGTTCGTCGCACTCATCGGGCCTGCACTGGTGTTTGCACCCGTGTGGCGGTCCGTTGCGGGCCGGATCGGCAAGGAGCGGGCGTTCAACTATGCCAGCATCATGTTTGGCGTTGCCGCCCTGGCGCTTCTGGGAATGCTGGCATCGCCCGGTGCGTGGATCTATGTTCCCGTGGCACTGGCGGGGGCCGGGTACGCCGGCATGCAGTCGCTGCCCATGGCCATGCTGCCGGACGTCATCACACAGGATGCCAAGACCCACGGGGACGGGTCGGCCGGCATCTTCGGCGGCGTTTGGACGGCAGGCGAAACCACGGGCATGGCCCTGGGCGGCACCGTCCTGTCCCTGGTGCTGGCAGCCAGCGGCTACATCCAGTCCACGGCGGGGGAAGCCGTGGTCCAGGGCGCTGCCGCCATCAACGGCATCATTCTCAGCTTTAGCCTGGTCCCGGCGCTGCTGATCGTTGCCAGCCTGGTGGTCTTCCGCCGCTATCCGCTGCGCCGGGACGACATCGACGCCGGCAACTCCCTGCCTGCAACTCCCACCCTAGGAAACCCATGATCCCGTTTGCCGCCGAGCCGGAGGACATCCTCCGCGAACTGGCCGCCCTGCGCTCCGCCGACGCCCCCACCCACGGAGGCGAGGTCCTCTCCTTCGTCTACGATTCGGGTCTGGCCGCTGTGGACGAACTGGCCGCGGCAGCTATGGCTGCCGTGCAGCCGCTCAACGGCCTTGACCCCACCACTTTCCCCTCGATCGCCGCCATGGAACGGGATGTCACCGGGTTCTTGCGCACCTTGCTGGGAGGCGGGGACGACGTCGTCGGAAGCGTGACCAGCGGCGGCACTGAAAGCTGCATGCTGGCGGTCAAGACGGCCCGGGAGAACTTCCACAGGGCAGGCAAACCCGGCACCCCGCGGCTGCTGGCCCCGGCCTCCGTCCACGCCGCATTCCACAAGGCCGCCCACTATTTTGGGCTGACGCTGGACCTGGTCCCGGTCGACGGCGAGGGGCGGGCCGACGCTGCCGGCATGGCTGCCGCGATGGGGCAGGACGTGGCCCTGGTGGTGGTGTCGGCGCCGTCCTATCCTCATGCTGTGCTTGACCCGGTCGAGGAAATCGCCCGCGCCGCACAGGACCGGGGCATCGACTGCCATGTCGATGCGTGCATCGGAGGGCTCGTGCTGCCGTTCTGGGACGGGCTGCCGGAGTGGGACCTGCGTGTTCCCGGCGTGACGAGCATTTCCGCCGACCTTCACAAGTACGGCTACGCGCCCAAGGGCGCCTCGGTGCTGCTGACGCGCGGGCGGGACCGGCAGCGCGGGCAGTTCTTCGCCACCACGTCCTGGCCCGGCTACCCCGTGGTCAACGCGACGCTGCTCGGTTCCAAGTCGGCGGCACCGCTCGCGGCGGCATGGGCCATCATCAAGTTGCTGGGCACCGCCGGCTTCGCGGAGCTGGCCGCCTCGTGCCGCCGGTCCACTGAGGCCATTCTGGACACGGCGGCCGGCATCGAGGGCCTGCGCGTCGTGGGCACACCCACGGGGCCGCTCCTTGCCGTGGCCTGTGACGGATCCGTTGCGGCCGACCGCCGGATCGATCCCCACCATTGGGCGGACAGCCTCAAGTCGCACGGCTTCACGGCGCAGCTCCAGCCCGCGTTCACGCAGCGGGACGGTTCGGTGCTGCCCCGGACCACGCACCTGACCATCACGCCGGTGACGGAATCCCGCCTGCCGGAACTCACCGGCGCCATGGTCCTTGCCGCCGACGCCGTCCGCGGCGTGCCCGGGGTGGACCCGCAGCAGTTGCTCGGTGCCGGGGAAGGACCGGTGGCCGAGCTTCTGGCAAGTGCCGCCGCGATCCCCCGGACCTCGGAGACTGCCCGCCAGGTCCTGGGTGCGCTCGGGCTCGACGGCGGAGGGCTGCCGGGTGCCATGGCGCCCGTCCTGGCCCTGGTTGAGGCACTGCCCGGCGACGTTGCTGCATGGCTGCTCACCGAACTCCTGGCGACCGTCACGGAGCCGCCCCTGTAGGCGGCGGTTCCGCCGTCGCCCGAAGCCCGGCCCGGCCGGTCTGTGATGCAGCGTTCGCGAAAACGGCCATATATGCGATGCCGGGTTCGGGGAAGTAGCCGTTTATGTGATGCGGCGTTTGGGGCGTGGGGGTGGGGGGTTTAGGCGGACCGCTGGACGACGGCGGCCGTCGCCTCCGCGATGGCCTGCTCCTCATCGGTGGGAACCACCAGCACGGGGATCGCCGAATCGGGGGCACTCACCACCCGGGGCCCGCCGGAGCGCACGAGGTTCGCCTCGCCGTCGAGCTTCACGCCCAAAGCACCCAGGCGGGAGGCCACCAGCGCACGGAAGTCGGCTGAGTTCTCGCCAATCCCGGCAGTGAAGACCAGCGCATGGGCCCCGCCAACGGCCACGTGGTAGCCGCCAATGTACTTCGCCAGGCGGTAGGAGGCGATGTCCAGCGCAACCCGCGCCTTGGAATTTCCGGCCGCGGCGGCGTCCACGATGGCCCGCATGTCGTTGTCGCCGAAGAGCCCCTTGAGCCCGGATTCCCGGTTCAGGAGGGTGTCGATCTCATCGGCCGACATGCCCTGTCGCTGCAGGAAAATCAGGATGGACGGGTCGATGTCGCCGCTGCGGGTGCCCATGACCAGGCCCTCCAGCGGGGTGAACCCCATGGACGTGTCCACGCTGGCGCCGCCCTGGATGGCGGTAAGCGAGACGCCGTTGCCCAGGTGCGCCACCACGGCGTTGAAGTCCGTCAGCGGGACACCCATCAATTCCGCGGCGCGTCCCGTCACGAATTCGTGCGAGGTGCCGTGGAAGCCGTAGCGGCGGATCCCGTACTGCCGGTAGAGCGAATCCGGCACCGCGTAGCGCCAGGCGTGCTCGGGCAGCGTGCGGTGGAAGGCCGTGTCAAAAACCGCCACCTGCGGCATGTCCGGCCACTTCGCCGTGATGGCCCGGATGCCCAGAACATTGGCCGGGTTGTGCAGCGGCGCAAGCGGGTTCAGCCGTTCGATGGCGCGCGTGATCTCGTTGTTGATGCGCACGGGCTCGCTGAAGCGTTCCCCGCCATGCACCACCCGGTGCCCGACGGCGTCCAGCGGCTTCTGCACCAGCTCGCCTTCCAACGCGGCCGCCACCAGGTCCATGGCCTCGCCGTGGTCGGCCGGCCCTCCCGCGCCTTCGCCGATCCGGTCGATCAGCCCGCTCGCGGCAACCTCGTTCGTGTCGGTGTCGCGCACCTGGTATTTCAGGGAGGAGGAACCGGAGTTGATGACGAGCACGCGCATTAGGAATCCTTCGCTTCGCTGGTTTCGATGGGGCCGGCCGAACCCGCACCAGGCTCAGCCGCCGGGGCCTGCGCCTGGATGGCGGTGATGGCCACGGTGTTAACGATGTCTTCCACGGTGCAGCCGCGGGAGAGGTCGTTGATGGGCTTGTTCAATCCCTGCAGGACAGGCCCCACTGCGACCGCGCCCGAGGACTGCTGCACGGCCTTGTAGGTGTTGTTGCCGGTGTTCAGGTCCGGGAAGATGAACACGGTGGCCTGCCCGGCAACATCCGAGGACGGCAGCTTGGAGGCGGCGATGGAGGCATCCACGGCGGCGTCGTACTGGATGGGCCCCTCAATGGCCAGGTCAGGACGGGCTGCGCGGGCGATCTCGGTGGCCCGGCGGACCTCGTCAACGGCCTCGCCGGAGCCGGAACCGCCTGTTGAGTAGGAGAGCATGGCGATGCGCGGTTCCACCCCAAATTGTGCGGCGGTTTCCGCCGAGGCGATCGCGATGTCCGCGAGCTGTTCCTCGTTGGGCTCCGGGTTGACGGCGCAGTCGCCGTACACCAGTACGCGGTCGGCCAGCAGCATCAGGAATACGGAGGAAACAATGCGCACGCCGGGCCGCGTCTTCACAAACTCCAGGGCGGGGCGGATCGTGTTGGCCGTGGTGTGGGCGGCGCCGGAGACCATGCCGTCCACGTGGCCCAGCTGAACCAGCATGGTGCCAAAGTACGATCCGTCCTGCATGACCTCGCGGGCGCGGGTGAGGTCGACGCCCTTGTGGGCGCGCAGGCGCTGGTACTCCACTGCAAATGACTCGCGCAGCGGCGAGGCGGCCGGGTCGACAACGGCAATGCCGCGCAGGTCGATGCCGTGGGATGCGGCCAGTTCCTCGACGGCGGCCGGGGCGCCCAGGATGGTCAGGTCGCAGACGTCGCGGCGGTGCAGGATCTCGGCCGCGGCCAGGACGCGGGAGTCCGAGCCTTCCGGCAGCACGATGTGCTTGCGCTCGCTGCGGGCCCGTTCGATGAGTTCGTGCAGAAAGCGCAGCGGGGTCATCGTGGCGGGCCGGGGCAGGGTGAGCCGCTCCAGCAGTTCCGCCTCGTCCACGTTCCGGGCCCAGGCGCCCAAGGCGGCGGCCACCTTGCGCCGCTGGCCCGTATGGATCTCGCTGCGCACCTCACTTACCGCTTGGGCGGCACTGAACGTGTCGCCGTCGTGCGCAAAAACAGGGAAGGGCGCGTGGGCCAGGAACGGCAGCACGTGCGGGTCCGGGGCGAGCCCGCCCGTCAGGACCATGCCGCTGGGCACCGGGAATTCCGGGGAAAATGCGGAGGCGAGCGTGGCGACCATGACGTCGGCGCGGTCGCCGGGAACAATCACGAGGTCGTTGGAGCTGAGCTGGCTCAGGAAGTTGCCCACGGTCATGGCCGCGACCTTGATGGCATGGACGTCGCGCTCCAGCTCGGGGCTGCCGGCCATCTGGCGCAGCTTCAGTGCGGCGGCGACCTCTCCCACGGTGGGCCGGGAGATCTCTGCAATTTCGGGGATGACGTAGACGGGCAGCTGGCGCTCTCCGGGGCGGATGGCGGCCGTGACGGTGTCCATGGCGGCAGGGTCGGCGCGGTTGACCATCATGGCCAGCAGCGAGGTGTGCTCCGAGGCAAGCTCCTTGCGGGCCACATCGACGGCGTCGGCGATCTCCTCCGGGCCCAGGCCGCGAGCGCCCACCACGGCCAGCACCGGCAGGCCCAGGTTGTTGGCAAGGCGGGCGTTGAGGTCAAATTCGACGGCGGCGTCCTGGCCGGTGAGCTCTGTGCCCTCTACGATCACCACATCCACCAGCTTGGCGATCCCGCTGAAAATCTCCACGGCGCGGGCGTCGATCTCCTCGCGCTTGCCGGCAGCCAGCAGCGCACGGGCCTCTGCGCTGGTCATCCCGGCGCGGCACACCTCCGGGGCCAGCTCATACATGCGGCGCAGCATGGCCACCGTGGGGTCCTGTTCCGGATCCGCGGCCGAGGTGATGGGACGGAAGAACCCGATTCTGTCCGCGCGCCGGTGCAGGGCGTCCGCCAGCCCCAATGACACCAACGTCTTGCCCGATCCGGGAGTGGTTGCACTGACATAAATTCCACGGGACATGGTCAATTTCTTCCCTTTCGCAGGTATGACTCAATCCAAGCATGCGGGGGTGGGTTCGGGGCCTTTTGGCGGCATGAATCACGTGTGATCTTGGTTGACATGTTCCGCGCCGGGCGGGCCGGTCAGAAGATGCTGTTGAACCCGGACCAGCCCCAGCCCACCTGGCTGCGCGGCAGCCATCCGCCACGGCCGTTCCCCGGATACAGCATCAAACTCCCCGACGAATACCGGGCCAACACATCGGCGGTGCCGTCACCGTTGAAGTCCCCAATGCCCACAATTGCATTGAAGGCACCCCACCCCCAGCCCACTTGGCTCCGCGGCAGCCATCCCCCACGGCCGTTCCCCGGATACAGCATCAAACTCCCCGACGAATACCGGGCCAACACATCGGCGGTGCCGTCACCATTGAAGTCCCCCACGCCAACTATGGCGTTGAAGGCGCGCCAGCCCCAGCCCACCTGGCTTCGGGCCAACCATCCCCCACGGCCGTTGCCTGGGTACAGCCACAAGTTCCCGGCCCCGTCACGGGCCAGAATGTCAGCCGTGCCGTCACTGTTGAAATCGCCAACGCCGGCCATGGCGTTGAAGCCGCCCCAACCATGGCCCACCTGGCTGCGCGGCAGCCACCCGCCATACCCGTTGCCCGGATACAACCACAGATTCCCGGCGCCGTCCCTGGCCAGAACGTCGGCGGTCCCGCCGCCGCTGAAGTCCCCAACACCAAAAACAGCGTTGAACCCTCCCCAGCCATGGCCCACCTGGCTGCGCGGCAGCCATCCTCCGCTGCCGTTGCCCGGATACAGCATCACGCTCCCCGACGAATACCGGGCCAACACGTCGGGGATGCCGTCGCCATTGAAGTCCGTCAAAAGGGGCGGTGCGCCGACGCCGAAGGCAGCACCGAGGGTGGCTGCCTTGACCGTCAGGACCTTGAGCGCGGCGGCGTTGACGGTGGCGGCGAAGGCCGGGCTGCCCTGCGCCGTGCTGAGCACGGTCTGGTACATGGTGGGGATGTCGGTGGGGTCGGCACACAGCAGCATGCTGCCGCCCGCGTTGAAGAAGTTGAGGGCACGGGACTGCAGGCTCCACGGCGACAGCTGCTGCGCGGAACAGAGGTCGTCGGAGAGGATGATGCCCTTGAACCCGAGGTCGCCGCGCAGCATGGTGTTCATGACAGTTGTGGAGAACGGGGCGATGTTTGCCGCGTCGATCTTGTCGTAGTACGCACTGGAGACCATGACCGTCAACACCCCTGCGTTGACCGCGTCCCTGAACGGCTGCAGGTAGGGGTCGTAGCGTGTGGTCACCGTGTCATGGACGTTGGCGCTGGTATCGGTGTTGAGAGTCACCCGGCCCAGACCTGGAAAGTGCTTCACCGCGGGAATCATGTAGGCCTGGGCCATGCCCGCCACGAAGGCGTTGCCGTGGCTGGACACGGCCGCCGGCGTATAGCCGTATTCGCGCTGGTAGTAGCCGATGGGGGCGTTGTATGGTGCAAACGCCGCGCTTGGCACGGTGTCCAATACCGGGGCAAGGTTCATGTTGAGCCCGGCAGCCCCCAGCTGGCTCCCCCACGTCCTGGCATACGACTGCAGGGTTGCAGGCGCGAGCGCGCCCTGGGCAAGCCCTGTTGGAATGCTCGAGAACCCGGGGCCGGACAGCACCTGCACGTAGCCGCCTTCCTGGTCGGTGGCCACAAAGAACTTGACGTTGCCAGTGGTGGTGGCGTTGACGGCGGCAGTCACCTGGTTCACCACGGCCGCCGTGGCGGCGGTCCCGGCGGCACTTCGCCCTGACAGGTAGATGTTGCCCACGTGCTCAGTGGCCAGTGCGGACATGGTGGCGGCACTGGGCCCCGTGGCGTTCGCGGCAACCATGAACAGCTGGCCCACGCGTTGCGCCAGGCTCATGCGCGCCAACTGCCGGGCCGGCGTCAACGCAGGGCCGGACGCCGCAGCCGCCGCGGTCAACTGGTGCGCGGGCGCAGCAGCCGCCGCAGGAATTCCCATCGCGGCGGCCAGGGCCAGGGCTTCCACTATCAACAGCAGTTTTCGGGGCAAGGATCGCATGGTGCACGCGGCTTAGGATCGATTTTTTGTTGACCCCACAAGGCTACGTCCGCGAGGTCCAGCCGAACAGTGGTGCCGCGGAATCCTCGCATCGTTGACACGGTCGGGAGAATCGTGGTCTCATGAAAAGGCTATGTGCCGCCAGGCACCTGCTGCGGCCGCCCAGGCCCGTTGATGCAGCAGCCGAATCGACTGTAAGGAGGACCCCATGATTGTTTTCGCAGCTTTCCGCGCCCAAAACACCCATGCTTTCCTCCACAGGAGTCGATTCACCCATGAAGTTTTCTGCTGACCAACAGCACTTCGAAAAGATCAACCGCAGGTCCACCAAGGACCGTTCCGCCAGTGCACAGATGGCCGACTGGAACATCCTTGATGACGACCTTGCCGAAAACCAACGCTGGTCCACGTGGCCGGACCTGGAAAAACTCATGCGGGGCCCGCAGCCCTACCCCGCGTTCGTCATTGAGGATGCCGCCGCCATGGACACGGACCTTGGCGTGCTGAAGACGGGCAAGGAGGCGGATGTCTTCCTCGTTGAACGAGCCACGGATTCCCGGCGCGCACTGCTGGCGGCCAAGCGCTACAGGTCGGCGGACCAGCGTCTCTTCCAGCGCTCCACCATATATACGGAAGGACGGTCGGTGCGCCGTTCGCGCGACGCCCGGGCACTGAAAAACAGCAGCACCTACGGCCGTGAGGTGGAGGCCGCCCGCTGGGCCGACGCCGAATGGACGTACCTCCGCATGGCCCATGAGAACGGCATTCCCGTGCCGTACCCCGTGCAGATCCACGGCACGGAAATCATGATGGAGTTCATCGAGGACCCGGACAACCGCGGGGTTGCGGCTCCACGCCTGCAATCGGCGCGTCCCGGCCCCGGGCTGCTGGCGGATTATTGGCACCAGCTGGTCGAAGCCATGAAGGCCTTCGCCCGGCTGGGGTTCGCCCATGGCGACCTCTCCCCCTACAACGTGCTGGCCGCAGGTGACCGCCTGGTCATCATCGACCTGCCGCAGTTGGTTGACCTGGCCGGGAACGTGCAGGGGACGGAGTTGCTGGCCCGCGACTGCCGCAACATGTGCGCCTGGTTCAACGCCCGCGGCCTGGAGGTTGACGACGGCGAACTCCTCGCCAGCCTGCTCGCCGAGACCTGGTAGTCCGCGCCGCCGGGGTGTCGGCCACCCGTGCGACTGCCCGGCGGCCGTGAGCTCGCAATTTCTGCCCCCTATGGATGCCCGGAAGGGCAGAAATTGCGAGTTCGCGCAGCCGTCTCCTCCCATGGAAGCCGGCGATACGTGCCGCGAGTCAGGTGGCAGCCATGCGCAAATCCAGCCAGCGGTCCCAGTGCGGCGCCACGAGTTCAGACAGCTCCACATACCCCTCGGAGCGCGGATGCGCCCCGTCGCCCTCAAGCACCTGCCGGCGCCACACGGGATTTTCCTCCAGCGGATAAAAGACCGGCACAACCGGAATCCCCCGGTCCCGGCACCGGGCATGGAATCGAACCGTGAGTTCGCGGATCCGGGCGTTGATTTCCTCATCGGAGACGGCCGGCGGACCCACCACCAGGACGGGGTCACCGGCGAACATGTCCAACAACAGCCCGAGGTTGGCACAGGACTCCTCCAGCGCAACCCGCGGAGCACCGTCCACGAAAATGGTGTCGTTGACGCCCATCGACAACACGATCCAGGTCTGCCGCGCCGGGTTTCGCCGCACATCAACCTCCGCCCGCACCCTCGCCAGGATGTCGGCCGACGTGTTGCCCCGAATGCCCAGGTTGTAGGCGGTCACGGGCCTGCCCGCAGACGCGGCGCGCACCGCCAGCCGCCCCGTCCAGCCAAGCCCGGTCTCGTCCCCGACGCCGGCCACAAAGGAGTCGCCGATGAAGCACAGCTGCACTTCGCCGTCGGCCATCAGGCGGCCCGGATCCGGCCCGGCCCGAACGGCAGCCAGGGCGCGCGGTAGCTCACTGTCGCCCCGGCCTCCACCGTGATGGCGGCTTCACCGAACTTCCACAGCCGGTTGAACAGGAAAACGTTGACTTCCACGGGGTCCGTGCCGGCCACCTTCCAGTTGCGCGTGCCCCACAGGGTGGGCTGGGCGTCGCCGTTCACCACCACTGTGGGGTTGGGATACCAGCCGGGCCACGGCTTGCGGAGGGTCAGTTCAAATCGGCGCGTTGCGTTCGAGGCTTGAGTCACGCCTGCCAGCCTATCCGCTGTTGGGGGACGTACGACGGCGGTTCTACAGTTCCGCTTCAACCCCACCTTCCGCGTCGGCCCGCCGGAGCTCCCACTGCCGTTCCGGTGCGAGGGCTTCGAGGAAGGCGTCGTCGTGGCTGGAGACGACAAGGGCGCCCTTGAAGTCGGCGAGCGCGGAGACCAGCTGCTCGGTGGATACGAGGTCCAGGTTGTTGGTGGGCTCGTCCAGGAGCAACAGTTGCGGTGCCGGGCTGGCCAGCAGGATTCTGGCCAGCGCCACGCGGAACCGCTCCCCGCCGGAGAGCTCCCCCACGGGCTGGTTGGCAAGGTTGCCGCGGAAGTGGAAACGGGCCAACTGCTCGCGAACCTCCGGGAGAGCCACGGAAGGCGCCGCGGCCCGAACATTTTCCAGCACGGTGAGCGAATCGTCCAGCCCCTCCCAGGATTCTGCACCTTCCAATCCGGGACCAGCCGCTTCCCCGTTGCGCTGGCGCAGGTACCCCACGGGCACGGCGGCCATCGGACCCAAGGCATTCAGCAGCGTCGTCTTGCCCACTCCGTTGGGCCCGGTCAGCGCAAGCCGCTCGGGTCCGCGCAGCAACAGGCGGGCGTCGGGTGCAAGGGGTGCGCCGCCGTCGTGCATCTCGCCGAGCGCCACCACCGCGGCGGAGACGTCCAGCACCGTCCGCCCCGACGGCACGGCCGTGTCCGGCAGGTCGATGCGAATGCGGGTCTCGGCGCGGACGGCGTCGCGGGCGTCTGCGAGCGCCTCTGCGGCGTCTGCCTCGCGGCTGCCCATGGTGCCGCGGACCTTGCCCGCCGATTGCTCGGCCTGCTTGCGCCGCTCATTGGCGAGGATCGGCGGCAGCCCGGACGCGGCCTTCCGCCCGGCCTTGGCCCGGCGGGCGATCTTGGTCTCCGCCTCGATCCGCTGGCGCTTCTCGGTGGCGAGCCGGGCTCCGGCGTCGCGGACCGCACGCTCGGCGGCCTCGCGTTCGGCCGCGACCTCGGCCTCGTAGACCTCCCAGCTGCCGCCGTGCCGGAGGAGCTCCACGCGTTCCCCGTCCCAGTCACGGCTGCGGACGGGGCGCAGCTCGGCGATGGCGTCGACGCGGTCCAGCAGGGCGCGGTCGTGGGTGGCGACAATGAGCGTGCCGCGCCAGCGCTCCACCGCCTGGTAGAGCCGGTTCCGGGCGGTCCGGTCCAGGTTGTTGGTGGGTTCGTCGAGCAGCGTGATCGGCCGGGCGGCCAACTCCAGCCCGGCGAGCGCGGTGATCATGGCCTCGCCGCCGGAGAGCGTGCCCACGGTCCTGTCCAGGAATTCCGGGCCGGCGGCGGGAAGCCCGTAGCCGGCCAGCAGTGCGACCGCGCGCTCCTCCAGGTCCCAGTCGTCACCGATCAGCTCCAGGTTCTGCGCCATGTTCTCCTCGCGACCGGCAAGCACGTCGTCCAGGGCGCGGCGCTTCTCCTCCATGCCCAGCAGGCCCGTGACGGTCTGTTCCGTGTGCAGGGTCAGTTTTTGCGGCAAATAACTGACGGCCGACGACGTCACAACGGTTCCGGCGTTGGGTGCCAGCTCCCCGGCGATGAGGCGCAGCAGCGCGGTCTTGCCGGTGCCGTTGGGCCCGACCAGGCCGGTGCGGCCCGCGGCGAACACGGCGGTGAGGTCGGTAAAGACGGGGGTGCCGTCCGGCCAGCCAAAAGTGAGCCGGGACAGCGAAATGGGATGGGTGTTCTGCATGGTTCTCCTCAACAAATGAAGGCGCCGAGGTGCCGGCCGGGCCGTTAAGGGCGGGCGGGCATCACTTCAGCGCGGTTAGGCGAAAGCGAACCAAGTCTTCAACGTGATACCTGACGTAGGGGACAGAACAGTTACAGTTTCACACATCCGCCCGCCCCACTTCAAACGCTCTATCAGCAATCGGGGTGTTTCAAGGAACCCTCTATCACCAATCGGGGTGTATCAAGGAACCCTCTATCAGCACCCAGGTGGCCGGCCAGCCCGTGCCCCATGCCGCACGAAATTCCCACCCGTTCGCTGCCCCGAACGCTGATAGAGCGATGCGGGAAACACCCCGGAAGGTGATAGAGCGTCGCTGGGGAAAGGGAGGGGAGGAGGGTGGAGATGCTGGCTTTCACCCTTTCACCGTGCCAGGAGGGCGGCTTCGTCCGCTGCGCTGAGGCCCGAGGCCAGCTGCCGCCCATTCCACGGATCGTCGGAGGCAACGATGTCCCTAAACGTTTCCACCAGGGGGCGGCGCCGCAGGCCCAGCTCAACAGCCCGGGCATCCGACCGGCGCGCAAAGCCGGCGTAGTCCGTCTTCGGTGGAAGCAACAGCGGAAGGGACCGCCGACCGCTCCAGGGGGCAACGGCGTCGTCCGCCATGCGCGAAATGGGGTAGTCGAGCAGCTGCCGCGCCGCACCCCCTTCCGGCCCCGGACCGGTCCGGGAAGCCCCGGCCGCCGCGTCGAGCGCTTCGGCCAGCGGGACCGCCGAGCCCACGGCGTTGACCGGCCCGGTGCGCCCGGCCAGTCCGGCGTCGAGGATGAACGCGGCGAGGTCGCGGACGTCCACGAGCTGCACGTGCTGCGGGTAGTGGCCGCTGTCGTCGACGGGCAGCAGGGCAGGCCCGCGCGGATCCGCCAGGCGCAGGGGCCAGTACGTGCTGCGCGCGGTGGGGTCCCCGGGTCCGCCGATCAGCCCCGCCCGCACCAGCAGCGCCGCGCCTTCCCGGGCTGCCGCGGTCAACTGCTCGCAGGCGGCCTTCGCCTCCCCGTACCGCTCCGCCGCGTACTCCTCCCCCGGTTCGAGCGCCGGCAGCAGCTGCGCGCCCTCACCCGCGGCGGGGCTGGAATGGTCCGCGTAAACGGAGCAGGAGGACACCAGCACCCAGTTCCGGGCCCGCGCCGACAACGCCTGCAACGCCGACCGGGCATGCGCCGGAAAGCGCGCCAGCTCCACCACCAGGTCCCAATCCTGCCCGGCAACGGGGGCATATCCGCCGTTGGACATGCCGTCCGGGGCGCTGCCGTGTGGGTGGTCGCGGTCAAGCACGACGGCGGCCGCGCCTTCCGGGAAATCGCCACTTTCGCCGCGGGCCAGGGCGGTGACGTCGTGCCCGGCGGCGAGCGCCTGCTGGGCCAGGGTCCGTCCCAGCCAGGCCGTGCCGCCGAGGATCAAGATGTTTGCCATGACCTCAGCCAAGACCATGGCGTGCGGCGGCACAAGGGTTTTCACGCACGGCGGATCCCCTGAGGCGCAGCGTCAGTGACGGCGCAGGACCAGTCTGATACTTCGTGTCTTTCCACTTTTCCTGAAGCCCCGGCCAGCTGGCGGATGGCCTCCGGCTCTCCGTCGCCAATTACAGCACCGTCCAATCGGACAACCGCGGGCCCGGAATTTCTGCCGGCCTCGTCCGGATAGTGGGAGGCGAACGGCGGGGTGTGGCCGGTGGCCGAACAATTGCGCACTGGCGGCGTTGCGGAGGGACCCTGCAACGCGGCGCATGCTTCCAGAGCGCCGGTCCAGTCGTGACTGCCAGCTTCATCGTCTACGCTGCTGGAATGACTGACGCCGCAGGGGACCTGAGCAACGCCGCCGCCAGCTGGTGGTCCGCCATCCTCAACGGCTTCATCCGCACCGACATCCCCAACTTCCCCCTCGGAGCACTGCTGCTGATCATCGCCTCGGCCGTGGCCCTGAGCATCCCACACGCCACCTGGCGATGGTTCGGGCTGTACGTGACCTTCGTGCACGAGCTCGGACACGCCTTCGCCGCACTCATGACCGGCCGCGTGGTCCACGGGCTGCGGATCGGGCTGGACCATTCCGGCGAGCTCGTCAGCAGCGGCCGCCGCGGCTTCGGCGCCACGTGGTCCGGCTTCTGGGGCTACCCGGCACCGGCGGTGGTGGGGCTGGCACTCGTGTGGTCGGTGTCGGCGGGCTGGGCCGGGGCGGCCGCGTCCATCGGCGCGCTCATCCTGCTGCTGGCCCTGATCTTCCTGCGCAATTTCACCGGCATCATGGTGGCACTGCTCAGCGCCGCCGCCGCCCAATGCCTTGTCACGTTCGCCACCGCGGAAACCGTCGGCTGGGCGGTGCTGATCCTCGGCATCGCCCTCGGCGTGGGCTCCGTGCGCGACTTCTTCAAGGTCGCCGCCGTCCACACGCGCCGCCGCGGCCAGCTCGGCAGCTCCGACGCGTATCTCCTCGCCCAGGCGACCCGCACGCCGTCGTTCCTGTGGCTCGGCGGCTTCGCCGTGGTCATCTTCGGCGCCGCGGCAGTTTCCGCCTGGCTGCTGTGGGGCCTGCTGGCGGTCTAGGCGCCAGCAGGCAGGTTCTCCACGCTGTAGTGGAGATGGACGACGCCGTTGCCAAACTTGCGCTGGTCCAGCAGTTCCAGCGGGGTGCTGGGGAGATGGGGCAGGGCCCGGGTGCCGCCGCCCACCAGGACAGGGAACACCAGCAGGTGGATCTCGTCCACGAGCCCCGCAGCCAGCGCCTGGCCGCCGAGGTTGGCCCCGCCCACGGAGATGTTGTGCTGGGCTGCATCCTTCATGGCCCGGACTGCCACGGGGTCAAATTCGCGTTCAATCCTCGTGCGCGACGTGGCCGTCTCGGAGAGGGTGCGGGAGTAGACCACCTTGTCGATCTGGTGCCAGACGTCGGCATAGTCGCGGACCACCTTGATGAGGTCGGAGCGGCCGTAGAATTCTTCCCACACCTTCATGGTTTCGTAGAGCCGGCGGCCGTACAGGTGGGTGCCCACCCCCTGTTCGAGGTCATTGGCGAAGGCATGGACCTCGTCATCGGGCATGGCCCAGTCGAAGTTGCCGTCGCTGTCATTGATGTAGCCGTCCAGGGACGCCATTGCCGTGTAAATAAGCTTGGCCATGTCTGCGGCCTCCTGCGTTGTTGAAGGGTTGGCACCTCCAAGTATTCGCCCTTTTGTCCCGCCCGCATAGAAGTTTGGCCTGGCTGGCCGCTCCGCCCAATTCATTCGGACACCAAACGCGGGTGCCGGCGACACTCCCAAACCAATCGGGCACCAAACGCGGGCAAAACGCCGTTTTTCTCGCGTTAGGTGCCCGAATGAATCCCGGCCAGCCCACCAGCCCACGTTATGTGTCCGAATGAATCACCGGCAGCCCGCCAGCCATCCCGCAAGCCCGCGTTATGTGTCCGAAAGATCCGCCGCCCACCACGATCGATTCCTTCGGACAGTAGACGCGGCTACACAGCACCCCACCCATTTATTCGGACAGCAAACGTGGGCAAAACACCGATTTACTGACGTTTGCCGTCCGAATGATTCGCCGCCATCCCGCCGACCCGCGTTATGTGTCCGAATGAATCACCGGCACCCCGCCGGCCCACGTCATGTGTCCGAAAGATTCGCCACCCACCCCGGGCTCGGCTATCTGCCCAGCTTTTTCAGCAGCCACTTGATCGCCTGGTCGGTGGGGTTCCCGAACGGGTTCTCGTCCACCACGTATGTCCAGGTGGTGGAGCCGCGGCGGATTCCGGCCGCTTCAAGGTCTACCTGCCCGTCGGCAATGTCCAGGCCCTGCACTGCTTCCAGCGCATTGGCGTGGGCGTCGTCGAGAAACCCCTCAAAGGCGCGGATGGTCTCGCGGCGGAATTCGTCCAACGGGTTCTGCCGGCCGAGGGCGCGCAGGTGGATCGCCGCGCGCTGCTCGGACAGCAGGGCCAGGTGGTCGCTCCATAAGGCGTCGAGTTCAAACAGCAGGACTTCCCGGCACACCCTCGCCAGTTCCGCCTCCCCGAGGATGCCCCGCATCGCGGCCAGCCGGGCGCCACCTTCGTCGACGGCGCCATCGGCGGGACTGTTGTCCAGCTCCTCCAGGATGTCAAGTGCTGCGCCGGACCCGTGCAGCACCCGTGACCGCTCGGCCAGCACCACCTGCCGCTGGTAGGCGATCAGCTCGTTGTACTTCCACGAGTTTTGCTGCGTGGTGAACCGCTCTTGCTCCGCGAGCCGTTGCGCCCGGTCCAGCAGCGCGGACATGCCGGCCTTGGTGACCAGTCCGGCGTCGTCAACATCCCGGGACACGGATTCGATGAGCTCCAGGCCGTGCGCCTCCTGCCCGTTCTCGGCTGGGTCGGCCATGCTGGAATAGATGATGCTGGCACCGGGATCGCCTTGCCGCCCGGCGCGCCCTCGGAGCTGCGCGTCGAGGCGGGGCGAATAAAAGCGGCCCACGATGATGACCAGCAGGCCGCCCAGGCCGGCCACCTCCGCGTGCGCGGACGGGTTGGCGGGCGTCCCGCCGAGGAGGATGTCTGTGCCGCGGCCGGCCATCTGCGTGGAAACCGTGAGCGCCCCGCGCCGCCCGGCCTGCGCCACAACCTGCGCTTCCACGCTGTCATTGCGGGCGTTGAGGATCTGGGGAGCCAGCCCCCGGGCCGCCAAAAGTTCGGCGAAACGCTCCGACATGGCCACATCGTGCGTGCCAAGAAGCACCGGCCGGCCCGTGGCATGCGCCTCCGCTGCGGCCTGGACCGCGGCGGCGTCTCGCCGCTCGCCGGTGGCGTAAATCTGTTCCGGCAGGTCCTCGCGGATGCACGGCTTGTGGGAGGGGATCCGCCCGGCGTCGAGCTCATAATGCTCCCGCAGGTACTCCGAAACAGCCACGGCCGTGCCGCTCATCCCTGTCACGGCCGAGAAACTCTTGACCAGGTCGCGCACGAGCAGCTGGTCCAGGATCTCCCCCTGCTCCGTGGCGCGCAGCCCCTCCTTGGTCTCCACCGCCGCCTGCAGCCCGTCCGGCCAGCGCTGCAGCGCGGCAACCCGCCCGCGTGAATCGGAGACGATCTCCGCCTTGCCGTCGCGCACGATGTAGTCAACATCGCGGTGCAGCAGGACTTCTGCGTGCAGGGCGGTGTTGACGGAGGAGAACAGGGGCGTGCCTGCCACCGAATAAAGTTCGACGCCGGGCCACCTCGCCTCGACTGCCGCGAGGCCGGCATCCGTCAGGGACACATTGCGCTTGTCCGGTGCCACCTCAAAGTCGGCGCCGGCCCGGAGCTTCTTGACGAAGTCCGCCACGTCCACGGACTGCAATTCCTCGCGGGCGCGCCCGGCCAGGACCAGCGGCACGGTGGCCTCGTCGACGAGGACGGAGTCGATTTCGTCGACTATGCAGACGTTCAAGGGCTGGAGGACTTCCTGTTCCGGCTCGGTGCAGGTGCGGTCCCGCAGGACGTCAAAGCCCAGTTCGTTGACGGAGACGTACACGATGTCGGCCAGATAGGCGGCCCTGCGCTCCTCCGGGGTCGAGGATTCCGTGACGG
The DNA here is from genome assembly GCF_016820535.1 of Sporosarcina beigongshangi. Classification (GTDB taxonomy): domain Bacteria; phylum Actinomycetota; class Actinomycetes; order Actinomycetales; family Micrococcaceae; genus Specibacter. The sequence goes on along the minus strand of NZ_JADHDY010000002.1, from coordinate 82,191 downwards.
CAGCAGCCGTGACGCCCAATGATTGGAAGAACGGCCCCATCCAGGCGGCGTCCCGGTGGGCGAGGTAGTCGTTGACAGTCAGGACGTGCACCCGGCTCCCCCGGAGGGCGTGGGCCCCGGCCACCAGCGCGCCGACCAGGGTCTTTCCTTCTCCCGTGTCCATTTCCACCACGGTGCCGCGCAACATGTTGGCGGCAGCCAGAAGCTGCGTGTCGAACGGCGTCATGCCAAGCGTTTCCTGCACCAGCATGCTGGCCGCCGCCAGGTAGTCCTCCAGCCCGCCGTCGCTCCAGTTGAGCGGGTCCGGGCCTGTTGCCGATTCGAAGGTGGCAAGGCTCCCGCGGACTTCGGTGCGCCCCTGGCTGCCGCGGAGCAGTTCCTCCGCCCGGGCTGCGGCACGGCTTGCGACCCTGTCCAGGCCCGCAGTGTTCACGACGCCCGCGGTGTTGAGCAGCCAGTTCCTGAACTTCCCGCCGATCTTGGGGTTGCCCTTGGCCTGACGCTGCCTGCCCGTTGCTTCACTGCCCTTGCCCATTGCCTCATCAGCCCATTTTGCTCGTCAGCGCCACCGCCCGAGGCCCGCCCGGCAGCGCGCACAAATTACGATTCACGTCACAAAGGGAACAATGGCGGCAACAGTTCGACCACCCACAAATCAGGTGTTTGTTTCGTTACCGCAAGCATAGAGCAGCCCCCGCCGTGCCTCCGCAGCCGGGTCGGTGCCGCGGCCGAACCGCTACTGGACATTCCGCCACCGGCGCGTGGCGCGGGCCGGGCACTTCCCACGAACAACCAATCACTGTTCGGCCGGGATAATTGGCGCTATCCATTGCCTTGCCAGCCCGAGAAGGCTCCGCCTTCGAGACGCGCTGGCATCCATGGGCGGCCTTGGTTTTCATGCCCAGGAGCACGGACTCGTAGTTGGCTGCCGTCTTGTCCACGGTTGCAAGCAGACGTACGGCATTCTGATGGTCTTGCCTGGCAACGTATTTTCCAGGTTTTGGATGCAGAGGGCCTCCGACGAGGCAATACCCGCAGGGAGGCAAAGGGTCATGTCCGCATCGGCAGTATCCTCGCCCTCGTCCACCAACAAGAGTGCATCATTGGCGACCACTTGAAATTGCAGCGCTTTGGCGAGTCGCGCCTTGCGCGCATTCGCATCCGCGTCCACGGCACTCATGGGGCAACCTCCCCCAAATGGAGCACAAGGCGGGCACCACAATTAGTGTCTAGAACACTAGACACAAGTGTAGAAGCCTACACTTGCCGCCGCTCCGTTGACCCTTGCTCACATCCGGTCGGCTATTTAAAGCTGGCCGCCCCAAGCACGGCGGGCGCGGCGGGAGCGCCGTCCTGAGCGCCGTCAACCGTGCCCTGCGCCGCGACCTTCTCCACGGCGTCGAGGCCGCCGGTGATTTCACCAAACACGGTGTAGCCGCCGGCCGCACCCGGATCGATGGTGGTGTCGCCGTAGACGATGAAGAACTGGCTGCCGTTGCTGTTCGGATCACTGGTCCGGGCCATGGCCAGCGTGCCCTTCTTGTAGAGGTTGTTGGCCGGCGCGTTCTCGACGGGCCCGAATTCGTAGCCCGGGCCGCCGGTTCCGGTGCCGGTGGGATCCCCGCACTGCAGGATGTCGAAGCCGCCGGTGGTCAGGCGGTGGCAGGCTGTCCCGTCAAAGAAGTCCGTCTCGGACAGGTGCAGGAACGATGCCACGGCCTGTGGCGCCTTGTCCCCGAACAGCGTCACGTCCATGGCCTTGCCGTTGAAGTCCACCGTCCCGGTCCACTCGCGGTTTTCCGCCTTGGCCGGGTCCGGGGCGATCGTCGCACCCTCGGCGACCTGTCCGGCGTCGGACTTGTCCATTGTGGACATCAGCAGCGCCCCTCCCCCAACCAGGGCCACCATCGCCACCACAATGGCGATGACCAGCACCACCATCTTCTTGGAATTGGACGCGGCTGATTGCGGGGTTTTGGTTAGAGACATGCCCTCAAGTCTATGGGGTGCCGCCTCCGGCGCATCCCGGAGACCGTCGCCAACGGTCCAAGCCACAGGCACAATCGCAAATATGTCGTCCGCTATTACGATTTAGACCCCTAAATCGTAATAAGGACCCTCCAACTGCTCGTTGCAGGCGTTCAGCTGCCCCCACGGCACCGGGCAATGACAGTGTCGATCTCGCCCGGAGTGACACCGTTGGCCAGCAAAAATGCGCGCACATCAAGACCGTCAATGAATTCGGCCACGGCCTCCCCACGCCCCTGAACCACCTCGGCCAGCTCGGCCTGCCCCAGGTGCCGCTCGTACGGGTGCTTCACCGGCGCCACCAAATGCCAGTCGTTGATCCCGCGCACCGCATCCTCGTCCTCCCGCGCCGCAAGCTCCGACTGCCCGAGCAGCGCCAGCAGCAGCGTGGCCACCAGCCCGGTCCTGTCGCGCCCGGCCGAGCAGTGGATGACCACCTTGCCCTGCGCCGCCGCCAACTCCCTGAACACGGCCGCAACGCGCTCCGGGAACAGCGCCACCATGTCCGCATACAGCCGCGGATGGTTCATGTACGGCTGGAAGCGGTCGCGGTAGCGCGGGTCCTCCGGGTCTTCCGTTGGTGAATGGACGACGGCGAACCTCGCCATGGCCGCCGACGTCACCACCGGGTCGCTCGGCCTGCGCTTGCGCTCCGCAGGGTTCCGCAAGTCGATGACTGTGCGGACGCCGTCGTTATAGAGCTGCTGCCAACCACGCTCGGTGAGCCATTCGCTGCGGCCCATTCGGTAGATGTCCCCGGCCAGCAGCCTGGCGTTGACGGCACCTTCCCAGTGGGGGCCGGTCATTGTTGGAGGGCTGGACGTTTTTTGGCCAAGCGGAAGTTCAGTCCGTTGCGCACCTGCGGCCATTCGGCCGCGAGGATGGAGAAAACGACTGTGTCGCGCAGCGTGCCGTCGGCCAGGCGGCGGTGGGCGCGCAGCACGCCGTCCTGCTTGGCGCCGAGGCGGGCGATGGCCTCGCGGGACTGCGTGTTCATCCAATGCGTGTGGAAGACCACCACCTCGCAGCCGAGCACATCGAAGGCGTGGCTGAGGAGCAGGTTCTTGCTGTCCACGTTGGTGCCGCTGCCATGCACGCTGGCGGCGTTCCAAGTGGCGCCGATCGCCACAGTGGGCACGGACGGATCGATGTCGTAGTAGCTGGTCAGGCCGATGACCCGGCCCGGCTCGCCCGTGGCGGGATCATTCTTCCTGGCGGTAAAGGAGAACTGCGTCCCGGCCTCCTGCGCGGCGAGACGCCGCTGGATCTCGGCGCGCATATCTTCGGGGCGGGGGACGGATGTGTACCAAAGGTTCCACAGCTCGCCGTCGGAGGCTGCCGCAACGAGACCGTCATGATGGTCCATGCTCAGCGGCTCAAGGGTGACGTACTTTCCCGCCAGGGTGACGGGTGCAATAAAGGTCATGAAAAAACACTAGCGGACGCCGGGGGGCGGCGCGCGCCCCGGAGCACACCCGATCGGCCATTAGTTGACACATCAACCGATCATCTGGGAGACTTTTATTGAAGCTTCAACTAATTGTTGCTCGGCGCTTCTTTCCTGAAGGCCTGTACATGACCCCCACAGAAACGTTGAGATCCCCATGAACAACACTGCCCTTACCACCGCTGCCCGCACCATCCTTCGTGTCGTGGTCGGCTTCCTGTTTGCCGCCCACGGCTGGCAGAAGTACAACGAATTCACCATTGCCGGCACCCAGGGTGCGTTCGCCCAGATGGGCGTTCCGGCCGCCGAACTGGTGGCACCCATCGTGGCCACCTTGGAACTGGCGGGCGGCATCGCACTGATCCTTGGCCTGGCCACCCGCCCGATCGCAGTCTTGCTGACCCTGAACATGATCGGCGCCATCGTGCTGGTCCACGCACCGGCGGGTGTTTTCGTTGAAGCGGGCGGCTTCGAGCTGGTGCTCATTCTGGGCGCCTCCACCCTTGCCGTGGCCCTCGTTGGACCGGGCAGGCTCTCGCTGGACCACGCCTTCTTTGGCCGTGCGACTTCCAAGCTGCGCATTCTGGCATAGCCGCACCCCGAGGCCGGCCGCGCCACCCGCCCCGGGTGGTGCGGCCGGCTGAGCTCTAGACACCGGCCACAGGCAGCAGCAGACTATTTCCATGGCCTATTCGCTGCAAATTGTCGTTGACTGCATCAATCCGCACACTCTCGCCGATTGGTGGGCCGAGACCATGGGCTGGCAGGTGGAACCGTCCGACGAGGCGTTCATCCGTTCCATGCTGGAAAAGGGATTCGCGTCCGACGACGAGACACTGCTCCACCGGGGCGTGCTGGTTTGGGCCGCCGGCCAGGCCATCATGCCGGGACCGGACGCGGGGTCCGGCCAGCCGCGCATCCTCTTCCAGAGTGCCGACGCCGCCAAGACGTCCAAGAACCGCATCCACTGGGACGTCAGGCTGGGCGGCGACGACAAGGAGACCGTCCGGGGCCGGCTTGAGGCCCGAGGGGCCACATTCTTGTGGGAAGCCAGCCAGGGCCCGCATTCCTGGTTCACCATGGCCGATCCCGAAGGCAACGAATTCTGCATCAGCTGAGCATCTCCAGGCCCACCCGCACTTTCCCGGGCATGACAATGGCCGTTTTCCGCGGAGGGGGCATCCGCGGGCAAACGGCCATTGAGAATTAGTGGGAGCTCAGGCCCCTAGTGGCGGCGACGAACTGCCACGACTGCCAGGCCGCCGAGAGCCAGGAACAACATCGCGGCCAATCCGAGGGCCATAACATTGGCTGAGTTGAGTCCAGTGTTGGCCAGGCGTTCGGTGTCGGAAGCCTCAGCGACAACTTCTCCAACTACTGCAACGGCCGGCGCTGCCGACTGTGTCGCCTGGGTGCTGGCCGGAGTGGAGGGCGCCGGAGTCTTCGTCACCACAGGGGCCTGCGTCGATTCGTCGGCAGGATGCTCGGGGGAAAGCGGTACGACCGGCACTTCGGGCGCAACGGGAACCTCAGGAACAACCGGCACCTCTGGCACCTCTGGCACCTCTGGCACAACAGGAACCTCAGGAACAACCGGCACCTCAGGCACCTCTGGCACAACAGGAACCTCAGGAACAACCGGCACCTCAGGCACCTCAGGCACCTCTGGCACAACAGGCTTGTCGGTGCAGCCGAAGAAGTCGTCACCCATTAGCGGGTAGGCATGCATTTCAGTACCGGTGCCGCTGTGCACAAGATTGCCGGCAACAAGGATGCGGCCGTTCGTGCCGGGCGCGGAAATCTCGGTGGTGCCGCCAGTCGTTGGCACCAGGATGGAACCCGGCACCTGGGCTTGACCCCCGATGGCCACATTCTTGGCATCGGCAAAGTTCCAGACAAGCTGTGAGGTGATGGCGCCGAACAAGGCTCCCCCGGCGGTGCCCGCGTTTGTACCGATCGCCAGTCCCGCATCGTCCAGCAGTGAGTTGAGGAACAGGCCGCCCGACTCACCCGTGACGTTGACAACGATCCGGGTGTTGGCGGGAACGCCCTTGAACTGCAGCGAGGATGACCTCGCAGCACTGCCGAGGGAGCTTCCATCCACAGTGAAAACCTGTGGTGAGGAGGTGCCGTTGCCGGTCATGACAATGGCGCCCCAAGATTCAACGGTCACCGTTCCGGTGTTTGTCAGGCCGGAGTATTGCGCTGAGCGTGACTTCAGTAGGGCCGAGTAGTCGGAGTACGAGTCCGTGGCGGTAGCATCGGGAGCGGTCAGCGTCCCGCCGTTCGTGACGATCTTGTCTCCGGCGTTGTTGGCGCCACCGATACGGACAGCGCCGCCGTCGGGGAACCCAACGTCAATCCGCGTCCCGTTGCCATTGACGTTTCCGCCGACGAGGAGCATGTCGGAACCGACGGTAGGCACGAGCTGGGAGCCGACACCTACGGTGCCGACGTTGTAGTTCCCCAGGTCATGCTTGGCGAAGTCGGCGTTGCCCATGACAACGAGCAGCCCCTCCGCCTCGGCGGCGTTCTCGGCCACGGAGAAGTCGCCGCCAACAAAGATGTTGGTGTTGTTGTCAAAACCGGCAAATTCGCCGTTGCCCAGGCCGGGCATCTGGTCGATGCAGGTGAAGGCACCTTCGGCGTTTGCGGCGGGAACCAAGGTCAGGAAGCTGCCGAGTGCCAGTGCCGCTGTCAGTGCCGAAGCAGCGATGACAGAGCCCTTCCTCGGTACGCGGGAGATGGTGTTAATCAATTCTGTCTACCTCATGTGTGAACGGAGTTAGCCAGACGCATAACCGAATGGCCGAACCCCAAGCTAGCTGGAATTTTTGCAACTTTCACCCTGATTCAAAGTGCCGAAAAATGGTCGGTGAAACCATGTCAGCGGCGCTTCGGGCCTGTCATTGAAAATTGATCGTTTCTGAACGTTCCATCAGGAATCTCACGGTGTCTACTCAGTTAACGGCTGTTGCAGCCCGTGATCTGACCGCCATCGTGAATCCTCCCGTGAAAACGCATCAAGGAGACTTTCGTCATAAATGAGGGTTGGTCCGTCAAGGTCGCCGGCCGGCGAATGACAATGGCAGTCCGGCCACGGAGGAGCACCCGCGGCCAAACAAATGATCAGCGTGTTGCTGTTGGCGCCGGTCTTGGCCAGTCCGTCAACGGCAGGGGCAGCGCCGGTGACGGAGAGCGAGACCGTTGCGGGAGCCAGCGGGACGTCCGGCTGTCCGGGGTCCGCCGGAACCAACGGCAACTCGGGTTCAGCCGGCACCTCGGACGTCTTCGGGAGCTCGGGGGTCTCAGGCTCGCCCGGTACCGGGGGCGTCACGGGCGTTTCGGGCATATCGCCTTCCACAACGCATTCCAGGGCACCGATTAACGGGTAGGCGTGCATTTCATTGCCGCCAGTTCCGATGTGCTCCAGGTTGTCGTCAACGAGGATTCGGCCGTTGGTGTCCTTGGCGGAGATGGTGGTGAATGAAGCGGCATGGGCAACGAAGATGGATCCGGGCACCTGCGCATTGCCGTCGACAACAACGCTGCTGGCATCCTTGAGGCTCCAGACCAGGTTGGATGCAATCTGTCCGAATTCGGCGGTTCCGGTGTCCAGCACCAGGCCGGTTTCCCCGGACAACAGCGAGTTGAGGTTCAAGTTGGCCGAGGCCCCGGTGACGTTCACAACGTTGCGGGTGCCCGCAGGAATGTTGGAGAAGCGCACGGATGCCTGACGTCCTGCATCATTCAGCGCCGGGCCGCCGATAGAGAAGACCTGCGTGGCCTTGGTGCCGTCACCTGTGAATTCCAGCGTTCTCCAGAGGAGACGGACATTGTCGATCCCGTTATCCGGCATCGCGGCCTATGCCCGGGAAAGATCTTGGAGGGCACTTGAGAAGCCGGTGCAGGAAGAAACTGCCGCCGGGGCGGCGAGGAGGCGCCGCCCCCGGCGTTTCCATTGCGGCGGTGGCGAGTGCAGCAATGCTGCCGAATGACAGTGCTGCCGTGAGGGCCGAGGCGGCGATGAGCGGCGTCTTCCTCGGCGGCCAGGCGTCTTCTCGACGGCCTCCCCAAAATTAGCCCCCACACGGGGCCATCCCCCTATTCCGACGGGACACCTTTCATGACGCCCTGAAATACCGTCAAGGGTTTTGCGCCTGTCGGTTTGGACAGTCCAAGGCCGCCCGGCCCGCCTGCCGAGAACATGTCACGGCGCCTGCGTCACATTGGCGTCATATTCGGGCCCGGCCCCCTAAATGCCGCCGCCCGCTAGAATCACTGGGTGAGCACCGCAACAAACTTCCCAGACCAGGTATCCGACATCTTCGACCCCACCCGCTGGCGCGTGGTGGAAGGCTTCGACTTCCAGGACATGACGTACCACCGCCAGGTGGAACGCGACGCGAAGGGTGAGATCGTCAGGGACCTGCCCACAGTGCGCATCGCGTTCAACCGTCCCGAGGTGCGCAACGCGTTCCGCCCCGGCACGGTCGATGAGCTCTACCGCGCCATGGACCACGCCCGCATGACCCCGGACGTGGCGACGGTCCTGCTGACAGGCAACGGCCCCTCCCCCAAGGACGGCGGCCATTCCTTCTGCTCCGGCGGCGATCAGCGCATCCGCGGCCGCGACGGCTACCGCTACGCCGACGGCGAGACGAAGGAAACCATCGACCCCGCCCGCGCCGGCCGACTCCACATCCTGGAAGTCCAGCGGCTCATGCGCACCATGCCCAAGGTGGTCATCGCCGTGGTCAACGGCTGGGCGGCTGGCGGCGGGCATTCCCTCCACGTGGTCTCCGACCTGACCATCGCCTCCCGCGAGCACGGCAAGTTCAAGCAGACAGACGCCACCGTGGGCTCCTTCGACGCCGGCTACGGCTCGGCCCTGTTGGCCCGCCAGATCGGCCAGAAGTCGGCCCGCGAAATCTTCTTCCTGGCCCGCGAATACTCGGCCGATGACATGGTCCGCATGGGTGCCGTCAATGAGGCCGTGGACCACGCACGCCTCGAAGAGGTTGCCCTGGAATACGCCGCCGACATTGCCCGCCAGTCCCCGCAGGCCATCCGCATGCTCAAGTTCGCCTTCAACCTTGCCGACGACGGACTGGCCGGACAGCAGGTCTTCGCCGGCGAGGCAACCCGCCTGGCCTACATGACGGACGAGGCCGTGGAAGGCAAGGAAGCGTTCCTGGAAAAGCGGGACCCCGACTGGTCCTCCTTCCCCTACTACTTCTAATACATAGGTACCCATGAACATCGAACCCCTGCTCAAGGCACTCTCCGAAGCACTCTCCGGCGAGGGCCCGGCAGTCCAGATCGCCCCCGACGGCAGCTTCGAGCTCATCCCGCAAAGCGAGCTGGGACTGCCGGCCGGCAGCGAAACGGACATTGCCGCCGTCGTGCTGACCTCCGGAAGCACCGGCACGCCCAAGCGGACCATGCTGGGAGTGGATGCGCTGGCGGCGTCGAGCGTGGGGACCGCCATGGCGCTGCAGGGCGAGGGTCAGTGGCTGCTGGCACTGCCCACGAACTACGTGGCCGGGCTGCAGGTCCTGGTGCGCAGCCTGTTCGCCGGCACCCGCCCCTGGGCCATGGACCTCAGCGGCGGTTTCACCTCGGAGGCGTTCACCGAGGCTGCACTGGAGCTGACCGACAACACCCGCTTCACCTCGCTTGTCCCCACACAACTCAGCCGCCTGCTCACCAACCCCAGCGCAGAAACGCTCACCGTGCTGCGCCGTTTCAACGCGATCCTGCTCGGCGGCGGCCCCGTCAACCCCGCACTGCTTGAGGCCGCGCGCGGTGCCGGGCTCAACGTCGTGACCACCTATGGCATGTCCGAGACCTGTGGCGGTGCCGTATATGACGGCGTCCCGCTCGACGGCGTGGAACTCGCCGTCCGCGAGGGCCGCATCTGGCTGGGCGGGCCCGTGGTGGCCGCGGGCTACCTGGGCAATGCCGAGCTGACCAACGCCTCGTTCACTGAGGAAGAGCACGACGGCGAAGTGGTGCGCTGGTATGAAACCGGCGACCTGGGCGAGCTGGACAGTGAGGGACGGCTGCGCGTGTTGGGCAGGGTTGACGACGTCATCATCACGGGCGGGCTGAAGGTGTCGGCCGGTGCCGTGACCGACGGGCTGCACAAGGTGCCTGGCGTGCGCGAGGCGTTTGTGGTTCCTGTGCCGTCGGAGGAATGGGGCCAGCAGGTGGCCGCGATGGTGGTTTCCGCACTGGCCGAGGCGGAGCTGCTGGCGGGCGCAGCGGAGCACCTGGAGGCACATTTGCTGCCAAAAACTGTGGTCTTGGTCTCCGAGCTTCCGCTGCTGCCCAACGGAAAACCCGACAGGACGGCGATTTTAGCCACTTTGACCCACGCCGCTCACAGCCATTGACAGGTGGACAGGGCAGAATTGGGGCTGAGGCCTGACTTACGGGTCTATCGTCACCTGTATCGAAGGAGAAGTACTGTGGCCACTGTGGGGGAATGGGTCGCCGGGGCCCGCATGAGGACTCTGCCCATGGCAATTGCCCCCGTGATCGTTGGTACCGCGGCGGCATTTGGCCTGGGCGGGTTGAACTGGGGCCGGGCCGTACTCGCCGCCCTGGTGGCGCTGCTGCTGCAGATTGGCGTGAACTACGCCAACGACTACTCCGACGGGATCCGTGGCACCGACGAAGGTCGGGTGGGCCCGCTGCGGCTCGTGGGCAGCGGTGTGGCCAAGCCCCATGAAGTAAAGATGGCAGCCTTTGGCGCGCTGGGCCTGGCCATGGTGGCCGGGCTCATTCTGGTCATCCTGTCGCGGCAGTGGACGCTCCTGCTGGTGGGCGCCGGCGCCGTCCTTGCCGCCTGGGGCTACACCGGCGGCAAGAAACCCTACGGCTACCTGGGCCTGGGGGACGTCTTTGTCTTCTTCTTCTTCGGCCCCGTCGCGACCCTGGGCACCACCTTCACCCAGGCCGGCGCCGTGGACACCACCGCAGTGGTGGGCTCAATCTCCACCGGGCTCATCGCCGTCGCACTTCTGATGGCCAACAATGTCCGCGACATCCCCACGGATGCACTGGTTGGCAAAATTACCCTGGCCGTGCGGCTCGGCGACAGGAATGCGCGCATCAGCTACGTCGTGATGCTGGCCCTGTCCATGGCCTTGACCCTGTGCCTGGTTCCGGACAATCCGTGGATGCTGCTGATGCTGTTGCAGGCGCCGTTCATCCTGCTGCCCAGCTGGATCATGTTGAAGGGGCAGACCCGCGAGGCGTTGATCCCCGTGCTGCAGCAGACAGGGATGCTCAACCTCGGGTTCAGCCTGCTGTTCGCCGCGGCGGTGCTGCTCAACACGCTGTAGGGGCCGGACGCGAGGCCGGCCCGGCTGGTGCCGGGCCTGCGGGTTGGCATCCGGGTTGGGCTTCCCGGCCTAGGATTCCTCGGGTTTGTCGTAGGTGGCCGTGCCGGACTTGCGGTCGGCGTCGATCCAGATGTCCGGATTCGCGTCAATGAGCGCGTCCTCGGCGTCGGCATCAGCCATGGCACCGACCGACTGGGTGGTGGTGGCGTTGGGTGCAAAGGTCTTTGCGACGACGGCGGTGGCGCCTTCACGCTGCTTGCGGAAGAACACGTAGCTGACAAGGAACGCGGCCAGGGCGCCAACGAGGGCGGAGGTCAGCGGGCTCAAGCCCACCGCCAAGTAGGCGATGAGGAAGAAAGCCAGGAACAGAATGCCGCGAATCAGGGAGTATTTGAAGAAAGCCACGGCCCAAGTTTAGCCGTTGAAGCTGTGCGTCCGCCCGGTGCCGATTTTTCCTGCGACGGTAGAATGAAGTATGCGCTATATCATTCCTGTTGCCCTGGGTGTTGTGATTTTTGTCTACGGGCTCATCGACTGCCTCCGCAGCGAGGCCAGCGACGTGCGCAGCATTCCGAAAACCGCGTGGGTCCTGGTGATCGTGCTCCTGAACGTGATCGGTGTGGCCCTCTGGTTCCTGTTTGGCCGCCCCCAGTACGCCCCGGCCGGCGCCTCCCAGCGTTCCGGCGGGCCACTGCCCGGCCCTTCCCGTCCAGCCGCTTCCGGGTACGCCCGCTCCACGGCCCCCGACGACGACCCCCAGTTCCTGCGCAATCTGGAGATCAACCGGGAGCAGAAGCTTGAGGCCGAGCGGCTCCGCAAGCTCAAGGCCGAGCTCGACGCGCGCGAGGCCAAGCTCCGCGAACAGCATCCCAACCCCAAGGACGAGCCCAAGAAGTAGCTTTCAGCGCGTTGCGGGGCCCCGGCACGGGGCTGTTTCCTCAATGGACGGTGCTGGCGGAATCGGCCAGTGGTTTGCCACTGCCCCTATTACGCGAACGCCGTCCTTTTTGGTGTGCCCGCCATCCGCAGACATCCGCTGGAAGAGCCTCAAAACTCCGCACACCCGATCTTTGATCCGATGACTTTCCCCAGAAATGGAACACAGGCCACTCACCCTCCGAGCTGTTATGCGTAACATTCGTAAAAACCCTACTATTGACCGACCTTGTGCTGGTATGTTGATCGCGATACATCCGATGTCTAACCGCGGGCCCTTTGAGTCGCCACCTCAGGCCGTTCGACAGCCCCGTGAATTGCCAACAAGGAAGTTGTATTCATGCATATCGCAAGCAGTCATCCAAAAAACGGGGAGGGGTCCCGGCCGACAGCTCCGGGGAATCCCCACCATACAAGGAAGTCCACGGCACTGGCCGGACTGGCCACGCTGAGCCTGATGGGGGCCTTGATGGTTCCCGGCGCCGGCGCCCAGGCAGCCGCAGGCGACTCGTTGAACGTCGGTTTCGGCGGCTCGCTGGTCGGAACCACTGCATACACCACCACTGGCGACGAAATCATGCACGGCGTGCTGAACCGGGTCAACGGCAACGAGGAGCAGGTACCCCTTGAGGGTGTCCGGCTGGCCGGCGGGCCCCAGGGCATCCGCTATGCACCGACCGACATGACCACGGGCGCAGCCACCGCCGATCAGGGGTTCCTGGGCGAATTGACGCTCACTCCCACTGGCAGCGCGGAAATGTCCACCGTCTTCTCCGCCGGCGGCAATATCTACATCCGCGCGCAAAACAACGAACTGCGCTACGGATTTGATTCACAGTCCGGCGGCCGCTGGACCTCCAACAAGGCCGCCGTCCCATATCCCGCACTTAACAAGGAGCATTCCCTCTCCTTCCAATATCTGCCCACCGGTTCGGGAGCCACGCTCACTCTCATGCTCGACGGCGAGGTGCTGCCACCGGTGACAGCCTCCGCCCCGGCCGGCAACGCCGCCAACCTCGGTTCCATGTTCGGCTTCGGCTACGAGGTGAACTCCGGGGGCACCGACCGCGGCTTCACCGGCATGCTCCACGCCATCCGGCTCGCCAAGGCTTCCGGCGGCTTCGATGCTGAGAAGTTTGAGTACCAGCCAAAACCGGCCTCCATTGACCTGATGGATGTGGCCTACGACGGCAGTTTCAACGGCAACGCCTACGTCCCCGCCGAATCCGAGACCCTGGCCGGCACGCTCACCCGCACCTCAGGCACCGAGACCGTGTCTGGCGGCAAGGCCACGTTGTCCTCGCCGACTGACGGCCTGGCCTTCAAGGCGGCCGACTTCGCCCTTGGCACCACCACCTTGGACAAGGGATTCGTGGCGGAGGCCGTCTTCACGCCCGCCGCCACCCAGAGGGCCCAGGCGCCGGTCATCGCCGTCGGCGGCAATCTTTTTGCCCGCTACAACAGCACCGGCACCGCCTTTGAGTACGGCTTCAGCTCCAACGCCAGCGGGTCGTGGAAGAGCTATTCGGCATCCACACCGCTGCCCGAGGCCGGCAAGCCGCACACCTTTTCCATGGCCTACACGCCCAAGGCCGACGGCACCGCAGAGCTCATCGGCGGCATGGACGGCAAGATGCTGACCACCGTCAAGGGTGAGCAGTCCGTGCGCAACCCAGGTTCGACGTCGACCGCCACCTTTGGCGCCGAGGTCAAGGAAGCCGCGCCCACCCGTGCATTCCAGGGCTCCCTGGACAAGACCCGCTTCGCCGCCCTGGTGGACGGCTACGATCCCGCCGCCATCAAGTACCAGGACCTCGCCCCGGGAGAACCCGTGGTCTGCGAGCCGCTGCTGGTTGACCCGGCCAACTACGTTTCCGTGAGCACAGGTGACTGCGAAGCCAACATCCTGGCCAAGTCCGCCCTGGTCCGCCCCACCGTGGCACAGCAGGAGTGGCAGGAATCCCGCCAGACGGCCTTCATCCACTTCGGCATCAACACCTTCTACGACCAGGAGTGGGGCCACGGCACCGAGGATCCTGCCCGCTTCAACCCGACTGACTTCGACGCCGACAGCTGGGTCAAGACCCTGCGCGACAACGGCTTCCGCTATGCAGTCCTGACCGTCAAGCACCACGACGGCTTTATGTCCTACCCCTCCCGCTACACCGACTACACCGTGGCATCTTCGCCGTGGAAGGACGGCAAGGGCGATGTTGTGAAGGAGTTCACCGACGCGGCGCACAAGTACGGCATGAAGGTAGGCCTGTACATGTCCCCGGCCGACTCCAACCAGGAAGTCGGCGGCGTGTTCGGCAACGGCAGCCCCAAGAGCGAACGCACCATCCCCACCCTCGTCCCCGGCGACGACCGCGCCGGCAAGGACATCCCCACCTTCAAGTACCAGGCCACGGACTACGGCGCCTTCTTCCTGAACACGCTCTACGAAATCCTCACCCAGTACGGGCAGGTGGATGAAGTCTGGTTCGACGGCGCCCAGGGCAACACGGGCAAGCAGGAGTTCTACGACTACCCGGCGTTCTACGACATGATCGCCAAGCTGCAGCCGCAATCCGTCGTGGCGGTTGGCGGCAATGACGTGCGCTGGATCGGCAACGAGCAGGGCGTGGCCCGCGAGAACGAATGGGGCGTGCTGCCCATCAGCCGCCCCACCGATGGCGGCAAGATCTCGCCCATCGCCACAGAGGGGTCCGATGCCCTGGGGTCGCGCTCGTCGCTGCTCACGGCGGTCAAGAACGGCCAGTCCAACAGCCTCCACTGGTGGCCGGGCGAGGCGGACATGAAGCTGACCCAGGGCTGGTTCGCCCACCCCAATGACGCGCCCAAGCAGCCCGCGGAAATGATGACCAAGTACTACCAGTCCGTTGGCCGCAACTCCGTGCTGCTGCTCAACGTTCCGCCCACCACCACGGGCAAGTTTGCGCCGGCGTCGGTCACGGCGCTGGAGGGCTTCAAGGCCGAGCGCGAGAAGGCGTTCAGCAATGACCTTGCGCTCGGGCAGCCTGCCACCATCGCCGGAGAAACGACGGCGCTGCTCACCGATGACAATGCCCGCACCGGGGCTGCCCAGGCCCTCGATGCAGGCTCCGCCGTCTCAATTGACCTCGGCTCGCCCCAGGCAATCAGCAACATCTCGCTGAGCGAGCACACGTTGGAACACGGCCAGAGTGTGGAGAAGTTCACGGTGGAGGCCAAGGTCAACGGGGTCTGGTCCGTCGTGGCCAACGGCGGCACCATCGGTGTCAAGCGCATCCTGAAGTTCAATGCCGCCGTCACGGCGCAGGAATTCCGCGTGACCATCAACGAAACGCGGGCTCCGGCGCACCTGTCCAACATCTCGCTGTACGGGACCCTGGCCGCTGCGCCGGCCCCGGCCATGGACGTGTATGTTGACTGCACGGCACCTGTTGCCGGCACGGGAACGCAGGAGCGCCCGTTGAACTCCATGGAGCAGTTCCGCCAGCTTGAAATCGCCACCGGCGCAACGATTCATTTCAAGGCCGGCACCGACTGTGAAGCGTCAACCACCCCGTTCTGGGGCTACGGCACGGCGGAGGATCCCATCACTGTCACCAGCTACGGCGACGGTGCAGCGCCGCTGGTCGGCGGCAAGCCGCTGGCTGAGACCTTCGCCAAGCGCGCCGCCCAAGGCTGGGTTGTCGACCTGCCGGAAACTCCGGTCGAGTACGCACCTGAAATCGCGCTCGGGGACGCAACGGTCACTGCCGGTAAATCAACGACCGTCTCCCTGACCGGCTTCGCCCCGAACCAGGACGTCACGGTTGAGCTGCGCCCCGGCGCGGCCAGCCTGGGCACCGCCACCACCGACGGCGAGGGTGCCGCCAGCATCACGATCGCCATCCCGGCAGCCACCGAAGCCGGCAGTTACGAGATCGCCGCCGTCCAGGGCGAACTCTCGGCAACGGCCGCGCTGCAGGTTCTCGCAGCGGAGACGACCCCTCCCACCGGGGAGCCCGGCGCGGGCAACCCCGGTTGCGACAACAAGAATGAAAACGCAGCCGGCGCCGGCACCAACGGCAAGGGCCAGGGACAGGGCCTTGGCAATGGCACGGGGAACGGCAACGGAAAGGGCAAGGGCTACGGCCCGTCCTGCGAATAGCAACACGGCACCAACAGCATGAAGGCTGCGGCCGGAACACCCACGGGTGTTCCGGCCGCAGCCGCTTTAAGCATCAGGCAGCCACCGCTGCTACTGCTTCTCCTCGATCCGAACGGTCCAGGACTCAAAGTTGGCGGCCTTCACGTCCAGAAAGTAGTTGCCGGCCTTCTTGTGTACGGCGGTGGTGTTGGACTCGGGCTTGCTCATCATGACCACTGGGATGCCGCCGTCCACCATGATGTCAGTTCCTTCCTTCTCCAGGTAGATTGCGCCCACGGCGAGTTCCTCCGGGGCCCCGGTGAACTCGTACACGAGGCGCGTCTCCTTGCCGGACAGGGCAAATACCTGACTTGCCTGGTCCGCCGTGCCGCCCAGGGACACCACCTCAACCCACTTCGCCTCGGCCGCCGGCTTCTCAACGGGCTGCTCGACGGCGGGCACCTTCTCCGCGGGCTTCGCAGGCGCCTCAATGCCCACCTCCGCGACGGGAGTCGAACCGGAAGACTTCACGGCATTGCCGATCCCGCCCACCAGCAGCAACGCCACAGTCACCACAATGGCCACCACCTTGTTCTTGGCGTAGCCGGCCAAGGGGTTTCCTGCCTTGTCGGTCTGCTTCCCGGCCAGGATGATCACCAGGTCAACCAGCACCCAGATGCCAATCCCGCCCAGCGTGAACAGCTTCAGCAGCCCGGTGCCCACCTTGCCCAGGTAGAAACGGTCAACACCGAACAGGCCAAGGAACAGTGAGAGCAGCCATGCCGCCACAAAGGACTTCGGCTGGCCGACTGCTGCCGGCTTGCCCGGGTGGTTGAGCACCTGCTCGGGTGTCGGGGAGTACATTTCGTGCGTCATGATGATTCCTTTCGGGCATGGCGGAGCCGCCGGTGCCGGTCATTGTTGGTAAAAGTGTTGATGTGTCGGGCAGGTTGTCGGCCGGCCCGCGCCATGAATTGCAGTGCCCGGGGCTACTGCTTGATCCACTGGCCGCAGCGGCTGGACTTGAAGTCCTGCCCCACCGCGAGCGTCACGGAGGGCGTCCCACCGCCGGGAATGTCGTTGGTGATGATGTCGTCGCCGTTGGTGCCACTGGCAAGAATCGCCCAGTAGCAGCGCGCCCCCACGTCGGCCTTCGCCTTGTAGACGCCGGGTTCAATGTCCGTGCCCACGACCCACATGCCGTCCCCGATCGTGTTCGCTGCCTGCTTCGCCTCGGCCCCCGCCACCGCTTCCTCGCGCTTCTTCACGGCGGCTTCGCGGCTCGCCAGCGCCTCGTCCTTCTTCTTCACCTCGGCTGCCTGCGCCTCCACGGCGTCCTCCCTCCCGATGATCTCCCCCTGCAGCGTGACCAGCTGCTCCCCCTGACCCGCAACGGTCTTTTCTAGGGCCTTCTTGTCGCTGATGAGCCGCTGCTGGTCGGCTGCCAGCGCAAGGTATTCGTCGCTGCCGGTCGGGTCGGCCGTCGCGGTCGCGGTGAGGAAACCTGCCCCAAACAGTACGACGGCGGCCAGCACCGCGAGCGCGGCCCTTCCCCTGCGCTTGGGCTTGGCCGGCTTTGGCCCGGCCGGGTTTGGTTTGGCCGGGATTGGTTTGGCCGGGATGGACCCGCCTGTCTGGGGTCCGGCCACGTTGGGCAGCGGGTTCTCTGCCTGTCGCTCCGGCGCCCGCATGTCGGTGGCTTTTGAAATCTTCATTGTCCTTGCCTTTGTCCTCTGGTGGCCGCGTCATCGGCCGCTTCATCTGGTGGGGGCCCGGCATGCTCAGGGCCGACAGTGTCCACGGCCTCCGGCAGCGGGACCGGGAAAAGGGTCCGCCAGGGAACGCCAGCCGCCACGTGCGGGTCTTGCTCGCTCATGTCATTTCCTTCTTTGGGTGCTGCTCTACTTGGCGGCGGTTTCCACAATGACGTTGAGCCCACTGTCCGGGTGATAGGACCACGAGGCAGTGAAGCCGGGCCACTCCGCGGACTTGGTGCCGTCCAGCGCCCGGGTCGAATCGATCTTGCTGTAGAGGCTCTGGGGCGCACCAAGTTCGTCCAAGACACAAACCACTGTGGTGATGGTGGTCCCGGAAGAGTCGTTCCCCGCTGTTTGCATGTTCAGGCTCTGTCCGTCGTCCATGGCGGACACGCCTTCCATATCAGTCGCGAAACATGCCTCGACCGCCTGGGGAATCGCACTGGACTGCGCCAAGGCACCGCCGATTGCAATACCTGCGGTGCCGGACACCACGCCAACAACCAGCCCAACGGCCAGCCCGCCCAGGCCAAAGTAGAGCGGCTTGCGGCCCTTTGCCGGCGGCGCTGGCGGGACTCCCGGCGGCAGGGACGGCGTGCTGCGCCCCCGGTCAACGTCGGGCGGTGGCGGCACTTGCAAATTATCAGGGTGGCTCATGGCTGTTCCTCGTTCTCAAAAGTTGATCCCTGGAAGCATCCGGACCACCCCCAACAGCCGGCCCGGCAAACCTCCAATACCTGCGAGCCCGCACCGGCTCACCGGTTCAACGCTCTGTGGAAGACACTATTGCTCCACGTGCAAGATTCGAAGGAAGTTACTGATAACCCGGGTTATCAACATATCCACAGGATTTATCCACATGTGGATTATGCTTATTCCACACAGGCGTTCGTCGTGCCGTGCCGCCGGGACGCGGCTCAATCAACTACTGAACCCACACGTAACCGCCGCAGGAACAGGCGCACGAGCAAACAAGGAGATCCGCATGGCCGCCAGAGCAAGGCAGAAGCCGCAGCCTCATGGCCAGTTGCAGATCACCCTGTCCGACATTGCCCAGCTCGCCCAGGTCCAACGCCCGGTGGTCAC
Organism: Sporosarcina beigongshangi; assembly: GCF_016820535.1. GTDB lineage: Bacteria > Actinomycetota > Actinomycetes > Actinomycetales > Micrococcaceae > Specibacter. The sequence continues at coordinate 63,468 of NZ_JADHDY010000002.1, read as the reverse complement.
CATGTGGCGATCGCGCAGCAAGAACACGGCCAGTCCCTTCCCCGCCCCCGTGGCCCGCAACGGCCGGCAGGAACTGTTCAGCACCTCCGCCGTCACCGACTGGCTGGCCACCACGGGCCGCGGCAACAACCCGCACGCGGCGGCAGACGCGGCGGCGTTCTCCGCACCCCTGGGCCCGGAAACCAAGACCACCCACTTCACAGCACTCACGGCGCTGCTGGCCCTGCGTGCGCTGACGGACACGGACCTGGCCGGCCAGGACGCCGACGACCTCCTGGACACCGCCGACGAGATCGACCCCGACGACAACTTCCTCCTGAGCGAACTCGAGGCGCTGGGTCCGGAGCTGCTCCCCCTCGCCGCCTTCGCCGACCTCCTCGCGGATGCCTCCTACACCTCCGCGGCCGCATTTGAGGTGCTGCTCCGCGACCGCTTCCGAGCCGCACCGGCCGTCCACGCGGACACCCTGCTCGCCCCGGCTGCCGTCGACCTCGTGGCCGCAACCGCCGTCGAGCTGGCTGCAGGCAGCGGCAGCCCGGCGGTTTTCATGGACGATGGCGGCGGCGACCTACTGCTGCACGTTGCCGACATTTTGGGCGAGGCCGCGGAAGGGACGCTCTGCGTCGGTTCGCTGGAGAACGATGCGGCCCGGCTGGCCCGCCGCCGCATGCGGGTGCACGGACGTTTCCGCGACAACCTGTACGTGGCCAACAACGCCCCGGCCAGCTTGTCAGCACCCACCATCCGGCTGGCCCAGTTCCCCTCCCCCGTGCAGCCGTCCATGGACCCGGCCGCGATCCTGTCGGCCGTCGACGAGATCCTGCTGGGGCTGGACGCGCACTCGTCCGCCGTCATCCTGGCCCCGGCAGCGGTCCTTGTGGACGCCCTGGCGCGCACGACTCATGATCGTGAGGCCGAGGCCATCCGCTCGGACATCCTGCGCTCCGGCCGAGTCCGGGCCATGGTCCGGCTGCCACCGGGGCTGGTCCCCTCGCGGCCCCGCCAGGCCCAGGCGCTTTGGGTGCTGGGGGATGCCGCGGCGCACGTGAACATTGCCGATCGCTGGACCATGGTGGCCGACCTCTCAGGTACGGCCCTGGACCCTGCTGCCAGCACGGATGTGGTTGGTGACCTTGCAGCTTCGCTAGGCACCCGCGAACAGATCCGCGCCCACTCCTTCCGCTTCGCCCGGCTCGTGCTCACCAGCAAACTGGTGGCAGGGACCGGCGGATTGACGGCGCCGGCACTCGCCACGAAGGTCCGCGCCTCGGCGGCCACGCACGCCAGGGCCACTGCCGCGGAGCACATCCGCGCCGAGTCCGTACTGGATGCACTCAGCCACGAATCCTCCCAGGCAGGGGCGCCCGGGCAGCTCAGCTTCGGGCTCGCTCCCGCCTCCGCGCCGGCCGCCACTCCGTCCACGGTGGGTACCGCGCTGCGTGACGGGTCTTTGCGGTACTTGCAGGGCCACCGAATCGCCGGTGAGCACATGGAGGTGGGAGAATCGGCACGTGCACCTTTGCCCATCATTGGGCTTGAGGAGCTGGCCGGCCGCATGCCCCAAGGATCGCGGCACATCAGCCAGCTGGTGTTCGCGGCCGCCTACCCCCAGGGCCGGCTGACCGAGCCTGGTGACGTCATCTTCGCAACCGGAGCGCAAGGCGGCGCCATGGTCGATGAGGCGGGTGCGGCCGTCGTGCTTTATCCGGCAAGGATCCTGCGGATCGATGCCCGCCGGCCGCGCGGGCTCCTGCCGGCCATGCTGGCGCGGGACCTGGGGAACGGCGGGGCGGGGCACTGGAAGCAGTGGCCTCTGCGCAGGATTGACGACGGCGCACGGCCCGCCCTGGGCGCCGCGCTGGCGCAGGTAGCGGCCGAGCGCAGCAGGCTGGCGGAACGGCTGGCGCGGCTCGACGAGCTGGCCGGCCTGCTGATGGACGGCACCGCACGTGGAAGTTTTAGGGTTTTGGATACGACGATTGAAGGGTCGGGCTAGTGGCTGCGAAGAAGGCGAAGGTTGAGGCATTGCCGTCGACCATGAAGGAATTGAAGGACACGCTGTGGAAGGCCGCGGACAAGCTTCGCGGGTCCATGGATGCCTCGCAGTACAAGGACGTGATCCTGGGGCTCGTGTTCCTGAAGTATGTCTCCGACGCGTTTGACGAGCGCCGCGAGGCGATCCGGGCGGAGCTGGCCGCGGACGGGCTCGGTGAGGACCAGATCGCGCAGCTCATTGACGACGTCGACGAGTACACGGGCCACGGCGTGTTCTGGGTTCCCGAGCGCGCGCGCTGGACGTACCTGGCGGAGAACGCCAAGGGTGCCGCGGCCACGCTGGACGAGCACGCAAAGGGCATCGGCGAGCTGATCGACGACGCGATGGCCTACATCATGGGCACCAACCCGTCGCTCGCCACCACGCTGCCGATGATGTACAACAAGGACAACATCGACCAGCGCCGCCTGGGCGAACTGCTGGACCTGCTCAACTCCGCCAAGTTCACCGGCCAGGGCGCCACGAAGGCGCGCGACCTGCTGGGCGAGGTGTATGAATACTTCCTGGAGAAGTTTGCCCGTGCCGAGGGCAAGCGCGGCGGCGAGTTCTACACCCCTGCCGGCGTTGTCCGCGTCCTCGTGGAGGTGCTTCGCCCGGACCACGGCCGCGTGTACGACCCCGCCTGCGGCTCTGGAGGCATGTTTGTCCAGGCCGAAAAGTTCCTCGAGGCGCACAACAAGGAGGGCTCGGAGATCTCGGTCTACGGGCAGGAGCTCAACGAGCGCACGTGGCGCATGGCCAAGATGAACCTGGCCATCCACGGCCTCAACGGCAACCTGGCCTCCCGCTGGGGCGACACCTTTGCCCGCGACCTCCACCCGGACATGCAGGCCGACTTCGTCATGGCCAACCCGCCGTTCAACATCAAGGACTGGGCCCGCTCCGAGTCGGACCCCCGCTGGAAGTACGGCGTGCCGCCGGCCGGCAACGCGAACTACGCCTGGATTCAGCACATCATTTCCAAGCTGGCCGACGGCGGTTCTGCCGGCGTGGTCATGGCGAACGGCTCCATGAGCTCCAACTCCGGCGGCGAGGGCGAGATCCGCGCCCAGCTGGTTGAGGCCGACCTGGTTTCCTGCATGGTCGCCCTGCCCACGCAGCTGTTCCGCTCCACCGGCATCCCTGTGTGCACGTGGTTCTTCGCGAAGGACAAGGCTGCCGGTTCGCATGGGTCTGTGGACCGCACCGGCCAGGTGCTGTTCATTGATGCACGCAATCTGGGCCACATGGTGGACCGTGCCGAGCGTGCGCTGAGCGATGAGGACATCGCGTTGATTGCGGACACCTTCCACGCCTGGCGCGGTTCGCCGGCCGTCAGCGCTGATGATGCTGAGGAGACAAAGACGTACGACGACGTCCCCGGCTTCTGCTACTCCGCCACCCTCGCCGAGGTCAAGGCCGCCGACTACGCCCTCACCCCCGGCCGTTACGTCGGCGCCGCCGAGGTCGAGGACGACGGCGAGCCGATCGAGGAAAAGATTGCCCGCCTTTCTTCCGAGCTGTTCGCCCAGTTCGACGAGTCCGACCGCCTGGCGGCAGTTGTGCGTGAGCAGCTGGGGAGGGTTTCATGAGTTTGCCAACCGGATGGGTGACCCTCCCACTCTCTGAAGTCGTAACGATTCAGCGTGGATTTGATCTGCCCCATCATGCACGCCGGCCGGGACCGTTTCCTGTGCTTACAGCAGGAGAGACCGGCGGATTTCATAGCGAAGGGCCAATCAAAGGTCCAGGCTTGACCATTGGACGCGCAACAAATCTGGGAAAGCCGAAATGGTCCGACAGTGACTTCTGGCCTCACAACACGACCATGTTCGTCAAGGACTACAAGGGCAATCTTCCTCGGTGGGTTTTCCACCTGTTTGAGAACACAGATCTGAGTGGCTTTGACTCTGGTTCGGTTCAGCCTATGTTGAACCGAAACTACATCGCACAGGTTCCAGTCCTGGTCCCACCCCTGGCTGAACAACAAGCCATCGCAGAAGTCCTGGGTGCCCTCGACGACAAGATCGCCGCCAACACCGAGCTTGCCGCGACTGCGGACGGCTTTATCCGAGCTGATTTGCTCAGACTCACCGAGAATGTGGAACTAACTACCACCGTCGGTGCCCTTGCCTTGAACCGCAAGGAACTCGTCGATCCATCGACTATGGATCCCGAAACCCGTTACGTCGGTTTGGAGCACATTCCGCGGCGATCGCTCTGGCTCGATTCATCCGGCTCAGCTAGCTCGGTCACAAGCACGAAAGCCGGGTTCCATGCCGGAGACATCTTGTTCGGGAAGCTGCGCCCATACTTCCACAAGGTTGTTTCGGCACCGTTTTCCGGTGTTTGCTCCACGGATGTGCTCGTGCTGGCACCTCAGGAATCAGAACTGGCTGGTTTCTTACTTGCGAGCGTTGCCAGTGACTACGTGGTTGAGCGCGTAACTGCGGCGAGCGAGGGAACCCGAATGCCTCGAACAAGTTGGAAAGACCTGTCGGCTGTTGAGATTGCCTGGCCAGGCGAACAGAAAGCGCGAGAGTTCAGCGCTTCTATCGCTCCCGTTCGGCAGGCTATCGAAGTCCTGCTCCAAGAAAACCAAACCCTCGCCGCAACCCGTGACGCATTGCTCCCCCAGCTGATGTCCGGCAAGCTGCGCGTCAAGGACGCCGAAAGCCTCGTCTCGGCAGCGGTTTGATTCGCCGCGTCCCAGCCTCAACCCCGGCGTTTGGCGGCGCTGAGGCTGGGACGCAAGATCCGGCGTCGCAATGTATTGGAATGTGCCACCGAATTTTCCGGACCGAGTGGACTGCAGCGTGAAAAGCAGCGCCTATGCAAACAGTTCTTGAATCTTCTTCTGGACGTCCCGGACGACAGCCGGAGCAGTCTGCGGTTGGCCCAGGAGAAGGCGGCGCGAGGGGTTGGCCGACGGGTTTCCGTCGGCGTTTCCAACGGTATGCAGCGGTGCGCTCATGAATTCGTCAAAGGCCACTTCTTGACTGAGAACCATCGCCGCATCAACAGCTTGACCGGCCGCATAGGCGGCTTCCAACCAGTCGGTCTGTGCCTGCATCTCAAGGTCAAGCGCCGCAGTCGCCTGACGTAGGACATCAAGGGAGGGCGCGTAACGAGTCAGGTGAAAGATTAGGCGTTGCTGCATTTGAAGCCGGCCGTCAATCGAGAGCTGGCAGACTCTGGTGGCACGGTCTAGATCCATGGATGGAACCGTACTGATCTTCATGAAATCCGCGAGGTAGGTAGACTTTCCTGTTCCAGCCATGTCAGGCAGTGGCATTACTTTGTTCCGATTTGCCCATTTTTCAGGATCCGAAACGACCTTCTTCGGGCTACTAAGTTCAACCTTCACAGCGGTCACGAGCTCTCTGAGCACGGCTCCTTGACGCATCGTGCAAGGATGCATAAACAGCATCGCATATCCCGGACCGCCATCGGGGAAGCCTGGCATTGAAACACCCTCGAAGACATCCCCTTGGGCATATGGAAGCCAAAACGGGATACCGTCTCCATCATCCCGCCTGTAGTCATACAGTTCCAAAGGCGGAAGCAGTGGTTCGAGGAAGTCAGCCATGAATCTGCTCTCTGTGGACGATCGCCGGCAACCCATCAGGACCAGGCCGGACTACGAAATCTGTTGAGTAGTCTTCTTTCCATCCTGGAACCAGTTCATCCAATGCATCCTCAGGCCGTATGGAATTCGAGGCGACGTCCACAAGTACTGAGGCTGATGAAGCTCCGTAAAGGTGCCGAGGTGTCGCTGTGTAGCCGTCAACCATTGGGATTGATATCCAGCTTCCCGGTTCCTGGACGCCCGCTTCTTTCAGGACCCGAATGAATGCCAAAAGCTCCGATACGCGCCTCTGATTCTCGCCTGAAACCCTACCGACGACGCGCCACTTTCGCAGCGCAGGAACACTGACGCCCACCATGCGGGCAACGTCTACCCAAGCTACGCCCCACTGGGTGCTTAGCTCACCAAGAACATCCTGAATGCTGAGCTTTATGATCTGGTTGGTATGGGCCGCCAGACTATCTGTGAACGCCTGCCGATGCCCCCGCAGTAGTTGGGCCGCTTCCGCCCGATTCCACTGGCGTTTTTGCCGCCAATGAACGTCTAGCATCCGATCTGATGTGCCCTCCTGCCGGCTAGACAGGCCTAGGATGGAGCCCCCCAACGTAGACTCAATTCTGTCTATTCCAACAGAGGAACTCGACTCCACCCACACAGTTTCAGTCATGACTTCCCTCTAAACAGATCTCGCGCGGTATCAGTGATTGACCACTGGAATATCTCTCCAATTGGGTCATGAAGTCTAGCCAAGGCGCTCTTCACATCTTTGTCCTTGAGTAGGACAAAGCTGGCGGGTTCCCAAGCGCTGTCGACGTCGAGTAAGAACATCTTTGTTTGTTCAGCATCGGGCTGGTAAAAAGGCAGGTCTGATCCCACAACGCCAACACCATTTAGCTCACCCCAAGAGAACGCAACCCGATGGTCTTCTCCGGAATCGTAAATCACGCTGCCACGGAGCATCTGTGAATCTGCTGCAGCATAGGCACCTACAGGGGCAAGGAGGGCTTGATTGATCCAAGGAGCCCAACCGTCCGAACTGTCCGGCGGCGAAGGTACCCGGATTTCATCGATGAATCGCAACCCTATTCGTTGAACCACTACGGACTGCACAATCTCATTGAGTGCTTCGGCAGCAAACTGAACCAACGACGAAAAATCTTCAAACTCTCCGTACGACGACCCTGCCATCGAAACACTCAGCGACGTCTGATTCAGGGCCGTTGTAACCTTCTTGTCAAGGCTAGTGGCTCGGATCTGATCGACTGATTCAAGTTGGGGCGGGCCGATCTCATGCACAGTGAAACTATTGAGTGTTTGGCGCTCCAAGACCGGGAAGCGGTCCCGGACGTTTTCTGCGAACTGGTCCCTGGCCGCGGCGTCACTCAACCTCGGCTCGTAGTTGAGCCGAACCTCTGCTGTAACGATGGCGAGCGGGGCCTTGGCGTAGACCTCACGATGGGCATAGGACATGCGGACCCCTTGTATAAAACCAGAACTGTAACCAAAAGTGTAATCGACCCACGGCCGTCGGGCCACTATCTATCCGACCATCGCTGCAAACAACCTGGGGCTTCACCAGGGCGACCGCTCCAACTTGTGGTCCAGTCTGGCTACTAGGGCGTGTCTCCTAATGTGAAGGATCGCGGAATGCTCATTTTGCCGTTACTCAGCGACGGAGCGGAGTTCGAGTCGGCGACCAAGTAGTTGCAGCACTTCAGCCAAGCGACGCACCGACATCTCACGCTCACCTGCCAACAGATGTGAGACTTCAGTTTCGTCGCTGCACAGGAGGTCTGCCAGCTCAATCGGCGTCTTACCCGCCTGCTTCATGGCGTCCGCGATCAGCTCGCTGGCGTCCACCATCACCGATTCCTGCGCATAGATCCTGGCATACTCAGGATCGCTGTGTTCGAAGATTCCCATAACGGGATCCTTTCCATACGTGGCCGAGGTTCCACGCTTTGGCTACCTCAGCACCCGCCTCTATAATCGCTACTCGCGGCATCGCGCGCCTCCTTGTGGCTGACTTCTTCGTTCGGTTTGAGAATACCGGCATCCACAGACACGTTGGCAGGGAATTCAACGGCAACCGGGTTTGACTGGAGTGAACGTGGTCGGCATCGTGCATGGGCGTCAGGATGACCCCCATACACGAGCCCGCCGCGAAGATTGACTGCATCGTAGACGAGCATTCACATCAACCGATGTGGACGAGCTGCAACATTTCATCGGGTTGCGCCGACGAACAGCCATACCACGATCCTCGGGAGAGCATCACGACATGTAAAGAAAATGGCAAAAAGTTTAAACGTCCCAGCGACGTGTAAAGAAATTTTCAATGATTATCCACAGGTTCAACTACGGTCGGCTGCTGAACGGGCCTGTCACGAACGCAGGAAGGCCGCCTTGCGCCATGTCCGCCATAAACACATCCCCGGGCATGGGCAGGCACCGGGGTGTATTCGGGTTCGGGAGAGCCACCTTGAAATCTCCGGTGCTGATCGAGCCAGCCAAACCCACACGTACCCAGTGGATCTCGGTGTTCTTGGGTATGTCCATGACCGCAGCAACGCCCGAAACACTCGCCCTGCGCGAGATCCTCGACGCACACCGCGACGAGTTCTTGGCGCTTCTGACAAGGTATGCGGCCACAAACCCGAGGCTCTTCGGATCAATGGCTAGGGGAACGGCCCACGAGGACAGCGACATCGACATCCTCGTCGAGATGCACCCTGCTGATGGGAACATCCTCATGCGGGCCTCCGGCTTGATGGAAGAAACCCGCGTCCTCTTCGGCCGCGACGACATCGACATCTTCCCAGTGCAGTTGCTCAAGCAATCTCAGAGTCGGCACTCAAAGACGCGGTTGCGCTGTGAGCCGCAGCTCCGAGCAGCGCATCGCTGACATTCTGTAATCGATCGAGCGCTGCAACCGGTTCATCCACGCGCTCGGCAGCCACATCAAGCCGTAGCAGCCGTCCCGCAGCGGGCGGGCCGGGGCTGGGAGGCGGGGACCGGCGTCGAACATGGTTATGGATAACCGGTTGCAACGCTTCAATACACCCTGCACATCCGTACCGCAGGGTACGGTGGCACCGACACGCCGGGGGACGGCATAAACTGGGGTGCGGAAGTGCCTGAAGTCACCGAAAACAGTTTTCAAGACTTCTCGCGAAGGACCCAAGCATGCGTGGCAACGAATTGAAGGCAGTTTGATGGATGTAGAGCCCACGCAGGTGGATGTGCTTGCCGATGGTTCCGTGCTGGTTGGCGGGGAGGCCATCGCCGCACCAGCCGGCACGGACCCCTATGCAGCCGCCATGGCCGTCCTTGCAGACTACGCCCGCAGCTCAGGTTCCCCCGTGGTGGCCTCGGCATTCGACCACGCAACCGGCCAGACAGAACTGTTCCAGGTCCACGGCGACGGCTCCACACGGGCGTACACGGCTCCGCCGGCCATGCCGTCGTTCAGCCCCTCCGCTCCACACATCACCCCAGCTGATCCGCCGTTCTTCACCTTTCCGGAGGATGAGCCGGAGGGATACTCCTACGACTCGCCAGAGCCGGAGCGGCCCCTGCTCCGCAGGGATGCCAAGCGGCCGCGCGGCGGTGTCCGCGGCGCCGTCTACAACGTGTCGCACGGCCGGCTGAACCTGGGGCCCAGCTCCAGGGAACTGGAGGAAGTCGACCTGGAGCAGCGGATCGCCCGTCCGCTGTCCGGCAGCTTCAACACGGCAGTTCTCAGCCTCAAGGGCGGGATCGGGAAGACCTCGACGACGGTTGGCGTTGGCCTGACCCTGGCCGAGTTCCGCGGCGACAACCCCTGCGGCATCGATGCCAACCCTGACAGCGGCGATCTGGCGGAGCGGGCGCTTGGGGAGGTCATGTACCAGCGCTCAACTCCGCGGAGCATCACCGACATTGTCCGGGACTTGGGCTCGATCACGTCGCTGACAGCCCTGGGCGGATACACGCACCGGGCCGGCCGGCTCCACCTGGTGGCAGGGGAACAGGACCCCGGGTTGTCCGACTCGTTGACAGCCACCGAGTACGGCGACGTCCACAACCTCATCAGCCAGTACTACTCGGTCACCCTGACCGACTGCGGCACCGGAGTGTCTCATCCGGCCATGGCCGGCGTGCTGCAGCGCGCCTCAAACGTGGTGGTTGCCTCCGGCTACGCCGTGAGCGGGGCGAAGCGTGCACGGAACACCCTGCAGTGGCTGGCCGATCACGGGTACGAGGATCTGGCCCGCAACGCGGTTGTTGTCATCACGGACAAGGAACAGGTGTCCAGCCGCGTGGACAAGAAGGCCATTGAGGACTACCTCTCCGGCTTCTGTCGGGAACTGATCACCGTGCCCCACGACCGGGTCGTTGCCGACGGCGACATCATCTCCCTGGACAGGGTTTCGCCCGGAACCCGTCGCGCATACAAGGAGATCGCCGCGGCCATTGTGGACGGGTATTACTAAATTTTCCTGGCGGGGACCAAGCGGCAGGAATTAATCACCGCCTCGGCAACAACTAAGCAAAACGGGGAAAGCGCCCCGTGTTTACGCGGAATTTTGACCGCTGCCCGGCAGCAAGAACTAAGTGCACCCGGCAACAGGAACTAAGCACGTGCCCCGGCGGAACTGTTGTCTTGCGCCGACTGCCATCGGTGGGGCGCCCTGCCTGCGCACAGCCAAGGCGGACCTGCGCTGGGAGGCGCGGGCCCGCCGTCGCGCTTGGCAGGACGTTAAAACAGGTATTGGAAAAGGCGGGCAAGCGCCTTCGTGACCGCGTCTTTGTCGAAGGCCTTGGCGTCAAAGGTCTCGCCGCGGCGCAGGCCCAGCCACTCACGGTATTCCTTATGCTCCGGGTGCTTGGGATCATTGACGGCCTCGACGACGTTTGCCCAGCCCCACGCGCCGCCGGAATCCTCGGCCGGACCCCTGCCGCGGCCGCCGGTGCAGCGCCCGACCGGTGCCTGTGGATCGGCGGGCAGGACCTTCTCCACCTTGACGAGGTGCTCCCAGTCGTCACCAAAGTCATAGGTGTATTCCATGGAATCGCCCTCCTCGGGCAGGACCGCGCCCAGCGTGTAGGCGTTCTCGTCCAGGTCCTCATTGCCCAACGCGTCAGGGCCCGAGACTCCGTAGACGTTCCCGCCGCGCCCGCCGACCTGGAAGGCATGCAGGTGGGAACCGTCCCATTCGAAGGAGGCCTGCAAGATCCTGTGCATGTCCCCGAGGGTCACGTCCGAGCGCACGAGGAGCCTCCGCCAGATGGGCGGAGACAGGTGCTTGAGCGTCACCTTCAGCTGGTAGATGGGCGCGTTGGGGTCCTTCTTGACGGACCTGGGGCGCTTTCGGGAAGTCGCGGCAGGCGTTGCGGCGGGCGCGAACGGATCGGGGCCGCCGCTGAATGGATCGGCACCCGCACTGAAGCCGCTGTCGTGGCTGTCTTCGTCGTCGTCCTCGAAGCCGGCCTGGGCGAGAGCGACGACAGCGGGGACCACGGCGGGAGGGACGGTGATGGTCTCGCCCAAGGTGACCAGGCCCAACTCGGCCAGCTCGTCCATGCGTTTCCGCAGCAGCCGCGCGCCGTATTCGTCGAGGCCGACTGCGTTCAGGCTCTCCGGATCTGTGAGTGCGATCGCGGGGATGCCCGCTCCCTGGCATGCCGCATACAGCAGCGCGATCTGGGCGGCAGCGGCCTGCCCCACCCATGGCGCCCATTCTTGCTCGCCGAGAACGGCGACTGTCAAGAACGCGGTGACAAAGGTGCCCAGCGTCTCACGCCGCTGCGGGTGGCCCGGTTCCAGGAGAAACCGGGCGGTCGGAGTCACCCATACCTTCGTGGCACCGACGTCGATCAGGCCAACCCCTTCGAGGGCGGCCCACATCTTGGACAGGAGGGGGACCTCATACATGGAATTCACGGTGGGGACGTGGTCCTCGGGCATGTTGTCCAGGTTGAACCCGGGTATCTGCTCCCGCTTGGCGCCGGCCCTTGCGCCCTTGGCGGCAACCCCGACGGCAGCAGCGGCAGCCTCAATGTCCTTCAGCTTCAAGGCACCCGTGGATGTCACGGCAGCACCGGGACCGATCCACCGCAGCAGGGCGCCCATGCGCTGGACCAGCGAGGTTGCCTCGAGCCCGGCAAGCTCTTCGTCCTCCGTCATCTCCGGCTGGTCGATGTCCGGAAACCGGGGCTCGCCGTCGTCATAGAACAGCGTAAACACCTGGGCGAGGTCCTCCGGGCTGCCCGTCCATGCCCTGGTTTCCTCAAGAAACTGCAGATAGGTGCGGACTGCGACAAAGATGAACTCGATGTCCTCGTCTGCCTCTACATGGACGACGGCGGACATGGCCTGGCCAAAGGCAAGGGGCTCAAAACTGGTGGCGTCAGAGGCAGGCACCAGCTTGAAGTAGGCGAAGGTCAGCACCCTCACGGCGTCGAGCAAGTCTTGGACGGCACCCTCCGGCAGGCCTGGCATGTTGTTGCACCACGCGGCAAATGCCGGGGCAACGGCGTCCACGGCGAGGGCCGCCCGCCGGTCGCTGACTGATGTGGTTGATGTGCGGGCCTTGCCGCCCTTGCTGTTCTTAGCCATCCCACAATGCTGTCACATCCGGGCTGCCCTCACGAAGGTTGGCCTCTTGGCCGTCGACTTGCAAGCGGCAATTGTGCAAGCGCCGCTTTCACAATTGGTGACGGCCTGGATGTCTGACCCTCGGAGTAGCTTCTGAGGCATAGGAACATTGCAAGATTCGAAAGAGGTTTGCTCATGTCCATGCACGAGGATCCAAATGAAAATGCCCCGGCATTCCCACCCACTCCGGCGCGAAGCGGGATGCCTGGCTGGTATCCCGACATGCTGGATGCCGTTTCTAGCAGGATCTCCACCGGCCGGGTCCGGGCAGCTGCAGCAGTCAACCAGGAACTCGTTGCCACGTACTGGGCAATTGGGAAGGAAATCCTTGACCGGCAGAGCCAAGAAGGATGGGGAGCAAAAGTAATCGACCGGCTCTCAGCAGACCTGCGAGACAAGTTTCCGGGATTGAAGGGATTCTCACCTCGAAACTTCGTCTATATGCGACAGTTTGCATACGCTTGGCCTGACTTTCCAATTACGCAACAGGCTGTTGCGCAATTGCCATGGGGACACAATATTGTTCTGCTTGAGAAGCTCAGCGATCCCGAAACCCGCCTCTGGTACGCAGCTGCCGCCGTCGAACATGGCTGGTCCCGCAACGTGCTTGTCCACCAAATAGAGACGCACCTGCATGAACGGTCCGGCCAGGCCATCAGCAATTTCAAGGATGTTCTTCCGGCTGCAGATTCGGACCTTCTGCACCAGACCATGAAGGATCCTTACATCTTCGACTTCGTGGCCATGACGGATCGGCACGATGAAGCGGAGCTGGAATCGCAGCTCGTCGACCACGTTGAAAAGTTCCTGCTGGAGCTCGGCCAAGGCTTTGCGTTTGTGGGCAGGCAGGTCCGGCTGGTGGTTGGCGGGGACGAATTCATTGCCGACCTGCTCTTTTACAACTTCCGACTCCGCAGCTTCGTGGTGGTTGAGCTCAAAGCTGGCAAGTTTGACCCCGGATTCCTTGGCCAGCTGGGCATGTACATGTCCGCGGTGGATGATCTAATGGCCCATCCGGACGACAAGCCGACCATCGGCCTGCTCCTGTGCAAAACCAAGAACAATGTAGTGGCGGAGTACGCCCTGCGAGGGTACAGCGCTCCGATTGGGGTTGCCGAATGGAAGACACAGATCGTGGAGTCGCTGCCCGAAGAGTTCACATCGAGTCTGCCAAGCATCGAGCTGTTGGAGGCGGAGCTGGGCGACGCGTGAGTGGCGCAATTGTGCAACAGCCTGCTGCACAATTACCGCGTCCTGACGAATGTTGCAGATGCCGTCTGCAATGTTGCAAGCACCGCTTGCAACATTGCCTCGGGTCGGAGGCTCGGGTCAGTCCGTGGAGTCTCCGACGGTGACGTTGAGCGTGTGTGAGACGGGGGTGCCGCGCTCCACGGTGCGGGAGACGGTGCAGTACTTGTCGTGCGAGAGTTTTGCCAGGCGCTCCACCATGCCGGCCGCCTTCTGGCCGCCTTCGGTGTCGGGGAATTCGATGTTGAAGGCGATATTCAGGTTGTCCACGCGGGTGGCGCCGTTTTCAGAGAGCTTGTCGCCGGTTGCCGTCACCGTGTAGCTGGTGGGCTCGGCGCTGCGGGCGGTGACGGTGTCGACGTCGATGGACGAGCAGCCGGCGATGGCGGCCAGCAGCAATTCGACGGGACTGAACAGGCCATCGCCGTGGCCGAACTGCATCTCGGCACCCGTGGCATTCCGTACTGTATATACAGCCGTGGACGTGCGGGTCAGTTCTACGGAACGCTGGGTGGACTCTACTTTTTCGCTCATGCCTCAATCATGCCACCGGTGAGGGCTGAAATTTGAAGTGTTTCCCTTGATAACCCCCGATAGCGGTTCACATCCGCAGTGTGGTGCGCCCCGGCTGGTAGCGTCATTTGCACGATCACCCCGCCCAGCAGGAGAACACCATGACACCCACCGCCACCGGTTTTTCAGAGGCCGACTGGGAAGACCTCGCCCTGGAGCGGTTGGCGGACGAAGACTTGGGCTGGCGGCCGGTGCACGGCGAGGACATCGCCCCCGGTAAAGGCGAGCGGGAGTCGTGGTCCGAGCTCCTCATCCGGCCCCGCATGTTGGCGGCGCTGCAGCAGTTCAACCCCACCGTCCCCGTGCAGTACCTCAAGCAGGCGCTGGCGGAAATCACGGCGCCGAAGTCCAACGACGCCATCAGCGAAAACCACCGCATCCATGAGTACCTGGTCCACGGCTACCGGCTCAGCTACATCGATATTGACGGCACCGACGTCAACGCCACCATCCACCTGCTCAACCCCGATCCCGACCGCAACGACTGGATGGCCGTCAACCAGGTGACCCTCGTGGCCGGCGACTACAAGCGCCGCTTCGACCTGGTCCTGTACTGCAACGGCATGCCCGTGAGCATCATCGAGCTGAAGAAGGCCGGCAGCGCAGCGGCAGACCTCCCCGCCGCGCACGCCCAGCTGCAGACCTACCTGCGCGAGTTCCCCATGGCGTTCCGTTTCTGCGTCATGACCCTGGCCAGCGACGGCATCCTGGCCAGGTACGGCACCCCCTTCACCCCGTTCAACCACTTCTCGCCCTGGAATGTTGATGACGACGGCGTCCCCGTTCCGCCTGGCTTCATGCTGGACGGGCAGGCGGTCACCGCCATGGAGACGGCCCTGCAGGGGCTCTACAATCAGGAACGGTTCCTGCAGCTGTTGACCGAGTTCACTGCCTTTGATGAAAACGCCGACGGGCTGACCAAGCGCATCGCCAAGCCGCACCAGTACTTCGCCGTCACCAAGGCCGTGGGAAACACAGTGCTGGCGGTGGAATCCAACGGGAAGGCCGGCGTCGTCTGGCACACCCAGGGCTCCGGCAAGTCCATGGAAATGGAGCTCTACACCAACAAGGTCATCCGCCACCCGCGGCTGAAAAACCCCACGGTGGTGGTCATCACCGACCGCAATGAGCTGGACGGGCAGCTGTATGAGTCGTTTGCGCAGAGCCAGCTGCTGCCGGAGAAGCCGCGCCAGATCCGGCGCCGCTCCGAACTGAGGGACGAGCTGGGCAACCGCACCACCGGCGGCATCTACTTCACCACGCTGCAGAAGTTTGGCCGCAGCAAGGAAGAGAGGGACGCCGGCAGCGAGCACCCGCTGCTCAGCGACCGGCGCAACATCATCGTGGTGGTGGACGAGGCGCACCGGAGCCACTACGACGACCTCGACGGCTACGCCCGGCACCTGCGCGACGCTCTGCCGCACGCGACGCTGATTGCGTTCACGGGCACGCCGATTTCCTTTGCCGACCGCAACACCCGCGACGTCTTTGGCGACTACATCGACATATACGACCTGACCAGGGCCGTGGACGACGGCGCCACCGTCCCCGTGTACTTCGAGCCGCGCCTCATCAAGGTGGGCCTGGCCGGCTCGGTGACCGAGGAGCAGCTGGATGAGGCGGCCGACGACGCCACGCGCGGCCTCGACATGACCGAGCGGGCGCGCATCGAGGCGAGCGTCGCCGTCGTCAATGCCGTTTATGGGGCACCCGAGCGCATCACGGCGCTGGCCGAGGACCTGGTGGCGCATTGGGAGGGCCGGCGGGCCACGATGGAGAAGTTCATCGAGGGCC
Organism: Sporosarcina beigongshangi; assembly: GCF_016820535.1. GTDB lineage: Bacteria > Actinomycetota > Actinomycetes > Actinomycetales > Micrococcaceae > Specibacter. Next base: position 47,589 of record NZ_JADHDY010000002.1, on the reverse strand, counting down.
CGGGCAAGGCGATGATTGTGGGCGGGACGCGGGAAATCTGCGCCAAGCTGTACGACGCCATTGTCCAGCTGCGCCCGGACTGGCACTCGGACGACCTGGCCGCAGGCAAGATCAAGGTGGTCTACTCTGGCGACGCCACGGACACTCCCCCGGTATCCCTGCATGTGCGGCGCGACTCGGAAAATGCCGCGGTCAAGGCCCGGCTGAAGGATCCGGATGACGAGCTGGAGCTGGTGATCGTCAAGGACATGATGCTCACCGGTTTTGATGCCCCGCCGCTGCACACCCTGTACCTCGACCGGCCATTGAAGGGCGCCCTGCTCATGCAGACGCTGGCGCGCGTGAACCGCACCTTCCGCGGCAAGCAGGACGGGCTGCTGGTGGCCTATGCGCCGCTGGCCGACAACCTGGCAAAGGCGCTGGGCGAGTACACGCAGTCCGACCAGGAGCACAAACCGGTCGGCAGGAACGTGGACGAGGCCATCGCCCTGACCGTTTCGCTGCTGGACACGCTGGGCGGGCTGCTTGCCGGGTACAACTGGCGTGCCGTGCTGGCCAAGGGCGGACCCAAAGCCTGGCTCAATGCCGCAACTGGCGCCACCGCATACCTGCGCGACCCCGCGACACAGGGGAACGCGCCGTCGGAATCCGAAACCCTCGCCTCCCGCTACCGCCGGCATAGCGGGCAGCTCTCCCGGGCCTGGGCGCTGTGCTCCGGCTCGGCGGCGATGGAAACGCTGCGGCTGGATGTGCAGATGTACGAGGAGATCCGGGTGTGGATGGCGAAGTTCGACGCCGCCGACCGTCAGGCATCCGGGGCTCCCATCCCCGCCGACATCCAGCGGCTGCTGGGGCTGCTGATTGACGGGGCGACGACGTCGGGCGAGGTGCTGGACATCTATGCGGCGGCCGGGCTGCCGAGGCCCTCATTGGACGACCTCACGCCGGAGTTCATTGCCAAGACGAAGACTGCGCGGAACCCGCAGCTGGCGATCGAGGCGCTGCGCAAGCTCGTGTCCGAGGAATCCGTGGCCACGACCCGGAATAACATTGTGCGCCAGCGCGCGTTCTCCGAGCGGATCACCGAGCTCATGCGCAAGTACACGAACCAGCAGCTGACGTCGGCGGAAGTGATCGCCGAGCTGGTGGAGATGGCGAAGGAAGTGGCTGCCGAGAGCGACCGCGGGAAGCAGTTCAGCCCGGCGCTCAACTCCGACGAGCTGGCTTATTACGACGCCGTTGCCACGAATGATTCCGCCGTGGATGTCCTGGGCACCGGTGTGCTGGCGGACATTGCCCGGCAGCTGGTGGAGGTCATGCGGCGCGACATCCGCACCGACTGGACCGTGCGCGACGACGTGCGCGCGAAACTGCGCTCCTCGATCAAACGGCTGCTGGTGCGCAACGGCTACCCGCCGGACAAGCAGCCGGATGCGATCAAGCTGGTCATGGAGCAGATGGAATCCATGGCACCGCGGTACGCGGAGGAGCGGGCCTCGGTGTAGGCATCGCGTGGCCTCTCTTGGCAGCCCGGCGGCACCGGCACCTGCCGCTGGGAGGCAACTGTCGCCGTCGAACTCCCAACTCCCAAAAAAAGTTGGGAGTTAATTGGGAGTTGGGACTTAGGGAGCAGTGGCGGAGCCTGGAACGGGCACTTCGAGCACCATTCCCCTGGCCCTGCGCACGGTTAATTCACAACCGTGCGCAACCGCCGGGGTGGCGCACGGTCCCGAATTAACCGTGCGCAGGCGTGGTGGCAGGCGGCGGCGCGACATGCAAATGACCCGCAATAGGCAGACGGGTGCCCATAATATGCCGGCGGGCGCTCCAACAGACCAAAAGCTCCCCGCATCCCTTGCGGCAGCCGAAGCCATGGGCAAAGGTGGAGGCATGACAACGCTCCCAGTTGCAGGCGGCGCCCGGGACTTGCTCAGCGCCTGCAGGTTGGCCACAACGGACCCGGCGGAGCGTGCGCGCGCGGCCGTCGACCGTTCCGGCTACGAACCCGGCGGGATTCCGGACGGGGTGGTGTACGCCGAGACCTTGGACGACGTCGTCCAGGCCCTGAAGCTCGCAACCCTCCACCGCGTCAACATCGTGCCGCGCGGCGCCGGCACCGGCCTCGCCGGAGGATCCTCCGCAACCAGCGGATCCGTGGTGCTTGACGTCAGCCGCATGAACCGCATCCTGCGCATCGACGCCGAGGAGCAGCTGGCCGTGGTGGAGCCGGGCGTCCTCAACGCGGAAGTGAATGCGGCGGTGGCCGAGTACGGGCTGTTCTACGCCCCGGACCCGGCCAGTACGGCGATCTGCTCCATCGGCGGCAACGTTGCCACGAACGCCGGCGGCATGTGGTGCGCAAAGTACGGGGTGACCCGCGAGGCGGTATTGTCACTGCAGGTGGTCTTGGCGGACGGGCGGATCCTGAAGACCGGCCGCAACACACTCAAGGGCGTCAGCGGCTACGACCTCAACTCCCTGATGATCGGTTCGGAAGGGACACTGGGGATCGTTGTCCAGGCCACGCTCCGGCTGCGCCCCAAGCCATTGCACACAGCCACCACCGCCGCCTACTTTGCAGACGCCGCCTCCGCTGCCCGTGCGGCCTCGGCCATCATCGCCGCCCGGATCCAGCCGGCCATCCTGGAGTTTATCGACGGCGCCACCCTGGCCGCGGTTGATTCCATGATGGGCACCGATCACAGCAGCCGCGGCGGCGCCTTCCTGCTCGCCCAGACCGACGGCCACGGCGCCATGCTCGAACAGCAGGTCCTCATTGAGGCACTCAAGCCCTTCGCGCTGTCCATCGAGCTGACCGAGGACCCCGACCGGGCCGCCGAGCTGGTGGCTGCCCGCCGCAACGCGATTCCCGCACTGCAGGAGCTCGGCCGGGTCTCCATAGGGGACATCGGGGTGCCGCGCAACAAACTGGCCGAGGCCATCGACGGACTGGCGGACATCTCACAACGGACGGGCGTGCAGATCTTCGTTGTGGCGCACGCCGCCGACGGCAACCTGCACCCCATGGTGGTGGTCGGCCGCGACGACTCAATCACCGAAGGCCCTGCCAAGGAGGCGCTCGGGGAAATGTTCCACCTTGCGCAGCGGCTCGGCGGCACGCTGACCGGTGAACACGGAATCGGGGTGCTCAAGAAGGACTGGCTCGAGGAGGAAGTCGGAAGCCTCTCCCTTGAATTGCAGCACAAGATCAAAGCCGTGTTCGACCCCCTCGGCATCCTCAACCCCGGCAAGGGGATCTGAGCGCGGCCACCCGGCCCGCGCGGCCCCGCCCGCCCGGGCCGGGAATCCGCCGTCGAACATCCCAAAAAGCCTCCCTGAGCCGACGGTTGGCTCCGCATTCACGTGCCGTTCACCCCCGGCACCCCTTTCCGTTGCCCGGCCCTGCGAATGTTGCAGCATCGCACCCACATCCGGAAGGTTTACCGTGTCCAACGCCAAAAAACTCCTGCCCATGCTCGGCCACACCCGCGGCAAGCGCAGCGCCGTCACCTGCGCCCTGAAATGCGACAACGCCTGCTCCAAGGCCGTCTGCAACACCTCCACCAACAGCTACTTCCGCGACATCGCGTCGGCGGAATTCTCGCGCCGTTCCGCCATGGGGATCGGCCTGGCGGGTGCCTTGAGCGCGGCTGTTTTGGCCACGGGCCAGGGCGCACTGCCGGTGAAGAACGACGTCGGCACCAAGACTTCGGCGGGCAAGCTGGCTTTCGCTCCGATCGCCCCCGTGGACGCCGCAGTGGACGCCTTCAACGTGCCGGGCGGCTACGACTGGGCCCCGATCATCCGCTGGGGCGACCCGCTGTTTGCCGGCACCCCCGACTTTGATTTCGCCAAGCAGACGCCCGAGTCACAGGCCGGCCAATTCGGCTACAACAACGACTACACGGACATCCTGCGCCAGCCCAACGGCAAGAAGGGCCTCCTGGTCTGCAACCACGAATACGTGAACCCGCAGATCATGTTCCCGGCCGCACCCGCCAACGAGGCCGAGTCGGCGCAGCGCCGCAACATTTTCCGCAACGCCGTGGGCATGTCCGTGGTGGAACTGGAGCGCGACCACAAGGGCCAGCCGTGGGAGTACATCCGCGGCGGCAAGCTCAACCGCCGCATCACAGTTGACACCACGTTTGAGCTCACGGGCCCGCTGGCCGGCACCGACCTCGTCAAGACGGCCGCAGACCCGGAAGGCCGCTTCGTGTTGGGCACCCTGGGCAACTGCTCCGGCGGCACCACCCCGTGGGGCACCATCCTCTCCGGCGAGGAAAACTTCAACGGCTTCTTCCGAACCAACGGCACCAGCGCCGAGGACCGCCGCTACGGCCTGGGCAACGCTGCAACCGGCATGGGCTGGGAGCAGGAAGACCCCCGCTTCGACGCCCGCGGCGAGGACTTCCGCAACGAGCCCAACCGCTTCGGCTACATCGTGGAGATCGACCCGGAAAACCCCAACTCCGTGCCGCGCAAGCACACCAGCCTGGGCCGCTTCAAGCATGAGGGCGCCAACGTCATCATCGCCAAGAACGGCAAGGTGGTGGCCTACTCCGGCGACGACGAGCGCTTCGACTACCTGTACAAGTTTGTCTCCAAGAACAAGTACAAGAAGAACAACAAGGCGCACAACATGACGCTGCTGACCGAGGGCGACCTCTACGTGGCACAGTTCACCGGCAACTCGGCCGCCGAAATCGACGGCTCCGGCACGGTCCCTGCCGACGGCGCCTTTGACGGCTCCGGCACGTGGCTGCCCCTGGTGGTCAACGGCAAGAGCGCCATCGCCGGCATGAGCGTCCAAGAAGTTCTTGCCTACACGCGCCTGGCCGCGGACAAGGCCGGCGCCACCAAGATGGACCGCTGCGAGGACGTGGAGCCGAGCCTGGCCACCGGCAAGGTCTACGTCGCCTGCACCAACAACACAAAGCGCGGACTGCCCGGCCAGGCACCCGCCGACGAGACGAACCCGCGTGCGGAAAACCGCGACGGCCACATCGTGGAAATCACCGAGAACCGCGGCGATTCAACCGCCACCAAGTTCAACTGGACCCTGCTGATGTTGTGCGGCGACCCCGCGAAGAACTCCGAAACCTACTTCAGCGGCTTCCCGGCGGAGAAGGTCAGCCCCGTCTCCTGCCCCGACAACCTCGCCTTCGACACTGCCGGCAACCTCTGGATCTCCACCGACGGCGCCCCGTCTGTCATCGGTTACAACGACGGCCTGTTCAAGGTGGGCTTGGAGGGCTCCAACCGCGGCAACGTCCAGCAGTTCGCCTCCATGCCGCGCGACGCCGAGACCTGCGGGCCCGTCGTCCACGACGACGAGTCCATGGTGTTCGTCGCCGTCCAGCACCCGGGCGAGGACGGCTCGTATGGCCAGCACACTTCCTACTTCCCGGACTATGTCGCTGAAGGCACCACGGCGGCGCCCGGCCAGGTGCGTGCGCCCCGTCCGTCCGTGGTCCAGATCTTCCCCGCCGGAGCAGGCACGAAGCCGGGCAAGGGCAACGGCCGCAAGTAGGCCAGCACCCGGCAACTCTCCGTGAACGCGCACTTTCTGCCCCAATGGCGTTTCATGAGGGCAGAAAGTGCCAGTTCACGGACCCCCGCACGGCTGGCCACCTCGTCAGGGGAAAATATCTGTTGCCTGCTGACAGTGGGGCCGTGTCGGGCACTCGGAGACCGCCACTTCTCGGTGCGGGGGTCGTTGTTGCGATCGGATGCCGTTCCACCGGCCTCCGATCGCAACAACGACCCCCAGCTCCTTCACGAACTCGCTTTTGGGCCGCCGCAGGAATTGAAACAGCAGATCGTGCGATTGCGGGCCGGCGCATCGACGTGGACACCATCATCACCACGGAAAACCTGGTCAACTTCCTGGCGCTGCCGGACATGCCGCGGACGCCGGCCGAGTTTGGCGGCGGCTACGGCTTTGAGGGAATCCGGGATGCGGCGTGGGTCGGCGGCGTGGAGCTGCTGTACTGGGGGCGATCTCGACACCCACGGCTTCCACATCCTGGACCAGCTGCGCTCCCACCACCCGCACGCGCGCAGCATCGTCATGGACCAGGAAACCCTGCTGGCCCACCGGGACTTTTGGGTCCGTGAAGACTCCCCTTCGCACGCCGCTGGCGCACCCTACTGCTGAGGAAGGTGCCCTGTACCTTGCCCTGGCGACGGACCAGTTTGGCCCTTCCGTTCGGCTGGTACTGGAATTGCTGGGCCGGGACCGGGTCCTCCCCCGGCTCCGCTGACAAGGCAGCTGGCGGTTCCGCCCCGCCCCGCCCCGCCCATCGACGCTCTATCATCTTCCGGGGTGTTTTCACGATCCCTCCATCACGGTCCGGGGTGCGGCGGGGCGTCCCACAGCCCGCCACACCGAAACCGGCCCCGGCACCCGAGCCCCGTAACGTCGTCGTCCCTTCAAGGGCGCCGGCCCACTCTTAGGTAGAGTCATGGAAAGCGAAGGAACGGATCTGGGGAACATGAAGAAACTCTTGGCAGCACTGGCCCTTGCAACCATGACGCTCCTGGGGGTGGCCCCGGCAGCCACGGCGTCGGCCCCTCCAACAGACATTGTGGTTGAGGACGCAGCCGGCATTTTGTACCTGCCGCAGCTGATGCCGGCGGTGCAGGGCACCAAGTTCCACGAGCCCACCAAGGTGGCCATCGTGACGATCGCAGGCCAGACCGGCACCGACCAGCTCAACTCCGACGTCCTTGCACTCGCCCGCGACAAACACCCTGAATGGCTCAGTGAGGACAAGCAAAAGTGGGCCGACGGGCTGTTCATCTTTGCTGTTGATCCAATGGCTCGCAAAGTCGGCACCTACATGGGCGAGGACCGCAAGGTGTCCCTGTCCAAGCAGGAGGCCATCCAGGAATCCACCAAGGACCTGTTCCGCGAAGCCCAATGGACCGACGGCACCATCGCCGGGGTCGAGAAGGCCGCGAAGCTGATGAACCAGCCCTGGTACCAGTCCGCGGGCTTCATCATCTTCACGTGTGTCACAGGCGGCATTGCGGCGCTGGGCTTTGGCACCCGGGCAGTCATCCGCTCCAACAACCGGAAGAAGGCCGCCGCCAACCTCAAGCGAGGCGATGCCGGCTTCGCCAGTGTCAGCCTGGACCTTCCGGTCACCGAGTTGAACGCCAAGACCATCCCGCAGCAATCTACCTACGGCGCGCTGGTGCTTGAGAAATACCGCAATTTCAGCACCCTGTACAACGAGGCCAACGAGCTGAACCAGCAGTCGCACGCCTTCAGCAAGAAGGACCTCTCCAAGGCAGCCAACGTCCAGGTCACGGCCAAGTACGCCGACCTTTCCGAGGAACTCGACCGCCTCGACGACGTCATCGCTGACACCAACACGCTGCTGAACAAGTACCAAGGCTGGGGCGCAGCATGGGACAGGCAGACGGAAGCGCTGGCGGACGACATGGCTCGCTTGCCGGAACTGCTGGCCAAGCCCGAGGCCCAGGGCCAACCCAGCACAGCCGCCCTGGCGTCCTTCCAAGCCCTGCGCACGCAAGGCCTGCAGCGGCTCTCAGCCGACGTCCAGGCAGGTGTCATCACACCCGACGCCGCCCTGGACGAGCTCCGCAACATCCATGTGGAGCTGACGAACCTCCTGCAGCAGCACTCGGAGGCCATGATCAACCTCTACGCCAAGACCAGTTCCGAACGGACCTCCATGCAACAGGCCATGGACCGCAGCCGGCGCGACGACATCGACCGCCGCCCCGCGACCATCCTGGGGTCCGTCTCCGGCTGGAACATGTTTTACCCGGTGCACGCCTTCAACACTGGCTACATCAGCGGACAGTCCGCAGTGAACAGCTCCCGCAGCAGCGCCAGTTCCGGCGGCAGCAGCACCGGCTACGGGTCAAGCGGAGGCAGCTTCTCCGGCTCCGGCAGCTCGTCCAGTTTCTAGTACGACGGCGGATCCCGGCCCGGGTGCCCGGGTGCCACCCCGGAAGGTGACAGAGCGTTCGCCGGAGGACCCCGGAAGGTGACAGAGCGTCTGGGTGGGGCGGGCGAAACTGCGTTTGCTGACCAAAAACCCGGCGCCTGGGGGCGGCTATTCCTTGAGGTCGACGGCGTGTTCCACAGGCAGAATGGGCTGCTCGGCGGAGTCTTCGATGTACCGCTTCGCGTTAATCATGACGGCGCCCGTCATCATGACTGCAATGCACACGCCGAGCATGGCGAAGGATGCCGTCCAGGATCCGGTGGTGTCGTGGATCATGCCGAAGAACAGCGGGGCAATGCCTGCCCCCGCGTAGCCAATCCCCTGGCTGAAACCGGACAGCACCGAGGAGCCGTGGGTTGTCCGCGAGCGCAGGTTCACCATCAGCAGTGCGGTGGCGAAGGTGCCCTGGCCCAGCCCGGCGAACGTCACCCACAGCCAGGTCCCGTCCAGCGGCGAGAGGTACAGCCCCAGGTGTCCGGCCGCCCAGCAAAGGGCAAACAGGCCGATGGCCAGGATCGGGTTCTTCATGCGCGGCACCCACAGCGGCACGAGCAGGCTGACGGGCAGTCCAAGGATGGCAAAGTACGCCAGCGCGGTCCCGGCTGTTGCGGCATCCAGACCCTGTCCCGACAGGTAGGGCGGAAGCCAGGTGAAGTACACATACGTCTGCGCGGAGTTTCCGGCCAGGAAAATCGCCAGCCCCCACGCCACCGGAGATCGCCAGGGCCGCAAGCGGGCCACCGGCGCCGACCCGGCTGCCCCAGCCAGCCCGGCGTCCGGGGAACCCGACTGCCCAAGGTCCGCTCCGGCGTCGTGCCTGCGGTCCCGGACGAACTGGATGATCCACGGAAGCAGGACCAGGACGCTGACGGAGGCCCACAGCCCGACGGACACGCGCCAGTTGCTGGCTTCGGCCACGGGCACGGCGAGTTGCGGGCTGATCGCGGTGCCCACTGCCAGCAGCGTCACGTAGCCGGCGGTCACGACGCCCAGCCGGTCGGGGAAGTACTTCTTGACCAGCGGCGGCAGGACCACGTTGCCGATCCCGTAGCCGGCCATGACCAGCGCGGTCAGGCCAAGGAAAGGCCACACGGAGTCGGTGGCGGCCCGGCCGAGCTGGCCGGCGATGGCCAGCACGACGGCGGCCACCAGCGCCTTTTCGAGTCCGAAGCGGCGGATCAGCACGGGCGTGACGAGGCCGAAGATGGCGAAGATCAGTGGCGGAAGCATGGCCAACAAGCCCGTGGTTGTGGCATCGAAACCGAGCTCGCCGGTCAGCTCGCCCAGCAGCGGCGGCACGACGGAGACGGCCGTGCGCAGGCTCAATGCCATGACCATGATGCCCAGCAGGGCGCCGATGCGGCCCGTCCACGGACGCTTCTGCAGAAAATTGTTCACTGCCCAACCCTAGCCAATACAGGGAGCCCGGTTCCCCCGCACAAGCCGCCACGGAGGGAAAAGGGGCCGACCGCCGCTCATTGGACTGGAGCGCAGGACAAGTTTTCTGCAGGATCATGCCGAATTTGGGAGGCCAGGGCTTAGTATGGGTCACAGTGTGCACCGGCCGCGGCGAAGGAGGTCCCCTTGGATGTTCGTGAATTGGGATCGGCCCTGCGTGCCCGGCGCCGTGCACTGAACCTGACCCAAAGCGAAACGGCCGACCTCGCCGACGTCTCCACCCGCGTCCTGAGCGACCTGGAAAACGGGCGGGAAACGGTCCGGCTGGACATTCTCACCGCCGTTGCCGGAGCCCTCGGCATGAGCCTGAACCTGCAGGTGAACACGCCATGAAGAACCTTGAGTACGCCAAGGCCGTCACCGAAGCCGTCGTCTACAAGAAGGGCCGGCCCGCAGCGACCATGACGCGCCATCCCGGGCTGGGCGTGGTGTTCGCCTACCTGCCCGAGTACCTGAGCAACGGCGGCCCCGCCATCGCCTCCACCCTCCCCGTCCTGGACGTGCCGGTGAGCCTGGGCCACGGCAATGTCCCGGCATTCTTCGCCGGCCTGCTGCCCGAGGGCGAACGCCTCGCCAAGTTGCGCTGGGCCGTCAAGACCACCATCACCGACGAGTTCTCCCTCTTGCTGGCCGCCGGGGAGAACCCCGTGGGCGACGTACAGGTGGTCCCCGCGGGCCACGAACCGGAGGCCATCGCACCCCTCCTGACCGTCACCAACACCATGCCGGGAACGGTGTTCGCCGACTTTGCCGCCATCCCCGGGCCCGTTGACCTCAGCTCCCTGTCCGGCCTGCAGGACAAGGTCACCGCCTCCTACAAGCACGACAAGGATCCCTCGCGTTCCTACATCCTGAAGTTCAACGACGGCAGCCATGCCCGCCAGGTCGAGACCGAATTCCTGCTGCTCGCCAAGGCCCGCGCCCTGGGCATCCCCGTTGCGGAGGCCCGCCTGGTGCACGACGGCGCCGGCCAGGCCGCACTGTTGGTCTCGCGTTTTGACCGGTCCTCCGGCGGGCCGCTTGCGGTTGAGGACGGCGCGCAGCTGATGGGTCTGGTGCCGGGCCGCAAATACTCGGTGCCCAGCGAGGCCGTGGCCTCCGCCGTCATCAACATGTGCTCGTCCCAGGCCCTGGCCGCGAGAAACATCTTCCTGCAGTTCCTGTTTGCATGGCTCACCGGCAACGGCAACCTGCACGCCAAGAACATCTCCGTGCTGCAGCAGCCCTCCGGCGAATGGCGGCTGGCCCCCGCCTACGACCTGCAGTGCACCCTGGCTTCGGAAATTGAGCAGGGCTTCGCGGCCGGCGTGCCCGGGGGCATCCTGACGGACCTGATCGACGGCGACCCCTCCCGCGACCCCGGCATGGCACTGCCCGTGGGCGGCAGCGCGGGCAGCCGGACAGGCCTGAACCGCCGGGACTGGCTGCGGTTTGGCCGCAGCCTGCACATCCCGGAACGGCTCGTGGCCAAATGCATCGACAAGGCCCTGGCCGTCTCCGTGATGACCACGGCGGAACTGCCGTTTGAGCGTGCGGTGAGTGCCGCCGTCGTGCGCGTCCTGGACATCCGGCGGGCGGCCCTGGAACGGTAGTGGCCGGCAGCCCTGTGGGGGGCGGCGGCTTGCCGGGCGGCTTCCGAAAGTTCTTTTACTGACGAAATGACGCTAAAATGTCTCTATGCCACGAATTGCCGCCCCCACGAATGCGGCGCAGCGCGCGCAGACGCAGCGCAAAATCCTCGACGCCTTTGGTGAACTGCTCTTTACGCACGGTTTGCCCGGTCTGACCATGACCGACGTCGCCAGGACCGCCGGCGTGGGAAGAACCGCCGTCTACAACTACTTTGCCGACCTGGAACAGCTCCTGGTGGCCTATGCCCTGGATGAGACCGGCAAGTTTGTCGTCGAGCTGAAGTCGCAGCTGGACGGGTTGGAGAATCCGGTGGACCGGCTCGCCGTGTATGTGCGGGCGCAGCTGACCGACCTCACCCGCCGCCACCTCCCGCCGGGCCCGGCCATGCGCTCGGTCCTTTCCGGCGAGTCCTTTGAAAAGCTGGGCGTGCACGTGGGCGAGCTGAACACGCTGCTCGTGGACATCCTGCGGGACGGCATGAGCCAGCAGTACCTGCCGCCGGCCGACGTCGACGGGCTGGTCCAGCTGATCCACGGTTCCCTGACGGCCAGCGCCTCGCGGCGGAACTCCGACACTCCCGACGAGGACCGCATCGCCGCAGCCGTACGGTTTATCCAGGCGGGCGTCGGCGCCTCCTTCGACACCGACGGGCGCCCGGTCAAGCTCGCGTAGGGCCGCCTTCGAAACCTCCCGCCACTGCCCGGCGGGACCGACGGGCCCTTTTTCCTTTCACGCGCATTCCGGAAAAAGCCTTGTCGAGAAAACGTTTTCTCTGTAGTCTCCTTTGTAGCGCCGCCCCAGTGATCAGCATCACACCTGCTGCCGGGGCGGGGTGCGACCCATTCCAATGACGGAAGAAGGAACATGCGAAAACACTTTAAGTATCTGGCCCTGCCTGCAGTCCTGGCGGTGGCCGGCGCCATGATCATCCCGCCGGCGGTGGCCGCGCCCGGCCCCGTGGCAGACGCCTCGGCCCAAACAGCCCAGACCCCGCTGGAACGCCAGGTGCTCGCCCCGGGCAACGGCTGGGCCTCTGCAGGCTCCGGAACCACCGGCGGCTCGGCCGCGGCTGGCGCCAACGTCCATGATGTCTCGACGAGGGCCGAACTGCAGGCGGCCCTTGCCAGTGCCGGTTCACTGCCCAGCATCATCCGGGTCCACGGCACCATCCACGCCAACACGGCATTGGACGGCACCGTCCTGCGCTGTGAAGACTATGCCGCGGGAACCGGATACAGCCTTGAACAGTACTTGACAGATTTCGACCCGGCCACGTACGGAACGGGCCAAGAGCCGGAAGGAACGCAGGAGACGGCCCGACGGGCAGCTGCCGACAACCAGGCCAAGACCATCCGGATGGACATCCCCAGCAACACCACCCTCGTCGGGGCCACTCCCGAGAGCGCCATTGAAGGGGCGGCCCTGCGGATCAACGGTGCCAGCAACGTCATTGTCCGCAACCTGGCTTTCCGCGACGCCCACGACTGCTTTCCAGCCTGGGACCCAACGGACGGTGCGGAGGGAAATTGGAACAGCGAGTATGACCTGCTCCAAGTCATCAACAAGGCAACGAATGTCTGGATCGACCATTCCGAATTCACCGACGCACCCAACTTCGACGACAAGCAGCCCCTGTACTTCGGGCGCCCCTACCAGGTGCACGACGGTGCCGTCGATGTCACCAACGGTTCCGACCTGGTCACCATGTCCTTCAACCGGTTCGCTGACCATGACAAGCTCCTTCTGATCGGATCCACCGATTCGGCCACCCGCGGCGACCCGGGCAAGCTGCGAGTCACCATCCACCACAACGTCTTCGAAAACATCGGCCAACGCGCTCCCCGCGTCCGCTACGGGCACGTGGACTTGTACAACAACCTCTTCAAGGTGGGCGCCGCGGGCAGCCCTGTCCCCTACGTCTACACGCTGGGCGCCGGCGTTGAGTCCCACTTGTACGCCGAAGCCAACGCGTTTGTCCTCCCCCAGGGCATCGACCCCGCGGGAATTGTCGCCCGATACAAGGGCAGCACCATCGCAACGGTCAAGAATGCCGTCAATGGAAAGATCATGGACCTCCGCGCTGCCTACAATGCAGCCGCCACGGCGGAGAACCATCTGGCCGAGGACACCTCATGGGTGCCCACGCTGCGCACGAAGGTGCACCCTGCCCAAGCCGTTCCGGGCCTCTTGAATGGCGCCACCGGCCCCATCTACACGGCAGGAGACAGCCGCTGATGGCCGCGGTGCTGCCCAGCCGCCGCACTGTCCTGGCATCCGCGGCGCTCACCGCCGGCTTCCTAGGCTTCTCCGGAGCCGGGGCGGCCCTGACCACCACCCGCGCAGATTCTTCCCGGAGCCGGCCCCGCAGAAATCCGGTGATCTTTGTGGTGGGCGACTCGACGTCGTCGGCCTATCAACAGTCCGAGCGCCCGCGGGCCGGATGGGGGCAGGCCCTGCCGCTCCTGCTGGGTCCGCAGGCCGCGGTCTTTGACATGGGCTGGTCAGGGGCTTCCTCCAAGAGCTTCGCGGACACCGGTGTGCTGGATCGGGTGTTGGCCCTGCTGCAACCGGGTGATTGCATGCTCATCTCGTTCGGCCACAACGACGAGAAAGTGGCCGACCCGGCGCGCGGCACCCTCCCGGACACCACCTTCAAAGAGTATCTGGGCCGCTACGTTGAGGGCGCCAGGAGCCGCGGAGCCACGCCCGTGCTGGTCACGCCTGTGGAGCGCCGCAGATTCGACGTGGCGGGCAATGCCCAGGACTCCCACGGCGCCTACCCGCAGGCTGTGCGGGACCTCGCCGCGGCGTCCGGCACTCCACTGGTGGATCTGACGGAATCCTCGAAGGCATTGTGGCAGACGCTTGGTCCTGAAGGCACAAAGTCGCACTTTCTGTTCCTGGATCCCGGCGTGCACCCGCAATATCCGCAAGGCTCCGAAGACAACACCCATTTCCAGGCCGCCGGCGCCCTGGCGGTCGCCCGATTGGTGGCTGGCGAGATGCAGGCGCGGCGCATTGTCCCGCCTGGGTGGTTTCGGAACCTCTACGGCGGGCTGGACGCAGCGCTGGACATGTACTGGCCCCCAGAACGGCCGGTGGACCTGCCGGTGGTGCTCGATGTCGGACCGGGGATGCCCTTCGCGACGGTGCAGTCCGCCGTAGATGCTGTAGCGCCCAACAGCACTCGACGGACCGAAATCAGGATCCAGCCCGGCACCTACCGTGAGGCGGTGCGGGTCCCCGGCAACAAGCCGCGTGTCTCATTCATCGGCCAGGGCAGCCGCCCCGAGGACGTCTTAGTTGTCTACAACAACGCCTCTGGAACGCCGAAGCCTGACGGCACCGGCAATTTCGGTACATCCGGCAGTGCGTCCGTCCGGATTGACGGACCTGATTTCGCAGCGGCCAACCTGACGTTCAGCAATGACTTCGACGAGGCCGCCAACCTGGACATCAAAGACCGCCAGGCCGTGGCGCTGCACATCACGGCGGACCGGTCGGTGCTAACCGGTGTCAGGTGCCTGGGCAACCAGGACACATTGCTGATCAACTCGCCGGGGGTGGGAATCCAGTCACGGTTCCTCTTCGAGGGCTGCTATGTGGAGGGTGACGTGGACTTTATCTTTGGCCGTGGAACCGCAGTGTTCCGCGGTTGTGAAATCCGTTCCCTGGACCGGGCGTCGGCGAGCAACAACGGATACGTCAGCGCCGGCAGCATCGACCTGTCGATCCCCTTCGGGTATCTATTCGACGGGTGCCGGCTCGTTTCGGACGCCGCCAGGAATTCCGTCCACCTGGGCAGGCCGTGGCACTCGGGCGGGGACCCCCGCGCGGTGGCCCAGGTACTGTTCCGCGATTCGTGGATGGGCGCCCACATTTCGGGCTCCCCCTGGACGGACATGAGCGGGTTCGCCTGGCGAGAGGCCCGTTTCCACGAGTTCAACAACCTCGGCCCCGGCGCGAGGATAACCGCTGACCGGCCGCAATTGCCCGCGGCGGAGGCCGAGAACTTCACGGCCGCCGCCTACCTGCAGGGATACGACGGCTGGGCACCACAACGTGCGGGTTCAGCCGCCGATTGCAGCATGGTCCCGTCTGGACCGACCGCATAGCCTGGGCTGGAGAGGGGCCTGGTTCAGTGAGCCGGGCCTCTCTCTTTGGGCCGTAGCCGGCTTCACCGCGTCGCGACAACCCGCCGCGGGTTTCAAGGTGTCACGCCTAGCCTGCCGGAGCTGTCACCGGGGCGGTTGCCGGGGCGGTTTTTTTCGGGGCCAGCCGGGGGCAGGAGAGCACCCCCGGTGTTTCATCCACCTTGGGCACCGCCACCAGGCCCACAAAGGTGCCGGTCAGCACCACATCCACGGAACCGTCCTTGCGCGCGTCCTGGACGTACTCGGTGTTGGGCAGGTTCCGCTGCAGTGCGAACGCAGCCGCATGGCCCGAGGGGCCAGAAATGATGACGGCCGGCGCCGAGTATTCGGTGGTGCCGTTGTCCACCTTCTTGACGGAGAAGCCGCGCTTCTTAAGCTCTTCGGCCACCGTCCCGGCCCTGCCTTCCTTCGAGCTGGCGTTGTAGACGTTCACGCTCACGCTCTTGTTGGCGGGGTAGTCGAGTTTTTCCGCGGGGCAGCCTTCCGGGGTCGGTGTGGGCTTGCCCGGCCCAAGCGTCAGCTCCAGCTCTCCGCGCTGGATCATGCCCGCCAGGACCAGTCCCGCCACCAGAAGCGCCAGCAGCAGCACCAGCACAACCCCGTGCGTGATGCGACGGCGCACCGTGCCCGTCTCCAGCTCCGTCGACTCGGGTTCGGGAAACGCTTCTGCCAGGCCGTTGCTGTCCACAATGTGGCGCCCCCGCCAGGAGCTGGCGTCCTTGCTTTTCTTGCGCTGCCGGCGCAATTCGTAGGCGGCGTCCTTGGCCTGCCTGCGCGCCTCACGCTCCGCCTTGCGCCGCTGCCCGGCGGTGAGCAGGACGTCGTCGACCTTCCCCGCCGGCACCTGCGCCGCATCTTCCGGCGCACCGGCGTCGTCCTGCTTCCCCGGCTCCCGTGCGGATTCGCCTGCAGGGGGCCTAGTCATCGATCACCAGGACCCGGGCATGCAGGATTGTGCGCTGGTGGAGGGCGGTGCGCACGGCGCGGTGCAGCCCATCCTCAAGGTAGAGGGTGTCGTGCCACTGGACCACGTGCGGGAACAGGTCCCCAAAAAAGGTGGAGTCCTCGGCCAGCAGCGCCTCCAGATCCAACTGCGCCTTGGTGGTCACAAGGTCGGCGAGCCGGACCTGTCGGGGAGCTACGCCGGCCCAGTCTTTGGGCGTGACGTATCCATGGTCAGGGTACGGGCGATTGTCGCCGACAGCTTTAAAGATCACACTCTTCAGCCTAGGGACTGCAAGCAGCTATTGGAACTGCTGTCCACATGTGCCGCGGGTGTGTTGCGAAAAGGTTATGCAAAGTGGCCCTCCGGCGCACGGGCTGCAACCATGGGGGCATGACTTTGAACCAACCCCCGCTCGCCCTGCTACTTGACGTCGACGGTCCGCTCGCCAGCCCCGTAACCCGACGCGTGCCGGAGGACATCATCGCGACACTGATCGCCTTGGTGAACCGCGGCATCCCCGTCATCTTCAATACGGGCCGTTCGGACGCCTTCATCGCCGACCAGCTCATGGCACCCATGCTCGACGCCGGCCTGCCCGCGGGCTCCGTGGTCCACGCCATCTGCGAGAAGGGCGCAGTCTGGTTCAGCTTCACCGCCGACGGCCCCGGCCCCATCCACGTGGACAGGGAGCTCGCCATGCCCACTGCCTTCGGCGACGACATCCGCGACCTCGTGGCCCGGCGCTACGACGGCCACATGTTCTTCGACGAGACCAAGCGCGCCATGGTCTCCGTGGAGCAGCATGTTGAGGTTGAGAGCGCCAGCTACCTTGCAGAGCAGGCCAAGTTCGACGCCGATGCGCTGGCTTTGCTGGCCGCGCACGACCTGGGTGCAACCCGACTGGAGCACAGCGCCCCGGCGTCTGCCGGCACGGTCGACTACCGGGTGGATCCGTCCATCATTTCCACCGACATCGAGTCGGTGCGCCTGGGCAAGGACCTCGGGGCCAGCCGGGCCGTGGAACTGCTGGCAGCCCAGGGCATCGTGCCTCAGGCATGGCGAACGGTGGGCGATTCCCGCACCGACTACGCCATGGCCGACTGGCTGCACCACCAGGACCACACCGTGGAGCATGTGGACGTGCGCCCCGCCGAGGGCGTCCCCGCCAAGCCGTACCCGGTGCGAACCGCAGCGGATCTGGGCCTGGGCGGGGACGTCATCAACGACTTCGCCGGCGGCGCTTTCCTCAAGTCCTGGCTGGACGGGCTCGACGTCCCGGCCTGATCCCTCGCCCGTCAGGCGAGCGCTGCCTCCACTGCCGCGATCAGCTCGGGCGAGTCCGGCGTAACGTCGGAGGCGAAGCGGTGCTGCACAACGCCGTCGTGCGTAATGAGGAATTTCTCAAAGTTCCACTTGACCGGTTCGGCACCGTTGCCAGTCAGGGCCACGTAGATGGGGTGGGCGCCGTCGCCGTTGACCTCGGCCTTGTCGGCGAGCGGGAAGGTCACGCCGAAGTTCTTGCGGCAGAATTCCACGATCTCCTCCGACGTGCCCGGCTCCTGGCCGCCAAACTGGTTGCAGGGCACTCCCACAACGGTCAGGCCCTGGGCCTGGTATTTCTCATGGAGGGCCTCAAGGGCGTCGTACTGCGGGGTGAAGCCGCACTTGGAGGCCACGTTGACCAGCAGGACGGCCCTGTCGGCCAGGCCTGCGAGGGTGGTTTGGGTGCCGTCATTGAGGGCCAGGGGAAGGGTGTTCACAGTTTGAATAGTCACATCCCGAGTCTAGGACCTTCCCGGATGGCTGGGCCGACGCTGGTGGATTAAATCGACGGAAGGCCCGGAATCTCAATGATTCCGGGCCTTCCATTGGCGGAGGATGGGGGATTTGAACCCCCGAGGGCGTTAACCCAACACGCGTTCCAGGCGTGCGCCATAGGCCGCTAGGCGAATCCTCCAGCTTGCTGTGCAAAACACGGCAGGTTCAAGAGTACCTGACAATGTGCCGAAGTCACGAATCGAAGCGAAGCTACGTGATGCACGCCATGCCACGAGGCCTCCGGGGCGGCTCGTGACGGGGCGGAGGGGTAATGTTTTTGGGCGGAAATAAGGGCAGTACGGCCCCGTTCAAGCCCTACTGCCCTGATTTCCCCCGAGGTCTTCGCACGAAGCGGACCACAATATTGGGAAAGCGCCGCCTTGCGGCGGCTACATGATGCAGAAACGGTGCTCCCGCCGTGACTACAACACACCAGCGACTTTACAACAGGCACACCACTTACGTATGCCAGAGGGCCTCATTGGGCAACAATTGAGCCAAAAGGACAGTTCCTGTGGCCCAACTGCAGGCCAGCGCGGCATCGGCCCCTCCCGAAGGCGGGCTCCGGGCACCGCCGGCCCGGGCGCTTGCTCGGTTGAGGATCGTGGCAGCCCGGCGCACCAG
Source organism: Sporosarcina beigongshangi (assembly GCF_016820535.1). GTDB lineage: Bacteria > Actinomycetota > Actinomycetes > Actinomycetales > Micrococcaceae > Specibacter. The sequence goes on along the minus strand of NZ_JADHDY010000002.1, from coordinate 28,972 downwards.
GCGCCGGACCGCCACGCTGCCTAGTGGCCGGTGACGCGCATCTCCATGGCGGCTGTCACGAATCCGGCCAGCGCAAATGCAATGGTGAGGATCCACAGCAAGATCTGCTGGCCCGAGTGCCGGTGCGTGCGTTGGGTGGAATTGGTGGAAAAGACTTCAAGGCGAACCAGGGCCAAGATGCCGAAGCCAAACGCCGCTACCCAAAAAATCCACTTCAAGATGTCATAGTCCGGCATGATTCCACCCCTAGTTCGCCCTGCACCGCTGAGAGGCGCGGCGGCCCATGGCTGCATGTTCGTCGAACGATTCTAAGGTGCCCCTGTGGTGAACGTATCACCGCCGCCAAAGAATTGAAACAGTATCCCGGGACAGGTCCGCAAACCTCCCGCAGCCCGTCCCCCGCGGCGGCCCGCCATCGCCCCCCGCCCACCCGCCGGCTGCAGGCCGGGAGGGCTGATTCGTTACTGACCGGCAATGTCGGGTAAGCTGATTCCCGGCCCCTCATGTGGCGTCATCCTGTGAACTCCCCCAGGACCGGAAGGTAGCAAGGGTAAGCGGGCTCTGGCGGGTGCATGGGGGGTCTTTATTTATCCCCAGATGCCCCCGAAATCGGGCCTCCACGCGGAATTTTGTCAGGCGGATTAGATAGGGTTGATACCGTGAGCGCACCAACAGCCCTGTATCGCCGGTATCGCCCGGATTCCTTCGCCTCCGTGATTGGCCAAGAGCACGTCACGGCGCCCCTCATGGCTGCCCTGGACAAGAACCGCGTCAACCACGCCTACCTTTTCTCCGGCCCCCGCGGCTGCGGCAAGACCACCTCCGCGCGCATCCTTGCCCGCTGCCTGAACTGCGCCAAGGGCCCCACCTCACACCCCTGCGGCGAGTGCGACAGCTGCATCGAGCTCGCCCGCGGCGGCACCGGTTCCCTGGACGTCATTGAAATTGACGCCGCCAGCCACGGCGGTGTCGACGACGCCCGTGACCTGCGCGAACGCGCCACCTTCGCCCCGATCCGGGACCGCTACAAGATTTTCATCATCGACGAGGCCCACATGGTCACCTCGGCGGGCTTCAACGCCCTGCTCAAAATTGTCGAAGAGCCGCCGGAGCACATCAAGTTCATCTTCGCCACCACCGAGCCCGACAAGGTGATTGGCACCATCCGCTCCCGCACGCACCACTACCCCTTCAGGCTGGTGCCGCCGGAGCCGCTCATGGCCTATTTGGCACAGCTGTGCGAGGCCGAAAACGTGCCTGTCGCCCCGGGAGTCCTGTCCCTCGTGGTGCGCGCCGGCGGAGGTTCGGTCCGCGACTCGCTCTCCGTCCTTGACCAGCTCATGGCCGGCGCCGGCGAGTCCGGCCTGGACTACGACCTCGCCGTCGACCTCCTCGGCTACACGCACGCCTCCCTGTTGGACGACGTCGTCGAGGCGCTTGCCGCGGCCGATTCCGCCACCGTCTTCAAGTCCGTCGACCGGGTCATCCAAACCGGCCACGACCCCCGCCGCTTTGTCGAGGACCTGCTGGAGCGCTTCCGCGACCTCATCATCGTCCAGGCCATGCCGGAAAGCGCGCACGCCATCCTTCGCGGCACCCCGGACGAGCTCATCGCCCGCATGCAGACGCAGGCAGCCCAGCTCGGCGCCGCCGAACTCTCCCGCGCCGCCGACGTCACCAACGCCGCCTTCAACGAAATGACCGGCGCCACCTCGCCGCGCCTCCACCTGGAACTGCTTGGCGCGCGCCTGCTCCTTCCCGGCGCCGATTCCTCCACCCGCGGCATGGCCACGCGCCTGGACCAGCTGGAACGCCGCCTCAACTATGCCGGCACGCCCAGTGCACAGGCCGCCAGCGCCCCCGTGGCCGAGGCGCCCTCCTTCACCGCGCCAAGCACGACGGCGGCACCCGCCGATACTTCCGGCGGCGCCGGCGCCGGCTTGGCTGCCGTACGGGCGCAGCTGGCCCGTGCCAAGGAGGCGGCGGGCGCCGAGGTCGCGGCCCGCCATGCCCCCGGGGGTTCAAATCCCCCAGCCCCCGTGGCCGGCACGACGACTCCGGAGCAAGCCCCCACACCCGCAACACAGGCACCGGTGGCGCAGGCACGTGCGGCCGAACCGCCGTCGGGCACCCAGACCCAGACTCCGGTCCCGGCACCGGAATCCTCCGCGGCAGCACCGTCGACAAACGCCCCCTTCGCCCCCTCGGGCCGCACCTGGGACGACCTGCCCACGCCTGCCGGCACCCCCGTGGCAGCGCGTGCGCCAGAAGCCGCACCCCAGCAACCGCTGCAGCACCAGGCACCACAGGCCGCACCCGCCGCGGCATCTGCGCCGGAGCCCCCGGCTGCGCAGCCTGCCCAAGCCGCGGCGCCTGCCCCATCGGCCCAATCCCCGGCACCCTCAGGAAACCCTTCGGGCATCGAGGTCATCCGCCGCGCCTGGCCGGAGATCTTGGGTTCCCTTCGGAACATCCGCATGGCCTCGTGGGTCATCGTGAACCAGAATGTGGTCCCGCAGACCTTCGACGGCCAGGAGCTGCGGGTCGGCCTCCCGTCCACCGGACTGATCAGCACGTTCAGCAACGGCGGCCACCTGCAAAACCTGCAGCAGGCCATCAACCAGGTCCTGGGGCTGAGCGTCTCCATCCTGCCCGTGGATGGCGAGGCCCCGAAGGCGAGCGCTGAGCCAAACCCAAAAGTACAAACTGGTAGCCCTTCGCCCCGGCGCGAAGGGGGCTCCGGCCATGCCGGGCCCGCACCCATTCAGCCCGAACCGGCCTCCCGGCCAGGGACAGCTTCGCCCAGACCCGTAGGCAGCACCGTTCCGGCGGCTCCCCCCGCGGCATCGCCCGTCTACACTGCTGCCGGCCACATGCCTTTGGCCGCCGCCGGCGCCCCTTCCCCGCCGGCAACGGCCACTGGCCCCTCGGCGCCGCCGTCGCCGCCGTCGCCTGCCCACCCCGCCACAGCCGCTGCACCTGGACAACTTGCCGGCCACCAGCCCCAGGCTGTCCAAGATGATTCCGCTCCGGCCACGGTCCAGCCGCAACGGCAGGCCCAGGCTCCCGCCCCGGCCTCCCAGCAGGCATGGGACGGCCCGGCAGAACCCGCCGAACCGTGGGAAGAGCCGTACCCGGACCCCTACGCCGGAGAGCCCTTCCCCGGTGAAGACCCATACGCTTCCGTCCCCTTCCACGGCGAGCCCGCCCCCGGCGCGGCGCCGCAGGGGCAGGGTTCCGCAGCGGGCGGCCCCGGCGGAATGGCTGCCGGCCAGGCCAATCCGACGCCGGCGCAGGAACACCCCGCAGCACCTGCAGCACCGTTCGTGCACACGCCCCCCAAGGTTTCACCGATCTCCGCATGGACCACTGGTTGGGACATGCCCTCGGACACCCCGGCTGCAGAGCCTGAAACCCCGGCCGCACCTGAGACCCCCCGGCGCAGCGAACTGCTGGCACAGCAAATTGCCGCACAGTCCAGCCATCCGGGAGGTTCGGCGGCACCCCAGGACTGGGGAGTGTCACTGGGCCAGGGCAGCCGCACCGCCGTAGCCGATCCCGGCTGGGGCACCATGTCCGACGCCCCCGACTGGGCCCAGGGCGGACCCGCGGCAGACGCGTCGCAGGCCCAGCCTTCCGCCCCGACTGGCGGTTTCGTCACGGATTCTGGCTCACAGGACGCAGCGGCCGGTGCAACACCGGTTGCCGACGTGCCGTTCAACGCCGCCATGCCCGTGGCCGGGCAGCCTCTCGGCGCGTCCTCTGCCTACCCCACGCCGTCCTCGTTCAGCCCGCCCACGCAGCCGTCACCCGGCCAGCCGGGCGGCGAGGTGCCGGAACAGCAGCAGGAGGTTCCGGCGTCGGCCATGCAAGCAGGCGAGAAGCTGAGCATGTACCAGCGCCTGTCCAACAGTTCCGAGGCCCAGGCGGGCCGGGCGAAGGCTCCGGCCGTGGCTGAGGCGGTTCCGTATGTGGAGGACGTTCCCAGCCCCGACGACGTCACGATCGAGGAATCGGGTGTGGTGGGCCAGGCCGCCGTGGAGCGTATTCTGGGCGGAGTGCTGGTGGAAGAGCGCCCGCTGAATCCCGGCAGCTAGCCCGCACCATTTTTGAATCAATAGACAAGAGGCATTGTGTACGAAGGAGCAGTTCAGGAGCTCATTGATGAGCTGGGGCGCCTGCCGGGGATCGGGCCGAAGTCGGCGCAGCGGCTCGCGTTCCATATTTTGGAGGCGGACGGCGAGGACATGTCGCGCCTGGTCCGGGCCATCACCACGGTCAAGGAACGGGTGAAGTTCTGCACCGTGTGCTTCAACGTCACCGAGACGGAGCTGTGCAACATCTGCCGCGACGAACGCCGCGACCCCACCGTCATCTGCGTGGTGGAGGAGTCGAAGGACGTCCTGGCGGTGGAGCGCACGCGCGCCTTCCGCGGCCGGTACCACGTGCTGGGGGGATCGATCAATCCCATCGCCGGGATCGGCCCGGACCAGCTGCGCATCCGCGAGCTGCTGACGCGCCTCAACGACGCCCAGATCCAGGAAATCATCATCGCCACCGACCCCAATCTTGAGGGCGAGGCCACGGCCACCTACCTCTCGCGCATGCTGAAGACGCTTGGCATCGCCGTCACGCGCCTGGCCTCGGGACTGCCCGTGGGCGGCGACTTGGAGTACGCCGACGAGGTTACCCTGGGCCGCGCCTTTGAGGGCCGGCGCAACGCGCTGACCTAAATCCGTCCGCCTCGCCGAGATTCATACGGATCCACCACGAGGCTGGATTGGGCTTCCCTGACATATCCGTGGGTTGTTTCCGTCCGAAAAGCACTGGTTTGTGGCAGCCCGGCCGATTGGTCCAGGCCACGCCAGTTGAAACTGCAGCACGTGCGATTATCGGGACCCGACTGAAGTTGAAACTGCAGCACGTGCGATAAAACAGCAAGTTAATCGCATGTGCTGCAGTTTCAAATCCGGAAATCGCAGGAGCTGCCGGTTCAAAGCTGGCAACCGCAGGAGCTGCCGGTTCAAACCGGCGGAGCACCCCGGGGATCGCATTTTTCGCGGTTATGCCCTCGTTTGGTGTCCAAATGATTCGGGCGGGCCGCCCAAAGTCGAGTTTGGTGTTCCGAACAAGCCAGCAGCCCGGACCAACTGGGCGGGACCCCGATCACTGATAGAGGGATGGCCGAAACACCCCGGTTGCTGATAGAGGGTCTCAGGGGGCCGGGCGGGATGCCAGCTCCGTGAGGCGCTCCTTCGTGGAGGTCCCCGCGGTGGGCACGTACAGCACAAAGTGCAGGTCCGGCACGTCGGAGGGCACCAGGCGGTGCTGCTCAAACACCAGCTCCCCCACCTCCGGATGGATGAACACGCGGCGCCGGGAGGAAAAGTTCAAGACCACCCGCTCAGCCCAAATGCTGGCAAACTCCGCGCTGGCTCCCGCGAGCTTGTCCACCAGTGCTGTGTGAGCCGCGGACCCCAGCCGGAGGCCCGCCTCCGCACGGAACTCCGCCACGAAGTTCCGTGATGTGGTGTCCCAGTCGGGCAGCATCTGCCGCAGCTGGGGGTCGGTGAACACCAGCCAGAGCAGGTTCCGATCGTCGGTTCCCACCGCGGAAATGCGTGAGTACAGGCCCTCGTAGGCGCTGTTCCAACCGGCAATGTTCCAGTCCGGGGCAACGGCGAACGCGGGAAAGTCCCAGGCATCCAGCAGAGCCTGCAGGTGCAGGGGCATGTCCTCGATGGTGGCGGGCCCGTCGGGCGGGACCGCGCCGTGTCCGCCCAGCGCCAACACGTAGGCCTGTTCGGCCGCGGTCAGCCGCAGGACCCGGCCAATCGACTCAAGCACCTGGCGGGAGGCGTTGATGTCCCGCCCCTGCTCCAGCCACGTGTACCAGGTGACGCTGACCGCGGCGAAGGCGGCCACCTCTTCGCGGCGCAGGCCCATGGTGCGCCGGCCGATGGGCGGCAGCCCGTGTTCCGCCCGAAGCAGCCCGGCGCGGCGGTCACGGAGAAACTGGCCCAGCTCACGCCGTCGTTCTTCATTCATTTCACCAAATCTAGCACTGCCACTACTAGTAGTGAGGCCGTCTTCCTACTAGTGGCAGCTTGCTGGTTAACTACAGTTATGCCTCCATTACGTTCACGCACAGTCACCCACGGCCGCAACATGGCCGGCGCCCGCGCCCTCATGATGGCCTCCGGTGTTGCCAAGTCCGACATCGGCAAGCCGATCGTCGCCGTCGCCAACTCCTTCACCGAGTTCGTCCCGGGCCACACCCACCTCGCCCCGGTGGGCCGGATCGTCTCCGACGCCATCCACGAAGCCGGCGCCATCGCCCGCGAATTCAACACGATCGCCGTGGACGACGGCATCGCCATGGGCCACGGCGGCATGCTGTACTCGCTGCCCTCCCGCGACCTGATCGCCGACTCCGTCGAGTACATGGTCAACGCCCACTGCGCCGACGTGCTTGTGTGCATCTCCAACTGCGACAAGATCACCCCTGGCATGCTCATGGCCGCACTGCGCCTGAACATCCCCACCGTATTTGTCTCCGGCGGCCCCATGGAAGCCGGCCGCGTCACGTTGACCGACGGCTCCATCCGCTCACTGGACCTGGTCAACGCCATTTCCGACGCCGTGGACGCCAGCGTTTCCGACGATGACATCCAGCTCATCGAGGAAAACGCCTGCCCCACCTGCGGCTCCTGCTCCGGCATGTTCACGGCCAACTCGATGAACTGCCTGACCGAGGCCATCGGCCTGTCGCTGCCCGGCAACGGTTCCCTGCTGGCAACCCACACCGCCCGCAAGGCCCTGTACGAGCGCGCCGGGGCAACCGCCGTCGAGCTTGCCAAGCGCTACTACGAGGACGACGACGCCTCCGTGCTGCCGCGCAACATCGCCACCTTCGAGGCGTTCGACAACGCCATGGCCCTGGACATCGCCATGGGCGGCTCCACCAACACGATCCTGCACCTGCTCGCCGCAGCGCAGGAGGCCGGACTGAAGTACGACCTCGACGACATCGATGCGAAGTCCCGCAACGTGCCCTGCCTGGCGAAGGTGGCCCCGAACGTGGCCGGCGACAAGACCTACTACATGGAGGACGTGCACCGCGCCGGCGGCATCCCCGCACTTCTGGGCGAGCTGAACCGCGGCGGGCTGCTGCACACCAACGTCAACTCCATCCACTCCGACAACCTGACGGGCTGGCTGGACGACTGGGACATCCGCGGCGGCAAGGCCACTCCGGAGGCGGAAGCCCTGTGGACCGCGGCCCCCGGCGGACAGCGCTCCTCCACCGCATTCTCGCAGTCGGCCGAGTGGACCTCCCTGGACACCGACGGCGCCAACGGCTGCCTGCGCGATGTTGAGCACGCCTTCTCCAAGGACGGCGGCCTGGCCGTGCTCCGCGGCAACATCGCCCTCGACGGCGCCGTGGTCAAGACGGCCGGCGTGGACGAGTCCATCTGGACGTTCGAGGGCCCGGCCGTGGTCTGCGAATCGCAGGACGAGGCCGTGGAGAAGATCCTCTCCAAGGTGGTCAAGGCCGGCGACGTGGTGGTCATCCGCTACGAAGGCCCCCGCGGCGGCCCCGGCATGCAGGAAATGCTCTACCCCACGTCGTTCCTGAAGGGCCTGAAGCTGGGCAAGGTCTGCGCCCTCATCACTGACGGGCGCTTCTCCGGCGGCACCTCCGGCCTGTCCATCGGCCATGTCTCCCCCGAGGCGGCAGCCGGCGGCACCATCGCCCTCGTCCAGGACGGGGACATCATCCGCATCGACATCCCCAACCGTTCCCTGGAACTGCTGGTGGACCCATCCGAGCTGGACGAACGCCGCGACCGCCTCGAGTCCACCACCGGCTACCAGCCCGTGGGCCGCGAGCGCGAGGTTTCCGCCGCCCTGCGCGCCTACGCCGCCATGGCCACGAGCGCCGACAAGGGCGCCGTCCGCCAGATCCCCGAGGACGTCGTGCTGATGAAGGCCCCGCGCGCCGAGGTTGCCGCGGTGTAGTCCGCCCACCTTCCCCGCACCAAATCTGTGTGGCAGCTGTCGGACCGGAAAGCTTTTAATTCGCTTTTTCGCCCAACAGCTGCCCCATAGAAACCACGACGGCGCCCGTCCCACCTTGGTGGGCCGGGCGCCGTCGTGCTGGGGCAGCGCGGGCTGCGCGGCGCGACAGGGGCGGTGATCAGGCGATGCGGGTGCCCTTCGCCAGCCTGCCCGCCGGGGTGCGCAGGGCCCGCCAGCCGAGGGCCAGCAGCCCCGCCGTGACCAGCATCTGCAGGCCAAGGCCCAGCGGCCAGAATGGCATCTGCTGCCCGATGCTGTCCGGGGCAACCTTTCCGCCGGCGCACTGGTAGGTCGCCTCCGGCCCGGCCTGGACGTAGCGGGCGCCCTCACTGACTGTCTGGAACATCCCCGTCGGGTAATAATCGCGGCCGTCGTCGGGGCGGTCGGGGTAGGGGATGGCATCGGCCACCACCACAAACGGGTTCATGGCCAGCAGCCACGCCACCCGGTCCGTCCGCGTGGCCGGCTGCTCCACCAGCGGGCCAAAGCAGGCAAATTCGTCATTTTCGTCCGTGATGTCCACACGGCTGGGAACCGGCGGATACATGCCCTGCTCCTCCTCCGGATACTGCTCCATCCCCTTGTAGTAGATCTGGTTCGCCTCCACCGTGCCGTTGCTGACCATGGCGCCAAGCCCAAAGGCAATCAATGTGCCAAAGACCAGCGCGGCCACGGCCAGGTACGTCACCACGATGGAGAACAGCGGGCGGTTTGCAAGGGCCGAAATGCCCACGCCCAGCGCACACACCACGCCCAGTTGCACGGCAAGCATGAGCAGGGCAACGAGGATGTAGCCTGCACCCAGGCCGCCCTGGGCGATGCCGAAGACCAGGAACGGCACGCTCACCACCAGGAACGCCATGCTTACAATCCATGAGGCGAGAAACTTCCCCCATAGGAGTTGCCCCGGCCGCAACAGGGTCACTTGCATGATGGCCAGGGTTCCGGCGGAGCGGTCGCCGCTGATGGCGTTGGCCGAAAAGGCCGGTGCCACGAGCAGCCCGAACAGCAGGACAAAGGCACACACCGCCTCAAAAATCAGCGGCCCGGGGCCTGGAACGCCAAACCCGGGGTCAATGCCCATGCCGGACTGAGCCTTCCAGCTGATCCATGTCAGGGCCGTCACCAGCCAAATGAGGGCGAACCAAATTCCCAGCATGATGTACCAGCCGCGGGAACGCAGCCGCTGGCGCAATTCCATGCCCACCACGGCCTGCACCCCGTCGATGTAGCGGCGCAGCGCGCCCTGCCCGGGTTCCTTTTCGGCGCCCCGGGGCGCCGAACTGTTCTGTAGCGTTGTCACGGCTGCTCCACCTCCATGCTCAAGTAGCTCTCTTCCAGGGCTCCCGTTGCGGGTCCAAAACTGCTCACCGGGACGCCTGCGGCAACCAGGCCGCGCAGCAGCTCGGCCGCCTCCGTTTCCGAGCCGATGCTGGCCAGCACCGAATCACGCCGTCCGGCTCCCGGTGCGAACTCCACACCCAGGGTGGCCAGGGACGCCGCCAGGGCGGCCGGGTCCAGGGACGTAATCGCGTACCGGCGGCCCTGTGCGGCAGCCTGGTCCACGGACTGCCGCAGCACCGTCCGGCCTTGGTTGACGAACACGGCGCCGTCGGCAATTTCATCCAACTCGGCCAGCACGTGGGAGGAGACCACAATCGCCTTGCCCTCCGCCGCGAGGCTCCGCAGGATCCCGCGCAGCGCAATCCGGGATCCCGGGTCCAGTCCCGACGCCGGTTCGTCCAGCAACAACACGTCCGGATCGTGCAGCAGGGCCCGCGCCAGCGACAGCCGCTGCTGCTGTCCGCGTGAGAGCACCCGCGCCTTCTGGTCCGCCAGGCCGGCCAGGTTCACCTTGTCCAGCAGCTCCGCCACCCGCGCCGGGATGCCGGCCTTGGGAAGGTGGTAAAAACGGCCCATCGTGGTGAGAATTTCCCGCGCCGTCAGCGATTCCCAGACGCCCAGCGTGTCCGGCATCCAACCGATCCGGGCACGCGCCGCGGCGGGGTCTTTGGCCGGGTCGATCCCCATGACCCTGATGCTCCCCTGGTCTGGGGCCAGCAGCGAGGCCAGCATGAGCAAAAGTGTTGTCTTGCCGGCGCCGTTTGGCCCGATCAGGGCGGTCACCTCACCCGCCGGCGCCTGCAGGTCCATGTTGACGACGGCGTGCACCTCGCCAAAGCTGCGGGCCAGTCCGGTGGCGCTGAGCCCGTTGAACGGTTCCGTCAGACCGGGGCGTCCCGGATCAGGCGGCGGTGGCTGGTTCTCGGTCATCGTTACCTCCCTGTGGCGGCGCAATCGCCTTCCGTGAGCCCAGCCTAAGTGGGCGGGGGCACCCAATGCATCATCCCGCCGTCGGACATTGAAAGTGTTACCCGAAAGTATTGGAAGCGTTATCCGAATAACGTCGCGGCGTCATGGACCAGCATGTGGACACTTCAATTCCTTGTTCTGCAGGCCCCGGGCTAAACTGGGGGCGACTGCCTTCCGCGCTGATGATGCCGCTACGGCCCTGCGTGCGGCGCGGCCCGGCGTGAGCGGCAGCAAATTTCCTTCCCCGAGCGTTGCGTTAGGTAAGCCAATGAGTGTGCACCCATGAGCCTGATTGTTCAAAAGTACGGCGGTTCCTCCGTGTCCGACGCCGCGGGCATTCTGCGTGTGGCCAAGCGCGTTGTCAGCACCCAGTCCGCGGGCCACGAGGTGGTGGTGGTGGTTTCGGCCATGGGCGACACCACCGACGAGCTGCTGGACCTTGCAGCCCAGGTTTCCGAACACCCCCCGGCGCGCGAGCTGGACATGCTCATGACCGCCGGAGAGCGCATCTCCATGGCGCTGCTGGCCATGGCGATCAGCTCCCAGGGCGGGGTGGCGCAGTCGTTCACCGGAAGCCAGGCCGGCATGATCACCGACGGCATCCACGGCAAGGCCCGCATCATCGATGTTGACCCGCACCGGGTCCGCACCGCCCTGGACAAGGGCAAGGTGGCCATCGTTGCCGGTTTCCAGGGCATGAGCCGCACAACCCATGAGATCACCACCATGGGCCGCGGCGGCTCCGACACCACCGCCGTCGCCCTGGCCGCAGCGCTGGACGCCGACGTGTGCGAAATTTACACCGACGTTGACGGCGTATACACGGCGGACCCGCGCGTGGTCCCCAGCGCCCAGAAGATTGACAAGATCTCCAGCGAGGAAATGCTGGAAATGGCCGCCTCCGGCGCCAAGATCCTGCACCTGCGCTGCGTGGAATATGCACGACGCTTTGGCCTGCCCATCCATGTGCGGTCATCATTCAGCGACCACGAGGGAACCTGGGTCCTGCCCAGCCCCGATGACAAAATCAAAATCTCAGAGGGAGTTGCCTTGGAGCAGCCAATCATCTCCGGCGTTGCCCACGACCGGTCAGAAGGCAAAGTTACCGTTGTTGGCGTGCCGGACATCCCCGGCAAGGCTGCGCTGATCTTCGGCATCATCGCCGGTGCACACACCAACATCGACATGATCGTGCAGAACATTTCCACGCACGGTTCCGGGAAGACCGACATCTCCTTCACCCTGCCCATGGTCGAGGGTGAGGAGGCGCTGGCCGCCCTGCGCGCGCACCAGGACGAGGTCGGCTTCGAGGACCTGATCTACGACGACAAGATCGGCAAGCTCTCGCTGATCGGCGCCGGCATGCGCTCCAACCCGGGCGTCTCGTACAACTTCTTCAAGGCCCTGTCCGACGCCGGCGTGAACATCGACCTGATCTCCACCTCCGAGATCCGCATCTCCGTGGTCACCCGTGCCGACCTGCTGGACACGGCCGTGCGTGCGGTCCACCAGGTGTTCGGGCTCGACGGCGATACCGAGGCAACCGTCTACGGCGGCACCGGGCGCTGATCCCCGACTCCGCGAATGGCCCAAATGCCTGGGCACACCAAAAACTGACCTGCAGAATTCTGCAGGTCAGTTTTTGGTCTGCTAGCCGGCCGGTTGTTCATCCTTGCGGACTGCGTAATGGTGGCCTGCTGAATCTGTGTGCTCTTCAAAGTGCGACAACTGCTCATCGCTGCTGTCTTCAAATTCATCATGGCGATGCACCACGGGGGAATCCATGTCGCCTTGGTCGGCAGGTCCGAAAACCTTCTGGAACTTCTCGGTGACATGCATCATTTTGGCCACGAACTTTTCACCGCTCGTCATCATCAACACCCCCTCTCCACCGGAGAACCATGTGTGCCAGACACTTCCAGTTTACGCCTGAAAGCAGGCAAAGGCACGGGAATCCCGGCCTCGGGACGGGGGTTGGCCGGCTATCGCAGCGACTGGTCGTTGGGGTCCGCGGGTACCAGGTAGGTGCTGCCGTCGGCCCGGGTCACGGTGACAAACTGCCCCGTGGCCGCCTGCTGGGCGGCAAGGAGCGCCTTGTTCTCGGGGGTCATTTCGTGGTCCAGCGGGCTGCTGCTCGCGGGGCCCAGAATGTAGCGCAGCCGCCCGGTGAGACGCATGAGCCGCTGGGCTGGATTCATCTTCGGCATGGTGGCAGTCCTTGTGGGGCGGGGGTGGAAACCACCCGGGTGATCATGGCTTTGACATCCATAGTACCCTGTTAGTTAGTGCACTAACCAAATCAAGGAAAGGGTGATGGTGGACACTGCAGAGAACGACCTCCTGCTGGAACGCCAGCTCTGCTTTGGCCTGAGCGTCGCCTCGCGCAGCGTCATCGCCGCCTACAAGCCGGTGTTGAAGGAACTGCAGCTGACGCACCCGCAGTACCTGGTCATGCTGGCCCTGTGGGAGGAGGCCCCGCGCCGCGTGAAGGACATCGGCGGCGCCCTGCTGCTTGAATCCGCCACGCTCTCCCCCCTGCTCAAACGCCTGGAAGCCCTCGGCTACATCACCCGCACCCGGGACAGCGCCGACGAGCGCGCCCTCGCCGTGGACCTCACACCCGCCGGCGCCGCCCTGCGCGAGAAGGCACTCGCCGTCCCGGGCACCATGATGGCGCGGCTCGGCCTGGACCGCGAAGGCGCCATGGAACTGCACCGGCGCATGATGGCCCTCATCGACGCCGCCACCCACGCCGATGACAGATAATTGAAGGCATGATCCCCGCACTCCAATCCGCGGCACAAGATGCGTGGCAAGCACAGTCCGCCGCGCACCAAGCCAGGGTTGAACGCTATGCCGCCCCCTACCTGGCCCGCCGCTCCGCCAACCAGAAACACCCCGTCGAGGACTTCCTCTTCACCTACTACACGCAAAAGCCCGGCCAGCTCTCCCGCTGGCACCCGGGAGCCGGGGTGGTTTTGACCGGCCCCGCCGCGGCCGAGCGCCTGGGCTGGAAGTTTTACCGGGAAGCATCCGACGGCGAACGCGAGGTGAGCGGGGCGCCCCGCCAGGGTTCCGCCGTCGTGATTGACAGGGAAAAGTTCCTGACCGAGCGCAAGGCTGCGGTGGATTTTGCCGCCATCATCCTGGGCCGCACCGCGGCCCGGCCGGCCAATTTCGGCTGCTTCGGGCTGCACGAATGGGCCATGGTCTACCAGCAGGACGCCAACGAGGTGCGGCACGAGTACCTCGAGCTGCGGCTGGGGTCGGCGGACACGGACCGGGTGGTGGAGGAGAACCGGATCCGCTGCACGCACTTTGACGCGTACCGCTTTTACACGCCGCAGGCGTCGGGGCGCAACGAGCTGAGGCCCACGCGGGAGAACCAGCGCGACATGGAACAGCCCGGCTGCCTGCACGCGAACATGGACCTCTACAAGTGGGCATACAAGCTATCGCCGGCGCTTCCCAGTGAGCTGGTCATGGACTGTTTTGAGCTGTCGTGGCGGGTCCGGGCCATGGACATGCAGGCCTCCCCGTACGACCTGGCGGCGTGGGGATATCCGCCGATTGCGATCGAGACGGCCGCCGGGAAGGCCGACTACGTGGCGGCACAGCGCGGTTTTGCAGCCGAGGCCGCCGTGCTGCGCGGACGCCTGGCCGGGGCCGTGGCGTCCCTCACCGGCGTCTGAATCCCAACGCGGCATCACATAAAGCCGTGTTTTTGCGAACGCTGCATCACCATCCGGTGCAGCGTTCGCTTCCTCCCTGGGCGATGTGATGCGGCGTCGGGGAAACCCGGCGATTATGTGATGCGGCGTCCGGGAAACCCGGCGATTACGTGATGCGGCGTCCGTCAGAGGAAGGAGGCGAGCTGCGGTGCCAGGCGGTCGGCCATCAACCCGTAACCCTCAGTGTCCGGGTGCAGGGTGTCCGGCAGCCGGTCGAAAGCTTCTTGTTCGGTCAGCACCGACGCCCCGTCAATAACGTGCAGCAGGGTGTCGCCGGCTGCCTGAAGGCCGGCAACCACGTGTGCGGTGGCCCGGCGGTAATCGGCCAGCGTCCAGCCGACCTCGTTGGCCTTGTCCTCCCGCGGCAGCGAGAGCACGGGCGTGATGACCACCATCGGCACGGCCGGGTGTGCCGCACGCACTGCCTGAAGGAAGCCCTGAAGTGCGGGGCCGTAGCTGCGTTCAGAAAAAACCGACGCGTTGTAGCTGTTGATCCCCACGCACAGGGAAATAAGGTCCGCAGGCATCCGGGAGATCGTGTCCGCAACGGCCGGGTCCAGCTGGCATTCCCCGGCGAACCCCATGTTGGACAGGTGCCAGCCATTGCGGGCGGCCACGAGCGCCGGCCACGTTTGGGTGGGGCCGGCGGCCTGCTGGCAGTGGGTGATGGAGCTGCCGTAGGTGATCCAACGCCGTCCCGACCCCAAGGCTGCGGTGGCGTTTTCGCCGTCGAGCACGGCCTCCTGCAGGGTGAAATCGCCAAAGTGCGGCAACCAGAGCTCCACCAGCGTATTGGGTTCCAGCCTGCCCAGCTTCACCTCATGCCGGTGGCTGCCAACGGCCGGCAGGCGGTGGGCGAGCCGGCCGTCAACGAGAACGTCATAGGGTGCACAGTCGACGGCGCCGTGCCCGGCCAGCGTAATCGTCCCGCCGGTGGTTCGCCAAGCGGCCCGGACTCCGGCTGCCATCGCCGCCCGGTTGGCCAGGCCGTCCGTCCAGGGCGGCAGGTAGCCGGCCCGGTCCAGGCGGTGAAAGCGCTGCGCGCCGCCCTTCTCGGGCTGGATGGAGAACATTCCGGTGAACTGTGCTGCTACTGAAGCCATGGGGAAATCCTATCGGGATGGGCTCGGGCCCCTGCCGGTGCTGCTGGCAGGGGCCCGAGGCGTTGCTGTCCCGCTCCTCAACGGGAGCCGGACGTTGTCACCCCACTACTCAGCGGGAGGCGGGGGTGACGTGGAAGGTGGCGAAGGAGAGGAACGCCCCGTCCTGGCCGGAGACCACGAGGGTGTCCTTGCCGTTCTTGGTCCCTTCCGGAACCTCGAAGGTGATGGCGCCTTCATCATTCGCCAGGAACCAGCCGATCCGCTCGCCATGCTGGTTCAGATGGACGTACGCCCACTCGTTCGCGGGCAGATTCTTCACCGTAACCATGTCGCCCGCGCTGTACTTGCCGTCCTGCAGGCCAAGGTCCACAGGGGACTGGCCCTTCAGGTTCGCGCGCTCCACCGTCGGTTCAAGGCTTGGGGCCTCGGACGTCACGGGGAGGGCAATGGCGGCAACCGGCGCGACGGCGGAGGCGTCCTTTGCGCCGTTGGCGGCGGTGAGTGCCACGGAACCTTCCGCAACGGCACCGGCGGCAATCTCCGCCGTCGTCAGCTCACGGGTCTGCGTGAACGAAGCCGACTCGCCAACAGCCAAGGTGGCTGCTTCGCCGCCCAGGCCCGCAACACCGGTCAGGGTCACGTTGCCGGAGTTCACGGCGGTGACAGTGGTGGTCACGGTGTCGCCGGCGTTGGCCAGGCCGCTGCCGTCAACATCGTTCCACACGGTGCCCGCGGTGGCCGACAGCTGCGGGTTGCGGACCAGCACGTCAACTTCGCCGCCGTCGATCGTGTAGTCCACGCTCTTGGAACCGGCTGCCTCAAGGGCCCACTCGGTGACGGGGTGGAAGAAGCCGTTGGCGACGTCCGCGTCGGTGACGACATGCTTGGCAGTGGTGCAGGTGTACCCGGCACCGGCGGCAAGAGCCTTGTAGCGGCAGTTGGGCGTGCCGGTGATGTTGAAGCCGGTGAAATCGCCTGCCGTGGGGTAAATGAGGACCGTGACACCGGAGTCGTTCTTGACCTCGAAGTTGTACGGCAACGCCTCGCCCGCCGCATACGGGGTGGCTGCGAGGTCGCGGCCGGAGTCCGCGCGTGCTCCCTTGATGGTGGCCCTGAGCACGGGCGCGGGCGCGCTGACCTTCAGCACGGCCGTGGCCGTGGTCTGGCCGGCGGCGGCCGTGAGGGTGTGGCTGCCAACGGCGGTGCCGGCAGGAACCGTGAGGGCCTTGCTGGCAGCGCCGTTGGCATCGGTGGTGGCCGTGCCCAGAACGGTGTCGCCCAGGGCAATTTCCACGGCCGCGTTGGCCGGGAACTTCGCCACTGTCGCCGTGATGTCCTGGCCAGCCTCAACGGTGCCGGGTGTTGCGGAAACGGTCGGTGCGTTGGCATCAACGGGCAGGCCGCCGATGTTGACCTCGGCACCTCCGCCGAAGGCCAGTCCGTTGGTGGCGTTCAGGCCCACCAGCTTCACGTACTGCCCGGTCTTGTTGCCGGGGATGGTGATCCGCTGGGCGTCCTTGCTGGTGGTAAAAGAACCGCCAGCGACCTTCTCGCCAAAGGACTTCGGGTCGTTCGAGACGTAGATCTCGTAGTCCTTGAATTGGCCGTTGACACTGGCACCGCCCTGGCGCTGCGTGTATTCAAAGCCGGTGACGTTGTAGCTCTTTCCGAGGTCGAACACGACAAAGTGGGGGTAGCCCGCAGCAGTTCCGCTCCACTGGGTGTGCCAGAAAGAGTTGGTGTCACCGTCCAGCAGGGCAACTGCCGGACCGCTCGGGGCGGACTCGCCGGTCAGTTCCTCAGAGGAGACTTCCACGATGCCCAGCTGGTCCTGCGGAATCAGGTTGTCCATGGGAGGTTCCTGGCCGCAGAGCGCGTCGGAGCAGGCCGCAACGGGTACCGCCGAGATGGAGACAGCGGTGCCCTTGAGACCGTTCTTCGCCGTTGCGATCAGGCCGTCAACGACCCGGTTGGCAGTCACGTCGGCCGTGGTCACGGTGTGGACGGATGCAAGGGTCTTGCTCTCACCCACGGCCAGCATGAACGGTTCCTGCCCGGCCACCGTGACATCCGTGAGGCGGACGTTGCCGTTGTTGGTGATGACGGAGGTGTAGGCGATGGTGTCGCCGGGCGTGGCGAAGCCGCTGCCATCAGCATCCACCAGCGCGCCGCCCGTGTGGGTTGCGGACAGGGAGGGCTTGCGGGCCAGCAGGTCCACTTCGGCCCCCGTAATGGAGTACTTCTGCGTGGCTGCCCCCGTTGCCGTGGCTTCCCACTCGGTGGCCGGCACGAAGAAGCCGTCAGCCAGTTCGTCCGCGGTGACGAAGTGCTTGGGGGTGGAGCAGGTGTAGCCGGAGCCGGCGTTCAGTGCCAGGTAGCGGCAGTTGCCACCGCCGTCGGCCGGGGTGAACGGCTTGAAGTTGCCGGAGACCGGGACCGCCGCGGCCGTCACGTTGCTCAGGCTGTCCACCCGGAACTGGTACGGAACGGCCTCGCCCGCTGCGTAGGGGTTGGCTGCCAGGTCGCGTGCCAGGTCGGTGGCCGAACCCTTGACCGCCAGGCCTGCCACGTTCTCGGTGGCGCCGCCGGTGATCGTGACGGGCACGTTGGCCGTGACGGACTGGCTGCCACGGGACAGCGACGCTGTGAGCGTTGCGCTGCCGGCCTTCGCGTAGGAGGGAATGGTCAGGGGGACCTTGACGGTTGCCGTGGCGCCTGCCGCAATGTCAGGCACGACGGCGGAGCCCAGGTCCCAGCCTGCCTTCGCCGTGAAGGAGGCGGTGGCGCCGGAGAGCGCCTCGGTGCCGTTGTTGGTCACCGTCAATTCGGCATCAACGGTTGCGCCGTTGGCCCCCGTGGCGTTCGCGGCGGTGAGTGCAGCGTTCATGGTGCCGATGCAATCCACACCCAGCCATGCGGCGTCGAACTTTCCAAAGGTGATGGCGTTGCTGTCGGCCTCATAGAGGACGCCGAAGTTGCCGTCGCTGAGCGCGGTGACGGTGGAGTAGGCCATGTAGCCGTTCTTGAACTGCTTGCCGGCGCTCCAGGTGCTGCCGTCGTCGCAGGAGTAGCGGATGGTGCCGTTCTCGCGCGCCGTGGTGCTGTTGGCGTTGGAGAACATCAAGACCTTGGCCTCTGCGGAGCCCTGGGGTGCGTTGGGGTAAACGCGGGCGATGGAGGCGTTGTTGGTGGGGTCCTTCAAGGTGGCGTTGTAGCTCACCGGGCCCCAGCTCTGGCCGCCGTCCTTGGAGATGGTGACCTTGCGGCCCTTGCCGCCCGCGTTGTCGCGCGAGTTGAGCATAAGGTCTCCGTTGGAGAGCTCCACGACCTTGTTCTCATCCATGCGGTCCCCGACGTTGCCGCCCTTGGTCCACGTCTTGCCATGGTCGTCGGAGTAGACGCTGTAGGCCTGGATGACTTCCGCACCGGCGTTGTTCCGCACCCGTCCGGCGAACTGCTGGACCAGGCGGCCCTTGTGCTCGCCATACTTGAGCGCGATCCCCTCGCCGGAGGAGGCGAACATGCCCACGACGCCGCCAACGTTGGCGACACCACCCACGGTTTCACCGGCAGGCTTGACCACGTCGGTGACCAGGGGGCCGTCAAATGCCGCATACTTTGAACCCGCCGGGTAGCTGTCCGGTGCGGGAAGCGTGGGCTGGTTGCCGGGGTCGGTGGACCAGGTCAGGCCACGGTCGGTGGACACCGAGACCTCCGTGCCCGTGACGTCGCGGTTGGAATCGTCAGTTCCGATGACACTGCCCCAGAAGCCCTGGTTCTTCGAGTAGACGTGGAAGTTGAAGACCGTGTCCGTCTCGGCGTCGTAAATGTAACTGGGATCGCTGAAGCCGTACTGCAGGCCGGTCTTCGAGGCGACCTGCCCGCGCGCAATGAACGTGGGCGCACCCCAGGTCTTGCCGCCGTCCGTGCTGCGGCGCTGGATGATCGAGTTGGGTGACGGGGAGTCGCCGCCGTCGGGCCGGCCGTCGTACGACGCCAGGATCACGCCGCCGCCCAGGTCTACCAGCGCCGGGATGCGGTACCAGTTCTGCACCGGGTCGGTGGCCTTGTCGCCCGGCCTGGCCAGGACCTGTTCCGTGTAGCTGCCGGAGGCTTCCAGGGGTGCCGCATCTTCGGCGAAGGCCGGCCCTACCATGGAGGTGAGCAAGCCGGTGGCAAGCACCCCCGCCGCAAAAGCTGTCTGGCCGCGCCGGAAGCGCTGCGCCTTTTGTGTGGATTTCATAGGTTCCTTTCGAAGCGGCCACCGTTGGCCGTCAAAGACGTGCAAATGATCCAAGGCACCCCGCCGACCCCCAACCTCGGACGTAGGATGACCCACAACACACTAGCGTGTTATGCATCACAGAGTCCATCTATTGCGTGAAAAAGTTTCCTTGCCACTGGAGGGCGCCGGCACATCTGTCATTAAGCACGACGGCGGCAGGCTGCCTTGAGTGGATCGGGCGGCCTGCCGCGGCGGCAGGCTGCCGCGATTACGTGAACGGGCGCCCGCCTCGGGACACGGAGGTCCCGCCGCCGCCCTGCCCGTGCGCTCCGTTAACTGCCAATGGTGCGCAACCCCAAGAGTGGCGCACCATTGCAAAAAAACCGTGCGCAGGCGTGGTGGACGACGCAGCAACCGGCCCGCCCATGACGGGCGGATCCGCACCGGAGGCGTCCACATGAGGCAGGCCAACTACCCAGGGCGGCCGCGCCCCGACGCACGTGACGGGCTTCCGTTGGCCCCAGCCGTGCCTGCTGCCCGCAATCGTGCAGCAGGCCCGGCTGACGGGGCCAACGGATGAGGAGTTGCTACGGGGTGACGTGGAAGGCGCCGAAGGAGAGGAAGGCCCCGTCCTGGCCGGAGACGACAAGGGTGTCCTTGCCGTTCTTCGTTCCGGCAGGCACCGTGAACGTGATGGTGCCATCAGCATCAGCCAAGAACCAGCCGAAGCGCGCACCGTGCTGGTTCAGGTGCACATACGCCCACTCGTTGGCAGGGACGTTCTTGATGTTGACGGTGTCGCCAATACTGTACTTCCCAGACTTCAGTTCCAGGTCAACCGGTGCCTGGCCATTCAGGTTCGCACGCACCACAGACGGTTCGAAGGCTGGCATCTCAGGCGTTGCCGGCTGAACCGGCAGCTCGAGTGCCTGAACCGGCACGACGGCGGAGGCATCCTTGGCGCCGTTGGCGGCGGCAACCACAACGGTGCCTTCCGCCACGGCTCCGGCGGCGAGTTCCGCCGTCGTCAATTCACGGGTTTGGGTGAAGGTGGCGGACTCCCCGACGGCGAGGGTGCCGTGGTCGGTGCCGAGTGCTGCAACCCCTGTCAGGGTGACGTTGCCTGAGTTGGTGGCGGTGACGGTGGTGGTGAGCGTGTCGCCGGCGCCGGCCAGGCCGTTGCCGTTGACGTCGTTCCATGCCGAGGTGGCGGGGGCCGACAGCTCGGGGTTGCGTGCCAGGACGTCAACTTCCGTGCCCGTGACGTCCAGGACCAGGGTTTCCAGGCCGGTCGCGGCAACCTGCCATGTGCTCTGAGGGATGAAGAAGCCGTTGGCCAGCTCGTCCGCGGTCACTGCGTGGCGGGGCGTGCCGCAGGTGTAGTCGGCCCACATGGGGAGGTTGTTCCAGCGGCAGTTGCCGCCGGCCGGCGGCAAGAACGGGTTGAAGTTGCCCGCGGTGGGGGCCACATTGGAGGACACGTTACTCAGGCTGGTCACCTTGAACTGGTACGGGACCTGCTCGCCAACGGCGTAGGGGTTGGCGGTAAGGTCGCGCGAGGTGTCGGTGCGGGAGCCGACAACGTCCAGGCCCAGCACCGATGCAGCGCCGCCGGTGACGGTCACGGGGACAACTGCGCTGAATTCGCGGGTGCCGTAGGTGACCTTGGCAGTGACGTTGAGGGTCCCGGCCTTGGCGCTGGCCGGGATGGTGACGGGCACCGTGACGGTGGCCGAGGTGCCGGCTGCGATGTCCGCGAAGTCTGCGGAACCGAAAGCCCACGCGTTCTGGCGGGTGAACGTGGCCTTGGCTCCAGTGATGGTCTTGGAGCTGCCGTTGATCAGGGTGATTTCGGCGTCAACCGTTGCACCGTTGGCTCCGGTGATGGCCTTCGCGGTGGCCTCGACGCCGCATTCAATGTCCAGCCATTCAGCATTGAACTTGCCGAAGGTCATGGTGTTGTTGTCGCCCTCGTAGAAGAGTCCGAAGGTGCCGTCGCCCAATGCGGTGACGGTGGAGTAGCTCATGGCACCCGACTTGAACTGCTTGCCGGAACTCCAGGTGGCGCCGTCGTTGCAGGAGTAGCGGATGGTTCCGTTGCTGCGGCTGGTGGCGTTGGCGTTGGAGAACAGCAGCATCTTGGCTTCATCGGAGCCCTGGGCTGCATCCGGGTACATGCGTGCGATGGAGGCGTTGTTGACGGGGTCGGTCAGGCGGGTGTCCACAGTGACGGGTCCGTAGCTGTGGCCGCCGTCCTTGGAGATGGCAATCTTGCGGCCGCCCTGGCCGCCTGAGCTGGCGCGGGAGTTGAGCATGACGTCACCGTTGGAGAGTTCCACGGTCTTGTTCTCGTCCATGCCGGTGCCGGTGAATTCGCCTCGCTGCCACGTCTTGCCGTGGTCATCGGAGTAGACGCTGTAGGCCTGGTACTCCACGTTGCCGGCTGCCTGCTTGACCTTGCCGGTGAACTGCTGCACCAAGCGGCCGGCATACTTGCCGTACTTGAGCTGGATGCCCTGGCCTGATGCCGCAAAGACACCCTGCACGCCGCCCACGTTGGCTGAATCACCAACGGGCTTGACGACGTCGGTGATCAACGGCCCGGCGTAGCCGGCAAAGGCGGAATCGGCGGCGTAGGCAGCGGGAGGCAGAACCGGCATGTTCGCCGGGTCCATGGACCAGCTCAGTCCCTTGTCCTTGGACACAGCCACTGCGGCGCTGGTGATGGTGCGGTCCTCGTCGTCATTGCCGTAGCCGCCGGCCTGGAAGCTGACGTCCTTGGAGTAGACGAAGAAGGTGAACACGTCCCCGGTGACTTCATCGACGACGAAGCTGGGGTCGCTGAAGCCGTAGCGCAGCTTGCCTTCGGCTGCGGGCTGTCCCTTCGCGACGAACGTGGGAGCGCCCCAGGTCTTGCCGTTGTCGGTGCTGCGGCGCTGGATGATGGAGTTCGGGGATGGTGAGTCGCCGCCGTCGGGGCGTCCGTCGTAGGAGGCCAGGACGACGCCGTCGCCCAGGTGGGCGAGCGCGGGAATGCGGTAGTAGCGGCCCAGAACCGGGTCGATGGCATTGTCGCCATTTTTGGCCAACACCTGCTCGTCGTAGCTGGCTGCGGCGGCCGGCTCGATGGTGGCAACCGCGGGGGCGACCATCGTGGTGAGCATGGCTGCGGCAATGGCTCCGGCGGCTAGCGCCGTCCGGGGCTTCTTCCATCGGCGTTGGAAGTCGGTGGATTTCATGTGGTCCTTTCGAGGCGGCCGTCATTGGCCGCGTGGCTGTCCCCAATTCACAAGAATTCCATGCCCCTGTGACTTACAGGACATGGAACGTCCCACAAGATTAGCGTGCGCCGTGTCACAAAACGACTTTCCGCGGATTCCGGCGCGTCACGAAGGATCGAGCACCGCCCTGGCCCTGCGTGCAATGTGCGCCGCTGGGATTCCAGAGTTTGCAAACACTTGCGTAGAATGGGATGGCAAGCTCGCGGAGCGCTTTCCTTATAACATTTCAGGCCACTACTGTGCGGCCGAATAAGTTGGCGTAAGACGGCACCTCCGCGGCACCCCTTCTTAACACCCAGGAGTTCCTTCGATGCCCCGGATCGTTGTCGACGTCATGCTTAAGCCCGAAATTCTGGACCCGCAGGGGAAGGCCATTGTTGGCGCACTCCCCCGTCTGGGATTCACCGCCTTCTCCGCAGTCCGCCAGGGCAAGCGCTTTGAACTGACCGTGGACGGCGAGGTGACCGACGAGATCCTGGCCCAGGCCCGCGAAGCCGCCGAAACCATGCTCTCCAACCCGGTCATCGAAGACGTGGTCAACGTTGAAGTAGTGGCGGACTAGCCATGACCGAAACCCCCTTGATTGGCGGGGCCACGCTGGCCCCAGTTGATTCCCGTCTCTCGGGAGCACGCATCGGCGTTGTCACCTTCCCCGGCACCCTGGATGACCGCGATGCCATCCGCGCCGTCCGCCTCTCCGGTGCGACCGCCGTCGAACTGTGGCATGCCGACACCGAACTTGCCGCTGTTGACGCCGTCATCATCCCCGGCGGGTTCTCCTACGGCGACTACCTGCGCGCCGGCGCCATCTCCCGCTTCGCACCGCTCATGGGCAAGATCGTGGACGCCGCCAACTCGGACGCGAAATTGCCCGTCCTGGGCATTTGCAACGGCTTCCAGATCCTGACCGAGGCGCACCTTTTGCCCGGTTCCATGATCAAGAACGACCACCTGAAGTTCCTGTGCCGCGACCAGGTGCTGCGCGTGGAGAACAACACCACCGCGTGGACCAACGCCTACGCGCCCGGCCAGGACATTACGGTTCCGCTGAAGAACCAGGATGGCCAGTACATCGCGGACGAAAAGACGCTTGACGCCCTCGAGGCCGAAAACCGCGTCGTGTTCCGCTACCAGGGCTTCAACCCGAACGGCTCGCGCCGCGACATCGCCGGCATCTCCAACGCCGCCGGCAACGTGGTGGGCCTCATGCCGCACCCCGAGCACGCCGTGGAGGCGGGCTACGGCCCCGGCCACACCGGCACCGACGGCCTGGGCTTCTTCACCTCAGTCTTGAACACTCTTCTGGGAGACAAATAAATGAGCGAGATCTCTGCAGAGTCCGCGAAGAAATTCAACATGGACACGGTTGAAAACGCCGCAGCAACCCCCGAGGTTGAGCTGCCCTGGGCCGAGCTGGGCCTGAAGCAAAATGAGTACGACGACGTTGTGAAGGTTTTGGGGCGACGCCCCACTGCCGCCGAGCTCGCCATGTACTCGGTCATGTGGAGCGAGCACTGCTCCTACAAATCCTCCAAGAACCACCTGCGCCAGTTTGGCGACAAGGTCACGGACGAGATGAAGAAGGACATGCTGGTCGGCATCGGCGAGAACGCCGGTGTCACCAACCTGGGCGACGGCTGGGCCGTGACCTTCAAGATCGAGTCCCACAACTCCCCCACCATGGTGGAGCCATACCAGGGCGCCGCAACCGGCATCGGCGGCATTGTCCGCGACATCATCTCCATGGGCGCCCGCCCGGTGGCCGTCATGGATCCGCTGCGCTTCGGTGCGATTGACCACCCCGACACCGCCCGCATCATGCACGGTGCAGTGGCCGGCATCGGCGGCTACGGCAACTCGCTGGGCCTGCCGAACATCGGCGGCGAAATGGTGTTCGACTCCGTTTACCAGGGCAACCCGCTGGTCAACGCCCTGGCTGTTGGCGTCATGCGCCACGAGGACATCCGCCTGGCCAACGCCTCCGGCAAGGGCAACAAGGTTGTGCTGTTCGGCGCCCGCACCGGCGGCGACGGCATCGGCGGCGCGTCCATCCTCTCCTCGGAATCCTTCGACGACTCCAAGCCGTCCAAGCGCCCCGCCGTCCAGGTGGGCGACCCCTTCGCCGAGAAGGTGCTCATCGAGTGCTGCCTGGAGCTCTTCAAGGGCTCCCTCGTTGAGGGCATTCAGGACCTGGGCGCCGCAGGCATCTCCTGCGCCACCTCGGAGCTGGCCTCCAACGGCGACGGCGGCATGGAAGTCGAGCTGACCTCCGTCCTGCTGCGCGATCCCACCCTGACACCGGGCGAAATCCTGATGTCCGAGTCGCAGGAACGCATGATGGCTGTTGTCACGCCGGAAAACGTTGCCGCGTTTGAAGCCGTCATGGAAAAGTGGGCCGTGGAGTACTCCTGGCTCGGCGAAGTGACAGGCACGGGCCGCTTGATCATCAAGTGGGACGGCGAAGTCATTGTCGACGTCGATCCCCGCACCGTTGCACACGACGGCCCGGTCTACGACCGCCCGTACGCCCGCCCCGAGTGGCAGGATGCCCTCCAGGCCGACACGTTCAACGGCTCAGCCGCCGACGCGGACCGTCCGGCCACCGCCGATGAGCTCAAGGCCGCCGTGCTGGAACTCGTCGCCTCCCCCAACATGTGCTCGAAGGACTGGATCACCAACCAGTACGACCGATACGTTGGCGGCAACACCGCACAGGCCTTCCCCGACGACGCCGGCGTGATCCGCGTTGACGAGAAAACCGGCCTGGGCTTCGCCGTGGCCACCGACGCCAACGGCCGCTACACCTTCCTGGACCCGTACCACGGCGCCCAGCTGGCACTGGCCGAGGCCTACCGCAACGTCACCACCTCCGGCGCCATCCCCATGGCCGTCAGTGACTGCCTGAACTTCGGCTCCCCCGAGGACCCGGACGTCATGTGGCAGCTGGCGGAAGCCATCCGCGGCCTCTCCGACGCCTGCATGGTGCTGGGCATCCCGGTCACCGGCGGCAACGTCTCGCTGTACAACCAGACGGGCACCACCCCCATCCACCCCACCCCCGTGGTGGCGGTTTTGGGCAAGTTCGACGACGTTGCCCGCCGCACGCCGTCGGGCTGGGCAGAGGACGGCCAGGCAATCTACCTGCTGGGCACCACCGAGGACGACCTTGACGGTTCCGAGTGGGCGAACCTGCGCGGCCACCTCGGCGGGCTGCCGCCGAAGGTTGATCTGGAGCGCGAGCGTGAATTGGGCGAAATCCTGATCAACGCCTCACGCGACGGCATGATCGACTCGGCCCACGACCTCTCCGAAGGCGGCCTCGCGGCAGCCCTCGTTGAGTCGGCACTGCGCTTCAACACCGGTGCCCGCGTGGCACTGGACGAAGTTGCCGCCCGCGACGGCGTCGACGCCTTCACGATGCTGTTCTCCGAGACGCAGGGACGCGCCATCGTCTCCGTCCCCCGCAGCGAAGAGGTCCGCTTCAACGACATGTGCACGGCACGCCGTTTCCCGGTGTCCCGCATCGGTGTTGTTGACGCGGCCGGCGCAGCCCTGGACATCCAGGGCCTGTTCACCGCCCCGCTGGATGAACTCCGCGAAGCACACGAGGGAACCCTGCCGAAGTACTTCGGCTAACATCCAGACAACAAAAGCCCCGGCCAGCTCTTTTCACGGAGTTGGCCGGGGCTTTTTGGTTCGGGTAGTCGCGAATCATGCCCCCCGAACACGTCTATGACGCGGTTGTTGCAGCGGAAAGCGCTTGCTTTCGCTCATTTGGTGCAACTACCGCGTCATAGACGCAAGGGAGGAGGAAGACGGGGGTGAGGTGGCGGCTAGAAGCCCCCTGCCAGCTTCCTGGCCGCCTGCTGGTAGGAGCGGGTCACGCCCGACTGGGCCAGCCTGGTCACCGGTGCACCCAAGGTGTAGATGAGTCCGGCGGGGCGGCTGAAGGCGAGCAGGCGGAAGTGGACGGCACCGCCGGGGGCCAGTTCGGCAACGAACGCCTCCTCGCCCAGCGCGGGGTGCCCCGGCAGTGTGCCGTAGCCAAAGCCCGCGCGGAGGGTCTCGCCGCCGGGACCCTCGATGGCGGCCGGCTCCATGGCCCAGACCACCTCGCAGGGCACGGGAAGCCGGAGGCTGCCGACGCCGAAGCCGCTCACCACGCGCGCCCCGACGGTGGCGCGTGGCGGGGCCTTGACGCTCAGCCCGGCCAGGCGCTGAACCTGCCAGCCCATGATGCCCTCGGCCAGGGAGTCGAAGGCGGCCCGGCCGCTGCCCACCACAATGTCCCTGTCGAGGTGGGAGAACCCGGCCGGCCAGGCCGTGGCTCCGGGCTCCCGGCCGGCGGCCACCTCCGTCAGCCCCAGGGACGGGTAATCAAGCCTGCCGCGGCTAGCCTTTGGCAACATGCGCGCTCCACTCCAATGCTTCCTGTTGTTTCCTGGGCAGCCCGGCCACCACAAGGTCGTACGAATCTTCCAGCATCTCCACCACCATGTCGCTCTCCACGGAGGAGGTGTCCACGGTGTTCCAGTGCCGCTTGTTCAAGTGGTAGCCCGGGGTGATGCCGGGGTTGGCGGCCCGCAGTGCCGGGGCCAGTTCGGGGTCGCACTTGAGGCTGATCTTCATCGGTTTCCCACTGAGATCGCCAATCGCGAAGACCTTGCCGGGCCGTTCTGTTCCGCCTGATGGAGCCCTGACCTTGAACACGCTGTTTTCCGGGCCAAAGGGAAAGTCCTCATAGGCGCCGGACATCGCCAGTGCCGCGGCCCGCAGCGCCCCCGCCGTGATGCTCACTGGCCGGCGTTGCCCGGGCGGGCACCGGCAGGGGCGCCGCCGCCGGCGTTGGAAACCGGGCCGACGTCGTACGTCAACATGGCGAACTGGCCGTGCTGTTCAGCGCTGCGCAGGGTGAACCGGTCCGCGCCCACGGTGCGCGGCAGCAGCGGCGCACCGCCGGCCACCACGGCCGGGGCAAGGGTGACGACCAGCTCGTCGAGGGCTCCCAGGTCCAGGAACTGCCCGGCTAGTTCGCCGCCGCCCACGACCCACACGTCCAGCTCCCCGGCTGCTTCCTTGATCTCGGCCAGCACGTCCGCCACGGCCCCGTTGACGAAGCGGACGTCGGCCCCCTCTGGAACGGGCAGGGTGCGCGAGGTGAAGACGTACGTGGGCTTGGCCCCGTAGAACTGCTGCCACTTGGCCGGCTCCTCGAGCAGCTTCTCGTGCCGCAGCACCCATTCGTAGGTGGAGGAGCCCTCGACAAAGACACCCATGGTGTCCATGAACGCGGCAATGTCCGGCCCCTCGGCACCCGGGACCGCAAACAGCCAGTCCAGCGAGTGCTGCTCATCCGCGAGGTAGCCGTTGAGGGTGGAGGCTGTGTAGTAAACGATGCGGGTCATGGCCCCAACGCTACCGGTACCACGGCGCAGGCAGCTACCCCGTGGCGAGGTAGTCCTCCAGTAGGACCACTTTCAGCCCGGCGGCTTTTTGCGCGGCAGTGAAGGCGGCCAGGTCGGCAGGGAATTCGGGACGGAAATGCATCAGGACGATGTCGCCGGGCCTCAGCCCCGAGCCCACCTGGTAGTCCATGCCGCCCGCGTTGGCCTTGGCTTCCCAGTCCACAATGGCCTTCAGCCCGCATGCCGCCACCGCCGCCCGCGTGGCCTGCGTGTAGGGCCCGCCCGGCGGACGGAAGAACACCGGCCGGCGCCCGTACTGCTGTTCCTCAAAGTCGGCCATGCCGCAGATCTCGGCCTTCTGCTGCTCGTAGCTGAGCTGGATGAAGGCGAGGTTGTGGCTCATGGTGTGGTCTTCAATGAGATGCCCGGCCGACGTGTACTTCCCATAGAACTGAGGTTCCCCGGCAATGAAGTTGTGGGCCAGGAACAGCGACGCCTTGATCCCGTTCGCCTCCAGCAGGGCCAGGTCGGAGTCCCGCTTCACGGCGCCGTCGTCGATGGTCAGGAACACCACCTTCTGTTCCGTGGGCACCTTGGTCAGCACCGGGGCCAGGCCGTCCACAATCGGCGGCAGCACGTAGTCCGGCACCAGCCCGCCCAGGCTGTCGCTCGGGGCCGGCGCAGGGCTGCTCGTGGCCGGCTCACTCGAGGCGGGCTCACTCGGCATGGGCGGCGCGGACGACGGCGGAACTTGCCGCGGCGATGTCGGCCCGCCTGACGCCGGGCTGCCCCGGCCCGGGGCCGTCCGGGTGGCGGCCGGGGCGGCGGTGCC
>NZ_JADHDY010000019.1 GCF_016820535.1 Sporosarcina beigongshangi | reverse complement strand
CTGCCCAAAATCAGTGGGTCAAAAAATCGAAGAAAACCCTTCCAAACCCTTGACGAAAAACATAGGGACACCCCCCCACAACCAGGCACGACGGCGGCACCCACCTTGCGCCGTCGTCCGCGGTCAGTGAAACGTGCCTCGGCAGGGATGCTGAAGGACAACAGCATCGATGACTTCCGCGGCGGTGCCGGCGGGCGGCAATGCGAAAAATCTCGGGATCCGGTTTCTTCACCCCCTCCGCCTCCGAGATGACGACGGCGTCCACGCAGGACTCAAGCCCCAATGTGTGGATCTTGAGAGCCTGTTGGGATGTTGTTCCGATGGTGACAATGGCAATCTTCCAGCCCTGCTCCCTTGCACCCGCCAGTGCCTGTCTGGCGCCCGGTTCCATGGCCAGCGAGTCCACATGCTCGTAGAGCAGCCTGTCCACCAGGCCTTCTACTCCCAGGTCCAGCTTGAAGCGTTCCTTCATGGCCCGGGCCAGGCCGTCGCGTGGTTCATATTCGTCGCGGTCAGCCGCGATTAACCAGAGCGCGTCCGCATCCGGCCGTCCGAGCAGCCGGACGAAGCCAGTGGCCCAATGCTCAAATGCGGTGGCCCTGTCGACCAGGGTGTTGTCCAAATCAACCAGCAGCATCATGCCTCCACCCTAGGCGGATGGCGCCGTAGCCCGGACCGCCGGCCATGGCGTGGGGCCGCTTGAGCCGCCCCACGGACCTAGGGTTCGCTGTGTTGGGCGATGTTCATGACCGTCCCGCCGGGTGCGCGGACAAAGAATCGGCGGATGCCCCACGGCTCCGTGGCCAGCGGATGGATGATCTCGTAGCCGCGCCGCCTGGCCTCCGCATAGGCGTCCTCGACGTCGTCGACCTTGACCGTGATGAGCGGGTTCTCGGGCGCCGTCGCGTCCCGGGACAGGAGCTGGATGTGTTCGCCGGAGCCGGGCACGACGAACCGGGTGACCCAGTCAAGGCCCATGTCCTCGGCATCGAGGCCAAGATAGTCGGAGTAAAACGTCCCCGCTTCCTCGATGTCGGGCACAGTGAGGTCTGTTGTTATGCGGATGACATGCATGGCCGCTCCCGTCGTCGCCTACTTCCCATCATGCAACTGGCCACAATGGGTGTCCACCGGCAAACGCGGAACCAGCCAGGCGGCAGTCCCGATCCCCCACAGTCCGGCGTAGGGCATGGCGCGGCAGCTCAGGAATGGCGCGGCAAATTCTCGTCTTCCCGGGATGAGGCATAGGAAGCCGCAGTGCAATACTTGCCCCATGCCCAACGACTACTGGCCACCCGCGAATGTGGAATTGGCAACCAGGCGCCTGCTTCTCCGCGTTCCAAAAGATGATGAACTGTCTGCCGTGGCCGGCGTCGCTGCCCGCGGCGTGCATAAGCCCGGCGAACAGCCGTTCCTGACCCCTTGGACCAATCTTCCCCCTCAAGAGCGTGCACTCCACGTGATGCAGCAACATTGGAGCCGCCGGGGTGCATGGCATGTTGACAACTGGGCCTTGGAACTTGGGGTCTTCCTTGCTGACCGGCCGGTGGGCATGGTCGTGTTGAAGGCCCGCAATTTTTCAGTGCTTCGTGAAGTGAAAACGGAATCGTGGCTCGGTCGCGAATTCCACCGGCAGGGTATTGGCACCGAGTCCCGCACGGCATTGTTGGGCCTGGCCTTTGACCAGTTGGGCGCCGTCAGTGCGGTGACTGAGGTTTTTCAAGACAACCCCGGTTCGCAGGGCGTGTCGCGCAAGCTCGGCTACCGCCACGACGGCATCTCACGTGATGTCCTTGCCGGAAGGGTTGCCACCTCTGACCGGCTGCGCCTGAACGTACAGGATTGGGTCCCGACCGGTCCCGCCGATCTGGCCGTCTCCGGCATCGATGATGCCCGCCATTTCTTCGGCGCCTAGGCAGCCGCGACGGCGATCCTGGCGATCAGCTCCCCGGCTTCTCATGCGCCCTGTCGTTGCAGGCGAAAGGCGGCAGTAATGTGCGGGAAGGTGACACGTCCCGTTTCCGCCGATGCCGCCTGTTCGCCCAGTCGGCGTATCTGCGCCAACACTTCGCGCCTGTCGGGCCGCTGTGAGACGAAGGCCCATGACGTGGCGAGCCCAACGAGTTGGTCAATGGAGAGTTCGAGGTGAAACGGGAAGTCCCTGCGTTCGAAGCTGCCCCGTCCGTCAAACTCCCCAGGCACACTCCGGGTTTGGTCAAAAGGCGGCCCGTCCGGTTCGACGATGGCGGCGAGCGCCTGCACCCACTCACTGCCGCGGTCCCAAGTGTGCCAGGCCAGGCCCACCATGCCGTTTTGCTTGAGCACGCGGCTGCATTCGAGAACCGCCAGCCCGGGGTCCACCCAGTGCCAGGCTTGGAAACAGACAACGGCGTCGACGCTCCGGCTTCCCAGCGGAATCTTCTCCGCCGGGCCCTGCGCCGCGGAGATGCGGGCGGCGGTGCCGGGCGGAAGATTCGCACTCGTGGCTCGGAGGACAGAGAGCATCTCCTCGGAAATGTCGACGGCGGTGACATTATGGCCAAGAGACGCGATGGTCCGGGTGCCCAGGCCGGTGCCAGCTCCCAGATCCAGGACGTCCAGCCGGCGCCCCGGCAACGGCGACCCCAGCAGCCACGCCACCACATCCGCCGACCAGGCGGGGCGAACGCCATCATGCAGAACGGCGCGGCTGATGGCCGGCATGGGCGTGCTGCTGAAATCCTTCATGGCCGCCAGCTCAACCGCCCAGCCCTGCCCAAGACCTGACAAGGGCCGCAGATCCTTCGGGGTATAGCGGACGATCCAAAGAGGCAAGATCGAACCACCCCACCGGGCTGCCCTCGTCCATGACGTGAAGTTGCTCCTCCAGGGCCATCGCGTCAATGTCCTCGGATTCCACAGCGAATACATGGACAATTTCATGCCCCGGCGATCCTTCAAAGTCGAAGATGCTCTCGACGACACCCAGCAGCGTGGCTTGCCCCAACTCGACCCCCAGTTCCTCCTTGAATTCGCGTCTCATCGCGGCCTCCGCAGTTTCTCCGACGCCGCCAAGCGCCCGCAAGTACTTGGCCCCTTTGACCTTGCCTTGTCCCATTTCGGCAAGAACCTGGCCGTTTCGGACCGGCAGGCCCACTGCAAGATTTCTGATCGAATTCATACCAGAAGACTACCGACGCCGGAGCCGTTCGGCCTTTCCGGTGCCAGGCTCGACGGCGGCACGCATCTTCCGCCGTTGCCTGCGGACCGGGCGCCCTCAACCCTTCTGCAATGCCTCGGCAAGCATGACAATGATGCCACTGGGCCCGCGCAGGTAGCTCAGCTTGTACACGTCCAGGTAGGTTGCCACCCCGCGCAGCGGATAGCAGCCATGCTTGGCAGCGACGGCGAGGGCCGCATCGATGTCATCCACGGAGAAGGCCACCCGGTGCATGCCGATCTCATTGGGCAGGGTGGGTTCTGTTTCGATGGCTTCGGGGTGGATGTATTCGAACAGCTCAAGCCGGCCATGCCCGTCCGGGGTCTGCAGCATGGCGATCTTGGCGTGGTTCCCATCGAGCCCGACGGCGGTGTCGGTCCAGTCGCCGCTGACCGTGTCGCGTCCCATCACGGTCAGTCCGAGGTCGGTGAAAAAGGCAATGGTTGCCTCAAGGTCGCGAACGGCAATGCCCACGTTCTCCAGTTTGATGGTCATGCGTTGAAAAATACCAAGGCCCGGGCCTCGGCGCCAGAGCTGGGCCGGCGACCCGCCACCCAACCCAGGCCCGACGGCGAAACCCGCCTTTCGCCGTCGTCCGCGCTAAGCGAAACCCGGCCAACACGGCGCGCGGCGCTTTACTGTGCAAATTGGGCCTGCTTATGATCGAGGGGCACAGGTGAACGATCCACAAGAACGCCACCCACAGTCAGGAAGTGCCCATGGCGGCTCCAGAAACCACCGCCGCACCACAGGCCGGCGGCACCACCGCGCAGGAAACCATCGGCCAGGCCGGTGCCGCGATGGTTGAATTCCACAACGTCAGCAAGATTTATCCGGGCCAGGCCGCCGTGGAAAACCTTACCCTGAGCGTCGCCACCGGCAAGATCACCGTCTTCGTGGGCCCGTCGGGCTGCGGGAAAACCACCTCGCTGCGCATGATCAACCGCATGGTGGAGCCCACCTCCGGCACCATCACGGTGGGCGGGCGCGATGTCTCCACCATCCCCGCCCACGAACTGCGCCGCTCCATGGGCTACGTCATGCAGCAGGCCGGGCTGCTCCCCCACCGCACCGTGCTGGACAACGTGGCCACCGTGCTGCGGCTGAACAAGGTGCCGCGCGCCCAGGCCCGCACGCGGTCTCTTGAACTGCTGGAAACCGTGGGACTGCCCGCATCCATGGCCAAGCGCTACCCCAACCAGCTCTCCGGCGGGCAGCAGCAGCGCGTCGGCGTGGCCCGGGCCCTGGCCGCCGACCCGCCCGTGCTCCTCATGGACGAGCCCTTCTCCGCCGTGGACCCCGTGGTCCGTGCCGAGCTCCAGCAGGAACTGCTGCGGCTGCAGCGCGAACTCGCCAAAACCATCATTTTCGTCACCCACGACATCGACGAGGCCACCCTCCTCG
Organism: Sporosarcina beigongshangi; assembly: GCF_016820535.1. Taxonomy (GTDB): domain Bacteria; phylum Actinomycetota; class Actinomycetes; order Actinomycetales; family Micrococcaceae; genus Specibacter. The sequence continues at coordinate 84,443 of NZ_JADHDY010000019.1, read as the reverse complement.
GCGACCGCGTGGCCGTGTTCGCCACCGGCGGCCGCGTGGCCCAGTACGCCCCGCCGGAGGAAATCCTGCGCGCACCAGTCGACGATTTCGTCGCCAACTTCGTGGGCCGCGACCGCGGCTTCCGGCACCTCTCCTTCAACCCGGGCGGGGACGTTCCGCTGCATCCGGCCCCCACTGCACCAGCGGGCGGTGCACTGCGCGCCGATGACCCCGCGCACGACGCCGCTGCTGCCGCCGCCCATTGGACCCTCGCCGTCGATGCGGACCGCCGGCCGCTGGGCTGGTACGCGCCGGGCACATCAGGGCTGGTCATGGCCGGGGCCTCCACCACGGAACTGGTTCCCGGCGGCTCCCTGTTCCACGCGGGCGATTCCCTCCGCAACGCCCTCGACGCGGCGTTGTCCTCCCCTTCCGGGCTGGGAGTTGCCGTTGACAGCGAAGGGCGCGTAACCGGCGTCGTGCAAGCCGGGGACGTGTTGGCCGCGATCGAGGCCGCCCGCGAAGGCCGGCACTGATGGGCGGGGCCAGCTGATGGAGTGGTTCCTTGCCAACCTGCCGCGGGTCCTGGAGCTGACGGGCTACCACCTGGTCCAGGCCGTGGTGCCGCTGGCGCTCAGCGTGGCCATCGCGATCCCGCTGGCTCAGCTGGCCCGGCTCCACAAAACGGCCGGCGGCATCATCCTGTCGGTGGGATCGCTGCTGTACACGATCCCGTCGCTGGCCCTGTTTGTGATCCTGCCGGGCATCCTCGGCACCCGGATCCTGGACTTTGCGAACATCATCGTGGCGCTGACCATCTACGCCGTGGCCCTCCTTGTCCGCTCCACGCTGGACGCGCTCAACTCCGTGGACGACTCCATCCGCCAGTCCGCCACCGCCATGGGATACCGGCCGCTGCAGCGTTTCCTGCAGGTGGACCTGCCGCTGTCCATCCCGGTCCTGTTCGCCGGGCTGCGCGTCATTTCGGTCAGCAACATCTCGCTCGTGACGGTTGGTTCCCTGTTGGGCATCCCGTCGCTGGGCTTCTTCTTCACCGACGGGCTGCAGCGCAATTTCCCCACTGAAATCGTCGTGGGCATTGTGGGAACGCTTGTGCTGGCCCTGCTCATGGACGTCGTCTTGGTGCTGTTGCAACGGCTCCTGACACCGTGGCTGCGCAGCGGCAGGGCTGTGTCCTCCCCGGCGGCTGCCCCCACGGATGCTGCCCCGTCCGCGCCCGCCTCCCCCGGCACGACGGCGGTGGTTCCGTGAGCTTCCCCGCCATCCATATGCCGCTTGGGGCATACCCGGCCACAGCCTACACCTCCGCCAACCCCTTCGGACAGGGCTGGCAGTGGCTCATGGACCCCGCCAACTGGCAGGGCCCGGCGGGCATCCCCACACGCCTCGTGGAACATCTGGGATACACGGGCCTCACCCTGGCAATATCCCTTGCCATAGCCGTCCCGATCGGACTGTACGTGGGGCACACCGGCCGGGGACGCGTCGTCGTCATTGCCATGTCGGGCATGCTTCGGGCACTGCCCACCCTGGGCATCATGACACTGTTCGCGCTCATCGCGACCAACACGCTTTCGCTCATGCCGGCCATCTGGTCGCTGGTGCTGCTGGCCGTACCACCCATCCTGACAGGCACCTATGCCGGCATTTCCGCCGTGGACCGGGACCTCGTGGATGCTGCCAGGGCCGTGGGCATGCGCGAGCCGCAGATCCTGTTCGGCGTGGAGGTCCCCAACGGGCTGCCTGTCATGCTGGGCGGGCTGCGCTCCGCCGTGCTGCAGGTGGTTTCCACAGTTGCCGTGGTGGCGTTCATCAGTTTGGGCGGGTTGGGCAGGTTCATCATTGATGGATTGGCTGTGCAGGACTACGGTCAGGTATTGGGCGGTGCCGTGGTGATTGCCGTCCTGGCCATTGTGCTGGACGGCCTTTTGGCCCTGCTGCAGCGCACCGTGGTGTCGCCCGGGCTGCGGAACGTTTCGCAGGCAACGGAGCCTGATCCAGTGGTGGCACAGTCGTGAAAAGTCATGTCGGACAAAGCGGAAGAGAAATCATGAAGCAAAACGTCACACCCACCCGACGCGCCCTGCTGGGCGCCGCTGCCGGGCTGTCAGTGGCCCTCACCCTGAGCGCCTGCGGCGGGTCGCCACTGGCTCCGGAGACATCCGGCGGCGCTTCCGGCAGCGCCGGCGCGCCCATTGTTGTGGGCTCGGCAAACTTCCCGGAGAACGCCATCATCGCCGAGATCTACGCCGGCGCGCTCAATGCCGCGGGCGTCAAGGCGAGCACGAAGCTGAACATCGGCGCCCGGGAGGTCTACATCAAGGCCATCGAGGACGGTTCCGTGGACGTGGTCCCGGACTACAGCGGCAACCTCCTTGGCTTCGTTGACACCGCCAACACCGTGAGCGACCCCGCCGGGATCCTGTCAGCACTGTCGGGCAAGCTGCCCAGCGGACTGTCCGTCCTGGATGCCTCAACGGCCGAGGACAAGGACGCCATGGTGGTGACCGCGGAGACTGCGGCCAAGTACCAGCTGAAGTCCATTGAGGACCTGGCCAAGGTCTGCGACCAGCTCACGCTCGGCGCCCCGCCGGAATTCCAGACCCGCCCCTACGGCCTGCCCGGGCTGGAGAAGAATTACAACTGTGTGCCCAAGGCCTTCACCCCAGTCAGCGACGGCGGCGGCCCGCTGACGGTCAAGGCGCTGCTGAACAACGAGATCCAGGTGGCGGACATCTTCACCACCTCCCCTGCCATCCCGGCCAACAAGCTGGTGGTGCTGGATGACCCCAAGAACAATTGGCTGGCTCAGCAGGTGCTCCCGCTGGTCAAGACGGACCGAATCAGCGACGAGGCCAAGACGGCACTCAACAACGTCTCGAAACTCCTGACCACGGCGGACCTGATCTCCCTGCGCGACGAAGTTGAAGGGGACAAGAAGATGGAGCCTCAGGTCGCGGCCGCGGCATGGCTCACCGACAAGGGCATCAACAAGTAACCCAGGGAGCACTCCATGGAATATGCCGCAGCCGCTCTGCCGCCTGCCGAAGAGGTCGACGTCGTTGTGGTGGGCATGGGCCCGGGCGGCGAGTCGCTGGCGGGAGAGCTGGCCGCGGCCGGCCTTTCCGTGGTGGGCGTTGAGGCGAGGCTGGTCGGCGGGGAGTGCCCGTATTACGGCTGCATCCCGTCCAAAATGATGATCCGGGCCGCCAACACGCTGGCCGAGGCGCGGCGTGTTCCCTTGCTTGCCGGTGCAGCCACCGTGTCGCCCGACTTCACCATGGCGGCCCGGCGCATCCGCTCCGAGGCAACTGACAACTGGGACGACGCCGTTGCCGCCCAACGCTTCACCGGCAAGGGCGGGATGCTGGTGCGCGGCACCGGCCGGCTCACCGGCCCGCGGGAGGTCACCGTCTCCCCGCCCACGGACGGCAGCACCACGTCTGCAGGCACCACAGCATTGCCCGACGGCGAACGCACCTTCCGCGCGCGCCTCGCCGTTGTGCTCAACCCGGGCACCAACCCGTCCGTTCCTGATGTTCCGGGGCTTGCAGACACGCCCTTTTGGACCAACCGGGAGGCTGTGCAGGCGTCCGAAGCACCCGACTCCCTGATCGTGTGGGGCGGCGGCCCCATCGCCGTGGAACTCGCCCAGGCCTTTTCCCGCTTCGGCACAAAGGTCACCATGGTCCTTCGCGGTTCCCGGCTGCTCTCTCGGGAGGAACCGGAAGCCGCGGAGCTGCTGGAAACGGTGCTGCGGGAGGAAGGCGTGGAAATCCTCCACCACCGCGACGTCGCCGCGGTGTCCCATGCAGACGGCCGCTTCACCGTGGAAGTTGCTGGCGCAGAGGCGGATGCCGGGGGCAGCCCTGCCCTCTCCAGAGGTGCCGGGGACCGTCCCGCAACGGCACGTCTCTCAGCCACACAACTGCTCGTGGCGACGGGTCGCACCCCGGCGCTGGCCGCCGTCGGACTTGCTGCGGCAGGCATCGAATGGGACGGCAGCCGCGCGCCGGCCGTGGACGGGCACATGCAGCTGGCACACGGGACTTACCTGATTGGTGACGCCGCCGGTGTGGGCGCCTTCACCCACATGTCCATGTACCAGGGCAACATCGCCGCCGGACACATCCTCGCGCGGGCCGGCCTCGACTCGTCCACGGGAGGCCGGGACAGGGGCGTTTCCGAGGGACACGCGGTGCCGCACGTTACATTTACGGACCCTGAAATCGGCGCGGTGGGCATGACCGAGGCGCAGGCCCGAGAGTCCGGCGTCACCGTGCGGACCGGCTTCACCGAGCTGGGAGCCTCCACACGCGGGTGGATCCACGGGCCCGGCGGCGACGGCTTCATCAAGGTGGTCGAAGATGCCGGAACCGGCATATTGGTGGGCGCCACCTCCGTGGGCCCCCTGGGCGGGGAGGTGCTGTCGATGCTGGCGCTGGCCGTGCACGCCCGGATCCCCGTCAGCGTGCTGGAAACCATGATCTACGCATACCCCACATTCCACCGGGCCGTGCCGGAGGCCCTGAGTGATCTCCGCTGACACGAAAGGAACGGCCATGGCCAAGCTGCTGTACATCAACAACATGTCGGTGGACGGATACGTTGCCGACACCGGGGGACGATTCGACTGGACGGCGCCCAGCGAGGAAGTGATCGCGTTTCACGGCGAGCTGCAGCGCACCATTGGCACGCACTTGTACGGGCGGCGGCTGTACAACCTCATGGCCATCTGGGAGACCCTGGATGCGCCGGAGGAGTTCCCGGACCAGGTGGAATTTGCCCAGCACTGGCGGGCTGCCGACAAGGTCGTGTACTCCACCACGCTGGAATCACCGTCGACCCCCAGAACGCGGATTGAGCGGTCATTTAACCCGGAGGACGTGCGGCGCCTGAAAGCTGCCGCGGAACGGGACATCATGGTGGGCGGGGCCGGCCTGGCGGGCCAGGCGATCGCCGCAGGGCTTGTCGACGAAATCCACCTGCTCGTCCTGCCGGTCCTGGTGGGTGGCGGGCTCCGGGCGCTGCCGGACAACGTCCGCCTCGACCTCACCCTGCTGGAACAGCGGAGCTTCGGCAACGGCACCGTCTATAACCGTTACGGCATGCGCTGACGACACCGGGCTCCGGAGCCGCACCTCAGGAAGTGAGCAGGACCGTCCGGACGGCGGCGCTCAGCTGCAGGGCGCGGCCGGTGGTGGTGCCTTCCTCGTTCTTGGCGGGAACATAGCCAAACCCGACGCCGTAGAGGGGATCGGCGTAGCCCATGGCGGCGTTGGCGCCTTCGTGGCCGAAGGCCTGCGCGCTGCCAAAGTCCATGCGGGGATGCGACTTCATGAAGGTGATGGCGAAGGCGCTCGTGTCACAGAAGACCCGATCCAGGCCCCACACCTGCTCTTCGGTCATGAGCTCGATGGTCTTCTCGTTCAGGTAGGCGGGCACGCCGTCGATTCCCGTGATGGCGCCGGCATATACGCGGGCCAGGCCGTCTGCCGATCCCACGCCGGCACCGCTGGTGCTGCCTTCGGCCCGGATGCTGCGCAGGTTCGGCATGCCTAGGAGCTCCCCGGCCTGCACATTGCCTGAGACGCCCGCTATGGAGTGCGGGTCAAAGAACGCCGGTGCCGGCTGCTCGTCGAAAAGCACTGGACGGTAGCGGTGGTCTTCGGACTCCGGCAGGCCCAGGAACATGCCGGCGTCAAGAGGCACGCGGATTCGGCGGTTGTACACGTCCTGCAGGCGTTCGCCGGTGGTGCGGCGGCACAGTTCCTCCAGGAAGACGCCCATGGTCAGGGCGTGGTAGCCGAAGACGCCGCTGCCCGGGCGCCACATGGGCGCCAGGGCCGCCAGCCGGTCCGCCACGGCGGGCAGGTCGTTGTACTCCTCCATGGCAAAGCCGCCCTGCACGCCCACAAGTCCGGCCTGGTGTGAGAGCAGCTGGCGGACGGTCACGGCAGCCTTGCCGTTTTGTGCAAACTCGGGCCAGTAGCTGGCAACCGCAGCATCGAGGTCAACGTGCCCGTCCTGGACCAGCAGGCTGAACGCCAGCGCAGCCACGCCCTTGGAGCAGGAGAACACGCCGGTCACCGAGTCAGCGGAGGAGTTCGGCCCGCCCACCAGGTCAATCGCCTTCTCTCCTCCGACGTAGACGGCGAGCTGCGCACTGTAGGCGGGGTCGGCGTCGAGCATGGAATCAAAGAGCTCGCGGACAGGGGCAAATTTTTCGGCGGTGAAACCCTGGGAAGAAGTCATGGCTCCACTCTAAGAGGAATTCAGGTGGTCACGGGACGCGCCGCCCGTCCCGCAGGAGTCCTGCAGCAGTTCGGCAAACATGGATTTGGCCCAGGGAAACCACGGGCGGGTGAAATTTTCCGGTGGGGACGGGTCGACGCCCTCGTAGCAATGGGGGTTGTCCACGCTCAGGACATATGCGTGCATGGCCATGTACCAGGGACCGCCCGGCGCAATACCACCGGGCAGCGCACCCGCGGAGCGGCACCTTCGGGAATTCCGCCGAATCCCACTGGCCGGCCGCCTCTGCATGGCCCACTTTTCCCGCTGGTGTTTGGAACTTCCCGGCTTATGCGCCATGGCGTGAGCTGCCACACTAGACTGAATTTTCAAGCGCTCCACCGGCCGCCACGGAAGGTCCACACTCATGCACGACAAGCACGGTCTCATCCACGACCGGCTCAAGCGGGTCCTCACCGAGCGGATCATTCCCGCCGTCCACACGCCCGTGGCACCCCTGGAACTGACGGCCTGGCATGTTGAGGGCGGGCAGGGCGAACCCGTTTCCCCTGCCGTGGCGCTGGGCCTTCCCGCCGGGGCCGGGGCCGGCTATGAACCGTTTTCCGTGGGTACCCCGTGGGGGCCGCCGTGGGGCACCAGTTGGATCCACCTCACCGGCACAGTTCCGCCCGAAGCGGCCGGACAGACGGTGGAACTCGTGATCGACCTGGGCTTCAGCCAGTCGTGGCCTGGATTCCAGGCTGAGGGCCTCGTGTACCGCCCTGACGGCACCACCGTGAAGGCGCTGAACCCGCTCAACACGTGGGTCCCGCTTGACGGCATCGCCCCTGGCGGAGTTGCCGGTGGCGGGGCGGCTGCCAGTGGCGGCGGGGCCGGCCTCGCCCGTGGCGGAGAGAAGGTCGACCTCTATGTCGAGGCGGCCGCAAATCCCTTCGTTTTCACCGACAACCCGTTCATCCCCACGCAGCTGGGCGAAAAATCCACCGCCGGCGACACCCCGCGCTACATGATGGCCCGCGCCGACATCAATGTCTTCAACACCGAGGTGTGGGAGCTCGTGCAAGATCTCGAGGTCCTCGACCAGCTGCAAAACGAGCTGGACCTGGGCAATCCGCGCCGCTGGGACATCCTGTACGCCATGGAGCGCGCACTCGACGCCGTCTCCCTCACCGACGTTCCCGGCACCGCCGCCGCAGCCCGGGCCCAGCTGGCGGAGGTGCTGGCCCAGCCGGCCAACGCCAGCGCCCACCGGATCACCGCGATTGGGCACGCCCACATCGACTCGGCCTGGCTTTGGCCCGTGCGCGAGACAGTGCGCAAGGTGGCCCGGACGACGTCGAGCGTGGCCACCTTGCTGGAGCTCTACCCGGAGTTCCAGTTCGCCATGTCCTCCGCCCAGCAGTACGAATGGCTGAAGGAGCAGCGGCCCGAGGTCTTTGCCCGGGTCAAGGCCGCCGTGGCGGAGGGTCGGCTCATCCCGGTGGGCGGCATGTGGGTGGAATCGGACACGAACATGGTGGGCTCCGAAGCCATGGCCCGCCAGTTCTCTTACGGCCAGCGGTTCTTCCGCGAAAACTTCGGCATGGAGTGCCAGGAGGTGTGGCTGCCGGACTCCTTCGGCTACTCGGCTGCGCTGCCGCAGATCGTGAAGCAGGCAGGCGCAAAGTGGTTCCTGACGCAGAAGATCTCGTGGAACACCGTCAACAAGTTCCCCCACCACACCTTCAACTGGGAAGGCATCGACGGCACCCGCGTATTCACGCACTTCCCGCCCGTCGACACTTACAACTCCCAGCTGTCCGGCCAGGAACTGGCGCATGCCGAACGCAACTTCCGCGACAAGGGCGCGGCGAAGAACTCCCTGGTTCCCTTTGGCTGGGGAGACGGCGGCGGCGGGCCCACGCGCGAAATGCTCGCCCGTGCGAAGCGCACCAAGAGCCTGGAGGGCTCGCCGCAGGTCACCATCGCCTCCCCTGCGGAGTTCTTCACGGCCGCCGAGGCGGAATACCCCAACGCCCCCGTATGGAAGGGCGAGCTCTACCTTGAAATCCACCGCGGCACTTACACCTCCCAGGCGCTGACCAAGCAGGGCAACCGCCGCAGCGAACACCTCCTGCGCGAAGCGGAGCTGTGGAGCGCCACGGCCGCCGCACGCGGGCTCATTGACTACCCGCACGACGAGCTGGACCGGCTGTGGAAGCTGGTGCTGCTCAACCAGTTCCACGACATCCTGCCCGGCTCATCCATCGCCTGGGTGCACCGCGAGGCTGCGGAACAGTATGCCAAGATTGCGCAGGAGCTGCAGGAAATCATCGGCAAGGCGACCATGGCCCTGGTGCCGCCGGAAGATGGCCACCTGCCGGAGTCTGCGGTGGACCTCGCCAGGCTCGTCCACTTCAACTCCTCCCCCTACCCTCGCCGCGGCATCGCGCCGCTGAGCGCCGGCGTCCCGGCGCCGGACACGGCGGAAGTCACGGTGGAGCGAGACGGAAGTGACGTCGTCGTGCGGAACGGGCTCATCACGGTGCGCTTCGGCGCCGACGGCGTCATCGGCTCCATTGTGGACGTGGCGGCGGACCGCGAACTCGTGCCCGAAGGGCAAGGCGCCAACCTGCTGCAGCTGCACGCGGACTTCCCCAACATGTGGGACGCGTGGGACATCGACGAGTTCTACAAGAACACCGTGACGGACCTGCGAGAGCTGGATTCGATGGAGGTCACGATGCTGGGCGACCAGCCGGAGATCACCGTCAAACGAACATTCCGCAAGTCGCATATAACCCAGCGCGTACGCATTGCCCCTGATTCCAAGGTCATCACCGTCTACAACGAGGTTGACTGGCACGAGCAGGAGACGCTGCTCAAGGCGGCATTCCCTCTCGACGTGCACGCCGACAATGCGCGTTTTGAGACACAATACGGGCACATCCAGCGCGCCACGCATGAGAACACCTCCTGGGACAACGCCCGTTTTGAGGTCTGCGCGCACCGTTGGGTGCACGTGGGCGAACCCGGCTTTGGCGCAGCCGTCGTCAATGATTCCACCTATGGGCATGACGTCTCCCGCCACCCGGGCGCCAACGGTTCCAGCTTCTCCACGGTGCGCCTGTCGCTGCTGCGCGGCCCCCGTTTCCCCGATCCTGAGACGGACCAGGGACAGCACCACTTCACCTACGGCCTTGCCGTGGGTGCGGATGTGCAGGATGCCGTGGCCGCCGGCTACGCAATGAACCTGCCGTGGCATGGCATCCCGGCCGAAGTTCCCGGCGTCGCTGTCGAGCCGCTAGTACGCACCGACACTTCCGCTGCGCTCATTGAGGCCGTGAAGCTGGCCGACGACCGCAGCGGCGACGTCATCGTCCGTCTCTACGAACCGCTGGGTGCACGGGCGAAGGTGACGCTCTCGGCGAGCTTCCCCGTGGCTTCCGTGGCGGAGAACAACCTCCTTGAGCAGCCGTACGACGCCGGTTCCCTCACCCTGGGCGCCCCGGACGCCTCCGGCAACCCGGCCATGACGCTGGCCTTGCGGCCGTTCCAGATCCTGACCCTGCGCCTGCAGAAAGGCAACAAATGACCGCCGCCGGCAGGCCACGCTCCGCCCCGCTGCGCTGGGGTGTGAACTACACGCCCAGCGAGGGCTGGTTCCACTCGTGGCAGGACTTTGACGTGGACGCCGTGCGCGCGGACTTTGAATCGATCGCCGCCCTGGGCCTGGACCACGTGCGGATCTTCCCAATGTGGACGCTGCTGCAGCCCAACCGTTCGCTCATCCGCACCGCAGGCATTGCGGATGTGGGCCGCGTGGTGGATGCCGCTGCGGAATTCGGCCTGGACGTTTCAGTGGACGGTCTGCAGGGACACCTCTCCAGCTTCGACTTCCTGCCGTCGTGGGTCACCAGCTGGCACCGACGCAACATCTACACCGATCCGGACGTGGTGGCGGCCGAGGCCGGCCTCATCACCGCCCTCGCCAACGAAGTCACCTCGCGCCCCAATGTCCTGGGCATGACGGTGGGCAACGAGACCAACCAGTTCGCCGTGGAGCGCCACCCGGAACAGCAGGTCACCAGCCCAGCCGAGATGGGCGAATGGTTCAACACGCTCCTGTCCGCAGCCCGCAAGGCCTGGCCCGCGGGCATGCACCAGCACAGCTTTGACGACAACGCCTGGTTTGTGGACAGCTGTCCCGTCACTCCGCGCCACGCCGCCACCCTGGGCGACGCCACCACCGTGCACTCCTGGGTGTTCGTTGCCGTGGCGCACCTCTTCCCCCAGAGCCACCCCGCACGCACACTTTTTGCCGACTACCTGGTGCAGTTGGCGGATGCCTACGCCGACGGCCCTGCACGCCCCATCTGGCTCCAGGAGATCGGCGCACCGTACCCGGCTGTGCCCTTCGACGGCGCCGCGGACTTCCTGGAGCAAAGCCTGCGTCCCGTTCTGGACACCCCGAACCTGTGGGGCGTCACGTGGTGGTGCTCGCACGATGTCAGCCGCAAACTGGCCGATTTCCCGGAGTTGGAATACACCCTCGGCCTGCTGGATTCGGACCGGCGCCCCAAGCCTGCCGGCCTGCGCCTGGCCGAACTGATTGCCACCGAGAAGACCGGCCCCACGCCCCCGGTCCAGCGGAGCACGGCACTGTCCTTCGACCCTGGCGACGAGGCCACGGGCATTGGACGCTCGGTGGCCGACCCCTCCGGCGAGCTGTTCACCTCGTGGCTGGCGCGTGCCGCCTCGGGCACCAAGCCCGCCCTGGTGCGCACCTCCAAGACGTCCGACGCCGGATACCTCGCCGCCCGCGGCATCACAACCGTCATCCCCCAACGCGGCATCAGATAAACGCCACTTTTCACCAACGCCGCATCAGATAAGCGCCACTTTTCACCAACGCCGCATCAGGAGATTCCCGAGCAAGGAGGAGCCATGCAGCGCACAATGGAGCATTGGGAGCAGGTCGCCGTCAAAGACTCGGAAGGCCGATGGGAGGCACTGGGTGAAAACGGCTGGTTCACCATGCTGGCGTGGGCGGCCGGCCCGGACAACGTGCGCAAGACCCTGCACTCTGATGCTGGCCGGACCGTGCGTCAAACGCTCGTGGCCGACGGTCTGGAGACGCGTTCATTTGAACCGTTCACTGAAGAAGACCGCGCCGCCGTCGAGGAAAGCATCAACAGCTACATCGGCACAGCCGGCATGCCCCCGCGCCCGCCCGGTTTTGCCTGGCACCTTCGCGTCCCGGCAGGCTGGGCCGGGGAGCGGTCCGTGGCGGATGAACTGAGCGCCCAAATTCTCCGGGAGCAGCGGGACGAGCCGGTGCCGGCAGAGCTTTGGCCCCTTATTGTCCGGATCGTCACCGCCTTTTACTCCGAAAACGGTTCGTAGCGCCAGCCATCAGTCAGCGCGGGGGCAGTTGTTCAGATTGGATGCCGGTGGACGTGCATCCAATCTGAACAACTGCCCCCGCAGCCCAAAACAAAACCCCCGCAGCGCCAGGCGCTGCGGAGGTTTCGCGAACAGAAATTAGCTGTCGGTCTTTACGATGTACACGTCGCAGGGTGCGTTGTGTGAAACCGCGTTGGCAACCGAGCCGAGCACGCGGGCCAGGCCCTGCATGCGGATGTTGCCGACAACGATCAATTCAGCCTTGAGCTTCGTGGCTTCCTCGAGCAGGACATCGGCGGGCTTGCCCAGTGCCGAGGAGTATTCGGTCTTGACGCCGCTGATCTTCAGCTCTTCGGCAACGCGCTGTGCAACACGCTCAGCCTCATCGGCCGTGGAGAGGAACCATTCGTCGTTCCCGATGGCAACCTTTTCGGTCTTGTCCTCGCCGAATGCGGTCACAACACGCAGGGTGCGGCCGGTGGCCTTGGCCAGTTCCGCGGCGACGCGGGCAGCCTTCATGGAGGTTGAGTTGCCGTCTACGCCGACAATGATGATTCCAGCCATTTGTTTCATCCTTTGCTTGCTTGCGAAACACCGGCCCATTGCGCGCCGGCGCCATTCCTGACCCCTACTTTAGCCACAAAAGTGCATAAATAGGCCTAAACGTGCGCGAACTTACCCGCCTGTTACGGGAACCTTGCCGCAAACGGCATCCGCGAGGATTTCCAGCACGTGCCGGTAGTCACGGCCGGTGGCCCGCGTCATGCCCAGCTCGCACGTGCGGTTGCAGGATGCATGCACGACGGCGTCCATCGCCACTACGTCCGCAGCCTGTGCCGCCGTGGCTGAGGCCGTGAGCTCCGGGTGCAGCATGCCCCTGTCCCCGGCAAAGCCGCAGCAGCCCCAGTTATCCGGCACTTGGACCGTACCAGCCGCCGCTTCCGCCACCTGCACGAGCGCCGGGTTGAGCCCCATGCGTGCCGAGGAACATGTGGGGTGCAACGCCAGCGACTCCACCTTCTCCCACTTCCCGTCCAGCCGCGGCAGAAGTTCCTGTGCCGTGAACTCCACGGCATCAACCACGCGAAGCGGCCGCTGCCCGGGCGCCAGCCGCTCGCTCTCAATTGTGTGCAGCAGCCCCTCGGTGCAGCTGGAGGCGTCGCAGATGACAGCGAGTTCCCCGTCGCGTGTCGCCTCGCGGAGCAGCTCCAGCGTCCGGGCGTGCATGGCTGCCAGCCCCGACGCCATCCCCTTGGACGACCACGGTGTGCCGCAGCATGCCTCGGAGATCCCCTCCGGCACCAGCAGTTCCACTCCGGCTGAGGCGCACAGCTGCTCAAAGCTGGCCTGCACGCCCGCAGAGCCCTCCCCTGCGGGGCCGAACATGACGTTCACGCAGGCGGGGAAATAAACGGCCGCCGGCTCCCCGGCAGGGGCAGGCCGACGCCGGGCCTTCCCACCCGCGGGAAGCTCGGGCGAGTAGAGGGGCAGGGTGTCCTCGCCCAGGATCTTCCGCCCCAGCCTGTTCACCGGCTGCACGACGGCGGCCGGCACCTTCGCGGCCACGCCCAGTGCCAGCCCGGCACCCTGGGTGACGGCACCCCAGTGCTTCGCGGCCGTGCCCCACACGGCACCCTCCACCGCGCCGGCACCGCTTTCGCGCAGTCGCTTGACCAGGGTTCCGGTGTTGATGTCCACGGGGCAGGCGGTCTGGCACATGCCGTCCACGGCGCAGGTGTCGATGCCGGAGTAGTCGTAGGCCTTGGCGAGTTCGTCGGCCAGTGCGGTGTTGCCCTCGCTGCGGGCCTGTTCCATGTCGCGCAGGGTGACGATGCGCTGGCGCGGGGTCAGGGTCAGGTTCTTGCTGGGGCACACGGGCTCGCAGTAGCCGCAGGAGACGCAGCGGTCCACTTCCGGGTCGACTGCCGGCGGCGCGGCCTTGATGTGGCGCAGATGTGCCATCTCATCGTCATCCAGCAGGACGCCGGGGTTCAGCATGCCGGAGGGGTCGAACAATTCCTTGATGCGGCGCATGACATCATAGAGTTCATCGCCGTACTGGCGGCGCACAAACGGCGCCATGACACGGCCCGTGCCATGCTCGGCCTTGAGCGAGCCGCCCTCGCCGAGCACCACGTCCACCATATCCTCCGTGAAGGCCGAATAGCGGTCAAGCTCCCCCTTGCTGGCGAACTTATCGGTCAGCATGAAGTGGATGTTGCCGTCCTTCGCGTGGCCGAAGATGACGGAATTGGCATAACTGTACTTTTTAAACAGCTCCCCCAGCGCCACACAGGTGCGCCCCAGCACGGGCACCGGCACCACCACATCCTCCAGCAACGCCGTGGTGCCCTGTGGCCGGGCCCCGGCCACGGAGGTGTACAGGCCCTTGCGCAGGTGCCAGAGGTCGGCGCGGATGGTGGCGTCGGAGCTGAAGTCCGCAGGCTCGTCCAGGCCAAGGGTGGCCGTGAGGGAGACCGCCTTCGCGTTCAGCCCGGCCAATTCCTCCCGGTTGCCGGTTTGGTATTCCACGAGCAGCGCTGCGTGCCGGTCCACGTTCAGGTCCCGCACCACGCCGGGGACCTGCGCAAGCCCCTGGCCCACCTTCAGGGAGAGCGAATCCATGAGCTCCACGGTGGCGGCGCCGCTGTCCACGAGAGCAGGCAGGGCCGAGTTGGCGGCTTCCAGGTCCTTGAACACCAGCAACCCCGATGTGGCATGGGCCAGGCGCGGGACTGTCCTGAAAACAGCCTCGGCCACAAATCCCAGGGTGCCCTCGCTGCCGATGGCCAGGTGGGCCAGGATGTCCACGGGGTCCTCAAAGTCCAACAAGGAGTTCAGCCCGTAGCCCATGGTGTTTTTCATGGCGAACTGCGCCTCAACGGTTGCGCGTGAGGCGGGGTTGCTGCGCACTCGCTCTGCCAGTTCACCCAAGCCCCGGAACAGCGCCGGCTCTTGGGCGCGCAGCCGGGCGGAGGCATCGGGGGCGCCGGTGTCGATGACGGTGCCGCTGGGCAGCACCAGGGTCAGCGATTCCAGTGTCCGGTAGGCGTTGTCGGTGGTACCGCAGGCCATGCCGGAGGAGTTGTTGGCCACCACGCCGCCGATGGTGCAGGCGGCCTCGCTGGCCGGGTCGGGTCCGAACTTTCGGCCAAATCGCAGCAGTCGCGCATTGAGCTCCCGCACCGTAACCCCGGGCTGCACGCGGACCCGGGCCCCGCCGTCGAGCGCTTCAATGGAACGGAAGTTCTTGCGCACATCCACCAGCAGGCCCCCGCTGACCGCCTGGCCACTGAGGCTCGTGCCGCCGGAACGCAGGGTCAGGGGCAGTCCGCGGTCGGAACTGATGCGCATGAGCGCCCCCACCTCGGCGGCGTTTGCGGGTACCGCCACCGCCTGCGGGATGAGCAGGAAGTGGGAGGCATCGTGGGCGTTGGCGTGGCGGTCAAGGGCTCCCGTGCGGATCTGCCCCGTGCCGCCCATTGCGGCCCTGACCTCCTGCAGCAGCGCGCCGCCCAGGACATCCGTGTTGCCGCCATCCGCACCTGTTTGTACCGACATGTTGCCCCTTCTCCATCGCTTTCCATGAGTATCGCACCTGCACGGTAGCCGTGGAGGTTGGGTCCGGCCGGGCCGGTTCGCAGGAACTGTCCCGTCAGCCCTTGAAGTTTGCCGGCCCCTTCAGCGGGGCCAATTGCGCCTTCTTTTCCGCCGTAAGCCGCACCAGGGAGCCGCTGGGTTCGTGGAAGAACGCCAGCACGGTCTCGGCAATGACGCACCTGCCGCCGGTCACGGGGTCAAGAATGGAATACGCCACGGTGAAGCTGCCGCCCTTTACGGCGCTGATCCATACGTGCACGCGTGCGGGAATGTTGCGGTAATTCAACGGGGCCAGGTATTTGACCCGGTGCTCCACCACGAGCGCCTGCACGTCCGCATCCAGTTCGGAGAAGATGGGCTGGGCCACCTCCACTCCGGGCAGCCCGGTCCCGGCCGGCGGCCCGAAGGCGTGCACGCGGGCCTCCTCGAGGATCCGCACCACCTCGACGTTGTTGATGTGGCCGTAGGCATCCATGTCTCCCCAGCGCATGGGGACGTCGAGTGTGAGGTGCGTGCCGCCGTCGGGGGTTCCGTTGTGGGGTGACATCAATGTCCTCGGCTTTCGTTGGGCATGGCCGCCAGCACCTGCTCCTGCGCGGCGGCCAGGTAGTTTGACAATTTTTCGGCAGCCTGCGCGCCCTGCCCCGCCTGCCACAGGGCCAGGATCTCGGCATTTTGGCTGCTGAACGGTGCATGGAAGGCCGGATCGGAGTCCATCGCATGGAAGACCAGGCGCATCTCCTGCTGGATGTGGGACATGAGCGCGTCCAGCCGTGCACTGCCTGCAAGTCGCACAACGAGCGCATGGAACTGCTGGTTTGCGGCCGCCATTCCGGCGATGTCGTCCCGCCCGCAGGCGTCGAGCCCCTGCAGCACCGCCGCGGCCAGCCCTTCATCCACAGCCGCCGGCCGCCCCTGGAGCAGCGCAGCCGGTTCCAGGATGCGCCGGATCCGGTACATTTCCGCCACGTCGGCGCACGAAGGCTTGGCCACAAACACGCCCCGGTTGGGGATGCGGGTGACGATCCGCTCCGCACTGAGCACGGCGAACGCCTCCCGCAGTGTGTTGCGTGAGACGCCCAGCGACTCACCCAGCGACTGTTCCGAGAGCTTGCTCCCGGGCGGCAGCAGACCCGCCAAAATGGCGGCCCGGAGCCGTTCCACAAGGCCGTTGCCGCCCGGCCCTGCTGTCAAGGCGCCGGTCGGGTTTTTCGTGTTTGGGGCGGCAGCTGCGCCGGCCTGCCCACCCTGGCCGGGGACCGGCGTCGAAAGCGGCTTTTGCCGCCGGTGCGGCTCAGGCACGGGCCTGCCATTCCCTCTTAAGGACGGCGTAGTGGCGAAGCGTAATCCATTCACCCTTGGACCAGTCGGCCTCGACAAAAGTTGCCTCCAGCCGCATGCCGAGCCGGGTCATAAGTGCAGCGGACTTTTCATTGCGGTCGTCGCAGATGCCTTCGACGCGGTGCCAGCCAAAGTGGTTGAACGCGATGCCCAGGGCGGCCGCACAGGCGGCGTAGGCAATCCCGCGGCCCTGCACCCGAGGGCTGAGGACGAAGCCGATCTCGCCACGCTGCGGATTGGCTTCGTCCCACTTGAGCAGGACTTCGCCGACGGCCTCGGTAGAATCGCCATGCTCCACGGCAAGGTCCAGCCACTGCCCTGGTGTGGACAGTTCGGATTGGGAGGCCATCGACGCGACGGTGAGCATGGTGTCGGCCATGGTGTGCGGCGGATGCGGGAGGTAACGGGCCACTTCCGCGATCGAACGGTAGGCATTGATGGCGGACGCATCTGCTTCGGTGACAGGTCGCAGGCGGATGCCGCTGCCGGCGAAAGGGTAGGCCGGCTGGGGCGGGGCGGAAATCTTGGGGGCCATGGAAAGATCCTAGTGCGGAATGTCCGCCCCGCCCGGACGCCCGCCGCTTCCGGCCTGTCCGGGACGGGATCGCCGTTGCAGCAATTCGCAGATTCCTACCGGCAAACAGTCAGGGTCCTTCGATAGCATGATTCGCATGCCTGCCGCCCCAACAACTCGACGCCGCGTGGAACTCGTGCTTGTTCCATTGGTCGCTGCCTTCTGCATGGCATTCATCATCGGCGCCATCGTGTTGGACCGGGACGGCCGTCCATGCCCCTCCCCAAACTGGAACAACCAGGTCACGCTGTCGCTTTCCGGGGGTCCCGCCGGCATGACCAATGCCGCGGCCGTGACGGCGTGCACCAGCACCGATTGCGTCCCCGCAGCACCTGCCACGGTTGCCGCCGCGGCGCTCCATTCCATCGCCAACAACCGGGTCCTGACACCGCAGGCTGACGGCAGCTGGTTGTTGACCGTGGGCGCCCAGCCTCCGAACTCGGTCAACTTCAGCGTGTTCGACCGCAATGGTGCACTGCTTGCAACCCAGTCAACTGCCTTGAACTGGACGCGGATTTCCGGCAATGAACGCTGCGGTGGCCGAATGGCCGGCCTGCACGTCGTGGTGGACATGCCCTAACTTTCATGCCGCCGTCAGCGGTTCAGGAAGTACACCAGGACACCCACGCCCCAGGTTCCCGCTGCCAACGCGGCAAAGCCGAATTCAGCCAGAATCCCCAGTCCGGTCGCCTTCAATGCGGCCACCGATGACGACACGGCAGCCTTCGCATCCTTCTGGCGCAGGAGCTCGGATGCAAACAACCCCACGGCGAAGCCCACGAGCAGGCCAACCACGGGAATCACGAAGAACCCCACAATGCCCAGCAGCAGGCCAACCACAACGGACCTTCCGGGAATCGACCTCTTCTTCATGGCACGCCCCGTCAAGACCGCGCTCGAGGCCATGCCCGCGGCAACAAATGCCACACCGACTCCGAACACCACCCACCCGGTGGTGGTGCCCACTGCCAGGGCCCACGCCAGCAGGCTGATCGCGATCAATGTGCTGCCGGGCAGCACTGGGATGATGATCCCGGTGGCTCCCACCAGGATGGCAAGGCCGCAAACTATGGTCCAAACGATTTGTGCATCCATGCTGCAATGATCTCATCCTTCGCAGCGGCGCTGGCGGGCTTCGCGATGGGAGCCTTCCCCGGCGCACGGCCTAGACTTTCCCTGTGACGACTCTGCAGAATCCCGCCAAACACGTGCCTGAAGAACCGGTCCCGGCCGGCACAGGCACTCGGCCCGCCCTGCTGGCTTCCATCGCTCGTGCTGCGACACGCCCGTGGACCCTCGCCGCGGCCGTGGGCGCCCTGGCACTGGCGCTTTACTCCGTGTTCTCGTGGTTGCAGTGGCGCAGTTTCACGATCCGGTCCTGGGACTTGGGCATCTTTACGCAGTTGGCCAAGGCCTACTCAAATTTCCAGCCGCCCATCGTCAGCCTGAAGGGCGAGGGCTACAACCTGCTGGGCGACCATTTTCACCCGTTGTTGGTGGTGCTGGGCCCCATTTACAAGCTGTTCCCCCATGCGTTCACGCTTTTGGTGGTTCAGAACATCCTCATCGCGGTGTCGGTTGCGGTGGTCGCCCACTGCGCCATAAAGCACCTGGGCCGGATTACGGGTGTCTGCATCGGTGCCGCCTATGCACTGAGCTGGGGACTGCAGTCTGCCATCGACGCCCAGTTCCATGAGGTCGCCTTTGCCGTGCCGCTTCTTGCACTCTCACTCGCCGCTCTGCTGGACGAGCGGTGGCGCTCGGCCTGGATCTGGGCCGCACTGCTGGTCTTCGTCAAGGAGGACCTTGGCCTGACGGTCCTGGTGATCGGCCTCGTCATGACGCTCCGCGCCCGCACCATGGCAGGACTTTGGCTGTCGGTGTGGGGCCTGGCCTGGTTTATCCTCGCAACGCAGGTGATTCTGCCCGCCATGAACCCGGGCGACCAGTGGGCGTATGAAAGCCAGCTCAACATCACCGGCCTGCTCAGCGATCCGCTCTCCTTCTTCGACCCGGAAAAGCTCATCACGATGTCGCTGCTGGTCGCCATCACGGTGGGCCTGTGCCTCTTGTCGCCGCTGACGTTGATTGTGCTGCCAACCCTCGCCTGGCGTTTCCTGTCCGAACTGCCTGTCTACTGGGGGCAGGAGTGGCAGTACAGCGCAGTGCTCATGCCGGTGGTGTTCGCCGCCGCCATCGACGCCCTCATGCGCCGTCGCCCCCTCTTTTCACGGGGTCTTCGGAAGCTGTTGGGGGCCGGCATGCTGCTGATCGCTGTTGTTTTGAGCAGCCAATACGCATTCGGGACGCTTCTGAGCCCCGCCACACATTTCGCCACCACCACGGCCACCTCATCGAACGATGCGCTTGCGGCCATACCTGACGGCGTCACCGTGGAGACCGACATCTCCCTCATGAGCTACCTCGTGGACCGCACCGAGGTCTACTGGATCGGCAACAGAAACCCGGCCCCGGAGTATGTCCTGATCGATGTCTCGGGCCGCCCCGGCGTCTTGCCCGGTGCCGCGGCGTTCGAGGCGGAGCAGCGGTTCCCGGGCACCGCCTACCAAATGGTGTTCACCGACTCCCGGTACCAGGTGGCCCGGAAGCGCTAACCGCCTGCCAAGGCCAAGGGCGACGGCGGAACTTGAGTTCCGCCGTCGCCCTTGGGCATGTGGGTGGCCGGCCGCCTGTAAAACCGGCTAGGCCGCGGCCTTGCGCGCGGCGTCGAGGTCAACGAAGACGGCGCGGTTGAGCTCAAAGGACTCGGCGGCAAAGTTCAGCACGGCATCCTTTTGGCCACGGGTGAAATCGGTGGTGTCGAGAAGCTCGCGGTAGGCGTCCTTGTACGGCTTGGGCTTGGCGATCTCGTCGAAGGCGTAAAAGTTCAGGCCCTCATCGGCAATTCCATAGTGCCGCTGGACCATGCGCTGGATGATCAGGCCGCCGGAAAGGTCGCCCATGTAGCGAACGTAGTGGTGCGCCAACAAGAACTCAATGGATTCCCTGCCCAGGGTGGAGAGCGCGTCGGCGTAGACGCGGGTTGCCGGCATGATGGCAATGCGGCCGTCGGCCAGCTGGGCTTCCCAGTCCTCGCCGTGGTGGTAGGCCATGTCCGCCTCAAGGGCCGCAACGCGAGCCAGCTTGGGGTCGATGAAGGCGCCCAGCTGGGGATGGCCAACGTGGTCCGCAAGCGCGGTTTCCAGCGCACGGTAAATGACCAGGCTTTGGTCGAGCAGGCTCACCAGGGCCGCATCATCCAGGGCCCCGCCCATCAAGTCCGCCACAAACGTGGAGTCTTCCGCGGCCGCATGGGCCGCAGCGGTGTGGGTTTTGAGCTCCTGCGACAAAGCGGCAGGGGCCTCAGGCAATGCGGATTCAACGGCGGGTGCAGACACAGGCAACTCCATAATTAGGTTAAGGTAACCTTAGCTAATCAAAGATAGTGACACTCTGTCAAGATCTTAATGACACAGTGTCAGCGATTTCGGCTTCCCCTCTGCACCGCCAGTGCAGGCGCAAACACCGCTAGTCGACTCCCTTGATTTTCACGACGAACACCGCACCCAACAGGCCAATGACGGCCGCCACCACGTAGAGCGTGACATAGCCGCCCAGGATGGTGACCAGGGGCCAGGCAATGATCGGTGCAATAACCTGGGGCAGGGAATTCGCCACGTTGATCACGCCCATGTCCTTGCCCCTGCTCGCCGCCGACGGCAGGACCTGGGTCAGGAGCGCAAAGTCAACCGCCAGGTACACGCCGTAGCCGACCCCGAGCACTGCGGCACCGGCGAGAGCCCCGGGCCACGTGGGGAAGAACGCCAAAATGAGTGCGGCGGAGGCAATGATGATTGAGGAGGCGATGACAAAAGGTTTGCGTTTGCCCACACGGTCCGTCCAGCGTCCGCCAATCACGGCCGTGATGAGCGTCAGGATCGAGTACATGCCGGTCAGGATCAGCACACCCATCTCAGGGTTCTCGTAGCCCACGGCATCGCTGAGGAAAAACAGCAGGTACAGGGTCACCAAGTGGTTTCCCACGTTCACCAGGAAGCGGGTGATCCAGGCCCAGCCAAAGTCCGGATAGCGGCGCGGGGAGATCCAAAACCCCTTGGCGAACGAAGCCCAGGTAAACGGGGGCCTGTCGGCCGGGTCCAGTACGAAGTCGTTGGAGAAGAACAGGTAGGGGACCATTCCGGCACCCAGGGCCACGGCACAGATGACAAATCCGAGCGGAAAGTTTCCGGCCACGGCGGCGGCGATGGCAGCACCCACCAGGATGCCCACCACGGTGCCCATGGAGGCCAACCCTCCGATGCTGCCGCGCTGGCGCACAGGCACCTGGTCGGGGATGGCTGCCGTGGTGGCGGCCAGCGCACCGTTGCAGCCCAATTGCACCAGGCACCACAGAAGCACCATCGCGGCGACGGTGGGAGCCCCGGCAAGGCCCAGCAGTCCGGCCATTCCCAGCAGCGCACCGATGAACACCCATGGGACACGACGCCCAAAGCGGGAGACCGTCCTGTCGCTGAACGTCCCAAAGAGAGGGTTGGCCACGAGCGACATCGCGGCGCCGGCGCCCGTGACCAGGGCCAAGATGCCCTCCTTGTCGGCCTCACTGAAGTGCGCCGCCTGCTGGCCCAGCAGCACCTGTATCGGGCCAAAGAACGCGGCGTTGATGCCAATGTTGACCAGCACAATGGAAAGAATCCACCGGCGGCGGACATTCACGGTTGGCTCTGCGAGCGCCAGATTGGTGGATTCCGGGTTGTGGTACCCGGCAGCGTCCTTGCGGCTCATGGTGGGCTCAGCCTCCCGCGGTGCGTAAGTCTACGGCTCGACAATTGTTCGCCCAGCTTACGTGCTGGCGGTGCGCTGCACATGGGAAGCGCGAATTTCTTCGACAATGCTCAGCCCCGCGACGGAGTCGGCGGGGTCGACGGGGAGGGGTCCGCCGTCGAGAATGGCCGCGGCCAGCAGCTCGTAATAGCATGAAAAATCGCCGCGTTCGGTGGGCACGGCGACGGTTTCCCCGTCCGACCCGAGCCTGCCCCACGCCTCCTCCGGCTCCTCGCCGTAGCCGGGCATCCCCGGAAGGATTCCCGCGCGGATCTGCGCTTCCTGCACATCTGCGCCGTCCTTGACGTACGCCCCGCCGGAACCCAGCACCCGCAGCCGGGGGCCGTTTTGCGCAACGTTGGCGTTGACCCACAGATGGGAGATGACGCCGCCGGCATGCTCCAGGGCGATGAAGACGTCGTCCTCGGCCCGTTCCATCGGCCGCCGCGCCCGCAGTTCCCCGTAGCTGCGCACCACGGGGCCAAACAGCAGCAGCGCCTGGTCAATCAGGTGCGTGCCGAGATCGAAAAGCAACCCACCGCCGTCGGCCACCCCCGCCTCCGCCTTCCACGGCTTGGTGATGACGGGCTGGTTGCGCTCCAGTCGGGATTCAAAGCGCCACACCTCGCCCAGCGCACCCTCGGCAAGCAGCTTCGCCAGCGTCAGGAATTCACCGTCCCAGCGCCGGTTTTGGTAGGTGCTCAGCAGCTGGCCGCGCTCTTTCGCCAACGCTATCAGCGCCTCCCCCTGCCCGCTGGTCAGCGTGAAGGGCTTGTCAACCACGACGGCGCACCCGCCTTCCAGCGCAGCCGCCGCCAGCGGTGCGTGCGTGGCCGGCGGGGTCGCGACCACCACAAGGTCGATGTCCATGAGGTCCCGTTGCGACTCCCACTCCTCCCGGCTGAGCACGGCCGCCTCCGGGTGGTCCCGCCGGGCCTCCGCCTGGCGCCCGGGATCGGAGGCGACGATGACAACCAAAGTGAACTGTGGAAGCGCCGACAGTGCCGGGGCGTGAAAAACGCTTCCTGCCAGCCCGTACCCCAGCAGTGCTGTGCGAATCTGTTGTGCCATGTGGCCAACCATACCGGCAGTCCTACGGGCCCGGGGCGCGCCTGGGCAGGGGCGGCCCGGGGCAGGCGGCAGGGTCCTCCGGGACGTTAAGGGGCACCGGCAGGCCGGATACCATGTGTTCCATGACATTAGACGCACCCAAGGTCAGCCCGCCCCTGCCGCCCGCCGCCCAGGCGTCCCTGGCCCGCGCCTTGTCGGGCAGCGACGATGTGACCGTCTTTGTGGACGGCACGGTGCACCGCCTGGAAGCCGGGGCCCGGGAGGCCGTCCTTGACCTGCTGCTGCGTTTCTCACGCGGGGACGCCGTCAGCGTGGCCAGCATTTCCGAACTGCTCACCACCTCCCAGGCCGCGGAGCTTGCCGGGATCTCCAACACTTTCCTACGGAACCTGACGGACCGCGGCGAACTGGCCGTGCAATACCGCGGCTCACACCGGCGCATCCGCCGCGAGGACATCATGGCCTGGCTGGCCGCACAAAAGACGCAAAAGTCAAGCACCGACTCCTGACAGTGCGCGGCACCGCGTTACCCTGAGTGAAGCATCCCGCACCCGCGGACCTTTTCCGACCCTAGGACGATTCATGCTGGAGCTCGCGGCAATACTCCTAGCCGGCTTCTGGGCCGGCATGATCAACGTGGTGGTGGGTTCGGGCACACTTGTCACCTTTCCCGTGCTGTTGCTGTTTGGCTACCCGCCGCTGACCGCGAACATCTCCAACAACATCGGCCTAGTGGCCGGCGGCCTGTCCGGCACGTGGGGCTACCGCAGGGAGCTGGCCCCGAACAAGGCCATGCTCAAGCGCCTTCTGCCGGCTTCCGCAGCGGGCGGGCTGCTCGGGGCGCTGCTCCTGCTGGTGCTGCCCGCCGCCGCCTTCGACGCCATTGTCCCGGCGCTGATCATCCTGGGCATCCTCATGGTGGCGTTCGGCCCGGCCCTGCAGCGGCGCATGGCCCTGCGCCGCTACACCGGCCCCCGGGAGGATGGCGCGGGACCCTCGCGCAGCACCGTTGGCCTGATCTCCGGCATCTTTGTCCTCGGCATGTACGGGGGATATTTCGGCGCGGCCCAAGGCATCCTGATCGTGGGGCTGATGAGCATTGTGACCACCCTGGCGCTGCAGCAGATCAACGCCGTCAAGAACGTGCTGACCACCGCCGTCAACGCCATCGCGGCCCTGGCCTTCATCGTCGTGGCTGGCGCGTACATCGACTGGAAGGTCGTGGGGCTCATCGCCGTCGGCGCCTTCCTTGGCGGCCTGGTGGGCGCCCGCTTCGGGCGAAAACTGCCGCCCACCGCGTTGCGCGCCACCATCATCGTCATTGGCACGGTTGCCCTCGTGAAAATGCTCTTCTTTCCTTAAACGCCGCACACCGTCCCGCCTCGAGCCACGAAACGCACCAGGAAAAGGACGACGGCGGTGTCGGCCGTTGCGCCCGCCCCGCCCCATGCAGTGGCCGGCACGGCGGAACCCGTGCGGGACTGTCGCCGGCGGCCGGAAGCGGCCATTCCGTAGACAGCTGCATCACGCGGCAGGAGCTTTTTTGTTGTCACCCGGACACAAATCCAACCAGGAGAAACCATGTCCAACTTTGCCATCTCACGGGACGGAACCCGCATTGCCTATGACAGCCTCGGCGCGGGCCCCGCGGTGGTGCTCGTAGCCGGGGCAATGCAGTTCCGGGCCTTTGACCCCACTACGGCTGCCATGGCTGAACTGCTGGTCGGCAAGGGCGTCCGTGTCATCAATTTTGACCGGCGCGGCCGCGGCGAAAGCATGGAGGCACCGTCCTTCACGCTCGCCGGCACGATCGAGGACCTGCGCGCCATCAGCAAGGATGTCCAAGACAGCCCCCGGCGTCCCGGTGGCGCTGGTCGGCAATTCATCAGGGGGCGCCATCAGCCTGGCAGGCGCGGCAGCCGGCCTGGACGTTGGCGCCATGGTGCTCTTTGAGGTGCCGCCGGGCCCGGAGCTGGGCGCCGACGGCGCGGAATTCCTGGCGGGGCTGCGGGAGAAAATCGCCGGGGGAACCCCGGATGAGGTCATAGAGCACTTCATGAAGGACATGCCCCCGGAATGGTTGGACGGTGCACGGAACAGTCCCGGCTGGCCGGTCATGACATCCTGGGACCTTCACTGAAATCGGATTCCGAGTCGCTGGCGTGGACACAGACAGCCCCGCGCGGCGAACTGCTCTCCCCCATTGCTGCGCGCACGCTGGTCCTGGTGGGCAAGCAGACCCAGCCCTTGATGTCGACGGCGGCAGAATCCATTGCCGCACATCGCCCGCATGCCCGAGCGGAAACTCTGCCCGCAGCGAATCACAGCTGGGAACCCGCCGTCATGGCGGATCGGCTAGCCGGCTTCCTGTCGGAGCCGGACACGGGAGCCTTCTGACGTCCGGCACTGTGACCTGCCCGCGACCAGATTGCATTTCAGGCCCCTTTGCCCCGAGCCACTTTCGGCGCGCGGTGAGCCCCCGTAGCGTGTAGAGACGGAGGAAAGCCTGCACCACCGAGGAGCAATGAGATGAAAACCGTCCGCACGTTCCCGCTTCCAGCAATCCTTGCCGCGGCCGCCCTGGCCCTGGCCGGCTGCACGGGCAGCCCCAGCGCCACCGGCACCCCTTCCCTGTCGTCTGCCCCATCGGCGAGTACCCCGGCGGGCGGCGGCCCAACAAGCGCAAGCCAGACACCGCCGTCGTCCGCCCCGGACAGCCCTTCCGCATCCAGCAGCGAGGCGGCTCCCGGCGGCGAGCCCACCGTCCTGCCCACCACGGCCTCCGTAACCATCTACTACATCGCGGTGGGCGACGGCGGGACGTCCGGTCCCGAGGTCGGCTGCGGCGACAGCGCAGTGGCCGCAACCAGCCCAGCCGTCACGTTCACCGACCCCGTCGAGGCCGCACTGAAGGTGCTGCTGGGGAGCAAGGACGAGGAGATTGGCCAGTCGGGGCTGCGCAACGCGCTGTGGCAGTCGGACCTGGCGGTGACCGGGGTGGACAGGTCAACAACGCCCATCACGGTCCATCTGGAAGGCACGCTGAGCCTGGCGGGCGAGTGCGACATCCCGCGGGCCGAGCAGCAGCTCATGCTGACCGCAAAAGACGCCGCCGGGGCACCTGTGGACATCACCGTCAACGGCAAACCCCTGTCCGAGGCGCTGAGCCTGAAATAGTTTTCTGAAAACTTTTGATGCCTATTTAGCAACAAAAGCTATATCCTGAGCACGTGAACACTACAGCCCCCGGCGCCAATGCCGCCGCCGAAGCCCTGTCCGAAGAAGCCGTCGACGCCCTGGCCAGGGCCGGCGGCCCGTCAGCCGTCCACGCGGACGATGCCGCCCCGCACCCGCACGAAGCACTGCTGTCCTCCCGGGCCGCGAACATCAAGCAGTCGGCCGTGCGGGACGTCTTTGAGATTTCCATGCAGCCCGGGCTAGTCTCCCTCGCCGGCGGAAACCCCTACCTGCAGTCGCTGCCCCTCGAACGCCTCGGCACCACGGCCGCGAACATCATCGCCAAGCACGGGCTCGAGGCGCTGCAGTACGGCGGAGGGCAGGGCACAGAGGAACTGCGCACGCAGATCTGCGAGGTCATGGCCGCCGAGGGCATCCTCAACGCGGATCCGGAAAACGTCGTCATCACGGCTGGATCCCAGTCAGCACAGGACGTCGCCGCGAAGGTCTTCTGCGATCCGGGCGACGTCATCCTGCTCGAAGACCCCACCTATGTCGGTGCGCTGAACACCTTTGAGGCGTACGAGGTCGACGTGCAGCCGGTCGCCGGGGACGAGCGCGGCATCATCCCGTCACTGCTGCGCGAGCGCATTGCCGCATTGCAGGCCCAGGGCAAGCGGATCAAGCTCCTGTACACGATCCCCAACTTCAACAACCCTTCCGGCGTCATGCTGGCACCGGACCGCCGCCAGGAAATCGTAGATATATGCCGTGAGGCGAATATTCTTGTGCTGGAGGACAACCCCTACGGCCTGTTGAAGTTCGACGGCGTCCTGCCGGAGCCGCTGCGTGCGGCCAACCCCGACGACGTGCTGTACCTGGGCTCGTTCTCCAAGATCTTCGCCCCGGGCCTGCGCATTGGCTGGGCCCTGGTTCCGGCCCACCTGAAGCAGCGCTACTACCTGGCCAGCGAGGCCGTAACCCTGTGCCCGCCGACCCTGAACCAGATGCTGGTCAGCGAATACCTGAGCAACTATGACTGGCAGGGCCAGATCGCCACCTATCGCGCCCTCTATGCAGAACGCTGCACAGCACTCCTTGGGGCCCTTGACGAATTCATGCCGGAGGGCGTTTTCTGGACACGTCCCGAGGGCGGCTTCTTCGTGTGGCTGACCCTGCCCGAGGGCATTGACAGCTACCCGTTGCTGCATGAAGGGATCGACGCGGGCGTGGTGTTCGTTCCGGGCGCCGCATTTTCGGCAGCCGAAGGCCCTAGCAACAAGCTGCGCCTGGCGTTCAGTGCCGTCCCGCCGGAAACCCTTCGCGAGGGCGTCAAGCGCCTTGCACCTGTCCTGGCCAGGGCCATCGCCGCCGCCTAAACAATTAGCCCGCAGAAGACGGCGAAAATTCTTGATCTTGAAAAGGTTTTCGTCGTTTCTGCGGGCTGGTTGCAACGGGCGTCAGTCCAGCAGCAGCGCCGGTTCCTCCATGATCGCTGCAACATCCGCCATGAAGCGGGCGGACAGGTCGCCGTCCACCACCCGGTGGTCGAAGGATCCGCCGAGCGTCGTGACCCAGCGCGGCACTACTTCGCCGTCCACCACCCACGGCTTCTGCTTGATCGTGCCAAAGGCCACGATCGCCACCTCGCCAGGGTTGATGATGGGCGTGCCGGTGTCGATCCCCAGGGCGCCAATGTTCGTGACCGTCAGCGTTCCGCCCTGCATGTCGGCCGGCGCCGTCTTGCCCGCGCGCGCCGTGGTGGCCAGCTCGTTCAGCGCAACGGCCAGCTCCTTCAGGCTCAGGTCCTGCGCGTCCTTGATGTTCGGCACCATGAGCCCCCGCGGGGTGGCGGCGGCAATGCCCAGGTTCATGAAGTGCTTGATGAGGATCTCGTCCCCGGTCCACGTCGCGTTGACGGATGGGTTGCGCGCGGCAGCCCAGATCACGGCCTTCGCCAGGATCAGCAGCGGCGAGACCTTGATTCCCTCAAAGTCGCGCGAGACCTTCAACCGCTTCACGAACTCCATGGTGCGCGACGCGTCGACGTCCACAAAAATGCTCACGTGCGGGGCGGTGAAGGCGCTCTCCACCATGGCCTTGGCCGTTGCCTTGCGCACGCCCTTGACCTTGATCCGCTCAATGCGCGGGTCCTCCGCCGCCCCCCGCCCGGCGGCCGGCGTCCAGAACGACCCCGCAGCCGTCTGCTCCGCGGCGCGCTGGTCCTGGTAGCTGAGCAGGTCCTTCTTCGTCACTTCCCCGCGCAGCCCGGTGGCCAGGACTTCGCTGAGGTTGATGCCAAGGTCCTTCGCGGCCTTGCGCACGGGCGGCTTCGCCAGCACCCGGTTGGCCCGGGCCACCATGCGGTTGGCGGTGGCCGCCGCCTTGCTGATGATGCTCGACGCCGGCTCCTGGCCAGGTGCCTTCGCTGCGGCAGGTGCCGCGGCAGCAGGCGCCGGTGCGGCAGCGGGCGAGGCCGCCTGGGCGGGCCCGGCGGAAGCCGCAGCCAGCCGCGGGCGGCGCTTGACGGCGTCGGCCTTGGGACCGGAACCGACGAGGGGCTTGAGCGCCTCCACCTCTTCCACAGCAGACGTGGCAGGAGTTTCCGCGGCCCGTGTATCCGGGGCGGGCTCGGCAGCGGCCGGGCCCTGGGCCGCGTTGGGCCCGATGGCGATGATGGGCGTGCCGACGTCCACGGTCTCACCCTCGGCAACCATGAGCTGCGCCACCACTCCCGCATAGGGAGACGGCAGTTCCACGAGCGACTTGGCCGTTTCAATCTCCACGATCACGTCATTGACGGCAACGGTGTCGCCTTCCTTGACCTTCCAGGAAACGATCTCGGCCTCGAGCAGGCCCTCGCCGACGTCGGGCAGCTTGAACAGGTTGGGGGCAGTCATGGTGGGCCTTCCTAGTATGCGAAGGCGCGGTCCAACGCCTCCAGCATGCGGTCGATGTCCGGCAGGTAGTGCTCCTCGACGCGTGCCACGGGGTAGGGCATGTGGAAGCCGCCCACGCGGATGGCCGGGGATTCCAGCGAGTAGAAGCAGCGTTCGCTGATGCGTGAGGCGATTTCGCCGCCGATGCCGCCGAAGGTGGGGGCTTCGTGGGCCACCACCAGGCGGCCGGTCTTGTTGACGGACGCCTCAACGGTGTCAAAGTCGATGGGGGAAATGGAGCGCAGGTCAATGACCTCCACACTGTGCCCGTCCTCTGCGGCGGCGTTGGCGGCGGCCAGGGCAACGGGAACCAGGGGTCCGTAAGCAACGATGGTTGCGTCGCTTCCTTCACGGACGACGTGGGCCTTGAAGGGGTCGCCGGGGCTGTTCTCGGTGTCCACCTCGCCCTTGAGCCAGTAGCGGCGCTTGGGTTCGAAGAAGATGACCGGGTCCTGGCACTCCACGGCCTGCTGGATCATCCAGTAGGCGTCGTTGGCGTTGGACGGGGTGATGATGCGCAGCCCGGCCGTGTGGGCGAACAGCGCCTCGGGTGATTCCGAGTGGTGCTCGATGGAGCCGATGCCGCCGCCGTAGGGGATGCGGATGACCACGGGGGCGCTGAGCTGGCCGTCGGAGCGGGTGTGGATCTTGGCCAGCTGCGTGGTGATCTGGTTGAAGGCCGGGAACACAAAGCCGTCGAACTGGATCTCGCAGATGGGGCGGTGTCCGCGCAGGGCCATGCCGATGGCCGTCCCGACGATGCCTGATTCGGCCAGCGGCGTGTCCATGACGCGGTGGGCGCCAAATTCCTTCTTCAGCCCCTCGGTGACGCGGTAGACGCCGCCCAGTGAGCCGATGTCCTCGCCCATGACGAAGCTCTTGGGGTCATTGGACAGCTTGGCGCGCAGGCCCTCATTGATGGCCTTGGCAATGGTCATTGTGCTCATGCGGCACCGCCCTGGATCTGCGAGTTGTTGGTGTCGGCATCAGCAAAGGAGGCCTCATAGTTTTCAAACCAGGCCAGTTCCTCGGCCACCAGCGGGTGGGCCTCGGCATAGACCGTGGCGAACTTCTGGCGGATGTCCGCCCCGCCCAGCGCCAGTGTGGCCCGCCGGACATGGCCAGCCAGCTCATCGCCGTCGCCCTTCACCTGCTCAAAGAACTCGTCGTCGGCCAGGCCTGACGCACGCAGGTAGGTCTCCAGCCGCTGCAGCGGATCCCTGGTCTTCCAGAGTTCCTCTTCCTCGCTCATGCGGTATTTGGTGGGGTCGTCGGCGGTGGTGTGGGCACCAATCCGGTACGTCGAGGCTTCGATCAGGACCGGGCCGTGGCCGTTGCGGGCATGCTCCAGCGCCCACTGGGTCACCGCGTAGACGGCCAGGACGTCGTTGCCGTCAACCCGGATGCCGGGAATGCCGTAGCCGCCGGCGCGGTTGACCAGGGGCACCTTGGACTGGACTTCAAAGGGGACGGAGATGGCCCAGTTGTTGTTCTGGCAGAAGAACACCACCGGAGCATCATAAGAGGCGGCAAAAACCATGGATTCGTGGACGTCGCCCTCGCTGCTGGAGCCGTCCCCAAAGTAGGCCACGACGGCGGCGGGCTCGGTTTCGGGGTCCGTCGCGATGTCGCGGGAGATGCCCATGGCGTAGCCCACGGCGTGCAGCGTCTGGGCGGCAAGCACCAGCGTGTAGAGGTGGAAGTTGGTTTCACGGGGGTCCCAGCCGCCGTTGGAGACCCCGCGGAACAGCTTGAGGAGGTCTGCCAGGTCCAGGCCGCGGGTCAGGGCAACCCCGTGTTCGCGGTAGGTCGGGAAGGCATAGTCGGCAGGCTTCATGGCGCGTCCGGAGCCGATCTGTGCGGCTTCCTGGCCCACGACGGGGACCCAAAGTGCCAGTTCACCCTGTCGCTGCAGCGCGGTTGCCTCAGTGTCAAAGCGGCGCACGGTTGCCATGTCGCGGTAGAAGCTGCGCAGCACCTCGGGATCCAGCGCCTCAATGTAGGGGCTGAACGTGTCCTCGTGGCGCAGGGTGCCGTGCTCGTCGAGAAGCTGGACCGCCTCGTCGGGGCCGACGGCGCGCTGCTGCAGCACACCGGACGAACCACCTGCCTGAGGGCGCCCGGGCGCCTGCGCATCCGGGGCGGCTGCCTCCTGGATTGGCGATGCGTCGCCAGCGGTGCCACTGGCAGCGTGCTGGGCCTTGCCCATGCTGTCTCCTCGTCTGCCGAACCTCACAGGACCGGTGATCCCGCGTCGACTCGTTGGTATCGATATATGCCCTCAATGGAATACATTCCGCAGGCCGCATATATATACGTTTTCGATTTACAACTGTATCGGTACATGCCCGCAAACAGTGCCTTTGTTAATGGCTAGGAACGACGGGGCTCTTTTGTATAGCCTGCACAGATTTCCAGGAACCTGGTGTTGGCCGCCACTTCGCCGATGCTGACGCGCACACCCTCATCGCCGAAGGCCCGCACGGAGAGGGCGTGGTCTTCCGCCAGTGCAGCAAACTCTTGGGTGTTGGGCCCCAATTCGAGCCACAGGAAGTTCCCCTGGGCGTCGGGAAGCTGCCAGCCAAGGTCCGCCAGTCCGGCCATGACGCGGCTGCGTTCGTCAACCAGGCTTTGTACTCTTTCCACAACCTGGTCGTAGTGTTCAAGGGATGCGACGGCGGCCTGCTCCCCGATGCCGGACACGGCGAACGGCGTGGCCGCGGCGCGCAGGTATTGGGTGATGCCGGGCTGTGAAATCGAATATCCGACGCGCAGTCCTGCCAGTCCATGCGCCTTGGAGAATGTCCGCAGGACCATCACGTTGGGGTATTTGCGGTACAGCTCAACGCCGTTGACGGCGTCTTCCGCGCGCACAAACTCCTGGTATGCCTCGTCAATGACGATGACCACGTTTTCAGGGACGCTGCGGATGAACGCTTCGGTTTCTGCTGTGCGCAGCGCGGGGCCCGTGGGGTTGTTCGGGGTGCACAGCAGCACCACCTTGGTGTTTTCACTAACCGCCGCCGCCATGGCGGGAAGGTTGTGCCTGCCGTCGTCCCGCACCGGCACCTGGACGCTCTTGGCTCCGGCCAGGCCCACACAGATGGGGTATGCCTCGAAGGACCGCCAGGCGTAGACAACCTCGTCCTGCACCCCGTCCTCGTTCTCCCCGGCGAAGGCGGCAAGGATCTGGTTGAGGGCCCCGAGGCTTCCGGCACCGGTGACAATGTCGTCGGCGGGGATGTCCAGGAAGGTGCTGAGGGCGTTGCGCAGCTGGGTGCAGCTGGTGTCCGGGTAGCGGTGCACATCGGCGGCGCTGCGCAGGACGTCCAGCACGGCCGGGACGGGCCCCAGCGGGTTCTCATTGGAAGAGAGCTTGAAGCTTTCCAGTCCGGGGACTGCCACGGGCGGTTTGCCCGCCGCGTACTTGGGCAGGCGCCCCACTACGGGGCGCGGCTGCACACCGGCATGGTCGGAGGCATTGATGGAGGTCATGCCCCAAGCTTATTGCAGTGCTTCACATACCTTTCATGGTTCCATCCTGTGGAATCATGGACGCATGGGAAGATTTGTGGTTCGAGTGCTCATCAACGGGTTGGCCATCTGGGTTGCCAGCTGGCTCCTGCCCGGGTTAACCATCGCACCGGCGAAGGTGGTTGGCGGAGCGATTGCCGGAACCGGCGCCACTGCGGACACCATCAACACGGTACTTGCCTATCTCTTCATCGGTCTCATCTTCGGCGTGGTCAATGCCCTCGTGAAGCCCATCGTCAAGCTGCTGTCGCTGCCGGTGACCATCCTGACGCTGGGCCTGTTCACTGTCGTCATCAACGCCGCAATGCTGTGGTTGACCGCGTGGGCCAGCAGCTACACCCCCATCCAGTTCTCCATCGACGAATTCTTCTGGACCGCCGTCCTGGCCGCGTTGATTATCAGCATTGTGTCCATGATTGTCGGCAGCCTGACCCGCACCCGGTAGCCCATACCGCCAGCATGCCCCGACTGGAGCATCGCGCTACCGCGGTCCTGCCGGCGAGTAGTGCTTTTCGAAGCGCCGCAGCTCCTCTGCCCCCATCGCGGCTTTCCCCTCGTTCGGGCGCGGCTTTTCAGGAGGCGGCTCATTGATGTCGCGTCCCTGGTAGACCCATTTGGTGGTTTTCACCGTGGCCCCGGCAATGCCGGCGCCATAAAACGCCACCAGTTTCTCCCGGTACCCTTCGATGGCGGGATCGCCGCTGGCATCCAGGAGCTTTGCATCATCGAGATAATTCGCCATCGCATGGGCCTCTCCGAGAATGCGTGTCCCGCCGGTTCCTTCCGGCAGCGGCGGGCGGTGGGTGGTGACGCTGACCCAGTTCTTTGATTCAGGCCGCTGCCCATAGTCAAGAGCCGCGATGATGTCATGGCTGCTGGACAGGTCGAACACGTCGACGTCGTCGGCAATGGCGGCGTGCCTGATGGGAGCACCGGCCGCCAAGACCATTTTGACGTTCACTTCAGCCCGAAACGCCGGGTCCGCAGCAGCCGCAGCGACATGGATTCCGCCACCGCTGTGGCCCGTCAGCAAGACGTCCTCCCCGGCCTTGTAACCGGATTGGCCCAAGGCCTCTTTCATGAGCTCCTGCACCAGCACGTCCTGCTGGGCGAAGGCGGCCCGTTGCTCGGAAGTGAGGCCCTCGACGTTGCCTTCCATGTCGAAGACATTGCTGCTGTCCAGCTTGTTCCAGACTTCCGTGCCTGGCAGGTGGAGCGTCCAGGCGAAAGAGCCGTCATATCGTTCCACCCTCTCCACGGAAATGGATCCCGGCGGGAGGCCATAGGCCTCGTCCGTCCCGCGCATGACGCCTTCGAGGTTCACCTCCAATTCCCCGCGCCGCCCGCCATCCTCCGGCACTGCCTGTGCGGGGCTTCTGGGCGGGGCCCACTCGTTGACCGGGACCTGGCGTACAGCGACGCGCCCGGGCTGGAGCAGGCCGGCAGCATCCATGAGGCGCCGCAGCACCACGGGCGCCTTGGAACCAGCCGCTCCGGCGTCCTTGGGACCGCCATGTGCCAGCATGAAGGCGGCGCCTCCGCCAGGGCCCAACAAGCCGGCCAGGTATGCCGGCGCATCGTTGAGCATGTCCTCGGCAGTGTCCCGGAACCCCTTGTCCCGGGACCTCCCAAGGAACCGGTGCAGATCCGAAACGAGAACCAGCGGCATCATGGGGCCGAGAGCCCACAGGAGCAGCCCATGGTTGAGCGCCGTCGCCTGTTGAGCTGTTGCTATTTTGTTCGCCGTTGCGGTCTCGGCGGCTTCGTAATTGACTGCCGCCTGGCTCGCCTGTTGGGCCAGGGTTGCGGTTTCCATGCGGAGGCCCCGTGCGTGCCATACGGCACTCTGGAGCGCCTGGACGGCATCATAGGGATAGAAGGGTGCGGACAAGGCTGCCTCTGCAAGCCATGCGTGTTCGGTTGCCATTCGGTCGATCAACGGGGACATCTGCTCGGCAATGCGCGCGATCCGCGTTGCCGTGTCCGCGATTTCCGACACGGTGAAGCTTGCCGATCCGACCCCACCTGTGACGGTGAACTTGGTGGGGTACTGCGGGTCATTCACCATGGCGCGCCTCCGCCTTGCTGCAGCGGCATCCATTGCAGCGTGCCGCCGCAGTATCCACCAAATTGCTGCACCCCAAACCCCGCCGGAAAGGACGCCGTGGGATCGGGCTGGGACTCGATGATCTGAAGCTGGCGCCCGTAATTGTCCACCAGGGCAGCAGCCTGCTGCACTGCGGCGATGGCAGCCACCATTCCGGCTTCGCGATCCGCGAGCTGACTGCGAAACCCCGCTGCCGCCTCAGATTGCCAGTCTTTGCCGTCGACTTGCGCCAGGCTGGATTGGAGCGTTGAAAACTCCGCCGCAATCTGGTTCAGCCGCTGGGCCACAACCAATGCCGCCGTCGAAGACAACGCTGCCGTGTAGCCCGCGGCCATGCCGTATGCGATTCCCATGGGGCACTCCGTTGTGCGTCTTTTGTCAGTGAAATAGGTGCTTGGCAGCCAGCCTAGGAAGCTGCGGGGACGTATTCCATGGCCCCCGGGCAAATTGTGGACAAGCCGCCCAACTGCCCCCGCTGTGGAGGAATTGGCCGTCCATGAAAGAATTGGGGCATGTCTGATTCCGCAAATGCCACCGCCCGCATCCCTTCCGGCCGCCTGTCACTGGCCTCCTCCTCCGAGCGCATCGCCCTTGGCCCCCTCGACGGCCGCTACGCCGGCGCAGTAGCACCCCTTGTGGACTACTTGTCCGAGGCAGCCCTCAACCGCGACCGCGTTGGCGTCGAAGTCGAGTGGTTCATCCACCTGACGGACAACAACGTCCTTCCCGGCACAGAGCCGCTGACAGTCGAGCAGAAGGCGGGCCTGCGCGCCATCGTCACCGAATTTGATGCGGATTCCGTCAAGGAACTGGCCGACATTGAAAAGGTCACCGTCCATGACGTCAAAGCCGTGGAGTACTTCATCGGCAACCGCCTGGCCGGCCTCGGCCTGGAACGCCTGAAGCCGCTGGTCCACTTTGGCTGCACCAGCGAAGACATCAACAACCTCTCCTACGCCGTGGGTGTCAAGGGCGCCGTCGAGGACGTCTGGCTCCCCGCGGCCCGTGCACTTGTGGCCAAGATTGCCGAGATGGCCGAGGCCAACCGCGCCGTGCCCATGCTCTCGCGCACGCATGGACAGCCCGCCACCCCCACCACTCTGGGCAAGGAGCTCGCCGTCACGGCCTTCCGCCTGACCCGCCAGCTGGACCGCATCGCCAAGACCGAATTCCTGGGCAAGATCAACGGAGCCACCGGAACCTACGCAGCCCACTACGCCTCGGTGCCGGCTGTGGACTGGGAAGTTGTGGCCAAGGGCTTCGTCGAGTCGCTGGGCCTGACCTGGAACCCGCTCACCACCCAGATCGAGTCCCACGACTGGCAGGCCGAGCTCTACGCCGACATGGCCCGTTTCAACCGCATCCTGCACAACCTGTGCACGGACGTGTGGAGCTACATTTCCATCGGCTACTTTGCGCAGATCCCTGTCCCGGGTGCCACCGGCTCCTCGACCATGCCGCACAAGGTCAACCCGATCCGCTTCGAAAACGCCGAGGCGAACCTGGAGATCTCCAACGCCCTCCTTGACACCCTCGGCGCCACCCTGGTGACCAGCCGCTGGCAGCGCGACCTCACCGACTCCTCCAGCCAGCGCAACATCGGCGTGGCTTTCGGCCACTCCGTCCTGGCCATCAACAACGTCCTCGGCGGCCTGGGCCGTTTGGACACGGCGGAGGCCATCCTTGCCAACGATCTTGACCACAACTGGGAAGTCCTCGCCGAGGCCATCCAGATGGTCATGCGCGCCGAGGCCATCGCCGGCGTTGACGGCATGGAGGATCCCTACGAGCGCCTCAAGGACCTGACCCGCGGCCACCGCGTGGACGCGGCCCGCATGCATGAGTTCGTCTCAGGCCTGGGCCTGTCCGACGGCGCTCAGCAGCGCCTGCTGGACCTGACCCCGGGCAAGTACATCGGCATCGCCGAGTCCCTGGTGGACCACCTGAACAAGTAACCCCACTGGTGTGAGGCCCACCCGGCAATGGTGGGCCCGCGACAGCGAGGGACCCGGAACGAGCTGGTGAGTTCCGGGAGCGGTTGGGGAAGGCACCTGGCTTGCGCGTGGCGCGCAGCCCGGGTGCCTCCTTTGTCTGTGCAGACTGCGGATGCGGGCCGCCGGCGGCCCGGAGGGGATATCCCCGATCAGAACGTAGGTTCCAGCCAGTCGCCTACCATCACTTGTTTGGCCTGCCGCCGCCAGATCCAGAGGCCGCACGGCTGGGTTGACCCCTTCCGCACCCCAAAGCAGGGCGGAGCCCCGGTGGGCATGCCGCAGTCGGCGCACCGCTCATCCATCCAGATCATGCCATTGGCCACCACTCCCCATTGCAGCAGGTGCGCATCGCCGCGGATGCCCAGCTGTTCCAGCCGGGCACCCAAGCCTGTGGCCCGTGGCGCGTTGGCGTCGCGAAACACCTGCGTCATGGCGAAGCCTGTGGATTCCAGCATGGGGACCGCGCGCACCAAAAAGCACACAAGGCATTCATTGTGGTGCGGGACCATCAAGGTTCCAGCCAGCTGCCAGAACTCCTTTTCCAGTTGTTCTTCCGCATCGTCACCGTCAGGGCTGAAGTCGTAATCGTCCATGCGCTTTCCTTTCCATGAAACAACCATGGCGGGGTGCGCGTGCCGGCAAAAGGGCGAATCATGAAATTGTGGACCACCCGCCGGCCGTACCCGGCTGTGGAGGAATGAAAGGGCCCCGTCAGCCGGCCTGGGCGCGCTGGAACCCTTCGATTCTCGCCAGTGCAGAGTGGACGGCGTCGTACCCGGCGGCAAAGCTCAGGCGGACGGTGGCAAGCCCGCCCACGCCGTCAAAGTCCGTGCCCGGCACCAGGGCCACGGCCTCGGATTCCAGCAGCGCCGCGCAGTACTCGCGCGAATCGGCGAACCCTGCGAGCGCGGGACCCAGGTTTGCGTAGAAGTAGAACGCCCCGTCGGCCGGGGCTGCGTCCGTCCAGCCCAGGTCCGCGACCTTGCCCAGAATGTAGTCCCGGGTGCGGGAGAATTCGGCCACGAAGGCGTCGGCCTCCGCGTAGGATTCCTCGCTAAACGCCTCGACGGCCGCCATCTGCGCGGGAGCCGGTGGGCACAGGGCCACGTTTCCTGCCAGCGCGTCCACGCCGGGCAGGAGGTCGTCCGGCACGATGGCCCAGCCCAGCCGCCAACCGGTCATGCCCCAGTATTTGGAAAAGCTGGAGATCACGACGCCGGACCGGTCAAGTTCCCAGGCGCAGACCCCCTTGGGATCGGGGTTGCCGGGAGTGGGATAGGTGATGCCGTGGTAGATCTCGTCGCTCACCAGCCGCACCCCGTTCTCTCCGCACCACTGCGTGAGGGCCGCCAGTTCACCCCTGGAAACCATGGTTCCGGTGGGGTTGGCGGGCGATGCCAGCACCAGGCCTGCGAGCGGACCGTGCTGGGCAACAGCCTGCTCGAGGAGCGCTGGGGTGGGCTGGAAGCGCGAGTCAGCCCCGGCGTCGAGCTCGATGACCTCGATGCCCAGGGCCGTGAGGATGTTCTTGTAGGCGGGGTATCCGGGGCGGGCAAGGGCCACTTTGTCGCCGGGGTTGAAGGCGGCCAGGAAGACCAGCATGAACGCGCCGGAAGAGCCCGTGGTGACGGCGACATTGCGGACGGGGATGTCCAGTCCGTACCAGCGCTTGTAATGCCCCGCAATGGCCTGGCGCAGTTCGGCAATGCCGAGTGTGGGCGTGTAGGTCAGCGGGGTGCCGGCGGCGTGGATGGCGGCGGCCCTGGCCGAGACGGCGGTGGGTGCTCCGCCGCTGGGCTCGCCGGCGCAGAGGGAGATGACGTCGCGGCCGGCTGCGCGGAGGTCGGCCACGCGCTGCAGGATGTCCATGACGGCGAAGGGCTGCACACTAGCGCGGGCGGCAACTGTGAGGGGCGGGCGCATGGGAACTCCTTGGTGCGGGCGGAATTGGGCGTGGGACGCCTTGGACCAGACTCCAGCTTCCCACACGCCGCTGCCGATACCCTTGTGGGGTGAGTGAATACACCGAACGCGCCCGCGGAGAACTGATCCAGCCCATCATCCTGTACGTGGACCGGGAGGAGCCGGCCGGGGAGCAGCAAGGCATCGCGGCGGCGGCGCTGGCGTCGGTCCGGGCCTACCTGCAGGACCCCGGGAACCCCGACTGGCGGGTGTGGGCGTCGGAGGCGTTCGGCAAGACGGTCCGGCGGGCCGACGCGAAGATGTTTGCCAAGGTCCGGGCGGCATTCCCGGAGGCGGTGTTGGCGACGGCGGGCGAGGCGTCCGCCGTCGGGCTGCCGCCAATGCCCGCGGCCGAACTGCCCAAGCTGCTGGCCAAGCTGCAGGTCTCGGGCACGCAGCTCCCGCCCGGGGAGCCGCTGCCACCGGCGCCGCTGACCATCGTGCTGAACGGTTCGCTGGGAATGTCCACCGGCAAGGCCTGCGCCCAGGCCGCGCACGCACTGTTTGCCTGGCTGGTGGAGGCCAAGCCGGCCGTGGTGGAGCAGTGGGTGGCCGACGGCTTCCCCCTGGGCGTGGTGGAACTGCCCGGAAGGGAATTCCGCAAGGGTGCACGCAAGTCGGCCGGGCCGGTGATCCAGGACGCCGGCCGGACGGAGATTGAGCCGGGCTCCACGACGGCGTACGTGGCCCGCATCCGCTGAAACGCTACAGCCCCACCCGTTAAACAAGATCGAGCCCTGCCCTCGGCGTTGAGCTGCGCGTCTCCAGCCACGCATATCAACACCAAGGGCAGAACTCGATCCTGCCGCGCCCGTCACCAGGCGCCAGATTCAACTAACTGAATGGCATCAGCAGGCGCCGAGGTCCTTCCAGACGCCATACTTGTCGGCGGCACCGGGCTTGTCGCCCTGCGTCCACCACTTGGCTTCCCAGTTGTGGCCTTCGCTGGAGACCTTGTCCCCGCCGCCGTAGATGTTGCCGGCAACCCAGGGGGCCAGGCCGCACACAACAGGTTCACCCGGGGTGGTGGCCGGGGGTGCCACGCTCGGTGAAGCGGAAGGCGAGGCCGTTGGTGCCGTCGCATCGGCGCAGGGTCCCACATACCGCCAGACACCGGAGGTGTCCACCAGGTTGGGGGCTCCGCCCACGGTCCACCACTTGGCCTTCCACACGCCGCCGTTGTAGCTGACCTCGTTGCCGGCAACGTAAGTCCGGGCAACGTTCCATGCGGCGGCATCGCACACTTCACCGGCCGGGGGCACGGTCGGTTCGGCGGTCGGGGCGACCGTCGGCTCAGTGGTCGGGGCGACCGTCGGCTCAGTGGTCGGCTCAACGGTCGGGGCCACCGTGGGCTCGGTGGTCGGTTCGACGGTGGGAGCAACTGTGGGCTCGACGGTGGGAGCAACTGTGGGCTCGACGGTGGGAGCAACCGTCGGCTCAACAGTGCCGGTCTTGGAGACATTGACATCGAGGCAGTTGTAGAACGCGTTGATGGTGTCAGCAACGTTCCAACGGGCCAGGATGGTGTGCTTGCCCTCCGGAAGGTTGGTCAGTCGGTGGGTTACAACGGCCTCCGGCTTCGCGCCTTTGCTGTCGATCGTCTGGATCAGGGTTCCGTCGACGAAGTATTCCCAACTTGCCGTTGCGTGGCGGGCCGTGATGTTCCAGTTGATGTCGATGTCCGCGGCAATGGCTGTCCTCGGCCAGTCCTTCGTTTCATCGTCAAGGATGGGATAGCCGGGGTTGCCGCCGCTGCACTTCATCGACCCCTTGGGGGCTTCAACGCTCTGGGGCTCGTACTTGAGCTTGCCGCAGTCAAAGTTGGTTGTTCCCGCTGCACAGCTGTCCTGTCGGCTTGGCGGGTCCGTGATCCAGCCATGCGCCGAGGCACTGCCAGCCAAGGAGAGCGGCACGACGGCCGTCGCGGCAAACACAAGTGTCAACATGCCGGCTTGGAGTGGCTTCTTCAAAGATCTCTCGCTTCATGTGGGAAACAGGTGGCGGATCGGCCGAACCCGTACGGTGGCGGACTTCCGGACCGATTATCAACGCTAGCCAAATAGCCGCCACCGCGAAATGAGGGAAACTCCTTATTGGGCCTACGTAGAATCCCCGCAGGCGCCGGCGGCAACCGGAGGCATCCCAACCCGGCCACCCTTAAAAGCAAAGGACGACGGCGGAACCCAAGTTCCGCCGTCGTCCTTCAGTCAGAGA
Source organism: Sporosarcina beigongshangi (assembly GCF_016820535.1). Lineage (GTDB taxonomy): Bacteria > Actinomycetota > Actinomycetes > Actinomycetales > Micrococcaceae > Specibacter. Next base: position 43,448 of record NZ_JADHDY010000019.1, on the reverse strand, counting down.
TTGTTCAGCCGGGCGCACCGCTGGCGCCCGCCCGGCGCTACTCGGCGGCGGCGAGCTGGCCGCAGGCGCCGTCGATTTCCTTGCCGCGGGTGTCGCGCAGCGTGGTGGGCACGCCATGCTCGATCAGCGTGTCAATGAATTCCTGCATGACGTGCGGCTCGGAAGAGGTCCAGATGGAGCCGGGGGTCGGGTTCAGCGGGATCGGGTTCACGTGAACCCAGCCGCGGCCGCGCTGGTTGAGCTTCTTCGCGAGCAGCTCGGCTCGCCACGGGTGGTCGTTCATGTCCTTGATCAGCGCGTACTCGATGGAGACGCGGCGGCCCGTGACCTTGTAGTAGTTGTACGCGGCGTCGAGGACCTCGTCCACCTTCCACTTGTCGTTGACGGGGATGAGCTCGTCGCGGAGCTCGTCGTCGGGCGCGTGCAGGGAGAGCGCGAAGGTGATGCCCAGGCCCTCCTGTGCCAGCTTGTTGATGGCCGGCGCCAGGCCCACGGTGGAGACCGTGATGCCGCGGGCGGACATGCCCAGGCCCTCGGGTGCTTCGGCGACCATGCGGTGAACGGCATTCATGACGCGCTTGTAGTTGGCGAGGGGCTCGCCCATGCCCATGAAGACAATGTTGGTGACGCGCTCGGCGTCGTGCCCGCCGTCGCGGCGCAGGTGGCCCAGCCCGCCCTCGGCGATGACCCGGTTGGCCTGGACGATCTGGTCAAGGATCTCAGCCGTCGACATGTTGCGGGTCAGGCCGGCCTGGCCGGTGGCGCAGAACGGGCAGTTCATGCCGCAGCCGCACTGGCTGGACACGCACAGGGTGACACGGCCGGGGTAGCGCATGAGCACCGACTCCACGAGCGAGCCGTCAAAGAGCCGCCAGAGGAACTTGATGGTGTCGCCGTTGTCCGTGGTGAGGCGCTTGACCTCGGTCAGCAGTTTCGGGAACATGGTGTCCACGATCTCGGCGCGGCGGTCCTTGGGGAGGTCGCTCATCCGCTCGGGGTCGGTGGTGTAGTGCTGGAAGTAGTGCACGGAGAGCTGCTTGGCGCGGAACGCCGGAAGGCCCATCTCCTTGAACTTCGCCTCGCGCTCGGGCAGCGTCAGGTCGGCCAGGTGCACCGGCGGCTGGGACACGCGCGGCGACTTGAACTGCAGCAGAGGGCGTCCGCCCGGGTCCTTCGCCTGCTTCCAGCCCTCGGTCGCGGGCATGACCTGGGCCGCACGGCGAACCGGGCGCTTCGTTGGGGCGGTCGCGGCGGGAGCGTCGACGGCGGGGCTGGGGGCGTTTTTGGGGGAAGTCATCCTTTCCATTCTCCATTAGTTGACCGGTTATGTCCCGCCATCGCCGCGAACATCACATTTGGTCCCTGTCTGGCACCTCGGGCGCATGCCGCCATGGACATGTGCCATGCCCGACGGCGCACCCCGCCGCCCGCGGCTGTCCCGCCACCGGGGTCCCCGGCGCACCCCACCGCCCGCCCGCAGCTGCCGTTCCCACCCGCCCCTTGTGCACCCCTCCTTGGTGGGACGGGCGGCCGCGCCACATCCAACCCCGGCCTGAGGCGGCCGACCACTTCGGGCGCATAGGCTGAAGCCATGTTCTCGCTGATCCTTGCCGCAGCCCTCGGCGCCCTCTACGTGTACCTGCGCCGGAAGGATCCCCGAATGCTGCGCAACGGGATCGTCCTGGTGGCGGCCGGCTGGTTCGCCTTTGTGGGGGCCGCCCAGGTCCTGGCCCGCTGGGTGCCGGGGTTCGAGTGGGTGGTCCTGGCGGCCTTCGCCCTGGCGCCGCTGGCCGTGGTGGTGCTGGCTGGCTTCCTCATCGCCAACGGTGTGACCATGATGCGCCATGAAGGCCGCAGCCTGGGCAACCTGCTATCGCTGGTGGCCGGAGCCGCCTTGTTGGTGCTGCCCCTGGCCGCCGTGCTGCTGGTGGCGACGCTCAACCCGCTGGCGGTGGGGCTGGCTGCACTGTTGTTCTTCGTGTGCAGCTACCTTGGGGTGGTTTTTGTGGTTTTTCTGGCCTATGCCGTGGCCTATGGACGCATGAAGCACACCGTCGAACCGGACTCCGTGGTCATTCTGGGGTCCCAGGTCATCGACGGCAAGGTTCCGCCGCTGCTTCGTTCGCGCCTCGACAAGGGGCTGGAACTCTACCGCCGGGCACCGTCGGCACCCCTGTTGATACCCTCGGGCGGCCAGGGGGCCGATGAGTCCAGGCCGGAAGGCGTCGCCATGGCCGAGTACCTGGTGCAGGCCGGGACTCCCGCCAGGGACGTCGCCGCCGAGGACCGCGCCGCCAACACGGCCCAGAACCTGCAGTTCTCCGAAGCCGTCGCGCGGGACCACGGACGGACCGGGCCCCTCGTGGTGGTCACCAACAACTACCATGTCCTCCGCGCGGCGCTGCTCTCCCGCAAGCTGGGCATCGACGCCCAGGTGGTGGGTTCGCCGACCGCCAGGTACTTTCTGCCCAGCGCGTTCCTGCGCGAGTTTGCCGCAGTCCTGTCGGAACACAAGCGGCTGCATGCGCTCATGTGCCTGCCATTCATTGCCCTGACCGCCCTTCTGACCGCGGCCCTGGTGCTAGCCAGCCAGTAGCTGTCGCCGGCAGGCGGCAGGGACGCCTCCCATGCACGACGGCGCACCCCGCCTTCCGCCGTCGCCGCACCGCCGGCCCGCCAGTGGTGTGCACTGCCCGCGTGACGGCCGCGGCCTCGGTGGTTGGGTTGTCCATTGGCATTCCTTTCAACGCAGCAATGGATTCACGTTGTGGGTTGAAGGGAACGTAGTGGCCACCGGCCTGGCGCCCAGCCGGGACAGACCACTGCCATCGACAAATGCAAAAGCATGCCCCTATGGGGTATGGGGCATGCGCACCAAGTGCGGGTCCGGCGCGAAGCCGCGGCGCGCGCAAGGCGGGGTTGCGGCGGCGGGCGAGCGCCGCCGTCGTGCATGGAAAACGCCCGCCGAAAGGCGGTCAGTCAACAAATTCGGACTGCGTGACGATGAAATCCCACTCCCGCTGCGTCAGCGTGCCGCCCGTGAGGCTGCCGCCGGCCGCAGCCACGGCGTCCGCGACAAAGTCCGGCACGGAATCGGATCCGGTGTTTTCCCGCAGCCACTGCTTGGCCGGCAGTTCCATATTGATCCACCACAGGTGAATTTCCATTTGGGCCACCCCCTTGGATGTCCTTCAACGCTATGCCCGCCACGGGGTCTCTTCAATGGCTTCAGCGACAGCGGCACCAGAAAGCTGTTGCATTTATCAATGCATTTATCATGTAGAGTGGAGACATGGCAACGACATCGCACATCAGCCGCCACTGGTCCTGGCACCCTGACACCATTCCGGCGAAAACGGCTGTGGAGCGCGTCTATGCCAGCGTCAGCTCCGCGATCGTTGGCGGCACGCTGGCTGCCGGATCGCTGATCACCGAAGGTGAGATCGCCGAGCAATTCGACGTCAGCCGCACCCCCGTGCGGGAAGCCTTTCTGCTGATGGAATCCCAGGGCCTGCTGCGCCTGTACCCCAAAAAGGGTGCCGTGGTTACAACGCCGACCCCGGAGGAAAACTCCCACCTGCTGCAGGTTCGGGTCATGCTCGAATCACGGGCAGTCGAGCTTCAGACAGCAGGTGCCGCTGAGCCATGGGGGACGGCGGCCGATCTTGCCTCCCTCATAGCAGTCCAGCGCGAGGCTGCGGCACGGGCAGACGTTCCCGCCTTCGCCCGGGCGGACCATCAATTTCATGCCCGGGTGGTCGCCGGTTCGGGCAACCCCATCATCGATGATTTTTACGCGCAGCTGGGCCCCCGGCTGGCCCGCCTCACGTGCCTGACGGTTCAGGCGAACACAGCCGTCCTGCAGCGTTTCGTCGACGAACACACGGAGTTGGCCAAGGCCCTGGCAGCTTCCGACCACCGCGGCTACGAACTCCTGCTGCATCGCCACATCGGCCTGCCATAGCCGACGCACCAGACATTTTCAGCCTCCCAGAACCACACCAAGGACAGTGATTTACATGCGCGCCGCCCGCGCCGCATCATGGCTTCGTGCCGCCCCGGCAGTTTTTGTCTTGGCCTGGGGAGGCAACCACTTCACACCACTTCTCAGCCTGTACCGCGACATTGCGAATTATTCGGTGTTGAGCGTGGACCTGTTTCTGGGCACCTACGTTGTGGGCCTGGTTCCGGCACTGCTGGTCTCCGGCCCCTTGTCCGACCGCTACGGCCGCAAGCAGGTGACCGCCATTGGCGTAGTTCTCGGCATGGGGGCAAGCGTCATTTTGGCCCTATGTTTCCGCAATGAGGCACTCATGTGCGCCGGGCGCATGCTGGCAGGTGTTGGCGTTGGCATTGGGATGGCCGTGGGCACCAGCTGGCTCAAGGAATTGTCCATGCCGCCTTATGACAAGAAGTCCGACTCCACTGCTGGGGCCCGCCGTCCGTCGTTGACGTTGACGCTGGGCTTCGGACTGGGCGCGGGAGCTTCGGGAGTGCTGGCGCAGTGGGGTCCCTGGCCCACCGCGTCCCCCTATGTCTTGCACCTGGTCTTGAGCTGTGCCGCACTGCTGGCATTGCTCCGGGCACCAGAAACTGTGGCGCCGGAAGCGCTGCAGCCCGGGGAGCCCCGCAGGACCCTCCGGCAGGACCTCCACATACCCTTGGCCGGACATCGGCGGTTCCGTCTGGTTGTTTTGCCTGCGGCACCGTGGATCTTTGCGGCGGCAGGGGTGGCATATGCTGTCATTCCCATGTTGGAAGGCGCGCGGATGGGGACCATGCAGCTGGGTTACGCCACATTGTTGACGGTGCTGACACTGGGCACCGGTGCCCTCATTCAGCCGTTTGTTGCAAAAATAAGTGCCGCCACCGGCGGCCGGTCGCTCGTGGTCGGCATGGGGGCCATGGTCGCCGGCCTGGCAGTTGCCGCAGTCAACGCCCACTACCTCTCCCTCGTGGCCGGAGCCTTGGCCGCAGTTCTGCTGGGCGCCTCCTATGGCATCGCCCTCGTGTCCGGCCTTGTGGAGATTCAACGCATAGCGACCGGGCGCGACCTGGCCGGGCTGACAGGCCTCTTCTACAGCCTCAGCTATCTGGGCTTTCTGCTGCCCATGGCGTTGGCAGGACTTGCCGGGATCGCCAGCTACACGGTCCTTTTGGGCGGGGTTGCCGTCCTCTGCCTGGCCTGCCTCGCGCTGGTGTCATCGGGCCTGCGCCGCACCGCGGCAGCGGCACCGGCAGATGAGTCAAAAGCGGCCGCGCTCGTGCACGACGCTTAGCCGAGCTTCCACAGCAAGGTCAGTACGACGGCGATGAGCGGGAAAGTGAGTTGCACCGCCGCCGCCCTGGCCTTCTTGGGTGATGAGATGAGCAGCACCAATCCAGCCAGGAGCATGGAACCACAGCCCGCCAGTATCAAGGCCGCACCAACCCCGCCGTGGCCGCCGGCAGCGGCGATGATTCCGGCCGCCGCCACGATCGCCAGGAACAAGTTGTAGAAACCCTGGTTGAAGGCAAGTTCCTTTGTGGCGAGCGCGTCAGTCTCACTGGTGCCAAAGGTCTTGCGCGTCGCCGGCGCCGTCCAGCGCAACGATTCGAGCACAAAGATATAGACGTGGATCAAGGCAGCCAGGGCTGCGAAAACAAGGGCGGCAATAAGCATGGGATTCCTCTTTGTGGTGTGGTTTGGGTTTTAGTTTTCTGCTGCGATCCACAGCCCGTGCAACAGCCCTCATCCCGTTGCTGCCGGTTGGAGCCGCCGCCGGAGGGGCGTCGGGTGGGTTTCACCTCTGCAACAGAAACGACAATCAGCCCCGTGGAATGTTCCGCAGGTTCGACCGCGCCATGCTGACGGCCTCGCCGGCACCCTTGTTCAGGACGATTTTGGACATCGCCGTTGCAAATCCAAGGACCTGCCCGCCCTTGATCTTCGGGGGGATGGAGAGGGCATTGGGGTCGGTAATGAGCTCGACCAGTGAGGGCCCGGGGTGGGCAAAGGCGGCACGGTAGGCATCGGCGATAGCCGCCGGATCGCTGACCCGCACTGAGTGGAATCCCATGGCGGCAGCTATGGCTGCGTAGTTGGTGTCTGGAACGTCAACCCCGAAGTCGGCCAGTCCGTCGACCAACATTTCCAACTTGACCATGCCCAGTGTGGAGTTGTTGAAGACAACCACATTGACAGGCAGTTTGTGTGCTGCAGCCGTAATCAGCTCCCCCAGCAGCATGGAGAGTCCGCCGTCGCCGGAGACAGAAATGACCTGCCGGTCAGGATAGGCGGACTGCACGCCAATGGCCTGCGGCAGGGCGTTGGCCATGGATCCGTGAAGGTAGGATCCGATCAGGCGCCGGGTCCCCATCGGGTTGATGTAGCGGGCGGTCCAGACGTTGCACATGCCGGTGTCGGCAGTAAAGACAGCGTCATCGGCAGCAATCTCATCGAGCAGGGAGGCGGCATATTCTGGGTGGATCGGAACAATTTTGTCAGCCTTGCGGGTGTAGGCGCCAACGGCTTTGTTCATCAGTCGATCATGCTTTTTCAGGACTTGATCGAGGAATTTTGAGTTTGTCTTTGCCGCAACCAGCGGCATGAGCGCCTGCAGCGTGGCCAACACGTCACCATGGACAGCAATGTCAACGTCCGTGCGGCGGCCCAGATGCTCGGGCGCCCTGTCGACCTGTGCGGTGCGCGTCCCCGGCAGGAATTGGTCGTAGGGGAAATCGGTGCCCAGCAAAATCAGCAGGTCCGCATCCTCAATGCCCTCTGCAGCAGCGCCGTAGCCGAGCAGGCCCGTCATGCCGATGTCATGGGGATTGTCGTATTGGATAAAGTCCTTGCCGCGCAGGCTGTGTCCGATCGGGGCCTTCACCAGTTCCGCCAGTGCCACCACTTCGTCGTGGGCACCCTGGACGCCCGCACCGGCAAAGATGGCCACTTTATCAGCCTGGTTGATGGCCTCGGCAAGTTCCGTGACACTGTCAGCGGACGGGACCATGGATGCAGGCCTGGGCTCCCGCCACAATGGCGTGGGTGCGCTGGCCGGAAGGCTGGCAATGTCTCCCGGCAGTGTCACAACAGCAACACCGCGCAAACCGATGGCATGAGAAATGGCGCTGTGCATGACGCGCGGCGCCTGCTCGGCCGTGCTCACGAGCTCAGAGTAGACCGAACACTCGTCGAAGATCCTGTCCGGATGGGTTTCCTGGAAGAATTCACTGCCAATCTGCTTGCTCGGAATGTGGGATGCGATGGCCAGCACGGGGGCACCTGTCCGGTTGGCGTCATACAGCCCGTTCATGAGATGCAGGTTGCCCGGCCCGCACGATCCCGCGCACACGGCCAATTTGCCCGTTAGCTGTGCCTCGGCCCCAGCAGCAAACGCCGCCGCCTCCTCGTGTCGGACGTGAATCCAGTCGATGCCGCCCTTGGCGGATCCTCCGGTCTTTCGGACCGCATCCACCAACGGGTTCAGGCTGTCGCCCACTATCCCGTAGATGCGCCGCACACCGGCGGACTGCAGTTGTTCGATGAGCTGGGTGGCAAGTTCCTTGGCCATGGGGGCCTTCCTGCAGCAGGGTCCTTCTTGCGGATACTGGCCAATATAGCCCCCTCCGGCCGTCTGCGCTGTGACCTCACACCCAATCAGCAATTCGCTCATTTGAGAAGCATCATCCCGCTCATTTGATACAGTGGGATGAAGATCACGCCACCCAAGGAGCGCAGCATGCCGCAACTCACTGCAGAGACCCTGACCCACTTGCCGGAATCCGTCGCGGTTCCCAGCTATGACCGCGCAGCGGTAAAAACAGGCATTGTGCACTTTGGCGTTGGCGGCTTCCACCGCGCACACCAGGCCATGTACCTGGACCGGCTTATGAATGCCGGAAAGGCGCTCGACTGGGGCATCTGCGGCGTGGGCGTCCTGCCCCATGACGACAAGATGGCGCAGGTCATGGCGGAGCAGGACTGCCTCTACACCATGTTGCTCAAGCATCCGGACGGCCGCCGCGAGGCCCGCATCATCGGCTCCATGGTCGAGTACCTGTTCGCCCCGGCGGACCCCGAGGCTGTCATCGAAAAGATGGCGTCCCCCGACACCCGGATCGTCTCCCTGACGGTGACCGAAGGCGGATACAACTTCCACCACGTCACCGGCGAGTTCGACGCCGAAAACCCCGACGTGGTTCACGACCTCACCCCGGGCACGTCCCCGCGGACCACCTTCGGTCTCGTCACGGAAGCGCTCTCCCGCCGCCGGGCCCGTGGCATTGCGCCGTTCACCGTCATGTCCTGCGACAACATCCAGGGCAACGGCGACGTCGCGAAGAAGATGTTCACGGCCTTCGCAGAGCTCAAGGATCCGGATCTGGCCGCCTGGATGCGCGAAAACGTGCTGTTCCCCAACTCCATGGTGGACCGGATCACGCCCGTCACCGCAGATGAGGACCGCAGCGCCATCGCCAAGGAATTCGGCGTCGTGGACCAGTGGCCCGTGGTGTGCGAGCCCTTCGAGCAGTGGGTCCTCGAGGACCACTTCACGCTGGGACGCCCGCCGTTTGAGGACGCCGGCGTGCAGCTGGTGGACGACGTCGAACCCTATGAGCTAATGAAGCTGCGCCTGCTCAACGCTAGCCACCAGGCCCTCTGCTACTTCGGCACGCTGGCCGGTTACAGCTACGCGCACGAGGTTGCCCAGGACCCCCTGTTCGTGCAGTTCCTGCTCGACTACATGGACCTCGAGGGCACGCCCGCGCTCTCCCCGCTGCCCGGCGTCGACCTCCCGCTCTACAAGCGCACCCTGATTGAACGATTCGCCAATGAACACGTCCGCGACACCCTGGCCCGGCTCTGCGCCGAGAGCTCGGACCGGATCCCCAAGTGGCTGCTGCCGGTGGTGTGGATCAACCTGAAGAACGACGGCGGGATCTCCCGTTCCGCCGGCATCGTCGCCTCCTGGGCCCGCTATGCCGAAGGGACGGACGAAAACGGCGGCTCCATCACGGTGGTTGACCGGCTCAAGGAACCGCTCATGGCCGCCGCGGCCCGGCAGCGGGAGGACAAGCTGGCGTTCCTGCGCAACCGCGACGTCTTCGGCGACCTCGTCGACAACGAACGCTTCACTCAGGCCTACCTGTGCACCCTCGACACCCTGCACACCCGCGGCGCCCGCGCAGCCGTGGAGGACTTGGTGGCACTGGGCAGGTAGTTCCGTCCTTCACGCCCACCGACGGCGTGCCAAATGCATCCTGCCTTCCACTGAGGGCGTGCCAAACTGCCGGGGGCGTGCCACATTTGGCACGCCCCCGGCAGTTTGGCACGCCCCCGCCTTGGCCCACACGCGCGCCCATGCCGTAGCCGCATCCATGTGACGGCGGACGCCCGGCAGGCGGGGCGAAGTGGCACCCCGGCAGCTACACCCCGTAGACCGCCCTCCGCAGCTCGGCGTACCGCCCGCGCACCTGGGCGCCCCATCCGCCGTGGGGCACAAAGGACTCCTCGATCCGCCGGCCCCATGCCGGCAAGTTCCCCGTTGCGGCCCAGGCGGCCTGGCGTGCAGCACCGAGGGCCACGTATTCGCGCTGCTCCGGCACATCGACAGGCACCCCAAACACGGTGGCGGCCGCCTCCCGCAGCGCCCGCGACTTCGATCCGCCACCAATCAGCAGCACCCTTTCCACGGGCACGCCGAAGGAATGCAGCGCCGAAAGTGCGTCGGCCAGGGAGTTCAGCACGGCAAGCACAGAGGCGCGTGCCAAGTTTTCAGGCGTCATGTTGGCCCGGGTCATGCCCGCGAGCGTGCCGGTGGCGTCGGGCAGGTTGGGCGTGCGTTCCCCGTCAAGGTAGGGCAGCAGGGTCAGTCCACCGGCATCAGGCGCAGCAGCGCGTGCGAGCCGATCAAACTCCACCAGGTCCACGTTGAGCATGGCCGCACCGGCCGCCATGACGCGGGCCGCGTTGATCGTTGCCAACAGGGGCAGGTGCCGGCCGCTGGCGTCGGCAAAGCCCGCCAACTGCCCCGAGGGGTCCTGCACCGGCGCATCGGAGACGGCAAAAACCGTCCCGGAGGTGCCGATCGAGACAGCCACCTCCCCCGGCGCCAGCTCCAGGCCCAGGGCAGCACCGGCATTGTCACCCATGCCGGCCCCGACGACGGCGGAGCTTGTGCCCCAGCGCGGCAGGAGCCTCCCGGCGCTTGCGTTGGGAGCGAGCACCTCCGGAAGCACAGGCACGGCCCCCAGGTATTTCTCGAGCAGGTGGGGGCGGTAACTGTTGGCGACCGGGTCGAAATAGGCCGTGCCGGAGGCGTCGCTGCGGTCGGTCGACCAGGCGCCAGTGAGCTGGCGGTTCAACCAGTCGTGCGGCAGCCCCACGGTGTGCAGCCTGGCCGCGGCCTGCGGCTGCGAACGGGCAAGCCAGGCGAGCTTGCTCAGCGTAAAGGAGGCAACCGGGACCACGTTCACGGCGTCAACCCACGCCTTCGTGCCGAAGTCGGCCACCATGGCTGCGGCATCGTCGGCACTGCGGACGTCGTTCCACAACAGTGCATCATGGACGGGCACCCCCTCGCTGTCCACAGCCACCATGCCGTGCTGCTGGGCGGCAACTGACACACCGGCCACGCGGCGGCCCAGTGCGTCGATGCCGGCAGCGGCCCAGGCTTCCTCCAGCGCCCTGGTCCACAACCCGGGGTCAACGGACGTCCCGTCCGGGTGGCCCGCCGAGCCGGTGGAAATTTGGGCGCCGGTGGCCAGGTCCACGGCCACCACCTTGCACGACTGGGTGGAGGAATCGATGCCGACCGCGATGGTGCCGGCCCCCGCAGGGCAAGTCACTGAAACTACACTCACGCGGTGTCACCCCGGGTGGCGGCCTGCGATTGCAGGGCAAGTGCCAGCGACTCATCCAGGACCAGCGTGTGCACGATCCCGGCGGCGATGCAGGCCCGCACGGCACCGGCTCGAGCGGCACCCTGCGCCACGGCGATGACGCGCGGGGTGCCCTGCAGCTGCCCGACCGTGACGGATAGGGTGCGGGCATCGAGCTCGGCTGCAACCGCAGTTCCGTCCGCTGCAATCAGCCTGCCGGAGCATTCGGCCACGGCGCCCCTGGCAATGCCGTCCTGCCGCACGGCGTTGTCCACGCGGTCCCAGACGGTGGAGAGGTTGGGGGCCCACGCGCCAATGGCGACGACGGCCAGGTCCAGGGCGTCGGCCTTGCGCATGGCGTCGGCGATTTCCGGCTGGCGCCGCAGGCCGGATGCCGTGGCGGCGCTGTCAACGACAAGGGGTGCCCACATGGGCCAGGTCAGACCGCCGCCCACGCGGCCCAGGCGCTGGATGAGCTCCAGGGGATTTCCCCCGCCGGCCGCGGGCAGCGCGCCGGCCAGCTGCACGATGTTGCACTTGGGCAACTCCGTGACATGGCGGGCGGCGAGGTCAAGGGTGCGGGACCAGGAGATGCCGATGGTCATGCCGGTGCGGGCGGCGGCCATCAGTTCCCGGGCCACGGCCTGTGCCTGGAGGTCGCGCTGGCGGAAGTCGTCGTCGACCGACTTGACCACCACCACCCGGTGCAGCCCAAGGCGTTCGGCGAGCGCACCGGCGTCGATCTCCGCCGCGGCACCGGGGTGGCGGATCTCAATGTGGACAATGCCCTCGGCACGGGCCTCGTCGAGGAAACGGGCCACTTGGAACCGCGAGATTCCGTACTCGTTGGCGATCTCCACCTTGGAATGGTTGTCCAGGTAGTAGGCCTGCCCGATGCGGGCAAGCAGCTCCTCATGGGTAATTTCCGGCACGGCGCGCCTTCCTAAAAAGAAACATTTGAGCGAATGCTCTTGCTCAAATGAGTATATATGACTAGAGTCACTTAACAAATGAGCAAGATCATGTTCTCAAATGAGCACCGAGATTGAGAGTGACCAATGAAGTTCCCCCCATTCAGCGCCGCGAAGGCGCACCGGCCGCGGCCCGGCAAAAAGGCCGCCGGCTGGCTGGCCCTGGCCGCCGCCGCAACACTCGCCCTGGGCGGCTGCGCCCCGGCCGGCGCCGCGCAGGACACCCTCGTGGTGGCCATCGTGGCCAACCCGCAGATGAAGGACGCCATCTCCCTGCAGGACGACTTCAAGGCCAAGCACCCCAACGTCAACGTGAAGTTTGTGACGCTGCCGGAGAATGAGGCCCGCGCCAAGATCACCGCATCGGTGGCAACCGGCGGCGGCGAGTTCGACGTCGTCATGATCTCCAACTACGAAACCGAAATGTGGGCCGCCAACGGTTGGATTGAAAATCTCCAACCCCTCGCGGACGCCACGGACGGATACGACACCGGGGACTTCATCCCCACCATCAAGGACGCGCTCAGCTACCAGGGCGACATGTACTCGGTCCCGTTCTACGGCGAGTCCTCCTTCCTTGTGTACCGCGAGGACCTGTTCAAGGAAGCCGGCATCACCATGCCGGCGCACCCCACCTGGGACGAGATCGGCGCCATCGCGCGCCAGCTCAACAACCCAGAGGACGACTTCGCCGGCATCTGCCTGCGCGGCCTGGCCGGCTGGGGCGAGGTCATGGCCCCGCTGGACACCGTCATCAACACCTACGGCGGCCAGTGGTTCGACTCGGACTGGAACGCCAAGCTGGACTCCCCCGAAGTCAAGGCCGCCGTCACCGACTACGTTGACCTGCTGCACGACGCCGGCCAGCCCGGCGCCGCGACCAGCGGCTACGGCGACTGCATCACCCGCTACAGCCAGGGCAAGGCGGCCATGTGGTACGACGCCACAGCCATGGTCTCCAGCATCGAGGACCCCGCTTCCTCCCTCGTGGCCGGCAAGTCGCAGTACGCCCCGGCACCGGTGGAAAAGACGGAGTCGGCGGGCTGGCTGTACAGCTGGTCGCTGGCCATCCCCACCACCACGAAGCACAAGGACGCAGCCTGGGACTTCATTTCGTGGATGACCAACAAGGACTACATCAAGCTCGTCGGCAACAAGATCGGCTGGGAGCGCGTCCCTCCGGGCAGCCGCCAGTCAACGTACGAGATCCCTGAATACGCCGCCGTCGCCGAGGCCTATGCAAAGCCCACCCTGGACGCGATGTACAGCGCCAAGCAGGCCACCAGCATGGTCAACCCCGTGCCGTACCCCGGCCTGCAATTCGTGGCCATTCCGGAATTCCAGGACCTGGGCACCCGGGTCAGCCAGCAGGTTTCCGCCGCCATTGCCGGGCAGAAATCCGTTGACGACGCCCTGAAGCAGGCCCAGCAGTACGCAGAACCCGTTGCCAAGTCATACCAAGAAGGAGGCAAGTAATGGCTACCACCCTGGTTGACAAGCACAACCTCAAACAGCACCAGCGCCGCAAGGGCCAGGACGGCCCCGGCATGTCCAAGGCAGAGGGCTGGCGCCGCCGCGGACCGCTGCTCCCGGCCCTGATTTTCACAATCGTGATCACGCAGCTGCCGTTCCTGGTCACCATCTGGTACTCGCTGCGCAACTGGAACCTGCTGCGGCCCGACGGCAACCAGTTCAACGGGCTGCAGAACTACGTCGACATCTTCAAGGACTCCACGTTCCGCAGCTCGGCCCTGAACAGCATCGTCATCACCCTCGGCTGCGTATTCTTCGCCATGGTGCTGGGCATCATCTTCGCCCTCCTGCTCGACCGCAAGTTCCGCGGCCAGGGCATCGTGCGCACCATGCTCATCACCCCTTTCCTCATCATGCCGGTCGCCGGCGCCACACTGTGGAGCATTTCGATGCTGAACCCGAGCTTCGGCCTGGTGAACTGGGTGATCTCCCTCGTGGGCATCCCGCCGGTCGACTGGACCTCCCAGCACCCCATCGTCTCCATCCTCATGGCACTGGTCTGGCAGTGGACCCCGTTCACCATGCTGCTGGTGCTGGCCGGGCTGCAATCCCAACCCAAGGACGTCCTGGAGGCTGCGCAGATCGACGGCGCCGGCTGGACCAAGACGTTCTTCTGGGTCACGCTGCCCCAACTGCGCCGCTACATTGAGCTGGGCGTGCTGCTGGGCACCATCTACGTGGTCAACACCTTCGACCAGATCTACCTCATGACGGCCGGCGGGCCTGGCACCGCCAGCGCCAACCTGCCGTTCTACATCTACCAGCGGGCCTTCCTGGGCTTCGACATCGGCCAGGCCGCGGCGATGGGCGTGGTGGTTGTCATCGCCACCATCATCATCGCCACCTTCGCCCTCCGCCTGATCTTCCGCAGCTTTGACGCAAAGGACTAAGCCGTGACCACCACCATCATTCCCCCCGCCCCCGCTCCCCTTTCGGCCGAGCGGAAGTCCCGTGAAGCACGACGGCGTTTCACCGGTTCCAGCATCACCACCCTCACGTGGCTGCTCGCTTTTGTTTTCTTTGCCCCCGTGATCTGGCTCGTCATGACGGCGTTCAAGCCGGAATCGGCCGCCGCCTCCAACCCTCCGGTGTTCTTCTTTGTCCCCACCTTTGAGCAGTTTGAGGCGGTGTTGGCCAATGGCGCCGGCGCCTACTTCCTGAATTCGCTCATCGCCACGGGCCTGTCCACCGTCCTGGTGATTGTGCTGGCCGTGCCGGCGTCCTATGCGCTGAGCATCCGGCCCGTCAAAAAGACCTCCGATGTGCTGTTCTTCTTCATCTCCACCAAGATGCTCCCCGTGGTTGCCGTGATCATGCCGATCTACGTCATTGCCGGGCAGATCAAGGTGCTGGACAACATTGGCACGCTCGTGGTCCTGTACACGGCCATGAACCTGCCCATCGCCGTCTGGATGATGCGCTCCTTCTTCCAGGAGGTCCCGGCCGAGGTGCTCGAGGCCGCCTCCATGGACGGCGCCGGTCTCATCAAGACGCTGCGCACCATCCTGATTCCCATGGTCACCCCCGGCCTGGCCGCCACGGCGCTGATCTGCGTGATCTTTGCCTGGAACGAGTTCTTCTTCGCCCTGAACCTCACGGCCGCCAACGCCGCCACGGTCCCGGTGTTCCTGGTGTCCCAGATGACGAGCGAAGGACTGTTCCTGGCCAAGTTGTCCGCCGCCTCGGTGCTGGCCTCGCTGCCGGTGGTCATCGCCGGCTGGGTGGCACAGAAGCAGCTGGTCCGCGGACTCTCGATGGGCGCGGTGAAATAGGCGCATGTCACCCCAAGAAACCGCACCCCACGCAGCATCGGAAAGAAGCATGCCGAATTCACCAAACCTGTCAACGCCCGCCGTTCCGGCAACCATGGCCGCCTCGGTCCTGGTCCGTCAGGGCGAGCTGCGCACCGAGCAGCGCCCCGTCCCCGCCCCCGGCCCCGGCGAGGTGCTGGTGCGCATCACCTCGGTGGGCGTGTGCGGCTCGGACACGCACTACTTCAAGGAGGGGCGGATCGGCAGCTTTGTGATCGATTCCCCGCTGGTCCTAGGGCACGAACCGGCCGGCGTCGTCGTTTCGCTCGGGGCTGGGGTGACGAACCGCAGCGTGGGCCAGCGCGTCTCGCTGGAGCCCGGCATTCCGGACCCGCTCTCGAAGCAGTCGCTGGCCGGCTGCTACAACCTGGACCCGGGCGTACGCTTCTTTGCCACACCGCCCATCGACGGAGTCTTCTCCGAATACGCCGTGCACCCGGCAGCGTTCTGCCACCCGGTCCCGGACAACGTTTCAGATGATGCGGCGGCCTTGCTGGAACCGCTCAGCGTTGCCCTCGCCGCGCGGGCGGCGGGCCGGATCGAGCTCGGTGACAAGGTCCTCGTTGCCGGGGCAGGTCCCATCGGCCTGCTGATCTCCAAGGTGGCCCAGCTGGCCGGGGCAACCGTCACACTGACGGATGTGCGTGCCGAACGCCTCGACATCGCGGAAGCATACGGCGCAGCGCATAGCTTTACGGCCGCCGGGCAGCCTCCCGTGGAGCCCGTGTTCGATGTTTTCATCGATGCCAGCGGCGCCGAAAGGGCCATTTTGGGCGGGTTGGAACGACTCGCCCCGCGGGGGCGCTGCGTGCTGGTGGGCATGGGCGCGGACACCATCGCCCTGCCCGTGCCGCTCATCCAGGGCCGCGAGCTCATGATCACGGGGACATTCCGCTACGCCAACACGTGGCCCACCGCAATCGAGCTGGCCGCCTCCGGCCAGGTTGACCTCGACGGCCTGGTCACCTCAACGCACTCCCTTGACGATGTCGAGGCGGCGCTGACAGCAGGAAGCAACCCGGGGGCCTTGAAGGCCATGGTCCACCCCCGCCCCTGACCGCCCCACACCCCAGACCCCAGACCCCAGACCCCAGACCCCAGACCGACCCTCTCGCAGCAATGGTTGCTTTTCGCCCGGCCCTCTCGCAGCAATGGTTGCTTTTCCCCCGGCCCTCTCGCAGCAATGGCCCACTTATTGGCAACGCTCTCGCAATCCCCGGCGCCGGCGATTTGGCTTTCGAGCGTGCGGGGCCAGCCACAGGCTGGCCCCGCCGTCCCGTCAGTCGGTTGCGGAAGCCTCGATGATGATCCGGGCCAACTCGTCCGGGCGGCTCCACATGGGCCAATGGCCCGTTGGGAGGTCGATGTAGTCGACCTCCTTGAGGTTTGCGACCTCAGCAAACATGGGGTGGCCGGCATCGACAAGTTCCCTCACCTGCGAACTCGGGATCGAACAACACACGAGAATTGTCGGCACTTCAAAGCGGGCGTCGTTGATCAGTTCCACGGACTGGCGCACCACAGCGCATGGTTCCACAACGGCACGATTGCGGAACCGTTCAAGAGTGTCGCCGTCAAGACCTGCAAGGCTGGCTTGCTCGCCGAGCACATTGAAGGGCGGCAGCGGAAGCCCCTCTGTGGCATCGGGAAAGTCAGGCGCGAATGCTGTTCCGGGGGCAACCGGGCCACTGTCGACCCAGACCACACGGCGAACCAGCTCAGGGTGTCGGTCGAGGATCAGGCTCACCGGCGCGTTGGCGCCGCTATGTGCCACAACTACGGCGGGCCCGCCGCTGGCGGCCAAGGCGTGTTCAATGGCAGCGGCCTGTTCGTCCAGCGTCCTGGAGGATCGTCCAGGGTCCGCCGGGTCCAGGCCGGGCAGCGTCAGAGGAACAGCCCGCCACCCGTCGGCGGCCAGGCCCTCCAGCACTTCGTCCCACGCCCAGGCTCCCAGCCAATGGCCGGGGACCAGGATGATGTTCGGGTTGGATCTCTTAGTTCTCATATGAACATCCTCCTGCCGGGCACGGACAGCTGCATGTCACCATTTATGACACGATTGAGCCGAGAGGGTGGTGGGATGAAGAGAACGGAGAGGCTTCATGCACTGTCGGAAATGCTGCGCCGCAGTGGCGCCGGCGGACGCACGGCAGGCTCATTGGCAAACGAGTTCGGCGTGTCCGTGCGCACGATCAAGAGGGACCTGGACGCACTTGAGAACAGCGGTGCACCCATCTGGTCCCGGCCGGGACCTGGCGGCGGATACGGCGTGGCCGGTCGAGCCAATCTCCCGCCGATTACCCTGACTCCGGCGCAGGCAGTCGCCCTGCTTGCCGCAGTCACCGCCGCCCCTGATGCGCCTTATGCGGACCTCGCAGCAGCCGGCATTCGGAAGATTGTGGATGTACTGGATCCTCGAACCCGCGTGAAGGCGGACGAAATCGCCCGCCGAATCTGGGTCAACGCCGATTCACCTGTCGCGCGGACGGTCAGCTCAGCACTTGAGCAGGCAATGTCCGAACAGTTGGTCGTGCGCATCCGCTACACCTCCGCCAATGGCAGCACCACCACACGAGACGTTGAACCCGTCATCTTCGCTCTCAGTGGGGGGCGCTGGTACATGATCAGCTGGTGCCGGCTCAGGCACGACATGCGGTGGTTCCTCCTGCAGCGCATCGAACGTGCCAGCGTGACCAGGATGCCCTGCGAGGGCCATGACGTCGAAGAGATCGGAATACCACCGGTAGCGGCCAGGTCGATACAGCTCTGACAGGGCCAAGGACCCTTGCAAGGGTGGCATGGCCGCGTGCCGGCACGAAAACGACGGCTAACCGCCGGCGACGGACTGGATGACCAGCAGCTCGGCACCGGCGGCGACACGCGTTTCGAGGCCGGAGAGCCGGCGCACCTCGTCTCCATCGAGGTAGATGTTGACGAAGCGGCGCAGCGCCCCGGTTTCGTCCCGCAGGCGGCGGCCGAAAATAGGATATTCGGCGGCGACGGCATCCAACAGCTCGGACAGCGCTGCACCCTCCCCCACATCAAGGACCAGCTCGGCGCTGTCCCCCACAAGTGGCTGGAGCAGACGCGGCACCAGCATCGTCACCTCACCGGACATCGCGTCAGCCTAAACCATTGCAGCGCGGACGCACAGAACATCCGGCAGCTGTGTCAGTACGGACGCAAAGTGGGCGCCTTCGTCCGCGCTGGCGTACACGGTGCCGCCACGGGTTCCAAAAAACAGCCCAACAGGATCTGCACTGTCAACCGCCGCCGCATCACGGAGCACCACGTTGTACTCGGGCTGCACCAGGCCGTCGGCCAGCCGTGTCCAGGACGCACCGCCGTCGTCCGTCCGGTGCACGGCAAGCTGGCCATCCGGCGGAATCCGCTCGGCGTCAGCCTTGATGGGAATGACCCAGGCGGTGCCGGAGCGGCGCGGGTGGGTCATGACGGTGAAGCCGAAGTCCGCCGGCAGGCCGCCGGCAATGTAGTCCCAGGAATCACCATTGTCCCCGCTGCGGTAGACGCCTCCGTGGTTTTGCGCGAACAGCACCTCGGGCTGGTTGGCGTCGCGGGCCACCTTGTGCACGCATTGGCCGAATTCGGGCGTCTCCTCCGGCAGAAACGTGGCCCCGATGCCCTTGTTCCGGGGCTCCCAGGATGTGCCGCCGTCCAAGCTGCGGTAGACACCTCCGGTACTCATGGCAACATGGATGGTGTTTTCGTCGAAGGGGCTCGGCAGCACCGTGTGCGCGGCGGCCCCGCCGAATCCTGCACCCCACTCGGAGCGGTGCGGGTGGTCCCACAGCCCCCGGTTGAGCTCGAAATGCTCGCCGCCGTCGGTGGATTTCCACACGGAGATGGGCTCGCAGCCGGCCCACACCACACCCGGCCGGTCCACGGCGTCAGGCTGGATCTGCCACACCCGCTCCAAGGCGGCCTCCGTGTCGGACGGGAAGGTGATGGCGCCGTTTTCCGGTTCCTGCCATGTGGCACCGAGGTCGTCCGAGTGCGCCACGGTGGGCCCCCAGTGCTCGCTGCGCAGGCCCACCAGAATCCGCGTCCGCCCGTCTCGGGTGTCGATGCCGATGCTCGGGATCTCCTGCATCAAAAAGTGCGGGCCGGTGAAGTTGTAATTAATCCTGTCGGAACTGGTCCCCAGCCACAGGCCTTTCTTGGTGCCCACCGCCAGAAGATGGGTGTTTCCGGAGCGCGTGCCGTTCAATGCTTCGCTATTTTCCATGGGTTAAAGTCGACCACCGCAGCCACGGCACGGCAAGGGTTACCAGCCGGTAATTTGCCCCCGCCTCGCACCACGTGAGAACCAAAACGCGCACCCGATATTTTTCCCACGACACCCGCAAAACATACCCCCTGGGGGTACTTGACGAATACCCCATGGGGGTATAAGTTGAGAATATGGATACAGAAACCCACGGATACACGGAGGAGAAGCAGGCCTACCTGCGACGCCTCAAGCGCGCCGAAGGCCAGGTCCGCGGCATTGCCCGGATGGTCGAGGAAGACAAATACTGCATCGACATCCTCACCCAAATGGCCGCGGTCAACAAGGCCCTGCACGCCGTCAGCATCGGCCTGCTAGAGGACCACATTGCGCACTGCGTGGTCAACGCCGCCAATGAATCCAAGGCATCAGGCAACCCGGAAATCGTCTCCGACAAGGTCGCCGAAGCCACTGCCGCAATTTCCCGCCTACTCAGGAGCTAACCATGAACACCACAACCATCAACGTCTCCGGCATGACCTGCGGCCACTGCGTCAGCTCCGTCACCGAGGAACTCAGCGAACTGGCGGGCGTTGAAAACGTCGCCGTCAACCTCAACGCCGGGGGCATCTCGGAGGTCACCATCACCTCCACCCTGACCCTGCGCCCGGAAGAGATTTCCGAGGCCGTCGCCGAGGCGGGCTACCTCGTCGTCGCCAACAACGCCTAATCCACAAGCAAAGTAAGGAGCGCCATGAGCGCCTCAGATATTTTGTCCCAAACCGCCACACCCGGCCCCCGCATGGTCGAAATCGACATCGAAGGCATGACTTGCGCCTCGTGCGTCAGCCGGGTTGAACGCAAGTTGGGCAAACTCGAAGGCGTCAGCGCTTCCGTGAACCTCCCGCTGGAATCAGCCCAGGTCACGGTCCCCGCCGGCATTACCGACCAGCAAATCATCGACACCGTCAAGGCCACCGGCTACAAGGCCCGCCTGAAGAACGCCCCCGCTCCCACCCCCATCAGGCACGACGCCGGAACCCACCTTGCGCACGATGCCCGCCCGGGTGCCGCGCAGGCAGGCGAAATGCAGGCGGAGCCCGGGAACATGGGCCAGTCCGGGCCAGGGGAGCACGGCGATCACACCAGCCATGAAGCTGGCGCCGGCCATGAGGACCACATGGCGCACGGCGGCACAGCGGCAACGCTGCGCCCGCGCCTGATCCTGGCGGCCATCCTGACTATCCCGGTCTTCCTCGTCTCCATGTTCCCTGCCCTGCAGTTCCCGAACTGGGGCTGGGTTGCCGGCATCCTGACCCTGCCGGTCGTCACCTGGGCGGCCTGGCCGTTCCACCGCGCGGCCGCCATCAACGCCCGTCACTTCGCCTCCACCATGGACACCCTGGTCTCCATCGGCGTCAGCGCGGCGTTCCTGTTCTCCGCCGTGGAGCTCGGCCTGGACCCCATGATGACCGAACACGGCAACGCCATGGCAGGCCACGCCCCGCTGTATTTTGAGGTCTCGGCCGTCGTCATCACCTTCCTGCTGCTGGGCCGCTACCTGGAGGCCCGCGCCAAGTCCAAGGCAGGCGACGCCCTCAAGGCGCTGCTGAATCTCGGCGCCAAGGAAGCCACGGTGCTGCGAAACGGCGTCGAGGTCAAGATCCCGGCAGCCGAGCTGGCCGTGGATGAAATCTTCGTGGTCCGCCCCGGCGAGAAGATCGCCACCGACGGCACCGTCACCGACGGCACGTCCGCCGTCGACACCTCCCTCATCACGGGCGAATCCCTGCCCGTCGACGTCACGGCCGGCGACACCGTCACCGGCGCCACCATCAACACCTCCGGCCGCCTGCTGGTGAAGGCCACCCGCGTCGGCAGCGAAACCACGCTCGCGCAGATGGGCAAGCTGGTCAGCAACGCCCAGGCCGCCAAGGCACCCATCGCCCGCCTCGCAGACCGCATCAGCTCCGTGTTTGTGCCGGTCGTGCTGGTCATCGCCGTCATCACCTTCGCACTTTGGCTGGTGTTCAGCGGCGACATCCAGTCGGCCTTCACAGCAGCCGTCGCCGTGCTGATCATCGCCTGCCCCTGCGCCTTGGGCCTGGCCACGCCGGTCGGCCTGCTGACCGGAACCGGCCGCGCCGCCCAGCTCGGCATCCTGATCAAGGGCCCGCAGGTCCTCGAGGACACCCGCGTGGTCAACACCATCCTCCTGGACAAGACCGGCACCGTCACCGAGGGCCGGCTCTCAGTGGTCGACACGGTTCCCCTCGGCCAGATCCACGCCGATGAAATCCTGCGGCTTGCAGGGGCCGTGGAGTCCCACAGCGAACACCCCATCGCCCACGCCATCACGGCCCACGCCCGCGAGCAGGCTGGCGAAGCAGGCACGCTCCCCGAGCTGGCCGATTTCATGTCAGCTCCGGGCGGCGGCGTCCGCGCCGTCATCGATGGCCGCACGGTGCTGGCCGGCCGGGCGGGCTGGCTGGAGGAAAACGCCGTCGAACTATCCGATGCGGCACGGGCAGCGCTGCTGGAACAGCAGCAGCGCGGCACCACGGCCATCTGGGTTGCGGTGGACGGTGAAGCGGCCGGGCTGATCGCCCTCAAGGACACCATCAAGGCCGGATCCAAGGATGCCATTGCCAAGCTCAAGGAATTGGGCCTGCGCCCCATCCTCCTGACCGGAGACAACGCCGCCGTGGCCGCCCAGGTGGCCGCCGCCGTCGGAATTGCGCCGGAAGATGTGTACTCGGACGTCCTGCCCGAGGGCAAGGTCGAGGCCGTCAAGAAGCTCCAGGCCGATGGCGCCACGGTGGCCATGGCCGGTGATGGCGTGAACGACGCCGCAGCACTGGCCCAGGCCGACCTCGGCATCGCGATGGGCTCGGGCACGGATGTGGCCATCGCTGCCGCCGACCTGACAGTCATGGGCAGCGACCTGGGCCAGGTGGCCACGGCCATTGCGCTCTCACGCAAGACGCTCGGCACCATCAAGACGAACCTCTTCTGGGCGTTCTTCTACAACGCGATCGGCATCCCGGTCGCCGCGTTGGGCCTGCTCAACCCGATGATCGCCGGCGCCGCCATGGCCGCCAGCTCGGTGCTGGTGGTTGCGAACTCGCTGCGGCTGCGGCGCTTCGGCCGGTAGTCCGGCAAGCCCCGCCGCAAAATGGGGGCCACGAACCACAAGCAAGCAGCAGACAAAAAGCGGCCGGCGATGAAATATCCCCGGCCGCTTTTCGTGCCATTCCACGAAATCTACTTGGGTCCGGCGTCCGCACCACCACCCACGGCAGGCACGTCCACCTCCAGCCCCGGGTCCGGGGCCGGAACCACGTCCAGGTCCACGGCAAATGTCCCGCCGCGGACGGGCGATCCGCGCAGTTCATCCAGCCGCACAAGCACCACCCCGGCCATGATGGCCACGCCTCCGAGCAGCTGGATAAACTGCGGCATCTCGCCCAGCAGCAGCCAGGCCCAGACCACCGCAAACAGCACTTCAAACAGGGCCACAAAAGAGGCCACCTTTGAACCCAGCCCGCGCGTGGCCACGATCCCCATCAGGTACGCGAACACGGTGGTGACCAGCACCAGCCCCAGCACCGGAACCAGCCACGAGACCTCGACCCCCGCAAAAACAGGGTTGTCGAACGTGAACGCCATGGGCAGCAGGCCCACCGCACCCAGCACCAAAATCAGCACCGCACCCACCGCCATGCCGCCGCCGGCCATGAGCACGGGCGGGACGTCGTCGTCGGTCCTGGCCGACATCACAAAATACACGGCCGAGCACACCGCCGCGCCCAGCCCCCACAGCACACCGGCCACACTGACGGTCTGGTCCCCGGCCAGGTCCAGCACCAAGACCAGCCCTACCATCGCGCTCGCGCCGCCAATGATGGTCAGCAGCCGCGGCCGCCGGCGCGTCATGAGCCAGGCCCAGCCCACCAGCAGCACGGGCGAGAGGTACTCAAGCAGCAGCGCCACGCCCACCGACAGATGCTGCACGGCGTTGAAGTAAAACAGCTGGCACAGGGCAATCGGCACCACACCATAGATGGCAATCCGCCCCAACGAGCGTTTCACGGTGGACCACCGCCGCACCAGGATGATGGTGACGGGCACCAGAAGGACGACGGCGGCCCCTCCAATGCGGACGGCGACGGCTGCGCCGGGGGTCCAGCCGACATCGAAAAGCGATTTCGCGAAGGGTCCCGACAGTGCAAAGGCCGCGGCAGAGATGAGGGCCAGCAGCAGCGCCGGGGAGGCGAGGGCGGTGCGGGCGGCAGGCGGGGCTGCGGAGGTTCTTGGGGCGGTCATGGCTGTCCAACTGTCAGGAGTGAATGGCGTTACACTGGTGACATTACGCCCGTCCATTGTCAGGAGTCAACATGGTCTTTAGTCATGACACGGAGGTTGCCCTGGCGTCGGCAGTCAACCTGATCAACACGGCGCCCATCTCGCTTGCAGAGGACGGCTCCGCAAGCGGCCCCGACACCCTGGAGACCCCGGCACAGCTGGATGACTTTGTGCGCCGCGAGCAGTTTTCGGGATCCCGCGAACACTCGGCCCGGGAGCTCGAGGCGGTGCGGGCCATGCGGGACGAGCTGCGCACAATTTTCACCGCAGGGGAGCCCGAAGCGGCCGCATTGGTGAACGGGCTGCTGGCCCGGGCGCATGCCCTGCCGCAGCTGGTCAAGCACGACCAGTGGGACTGGCACCTGCATGCAACCGCGCCGGCGGCACCACTGGCTGAACGAATGGGGGTCGAGGCTGCCATGGCCCTGGTGGACGTAATCCGCGGCAAGGAACTGCCACGGTTGAAGGTGTGCGCTGCGCCGGACTGCCGCGCCGTGGTGATTGACCTGTCCAAGAACCGGTCCCGGCGGTATTGCGACACCGGGAACTGTGGCAACCGCGCCCACGTGGCCGCCTATCGCCGTCGAAAATCAGGCAGCACAGGCCCGGCCTGAACCATAGAAGGCCCGCACCGGCAAGCGGTGCGGGCCTTCTTCATATTCCTACAAGGGAATATTTTATTACTTCATGGTTCCTGCGGACACCGAGCCCTGGAGCTGGCGCTGGAACAGCACGTACATGATCAACACGGGGATGATCACGATGATGGCTGCTGCGAACATGGCGCCGAAGTCCACAGCGTAGCCCATCTGGCCGGCGAATGCCGCGATGCCCTGCGACAGCACGTAGTTCTCCGGCTTGGTGTTGATGGCAACAGGAATCAGGTATTGGTTCCAAAGGCCGAGGAAGTTGAAGATGGCCACGGAGGCCATGCCCGGCTTGGCCATGGGGAGCATGACCTGGAAGAAGGTGCGCCATTCGCCGGCGCCGTCGATCTGTGCGGCTTCGGCAATCTCGTTGGGGAGCGCCTTGAAGAAGGAGAACAGGAAGAAGACGGTAAAGGGCAGCGCGAACGCCACGTACACAATGATCAGGCCCGGCAGCGTGTTCAGCAGGCCGATGTTCTTCAGGATGAAGAACAGCGGCACGATGGCTAGGAAGATCGGGAACGTCAGGCCGGCGAGCATCAGGTAGTAGACGGCACGCGAGCCCGGGAACACGTAGCGCGCCAGGACGTAGGCGCACATGGCTCCCAGCACCATGACGATCACCAGGGCAAAACCCACAACGATGATGGTGTTGAAGAAGTAGTTGCCAATGCCGGCGGTGTTCCAGGCATTGATGTAGTTCTCAAATTTCCATTCGGCGGGGAGCGAGAACGGAGAGGCGAAGATTTCCTTGGTCGTCTTGAACGAGGAAAGCAGTGTCCAGCCAAGGGGAATCAGGACCATCAGGGTCCAGAGTGCCAGCATGGTGTGCGAGACACCGGCTACAACCTTGTCGCCCTTGGAGTCCACGGCCTTGCGTTCAACGTGATCGTTGGACGTCGCGGTCTTAGTGAGTTGGATAGACATTATTCAGACACATCCTGACTGCCGCCGGTGATCTTGTTGACCAGGAACACCAATGCGGAGAAGAGCAGCGTAATGGCGGCCAGCACCACACCCATGGCACAGGCCAGTCCAAATTGACCCTTCTGGAATGCCGTGCTGAACAGCTTTTGGGACATGACCAGCGTGGAGTTTTCGGGCCCGCCCGTGGAGTTCAGTACGGACATGTACACGAACGCATCCAGGGCCAGGATGCCCATATAGACATATGCGGTCTGGATATTGTCGCGGATCAGCGGGATGGTGATACTGATGGCCGTGCGGAAACGACCGGCGCCGTCAATGCGGGCCGCCTCAAACGTTTCCGCCGGAATGCCCTTGATGGCGGCAATGAAAAGGATCATGTAGAAGCCGACAAAGCCCCACACAATGACCACCATGGAGGCAATCATGGCCGTGCGGGCATCGCCCAGCCAGGCGTAATCCTTAAAGCCGTCAAGCCCCACGGCAGTCAGAATGCCGTTGAGCAGCCCGTTCCTCGGGTCAAAAATTTGTGCCCAAATGATGCCGATGACAACGGCAGGGATGACGTACGGGAAAAAAGAGATGACGCGGTAGAACCCTGCACCCTTCAAGCCCTTGATCTGCCCGCGGCTGCTGCCGCCAATGGTGACAAGCGTGGCCAGCACCAGAGACAGGATCACAGTGACGATGGGCAGGAAGATGGCGAGGGTGATGCTGTTGCGCACCGAAAGCATGAAGACGTCATCGTTGAAGAGCTTGACGTAGTTGTCAAGGCCCACGAACGGCATGTTGTTGTCGAAGCCGCCCCAGCTGGTCATGGAGTAATAGATCGCCTGGGCGAACGGAGAAATCACAAAGACCAGATAGATCACCAACGGCAGTCCCAAAAAGACTGCCATGAAGCTGACCTTGTCGAATGTCAGTTTTTTCCGGCGCCGCCGGGCAGTGGCGACAACGCCACTGCCCGACCGCACTTCGTTTGTTGCTTGGGTCACTTCACTTCAATCTTCTTGACCGAGGAGTCGTTCGCCACGTTGTCGGTGATCTTCTGCATGGCGCTGGTCAGTCCGGCGACGTCCAGCTTGCCATCAAGGAAGGAGTTCCACGGCACCAGCAGGTCGGCGTTCATGCCGTAGGTGTCAATGAAGTTCCAGGTGAAGATGTTCTTGCCGGCGTTCTCCAGCATGGTGGTCTGGGAGACCAGCGCGGTGGAGCCGAAGCCGTCGGCGGGAACGGTGCCCTTGACGACCGTGGGCGCCAGCTTCTCCTTGGCGAAGTTGGTCGCTGCCTCCTTGGAAAGCATGGTGCGCAGCAGTTCCTTGCCGGCCGCCGGGTTGACACCCTTGGAGGGAACGATGAAGGGCTCGCCGCCCGCGGAGCGGACACCCTTCTGGTCGATCTTCGGGCTGGAGGAGACGACCGGGACCGGAGCTCCGGTCATTTCGAAGCCTTCCTTAGTCTGGTCCTTCATCTCGTTTTCGATCCAGGAGCCTGAAGGGTACAGCAGGCCCTCCTGGTCGTTGGACCAAGCTGCCTGGGCGGCCGTAAACTTCGTGCCGGAACCGCCGGGCATCATGTAGCCGGCCGCAACGATCTTTTCCAGGGCGGTCAGGACTTCCTGCATGGCCGGCTGCGACCAGCAGTCGGGCTTCAGGTTTTCGAGGGACAGGCGGACCTCGTCGCCACCTTCCTTGATGGCCGACTCGATGGCCATGGTCAGGTAGTAGGTTGCGGCTTCCTTGCCCCAGACGAACAGGTACTTGCCCTTTTCCTTCGCCTGGGCGCCCAGTGCGAGTGCCTCGTCCCAGGTAGTGGGAACGGTCCAGCCGTTCTCCTTGAACAGGCTGGCGGAGTACCACCACGCGTAGACCGTGAGCACGTAGTTGATGGCGGCAAGCTTGCCGTCAAAAGTGCCCGGTGCCAGCACGCCGGCGAACAGGGTGTCGGAGATCTTGGTGCCTTCGAGGTTGTTGGCGTCAATGACGTCCTGCAGGTCCTCAAGCTGGTCCAGGATGGTGCTGAAGCCGATGGACTTGGCTCCGGAGTTGTCGATCAGGTCAGGCGGGGTGCCGCCGGCGAAGCGGGGCTGCAGTTCCTGGGCGATGTCGGTGGACGGGCTGATCTTCACGTCAATGTCCGGGAAGTTCTTGCTCAGGATCTTGCCGGCGAACTCAACGTAGTCAATGCCGTATCCGCCCTTGAAGATCACGGCGTCAAGTGCGCCGGTTGAGGCCAGGCCGAACGGGTTCTTGGTGGGGTCAACTTCGCCGGCGGGAGCCTTCGAGGTCTCGGTGCTTCCTCCGCCGCCTGCACAGGAAGCCAGGGCTCCACCCACGGGCAAAAGAACGGCGGTGGCCAGTGCGCCACGGAGGAATCCACGGCGCTGCAGCGGCTTGTTTTGAATAGTCATTCTGTGTACTGCCTTCCATTGATGGTTCGAACGCTAGAAAACGGTCTAACTCTGTACTGCTCTGTACTTGGAAAGTACGGGCACTGCATTTCACTGCAATCTGTTGTGGCTGACTTCACGCGCTGTAGCTGACATCAACTACTTGGCTGTTGGAATCACGCCTCACGCCTGAGTCGGCCAAGGTACTGGCCCACCAGTGCGGTGTTGTGTTCGTCGCCGCCCGGAATATTTGCCGAAATATATATGGGCGGTTTCTTCCCCGCGCGAACCAGGCATTGGACCGTCTCGATGGTCAGCAGCTGCGCTATGTACGCAGCCGTGATGGATGACACGGCACCAACACCTCCTCCGCCGGAAACTTCTAGGGTTGTGTCGCCATACGGCGCCCTGTTATCGATAACAATATCGGCAATCTCACTGAGACGCATCCCACTCGGGTGTTTCGTCTCTACGGCGTTGGTGTGCTCGATGCTCGTTACGGCAATGACCTTGTGGCCGCGTTCCCTGGCCGCCAGGGCCAGCCCCACAATGGAGCCGTTCACACCGGAGTTGGAAGCAATGATGAAGATGTCCCGGGGATCCACGAGCGAAAGGTTGAAGAGCTCCTCCGCCACGCCGGTGTCCCGCTCCAGGACGGATCCTTCCAGGGAGTCAAGCGCGGACACGTCGCGGTTTCCGTGCAGGACGAGGTCGCGCAGGGCAATCTTGCTGGTGGGGATCAACCCGCCCGCGCGTCCGGCAATCTCCATGGCGAAGGCTTCCGAGTGGCCCGTGCCAAAGGCCTGAATGACACCGCCGGCGGCGATTGCATCCGCCATGGCCTTGGCAGCCTCGTCCAGGCCGCCGCCAGCCGCCCATCCGGTAATGGCGTCAAGCCTGCTGGAAACTTCGAGGCTGAAGGCTGTCAATAAATCAGGCATGGTCTTCCACCTTTCCTGTGTTTCGTGAACCGCGGCCAGTTCCAACTTCCAGCCGGGCAGCCCGGGTGGGGCGCCGGTGGGGGGAGACGGCCATGGCGGACGCGGCAAGTTTTGAAGTTGTCTGGGCAAAATTCACCTGGGCCACCAGCAGGTAGATCAGGTCGAGGACCAGCAGCTGCACGTGCTTGGCCGAGAGGTCGTCCGGCTGCAGGAACTGCTCGTGCACGGAGGTGATGATTGATTCGTCGGCGCTTTCCGCCAGCGGGGAGCCAGGGTTGTTGCTCAATGCCACTGTCAGGGCGCCGGCCTCGCCGGCCTCGCGCAGCATCTGCAGTGTTTCTTCCGTGCGCCCGGTGTTGGAGATGCCGATGGCCACCGAGTTGGAGTCCTGGATGGCGGCACTGGTCAGGCCCGCATGGACCTCTGCCCAGTAGTGGGCATTGATGCCGATTCGGTACAGGCGCGACTGCAGCTCCTTGGCCATGACCGAGCTGCCTCCGATGCCGTAGATGTCCACGTGCTGGCTCATGGCTATGCGCCGTGCAACCTTGTTCATCTGGGCCAGGTCAATGACAGCCGCCGTCTCCGTCAGGGAGCGGGTGTGGGCATTGACCAGGGTGCTCAGCACGTCGCGGGGAGAGTCGTCGGGGCCAAAGGCCCGGCCAATGTCCGCTTTCCATGACTCCCGGGCGTCGCTGCGTCCCAGATCTGAGGCGATGCTGACACGGAAGGGAACATACCCGGCGTAGCCGAGCAGGCGGCAAAAACGTGTCACAGTGGCCGGTGACGTCTTGGTGTGTTCGGCCAGTTCCATGATGGACAGTTCCAACGGGGCCTGCGGGTGCTCCAACAGGTAGGAACCGATTTTCGCCATGGCGGCAGGCATGTCAGGTAGTTTGGCCTGAATGCGGTTCACAACACCGGCGGCCGGTGCAGCGGCCGCAGAGGACGTGAAGGCTGACATGTGAAAATCCGTTTCTTTTCGGTGGGTACATACTGAAAACTATTATCGTCCCTGATGTAAGTCAAGTCACACCTAGACACAGAATGATAACGATGCGAAATTTTCTTGCGATTGACGCCGGCGGAACCTCCACGAGGGCCGTCCTGGTCAACCCTTCCGGGCAGTGCCTCGGATACGGAACAGCGGGCGGTGGAAACCCGGTTTCCCGCGGATTTGAGGCAGCCCTGGCCGCCCTCGTGGAGGCCTCTCGAGAGGCCATCGGGGACACCCCCGGCGGGGTCGAGGGGGCACTTGCCGGCATGGCCGGCGCCTCCCTTGAACTGCCATCACAATCGTTCCGTGAAGGGTTCCGGTCGCTTGGACTGCGCGGAAACGTCATGATTGAATCTGACCTTTTGGCAGCCTTTTACTCTGGAACCTTTCACGATGATGGATTGGCTTTGATAGCTGGAACCGGAGCCGTCGGCGCGCGAGTTGTGGGCAGCCAGCTCGACATGGTGGCCGACGGGACCGGCTGGCTGCTTGGCGACAGCGGCTCGGGCTTCTGGCTGGGCAGGGAGGTGGCCCAGGCGGTTGCCGCAGACCTTGACGGGCGTGGGCCCGCCACGGCACTGACCTGTCACGTGCTCGCGGAACTGGACATCACCCTGGACCCGCAGGCCCGCACACTGGGACGCCTGCGGGCGCAGCAGCAGCTGATTTTCAAGGTTTATGAGCACACGGCAATAGAACTCTCACGTTTTGCTCCGCTGGTGTTCGCCGTTCCGGACGACGCCGTCGCCCGGGACATTGTCAGCCGGGCAGCGCAGGCCCTGGCCCGGACCCTAGTGGCTGCTTGGCAGGGCGGTGGCGCCTCGGGCTTGGGGGCATCCGGGGTTCAGTTGGCGGCCCAGCCGCTGGTATTTGGCGGCAGTGTGCTGACCAAGGGCGGCACAGTTGCGGCCGCAGTGGTTGAGCGACTGCGCGCGGCGACCGGTGTTGGCGCTGGAAGCATAGTTCCCGTGATGGTGGGCGACGGTGTGGTGGGCGCCGCGGTCCTGGCACTAAAGCGCCATGGCTTCGAAGTTGATGCCAGGGTATTTGCTCGGATACAGGAAAGCCTGGCCGCCCTTCGGGACGGCTAGGCACCGACGCTGGGACGCATCCCGTCAGCGGGAGGGGGTACCGTCGTCGTCCGTGTCCTGGTCGGCGCCTGCCGCGGGACCTTCACCGCCGTCCTGGGCCTGGCTTTCCGCCCGGGCCTGCTTCAGCCTGTCGGCGGACCGCCGGTTGATGCCGGAGCCTTCGCTGAGCGAGGGGTCGTTCTCCTTGTGGCCCATGACCAGCAGGGACGCGATGAGCAGTGTGGCGACGAAGGCAATGCCAAACGCGATTCCACCCAGGTCCCACCGCAGGCCGTTGCGTGTGCCACCGGCGGAGACGACAAGCGTCACCACACCGGCCACGGCACCCATGGCGAAGGAGAAGCTGAGGGGAAACTTGATGGATTTGGCAGAATCCTGGTTCTGCGGCTCTACACTGCCCACAATTGGTCCTTTTTGCTTGTTTGGTATTTCACGCACCACGCGCTTCTACGCAGAGTAGAACATATGGTGTCCAGTTTACGCGGTTTTTGCCTTGCTGCCGTCATGTCGCAGTGTGAGGGCGGACAAGGTCCACAGGGCGCCGGTCATCAGCGCACCGCCGCCAAGGACTCCCAGGATCGCGTGCGGGCCCGCTGCGGCGACGAAGGGCAGCACCAGGCCAGTGCCCAGGCCGAGCGCGCCGGAGATGATCCAGTCTCCGCGCAGCGGCGGGCGGGACTCACCCTCTGCGCGCTTGCGCAGTCCCGCGAACAGTTCCACGGCACCCATGACGGCCAGTGCGGCGCCGGCAAGCCAGGCTGTGACGACGGCGCTCTGTGACACAGCAACCGCAACGGCAGCGACGGCCAAGAGGCCGGCCGCACCCGTGATGGCCATGCGGCGGGAGTCGCCCCGGGGCAGGGCAAGCGTGCGCAGCACCCAGTAGTGCGAGGCCGCCAGGGCCAGGAAGTACAGTGCCACGCTGACGCACAAACCCACCGTGCCGGGGTTGCCCCAAAACACCGTAACGAGGCCAAACGCCACCGTCACGAGGGAGCGCAGGAGGACCGGCTGCCAAACGGGATGTGATCCGCTGGATGAGGTGCTTGCATTGCTGGGCTGGGGCAGGGCTGTTTCAGTCACCCATCAAGTCTAGCCGGGGCCGGGCCGGGCGCCGACTTTCAGCCACCGTCCGGTGCGGGCCCGCAGTCCGAGCGTCAATCCGCGCGCACCCATGTAGCCGAGGCTGAACGCCGCCCACACCCAGAACAGGCCGGCAGCGGTGTCGCCAAGGCTGCTGTGCGACACCCAGTACAGCAGCGGCAGGTAGACCACCAGGTTGGCGACGCCCGCCAGGGCCAGATACCGGGCATCGCCCGCCCCAATGAGCACCCCGTCGAGGACAAAGACATAGCCTGCGAGGGGCTGTCCGACGGCCATGACTAGCAGTGCCGCGGCCAATGCGGCGTGGACGCTGGCGTCGGAGGTGAAGATCCAGCCAACCACGCCGGAAGCCGCCCACAGCGCCAGCCCGGTGATGACGCCAAACCCGAGCCCCCATTTGGTCATGGTGCTGGTCAGGACGCGGACTTCGGCGAGGTTTCCGGCACCGAGTTCCTTGCCGATGAGGGCCTGCGCTGCGATGGCCAGCGCATCGAGGGCAAAGGCGAGAAAGGTGAACAGCGTCATGGCCAGCTGATGGGCGGCGAGATTTGTCGGGCCCTGTGCCGTGACCACCAGGACGGTGACGAGGATTGCCGCCCGCAGCGACAGCGTGCGCAACATGAGCCAACTTCCCACACTCGAAACCGCCCGGACGCCTGCCCAATCCGGAAGCAGGGAAACCTCATAGTGGCGCGCAGCCCGGACCACAATGACCAGGTAGACGGCAGCCATGCCCCATTGCGCAATCACGGTGCCGAGCGCTGCGCCGGCCACGGACATGCCGAGGCCATAGACAAAGGCGAAGTTCAGGACGACGTTCACGCCGAAGCCAATCGTGGCAACGACCAGCGGGGTCTTGGTGTCCTGCAGTCCGCGCAAAACACCCATGGCCGCCATGACCAGGAGCATCGCCGGGATGCCCGCCAGGCTGATCAGAAAGTACTCCTGGGCGTAGGACAGGACGTCGCCACGGGCGCCCATGGCATTGAGCAGGGGGCCGCCTGTGAAAATGCCGACGACGGCGACCACCAGTCCGAGGGCGGCCGCCAGCCAGAGCCCGTCCCGGCCCACGGCCAGCGCCTGGGCGTGCCTGCCTGCACCCAGCAAGCGGGCGACTGCCGGAGTGGTGGAATAGGCCAGGAACACCATGAGTCCCACGACCGTCTGCAGTACCGTGGCGGCAAGCCCCACACCGGCCAGCTGCGGTACTCCCAGGTGGCCCACAATGGCGGAGTCGGCCAGGAGGAACAGCGGCTCGGCGATGAGGGCGCCGAAGGCGGGGATGGCCAAGCCGCGGATGGCCTTTGCCGTCGATCGGCGGCTGGCTGCCGTGCCGGACTTTGGTTTCACCGGGTTTTGCATGTCGGGGCCGGGCATCGAGTTGTTGGGCATGGATTACCTGTCCGGGGCATGGTTCAACAGTAGCGGCCGCAGGGCGGCCGCCGCCGTGAACTAATAGCCGCCGCCACTTTCGCTGGCCATGTTGGCGAAGCGTGAGTAGTGGCCCTGGAAGCCGAGCACGATGGTCTTGGTGGGGCCGTTACGGTGCTTGGCCACAATCACGTCGGCTTCGCCGGCGCGTGCCGACTCCTTGTCGTAGATGTCCTCGCGGTGCAGCAGGATGACCATGTCGGCGTCCTGTTCAATCGATCCGCTTTCACGAAGGTCGGAAACCATGGGCTTCTTGTCCGTGCGCTGCTCGGAACCACGGTTCAGCTGCGACAGCGCCA
Source organism: Sporosarcina beigongshangi (assembly GCF_016820535.1). Lineage (GTDB taxonomy): Bacteria > Actinomycetota > Actinomycetes > Actinomycetales > Micrococcaceae > Specibacter. Next base: position 9,848 of record NZ_JADHDY010000019.1, on the reverse strand, counting down.
CAACCGGGACCTGCAGTTCCTTGGCCAGGAGCTTCAAGGCACGCGAGAACTCGGAAACTTCCTGCTGGCGTGATTCCACGCGCTTGCCGGAGGACATCAGCTGCAGGTAGTCGAGGACCACAAGCTTCAGGTCATGCTGCTGCTTGAGCCGGCGGCACTTGGCCCGGATTTCCATGAGTGACATGTTGGGGGAATCATCAATGAACAGCGGCGCCTCATTCATCTTTCCCATCGTCGTGGCGATCTTGGACCACTGGTCGTCCTTGACGGTTCCCTTGCGCAGGTCCTGCAGGCTGATGGTTGCCTCCGCCGACAGCAGCCGCATGGCAATTTCGTTGCGGCCCATTTCCAGGGAGAAGACGACAGTGGCCATGTTGTGGTCGATTGCCGCAGACCGCGCCCAGTCAAGTGCGAACGTACTTTTACCCACGGCCGGCCTCGCCGCAATGACGATCATCTGGCCGGGGTGCAAGCCGTTGGTCAGTTCATCGAATTCATAGAAGCCGGTTGGCACGCCGGTCATGCCCTGACCCTTGTGGCCGGACGCCTCGATCTCATCCACCGTGGACTCCATGACGTCTTTGAGCAGGACGTAGTCCTCCGTGGTGCGCCGCTCGGCCACGGCAAAGATCTCCGCCTGCGCGGCGTTGACCGTGTCCTCAACCTCGCCGTCCTGGGCGTAGCCCATCTGGACAATCTTCGTGCCGGCCGTGACCAGCCGGCGAAGCACGGCCCGCTCGGCCACGATTTCAGCATAGAAGCCGGCATTCGCCGCGGTGGGAACAGACTGGATGAGCTGGTGCAGGTAGGCTGCGCCGCCAGTCTTCGTGATTTCGCCGCGCTTGGTGAGTTCATCGGCGACAGTCACGGCGTCGGCGGGCTCGCCACGGCCGTAGAGGTCCAGGATGGCTTCGTAGATGCTCTCGTGGGAGGGCCGGTAGAAGTCGTTGCCGCGCAGCACCTCGACGACGTCTGCGATGGCATCCTTGGAGAGCATCATGCCGCCGAGCACGCTTTGCTCGGCAACAAGATCCTGGGGTGGCGTCCGGGCGAAATCCGGTTCGCGGGGTGAAGCTTCTGATTCCCTGGCTGGAGCCGACATTCTGGTGCCTCTTTCTGCCCTGCTGGCCGGGCCTTTCACCGCCGGACGGCGGTGTATACCTATTGCTACTACTCTTTACCAGCTGGTTCCGACAAAGTTGCCGCAGAGGAGCGCTCAACTGCAACGTTAGACGCTGAAACGGCAACCACCAACCCCGATATCCACCAGGCCTGTGGATAACCGGTGCATTAACTGCCCCAGCTTGTGCACAGGATGGGGACAACGATGTGGATAACTGTGGACAGGGCTGTGGAACATGCCCCTGACATGCGCAAATACTGTCCACCACTTGTGGAGAACCACATTATCTACATAGCTGAAACATCTTCCCGGGAACCCTTGACGCCCCGGGTGACACAAGATACAGCGGTGATATCCACAGATATATGCGCGTGTGTGGATATCCCCCGCGCAGTTCGTCCGCATCGCACCGAGCCGGCACTTCCCTGCGTAACAAAGTGTGCGGACCATGTGCCTGCATGCGCACACGGACATGTTGGCCGTCGATATAGTTGGCTGCAGGACACCGCCGCAGAGAGCTCGGCCCACAGGAGAACGATTGCATGAGCAACAAGACCCGGCCCACAAATATTGATCCAAGGGAATTTATTGCCGAAGTGGACACCACAGCAGTCCGCCGCAAGGATGCCATCACCCTTTTGGAAATGATGGAGGACGTCACGGGCCTGCCGCCACGCATGTGGGGACCGAGCATCATCGGCTTCGGCGCATACCACTACAAGTACGCCTCGGGCAGGGAAGGCGACGCGGCCGCCGTCGCATTTTCACCAAGAAAGGCAAACCTTGTGGTCTACGGCCTGGGGTACCCGCCCGGGGCAGCGCCGCTGCTGGAGAGACTGGGCAAGTTCAAGTCCAGCGTTGCCTGCACCTACATCAGCAAGCTGGCGGACGTCGACCTGGACGTGCTGCGCGAGCTGGTGGCCTTGACGTACCGCCACTTCACCACCCAGGACATCCAGTCGCAGCAGTCACAGCGGGACTGAGGCGGAATCCGGACCAAAAAAGCCCGGCCCCCGCAATGGGGACCGGGCTTTTTTGTAAAGCGGTGCAGCGAGACTAGCTTGCTACAACGTTCAGGGTGATCGTTGCTGAAACATCTTCGTGGAGACGAAGGGTTGCAGTGTGCTTGCCGACCGACTTGATGTGGGCGGGCAGTTCGACCTTGCGCTTGTCAATGGTGCCCAGGCCTGCAGCTGCAACAGCATCTGCGACGTCGGCGGCCTTGACGGTGCCGAACAGGCGGCCCGAGGCGCCGGCCTTGACCTTGAGGACAACGGCGTTGGCCTGGAGGGCAGTTGCCTGCTCCTGTGCGGCCTCAACGGTTGCGTGTGCGTGAGCAACACGTGCAGCCTTGATGGTCTCCACCTGCTTCTCACCGCCCTTGGTCCAGGTCAGTGCGAAGCCGCGGGGCAGAAGAAAGTTACGTGCGTAACCGTTCTTCACCTCAACGATGTCGCCAGCGGCACCGAGGCCGCTTACTTCGTGGGTCAAAATGAGCTTTGCCATGTTTATTTATCTCCCTTAACCGCGGCCAGCGCCGGAGTAGGGCAGCAGTGCAACTTCGCGGGCGTTCTTGATTGCCTGTGCGATCTTGCGCTGCTCCTGGACGGTGACACCCGTGACGCGGCGCGCACGGATCTTTCCGCGATCAGAGATGAACTTGCGCAGCAATGCTACGTCCTTGTAGTCGATGACGGTAACGTCAGCGGCCTTCAAGGGGTTGGACTTTGGTTTGGGCTTACGGAGTTCAGCCTTAGCCATCGTGGAGCTCCTTAGTATTTAGTGGAGCCCGTGGATATTAATCCGCGGGATGGTGAGCGTGCGGCGGTCGCCGCACATTTTGTTTTGGTTAGAAGGGGGGCTCGGAGTTGTCCGGGCCCGCACCCCAGCCGCCGGTGTTTCCACCGGGCGTTGCCCAGGGATCCGCCGCCGGTGCAGCCTGGGGCTGCTGCTGGCCGCCGTTCCAGGGAGCGTTGCCGCCACCCTGGTTGCCGCCGCCAAAGCCGCCCTGTCCCCCACCGGCGTTGCCGCCGCCGAAGTTGCCGCCCTGGCCGCCGTTGCCGGCGCCGAAGCCGCCACCCTGGCCGCCGGAGCGCTGGGTGCGGTTGACCTTGGCGTTGGCGTAACGGAGCGAGGGGCCGATTTCGTCGACCTCAAGCTCCATGACGGTGCGCTTTTCGCCTTCTTTGGTGTCGTAGGTCCGCGACTTCAGCCGACCGGAAACGATGACGCGCATGCCCTTTGTCAGGGACTCGGCAACATTCTCGGCCGCTTCGCGCCAGATGGACGCACGGAGGAACAGCGTTTCGCCGTCCTTCCATTCGTTGCTCTGGCGGTCAAAGGTCCGCGGAGTCGACGCAACGGTGAAGTTCGCTACTGCTGAACCGCTCGGGGTAAACCGAAGTTCCGGGTCACCGGTGAGATTACCAATGACCGTGATAGTGGTTTCGCCTGCCATCTGCTCCTGCTTCCTGCTTGGTGTTTTCCTACTGGTGTTTTTCCTGCATCGGAAAAGCTAAAACGAAGTGCCGAAATTACTCGGCAACAACCTTCTGCTCTTCCGGGCGGGTGATCTTGGTGCGCAGGATGGTCTCATTGATACCAAGCACGCGGTCAAGTTCCTGGGCGGTAGCAGGCTCAGCGGTGAAGTTCACCACGGCGTAGATACCCTCGGACTTCTTCTGGATGTCATAAGCCAGGCGACGACGGCCCCAGATGTCAACCTTTTCGATGGTTCCACCATCGTTGGTAATGACATTCAGGAACTTCTGAAGCGACGGCTCAACGGTACGCTCATCAACATCGGGGTCGATGATTACCATCAGTTCGTAAGGACGCATATGTGAACCCACCTCCTTTGGTCTAGGCGGTTACGGCATTTCCGTAACAGGAGGTTCATTTGCGATGCCTGCGCAGCGGTCAATTCCACATAAATGTGGTCCCGGTGCCAGCACAGACTTGTCCATCTTACCGTAATTCCGACGCCGGCCTGCCGCCTCTGTGGGTAACTCTCGCCACACGCCTCGGCTGGGTTGGGCACAGGTGCGCCGGGAATCCCCGGCGCCCCCATGCCTTAAAATGGAATGACACCCCGATCCCCTGCCGAAAGGCCGTGCCATGCGCTCCACCGACAACGCCGTTGCGCAATGGCACGCTCAAAAGCAGCTGCGCCTCAGCCCGGCATGGAAGCTGCTGCAGGGCGCCCCATGGACCCTTGCCTTCCTGCGGGCGGAATTCACGGCCACCCGGCAGCGGGTGGGTCTGGAGGAGTTCCACGCCGACCTCGCCGACTTCATGAAGGAGCTGCGCCAGGAGAACCTCAGCCTGAATGAGGCCTGGCAGGCGTCGCACTATGCGGATTCCTGGGTGCGCAGCCAGTTCCTGTCCCGGCCCATGGTGGAGGGCAGGTTCCACTACGAACCCACCGCAGCCACGGCCCGGGTGCTGGCGTTTGTGGACAGCCTGACGGGGAAGCACACCAACCTCAACAGCTCCCGTCTGAGCACGCTGCTGAACAGCATTGAAACACTGTCCCGGCAAAGTGACCCCAATCCAGAGTCCCGCATCGCCGCACTTGAGGCGGAAATCGCCGAGCGCCAAGGTGAGATTTCCGCCTTGCGCAACGGCGCCAACCCCGCCATCCTCTCGGATGATTCCGCCGCGGCCGCGGCCCGCAGCGTGCTGGACTTGGCCGCGGGCCTGCCAGCAGATTTCAAGCGGATGCGCGACGGCGTTGAGGCAATGCTGCATTCGATCCGCACGGAAATCATGGAGTCCTCGGTGACGAAGGGTGTTGCCGTGGGACAGGTGCTGGCCGGCGACAAGGCCCTGCGCGGCACGGCCGAGGGCGAAACCTTCCAGGGCTTCACCGAGTTCCTCAACGACCCTGTCCAGCAGGCCCGCTTCCGGCAGTCGGTCAATGAGGTCCTGGAAAGAGACTTTACAGACCAGCTGACCTCCGAGGAGCGGGCCAACCTTGCCTCGCTGCTGCGTGAGATGCGCCGCCAGGCCGCCGAGGTGCACGCCATTTACGGGCGCCTGTCAGAGAGCCTGCACGCCTACGTCCAGTCCGCCGAGTTCCAGGAATCGGTGCTGCTGCGCAAGGCCATCCACGCAGCCGAGCAGGCCGTGGCCGCGGCGCCGCTGGGCACCCGTACGGGGGTGGTGGAACCACGGCTGTTCTCCCCCAACTTTGAAACGCTGTCCGGGCTGGGCATCTTCAACCCGGACGACCACGTCCCCCCGCCCAAATTGGCCGCACCGCCGGCCCTGAGCGACGCGGACATCCACCGCACCCCCGTGACACCGGCACCCGACATGCCAACCCTGCGCGCCGCCGTCGAACGTGTGCGGGAAACGCGCAACGGCAGGGCCACCCTGGCCGAGGTGTACGCGGCACTGCCGCACGAGCTCCGGCACATCAACACCATCCGCGGACTCATCCTGGCCGCGCGGGGATCCGGAAACGGCGTGGACACGGGGCACAGCGAGACGCTCGAGTTCACCCAAATCGACGGCACCGTGCGCACCGCAGCCGTCCCCTTGTTCACCTTCACAAAGGAACCCATAGCATGAGCAGCACCGAGCGCACCCTTTTTCCCGGCGACACCGGCTCCTTCCCGCTGGACATGCGCCAGGCGCTCGTGCGGCTGCTGCGCGGGCCGTACATCGACGGCACGGCCGACCCTGCGCTGTGGACCACCGTCCTGACCCACGCAGTGTCCCTGCAGCAGTACTTGAGCGAGATTTTCCTGCTGCTGGAGATCGACGGCGAACGAAAGATCGCGCTGCTCTCGCCTGCCGAGGTGGATGCCGTGCACACGCAGCCGATCGTGGCCCGCAAGCCGCTGCGCCGGGAGGAGACATTGCTGGCGCTGCGACTGCGAGTGTTGCTGGACAGGCACGCCGGTTCTGGCACGGATGTGGGCATTTCCCGCGCCGGCGCCAGGGAAATCCTGGCCGAGCACCGCCAGCCCGGCGCCGTGGACGACAAGCGGCTGGACGAGCAGACCGACGCCGCACTGGCGAGGCTGCTGAACCTTAAGTTGATTCTTCCCACGGAGCTGGCCCACGAATACCGCGTCAGCAATGCCCTGGCCCTGGCGCTGCCCTTTGACTCCATTGACCAGATTCCGGCCTACCTCGCCGCCATGGACGCCTCCGCGCAGGACAACGCGGAGGGTCAGGATGAAGCCCTTGACCTAGACGGCGGGTTCGAAGGTGAGCTGGACGGCGGGCACACCAGCAGCGCCGCAGGGGACCAGGCCACGACCACGGCTCCCGCCCGGAACCATGCCCCGCAGGACACCACCATGCAGGAGATCTTCTAAGTGAGCATTGCAACCACCCTGCCCATCGGCGGGGACCTGAATCCCGGACAGTTCCGGCTCAGCGAGATCCAGATCATCAACTGGGGCACCTTCCATGGCCGGCACAGCATGTACGTGGACCGGGCGGGGACGCTGCTGACAGGCCATCCGGGCGTGGGAAAATCCACCCTGTTCGACGGCATCCAGCACATTTTCTACGCAGCGCCGCGCCTGAACGAGTCGGCCCACGAGGCATCCAACCGCAAGGACCGCCGCACCACGTTCAGCTACATGCGGGGGCGCAAGATCAAGACGGCCAGCGGCGTTGAGTACCAACGCCCCAGCGCCACCTGGTCCGCCACCGCACTGGTCTTCGAGGACGGCCTGGGCCGCCACGTCACCATCGCCGCACTGTTCGACCTGCCCTCCAACGGCCTGGAGGGCCAGGTGGGCAAGCACTATGTCATCCATGACCGGCCGCTGGACACCGAGGCCCTGGAAAATCACGGCAGCCGTCGCTTCTCCCCGTCGTCCCTGCATGCCGCCCTGCCCGGGGCCGAGGCATTCGACGTGCACAAGACCTTCGCCGAACGGTTCCGGCGCAAGCTGGGCATCCACAACGACAAGGCATTCAGCCTCTTGCGCACGCTGCAAAACGGCAAGGGCCTGGACAAGGGTGTCAACCGTTTCTTCCGATACGAGGTTCTGGACAAGCCGGCCACGCTGGCGGCCGCCGCGGCAGCCGTGGAGGACTTCAGCCACTTGAGCGGCATCTACCGCCAGCTGGAGGACGCCCGCGGACAGCGCGATGCCTTGGCACCCGTACCGGAACTGCACCAAAAACTGCGGGACCTGGCCGACAAACATGACCGCACAGTTGAACTGAAAAACATTCAGCTGCCCCTGCTCCGGCAACAGTTCCAGGGCGAGCTGCTGGCCTCCCGTGCCGTTGCCCTCGCCGAGGCACAGGCAGTCAAGCAGGACGAAATCGCGGCTGCCGTGCTGGCCAAGGACGCCTTTTCGGAGTCCGTTTCCGCGCTGGCCCGCCAGCATGCAACCCACGGCGGGCAGGCCATCGAGTCCCTCGAGAAGGACATCCGCACGGGCCGGCGCGAACTGGCCGAGCGCCAGCGCCTGGAGGCGGCTGCCCGGGACGAGCTCGACGCCACCGGGCTCGGGTATGACTGGAGCGCGCAGGGACTTGCCGCTGCGCGCCTGGCTGCGGCGGCCGGCGTCGAGCTTCAGCAGGAAGACATGGACACAGCGCGCACGCTGGAATACCAGGCCGTTGCCGCCAGCGTGAACCTCAAGGCCCGGGAGAAGGCGCTGCGCGCGGAAATTGCCGCCTACGAGCGCCGCGGCTCCAACATTGATTCACGCAGTGCCGCCGCCCGCCGCGCCATCTGCGCTGCGACCGGATTGGAAGCCTCGGACATGCCGTTTGCCGGCGAGCTGGTGGACATGGGCGCCGGACATGGCGCGTGGCGCCCTGCCGCGGAGAAGGTGCTGCGCTCGCTCGCCACAACCCTGTTGATCCGGGGCGCGGACATTGCTGCGGTCACCTCCGCCATCAATACCCTCGACGGGCACGGCAAGCTGCGCTGGATCGACCTCGGCGTTCCCGCAAAAACGGCCCAGGCGAGCCCCAACCACCTGGTCGGCAAGCTGGATTTCCATGATTCCGACGCCGGAGCCTGGCTCCGCGGGAAAATCGCCGCCGACTTTGCATTCACCTGCGTGGACGACGACGCCGCGCTGCACGAGCATGCGAAGGCTGTGTCGCTGGCGGGGACCGTAAAGCTGGGCCAGGCCCTGTTTGAGCGCGACACCCGCACCATCAACCCGGGCGACTACCTGCTGGGCTTCAACAACGTGGCCAAGATCGCCGAACTTGAGGACCAGGCGCGGCTGCTCGCCGACGAGCAGGGCGCCTCGGACGCCGCCGCGGCGGAGAGCAGTCTTGCCAAGGAGCAGTCGGCCCGGCGCCTGGCGGCCCTGAAGCGCGTGGCCGCAGACTCCCGCAGCTTTGAGGAACTGGACGCCGCCGCGCCAGCAGCTGCACTGGAGGCGCTGCAGTCCACCCTTGAGGACACCATTGCCGGCAGCACCACGTTGGCTCAGCTCCGGGACTCACTGGCGGAGGCCCAGGGCGCGCTTGAGGCAGCCGTGGGGCGCGTGGCCGTGCTGCACCACGACCTGGCCGGAATCGACAAGGACCTTGCTGCGGTCCAGGGTGTACTGGCCGGAGGCGGTCCGGAAAAGGCTGCCGATGATTGGGCCCAGGAGGCCTTTGCGCCGTTCCTTGAGGGCGGCGAACCTGCTTCCCTGGACGAGCTCGAAGTCCTGCTGAGTCATGTCGCCGTCGACCTGGGCGAACGGATCGCCACCATCAAGGAACGCCAATTCCGCGCCGAGGCCACACTGACTGAAATCTTCAAGGCGTTCGGCCGCCAGTTCGGGCCCACCATGAGCGCCAGCCACGGCACTGGTGCCGAGGCCGCACCCCACTACGAGGAGTTGTACCACCGGATCGTTTCTGACGGACTTCCGCAGCGCCAGGAGGAGTTCAAGGAGTACTTCAACAACCGCTCCTACGAACGCTTCTCAGACCTCCTGCAGCTGCTGGAGGAAGAACGGCGCTCCATCGAGGAACGCATCCTGCCCCTAAACCAGATCCTGGCCGATGTCCCGTTCGAGAAGGGCAGCCGGCTCCGGCTGGAGGTGAAGACGTCCGTTCCCGACGAGGCCCGGGCATTCCGCCAGAACCTCAAGGAGGCACTCGGGAACGCCTACACCAAGGCGACGGAGGAAACCATGGCCAGCAGCCACCAGCAGCTGGAGCGGCTCGTCTCCTCACTGGCCGATCCTGCCATGGCGCACTGGGCCGACACCGTATTGGACGTCCGCCAGCATGTCACGATCAGTTGCAATGAGCACCGCCCAAATGGCGAAGTGGAGCTTGGACTTGAACCCGGCACCTTGTCCGGCGGCGAGGGCCAGCGGTTCACATCCTTCATCATGGGCGCAGCCCTGGCCTACCAGTTGGGGATTGATGTGCAGGGTTACAGCACCTACGGAACCGTCATGATCGACGAGGCATTCATCCAGGCGAACTCTGAGTACGCCGGAGCCGGCATCAACGCCCTGCAGGAATTCGGCTTCCAGCTGCTGCTGGCAGCGCCCGAGGACAAAGTGGACCTGTCCCGCCACCTGGGCTCCGTCACCGACATCATCAAGCATCCGCAGGCGAACGTCTCCGGATTCGTCTCCACCGGCCAGTCACCGGCCACCGCAACGGACATCATCCTGCGATGACCTGGCCCTGGCGAGGCATCACGGGGCATAGCACGGCGGTTCCCCCGCCGCAGTAGCTTTATCTTGGTGTTCGACGGCGGTGCCCGGTTTGGGTGCCGCCG
>NZ_JADHDY010000018.1 GCF_016820535.1 Sporosarcina beigongshangi | reverse complement strand
CTGCCCAAAATCAGTGGGTCAAAAAATCGAAGAAAACCCTTCCAAACCCTTGACGAAAAACATAGGGACACCCCCCCGGCCGGGCTGACCTCCCGGGAGGTGGAGGTGCTGCAGCACCTGGCCCGCGGCTTGAGCAACACGGAGATCGCCGGCCAGTTGGTGGTCGAGGTTTCCACGGTCAAGACCCACGTGAACCGCCTGCTGTCCAAGCTCGGACTGCGCGACCGGACCCAGGCCGTGGTGTACGCCTACGAGACCGGACTGGTCGCGGCAGGGCGGTAGGCTGCGCTGTCAGATGGCGGGGTTTTCCTTGAGCCAGGCGAGGACCTGCTGCGCGTGGGTGTTGGGCGGGAAGATCGGGTAGAAGGCATGCTCGATCACGCCGGCGGTGACCACGAGGGTCAGGCGTGAGTAAAGGCGCGGGTGGCCGGGCGCGGTGAACGTGGGCAGTGTGAGCGCGTCGGCCAGTTCGAATCCAGTGTCGGAGAGCATGGTGAAGGGCAGGCCGAGCCGCGCTGTCACTTCGCCCTGGTAGGCGGGGTCCTGGCTGGAGAGCCCGTGGACATGTTCGACGCCGGCCTCCCGGAGCTGGGCGAAATGGTCGCGGAAGTCGCAGGCCTCGGTGCTGCAGCCGCGGGCGCCGGGGATGTTGTCCCAGCCGTCGGGCAGGTCTGTGCCGGGCAGTCCGGTCAGCGGGTATAGGTAGATGATGCTTCGCCCGCGCCCGAGTTCGGCGAGGTTGATGCGCGCACCGTCGGTGGCCTCAAGGACCAGGTCGGGCATGGCCAGGCTCGGAAGGTGGGCTGCGGCGCCGTCGTCCTCGGGAATGGGGAGGTTCTCGGGCAGGGTTGTTGAGTAGTCGGTCATGGTTGGCTCCTTGGTGAATGTGCGGGCGGCGCCCTGTTGCAGCCTAGCGGCGAGCAGTTTTCTGCGGGCAGTGAGGGAGAAGATGGCCCGGTCAAGCTCGGCGATGCTGTCGCGGTAGGCTGCCAGTGATGCCGGGCATTCGTCGCTGTGGTGGTGGCCGGCGTCGAGGCACTCGATGAAAGGCTTCACCTTGGCAGGCGTGATGCCGTGCTCGGAGAGTTCGCGGATTTCCCGGACGATTCTGAGGTCGTGCTCCGAGTAGTGTCGGTACCCGTTGGCGTGCCGTCCGGGAGCGACGAGGCCCAGCTGCTCGTAGTACCGTACCGCCTTGACGGTTGTTGCTGATTTTGCGGCGAGTTCACCGATGCGCATTTTTGCCTCCTGGTGCCAGCCTAAACGTTGACCTTGGGGGCAGGGTCAAGCCGGGTTCTGGTTTGGGACGGGGGACGAGGCGCGCGGATCGTGCCGAACGCACAAAAAACACCGGCACCGCCGCGGCAGTTTTCACTGTTGGGTCCGCGGCAGCGCCGGTGGAATGGTACGGGGGCAGCCTACTTGGCGGCCTCGGTCTGCTTCGCGTATTCGTCCTGCGTCACGGTGAGGGTCACGTTCACATAGGAGGCGTCGGACAGGGTGCCGGGGGCCGGATCCGTTGATTTGACTGTGACGTCAGCCCAGGGGTTGCCGGTGATCCACTCGTCGCCATTTTCATCTACCAGCTTGGCGAAGAAGTCTTCGCTGACAAGCGCGTTGTACGCCTTGTCGTACGTCATGCCAACCACGTCGGGAACGGCGCGTTCTTCCTGGACTGCTGCTGCCGTGGTGCTGGAGGCATCACCCGGGGTCGCAGCGGAGTCTGAACCACAGGCCGACAGTCCGGCAAGCAAGATGGCGGCGACAGACAGGGAAATGAGTTTCTTCATGGGCCTAACTTCTTCGTTGCATGTCCCGGCAAAGTTCATCCATCACCGGGGATAATTTCAAACAACAAGCCTAGTCCCAATTAATCCGCAAGCGACTGGACAGCTCCCATATATGCGGCATCTCACATGGCGGGGCCGCGCTGCCGGTCCCGGCGCCAGCCCGCGGCCGCAATCCCCCACACCAAGAGGAACAAGCCCACCAGGAGAAGCCCGGCATGGCCCAAATCAAGGGTGGCCAGCCACGTGGTGACAGGATCCGTCAGGCCAAGCGTGTCATGCAGGATCGCGGCCATGGTCAGCCCGGAGATGAACAGGGCCGACGTCGCCGATAGTCCCGTGACCACCATGTTGAAACCGATTCGCCGTGCTGGGTTCATGACGGCGGAACGGTACATCTTCATCATGGCCATGCCGTTGGCGGTGTCGCACAGCGTCATCGCGGCGGTGAACGCCAACGGCAGGGCCAGCAGCGCGGCGGCCGAGATGCCGGCCAGCGCGGCCGACGCCGTCAACAGCAGGAACGCAATGGTCGAGGCGGTGTCGAAGCCCAGCCCGAACAGGAACCCCAGCACGTAAATGTCGCGCGGCCGCTTCACCTTGGACAGCGGCCTGTCCATGAGCCTGGCGACCATGCCGGTCGGCGCCAGCTCGTCGTCGTGCACTGCCCCTCCCCCGCGAACGCGGCGGAACAGCACGTTGGCCTTCAGGAAGGCGGAGCCGTTGAACAGGCCGATCGCGAGCAGGAACAGTGCCGACACGCTTGCCCCAAACACCGCCAGCGCCATGTTTGCCGCCGAGCCCTCATCCAGCACTGCGCCCATGATTCCGGCGCCGCTGACCACCAGGATTCCGGCCAGCAGCACCACGGAGCTGTGCCCCATGCTGAACGCAAAGCCAACGCTGACGGGCGAGCGGCCCTGCGCGGCGAACTTGCGGCTGGAATTGTCGATCGCCGCAATGTGGTCCCAGTCGTAGCTGTGCTTCACCCCGGCGAGGTAGGCGGTGATGAGCAGGCCAACCGCCAGCGGGTGCACGTCGGCGAGGAAGGAATAGGCCATGAGTCCGGCCACGGCCAGGTGCAGCAAGGCCACCGCCAGGAACGTGGCACCCATCCTTCGGGCGACCGGAAGCTTTTCACGTTCCAGATATCCAAGGCGGGCAAGGGCAGTCATTTAGTATTTCCTTAAGTTCAATGGTTCCTGGCCGTGCCAGCGCTTCCGGAGAAGGTCGACGGCGGCAGCCAGCATTTCATTCAATCGTTCGGTTGAGTGGGCCAGGGCCCGCAACGCCAGCCCCGGCCCGTCCAACAGCGTCAGTCCCAGCTGGCCGCCGTCGTTCATGGGGCCCAGCAGGGCGTGGAGTTCATCCACCAGCGCCTGGTCCACCCGCGGATCCACCGCGAGCAGCGAGCCCAGGTGGGTGTAGTGAGACATGAAGTTGCTGCTGTCCACGGGCGAGCCGGTGCCGGGGCGGATAAGCAGGTTGTCCAGGACCGTGAGCCGGCCGCCGATGGAGATTTCGTTGCGCATGCGGATCTCGTCGTAGCGGAACAGTCCGCCGTCGGGCGACCAGCCGGGCGTGACCACCTCGGCCATGACCAGCGACGCCGTGGGGTCCATGTCCACGCAGCACACCTGTTCGTAGCTGGCCTCGCGGTACGCGATGAGGGGGTCCGGCAGCAGCTCGAGCCGGGCGCCCCGCCCGAGGTGGACCTGCATGTGCTGGCCGGCCCGGTCCTGCGGCGTGCGGTAGACCTTTGTGGCGGACTGCGTGGTCAGGAGCAGGTCCGCGTTGTCGGCGACGGCAACCTCGATCAGGTATTTGTCCCCGCCCAGGTATGCCCCGCCGGGGTTGACGATGACGTAGCAAACCTGGCCGGATTCATCGAGGTAGTGCGGGCGCAGGATCCGCAGGGCGCCGTCGTGGAATTGGCGCACCGCAATGGACTTGCCCCCGCGCCGGTCTATGTCCAGGGAAAGGGTTCCGGCCCACTTCGCACGCGCGGCGAGCCGGCCGACGCTGCGGGTCTCGACAAGCTCAGCCACCGGTGCCCCTAGTTCGCCAGGTCAAGCATGAGCACGTCGCGCTTGAGCCAGTTGATGACGTGTTCCAGGCCGTCGTCCGTCTTCAGGTTCGTGAAACAGTACGGCTTGTTGCCGCGGAATTCCAGCGTGTCCGCCTCCATGACGGACAGGTCCGCACCCACGTACGGGGCCAGGTCCGTCTTGTTGATGACGAACAGGTCGGACTTGATCATGCCCTGCCCGGCCTTGCGCGGGATCTTCTCCCCCTGCGCCACGTCAATGATGTAGATGGAGAAATCCACCAACTCGGGACTGAACGTGGCCGAGAGGTTGTCGCCGCCGGACTCGATGAAAATCACCTGCAGGTCCGGGTGCCGCGCCTCCAGCTCCGCCACCGCGGCGGAGTTCATGGACGTGTCCTCGCGGATGGCGGTGTGCGGGCAGCCGCCGGTCTCGATCCCGATGATCCTATCCAGCGGCAGCACTCCGTTGGCGGCCAGGATCTTCGCGTCCTCGATCGTGTAGATGTCGTTCGTGATCGCCGCGCTGGAGACCTCCCCGTCAAGTGCCCGGGTCAGTCGCTCCACGAGCTGCGTCTTGCCGGCGCCGACGGGCCCGCCAATGCCAATCCTGATCGGTTTCATGTTGTGCTCCTTCTATCTGGGTTTGTGGTCCCCGGTTCCGTGCTGCCGGCAAATGTGATGCGGCGTTCGCCAAAACAGCGACTTATCTGATGCCGCGTCGGGGAAAATGGCGGCTTATCTGATGCGGCGTTGGGACGGTGTGGGCTCGGAGGTGGCGGGTCATGACATGAACATCCTTGCCCGCTGGCGCTCGTGCTGCATTTGGGCGATTTCCAGCCCGGGGGCCGTGATGCCGAAGTCCTCGCGTCCCAGCTCCTGGACAAGCGCGACGGCGTCCCTCACCTCCCGGTGGGCGGCGGCAAGGACCCGCTGGCCCGCGTTCTGGCCAAGCGGTATGCCCCGGATCGCATTCTGCGTCAGCGACGTGACGGTGGAAAACAAGTACGTGGCCAGCAGTTCCCCCAACGGCACGCCCAGGTTCTTTCCGGCGATCGCGAAGGCCAGCGCAGGGTGGCCCGAGCATTCCCCGGAGGCAACCGCCGTCGCATATTCCTCAAGTTCAGCACAGGGGAAGACGGAGCCTGCAATGTCGAGCATGCGTGCGCCCATCTTGACCCCGGCCTCCCTGATTTCCCGGGGCAGGGCGGCTGCGTGCAGTTCCCGGTCGACACGGTGGAGTTCCGCCGGGGTTTCCGCCTCGTGGGCGAAGCGGATGGCGAGCCCGTCCGAGTGGACGAGCTGGATGCGGATGAACTGGGTCAGCCAGTTCGCGAAACTGTCTTCGTCGTGGATGATCCCCTGGTTCAGGTGCGTTTCCATGCCGAGGGAGTGGCTGAACGCCCCGGTGGGCAGTGCCGAATCGCCCAGCTGCAGCAGCGGCAGGAGGTAACCCGGTGCGGCCGCCATGTCAGTGCGTGTGTTCTGCGTGGCGAAACGGCACGGGCATGACGCGTTCCTGCCGGGAATACGGGACACCAACGTGCCTGAGGTAGTCCTCCACCGTGTGGTCGTAGGCGAGCACCATGACCTGGGCGCCGTATTCGCTGTCCTCGCCGAAGAATTGGGCCTGCATGTGCCGGTTGCCGAGGTTGTGCGCCACGATGCCCATCTCCTGGACGGATTCAGGGGCGATGACCAGGACGTCGCTGTGCTCGACGGAGATGACGATGGCGTCCTTGCCGTCGACGTAGAGGACGTCGCCGTCGCGCAGGTCCGGCGTGTTGTCCCCGGCCAGGCGGATGCCGAGCTCGCGGCCGTGGTCCGTGGTGACACGCTGGATGCGCTTGACCAGCAGTGCCGAGGGCAGCACCACGCGTTCCTCGTGCAGCTGCGCCAGGTTGGCGGGGTTGAATGTTTCTGTTGCGGGGTCAAACTTGTTGCCAAGGATGGCTTCAATAATCAATGGTTCTCCTGTTAGAAGAGGAAGTAGCGCTGTGCCATGGGCAGCACGCTGGAGGCTTCGGCCGTGACGACTTCACCGTCGACGCGGACCTCGTAGGTTTCCGGGTCCACCTGGATGTCCGGCATTTCGCCGTTGTGCTTCATGTCCGCCTTGGTCAGGGTGCGGATGCCGTGACAGGGCCGCACCTCGTGTTCCAGCCCGAGTGCGGCCGGAACACCAGCATCGACGGCGGCCTGGGACATAAACGTGATCGAGGACGAATGCACGGTCTTGCCGAGCGTGGCGAAGTTGGGCCGGAAGGTGCGCGGCTGCGGGGTGGGGATGGAGCCGTTGGGGTCGCCCATGATGGACATGACCATCTGCCCGCCCTTGATCACCATTTCCGGCTTCACGCCAAAGAACGCCGGCTCCCAGATGACAAGGTCGGCAAATTTGCCTTCCTCAATGCTGCCCACATAGTCGGAGATGCCGTGGGCGATGGCCGGGTTGATCGTGTATTTCGCAACAAAGCGCTTGAGCCGGGCGTTGTCGCCCACGGCGGGGTCGTCGTCGTACTTTCCGCGCTGGCGCTTCATGGCGTCCGCCACCTGCCACGTGCGCAGGACCACCTCGCCGACGCGGCCCATGGCCTGGGAGTCGGAGGAGGTGATGGAGAAGATGCCCATGTCGTGCAGCACGTCCTCGGCGGCGATGGTTTCCTTGCGGATGCGGGAGTCGGCGAAGGCCACGTCCTCGGGGATGTCCGGGCTGAGGTGGTGGCAGACCATGAGCATGTCGAGATGCTCGTCGATCGTGTTGACCGTGAACGGCAGGGTGGGGTTGGTCGACGCCGGCAGCACGTTGGGCAGGCCGGCCACCTTGATGATGTCCGGTGCGTGCCCGCCGCCGGCGCCTTCGGTGTGGAAGGTGTGGATGACGCGGCCGTCGATGGCCTTGATGGTGTCCTCCACGAAGCCGAACTCGTTGAGCGTGTCCGAGTGGATGGCGACCTGGACGTCGAATTCGTCGGCGACCTGCAGCGACATGTCGATGGAGGAGTGGGTGGCGCCCCAGTCCTCGTGGACCTTCAGCCCGATCACGCCGGCGCGGACCTGCTCGGCCAGCGGTTCGCGGGCACTCGCGTGGCCCTTGCCCAGCAGCCCCACGTTGATGGGGAGGTTGTCCACGGCCTGCAGCATGCGGGCAATGTGCCACGGGCCGGGCGTGACGGTGGTTGCCTTGCTGGCCTCGGACGGGCCGGAGCCGCCGCCGATCAGCGTGGTGACGCCGCCGGCCAGGGCAACGGGGACCTGGTCGGGGCTGACGAAGTGGACGTGGGTGTCGATGCCGCCGGCAGTCATGATCTTGCCTTCGCCGGCGATGACGTCGGTGGCGACGCCGATCGTGATGTCCACTCCGTCGGAGATGTCCGGGTTGCCGGCCTTGCCAATCTTGAAGATGTGGCCGTCGCGCAGGGCCACGTCGGCCTTGTAGATGCCGCTCCAGTCGAGCACGATGATGTTGGTGATAACGGTGTCGGGGATGTTCTCGTCACGGGTGCGCTGGCCGTTCTGGCCCATGCCGTCGCGGATGACCTTGCCGCCGCCGTAAACGACTTCCTCGCCGTACCTGGTGTGGTCGTGTTCGATTTCGAGGAACAGTTCGGTGTCAGCGAGGCGGATGGCGTCGCCGGTGGTGGGGCCGTAGAGGTCGGAGTACTGTTTGCGGCTCAGTTCAAAGCTCATTGTCCGTCCTTTTCGATTGGTTCTTCGGCGGCGGGGGTTGCGGGCGCCTGCGCGGCACCCGGGCGGGTGTTGCCGCCGTCGAGCTTCCCGTTGACCTGGTCCCGGAAGCCGTATACCGCGCGGGCACCGGCCAGTTCCACCAGGTTCACGGTCTTGGGGTCTCCAGGCTCGAAGCGGACGGCCGTGCCTGCGGGGATGTCCAGCCGGCGGCCGTAGGCGGCGGTGCGGTCGAATTCGAGTGCGTCGTTGACCTCGGCGAAATGGTAGTGCGAGCCAACCTGGATGGGCCGGTCTCCGCGGTTGACGACGGAGAGTTGGGTGGCCTCCTGGCCGGCATTGCACAGGATGGGCGGCTCACTGAGAATGTATTCCCCGGGAATCATGGCTTGCTCCTTTGGCGCGCGGCTGGTGTCAGCGGATGGGGTTGTGCACTGTGACGAGCTTGGTGCCGTCGGGGAAGGTGGCCTCGACCTGGACATCCTTGATCATTTCCGGAACGCCTTCCATGACGTCCGAGCGCGAAAGGATGGTGCTCCCCCAGCTCATGAGGTCGGCAACCGTGCGGCCGTCGCGGGCACCTTCAATGAGTTCATAGCTGAGAATGGCGACGGCCTCGGGATGGTTGAGTTTCAAGTTCCGGCGCTGGCGGCGGCGGGCCAGGTCTGCGGCGACTACGATCATGAGCTTTTCCTGCTCACGGGGCGTCAAATGCATACATTCCTCCTCAGGAACTAACGGATTCAAGTGTCCACCCGTTATCTGCAACCGGCAAGAGATTGTGCCGGGAGGTCCGTGGAATAGTGCAAGAGTAGCATGCGGGCGTGTCGGGTCAAAACCCGCTGGATTCCGCGGATTTTCGGGCAATTTTCGGGCTGGACCCGGTCCGGGTGCCGGCCGTGCCCGGACCGGGTCAATGGGTGAGGCGGGCCCGCAGTGGTCCAGCGGCGGACCCTGCGCCGCGCCCCGCCCGGCGGGTCGACGCTGGCGGCGGTTCCCCCGCACTGACACACTGGGGTTGACAATTTCAAACCGGCTGAAGGAACCGCCCGTGGACCCCCTCTTGATTAGCTTGATACTCATCCCGCTGGTGGCCGCCGCGGCGCCGTTGTTGTCCGACCTCGTGGGCAGGGTGGCCAAGGTGCCGCTGGTGGTGTTTGAGATTGCGCTGGGCATCATCATTGGACCGGGCCTGCTCGGCTGGGTGGAGACGTCGGAGTTTGTGGGCGTCCTCTCCAACCTCGGGCTGGCCATGCTGTTCTTCATGGCTGGCAACGAGATCGACTTCGGCACCATCAAGGGCCGGCCGCTCAAGCGGTCCAGCATTGCGTGGTTGATCTCGCTGGCGGGCGGCGTGGTGGTGGGCATCCTCGTGGCGCCCAGCGTGCCGGCCGGAGTGTTCATCGGTGTGGCGCTGTCATCCACGGCCTTGGGCACGCTGCTGCCGGTGCTGCGCGATGCCAAGGAACTTTCGACACCGTTCGGCAAGGCGGTCACGGCGATCGGCACGGTGGGTGAGTTTGGGCCGCTGCTGGCCATCTCGCTGTTCCTCAGCGGGCACACCCTTGGCTCATCCATTGTTGTCCTGGGGATCTTTGTGGCGATTTCCGGGCTGGCCATTTGGATGACCGGACGCAGTGAGAACCGCCTGCTGCTGCGCCTGGTCAACGCCACCCTGCATTCCAGCGGCCAGTTCGCCATCCGCCTGGTGCTGCTGATCGTGGCGCTTCTGGTGGGCTTGAGCCTGGTGTTTGGGCTGGACATGCTGCTGGGCGCCTTTGCCGCCGGCATCCTGTGGCGTGTGCTGATCTCCGGCGCCGCACCGCATGACCGGGAGGTGGTGGAACACAAGCTCGACGGCGTGGCCTTTGGTTTCCTGGTGCCGGTCTTCTTCGTCTATACAGGCGTCACCTTTAACCTGGATGCGCTGCTGGGGGACCCCGGGACACTGGCCCTCGTGCCGATTTTCCTGGTGCTGATCCTGGTGGTCCGCGGCCTGCCGAACCTGCTGGCAGTCCCCGAGCGTTCCAGCACCCGGGACAAGCGCGCCATCGTCCTGTTGGGAGCCACCGGGCTGCCGATCATCGTCGCCGTGACGGCCATCGGCCTGGACCGGGACATCCTCACTTCCGGGACCTCCACGGCGCTGGTGGGAGCCGGCATGCTGTCCGTGCTGCTCTTCCCCATGCTCGCCCTGCTGGAGCGGAAGAAAAGTGTGGAGGCTGCAGCCGCGTCGGCTAAAACGCCCCGGTAGCTGCGGCACCGGCTGCCGGCGGAGGCCGAAGTGTCCCGGGCCCTGACCGCGTGGCCGGACACCGCATTGGCACTGCCGGCTGAATGGACAACGCCCCCTCACCAGGCGGCCGCCGAACTCGGGGCAGCCACCTGGTGAGGGGCGTCTTGCTTGCGGGCGGGCTAGCTAAATGCCTCACCCAGCAGGTCCACTAGCTGCGTGGAGCTGTAATAGTCCAGGCGGAACGAGGTGGGCCCCATGGCAACCACCTGGCCGGACTTGACCGACGGCAGGTTCGCCAACACCTTCTCACCCTTGAATGCCTCCACCACGGCATCGTCCGCGGCCAGCAGGAACACAGTGTTTCCGGTGGCGGCCTTGGTCAGGTTTTCAAAGGAGATGAAGGCAAAGTCCTGCCGGGGCTGCGCGCTGGTGTCCAGGCCCTCGGGGATGTCGGCAATCTTGAAGCCAAGGGACTCCAGCACATCTGCATGCGAGCCGCCCTTCTTGGCCACACCGTTGTCCTGGCCCGCACCATTGAAGCTGATGATGTTGGACTCGCCCTCGGGGAGCTTGATCTTGGCGGCAACGTCCTTCACATGGGCGTCATACGTGGAAACCGCAGCGCTGGCCGCAGCCTCCTGGCCCGTGGCCTCGCCCAGCTCGGCGGCCAACTCCTGCCAGGACTGGCTGCCGTAGTTCACCACGATGGTGGGGGCAATGGCGCTGAGTTCCTTGTAGTGGTCGGCGGCACTGTCGGCACCTGAAGTGGAAACCACAATCAAGTCGGGGGCGGCCGCGACCACGGCTTCAAGGTCGAATTCCAGGGCCGGGTACAGCACTCCGACCTTGCGCTCCGTAGCCACCGTGGACCACTGCGAGAAGAAGCCCTGGCTGTCGGTGACGTCGCTGGGGTTGGTGGCGGCGGAGCTAGTGACCGGGGCGTCGATGGCCAGCAGGGTTCCCGTGACGCTCAGCGAGGTGGAGGCGATGTTCTTCGGCTTGGCCGGGATGACGGTCTCACCGGCCTCGTGCTTGATGGTGCGTGGCCATTCCCCCTGGCTGGCCGGGGCGCTTGCACCGGAACTGCCGGAGGTGGCATCCGCCGAGCCGGAACAGCCGCTCAAGGCGATGCCGGCGGCGGCTAGGGCCGCCAGCAGGGGCAGGATCTTGCGTTGGAACTTCACAGTTGTGTCTCCTCAGTGGATGATGCCGGGTTGGCATGTGGACGGATGCGTCCGAAGGTCTCAAGCGCCGACCTGGCCGCGCTTGCCGTGCAAAAACTTAGCATAGCCTAACCTAACTAACGAATCGGCCATGTTTTTGTTTCGTAATTATTGACAAGTAACGAAGATGCCGTCATTTCGCGGCAGGTGATGTTCGAGGCTCCGGCCACGGCAACTGCCGCAGAGTATCCCTGCGCAGCCTCGAGCAGGTGGACGGCTACCCCGTGGCTGACAGCTGGCGAACCCAACCCCGGCCCACTCGCGGCAAAACAAAGCTCCGCGGGATCGCGCCGCAGGCCAGTACCCACAGCCTTCAGTGCGGCCTCCTTGCGGACCCAGAATTCAGCCCGCAACCGTGGCTGGAGCGCCGGCAGCGTGCCGGCAACCGTGGCCCGTTCCGACGCCGACAGGGCCACCTCGTCAAAGCCCTCAAAGCCGGTGGCGCAATGCTGTTCCACATCCACTCCCACCATGCCGCCGCGGGCAACGGCCACCAGCACCTGGCCCCCCGCATGGGAGACATTGACGCTGAGCCCCGGCGGACCACCGGGGCGCCGGACCCAGGCCAGCTCGGGCCGGGCTCCGCGCCCGCCGGTTGCCAGGAGTTCCACCGATGCGGGGTCGATGCCGAACTCGGCGGCCAGCAGCCGCTTGAGCAAAATCCGCGCGGACCCTGACCGCACCTGGTCGGCCGGCAGCCTTTTGGCCGCAACGCAAACCCGCTCGCTTTCGCTGAGCCAGGCCGCATCCAGGCCAAGTTCCGGCGTTCCACGGCAGATCCACACCTGGGCGAGCAGTGTCACGGGCTGCCCGCTGCGGCCGCTGCGGCGGGCAGCTGCGGGGTGCCGGCGTCGTCCCCGTCCACCGGCCCTGTCCGGCGCAGTTCCCCAAAACCGGCCATCCCGGCCAGCCCCAGCACGGCGGCGGCGCCACCGAACACCACGACGGCGGCGGCTGCAGGCACTGCGCGGCCCAGGGCGCCCAGCCCCAGGGCGCCAATGGAATCGCCACCGACCTCCTGGGCCATCCAGAGCGCATTGACGCGGCCCAGCATCCGGTCAGGTGTGTGGGCCTGGACCAACGCGTACTGCAGGATGCCGCTCATGGATGCCAGGGCCCCGAACAGCGTCAGCAGGGCGAGGGCGGCGGGCAGTCCGGTGCCAAGGCCCAACGCCGCCAGCGCCAGGAACGAGGCCACGGACAGCAGTGCCATCGAGCGTCCGGGCCGCCGCGTTGTGGCGATCCACCCGCTGAGCAGCGTGGCCAACACCGCCCCGCAGGGCACTGCTGCAAACAGCAAGCCCGTCCCCTGGGGCCCGGCACCCAGGGAGGTGGCGGCCAGGGCCGGCAGCATGATCCGCACCCCGGAGGCCATGGTCTGCAGCGTGCCGAGCAGCACTACCGCGCGCACCACCGGCTGCCGGTAAACAAACATTGCACCCTCCACGGCAGTCTGCACCGGGTGGCTGCGCGGCCCGGACCGGTCCGGCG
This sequence comes from Sporosarcina beigongshangi, assembly GCF_016820535.1. Taxonomy (GTDB): domain Bacteria; phylum Actinomycetota; class Actinomycetes; order Actinomycetales; family Micrococcaceae; genus Specibacter. The sequence continues at coordinate 96,733 of NZ_JADHDY010000018.1, read as the reverse complement.
GCAGGCTGGGCAGTCCCGTCAGCAGTGTGATGGTCACCAGCGTTGCCGCGGCGGCGCATGCGTAGTTCCAGCCCACTCCGGCCACGGCGATGATGGCACCGCCCAGCGCGGGCGATGCCATGGTGCCCAGCCGCACCGTGAGCATGTTCAGGGCCCCTGCCGCGGCAAGCTTGTTCCGCGGCACCAGGGTGGGGGTGACTGCCATCAGGGCCGTGACGCTGAGCGCGCCGAAGAAGCCGTCCACGCCGCCCACCACGTAGATGGCAGCGACGGAGGGTTCAGGCAGCCAGGCGTTGGCGGCCAGGAGTGCGAATCCGCTGCCGCCCACCACACGGGAAAAGAGAATGATGCGCCTTCGGTCAAACCGGTCGGCAAGATCGCCGCCCACCAGCAGGCCGGCGAATGCACAGATGCCCTCAACTGTTGCCGCGGCCCCCACCTGAAGTGTTGAGCCGGTAAGTTCAAAGATCTGCAGCGGAACGGCCACCGCCAGCATGCCCAGGCCAAAAATGGAGATGGTGCGGGCAATGAAGATGCGCCTAAAGGCCGGGCTGCTGCGCAGCGGGCTCGGGTCAATCACCAGCCCGCGCAGCAGCCGCCCCTTGCCCGGCTCAGTCATCGTCGTCTTGCTCATGGTGGTCCAGGCCTTCCACGCCGACCTTCCAGTAGCCGTCGATGTCCGCATGCGACGGCGGCAGCTGCAGGGCATCGCGCACGTGCCGCCGGATGGGCTTGAGCGAACCGGCTTCCCCTGCCGCCCAGACGAACAACCGGCCAGGGCCCGGAACGACGGAGGCAAAGGCCTGCGCCAGGACACCGGTGCCGTGCACCGAACGGTCCAGGAAGGTGACGGTGGCACCGGGACTGCGTGGCAGGGCGGGCTGTTCGGCCAGGGACGCCACGCTGACAAGGACCGTGGCCCGGGCACCGCGCGGCAGTTCCTCCAGCCAGCGGGCCATGGCAGGCACGGCGGTTTCATCCCCGGCTATCAGATACTGGTCAAAGTCGCTGGGGTAGATGTGGGAACCGCGGGGTCCCAGCACGCCCAGGGCGTCCCCCCGTTGCGCGTCGATGGCCCAACGACCGGCGGGCCCGTGCCGGTGGAGGACAAAGTCAATGACCAGGGTGCCGGCGTCGCCGTCGTGCGCACGCACCGTGTAGTCGCGGAAGATGGGGCGTGGGCGCCCCTCCGGCATGGTGAGCCTGTCATCGACAACCGTGGGCAGGTATATTTCCCCCGATTCCGCTTCCGGGAACACGAGCTTGACGTGGTCGGAGGCGGCCATGGGTGTGAACGGAAACGGCTCTTCCGGGGCCAGGCCGGCCAGCGTAATCCGCCGCATGGACGGTGTCAGGGTCTCAATGCCCGCCACGTGGAGCAGCCGCGGCACGAGGGGGTGCATGACGAGCCGGACCGGGTTGGCCGCTGTGGATTGTTTGCTCATGGTGTTGCCTTTCCTTGGGTGCCGGCGTCCCTGCCGCCGGCCAGCAGGCCCGCCAACAGGGGCCCGAGCACGGGGAGTGTTTCGGGGGCCAGGATGTCTTCGTGGGAGCAGTCGATGGGCTCAATGTCCAGGGTGCCGATGAGGCCGGCCCAGGCGCGGGCGGGCTCGTGCCCGTCCGGGATGGTCTTGGTTGCCGTGAACAGCCGCGCGCGGCCCGGGAAGTTGGCGGTGGCGGCGCGGGACAACAGCCGGACGGAGTCGCGGTAGTTCTCCACGATGTCCCGGGCCATGGCTGCCTGTTCGGCCGTGGTACCGCCCGGCCCCTGTGCCACCTGTTCGCGTTCGGCCTCTGCCGCCACTTCCTCCACGGCCCCGGCCCCCCAGTCCTGGCCCTCGGGCGGATAGGTGTCCAACAGTCCCAGGAAGGCCACCTCCTCCCCCTCTGCGGCAAGCCGGGCTGCCACGGCGTGGGCAATGGTGCCGCCGAGCGAGTAGCCAAGGAGGCTGTAGGGGCCGTGCGGCTGCAGCGATCGGATGGTGTCGTAGTGACGTTCGTGGACCTGTGCCATGGCAGCGGCTGTGGCCAGCGGACCATCGGGGCGCGGCGACTGCAGCCCCACCAGGGTCTGTGCCGGGTCGAGGTGGCGGGCCAGGGCACGGTACTGCCAGGCAAACCCGGAGGCCGGGTGGATGCAGAACAGGGGCAAGGTGCTGCCGGTGCGGATGGGCAGGACCTCTCCAAGTGCCTCCAGGCCATCGGATTCCTCCGCGATGCGCCGGGCCAGGGCCTCCACGGTGCCGGCGGCCATGACGGTGCCAACGGCCACCGGCCGTTCCAGGGAGCGGCTGAGCCGCGCTGCCAGCGCCATGGCCAGCAGGGAGTGGCCGCCCAGGGCAAAGAAGTCATCCCCGGCATTGGTGGCAGGCACGCCCAGCACCACGGTGAAGGCGGCCGCCACGGCCTCTTCCAGTCCCGCCCGCAGCGCACGTCCCGTGCCGCCGCTGATGACGGGCTCGGGAAGCGAATTGCGGTCCAGTTTTCCGTTGCTGGTCAGCGGCAGGGCGTCCAGAAGAACCCACGACGCCGGCACCATATGGGCGGGCAGGGCACGCTCGCAGGCCTCCTTGCAGCTGGCCACGAGTGCCTGCCCGGCAGCCGCTGCCTGGTCGCCGGCGCGCTGCAGGGACGGCACCACGTAGGCCACAAGGATCCGCGCATCGGCGCCGGCCGGGCCTGTGGCTGCCGCAGATGACTTGGCAGCCACAGCTGCCGTCTCCACACCACGGGTTGCCGCCACGACAGCCTCAATTTCACCGAGTTCGATCCGTTGGCCGCGGATCTTGAGCTGGTGGTCCGAGCGGCCCAGGTATTCCAGGGCGCCACCAGGCAACCGCCGCACAACGTCGCCGCTGCGGTACAGGCGGGTGCCGTTGCCAAAGGGGTTGGCAACGTAGCGTCCGGCGGTCAGGGCCGGGCGGCCCAGGTAGCCGGTGGCCAACTGCACGCCGCCCAGGTACAGCTCGCCGGCCACACCCGGGGCAACCGGGCGCAGCATGGAATCCAGCACATGAAGCTGCGTGTTCCACACCGGCTTGCCGATAGGGACTCCGGTGCCCAGCTGCCCGGCCACGGCCCCGGCGCCGGACTGGAAGGACACATCCACCGCCGCCTCCGTGGGGCCGTACAGGTTTTGCACTGGCACTCCCAAGAGCCGTTCGGCTGCGGCGGCCAGCTCACGCGGCAGCGCCTCGCCGCTGCTAAAGACGTGGCGCAGGTCCGGAAGCGGGTTCATAGCGTGCCCGTGTGCGGCAACAAAGGCGGCAAGCATGGACGGCACAAAGTGCAAAGTGGTGACGGCTCCGCGGCTCATCAAGGCATGGAGTTCCACGGGGTCCTTGTGCGCTTCCGGCGGCGCAACCAGCTGTGCCGCACCGGCCAGGAAGGGCCAGAAGAATTCCCACACGGACACGTCGAAGCTGGAGGGCGTCTTTTGCATGACCACATCCCCTGCCCCGATGGGGTACTCGTGCTGCATCCACAGCAGCCGGTTGGCTATGGCGTTGTGCGGCACCACCACACCCTTGGGCTGTCCTGTGGAGCCGGAGGTGTAGATGACGTAGGCAGGGTGGCCCGGGGACAATTCCGCGGCAACCTGCGCACTCCAGCCGGCCGGGCCCGGCGCACCTAAGGGCGCATCACAGCCAGGCTCGTCGACCAAGACGCGCACCATGCCGGAAGGGAATCCGCCGGCAAGTTCTGCCGTGGTGAGCACGGCTGCGGGGGCCGCGTCCGCCAGCATGTAGGCGAGCCGTTCTGCCGGGTAGCCGGTGTCCAGGGGCAGGTAGGCGGCTCCGGCTTCGATGACGGCCAGCAGCGCAATGCTCAAGTGGGCCGAGCGTGGGATGGAGACGGCCACAAGGTCGCCCGTGCGCACGCCTGCGCCGCGCAGCCTGCCAGCCAGGTCCAGGACGTGCGCACGCAGCTGGACATGGCTAAGTGTTTGTCGACCGTCATGCAGGGCAGCGGCCTGCCCAAACCCGGCAACACGATCCGCCAGCAACTGACGCAGGGTGGTTTCCGGGACATCGTGGTTGCAGTTGTTGGCCTCGGCCAGGACGCTGCGCTCGGCCGGGAGCAGGGCCGTGGTGGCGGCCAGGGGCTGCTGGTCCGCGGCGATGATTTTTTCCAGCGCGGCACGGAAGCGGGGCAGGATGGCGTCGCCGGCGGCAACACCCAGGCGGTGTTCAAGCACCACCTGGTATCCGTCCCCTGCCGGCAGGACCAACACGGTCAGGGGGTAGTGCGTGTAGCCTCGGTTGCGCAGCCCAGCCACTGCCAGCGTGTCCGGGCCGGGCCGTTCGGCTGCCTCCGGCGCCGGGTAGTTTTCCATGACGAACAGGGTGTCGAACAGCGTTCCGGTGCCGGCCAGCTGCTGGATCTCGCCCAGGCCCAGCGTGGCATGCTCGCGCAGTTCGGACTGGTGGGTCTGCAGTGCGGCCAGGTGTCCAGCAGGCGTGCCAGCCGGGTCCAACTGCACACGCACGGGCACCGTGTTGGTGAACAGGCCCACAACGTCCTGGACGGCTTGGTCCTCACGGCCGGAGACGGTGGTCCCAAAGACCACGTCGGTCCGTCCTGTCAGTTCGCCCAGCAACAGAGCGTGGGCCAAGGCGAAGATGGAATTGTGGGTGGCGCCGTGCCGCTGTGCCGATTCCGCCACGCGGCGGGTGAAGGCGGCATCCAGTTCCAGGCGGGACGTGGCCGGTTCACCGGGTTCCGCGGCCGGAATCAGTGTCCCTTCCAAAAGGGTAGGGGTGGCACCGGCAAAGGCTACTGACCAGGCGTCCCTGTCGGCAGAGGCAGGGACGCGTTCTGCGCAGGCCGCGACATAGCCAGCCAGGGTGGTGGCCGCGGCGGGGCGGCCGGTGTTGTAGCAATCCAGCAAGGATTGAACAATGAGCGGCGTGGACCAGCCGTCCACCAGCAGGTGGTGGGCGTTGAGCACCAGCCGGGCGGATCCGTCGGCCCAGCGGACCAGGCGGACGGTCAGCAGCGGACCGCGCTCCACGGCGAACCGGCGTGCGGCCTCGGCCCGTTCCAGGGCCAGGGTCTCGGCGGGGCCGTCACCGCCTGCCGGCACGGTAATCTCCTGGAAATCCACGGGCCGCCGGAAGCCGGGGTGGCCGATGACCTGGACAGGCATTGGACCTGCCGTGGTGTTGAAGGAGGTGCCCAGCTGCGGGTGCGTGTCCACCAGGTGTTCCAGCGCGTCCCTGAGACGTTCGGTGTCAACGGGGCCGGTGAAGTCCAGGACGGTGACGGAGCTGTAACTGCCGGCGTCACCCCCGATCTGTTCGTGGAACAGCAGCCCCTGCTGCAACGGCCCCAGCGGCAGCACTGCAAGCGCCGGACCGTGGCTTTCCTGGAGCCGGCCCAGCGCGGCGGTGTCCAGGCCAGTGCCGGGGACGTCGGCCGGCACCAAGGTGGCGGCCGACTTGCGCGGTTGAGTTGCGGCGAAATCCGCCAGTGCCGTGGCGGCTTGTTCCATGCCGGCAGTCACGGCCGCGGCATCTGCCTCGTTGAGCAGACGGTCAGCCCAGCTCCAGCACAGGGCCAGCCGGCTTCCGTCCAGGAACGCGTTCAGTTCCAGCGGGTGGGCCAGCGGCATGGTGGTGTCCTGACTGACGGCAAAGGTGTCGGCGAAGGCGCCGCCGGACTGCACGGGTGTGAAGTGGCCGTTGTGGGAGTTGAAGCGGCCCAGGTAATTGACCAACAACGCCGGCGGGTTGTGTGCCGCCGCCGCGAGGAGGCCTACTTGCTCGTGGGCATCGAGGTGGCGCAGGATGCCGTAGCCCAGGCCGTCTCCGGGGGTGGCCCGGACGGCCTGCTTGACGGCACGCAGCACGGCTGCGGGGTCGCCGCCGCCGGCCAGCAACACAGCTGTGTCGATGCCGTCGAGTGCTACATGGATGGGATGCTCGGCAGTCAACCAGCCAACTGTCCGCTCCAGGTCCAAGGTGTCGCTGTGGCGTCCGTGGGACTCGCGGGTCATAGCCAGGGCATCCACGCCGAAATGGTGCGCCGCGGCCAGCACCGTGACGGCCAGCAACGTCTCCTCCACAGTGGCCTGAAACGTGGCTGGCAGGCCGGTGAGGAGCGCGGCGGTGGCTTCCTCGCTGAGCAGGATCCGGCTGCTGCCAGCCGTGGCCTGCGTGTCCAGCACGGGGTCCATGCTGCCGCGGCCCAGGGGGTCGGGACCGCAGCGCAGCTGGCCGAGCCAGTGCGGCAGCTCCGCACGCCGTGCTTCCTTCTGCCCGTGGAGGTGGCTGCCCCAGTGCCGCAGCGACGTTTGTTCAGCCTCCAACTGTGGCGTCCGGCCGGCCAGCAATTCCTGCACGGCGAGCCCAAGGTCGGGCAGCAGCGTGCGCCAAGACACGCCGTCGACCACGAGGTGGTGGATGGCCAGCACCAGCATCCGGGCGCCGGGCACCGCGGGCTGGACATGCGCGCCGTCGAGCAGCACGGTCTGGACCATGGTGCCGGCCTCTGGGTCCAGCAGCTGGGCTGCCGCGTGGAAGGCGGAGTCTGCGGTGGTGCCGGGGATCCCGGTGAGGTCCATGGTGGTGCGGGCAGCATCGATGGTCTCACCGCCGGGGACGTGCAGCATGCCGTTGCGCACCTGGGCGCGCAGGGCGTAGTGGGTGCCCAGCAATGCCGCGAGGGCTTGCCGAAGGACATCCTCCGTTAGTTCCTGTGGGACACTGACGCAGACACCCTGTGCGTAGTGCGCGTCCAGCCCGGCGGTGGTGCCAAGCCAGCATTGGATGGGCAGCGGGGGGACGTCTCCCTCTGCTGCCACGTCCTGGCGCACGCCCTGGTTGAGTGGTTCGAGGGCGGCGGCCATGGCGGCGGCGGTGCGCCGGGCAAAGATGTCGCGGGGCCGCAGCGCCCAGCCGGCGCGGCGGGCTGCCCCGCACACGGCCATGGCGGAGATGCTGTCGCCGCCCAGTACAAAGAAGTCGTGGTCCGCGCCCACCGATGCCCGGCCCAGCACGGCCGCAATGGCCGCACACAACAGCTCCTCGCGGGAGTTGGCGGGCGTGCGGCCCTGCACTTCGGAGGCCCCGGTGCCGGGCGCCGGCAGTGCTGCCTTGTCCACCTTGCCGTTGACGGTCAGGGGCAGCACGGCCAGGGGCACCAGCACCGCCGGGACCATGTAGTCAGGAACGGTGGCGGCCAGCCCGGCACGCAGGATGGCCGCGTCCGCTGGCGCTGCGGCCTGGTCCGGGACGTAGTAGCCCACCAGCCGGCTTGTCTGGCCAAGTTGTTCGGCAATGACCACGGCTGCGGCCACGCCGGTCAGTGCGCCCAGCGCATCCTCGACCTCGCCGAGCTCCACCCGGTGGCCGCGGATCTTGACCTGGTCGTCGGCACGGCTGAGGTAGTCAAGCTGGCCGTCCTGCTGCCAGCGGACCAAGTCGCCGGTCCGGTACATGCGGGCGCCGGGCACGAAGGGATCCGCCACGAAGCGCGCAGCGGTCAGGGCGGGGCGGCCCAGGTAGCCGCGGGCCAGGCCGGGCCCGGAGATGTACAGCTCCCCCACCACTCCCGGCGGCACGGGCTTCAGGCGCGAATCGAGCACATGCACGCGCGTGTTGCCGATGGGCCGGCCCACCACGGGGTGCGGCGATTCCGCCACGCCGGCGCTCAGGGTGTCCACCGTGTATTCGGTGGGCCCGTAGAAGTTGTGGCTGCGTGTGCCGGGTGCGGCGCGCAGGGCCGACCAGAACGACGGCGAGGCTGCCTCGCCGCCAAAGAGCACCAGCACCGGGTGGTGCTCACCCTCTGCCAGAAGACCGCAGTCCAGCAGCTGGGTGCCCAGGGACGGGGTGATGTCAATGGCGTCGATTAGCTGTTCCCGGATGACCTCGACGATGGCCTGCGGGTCGCGGCGTTGTTCGTCGTCGAGCACGTGCAAGCGGTGCCCCAGGAACAGCCAGATCAGCTGCTCCCACGAGGAGTCAAAGGAGAAGGAGGCACTGTGCCCGGCCCGCACGCGACGGCCTGCGAGCGCGTTCACGGTTTCCCCAAAGACCCCGGCGCCGTGGACGGCGAGGAGGTTGGCGAGCCCTTCATGGGTGGTCATGACTCCCTTGGGCCGTCCCGTGGAGCCGGAGGTGTAGATGATGTAGGCAAGATCGGCGGGGTGGAGGGGCCGCAACCTGTCCTGCTGCGTGATGGGCGCGGTTGCCTGTCCGGCCAGTTCCCGTACGACGGCGAGTGTGTCCAGGGTGAGCGTGGGGCCTTCGAAGGCGATGGCGGGCTGGACCGTTGACTCGGTCACCAGTACCTGGGGTACGGAGTCCTGGAGCATGTAGGCCAGGCGCTCGTCGGGGTAGTCCAGGTCAAGGGGCAGGTAGGCGGCGCCGGCCGCGAGCGCAGCGGCAATGGCCACCACGGTGTCCATGGAGCGGGGCAGGGCAATGGCCACAATGGTGCCCGGGCCCACGCCGCGGGACATCAGCAACCGGGCCAGGGCGTTGGTGCGTGCGGCCAGCTCCGTGAACGTGAGGCTTCCGCCGGCATCGGACAGGGCGGTCTCCTGAGGGTGCGCCGCGGCGTGGGCATCCAGCAGGCCCGTGATGGTGTGGGCACCTGGGGCAAGGTGCGGCCCCGTGCCCCAGTCCCCCTGGATCCGGCTGAGTTCCTCCGGCAGGGGCAGTGCCGCTTCCCCCAGGGATCGGCCGGTCTCCACGAGTGTTTCAAGCCAGTGCGCCAACCGCCGGGCGTGCAGTTCCACGTCCTGCTGCGTGTAGAGGCCCGGGGCTGCCTCCAGTTCCAGGACAATCTCGCCGGCGTTCTTGTACACGGACGCCTCGAGATCATCCACAGGGCCGGCGGAGAGGTGGTTGGTGTGCAGCGTGGCACCCGGCAGCTCGAACGGGTATTCGAAGATCTTTAGGTTCAACACGGTTCCGTACAGGGCAGTGCCGCTGCCCACCATGCCCAGCTCGCGTTGGAGCTGCTCTGCCCCGTAGCGGCTGTGCGGGCGGATCCGGGCCAGGGCCGACGCCGTGGCCGCGGCTGCGTGCCCCAGCCCGGCGCCGGGTGCGAACTGCAGGTGCAGAGGCATGACGGCCACCACGGGGGCTGCCGCATTCAGGGCCGCCGTGCCCATGCGCCCCATGAACGGCACGCCGAGCACTACATCGGTGGTGCCTGCCATGCGGGCCAGGTAGCTGCCGACGCCGGCACCCACCACATCCGCCCAGCTCACCTTGCTCTCCCTGGCCAGGGCGGCAATGCCGGCGCTGGATCCGGCGCCCAGGCGCACCTCGGCACGCCGGCTTTCTCCCGGGCGGGCGGTGCCCTCGATGCGGGATTCGGGAACGGCAAGGCTGGTGCCCGGCGGCAGTTCCTGGCAGTAGCCGCGCCAGAACCCCGCGTCTGCCTCCTCGAGCTCCGACCCCCGGTAGGAGGCCTCGACGACGGCCACGCCCTCGGTCGGGGTGAACGCTGGGTCCGGCGCAGGCAGGCCCTGCACGAGTGCACGGTAGTGGGCCAGGATGTGGCGGGTGATGGAGGTGAAGCTGTAGCCGTCCAGCAGGATGTGGTGGTAGCGCTGGTACCAGAGCCATTGCGCATCCCCCAGCTGCATGAGCACGTGGCGGTGCAGCGGACCGCCGCCTTCCAGGGACACGGGGGTGGCGAGGTCGGCCGCCATGAGCTGCTCCGCAGCTGCCGCACCTTGTCCGCGCAGGTCAACGAGCTCCAGCGGCTCGCGGCCGCTGTGTGCGGGCCACTGGGCTGGCGCTCCGTCCACTTCGCCAAAGGCAAAGCCCAGGGTGTCCACCGCGCCCAGCCCCAGGCGAACTGCTTCGGTGAGGGCGGCGCCGTCGAGCCTGCCCTCGATGGCGGTGCTGCGCGCAACGTTGTAGCTGCTGGCGCGCTCCCCCTCGAGGTGGTGGGCGTACCAAATGCCGGGCTGGGCTCCGACCAGTGGCAGCACGGGGCTGGCTTCCGGTTCGGGTGTGGGCAGTTCAAGGGTGGACGGTGACGGCATTGCCATGGAGTTTCCTGTCGGTGGGGGCTAGCGGGACACGGTGGCGCGGATCTGGCCGAGCAGGCTCAGCGGCCTCAGGTCGGTCCAGCGGCGCTCGATGTAGTCGTTGCAGGCTGCGTGGGAATCGGGCCCGTGGATGGTGTGCCAACCCAGCGGGATGGGGACAAACTCCGGCCACAGGCTGTGCTGGCCCTCGGCGTTGGCCAGGACTAGGAACACGCCCTGGTCATTGTCAAAGGGGTTGCCTGCCGCGCTCATGCCCCGGCCCCCTGCATTGCCGGTGCCTGGCTTTCAAGGGCGGTGGCCCACTGCCGCACGGTGGCCGCGGATGCCAGTGTTTCAAAGGAGACCTCCAGGCCGTCTCCGCGCAGGGTCTCCACCAGGTCCATGATGCGGATGGAGTCCAGCCCCATTTCCAGCAGGTTGTCGTGGTCGCCAATGTCGGCGGAGTCCATGTACATGAGTTCGGCCACGCGGCTGCGGACAAGCTCGCCCACAGCCACGGAGCTTTCCTTGGCGCCCGCCCAGGCGGCGGCCAGTTCCGCCGTGCCGGTGACCACCCCGCAGCGCCCGGCCACCCATTCCAGTGCCTGGGCGTGGTGGGCGGCGGTAAAGTCGGCCACGGCATCGGCCACCATGAATGGCTGGATGTCATGCATGAAGGCGTCCGCAGCCGAGACTTGGCAGCCAATGTGGGCGTAGACGCCGGTGATGATGAGCTGGTCGCGGCCGGCCGCATGCAGGGTTTCGGCCAGGTTTGAGCGCTGGAAGGCGGAGTAGCGCCACTTGGTCAGCACGGTGTCCTGCGGCTGCGGTGCCAGCTCGTCAACTATGCGGGCGCCCTCCTCATTGGCGCCGATGCCGGGACCCCAAAAATCGGTCAGCAGGGCACGGTCTTCGGGCTGCTGGTGCGGGGGCTGTGCCGTGTAGAAGACGGGGATGTCCAGTTCACGGGCCAGGGTGGTCAGCCGGCCAATGTTGCCCAGCAGGGACCGGCCCGGCTCCTGCCCGGCGCCGTAGGGGCGCAGGAAGTGCTGCTGCATGTCGTGGACCAGCAGCGCGGAGCGGGAGGGGTCCGGGTCCCACGGGACGCAGCGCCGGGGCAGCTCGGCTGTGGCGGGAAGCTCATAGGAGATGGACTGGGGAAGGTCGTTTCGCATTGGGGAATCCTCTACTTGTCTGTATTTGTGGTTTTGATGTGGCTCAGGTTGTGGGGTTGAGTTGGGCGGCAAGGGCGCGGCGCAGTTCCGCGCGGCTGTTCTTGCCCACGCCCGTCAAGGGAAAGTCCGGCAGAATGTGGACCCGGTCCGGGAGCTTGTGTGCCGCGACGCCGCGGCCGCGCACAAAGGTGATGATGTCCGCCCGGCTGGGGGACACGCCGTCGGGCACGATCACGGCACAGGAGATCTCCCCGAGGAACTTGTCCGGCAACGCAACGAGGACGGCGTCGTGGACCTGCGGGTGCGCCAGCAGGTGGTCTTCGACCTCCTCGGCGGAAATCTTTTCCCCGCCCCGGTTGATCTGGTCCTTGCTGCGGCCCTCCACCACCAGGTGCCCTCCGGGCAGCTGCCGGGCAATGTCACCCGTGCGGTAGTGCCCGTCAGGAGTGAAGGCCGTTTTGTTGTGCTCGGCCGCCCTGTAGTAGCCGCGGATGGTGTAGGGGCCGCGCGTGAGCAGGTGGCCGGGGTCCCCCGGGGCCACGGGATGTCCGGCGTCGTCAACTATCAAGACCTCGTCTGCCCCGCTCATGGGCCTCCCCTGGGTTTGTGCCACCGTGAAGGCGTCGTCCTCTACACGCGTGTAGCAAACAAGCCCCTCGGCCATGCCGAAGACCTGCTGCAGGCGCACCCCCAGGACCTTTTGAAGTTCGACGGCGGCACCGGCCAGGAATTTCGCCCCACCCACCTGGATGGTTTCCAAACTGCCGAGATCCGGGGCGGAGGCGCGGGCGGCCCGGGTCCAGGCCAGCGCGAGCGGCGGCACCAGGGGAACACAGGTGACCTGCTCGCGCTGGATGAGCGGGAAGGCCAGATCCGGTGAGCCGTTGCCGGCCAGGACCACCCTGCCGCCGGCCATGAGAGCCCCGAAGAATCCCGGGGAGCTCATGGGGAAGTTGTGGGCCGCGGGCAGCACCAGCAGCAGGACCGTGCTGGCCGTGAAACCGCAGACTTCCACGCTGCGCCGCACGGAATAGAGGTAGTCGTCATGGCTGCGGGGAATGAGCTTGGGGGTGCCGGTGGTTCCGCCGGAGAGCTGCAGGAACGCCAGCTCCGTGGTGTCCACGGGCACTGACTGGTGTGCCAGTGCGGCACCGTTGCGCGCCACGGCCCCCAGCGCCACCTGCCCCTCACCGGGCGGACCATCAATGATCAGCTGCAGCCCGCCGGGGATGCCTTGGGACAAGGCGGCGGCCAGGTTCCGGTAGTCGAAGCCGGCATGCACCGCCGGGCCAATGTACGCCACCGGGGCGGATTGGACCGCAATGGCCGCCAATTCGCTGATGCGGTGGGCTGGAAGCAGGTAAACCGGGACGGCCCCGGCACGCATGAGTGCCATGGCGGACACAATGAAGGAGATCCTGTTGGGCAACTGCAACAGCACCCGCTCCCCGGGTCGGATGCCCTGTGCGGCGAACCCGGAGGCCAGGGCGGCAATGCGCAGCTCCAGTTCCCCATAACCAATCCGCTCTGTCTCATCCACGAGGGCAATCCGGTCCGGATCCGTGCGGGCGTGGAGCGCGGCGACGGCGTCCAGGCGCTCGCCGGTCCAGTATCCGCGCTCGCGGTATTGCCTTGCCAGTTCCGATGGCCAGAGCCCGGTGGCAGTTGTTGCCGTCACGGAGCCACCCCCAGCCCGGCCAGGATGGTGCGGAACTTGGCCTCGGTCTCGGCCAGCTCCAGCTGCGGGTCGCTGCCGGGGACAATCCCGGCACCTGCGTGCACCCGCACGCCGTCGTTGGAGACTTCAGCGCAGCGGATGCTCACGGCCCATTCGCCGTCGCCCGCAGCGTCCGTCCAGCCCACGGCGCCGGCGTAGAAGCCGCGTGCGCTTTCCTCCAGCTCCTCGATCAGATCGCAGGCCATTTTGGTGGGCCAGCCACACACGGCCGGTGTGGGGTGGAGGGCAAAGGCCAGGTCCAGGGACGTGGTCTCCGGGTCTTTGAGCCGGCCCTCCAGCTTGGTGGACAGGTGCCACATGGAGTCAGTGCACACCAGCTCCGGACGGGGCGGCACCACCAGGCCGTTGCACAGCCCACCCATGACCGCGGCCACCATGTCCACCACAATGGCGTGCTCGTGGAGGTCCTTGGCCGAGCGCAGCAGGGCTTGTGCATTGGCGGCGTCCTGGACGGGGTCGGCGCAGCGGGGCACCGAGCCGGCCAGCGGATTGCTCAGGGCGAGTGTGCCACTGCGGCGGATCAGCAGTTCGGGGCTTGCGCCCACCAGCGTCTTGTTGCCGGGCAGCGGAGCGGCGAACACATGCGCCGAGGGGTTCTGTCCCAACAGCCGGGCCAGCAGCGCGGTGATGTCCAGCGGGGCCGGCAGGGCTGCGCTGCGGGAACGAGCCAGCACCACTTTTTGCAGGCCGCTGGGCGAGAATCTTTTCAGGGCCGCTGCCACGGCATCCGTGTAGTGGCCGTCCGCGGCTTGCGGTGCCATGGGGGTGCCGCCGCGCTGGCCGCGGCTGGCACTGCCATGTGCCGCCCCTGCTGCAGTGGCGGGGCCAGCCATCCGGGGCCCTCGCAGCGTGGTGTCCATGATAAGAAACTCGCCGTTCTTGCCGGGCCGGAACGGCAGGACCCCGGCAATGGCCGGGCGCTGCGGCCCAGACCCAAAATGTTCCGACAGGACGTTGCGGCTGTTGGCGGCATTCATGCGCAGGGTTTTAGTGCCGCGCCCCAGGACACTGCCGGCCGTTCCGGACATGAGGAAGTCGCCTTGCCTGTACTCGGCAAGGGGGTCACGCAGCCAAGCCGCGGAGGGGATCGGCGCGGGCGCCAGTTGCAGGGTCATGGTGTGCCTTTCAGGGAAAATCGAATCGAAAAGGGGCATGGTTCAGGCGCGCAGGGTTGCACCGCCGTCCACATACAGGTCCTGCATGGTGATGTGCCGGGCCTGGTCCGAGAGCAGGAAGGCCACGGCGTCGGCAATGTCGTCGGGCTCGGCAATGCGGCCCAGGGGGATTCCCACCCGAAATTCCCCGGCGTCGCCGTCCAGCACCGATTGCCGCCCGACCGTTGCATCGGCACCCCAGAACGCCTGCTGCATGCCGGTATTGGTGGATCCCGGACACACGGTGTTGCAGCGGATCCCGCGTGGCGCCAGGTCCAGGCCGAGCGACCTCATGAACGCCGCTGCAGCAGCCTTGGATGCCGCATACACCGGCATGGTGGAGCGCGGAACACCGGCCGCGTTGGAGCCAACCAGCACCATGGAGCGGTTCTCCGCGGGCCGTTCCAGCATCAGTCGGGCTGCTGCCGTTGCCACCAGGAACACGCCGTCGGCGTTGACCGACAACGTCTGGCGCCACGTCTGGAAGTCAACGTCGAGGGCTGAGCCCACGCTGAGTATTCCTGCCGCGTGAACAAGCGCGGACAAAGGCTCCGGGCGCGCTGCGATGGCGTTGAACAGGGATGACACGGATTTCGGGTCACTGACGTCCGTGGGAATGGCCAGCACCTCGCGGCCCGGCATGCCTTCTGCCAGCCGCTCCAGCCCGGGCCCGTCGCGGTCAGCCAGTACCAGGACGTCCTGTGCGGGGCTGTTCCGGTCCAGTTGCAGGGCGCAGGCCCTGCCAATTCCTCCGGCGGCCCCTGTCACGAGCATCATCCTTGGCTTCATCACGGTGGTGGACTCCCTGCCGCCATTGGTGGGCCCGGCTCATCCGGGCACTCGAACAGAAGCGAGCATAGCCTTACCTAACTTATTTACGTCACATAAATCTTTCGTTATGACACTTGTTTTCACTTGACATGTCCGGCGGGAAAGCGGTAGGCGACGCTGCCCGGAGGGGAAGCGCTGACCCGCCGAAGCTGGTGCTGAAAATTGACAGCGGCGCCGAAGTGCCGCAATTTTCACCCTTCTTTTGCGGCAACCCGCCCGCGCCGACCAAACTGCGCCAAAAGGTCGAACCGGCCCCACCAGGGGTGCAGTGCACCAAAAATGTGAGACATCTCATATTCTTGGGCCGTTGCCTTTCTGGGCAACATTTCATCCCATTGCATATCCATGCATCTTTCTTAGCTTAGGCTTACCTATGCAATGCCGCCGGCGCCCGCACTGGGGATCGGCACAGCACAAGGAAACGAGAACCCGCAATGAACCCCCGCAGCAACGGCGGCGCCTAAAGATGTTTCAGTCCCCGCGCAAGCATTCCCGGACAAGAACCGGCTGGATTGCCGGCCTGGCTCTGTTGGTGCTCCTGGCCCTCGCCAGCCTGTCGATCGGCAGCCGCGCCATGTCCCCGACAGAGACCTGGCAGGCACTCACCCACTTTGACCCGACGCAAAGCACCCACCTGCTGGTGGTTGAGCTGCGGCTCCCCCGCACGTTCCTGGCCATTGCAGTCGGCGCGGCACTGGCTCTGGCCGGGGCGCTCATGCAGGCGCTGACGCGCAACCCGCTGGCCGAGCCGGGCATCCTGGGCATCAACGCAGGTGCCGCCGCAGCCGTCGCCGCAGGGCTGGCTTTCCTGGGGGTTTCCGGGCCTGGCCAGTACATGTGGTTCGGCTTTGCCGGGGCCGCCGCGGCCTCACTGCTGGTCTACGCACTGGGTAGGGCGCACGACGCCGGCAACAATCCGGTCCGGCTGGTCCTGGCCGGGGCCGGGCTGAGCGTCATGCTTGGCTCGGTGACGGCAATCACCATCCTTGCCGGGGACTCCCAGCGGCTGCGCAACTTTGTCAGCTGGGCCAGCGGCTCCCTGCAGGGCCGCGGCTACGACGTGCTCCCTTGGGTGCTGGGCGCCTGCGCCGTGGCCATGGTGCTGGGGCTGTCCACCGCGCGGAGCCTTGACTCGCTCTCCCTGGGCAACGACCTGGGCAACGCGCTGGGCATCAAGATGCGCACCACATGGCTGCTGGCAACCGGGGCCATACTGCTCCTGGCGGGTGCGGCAACGGCCGCGGCCGGCCCCATTGGCTTTCTGGGCCTGGCCGCCCCGCACATGGCCCGCCTGGTGGTGGGCCCAAACCAAAGCCGGCTCCTTCCGTTTTCCATGCTGCTGGGTGCCCTGCTGCTGTTGGCCGCAGACATTCTGGCGCGAGTGGTGGCTTATCCCGGTGAGATCGGGGCAGGGGTCATGAGTGCTGTCATCGGCGCACCGGTGTTTATTGCCCTGGCCCGCCGCAGGAAGCTGGTGCAGCTGTGAACGCCCTGCGCATCACCGCGGCACCCCGCACCCTTGCGGTGGGGATCGCCCTGGCCGCTGCCACAGCTCTACTGGGCGTGCTGGCCATGCAGACTGGCACCATCAAGTTCTCCTTCACCGACGTGATGGCAGCCGTTTTTGGCCTCTCTGACAACCCGCAAGCCGGCATGGTCATCCACCGGATCCGCCTGCCGCGCACTGTGACGGCCATCGGCGTCGGACTGTGTCTGGGAGCTGCCGGGGCCACCTTCCAGTCCATCTCGCGCAACGCCCTCGGCTCCCCTGACATCATCGGCTTCACCACCGGTGCGGCCACCGGCGCCGTGGCCCAGATCATCTTGTTCAACGCCGGCCCTGCCGCAACGGCCGTGGCCGCCATTGTCGGTGGCCTGCTTGCCGCAGCCGTGGTGTACGCCCTGTCTGTGCGGGGCGGTGTCAGCGGCGGCTATCGGCTGATCCTGGTGGGGATCGGCATTGGCGCCTTGCTCGGGGCCGTCAATACGCTGCTGCTCCTGAAGGGCAATGAAGACATGGCGCTTCAGGCGCAAATGTGGCTCTCAGGCTCCTTGGCGGCAAGGACGTGGGAGCACGCCGTGCCCGTTGCCGTGGCCGTGGTGCTGTTGCTTCCGGTGCTCATGGTGCAAGGCCGGAGCCTGGGGCTTTTGGAAATGGGCGACGACGTGGCCCGCGCCCTGGGCGTCCGGGTCGAGGCGAGCCGACTGACCTCCATGGCGGCCGCCGTCGGGCTGACGGCGGTGGCAACGGCCGCGGTGGGGCCCATCGCCTTTGTTGCCCTGGCGGCACCGCAATTGGCAGCCAGGCTGACCCGATCGGTCCAGGTGCCCATGGGCACGGGCGCGCTTATGGGTGCCGCCCTCATGGTGGCCTGCGACCTCCTCACCCAAAGGCTGCCGATAGCCGTCCATGTGCCCATTGGGCTCATGACAGGCCTGGTGGGCGGGTGTTACCTGCTGTGGCTGGTCACCCGCAGCCGGAGCATCTGATGCACAACACAAGAAGGAAAGCAATGAAAACTGCAAGCACGCATTTAGATGGCAGCGATGTGCTGTCCGGGCACGCCCTGGATCTGGGTTACGACGGCCGCCGCATCTCCGAGGGGCTGGACGTGGTCATTCCGCCGGGATCCTTCACCGCCATCATTGGGCCCAATGCCTGCGGCAAGTCAACGCTGCTCCGGGCCCTGTCCCGACTGCTAAAACCCACCTCCGGCCATGTGGATTTGGACGGCAGGGACATCCACGGCTACCGCACCCGTGACGTGGCCAGGCGCCTGGCGCTGCTGCCGCAGCAGTCCACCGCACCAGACGGCATCACCGTTTCGGACCTCGTGGCGCGCGGACGCTTCCCGCACCAGGGCATACTGCGGCAGTTCTCCGACACTGACAAGGCCAAGGTGGCCGAGGCCATGGCCGCCACAGGTGTCAGCGAGTTGGCGGACCGTGCCGTGGCTGAACTGTCCGGCGGCCAGCGCCAGCGCGTGTGGCTTGCCTTGGCACTGGCCCAGGACACCCCTGTGCTGCTGCTGGATGAGCCCACCACCTTCCTGGACATCGCCCACCAGCTGGAGGTGCTGCGCCTGTGCCGGCGGCTCCACCTCACGGGAAACTACACCCTGGTCACGGTGCTGCACGACCTGTCCCTGGCCTTCCGTTATGCCGACCACGTCATAGCCATGAAGGACGGCCGCATCGTCGCCGAGGGCCCGCCGTCCCGGATCGCCACCCCGGCCATCATGCGTGAGGTCTACGGCATTGAGTGCGTTGTCATCACGGACCCGGCCACGGGCGGACCGCTGGTGGTTCCGCTGGAGCCCGACGGCGTGTCCCTTTCGGTGCCTGCCGATTCACTGCAGGTGCCGGCGTGACCGGGCTGCAGGGGTCACGGACCGAGGCCTTTCCGGCCCCGAAGGACCCGGTGGCCGCAGACGCCCCGCAGGTTCCGGTGCTTCGCGGGCACTTCGCTGCCCGCTGGAACGAATGGGGCGCGGAACGGCAGGAGGGGTTCCTGGCCCGGCTCCTTTCCGGCGACGGCGGCACCCTCCCACTGGTGGAGCCCTCGCCGGACGGGCGGGCAGACCACCGGGCAGTCACGTTCCTGCATGTGGCTCCGGATGCCGCCGCCGTAATCCTGTCCGCCAATGCGCTGGTGGACCACAGGAACACGGCAGCCAGCGAATTCGAGCGGCTCGGGTCATCCGGCCTGTGGGCGCTGAGCTACCTCATGCCCGCGAACTGGGAGTGCGGCTACCGGATCACCGTCCACCACGGCCCCGGCCCGGCACCGTGGCAGGCCGCCACCATGCGCCGGGCCATCCGCATGGCTGCCGACGCCGGCGGACCCGATCCACTCAACCCCGTGCTGGGGGCAGGCATGAACGGCGGGGCCATGTCGGTAGCGAGACTGCCCGGGGCGCCCGCGGCACCGTGGCTGGCACCGGCGAGTGCGGATCCGGAAGCCACCACGCCCGTCATGGGCGGTGTCCTGGCCGGCGGCACGGGCAACCCCGCATCGGCGGGACTGGCGGAACTGCAGCTCGTGGACTCCGGCAACGGGCGCCTGCGCACCGTGTGGGTGTACTCGCCACCTCCGGGCAGTGCAACCGGCCCCACTCCCCTGCTCATCCTGCATGACGGGCAGGTCTGGGCGAAGCACCTCAACCTCAAGGCGAGCCTTGACGCGGCGGTGCGGGACGGCGTCGTGCCCGCCTTGCACGTGGCCATGGTGGATTCCCTCGACGGGGGCACGCGGTCCGAGGAACTCAGCGGACCGGTGGGCACGGTTGATTTTGTGGCCGATGACCTGCTGCCGCTGCTGCGACGCACCCTGGACGTGCACGCGGACGCTGCCGGAACCATTGTGTCGGGGGCCAGCTACGGCGGGCTGGCGTCGCTGTGGCAAGTGGCCCGGCACCCGGAGCTGGTGGGGGTGGCGCTGGCGCAGTCGCCGTCCCTGTGGCGCTATGACCTTGCCGAACCGCTGGCCCGGGTGGCGGACCGTGTGGTGCTACGGCTGCAGGCGGGCATTTACGAGGCCGACATCCATGCCACCTCGGTGCAATTGCTGGCGGACCTCGTGCCGCTGGGCACGGACATTTCACTGCAATCGGTCACGGGCGGGCACGACTGGACGTGGTGGAATCCGTGGCTCATCCACGGGCTCGCGGACTTGCTGGGATAGGTGGTTCGCGCCTACCAGCGATGGCCAATGTGGTGCAGCGCCCGGACCATGTGGCTGACCGCCTGCGGCAGGCGTTCCTCCGCCGTGGCGGCGAACCCGATCAGCAACGCGGGCCGCCCACCACCTTTCAGGTAGTAGTCGCCGAGGGCGTAGGTGTAGATGCACCGGTCGGCGAGCTGGGCGGCCAGCAATTGGTCGTCAATGTTCTCGGGCAGCCAGCCGATCACATGCATGCCGGCATCCACGAGTTCCGCCTTGATGAAAGGGTGCAGCTGGTCACGCAGTGCGGCCAGCAGGGCGTCCTGGCGTGCAAGGTAGAGGCGGCGTGTACGGCGGATGTGGGTATGCAGGTGGCCATCTCGGATGAAGTCCGTGGCCACGGCCTGCAACAGCGTTGACGGGGTGCGGCCAATGACCTGCACGGCCGCCTTGAACGGTTCCACCAGGTCGGTGGGCAGCACAGCGTAGCCAATCCTCAGTGACGGGAACATGATCTTGCTGAAAGTGCCCACGTGGATCACGTGCTGGCTGCGGTCCAGCCCGAAAAGGGTGGGCATGAGCGGGCCGCGGTAGCGCAGTTCGCTGTCGCAGTCGTCCTCGATGATCCAGCTGTTGTTCTCGTTGGCCCATTTGATCCACTCCATGCGCCGGGCCAGTGACATCGTCACGCCCAGCGGATGCTGGCGTGACGGGGTGATAAACATCAGGCGTCCCGATTTGTGGACGGCTGCCCCTGCGGCCAAGTCGGCGCCGTCGTCATCAATGGGGATGCCGCGCACCGTGCAGCCGTTGGCCAGGAAGGCGAGCCGGGCCGCAATGTGTCCTGGGTCCTCCATCCAGACTTCGTCGCCGGAATCCACCATGAGCAGGGCCAGCGCGTTGAATGCCTGTTGCGCCCCGGAGCAGATCACTACCTGGTCCGCGGTGGCACCAATCCCACGGGCGTCGTTGAGGTAGTCGGCAATAGCCTCGCGCAGGGGCCGGTGTCCGAAGGGATCCCCGTAGCCGAGCATGTCCACGTCGCGCCGCTCGCCGTGCCGGGCAAGCAGCCGCTTCCATGTCCGGACAGGAAACGCGTCCACACCCACCTGGCTGGGCACAAAGGACTCCGCGTCGTCCGGGTTCCAGGATGCGGGTGCGTGGCTGGTGAGTTCGCTGCCCCTGGCCGAGGTGGTGGCCGAGGCCCGGGCCGACAGCACGGGCCTCACCGGTGCAGGCTCGGCGGCAAACTGGCTGCGCCACTCCTCGCCAACATAGGTGCCGTCGCCAGCGCGTGAGCGCAGGAAACCCTCCGCGCACAGTTCTTCGAAGGCGTTGACAATGGTGATGCGTGAGACGCCCAGCTCCGCCGTCAAGGTGCGGGTCGAGGACAAACGGGCCCCGCCCGGCAGCTGCCCGTTGAGCACGTGCGTGCGGATTTGCAGGTAGATCTGCCGGTGCAGCGGAACGTCGCTGGACCTGTCCAACAAAACATCGCCCAGCAGGCGCCCGCCGGTTTCCTTCACCACGGCCGACTCCGGGCGGATTCACGCGTTTTCATGGACTTGATCCTAGTTCAACGGCAAAAGCGCGACGGCGTCCGGCCCACCTGGGCGGGCCGGACGCCGTCGTGCGTGATTGTTGCGGGCGATGCTAGACGGACACGGTCACCAGGGCCTTGTTGCGCTTGGCCATGCGGGCCAGCACCATGGCGACGCCGCCGCCCAGGAGGGCCAGGGCGCCCATGATCACGAATACCAGGTGGAAGCCCGTTGCGCCGGGGTTGGCGTCGAGGATGGTGCCGTAGATGAGGAAGCCGAACATGCCCGGCGCGTAGCCGATCAGGCAGGCGACGCCGAAGGCCGTGCCGCTGATTTCCTCGGGAATGCCCACCTCGTCCATGGGGGCCCAGAACACCCCGCGCATGGTGAAGACGATGAGCGAGAACAACAGGCACAGCGCCATGACGGGGACGCGGAACGCCTCGTCGGCAGGCATGAGCAGGATGACGGCCATGACGGGGATGAGGGCGAAGAAGGCCAGGCCCAGGTAGCGGCTTGCGCTGCCAACCTTCTTGTCGGCCAGGTACCCGCCCAGGGCCCGCCCAGGGGACCTCCGGCAATTTTCAGGCCGTACTGGTTGATGATGCCGAACACCCCCACCAGGGCAATGGGCAGGCCGTACACGGTGGACAGGTACGGGATGAAGTAGGTCAGGCCCACATAAACGATGTAGACCATGAAGACCGTGGCACTGACCAGCCACAGCTGGGGCAGCTTGGCGATCTGCTTCAGGGCATCCAGTACGTGCGGCTTCTTCTCCGGAGCGGCGGCGTCTGCCCTTTCCGGGGCACGGCCGGGTGCCGGCTTGCCCAGCAGGAAGAACAGGAGCACGCCGATGCCGATGTTGATCAGCGAGTAGGTGACGATGGCGGCCCGGAAGCCGCCCATGCCCGAGCCCATGGCGATGAAGATGCCCAGCGCGGAAAAGGCCACCAGGGTGTCAACCACACCTCGCCCGCCTTCCAGGAATCCGAACATGCGCCCCTGCTCCTTGCTGTCGCCCAGCGCCCGCACGCTCTTCAGAAGCGCGGGCCAGAACAGGCAGTCTGAAGAGATGGCCAGCATGGCGAACAGGACCAGCAGCTGGTTGTAGCCCGGAAAGGTGCTCATGTACAGGCCCATGGCGCCGGCGCTGACCAGGCCCAGGGCAATCACGTTGCGGGTCTGGAAGCGGTCGGCCAGGTAGCCGCCCACCACGAACAGTGCCGTGGCCACGATGGAGTTGACGCTGAGCAGCATGCCGATCTCGGTGTTGCTCAGGCCCAGGTGTTCCTGCATGGGGACGTAGAAGACGTCCTTGAGGTTGGCCAGCTTGTAGATGGTTCCCCCGCCCATGACAAGCAGAGCAAACCTGGACCACTTCGCTTTGTCGAAGGTTTTCATGATTGGCTCCAGTTGGTAGATGCGCCGGCGCAGGCTGCGGCCATTGCTGCGGATTCCAGACGGCATTCGGCAAGTTCGCGAAATTGCGCCAGCACCGATCGGACGTGGGTAAGTTGGTTCAGCGCCCATTGGGGTTCCTGCACCAGCATCTCTGCCATGCTCAGCCCCTCGGGCAAGTCGGTGGTGCTCATGTCCCGGTAGGGAATGAACGGGTCCGAGTCTTCGTCCCGCAGGCGGAAGGCGGGTGCCCGGTAGTGGTTTTCCTGCTCAAGGGCGAAGGCGATGAGCTGCGGTTCGCTTTCCCCGAGCATCAGCAGCTCGAAGAGCATGCGGGGCCCGGGGAGGTCATCCTCCGCACCGCCCTGGAGGACGCCGCGGTGGCCGAAGCCGTTGCCCTCGGGAATGACCTTGATCCCCTTCAGGTGCACCTGGCGGATGTGCGGGGCAAGCTGGTGCAGGGCATCCATGGGGCGCTCACAGGCGTTGACCATGTTGCCGAAGTCAAAGAGCGCGTGCAGGCGGGGGTGGTTGATTTTCTGCAGGGCCGCGGCAATTTCACCGCTTTTCAGTTCCTCGTGCTGTTCAAAGTAGAACTGGAGATTGTGGGCGTCGGCGAGTTCGGCCAGGTAAAGCAGGTCGTCGTCCACCCTGCCGAGCACCTCTGACAGAAAGCCTTCATAGCGTGAATAGCTGCGGATGTTCCTCACGCCCAGGATGAGGGCAATGCGCACCACCTCGTCGATGTCGGCCTTTTCGGTGCTGCTGATTTCCAGGTGGACGTCCAGCCCCAACGCCTTGGCCTCGGCACCAAACTCAAGCAGCCCGGCGTCGTCCATCTTGCCCAGGCTGCGCTCCTCACCGTCCAACAGGTGGATGCAGACGCCCTTGAGTTCGTGGTTGTGGGCGTAAACCAGCAGGTCTCGGGGGCGGAGGGTGCCGTAGGTGAAGTTCCCCAGCAGGGAGTATGCATGGGCAAACAGCGGGATGCCGTCAATGCGTTCAATGAGCGTCCGGGCCAGTGCCGGCGTCAGCTCAGGAATTCCAGCGACCTCGCCGGCATCGAGATTTGGCGCCAGTGCGGCGGCGAATCGGGATTGTATGTGCGGCATGGGGACTCCTTGAAGGCGGTGTGTTCGACGTCACCCGCGAGCGGGTAGCTCAATTTTTAGCAAACAAATAGTCGGTCAGGTAGCGCCATTATTGACTCGATCTTTAAGGCCATTACGGGGTTCTGGCGAGCAACGCTTGATCACGGCGGAATTTGCCTGCATGAATGCCGCCATGGCAGCCCAACACGATTTCGTCTACGTCACCTACATTGGCGCTTCGGCCGAAACGGTCTGGGATGCACTGACCAGCCCGGAGCTGACAGCCCAGTTCTGTGGCCACGGCAATGCGTCCACGTGGGAACCGAGCAGCCGGAGCAGCTGCTGGCCGCAGCCAACGCCGGCTTACCCTCCCTTTCGTCTATGACGCGGTTATTGCAGCGGAAAACGCTATCCCAAGCCGATTTGATGCAACGACTGCGTCATAGACGGGAGGGGAAGGGCTGGGTGGCTGCCGGCGGGTGTCGCCCGCACCTGTGTCCCGGGACGCACCTCCCTTGGCCCGCACCAATGCCAGGTTCGACGGCGCATGGTTACCCCCGCGTCCTGCGCACCCTCCGCGGTTTGTGCAGCCAGGGACGGAGCAGCCGCGTGCTCAGCGGCAACAGCAGGTAGGTCATGAGCGGGGTCAGGATGCAGATGTTCAGCAGCACGGCCAGCACCAGCGGCCAGCCCGCCGTCAGCGGCGAAAGGAGGAGGTTGGAGAGTAGGCTCAGCGGAAAGAACGGCAAAAAGATGCCCACGGCCTGTTTCCACCGCGGCGGCACCACGGTTTCCGGAACCGTGATGGAGACGTCGCCGGGCTGGTCAAACCAGCCCTCGATGCCGGTGCGGTGTTCCACACGGGTGATCTCCATGAGGCCCCCGCCGCTGTCGATCCACCACCTGCGCTCATTGGAATCATCCCAGGCCCGCAACGTCTCCACGTCGGAGAAGCGGTACATGACGTGCCATTCGTTGGACTCGGGGCTGACCCGCACCCATCCCGACCCCAGGTAGCCGGGCCATTCCCGGGCCAGCTCCTGCCCGGCATGTGCCCAGGCCGCAAACTGCCGGTGGTGGCCGGGTTGGACGGTCCTGGCGATGGAGACTGTGACGGGTTGAAGTTTGGGCACCGGCCCAGTGTAGTGGAGTTCGACAAGTCGCTCTCACGATGTGGACATGGCGGTCCGCCCTATGATGCGGGCTCCGTGTCCCCACTAAGTGCCCGCAGGTGCTTGCTTTGCGGACTGGTTTCCAGGACGATGGCGCGCACGAGCAGGGTGAGCGGGATGCACAGGATCGCCCCGATCGGGCCGATGACGAGGGTCCAGAAGACCACGCTGAAGAACGTCAGGGTCATGCTGAGACCGACCGCGTCACTGACAAACTTGGGCTGCACCATGACTTGGAGCACCACGTTGACGATGCTGTACGCAGCCACAACCAGCAGTGCCAGCGGCCAGCCGCCCACCACGACGGCGAAGATGGCCGGCGGGATGACGCCGATGACGAATCCGATGTTGGGGATGAAGTTCGTGACAAAGGCCAGCACAGCCCACACGATGGGAACCGGGATGCCCATCCACCAGAGCAGCAGGCCGTCGACCACGGCGACGATCAGGCCGAAGGTGGCATTGACAACGTAGTACCGGCGTACGCCCCGGAAATAGCGCTCGGCGATGACGGCCGGGCGCACGGCAAAACCCACCTCCCTGCGGCCCAGCGTGGCAGCATCGGCGGCCATGAAAATAACGTACGCCAGCACGAAGAAGAATGCCGTGGCCAGGCCAAGGACGGAATCGGCAACCCCGTAGGCGGCGTTGAGAAGGACGCCCGGAGTCAGCCAGTCGAAGGCGCCGGCTGCCGTGTCGGAGTGGAATCCCAGGGAGCCGAGCGCTGATACCAGGTTGTCCGCCACGGCCGCGAATTCGTCAGTGTAGTTGGGCAGCATCTTGATGAACTGGGCGGTTGCCACCACAAGAAGCAGGCCCAGTCCTGCCAGAATCGCAAAGCTGACTGCCACGACGGCGGTGGTGGCGGCCCAGGCGGGCCAGCCGCGTCGTTCCAGCGGGCGGCGGACCGGGTGGGCAATGATCACAATCACGGCTGCAACGGCAACCGGTGCCAGCACTCCCTTGGCGAGCCACACTCCGACGAGTGCAACGACCGCCGACGCCACGTACAACAGAATGCGCCCGCCGCCGGCGGCGTAAGCCGCGCCAGCCGCCGCGGGTCCGGAAGGCTGAGCGGCTGCCTCGGGGACCGCGCCGGCACCAGCCGACGCTTCCGCGTCCGATTCAGCCAATTGCTCGGTGACGGCACCCGCGCCGGCAGATCCTTCGGAAGCCTCGTCCGAGACCTGCGTCTTTGATGACACGTTGTGTTCCCCATTGTTCAAGTTGATTGGCTCGCGCCCCATTATTGCACCCCGCGGCCGCCAAACCGCTGTGCGGCACGGCAGCTGTTGCGGTGCTTCAGGGGCAGGGAAAGCACATGGCGAGACGCGCCGAAACCAGCGGCCCCGGCCGGGGCGGGTTCCGCCGTCGTGCTGCGTGCGGTGCGGCCGTCAGGGGCCGGCGATGGTCAGTGGCTGGGCCTCTTGTACTGGCCGTGGGTGGCAACAAGCCCCATGACCACCGTGATGACAACGATGGCGGCGATGACAATGGCGAGCCCGAGCATGTTCATGGCCGGTCAGCTCCTTCAGTCCGGGCCGGCAAGCCGGCAGGTGCGGCATCCGGCACGGACGGCCGCCTGTCTCCATCATGCACCCCCGGCACGGGGCTGGCCAGAGCCTGGCCGCGGACGTCGCCAGGCGGCTCCCACACAGGCGGGGTGCGGGCGCTATCAACAAGGCACCACCCGGAGAATGGAGCACACCATGGAACTAGGCGCGTTTTCGGTCAGTCTCACCGTGAAGGACATTGATGCCTCAGTGGCCTTCTACGAGAAACTCGGATTTTCCCCGCATGTGGGCGATGCCGCCCAGAAGTGGCTCGTCATGAAGAACGGCGATGCGGTGATCGGATTGTTCCAGGGCATGTTCGAACGGAACGCGATTACGTTCAACCCCGGATGGGACCAGGGCGCACAAGTGCTGCCGCGCTTCACCGACGTCCGCGACATCCAGCGCACCCTGCGGGAGTCGGGGATCGAATTTGAGGCTGTCGCAGACGACTCCGGCACCGGTCCGGCCAGCTTCATCGTCCTGGACCCGGACGGCAACCCCATCATCGTCGACCAGCACGTCTAGCCCGGGCGGCAGCCCCGCGGCGGCGTGGCAAACTGGGGGCATGGACATTGAGGCGGGCCCCGAGCTGACGATTCCCGCTGCGGAGCTGCGCTGGCGCTTTTCGCGGTCGTCGGGGCCGGGCGGGCAGCACGTGAACACCTCCGACAGCCGGGTCGAACTGCTGTGGAACGTGGCCGAATCATCGGTGTTGACCGAGGAACAGCGGGCGGTTGTGCTGGCGCAGCTCGGGCGGCGGCTCGCGGGCGGGGTGCTGACGGTGACGGCGCATGAACAGCGCTCACAGCTGCGTAACCGGGAAATCGCCATGGAGAAGCTGGGTGCATTGGTGGCCGCGGCGCTCGCTCCCCCGCCCACAGCCCGCCGGCCAACCAAGCCGACACGCGGCTCCAAGAGGCGGCACCAGGCCGCCAAGCAGCAGCGTTCGGCGACGAAGTCGCTGCGGAGGCGTCCGCCGACGGACTGAGACGCGGCATTCAATCGTCGCTGCTGACCAGCCTGCGCCGGGCACTGAGCAAATCCACCTCCGGCAGGCTGGCCACATGGTTTTCGACTGCGTCCAGCACCTCGACCGCGTGGGCCCTCTGGCCGGAGACCAGTCCCACCCCGACCATGGCGCGGCGGTGGAGGTCCTGGTGGTCCACCTCCGCCACCGACACATCGAATCTCCTGCGAATCTCGGCAAGGACGGGACGCACGACCGACCGCTTGCCCTTCAGCGAATGGACATCGCCGAGCAGCAGGTCAAATTCGATCCAGGCTATCCACATGCCCACATCATCCCCGCCCGCACCGACAATCTCCACCACCAGCCCGATCCGGCGCAGCACGCGGGACCGCCCGGGCCGGAATCCTCCGTTGGTGACGTGGCAGACCGCTATGGTTGTGCCATGACACGCACGACGGCGGTTTTGCTGGCGGCAGGTGCCGGGACCCGACTGGGGATGGGCCCGAAGGCGCTCCTGCCTTTCCGCGGCGCCACCCTGCTGGCCCATGCGGCGGGCGAGCTGCTCCGGGGCGGCTGCTCCGAGGTGGTGGTGGTGATCGGTGCCGCGGCAGGGGACGTTCGGGCCGTCCCGCTGCCCCCAAGATGCCGGTTCGTGGAGAATCCCCGCTGGCAGGAGGGCATGGGAAGCTCCTTTGCCGTCGGGGTTGCCGCGGCGCTGGACGGACAGGGGCAGCCGCCGCCTGCGGACGGAACCGTCCTGGTGGCGCTGGTTGACCAGCCCGGCATGGACTCGGCCCTTGTCTCCACGCTGCTATCCCTGCACCGGCCCGGCAGAATCACGGCAGCCGGCTACCGTTCCGGCCACGGTGCCACCACCAACGTTCCCCGCCGCGGCGGTGCCCGTCCGCCCCTGCGGCGGGGAAATCCCGTGCTGTTCCCCCTTGACCACGCCGCCGGAGCCGCCGCCGCAGCGTCGGGCGATTCCGCCGCCCGCGACTACCTTCAGGCTCATGCCGAGCTGGTGGACGTGGTTGATTTCAGCCCCTTCACCGACGGCGCCGACGTGGACACGCCCGGGGACCTCCACCTGCTTCAATAGCTGCCGCGCCGACCTCCGGCACCGGTGGTGCAGCCACATTGCACCACCCTCTTGTAAGCGCTTACAATGGTGTCGTTGTGGTGGCTTTTCCCTGCCCGGGGAAATCGCCAACAAAGCGGTGCCGTCCTGTGCAAGAGACCCCAACAGGCTGCCGGCCCGGACCGCCGTACCGCATGCGCAGCCCAAGAATCAAGGTGTTGCGACCACAGTGCAATGAGAGGAAGGGCCCCACGCCGTGTTTGATGACTGAGGTTCAGCGCGCCACCATCCAGGATGTTGCCCTGCTGGCGGGATTGTCCATCTGCACGGTGTCGCGGGCGCTGCGCGGACTGCCGAATGTTTCGGAGAGTGCGCAGGGCAGGGTGGCCGGGGCCGCGGCCAAGCTGGGGTATGTGGCGTCGGCGGCTGCCTCGCGCCTGGCCGGCGGAAGCACCCGCTCCGTCGCCATCATCACACCCACCGCAACCACCTGGTTTTTTGCCCATGCCGTGGAAGCGGCGGAGCAGGTCTTTGCCGACAGCGGACTGGACACCATGCTCATCAGCCTGCGCAACGACCCGTCCGTGCACAGCCGCATCTTTGGCGACCTGCCGGGCCTTGCGCAAAAGGTCGACGGCGTCCTGCTGATCAATGTGGAGCTCACTGACGGGCAGATTCAGGCACTGGCCGCCTCCTCCCTGGCGGTGGCCAGCGTGGGCATGTACGACGTGCCCTGGGATAACGTGGGCATCGACAATGTCCTGGCAGCCCGGATGGCCACCGGGCACCTGCTGGACCTGGGGCACTGGGACCTGGCCATCCTGTGTGACCGGGAAAAGGGCAGCCGTTCCGTGCTGACGGCATCAGACAGGCTCCGCGGCTTCACGGAAGCCTTGACCGACCATGACCTGACAGTGGATGCAGACCTTGTGGTGAACGCCCCCTCCACCATCGACGGCGGGCGGCAGGCCATGACCGAGCTCATTGAAAACCGCAGGATGCCCACGGCAGTCTTCGCCGGATGCGATGAAACCGCGTTTGGAGCCATGGCCGCGCTGCGGGAACACGGCCTGTCCGCCCCCAAGAACATGTCCATCGTGGGGCTGGATGAGCACCCGATGAGCGATTTCCTGGGATTGAGCACCGTGCAGCAGCCCGTGGCGGACCAGGGCGCCTTTGGCGCCAACCTCCTCGTGGATCGCCTGCACAAACCGGACTCCGCCCCGGAACCGGCCAACCACCTGCTTCCCACTTCGCTGCTGGCCCGTTCCAGCAGCCGCCGAAGACGCTGAGCCGGCTGCCTCCGGCCAAGGTCCGGCACCGACCGATCCACCACCGGCTCCGAGCAACATCCGTTCCAGCCCGCCACATGATTTTTCCCGCATCGCCACCCGCGGTGCACACCGTTCCGAAAGGACCCCCATGACCACCTCCTCCCCCTCCAATCCGTGGTCCGGCGCCAAGGCTGTCCTTTTCGACCTCGACGGCGTGCTCACCCCCACGGCGGATGTCCACGAGAAGGCGTGGCAGCACCTGTTCGACGGCTATCTCGGCAGCATCGGATCCGCCGACGGATACCGCGGAAGCGATTATTTTGAGCATATCGACGGCAAGCCGCGCTTTGATGGCGTCCGGGACTTCCTCACCTCGCGCGGCATCACGCTGCCCGAGGGCGGGCTGGGTGACGAGCCCTCGCTGGAGACGGTCCACGGCCTGGGGAACCGCAAGAACAAGGTCTTCAATGACATCATCGCCAACGACGGCGTCGCCCCCTACCCCGGGTCGGTGCGGTTCATCGCCGAGGCCGAGTCCCGGGGACTGGTCCTGGCTGTCGTCTCTTCCTCCCGCAACGCGCCCGCCGTGCTGGAGGCAGCCGGACTGTCCCGCCACTTCCCGGTGGTGGTGGACGGGCTCGTCGCCAACGCCAAGGGCCTGCCGGGCAAGCCTGACCCCGCCACCTACCTGTATGCGGCCGAACGGCTCGGTTTGCCGGCCAACACGTGCATCGTCGTGGAGGATGCCGTCTCCGGTGTCCAGGCCGGCGCCGGGGCGGACTTCCACTCAGTGATCGGCGTCAACCGCGGCGCCGGGGCACAAACCCTGCTCGACGCCGGGGCCAGCTACGTCGTGGACGACCTCGCCGAACTCCTGTAGCAGCCGGCGCCGCCCCGCCCACACCGTGCACCGGCGCCCAGAACCACCACCCGCCATCCAACACCATTTCGCAACAAGGACCCGCTACCGACATGGCACTCATCTCTTCGGACCGCATCCGCTTCCCCGCCGACCCCTGGAGGTTGGTGGAAACGTCCCACGCCCCTGACAAGGCTGGCGCACTGGAAACCATATTCGCCCTGGGCAACGGGCACCTGGGCATCCGCGGCGCCCACTGGTCCCCGGCCGACGTCGCACTGCCGGGCACGTTCATCAACGGGTTCCACGAGACGTGGGATATCAAGCATGCCGAGAATGCATTTGGATTCGCCCGCACCGGGCAGCGGATCCTGCATGTTCCGGACGCCAACAATTACACGGTGGTCATCGACGGCGAAGAGCTGTCGCTGGAAGGCTCCACCGTCCTGGACTATCGGCGGACCGTGGACTTTGCCACCGGCATCTATACGACGGCGGTCACCTGGGCCTGCCGCTCAGGGGCCGTGGTGCAGACGGTGGGGCGCCGGGCCGTGGGCTTTGCCGTGCGCGGCAACCTGGCACTTTCACTGGAGCTCACGAGCGACCGGATGGTCTCCGTGGACATTACTTCCGCGCTCGTGAACCGCCAGGACCAGCCGGTGGAGGAAACCGCCGCTGCCGACCCACGCCGCTCGGGCCGCCACGCCGGGCGCGTCCTGCTGCCGCTCCAGATGGACGGCACGGACGGATCGCTGCGCATGTCCTGGCAGACGGCCGAGTCCCGCCAAAGGGTGGGGGTCGCCGTGGACCATGCACTCTCCGGCGGTGTGCAGGCAGTCGAGACGATGGCGGGCCAGGATGTCAGCACGGTGCGGTTTGTGCTGGCCGTGCCCGCCGGGGAAACCGTGGCCCTTGAAAAGTCGGTCAGCTACGCCGTCGCCGACGAAGGCGAGGACTTGGACGTGGTGTCCGCAGCCGCGGCGGCGCTTCGCCCCGTCGCAGAGGTCTTTGCCGACAGCGCCTCGCACTACGGCCGCTACTGGGCCACGAGCGACATCGTGGTCGGCGGCGGCGAGGAACTGCAGCAGGCGGTCCGCTGGAACCTGTTCCAGCTGGCCCAGGCAACGGCCCGCGCCGACGTGGCGGGGATCCCCGCCAAGGGCGTGACGGGTTCCGGCTACGAGGGCCACTACTTCTGGGACCAGGAGATCTACCTGCTGCCGTACCTGAGCTACACGAACCCGGAAGCGGCCCGGAATGTGCTGTTGTTCCGGCACAAGCTGCTGCCCCTGGCACGGGTGCGGGCCACGGAGCTGAGCATTGACGGCGCATTGTTCCCGTGGCGCACCATCGGCGGGTTGGAAGCCAGCGCATACTATGCGGCGGGCACCGCGCAATTCCACATCGGCGCGGCCATCGCCTTTGCCGCCAACCGCTACGTGTGGGCATCCGGAGACCACACGTTCCGCGACAACCAGGCGAGGGACCTGCTGGTCGAGACGGCGCGGATGTGGGTCTCGCTGGGCTTCTTCGGCGCGGACGGCGCGTTCCACATTCACGGGGTGACCGGTCCGGACGAGTACACGGCGGTGGTCAATGACAATCTGTATACGAACGTCATGGCGCGTTTCAACCTGCGCGCCGCCGCCGCCTGCCGCCGCGATGATGTTTCGGATGAGGAGCGCACCGTCTGGCAGGAGGCTGCCGACCGCATGCACCTGCCCTTCGACCGGACCCACAACGTCTACGCGCAGGACAACGACTTCATGACCCTGGAGCCCTGGGACTGGAACACGCCCCGGGACAAGTACCCGCTGCTGCTGCACTTCCACCCCCTGGTCATCTACCGCCACCAAGTGCTCAAGCAGGCCGACACGGTGCTGGCCATGTTCCTGCAGTGGCAGGAGTTCACGGCCGACGAAAAACGACGCGCCTTCGAGTTCTACGACCCGATCACCACCGGCGACTCCACCCTTTCTGCCTGCGTGCAGGGCATCATGGCTGCCGAGGTGGGCTATCCGATGGAGGCGCTGGAGCACTTCACCGAGGCCGTGTTCATCGACCTGGATGATTCCCACAACAACACGGTCGACGGCGTGCACATCGCCTCCGCCGGCGGCATTTGGAGCTCCCTCGTGTCAGGTTTCGCCGGCATGCGCGACCAGGGGCTCATGCTCTACTTCGACCCCCGCCTGCCCGCAGGATGGGACGGACTGGACTTCCAGCTCAAGATGCGTGGCGGTCTGCTCGGCGTCTCCCTCACCCACGAAGCGATCACTTTCAGCTACGACGGGCCCGCCACAGTGTCCGTGAAGGTCCGGGACACGGTGGTCACCGTGGGCTCAGGCTGCCCCGCATCGGTGCCGCTGGACGCCAGGGAGGCACTCGTCCACTGACTCGTCCACGGGGACGCTGCGCTCGCACACCGGGCTGGCACTGCCGGGGGTCGAGCGCCGTCGCACGTCACATGCCGGATCCGGGCCGCACCGTTCCGCTAGCATGGGCGCATGCGATGGTTTCTTGCGATGAGGCGGGAGGCGTCCTCTGGCGCGCGTCCCTCCCCGGGGCTACCCCGGGGAACGCAGTTTTGCCTGATCCATGCACCGCGGGTGCGTCACTGCGCTCCGCGCAGCGCAGCACCCGCACAGACAGCCAGGTCATCGGAGAAGCCATCGCATCGCTAACCACCAGGCCGGGCCCCGGCCAGTCCGCGCCGACCACGTCCCTTGTCACTGCCGCCTCGGCGGCACTCAAGCGCACGCCCCGGCCATCACCATCCACCGTTGCTGCAACACTCGCGCAGGCCTTTCTTGGTTCCCCGCACTGGACCAAATCTGGCCTGATTGACGCCGGCGCCCACGTCCTGGGAGCACGGCGGCGGTGGCTGGGCCCGCTGGCCGTCCACGTTTTGCGGGCGTATACCCGGCCGCCGGTCGATGCCCCGCGGGAGCTGGCCGCACTGATACTGCAAAGCGAACCGTTTCTCGAGGCGCTCGCCAAGGCCGCCGACCAGCGAAAGCCGATTTACCTGGTCAACTATGTGCTGGCCACCGCCACCGCCCGTGACACCCTCGTGCAGGGGGCACCCCG
Source organism: Sporosarcina beigongshangi (assembly GCF_016820535.1). Taxonomy (GTDB): domain Bacteria; phylum Actinomycetota; class Actinomycetes; order Actinomycetales; family Micrococcaceae; genus Specibacter. The sequence goes on along the minus strand of NZ_JADHDY010000018.1, from coordinate 63,146 downwards.
CATCGACACCCTCGCGGATCTTGCCTCCCGGCTCAACCTGGGCAGCGGCGACCTTGAGTGGTTTGCCGACACGCAGCATCGGAACCGGCTGGCCGGCGGCCCGTTGGGGCACTACCGCTACGAATGGCTTGTGCGGGCGGGCCGCGTGCCCCGGCTGCTGGAGATTCCCCGCCCCCGGCTGCGCTTCGTCCAGCGCGCCGTGCTCCGGGAATTGCTGTATCCAGTGGAGGTTCATGATGCCGCCCACGGATTCGTTCCGGGCCGCAGCGCCGTCACAGGTGCGGCCCGGCACACCGGGCAGGATGTGGTGGTGAGCCTGGATTTGGTGTCCTTTTTCGCCAAGGTCACGGCCGGGCGCGTGTTCGGCACGCTTCGGCAATCTGGTTTCACGGAAGCTGTGGCCCACCGCCTGACCGGCCTTGCCACGCATGTGGTTCCGCCGCAGGTGTTGTCCCTGATGCCTCCCGGCGGCGATCCGTCCGGACGGTTTGCACTGCGCCAGGCGCTCGCGCTCCCCCACCTGCCGCAGGGCGCGCCCACCTCTCCCGCCCTGGCGAACCTGTCGCTGCGCAGGCTGGATGCCCGCCTTGCCGGTCTGGCCGGGAAGTTCGACGGCGGCTACACCAGGTATGCCGACGACCTCGCCTTCAGCGGTGGCCCGGACATGCGGCGGCGCGCGGATGCCTTTGTGCGTGCCGCCACCGCGATCATCGAGGACGAGGGACACAGCATCAACCGGCTGAAGTCCCGGGTCCGCCCGGCCGGCACGCGCCAAAGTGTGACTTCGGTGGTGGTCAACGGCCGGACCAACGTCCCCCGTGCAGACTTTGACCGACTGAAGGCTGTCATCCACAACGCCCGCGTGCACGGCCCGGACTCCCAAAACCGGAATTCCGTGCCCGACTTCCGCAGCCACCTGCTGGGCAGGATCTCCTGGCTCGCCTCGGTGAATCCGGCGAGGGGAGCCAAACTGCGGCAGGAGTTTGACCTCATCCAGTGGTGACCTCCCGCTGCCAGAGGGGACAGCCTATGCTGGGGGCATGACGACGACGTCCACTGCCTCAGCGTCCGCGCTGGCCGCCAGCCTGGCCGAGACCGGATACCTTGCCGATGAAGGGCTGGCCACCATCGCGTACCTGGCCCTGTCGATGCAGCGCCCCCTGCTGCTGGAGGGCGAGCCCGGCACGGGCAAGACCGCCATGGCCGAGGCCATCGCCGAGGCGTTTGGGCTGCCGCTCATCCGGCTCCAGTGCTACGAAGGGATCGACGCCGCACAGGCCCTCTACGACTGGGACTTCACCGCGCAGATCCTGCACCTGCGCAGTGTCGAAGCCGGCGGCGGGAACCCCAGCACGGCCGAGCTGGAGAAGTCGCTCTACGATGGGCGCTTCCTGCTGGCCCGGCCCATCCTGAAGGCGCTGCAACAAAGCCCCGCCGTGCTGCTCATCGATGAAATCGACCGCGCCGACGACGAATTCGAGGCGTTCCTGCTGGAGGTCCTCTCCACCTACCAGGTCTCCATCCCCGAATTCGGCACCGTCCGGGCCGCCACCCCGCCCATCGTGGTGCTGACTTCCAACCGCACCCGCGACTTGCACGACGCACTCAAGCGCCGCTGCCTCTACCACTGGATCGACCACCCGGGGCTGGCCCGGGAGGTGGAGATCGTACGGACCCGGCTCCCGCAGGTTCCCGCCCTCCTGGCCGAACAAGTGGTCCGGGCCGTGCAGCAGATCCGCGCCACGGACGACGTCATGAAGCCGCCGGGCGTGGCTGAAACCCTTGACTGGGCACGGGCACTGCACCTGCTGGGGAGCCCGAAACTCAACCTGGAGACGGCGGCCGCCAGCATCGGTGCGCTGTGCAAGTACCGTGAGGACACCGAACGCGTCAAGGCCACGCTGGCCAGGATCCTGGGCTGAGCCATGCCCGGCACCCTGGCGAGCACGTCGGCCGAGGAAATCCTGCTGGCCTTTGCCGCAGCCGTGCGCCACGCCGGCGTGAAGGTCACGGCGGACCGTTCGCGCAGCTTTGTCGACGCCGTCTCGCACCTTTCCATGGAACACCGCGACGAGGTGTTTTGGGCCGGGCGGGCAACGCTGTGCGCGGCGCCCGAGGAACTGGACGCCTACCAGCGAACCTTTGACAGCTGGTTTGCCCCGGCCCACGTCGGCGGCGGCCGCCCGCAGGGCACACCGGCAACTGTCCAGGCCGCCGCACTCACGGAGGACGATGGCGGTGCAGGTGCCGGCGCGGATGCCGGGGAGGCACTGCAGGTCATCGCCAGCCGCCGCGAGCTGCTCCGCCACCGCGACGTCGCCACACTCGACGACGAAGACCGCGAGCTGCTGAACCAAATGTTTTCCGAGCTCCCGGTGACCATGCCCAGCCGGCCGGGCCGCCGGCTCCGCACCTCCCGCCACGGGCGAATCGACCGTGTCAGGACGCTGCGCGAACAACTGCGCCGGGGCGGCGAGCCGGGGCCGCTGAAGTTTGCCGGGGCGCCCCGCAGGACCCGGCGCGTTGTGTGGCTGGTCGATGTCTCGGGGTCGATGGCGCCCTATGCCGACAGCCTGCTGCGCCTGGCCCACCGTGTCCTCCAGGAGGCGCCTGCGCAGGTGGAGGTGTTCACGCTCGGCACCCGGCTGACCCGGGTTACGGCGGCACTGCGGCAGCGCGACATCGAGGATGCCCTCGCCCTGGCCGGCCGCACCGTCCCCGACTGGCAGGGAGGCACCCGGCTCGGCGAGGTGCTGCGCGCATTCAACGACCGGTGGGGGCAGCGCGCAGTGGCGAGGAACGCCGTCGTCATCATCGCCAGCGACGGCTGGGAACGCGGGCGCCCGGACCTGCTGGCGCGGCAGGCGGAACGGCTCCACCACGTGGCGAGAAGCGTCATCTGGGCCAATCCGCACCGGGGAAAAGACGGATACCAACCCGTGCAGCAGGGAATCAAGGCCGTCCTGCCGCACGTGGACGCGTTTGTAGCCGGCCATTCGATGAAGAGCTTCGAGGAGTTGTTGGGCGTGATGGGCCATGCGTGAAGTGTTGAAGGATTTGGTGGAGGCCGTGGAGGCGGGCCACACGGTGGGGCTGGGCACGGTGGTGCGCACCTTCCGCTCGGCGCCGCGGCCGGCGGGTGCCTCCATGATGGTCGACGCCGGCGGGCTGGCTGTGGGGTCCGTGTCCGGCGGGTGCGTGGAGGGCGCCCTGTACGAACTCGCCACCGAGGTCGCGGAGGATGGGACGCCCGTGCTGCAGCGCTACGGCATCAGCGACGACGACGCCTTCGAGGTGGGGCTCACGTGCGGGGGCATCATCGATGTCTTCGTCGAGGCTGTCTCCAAGGAGACGTTCCCCGAGCTGGCCCATGTTGCCAGGGAAGTTGAGGCGGACCGGCCCGTGGCCGTGGTGACGGTGATCGATCACCCCGACCCGGCCTGGCTGGGCCGGCACCTGGTGGTGCACCCGGACGGCTTTGAGGGAACGCTCGGTTCCGCGCGCGCCGACCACGCGGTCAGCGACGACACCATGGGCCTGCTGGCTGCCGGGCGCAACACGACCCTGATGTACGGCCCGGACGGCGAGCGGCGCGGCGACGGCATGCGCGTGTTCGTGGCCAGTTTCGCCCCGCAGCCCAGGATGCTCGTGTTCGGCGCCATCGACTTTGCCGCCGCCGTTGCCAAGCAGGGCAGCTTCCTCGGCTACCGGGTCACGGTCTGCGACGCCCGCGCCGTATTCGCCACGAAGGCCCGCTTCCCCGTGGCCGACGAGGTGGTGGTGGAATGGCCGCACCGCTACCTGCAGGCGCAGCTGGACGCCGGCCTCGTGGACCCGCGGACCGTGATCTGCGTGCTGACCCACGACCCCAAGTTCGACGTGCCGCTGCTGGAGGTGGCCCTGCGCCACGACGTCGCGTATGTCGGGGCCATGGGCTCGCGCAAGACCCACGACGACCGGATGGAGCGGCTGCGGGAGGCGGGGCTGACCGGCGTCGAACTTGAAAAACTCTCCAGCCCCATCGGCCTGGACCTGGGCTCCCGCACCCCGGAGGAAACGGCCGTGTCCATTGCGGCGGAGATCATCGCGCTGCGCTGGGGCGGGGCCGGCGGGCGGCTGAGCCACATGGACACGCGCATCCACCACGTCCGCGTGGCCGACGCCGAGCACGAGGAGAAGAAGCCTGCGGACGCGGAAATGCAACTTAAACCCCGCTACTACTGGCCCTAACTTTCCGCGGGGCTCTCATGTAACGTAAGACACATCATGGGCTGGAGCACGGCCGCCTGGCACGGGCTCCACGGATATTTAGGAGATCTCAATGGCGAGTTCCAAATCCATCCACGTCGAGGTTGACGGCGCTGCTTACACGGACGACGTCGAACCCCGGCTCCTGCTGGTCCAGTACCTTCGCGAACGGCTGGGAAAGACCGGGACGCTGATTGGCTGTGACACCACCAACTGCGGCGCCTGTACAGTGCACCTGGACGGCGAGAGCGTAAAGTCCTGCACCATGTTTGCCGTGCAGGCCGACGGACGCAAGGTCACCACCATCGAGGGCATGGCCCAGAACGGCAAGCTCGCCCCGCTGCAGGAGGCCTTCCACCAGTGCCACGCACTGCAGTGCGGCTTCTGCACCCCGGGCATGATCATGCAGTCTGCCTCGCTGCTGAAGGAGAACCCCAACCCCACCGAAACGGAGATCCGCGAGGGCCTCGAGGGCAACCTTTGCCGCTGTACCGGGTACCAGAACATTGTGGCCGCCGTGAAGAGCGTGGCGGACGGCGTGGAATACGGCGACTCCGGTGTCTCGGTGGCCGAATCCCTCGTTGAGGATGCAGAATCGGCAGGTGTGTCATGACCGCGACCGCCACATCCAAGCCGGAAGTCGGCACGGCCAGGCTTCGCAAGGAGGACGCCCACCTGGTCACGGGCCGATCCCGCTTCACCGACAACATGGTGCTGCCGGGCATGCTGCACCTGGCCATGGTGCGCAGCCCCTTCGCCCACGCACGGATTCTCTCCGTCGACACGGCTGCGGCCAAGGGCTCCCCCGGCGTGCTGGACGTCTTCACGGGCGCCGATGTCGCGGCGGAGCAGGGCTCGCTGCCCAACGCCTGGCCCATCACCCCAGACCAAAAGGCCCCCGCGCACCCGGCAGTTGCCGTGGACGAGGTCGCCTTTGCCGGTGAGATCGTCGCCGTGATTGTGGCCCGCAGCGCCGCCGCAGCCCGCGACGCCGTCGAGCTTGTTGACGTTGATTACGAGGAACTTCCCGTGGTCATGGACCTGGAGGAGGCCTACACGGACAAGGTCCTGGCCCACACCTCGCTGGAGTCCAACAAGTCCGCCACCTGGGTTTTTGACTCTGCCCAGGCCGGCACGGGAACCGACGTTGACGCCGAACTTGCGGCCTCCGATGTGGTGGTTGAACGGACGATGTACCAGCAGCGGCTCATTCCGGCGTTCATGGAGCCCCGCTCCACAGTGGTGGACCCCACCGGGCAGCAGATCACCATGTGGAGCGCCACGCAGATCCCGCACATCCTGCGGCTCATGCTGGCGTTGACGCTGGGCATCCCTGAAAGCAAGCTCCGCGTCGTGGCCCCGGACGTGGGCGGCGGATTCGGCGGCAAGCTGCAGGTCACGCCCGAGGAGGTCATCACTGTGCTGGCCGCCCGGCGCATGGGCAAGCCGGTCAAGTACACCGAGACCCGCAGCGAATCCCTGCAGGCGGCCCACCACGGCCGGGCGCAGGTGCAGCGGCTGAGGCTCGGTGCCACGAAGGAGGGCATCGTCACGGGACTGCACGTGGACCTGTTGGCGGACATGGGCGCCTACCTGGGCCTGGTCACCTCCGGCGTCCCGATCCTGGGTGCGTTCATGTACAACTCGATCTACAAGTTCCCGTCCTACCGTTTTGAGTGCCACAACGTCTTCACCAACAAGGCCTGGACCGACGCCTACCGCGGCGCCGGACGGCCGGAGGCCACATTCGCCATCGAGCGGATGATGGATGAGCTGGCCGTGGAGCTGGGCATGGACCCGCTGGAACTGCGGGAGAAGAACTGGATCAAGCACGAGGAGTTCCCGTTCACCACCGTGGCCGGGCTCGAGTACGACACCGGCAACTACGAGGCAGCCACGCAGAAGGCCGTGGAACTCTTCGACTACGACGGCTTCCGGGCCGAGCAAAAGCGCCGCCGCGACTCCGGCGACACCCTCCAGCTGGGCATCGGGATCTCCACGTTCACGGAGATGTGTGGGCTGGCCCCGTCCCGCGTGCTGGGTTCGCTGAGCTACGGCGCCGGCGGCTGGGAGCACGCCCAGGTGCGCATGCTGCCCACGGGCCATGTGGAGGTCGTGACCGGATCCTCGGCACACGGGCAGGGGCATGAAACCGCATGGAGCCAGCTCGTGGCGGACCGCCTCGGTGTGCCGTTTGAAAACATCGAGGTCCTGCACGGCGACACGCAGGTGTCCCAGCGCGGCCTGGACACCTACGGCTCCCGTTCGCTGTCCGTGGGCGGCATGGCCGTGCTGGCCGCGGCCGACAAGGTGATCGAGAAGGCCAAGGTCATTGCCGCGCACCTCATGGAGGCCAGCGAGGAGGACCTCGAGTTCGCCAACGGCTCCTTCACCGTCAAGGGCACGGACCAGTCCACGGCCCTGGGCGAGGTGGCCCTGGCCGTGTTCGCGGCCCACAACCTGCCCGACGGAGTGGAGCCCAACCTGGACTCCGAGGCCACCTTTGACCCCGTGAACTTCTCCTACCCGCACGGCACCCACCTGGCGGCCATGGAGGTTGACACGGAAACCGGCGAGGCGCGGATCTTGAAATACGTCTGCGTGGACGACGTCGGGGTGGTGGTGAACCCCATGCTTGTGGAGGGCCAGGTGCACGGCGGCCTGGCGCAGGGAATCGCCCAGGCGCTCTACGAGGAGGCCGTCTATGACGACGCCGGCACCCTCGTCTCGGGCTCCTTCGTGGACTACCTCGTCCCCAGCGCCCCGGACCTGCCGCACTACATCACGGCACGCACGGAGACCCCGGCCACGAGCAACCAGCTCGGCGCCAAGGGCGTGGGCGAGGCAGGCACCATCGCCTCCACCCCCGCCATTGTCAACGGGGTGATCGACGCGGTCCGCCACCTCGGCGTGAAGGACATCAAGATGCCGTGCACGCCGGCCCGCGTGTGGCATGCCCTGCAGGAAGCCAAGACCACCGGAGGTGTGCAATGATCCCCAGCGCATTCGACTATGCCGCGCCCACAACGGTGGAGGAGGCGCTGTCCCTGCTGGCCGGCGCGGACTCCGCCGGGGACGAGGTCAAGCTCCTCGCCGGCGGCCAGAGCCTGATCCCGGTCATGAAGCTGCGCATGGCAGACCCTTCCCTGGTGGTTGACCTGGGCCGGATCCCCGGCCTGTCCGGCATCACGGACGACGGCGCATCCCTCACCATTGGTGCCATGACGCCGCACCACACGGTGGCCACGGACTCCCTGGTGCTGGCCCATGCGCCGCTGATTGCGCAGGCGGCCCAAACGGTGGCGGACCCCCAGGTGCGCCACCGCGGCACGATCGGCGGGGCGCTGGTCCATGCCGATCCGGCCGGCGACATGCCTGCCCCGGTGCTGGCGCTGGATGCCGTGTTCAACATCAGCGGGCCCAACGGCTCACGATCGGTTGCCGCCGCCGACTTCTTCCAGGGCTATTTCACCACGGCCGTGGAGGAGGGCGAGATCCTCACGGGCATCACGGTGCCCAAGTATGGCGGGTGGGGCTCCCACTATGAAAAGTTCACACGCGTGGCGCAGCAGTGGTCCATTGTGGCTGTTGCCGCCGCCGTCCGGTTGGAGGGAGGCACGATCGCCGAGGCGAGGCTGGGCCTGACCAACATGTCCAGCGTCCCACTGCGGGCCACGGCCACCGAGGCTGCCCTTGCCGGGTGTGAACTCAGGGAGGACGCCATCGCGGCGGCCTGCGCCAACGTCGCGGACGGGACCGAGCCCGCCAGCGACCTCAACGGCGACTCCGCCTACCGCCGCCACCTCGCAACGGTGCTGGCCAAGCGTGCGGTGCTGGCCGCCGTCGGGCTCTCAGGGCGAAAGGGGTAGGGCCATGGAACTCAAGCACCACTTCACCGTTCCCACACCGCTGGAAGTCACCTGGCATTCCTTCAACCAGCTGGAGGAGATTGCCCCGTGCTTTCCGGGCGCCACGCTGACGGGCGTCGACGGGGACACCTTTACCGGCACGGTCAAGGTCAAGCTGGGGCCGATCGCCATGATGTACGCCGGGACCGGGCAGTTTTTGTCGCGGGACGAGGCGTCGCACACCGTGGTGATTGAGGCACAGGGCAAGGACAGGCGCGGCAACGGCACGGCAGGGGCCACCGTGACGGCGGTGCTGACCGCGGCAGGCGCCGGGACGCAGGTTGACGTGTCCACAGACATGAACGTCACGGGCAAGCCGGCGCAGTTTGGCCGCGGCGTCATCCAGGACATCTCGGACAAGCTCCTGGAGCAGTTTGTGCAGTGCGTGATCCGGAAGGCGGAGGAGCCCGAAGCAGCCGCCGGGGAACCGGCGGAGGCCGTCCCACCGCCGGTTGCCGCAGCAGCCGGCCCCGGCGGCGGACCTGCCCCGGCAACGTCGGCGCCGCCTGCTCCACCGGCGGGCGTGGCTCCGCCGAAACACGCCGCTCCCCCGCCGCCTGCGGCCGCCGCCCCGGCACCGCCCGCCGCCGCGGCTGAACTCGATTTGGGTTCGGCCATGCTGCCGGTGCTGGCCAAGCGGTTCGGTCCGTTGCTGGCCGCCGCAGCCCTTCTGGTGGTCGTCGTGGCCTGTTGCCGCAGGCGGCGCAAGTAGCACCAGCCACCCACACCGACCCTCACCGACCCCCACCGACCCCCACCGACCCTCTATCACCTTCCGGGGTTTTCCCAGCATCCCTCTATCACCTACCGGGGTTTTCCCAGCATCCCTCTATCACCTACCGGGGTTTTCCCAGCATCCCTCTATCACCGTCCGGGTCCAACGGTCATTCCGCTGACACCTTCGGGGCGTTCCGGTCGCCCCGAAGGCGCGGCGGCTTCGCCGGTGTAGAATCTGTTTTGTGTTGAATCCAGCCAATTATGAGCAGCCCTTTGGGCGATTGGAGGTCGCCGGCGTTTTTCTTGCCGGCGGCAGATAGCACTGTCCCAGTGACCCCTCAGCTACGGTATTCCGCAGCTGCCCGCCCGCGCCATAGCGCGCCCAGTGCGGGAACCCATCCACTCAGCGGCCCAACGTGGCATGCCGCCACGCGGGCAGGACAGAAAGACCAACACCATGCTTCCCCTGTCGGAAAAACAAATCCGCTCATCGTTCCTCAATGCCTCCTTGCGTGAACGAAACACCCTCAACCTACCGGAGGGCTTCGACTCTCTCGAGTGGGAACACCTCGACTTCATCGGCTGGCGCGACCGCAAATATTCTGCCCAGGGATACGTCGTCAGCTGGATCGACGGGGTGCCCCGCGGCATCCTGTTCCGGCACGTCGAGGGCGTCATCAGGTCTCGGGCCCAGTGCGCCTGGTGCGAGGATGTCACGCTGCCCAACGACGTCGTCTACTTCACTGCCAAACGCCCCGGCGCCGCAGGCCGCAACGGAAACACCGTCGCCACGCTGCTGTGCGCCAATTTTGAATGCTGCACCAACGTCCGGCGGCCGGCACCGCCCGCCTACGTGGGCTTCGACGTCGAGGCGGCCCGGCAGGAACGGATGACCGGACTCGTACACCAGGTCCAGGTATTCATGGGCAACATGCTGCACGGGGCCGACTAATAGGACCCGGTCCGGTTCCCGCCGCGGCCCGTCGGGAACCGGACCGAACTGCCCTTCCTGCGGAGCGCCGGCCCAGAAGGTGAGAGAGGGATCCCGGAAACACCCCGGAAGGTGATAGAGCGTCGGAGGGGCAGGTGGGGGCTGGCGGGCGCGCCCACTCAGTGGCGGGCGACACATGGGCGTACAGTTGATCGAACACGCACATTCTAAGTACGGGACTCTCACCAAAGCGCATGGCGAACCACGACACCACACTCTTTTCTTCCCTGGCCCGCATCGGACCGCAACTAAAACCCATCATGTGGCGGCTCATCTTCGGGCTGCTTTCGGCATTGGCCGCCAGCGTCGTGGCCCTGGCCATTCCGCAGGTCTACCGCGTCCTCGTCAACACGGCGCTGGAGCCTGGCAGCGGCACCGGCGCACTGTGGCTGGGGACCGCCGTCGTGCTGGGCCTTGGCATCATGGAGGCATGGCTGCTGGTGCTGCGCCGGCAGCTGGTGATTGCTCCCGCCACCACGGTGGAAACGCGCATGCGGACCAGCTTCTACCGCCACCTGCAAAACCTCTCCGTGGAATTCCACGACCGCTGGGGCTCGGGCCAGCTGCTCAGCCGCGCCATGAGCGACCTCAACTTCATGCGCCGCTGGATGGCATTTGGAGCCATCATGCTGGTGGTGACGGCCCTGACCGTGGCGATCGGCGTGGGGCTGATGTTCTCCATGAGCTGGCAGTTGGGCCTGATCTTTCTGGCAGCGGCGGTGCCGATCGTGGTCTTCGGCTTCACCTTCCGCCGCTCCTATGGTCGCGCCAGCCGCAGGAGCCAGGACCAGGCCGGCGACCTCGCCACCGTGGTGGAGGAATCCGTCCACGGCATCCGCGTGCTGAAGGCGTTCGGCCGCGGCCGCGAGGCGCTCGATTCCTTCGCCGGCCAGGCGCAGGAACTCCAGGCCACGGAGATCCACAAGGCCAAGTCGCTTGCCACCTTCTCCCTCGTCGTGACGCTGCTGCCGGAGTTGGCGCTGGCCGCCGGCCTGGTGGTCGGCATCCTGCTGGTGCACGGCGGCAGGCTCGACGTCGGAACGCTCGTTGCGTTTTTCGCCACGGCTGCCGTGGTGGCCGGGCCGGTGGAATCCATGGGGCCGCTGCTGTCCATGACGCTGACCGCAAAGACGGCGCTGGACCGGCACTTTGAGGTCATGGATGCCAAGAGCACCGTCACCGATCCCGCCGAACCGGTCCGTCTGGACACGGTGCGCGGGGCCCTGGAATTCCAGGATGTGCACTTCCGCTTCCCCGACACCCCGGACGGCACCCCGGACCTGCTCGACGGTGTGGACCTGGAACTGGCCGCCGGGGAGACGATGGCCCTGGTGGGCGTCACGGGCAGCGGCAAGAGCACACTGCTGAACCTGGTCCCCCGCCTGTTTGACCCCACCGGCGGTGCGGTCATGCTGGACGGGGTGGACATCCGGCGCATCCCGCTGGCGGAACTGCGCAGCTGCGTCTCGGTGGCCTTCGAGGACACCACACTGTTTTCCAACTCGGTGCGCGACAACGTGCTGCTGGGGGCGGCGGACCACCCCGGCCTCACCCCGGATGAAGTGCTCGAACAGGCCCTCGACGTGGCCCAGGCCGGTTTTGCCCACACCCTGCCCCAGGGCGTGGACACCCTGATCGGCGAGGAGGGGCTGAGCTTGTCCGGCGGCCAGCGCCAGCGCATCGCCCTTGCCCGCGCCATTGCGGCGAAGCCTGCCGTCCTGGTCCTCGACGACCCCCTGTCCGCCCTTGACGTGAACACGGAGGAGCGGGTGTCGGGGCGGCTGCGCCAGGTGCTGGAGGGCACCACCACGCTGATCGTCGCCCACCGCCCGTCAACCGTGGCCATGGCGGACAGGGTGGCGCTGCTGCAGGACGGGCGCATCACGGCCGTCGGCACGCACACGGAACTACTGGCCGGAAATGACCACTACCGCTACGTCCTGGCGAGCCTGGACACCGAACCCCGAGACCTTGACAGCGGGTTCGACGACGAACTGCCGGATGACCTCGGCACCGGTCCGCTCCCCGTCGCGGTGCGCACCGACCCGCCCGGCCCGGCCTCAACCACCGCAAAGAGGACCACAAAATGAGCCGCAGGGACAAGCGCAGGCAGGGTCCGGCGTCGGCCATCCCCACCGACGCACGCAACGCGGAGACGGCGCAGGGCACCGCCGGCGAGGACCGGGTGGAGCTGAGCCGGGCCGACAGCAAGGCGGTCCGCCAGCGTTCCGTGAGGCTGCTGCGCACGCTGCTGCACCCGGTCCGCGTGAGGTTTGCCATCACGGTGGCGCTGGTGGTGCTCTCCCAGGCGGCGAAGGTGGCCGGGCCGCTGTTGATTGCGTTTGGGATCGACCACGCGCTGCCTGCCCTGGACGACGGCGGTTGGCTGCCCCTCGCGGTCACCGGCGGCGGCTATGTGCTGGCGGCGGTGGCGGCGTCGTGGCTGACGGCGGCGTACCTGACAGCGACGGCGCGGCTGAGCCAGGCGATGCTGCTGGACCTGCGCATCCAGGTGTTCCGCCACACGCAGCGCCTGAGCATGGAATTTCACGAGAACTACACCTCGGGGCGCATCATTTCCCGCCAGACCTCAGACCTGGAGGCGCTGCGGGAGCTCCTGGATTCGGGTATTTCCTCGCTCGCGTCGGGGCTGGTGTTCATGGTGCTCACGGCCGTGTCGATCTTTGCGCTGGATTGGGTGACGGGCATTTTGGTGCTGCTCTCCGGGGTGCCCATGTACTTCCTTTCGCGCTGGTACCAGACCCGTTCGCAGGCGGCCTACCGGTCCTCGCGGGTGGTTTCGGCGCGGCTGATTGTGCACTTCATTGAGACCATGACCGGCATCCGTGCCGTCAAGGCATTCCGCCGCGAGGAGGACAACGCCGCCCGCTACGACGAACTGGCTGAGGACTACCGCCGCGTCACCGTCCGCTCCATCAACCTCAACGGCGTGTTCCAGCCCGGCCTGGTGCTGATCGGCAACATTGCCGTTGCCGCCGTGCTGCTGGCCGGCGGGTACCGCGTGCTGGGCGGTGCGCTGGAGGTGGGCGCGCTGCTGGCCCTGCTGCTGGCGACGAAGCGCTTCTTCCAGCCCGTCAGCCAGATGGCCATGTTCTACAACTCCTTCCAGTCGGCACAAGCCGCGCTTGAGAAGGTGTCGGGGCTGCTCGAGGAGGTCCCCACCGTCCGGCCGCCGCGCAACCCCGTGCCGCTGCCCCATGCCCGCGGCGACATTCGATTCAACGGCGCGGAATTCGGCTACGGCGACGGGCCCGTCATCCTGCCACACCTGGACCTGCACATCCCGGCCGGGCAGACCGTGGCCGTGGTCGGCGCAACCGGCGCCGGGAAGTCCACCCTGGCCAAGTTGATGGCGCGCTTTTATGACGTCACCTCCGGTTCACTGATGCTCGACGGCGTGGACTTGCGCGAGCTTTCCACCGCCGACCTTCGCCGTGCAGTGGTCATGGTGACGCAGGAGGCATTCCTGTTCAGCGGCACCGTCGCCGACAACATTGCCTTGGGCCGGCCCTCGGCCACCCGGGCCGAGATCGAAGCCGCAGCGCGCGACGTGGGCGCCGATGAGTTCATCCGCCTGCTGCCCGACGGCTACGACACCGACGTGAACAAGCGCGGCGGACGCGTCTCGGCCGGGCAGCGCCAGCTGGTCTCCTTCGCCCGCGCGTTCCTGGCCAACCCGGCCGTGCTGATCCTGGACGAGGCCACATCCTCGCTGGACATACCCTCCGAACGTCTGGTGCAGGAGGGCCTGCACCGGCTGCTCGGTCCCGCGGAGAACACGCCCGACGCAAGCGGCAGCGGAGATGCACCGGCGCACAACGGCGCCCGGACCGCCGTCGTCATCGCCCACCGACTCTCCACCGTGGCGATCGCCGACCGGGTCCTGGTGGTGCACGGCGGACGGATCGTCGAAGACGGCTCCCCCGAAGAGCTGCTGGCCGGCGGCGGCCGATTCGCGGATCTGCACGGCGCCTGGCAGGATTCCCTGGTCTGAGCCGGCCGGCGTCCACGGTCGCGGTACGGTCAGGGCTGGTCCGGATTCTCCGCAACCCGGGGCACGGTGCCTGTGGACGGGGGCGGGGGCGTGATGACGGATGGGTAGTCATGCTCGGCGGAGTATTGCAGGAAGGACAGGTGCGCCTCATATCGGTCCAGGACATCGTTGATGACCTGCTGCTGTGTCAGGCCCATCAGGTCGTAACCTTCCGTTCCCGTCAGGGTGAAAACCTCAAGGCGGTAGTAGACGTCAATCGCCCGCTGCATGCTGCGGCTGCCGAACATGGGGGCAGGGGTCTGAACAGCGGCCACCCGGTAATGGAAGTCCCGGTGGCCGGCCATGTGGACCACAAGGGTGTGCTCGGCAATGTCGGTGACCGGGTTGGGTGTGCTGGTGTGGTGGGCGTCGTAGCCGAGCTGCTTGAACTCCTGGGCCACATCGGCCAGGGCCGGTGCCACCACCTTGTCCACGAACTGCATAACTGCCTTGTTGGAGGGGTAGGCTCGAATGTGGGCCAGCCGCTGGCGCCAGGTCTTTTCCGGTGCGTGTCCGCCGGTAGCGGCGGTGGAACGCCGGCGCATGACCTGCCCCTCTCGTTCGGCCCTCTCCATCCGCAGCACCTTGGAAAATGAGGCCATGACCAGATAGGCGATCACGGTCACCGGCAGGGCGAAGATGAGGGTCGCGTACTCCATGGTGGCGACACCTCCGGCCACCAGCATGGAGACGGTAAGCACCGCGGTGAGCAGGGCCCAGAAGATGCGCAGCCACTTGGCACCGTCCATGCCCGGGTCGGGGATCGAGGAGGAGAAGTTTGACATCACCATGGCCCCGGAGTTGGCGCTGGTGAGGTAGAACAGCATGCCGGACAAAGTGGCAAGCCCGATCAGGAAGGGTGCCCCCGGGAACATTTCGAGCAATGCGTACCAGCCGTGTTCGGGGCTTTCGACCGCGAGTTTTGCAAATTCGGTGTTGCCGTCCAGCACCTCCCGGAGGGCGCTGTTGCCAAAAATGGAGACGATGAAAAAGTCGCAGAGCACAGGCGCGGTAATGGCGGCGATGACAAACTCGCGCAGCGTCCGGCCACGGGAAATACGGGCCAGGAACAAGCCAACGAAGGGCCCCCAGGCCAGCCAGAAAGCCCAGAAGAAGAGGGTCCAGCCGGCCATCCAGTCCGATCCGCCCGGTTCATAGGCGAAGGTCTGGAGGGTGCGCTCGGGCAGGGTGAAGATGAAGCGTCCCACGTTCTCCACCATGGCGTTGAGCAGGAACGACGTCTTGCCGGTGATGAGGATGTACAGCATCATGGCGCCGGCCGACCACAGGTTCAGTTCGGAAATGACGCGGATCCCCTTGTCCACACCGGAGGTGCAGGCTGCCACCGTCATGATCACGGCCACCACGACCAGCGAAATCTGCAGGGCCAGGCCTTCCGGGAGACCAAAGAGCAGCGAGAATCCCACATTGAGAAGAACCACACCGATGCCCATGGACGTGGCCACGCCAAACACGGTGCCGACAAGCGTGACAATGTCGATGACATCGCCCACTCCCCCGCGGACCCGTTTGCCCAGCAGCGGATACACGGCGGCCCGGATGGACAGTGGCATGCCCCAGCGGTAGGAGAAATAGCCCATGGCCATGCCCAGCAGCGCATAGACGGACCACCCAGCGATGCCATAGTGGAACATGGTCCAGACGACGGCATCCCGTGCGGCTTCAGCGGATTCAGGGGCCCCGGTCGGCGGGGAAATGTACTGGGTGATGGGTCCGGTGACGGAGTAGAACAGCATGTCGATGCCCACGCCGGCGGCAAAGAGCATGGCGACCCAGGTGAAGAGGTTGTATTGGGGGCGGGAGTGGTCGGGTCCGAGCCGGACTCCGCCTTCCTTGGACAACGCCACCCAGAGGACGAACAGGATGACCAGTGTGATCGTCAGGACGTAGTACCAGCCAAGGTTGGTGGCGATCCAGGTGACGATGGAATGCAGTGTTTCCTCGGCGTGGACCGGCAGCGCCATGGCCCAGACCGAGAAGGCCAGGACAATGGCGGCAGAGATGACCAGGACCCGCCAGTTGACCTTCGGCCCCGGCTGGACTGCCAGCTCGGCGGGACCCTTGACCAGCAATTCGCTGCTGGTCATCGGCGGACGATTGTCGTTGGTTCCTGCGTGCTTGCGTGGCGGGTTCACGCCGAACCGGCTGCGCTCCACCATTTCCCGTGGTTCGCTTCCTGGTTTTGGTTCTCCACCGGGGGTGGCCATGTACTGCTCCTTCAACACTGCCGGCGACCTGCGCCCATGTCGGCCGCAAACACCTGGCCGTGGCTGTAGGTCCTTCAGGGTCCAATGCTAGCCACTCGGCCGGAGCAGGCAGGCGTATTTCGTGGTGTGGCGGACCAATTCCCGCAGGGGCGGGCCATGGCGGGAACGGCGGCTGGCATGGTTCTCCCCGCGCCCGCCCCCGCTTATCCGTTCTCGGCACGGCGCAGCAGATAGTCCTGCACACCCGGCCGCAGCGTCAGCCTGGCAGCGGAGGCGAACTCGGCGGATGCTTCGTTCGTGCGACCCGCTCCGGCCAGGAGCTCTGCCCGCGCTGCGTGGAAGGGCTGGAAACGTTCGACGGCGGCACGAACCTGGCGCGGCCCGCCGTCGCCGATCGCGTCAATCGCCGAGAGCCCGGCATCCGGCCCGTCCACCCGCCCGATGACGGCGGCCAGGGCAACGCGTGCACCCAGGCTGGGCGCGACCGCCACCAGCGCGGTGTAGAGGGTGCGCAGCGCGGCCCAGTCCGTGGCGCCGGTGCGGGCGCGTGCGCAGTGGACAGCCTGGATGGCGGCCTCCAGCTGGAACCGGCCGGGACTTGCGCCGGTAGCGCCGCTGGAGACCGGCCCGCCCGTCCAGGCAGACGCCGCACGACGCAGCAACGCATCTCCCTCGGCGATCAGGCGGGCGTCCCACAGGCCGCAGTCCTGCTCCTCCAGCGGCCGGAAGACGGCGCCCGGGCCGCCGGAGTCGGCGACGGCCGCCTCCCGGCCCGGCACCCTCGCCAAGGAAAAGGTGATGAGCGCGGCCAGGCCCCACGCCTCCGGTTCACTGTCCAGCAGCCGCGCCAATGTCAGGGCAAGATACCGGGCTTCGCCGCGCATGCCGACTTCCCCGGTGGCGCCGTCTGCCGTTCCGCCCTCATCCCACGCCATCGCATAGCAGCCGTAGATCGCCTCGAGCACAGCCGGCAGCCGGACGGGCATGGCCTGCCGTTCGGGAATCGTGAAGGGGATGCGGGCCTGCTTGATCTTCTTCTTGGCGCGGACAAGGCGCTGGGCCATGGCGGCGGCGGGAACCGCAAATGCTGTGCCAATGCGTGCCGCATCGAAGCCCAGGACGGTCTGCAGCATGAGCGGGGTGCGGATGCCGGGGTCGATGGCCGGATGGGCGCACACGAACAGCAGTTCCAGGCGTTTTTCGCCCATGGCATCCACGTCCACATCCTCCAGCAACACGGCGTCCCGGCCTGTCAGCACCGCATCGTCCAGTGGTGCAAACGTCCTGTGGTACGCCGACTTCCACGAATCCCGCTGCTGGTTGCGCGCCACAGTCAGCAGCCAGGCCTCCGGATTGCGGGGCACCCCGCCGGCCGGCCACGTGGCCAGGGCCTGCTCAAACGCGGCGGACAGCGCATCTTCGGCGCCCGCCAAATCCCCCGTAGACGCAGCCAGCAGGGCCAACAGGCGGCCATAGGAGGCGCGGGCCGCCCGCTCGGCGGCCAGCCGCGCCTCCTGTCCGTTCACGTATTTGGCCGCCATGCGCCGTCGACCGTGAACGTGGCACCGGGACGAACCTCAATGGCGCCCCACCCGATGGCGGGTGCCTGCCGGCCCCACTCAATTGCCGCGTCGAGGTCCGGGACGTCGATGACGAACGTGCCGCCGAGCTGCTCCTTCGTGTCGGCGAACGGACCGTCCTGTACATACAGTTGGCCGTCGGCCATGGTCAGCGTGGTGGTGTTGGCGGAGGGCTGGAGCACCTCGGCGGCCAGCAGCACGCCGGCCTGGTGCAAGGTGGCGGCATAACTGCTGAAG
This sequence comes from Sporosarcina beigongshangi, assembly GCF_016820535.1. Taxonomy (GTDB): domain Bacteria; phylum Actinomycetota; class Actinomycetes; order Actinomycetales; family Micrococcaceae; genus Specibacter. The sequence goes on along the minus strand of NZ_JADHDY010000018.1, from coordinate 45,183 downwards.
GCCCGCTGCCCCTCGGCCAGTGCCTCCTCCCCAAGTTCGGCGGCACCCATTTCCGGGTAGTGCAAAAGCAGTGTGTATCGCATGGTTCATTCTCCTTCGTGATCCTCCCGCCGTCCATGTCCGACGGCGGATTGCCCGCCGAGGCGTGTGCCCCGGCACCTGTGCAGCGGTGTTCCTGCACAGTGATGACGATTGGCCGGGTGCCCGATCGACACCCGCGGGGCAGGAGGTGCAGGAGCGTTGTGAAAAGGAACCGCCCGGCTCCTGCCGAGCCCGACGGGATCAGGGGCGCTCAATCAGCAGTGAGGTGCCCTGCCCGACGCCCACACAGAGGGTGGCCAGGCCGCGCTGGACGTTTTCCCGTTCCATCCGGCCCAGCAGCGTCACCACCAGGCGTGAGCCGCTGGAACCGAGAGGGTGGCCCAGGGCGATGGCGCCACCGTCGTTGTTGGTGATGCCGTTGTCCAGCCCGAGTTCCCGCATCACGGCCAGGGATTGGCTGGCGAAGGCTTCGTTGAGCTCAACGGCTCCGATGTCATCCAGGCTCCAGCCGGACCGCGCGAGCACCTTGCAGGTGGCCGGCACGGGCCCGATCCCCATGACCTCGGGGGCCACGCCCGCCGAGGCGCCGTCGACAATCCTGCCCCGTGGTGTGAGTCCGTACTTCTTCACGGCAGCAGCCGAGGCAACAACAATGGCCGAGGCGCCGTCGTTGAGGGTGCTGGCGTTCCCGGCAGTGACAACGCCGCCGGGCCTGACCACCGGGCGCAACCCGGCCAGCACGTCCAGGGTTGTCCCAGGCCGGGGGCCTTCATCGGTGTCAACGACGGTGTCGACCTTCCTGCCCTTGACCGTGACGGGCACAATTTCAGGCCGAAGCCGCCCGGCTGCGATGGCAGCCAATGCGCGCTCGTGGGACTGGACGGCAAAGGTGTCGGCGTCGTCGCGGGAAATGCCGAAGACGTCGGCGACCTCTTCGGCGGTCTCGGGCATGGACAGGGTCATCTTGCTCTCACGGGCCAGGGCGCCTGTGGTGAATTCGGGATTGACGAAGCGCCAGCCGATGGAGGTGTCGAAGGTTTCGCCCGGCTTGGCAAACGCCTGGGTGGGTTTGGCCTGCACCCACGGCGCCCGGCTCATGGACTCCACTCCTCCGGCCACCACAATCTCGGCCGCACCGGACTTGACCATTTGGGATGCCAGGATCACGGCGCTCAGGCCGGAGGCGCACAGCCGGTTGACGGTCAGCCCCGGAACGTGGTCGCCGAAGCCGGCCAGCAGCCAAGCCATTCTGGCCACGTTGCGGTTTTCCTCCCCCGCCCCATTGGCATTGCCCAGGATCACCTCATCAACCATGTCCGGGTCGATCCCGGCGCGCAGCACGGCCTCCCTGACGACAATCGCTGCCAGGTCATCCGGGCGGACGCTTGACAGGACGCCGCCGTAGCGGCCCACGGGGGTTCGTGCCCCGCCGATCAGAAATGCTTCAGTCACTGGTGACTCCTTTGTGGGTGTTTGTCGTGCGGGAAAAGGCGCCGTGGTCCAGGACCACCCGGCCGGCGGCCACCACTTGAAACGCCAGCGATTCTCCGTTGTCCCACACTTTGACGTTGAGCTGGTCGCCGGGGACCACCGGGTGTGTGAAGCGTGCGGACATGGAACCGAAGCCGGCCATGCCGTCCGGGCCTCCGACGTGCAGAAGTGCCCTCGCGGCGAAGCCGTAGGTACACAATCCGTGCAGGATGGGCCGATCGAATCCGGCCTCCCGTGCAGCGGCCGGGTCCGAGTGCAGCCGGTTCCGGTCCCCGCTCAGTCGGTATAGCAGGCCCTGGGTGGTGCCCGTGGCAAAGTTGATGATGTGTTCCGGCATGCGTCGTGGCGCGGACCACCCGGATGGATCAGGCCTCGGCCCGCCAAAGCCGCCGGCGCCGCGGACCAGGAAGGTGGCCCGGTTTGTGGCCAGCAACGCGCCTTGTTCGGGGTTGCCGGGCTGTGACACCGAGGGATAGGCTGCCCTGAGTTCGGTGGTGACGGTGATGAGTGCATGCGCGCCCGTGTCGTGCACGGCGGTGACGACGGCAGACAGGTCACCCGCGCCGCAAACGGGCAAGGGACCCCGCAATGCCAGCTCGTGTCCGGCGTGCAGGACCGAGGAGGCAGGGAATCCGCCGAAGATGGCTGGACCGCCGGGACCACCTTGTCCGGCCGGACCGCCCTGGGCCAGGAGGGCCGCCGCAGGGAGCCCCAGCACCGTGGCGTATCCGGGCAGCACCTGCTGCGGCACGCCGGCACTGTTGTCGGTGGTGTAGGCCAGCTCCCGGTCTCCCAGGCCGGTCCCCGCTCCAACGCCGAGGGCATACAGCATGGCTGCGTCGCCGTCCCAGGTGCGCCGCACGGTGCCGAGGTGCGTGCCCACAAGGTTCATGTTGATGTCCACCTCATCGCCTACTGCATGGTCAGGCCGCCGCTGACGCTGACGGCCTGTCCGGTGATAAAGCCGGCTTCCGCGCCCGCCAGATAGGCAACCGCACCGGAAATTTCCGCAGCCGATCCCAGCCTGCGCTTGGGCACGGCGCGCACGACGGCGTTCATCACCTTCCCGGTGAGGCCCTCCGCCTCCGTCATCCCGGCCAGGAGTTCGGTGTCCGTTGGGCCCGGGCACACCACATTGACCGTGATGTCTGAGGCGGCGTTCTCCCGGGCTATCGACTTGGCGAAGGCGATCAGCCCGCCCCGGGCCGCTGCTGAGGCCGCGTCGCCCATGGACCCGGTTTTCCCGCTGTCGGAGCCGACCAGGACGATCCGGCCAAACCCGTTTTTCTGCATGGCGGGAAGCACTGCCCGGACGGCGTTCATGGGACCACCCAGTTCGGTTGCCACAATCCCGGCCGCGGTGGCCGCCGTCGTGACTTGGAAGAGCGCCAGCGGATGCCTGTGCCCGGCGGTCACCACCAAGGTGTCCACGCCGGCCAGCTCCCTGCCAGCCGCGGCCACGACGCTCTGGACGGCGGCATCATCGGTGGCGTCCAGCGCCGCATATCCGGCGCAGCTGCCCGCGGGCAGCCCGGCTGCCAGCTCGGCGGCCCCTGCGGCATTGCTGTAATAGCTGAAGTACACGCGGGCACCTGCGGCCGCAAGGTCACGGCACACCTGGGAGCCGATTCCACCGCTGCCAATGACCAGCACCCCGCGTCCGCTCATGCCGCTCGCCACTTCCTGTTCCGCAGTCATTTGAAGGCCGAAACGCCAGTGATGTCACGGCCGATCAGCAGCGACTGGATGGAGTCGGTGCCTTCGTAGGTGTGGACGACTTCCATATCTGTCAGGTGTCTGGCCACATGGAAGTCGAGCAGCAGCCCGTTGCCGCCCAGAATGTCCCGGGCCTCCTGGCAAATCCAACGGCCTTTTTGGGCGCTGTGCATCTTCGCGATCGAGGCCATCGTGCCTGTCCACTGCCCCGATTCCTGCAGCTCGGCCATGCGGAAGCACATCAGCTGGATGGCCGTCAGCTCGGCCAGCATGTTGGCGAGCTTGTTCTGGACCAGCTGGTAGCTGGCAATGGGGCTGCCAAACTGCTCACGGACCAACGCATACGTCACGGCAGCCTCATACGCAGCCGTGGCATGGCCCAGGCTCTCCCACGATGCGCCGCCGCGGGTGGAGGCCAGCACGGCCGAGGCATCCCTGAAGGACTGCGCGTTGGCGATGCGGTTTTCCGCAGGCACGCGGACATTCTCCAGCAGTATGTCCGGCTGGAGCACCGCACGCTTGCCGATCTTGCCGGTGATGAGGTCGGCCCGGTACCCGGCCGGGTATGCGCCGTCGTGCTTTTCAACCACAAAGGCCTTGACCTTGCCATCAGCCTCATCACGGGCCCACACCACCACGACGTCGGCAAAGCTGGCGTTGCCGATCCAGCGCTTGCGGCCGTTGAGGACCCAGTGGTCCCCCTCACGGCGGGCCGAGGTTTCCAGCCCCACGGAGTCGGAGCCGTGGCCGGGTTCGGTCAGCGCGAAGGCGCCGATGAGCTCGAGGGTGGCCATGCGCGGGAGCCAGCGCTGCTTTTGTTCCTCGCTGCCGAGCATGTTGATGGCGCCCATGGTCAGGTTGGACTGGACGCCGATGAACGTGTTCATGGAACCGTCCCCGCGCGACATTTCCACCGTGGCCATGCCCGCACCGAGCCGGCTCAGGCCCGGGCAGCCGTACCCTTCAATGGTGGAGCCGATGATGCCCAACTCCGCCAGCGGGGGCACGAGTTCGTGCGGGAATTCCGCCCGCTCCCAGTAGTCGTTGATGACAGGCAGCAGCCGGGTGTTGACGAAGCCGCGGACCTTGTCCTTGACCGCCTTTTCGGCCGGTCCGAGCCTGTCGTGGAGCAGGTAGTAGTCGGTGTCCCTGGCCTCGGTCAGTCCGCGGGCCAGCGCCTGCGTCAGTTCGTCATGCATGCTCATTGTTGCACCCCGTCATAGCTGTACCAACCCTTGCCGCTCTTGCGGCCGTAGTTGCCGCGTTCCACCAATTCCGTCAGTGCCGGATGCGGCAGGTCAGCCGGATCCCCCGTCTCAGCGAACGTGGCCAGGCGGATCTGGTGGCTGACATCCAGGCCCACAAGGTCCATCAATTCAAACGGGCCCATGGGGTGGCCCAGCGCCGTTTTGGCCGCCGTGTCGATGTCCTCAAAACTGGCGATCCCGTCGGCGTACAACCGCAGCGCTTCGTCGCGGATGGCGCCCATGAGCCGGTTTGCGACAAAGCCCGGGATCTCCTTTTCGATCAACACGGGCGCTTTCCCCATGCGTGTGGCAACCGCCAAGACGGTGTCAATCGTGGACTGGGAGGTGCCTTCGTGGCGGACGACTTCAACGCACTTCATGACCAGGGCCGGGTTGAAGAAGTGCATGTTGCACACCTGCCCGGGGCGGCCCGTGGCATCGGCAACCTTGGAGGAGCCGAAGGTGGAAGAGTTCGTGGCGAGGATGGCGTGCGGAGGGGCCGCCGCGTCCAGGGCGGCGAAGATGCCGCGCTTGACCTCCAGGTTCTCGGTTGCCGCCTCGATGGCGAGGTCGGCGCTGGCTGCGGCCTTGGCCAGCTCTGTCGAGAACCTCAACCGGCCCAGCGCGGCGGCGGCGTCTTCCAGGCTCAGCCGGCCCTTGGCCACGCTGTTGTCCATGCGGGAGCGCAGCTGCGCCTGCGCCTTCTCCAGCATGGGGGCGGAGATGTCCGACACCGTGACCTGGTACCCGGCCAGCGCCGCCACCATTCCGATCTGCGATCCCATGGCGCCAGAGCCGACCACCAGGATGTTGTTGACGTCCATGTCAGTTCCCCTCGAACTTGGCGGGCCGCTTTTCCAGGAATGCGGCAGCGCCCTCGGCCTTGTCGTTGCTGGTGTACAGCAGCGACTGCGCCAGGCGCTCCAGCAGCAGTCCGGTCCGCAGGTCCGTCTCGCTGCCATTGTTGATGACGAGCTTGCCGAGGCGGATGGCCAGCGGCCCCTTGGCCAGGATCAGCCCGGCTGTCCGTTCGACGGCGGCCATCAGCTCGCCCGGTTCGCTCACCTCGGTGACGAGCCCGATCCGCAGCGCTTCTGCCGCGTCGAAGATGCGTCCCGTCAGGATAAGTTCGACGGCGCGGCCCTTGCCCACCAGCCGGGACAGCCGCTGGGTGCCGCCAGCCCCGGGCAGTACGCCCAGGTTGGTCTCGGGCAGCCCGAAGCGGGCGTTGACGGCGGCGATGCGGATGTCGCAGGACATGGCAAGTTCGTTGCCGCCGCCCAGGGCGAAGCCGTTGATGGCGGCGATGGTGGGCTTTTCGTAGGACTCGATGGCGTCGTACAGTTTCGCCATCGCCGCTGTGAGCCCGTCCAGCATGGTGTAGCCGGCAAGCTGGTTGATGTCGGCGCCCGCCACGAACGCCTTCTCGCCGGCGCCGGTGAAGACCACCACGCCTACGTCGGGGTTGTCGCGGAAAGCCTCCAGTGCGGCGGCGATTTCCGCCAGTACCGTTCGGCTCAGGGCGTTGCGGGAATCCGGCCGGTTGATGGTGATGATGCCGAGTCCGTCGCGGATGTCGGTGAGAATCGTTTCGTAGTTCATGGCGGTCCTAGCGGAAGGCCGGGATGCCGGTGATGTGGCTGCCCAGGATCAGGGTGTGGACCTCGTCGGTGCCCTCATAGGTGCGCACCGATTCGAGGTTGTTGGCGTGGCGCAGCGGCGAGTAATCCAGCGTGATGCCGTTGCCGCCGAGGACGGCCCGGGCGTCGCGGCAGATCTGGATGGCTTCCCTGCAGTTGTTCAGCTTGCCCACGGAGATCTGCACCGGCTCCAACGTGCCGGCATCCTTCATGCGCCCGGTGTGGATGGCCAGCAGGGTGCCCTTCTGGATTTCCAGGAGCATGTTGACAAGTTTTTGCTGTGTGATTTGGTAGGCGGCCAGCGGCTTGTCGAACTGCAGCCGCTCCAGTGAGTAGGCCAACGCCGCTTCATAGCTGTCGCGGGCGGCACCCATGGCACCCCAGATGATGCCATAGCGGGCCTCGTTCAGGCAGGAGAAGGGGCCGCGCAGGCCCTTGGCCCCGGGCAGCATGGCATCGGCCGGCAGGCGGACGTCCTCGAAGGAGAGGTCGCACTGGATGGAGGCCCGCATCGAGAGTTTCCCCTGGATGGGGGTGGCTGTGAACCCTGGGGTGTCGGTGGGCACCAGGAAGCCGCGGACGCCGTCGTCGGTCATGGCCCAGATGACGGCAATCTGGGCGATTGATGCCAGCCCGATCCAGCGCTTGGCCCCTGTGAGCACCCAGCCGTCGCCGTCGCGCCGGGCAAAGGTGGCCATGGAGGACGGGTCGGAGCCTGCGGTGGGTTCGGTCAGGCCGAAGCAGCCGATGATCTCACCCTTGGCCATGCCAGGCAGGTACTGGTTCTTTTGTTCCTCTGATCCCCATTTGTGGATGGCGCTCATGGCCAGGGAGCCCTGCACGCTGACAAAGGTGCGCAGGCCGGAATCGCCGGCCTCCAGTTCCATGGCGGCAATGCCATATTCGACGGCGGAGCGGCCCGGACAGCCGTAGCCGTCCAGGTGCATTCCCAGCAGGCCAAGGGCCCCCATTTCCGCCACGATTTCGGTGGGGAACACGGCGTCCTCGTACCAGGCGGCAATGTTGGGGCGGATGCGTTCGTCCACAAAGCGGCGCACGGTTGCGCGCAGTTCCAGCTCCTCGGCGCTGAGCAGCGCATCAAGGTTGAGCACGTCTGACCTTTGAACGGTCGCGGCCTGTGAGGTGTTGGTGGTCATCGTGTTTCCTTTGGGGTGTTGGCAGCGGCGGCATGGGTGGCGCTTTCCGAGGCGGTAAAACGGTCGCGCAGCTGGAACTTTTGAATCTTGCCCGACGGTGTCCTGGGAAAGTCGGAAACTATTTCCAGCCGTTCGGGCCAATAAGGCTTGGCCACGCCCTTCTCCTGCAGGAAAGCCTGCATGGCGGCAAACGTGAACTCCGGCGCCCCTTCCTTGACGATCACCGCGGCGCAGGCGATCTCCTGGAGGCGCGGGTGCGGAATGGCGACCACGGCGACCGCATCGATGTCGGGGTGTTCATACAGCACATTTTCGACATAGGCGACGGGGATGTTTTCGCCGCCGCGGATGATGACGTCCTTGGTGCGGCCGGCAATCTTCAGGTAGCCCTCGGCATCGATGCTGCCCAGGTCCCCCGTGTCGAACCAGTCACCGTCAAACAAGTCACGGGTGGCCTCAAGTTGGCCGAGGTAGCCTTGGAACAGGAAGGGGCCCTGGATCTGCAAGCGGCCTTCGACGTCTGCCGGCTGCACGGACCCGTCCAGGTCAACGATGCGGATCTTCATGCCGCCCAGGGCACGCCCGTCACTGGAGATGATCTTTTCCACGGGATCGGTGGGGCTGCCCATGGTGACGAGCCCGCATTCGGTCTGGCCCCAGCCGCCAAAGACGCTCATGCCGGGCAGCTCCTCGTGGGCCTGCCTGACCATGACGCGCGGAATGGGTGCGCCCATGCAGCAGAAGCGCTTGAGCGAGGAAACATCGTGTTCGGCCAGGTTCCTGGCATCCAGGAGGTCGTGGAGGAACGGTGTGGCACCGGAAGTGTGCTCGATGCCGTGTCTTTCCACGAGTTCAACAAACGCCTCGGCCTTCCACACGTCCTGGAAGATGCCTGTGGCCCCGAGCTGGAGCGGCAGGGAGACACCGTACAGATATCCAGTCAGGTGGGCGAAAGTGGACGCCATGTGGATCACGGCTGAATTGTCCATGCCCAGCTTGTCAGGCCACGGCAGGCTGCCCGCCACGAGGGTGTTGTGGGTGTGCATGACACCCTTGGGCTGCCCCGTGGTTCCAGACGTGAAGATGAGCAGGGCGAGGGAATTGGGGTCCGGCCGGAGGGCGGGCAGGCCTGCGGGGTCCCGGCGTTCTTCCCAGGGAGTCCCGATGAACTGCTCCCAACTGGCGAACCCGTCCGCCAGGTCGGGGCCCGCCCCAACCACGAGGACGTGTTCAAGACTGGGCAGTCCGGGGCGCAGCCGGCCAATCATGGCCGGATAGTCAAAGCCGCGGAAATCGGCGGCGACCACGAGCACCTTGGCCTTGGCACGCTCCATCATGAAGCCGATTTCACGGTCGCGGTACACGGGGATCAGCGGGTTGGTGATGGCTCCGATCCGCACTGCGGCGTAGTGAACCACAAGCCATTCGATCCAGTTGGGCAGCTGGATCGAGACGACGTCCCCGGGTCCCACGCCCAGCTCCAGCAGGCCCAGCGCGCACCTGTCCACCTGGGCCTTGAGCTCCGCGTAGCTGACACTGCGTCGGGCGTCCACGCTGGCTGTTTTCGATGGTGTTGCAGCGGCGGCCTGGTCCAAAAAGTCTGTCAGCGTCTTGTTGTGCCAGTCGCCGGACGCCGTGAAGCGCTCCGTCAGTTCCGGCGTCAGGATGGTTTCAAAAGTCATGGTGCTAACCCTTCACACTCGTCAGTGAGAGAAACGCCGAACCCCGGTTGGGGATCAGCTCATGGTGAGGCCGCCGCTGACGGACAGCGTCTGGCCGGTGATGAAGGCCGCTTCATCGGAGGCGAAAAAGGCGACGGCGTTGGCCAGGTCGGCGGGCTGGGCCAGCCTGCGCAGGGGGATGGCCCGTTCCAGTGCTTCACGCAGTTTCGGGTTCTCGGCGCTGATGCCGGCAAAGAGCGGGGTGTCCGCTGGTCCGGGGCTCACACAGTTCACCGTGACCTTGTTGCGGGCCATTTCGCGGGCCGCTGTCTTGGTGAAGGCGATGATGCCGCCCTTGGCCGCCGAGTAGACGGCTTCCCCGGAGGAGCCGACCCGGCCGGCGTCGGAACCAATGTTGATGACTGCCCCGTGCCCCTGCCCGGCCATGACGGCTAGCACGGCCTGGCTGCAATGCAGTGTGCCGTAGAGGTTGATGGCGATGACGCGGTCCCAGTCGGACACCTTGCTTTGCAGGAACGGCTCAACCTTGTCCCACCCCGCGTTGTTGACGAGGATGTCGATCCTGCCGAACTTCTCCACGACTCCGGCCACCATGGCATCCACGGACTCCCGGTTGGTGACGTCGGCGCTGACGCCGATGGAGTTGTTGCCCAGTGCAGCTGCGGTTTCCCGGGCGGCGTCGGTATTGATGTCCCCGACGATGACGGTGGCGCCTTCGGTGGCCAATTTTTCGGCGATGCCGCGGCCAATGCCGCTTCCGGCACCAGTCACGATGGCAATTTTGTTCTCAAGCTTTCCCATTTTTTGCTTCCTTGCAGTTGAGGGGGTGGTGTGCCGCATTAGGGCGCGAACTCGCGGCCGACGGACTGTCGGGCGATGATGAGTTTCATGATTTGGGCGGTGCCGTCACCGATTTGCAGGCCAAGGACGTCGCGCATGCGTTGTTCGATGGGAAGATCCTGGATGTAGCCAAACTGGCCGTGCAGCAGCAGGCAGGAGTTGATGACGTCGTAAGCGGTTTTGGGGGCCCACCATTTGCACATGGCGGCCTGGGAGGTGTGCGGCAGTCCCTCGTCCTTGAGCCACAGCGTCTGGTGGCACAGCAGCCTCGCTGCGGTCAGCAGGGTTTCGCTTTCAGCCAGTGGGAAGGATACGCCCTGGAATTTGCTCAGGGGCTGGTCGAAGGCCTGGCGGGATGAGACATGCGCCCAGGTTTCCTCCACCGTGACGGCGGCCGCGCCAATGCACTGCAGGCCGATGAGGGCCCGGCTGAAGTCAAAGCCCTGCATGACCTGGGTGAAGCCTTCGCCCTCATCACCAATGAGGTGGTCCTCCGGAATCCAGGCGTCCGTAAAGTGCACGAAGCCGCGGGTGACGGCACGGGTGCCCATGTCGTTGACGCCTTCAACTTCCAGGCCTTCCCCGGCCATGTCGACGAGGAAGGCGCTGATGCCCCGGCCCCGGCGTTGTTGCGGATCCGTCTTGGCGAACACGACCGTGGCGCCGCACTGTTTGGCGAAGGACATGGACTTGGTGCCGTTCAGGACCCAGCCGCCGCGTTCGCGCCGCGCCGTCAGCGAGGGGTTTCCGGCGTCGGAGCCCGCACCGGGTTCGGAGAGGCCGATGGCCACGATTTCCTCGCCGCTGGCGATCTTGGGAACCCAGCGGGCGGCGACGGCGGGTTTGGCGCTTTGGGCCAGGATCTGGCCCACCAGGGAGCCCACCACTTGCAGGTAGGCGACGTTGAAGTCGCCGCGGGCGATTTCCTCGGTGATCAGTCCCGAGGTGAGGCGTCGCTCGCCTCGGCCGCCAAGTTCCACCGGAAGTTCGGGGGCGATGAGCCCGCGGCCGCCAATTTCAAGGCGAAGCTCCGGGGCGATGAGCCGGTCAATTTCCCGCTGCTTGTAACCGGGGGCGATCATGGCAGCCACTGTGCGGGCTTCCTTGACGTATTTTTGCTGCGACGCCGTAAGCGTGAAATCCATGGTGCTCGCCTTTCTGGCGGAAGACTTGACTGGCGTTTCTAGTGGCTGATGACGTGTTCGTTGAACGCCGGCTTGCGTTTTTCGGCAAAGGCTGCGGCGCCTTCAAGGCCTTCGGGGGAGGCAGTAAACAGGTCCAGGGCGGACATGGCGAGGTTGCTCAGCCCGGCCATGTGGTCGGAGTCTGCGTTGAAGGACTGCTTCAGGAAGCGCAATGCGGTGGGGCTCTTTTCTGCGATCTCGGCGGCCCACGCCTTGGCTTCGGCCATGAGGTCGCCCGCCGGGACCACAGTGTTGACCAGGCCCCAGCGTTCGGCGGTGACGGCGTCGTACTGGCGGCACAGAAACCAGATCTCACGGGCCCGCTTCTCCCCCACCACCCGGGCAAGGTAGGCAGAGCCGAAGCCGGCGTCGAAGGACCCCACGCGGGGTCCGGCCTGGCCGAATTTGGCGGTGTCTGCTGCGATGGTGAGGTCGCACAGGACGTGGAGCACGTGGCCGCCGCCGACGGCAACGCCATTGACGGCTGCGATGACGGGCTTGGGGATGTCGCGGATCAGCTTGTGCAGGTTGCCGATTTCAAACATGCCGGATTCGGTGGGGCCGTAGTCGCCCGTTTCGGCGCGCTGTTTGACGTCGCCGCCGGTGCAGAAGGCCTTTTCGCCGGAGCCGGTGAGGATGACTGCCTGCACGGAGCGGTCGGCCCAGGCGGCGCGGAAGGCCTTGATCAGTTCCTCAACGGTGCGTCCGCGGAAGGCGTTGTAGCGGTGCGGGCGGTTCATGGTGATGATCGCTGTGGGGCCGTCGACCTCGTAGAGGATGTCTTCATAGCTGGTCATGGCATTGCCTTTCGTTGTGTCACGTCTTTGTGTCAAGTCAGGATTTTCGGTCCGCTGCTCAGCTCAGGTCCAGGAGGTGGTTGTAGCTGGCGCGGTGTTCGGATTGCACGACGGCGGCAAGCGCGACGGCGGTTTGCTTGCGGACATACGTCTCAAAGTCGAAGGAGCGTTCAAAGTACCAGCGCTTCAGGGCCCAGGCGTGGGCGAGCAGGAGCAGGTTGTAGGCGAAGAGCTCGGCGTCGACACGCACCAGCCTGCCCGCTTCGATGGCCTCAAGCACTGTCTGCTTCAACGGCAGCACGGTGCTGATCTCCATTTCCTTGATCTTCTCCCGGCCTTCAGCACCTAGGGACTTCGATTCCCGGTAGGACAGGACAGCCGCGTCGCGGTGCTCGTTGATGACGTTGCAGTAGGCGGCGAACGCTGCTGCAATCCGTTCCACAGGATCGGTTCCCGCAGCGTCGATGGCTGCCGGCACCTGCTGGTCGAAGGCGTCCAGGACTTCCACGATGACTGCCAGCAGGAGGTCTTCCTTGTTGCCGAAGTAGCGGTAGATCAGCCCGACGCTGACGGAGGCTTCGGTGGCCAGTGCCTGCATCGAGACGGAGTCGGCACCGTCACGGGCCATCAGTCGTGCCGCGGCGCTGAGCAACTGGCGCTTGCGCAGGGATGCCCGCGCTTCCGTGGCTGCAAGCGCCGGATCAACGGTGCTTGCGTCGTACCTGGTGGGTGTTACTGAAATCATGGCCGCCTCATTGAACTTGTCTTCACTCAAAATGAATGAAGATTCATTTTCCATGAGTCTAAGTTCAATTGTGATGTGCGTCAAGTTGCCGGCAGGTGCATTTTGACCGCGTGTGAACTGATTCCCGTCCCATGCCGGCCCCGGCGCCGTACGTCTAGACTGACCCCATGACACAGGCGATGGCACCGGTCAGCGCGGCCCTTGATTCCGCCACTGCGCAGTGGTGGGAAGTCCTCGGTGCGCTTGGCCCGCTGGCGATTCTGTTGGGCGCCATCGTGGCCGCCGTCATCGGCGGCTTCACGCTGCGGCAACGCGCACAAGCCGACAATCGCAGCGAATGGTGGAGCCGTGCACAATGGGCACTGGACCGCGCGCTTGACGACCACCCATCCATCCAGGCGCTGGGCCTTGCCACCCTGGAGGTCCTGGCCCACAGTACGCTGGCGCACACGGACGAGCTGGAACTGTTCGACGCCGCCTGGACATCTCTCAATGGCCCGGACGATGGGGACAGAACCGTTCTGGGGCGTAAGGAAATGACACCGCAGGAACGCCGCGTCCACGTTGCCGCGGCCAGGCTGCGCGTGACCCTCGACGAGCTCCTTGGACGGGTTACTCCGGACGACGTCAAGGCCCTGGCCAAGGAGCCGCTCTAGCATCCCGAAAATCTTCCTGGGCCCCACCACCCAGCCGCTCCATGGCGGCCGAGTGCCCTCGATCGGCCGGGCGGTTGCCCGCGGACCCGTTTCCCCGCACGCAAGACAACCTCATCGAGGGCTTCGATGATGGCCGGGGCCGTCCACACCATGCGCCCCTTGATGTGACTGCCCGGTTTGAGCGCATCCACGGTTTCCAGTGTGGCAATGTTTCGATAGGCGGCGCATGAGGACTGGCGGGTGAGCTCAATCAGCATTTCAGCCGTCAGCGCCGGTGCACGCAGAGGATTCACCGGCGGAAAACCCGGGCCGGCACATGCAGAGGGCCCCGGGGATACCGGGGCCCTCTGCAATGATTTACGGCGTTGCACGACTGCTTTGCAGCGCCGCTTTGCCCAGCGGAGCTGCCTATTAGGCGAGGACCTGGCGCTTGGCGGAGATGACGCCGGTGTTGAAGCCGGCCAGGTGCAGGCCGCCGTGGAAGCGGGCGTGTTCAATCTTCACGCAACTGTCCATGACGACTTCCAGGCCCGCGGCTTCGGCCTTGGCCGCCACCTCTTCATGCCAGGAACCCAGCTGCAGCCAGATCGTCTTGGCCCCGACGGCCAGCGTCTCCTCCAACACGGAGGGGAGGTCGTCGTGGCGGCGGAAGACATCCACCAGGTCCGGGACCTCCGGCAGGTCAGCCAGCGACTTGTAGACAGGCTGTCCCAGAATTTCTGTCGCAACAGGGTTTACAAAGTAGACGCGGTAGCGGCTGGAGGACAACAGGTAGGTGGCCACAAAGTAGCTGGCGCGGGACGGTTTGTCCGAGGCCCCCACAATGGCGATGGACTGCGTCCGGCGCAGAATTGCCAGCCGTTCGGGAGCTGACGGGCCGATCCAGTTGCGTTCGGTGGTGCTCATACCGTTGCTCCGATCGCGCAGGAAGCTGCTTTGTCCGCAGCATCTGATGCGGCTTCCCCGGCTGATGGCGCCGACAGGAATTCCTGCGCCACGGTCAGTGCCTGGTCCAGGTCCCACAGGATGTCGCTGACATCTTCCAGGCCCACTGAGATGCGGATCAGGTCCTCGGGCACACCGGCGGCATCGAGCTGTTCAGCCGAGAGCTGCTGGTGCGTGGTGGATCCCGGGTGCAGGACAAGGGTGCGCGAGTCGCCAATGTTGGCAAGGTGGCTGGCCAGCTGCAGGGCGTCGATAAACTTCTTCCCCGCCTCCCGGCCGCCGCGGACACCGAAGGCAAACACGGAGCCGACGCCGTTGGGCAGGTACTTCCGGCCACGCTCATAGTCATGGTGGCTGGGCAGCCCGGCGAACTGCACCCAGGAGATGCGCTCGTCGTTCTCGAGCCACGTGGCAACATCCATGGCGTTGCGCAGGTGCTCGTCCATGCGTTGGGGCAGGGTTTCCACACCTTGCAAGAGCTGGAACGCGGACTGTGCGGACAGCGACGGGCCGATGTCACGCAGCTGTTCGGAGCGCAGCTTCGTCAGAAAACCGTACTCGCCGAAGTTCCCCCACCAGGAGACATTGCCGTAGGAAGCAACGGGTTCTGTCATGGATGGGAACCGCCCGTTGCCCCAGTTGAACTTGCCGGATTCGACGACGACCCCGCCCAGGGTGGTGCCGTGCCCGCCAAGGAACTTTGTGGCCGAGTGGATGACAATGTCAGCACCGAACTCGATGGGCCGGATCAGGTAGGGGGTGCTCAGCGTGGCATCGACCACCAGGGGGACGCCGGCCGCGTGCGCCACGGCCGCCAGTCCCTCAAGGTCGGCAATGTCGCCCGAGGGGTTGGCCACGATCTCCGTGTACACGGCCTTCGTATTCTCCCGGATTGCGGCGGCAAAATCGGCCGGATCGGTCGAGTCAATGAAGGTGGTGTCCACCCCGAAGCGGCGCAGCGTCACATCCAGCTGGGTGATGGTGCCGCCGTACAGCTTTGAGGAGGCCACAATGTGCTCCCCCGCCCCGCAGAGTGCTGCGAAGGTGATGAATTCCGCTGCCATGCCCGACGACGTTGCAACAGCCCCGAGTCCGCCCTCCAGTGAGGCGATGCGCTCCTCGAAGGCAGCCACCGTCGGGTTGCCGATGCGGGAGTAGATGTTGCCGTACTTTTGCAGCGCGAACAAATTGGCGGCGTCGTCGGTGTCCTTGAACACGAACGAAGTGGTCTGGTAGATGGGCACCGCACGGGAGCCGTGCTCGGCGTCGGGGGTTCCGCCGGCGTGAAGGGCACGGGTGCGGAACCCAAACTGGTGCTCTGCCATCAGAGGGAGACCTTGTCAAAGTTGGTTTCGGGCAACAGCGTGGTGTCCAGCTCGGTGCCGTGCTTGCGGGCAAGGTCGGACTCCAGCTCGCGGACAATGGGCATGACGTCCCTGCCGAACGCTGCCACTTCTTCCTGGAAGTGCAGGTAGCAGGTCAGCATCAGGTTCACGCCGGCCTTCTTGTACTCCACAATGCGCTCAGCGATCTGTTCGGGTGTGCCGATCAACCCGGTCTTGAAGCCGTCGTTGTACTGGACCATGTCCTCGTAGCTCGCGTCGGCCCACATGCCCTTGCCGTCCTTGGTGGACGCGCCGGCCTCCTTCACGGAGGCGGCGAAGCCCTCGACGGCGGGACGGTGCGCCTTTTCGACGATTTCGCGCAGCGTGTCCTTGGCATCCTTCTCGGAATCGCGGGCGATAACAAACCCGTTCAGTCCGAAACGTGGCTTGCGGCCGGCGGTGGCGGCAGCAGCGAGGACTCCGTTGACGTTGTCGGCGTAGCCCTCCAGGGTGCGCCCATTGGAGAAGTACCAGTCGGCCACCCGGCCGGCTGTGGCCTGGGCTGCTGTGGAGTTTCCGCCGAAGAAGATCTCAGGGTGGGTGCGGCCGGGCACCTCGATGGGGGCCAGCTGCAGGGTGAACTTGTTGATGTCGTAGTACTTGCCGGACTGGGAGAATTCCTTCTCGGTCCACAGTCCGCGCAGGATGTTGATGAACTCCTCTGTGCGCACGTAGCGTTCGTCGTGCTCCAGCCAGTCAAGGCCAAAGTTGGTGAACTCGTCCTTGAGCCAGCCGGAGACGATGTTCACGGCGGCGCGGCCGTTGGAGAGGTGGTCGGCGGTGATCATGAACTTGGCCAGCACACCGGGGTGCCACATGCCCGGGTGGACGGCGGCAATGACCTTCAGCCGTTCGGTGGCGCCCAGCAGCGCCAGGGAGAAGCTGGTGGCCTCGTGCTGCTTGTCGGCACCGTAGCTGGCGGCGTAGCGGGCCTGTGTCAGGGCGTATTCGAAGCCGGAGTTTTCCGCGATGCGGGCCAGCTTTTTGTTGTATTCAAAGTCCCAGCCGGTGCGCTGTTCGATCGTGGAGACGACCAGGCCGCCGGAGACCTTCGGCACCCAGTAGGCAAACTTCAGCGGAGTGGAGTAGTCCAGCGGGGTCTGTGGCGTGGTGCTCATGGGAGTTCCTTCGTTTGGTTCAGTTTGTACTGTGAAATGGCCGCCACAATGCCGGCCAGTGATTCTTCGTTTTGCAGCGAGGTGGTGTCCCCCAACGGTGTCCCCTCGTACATCTGCGTCAGCAGCCGGCGCATGATCTTCCCGGAGCGGGTCTTGGGTACATCCGGGACCACGACGACGGCGGCCGGCTTGGCGATGGGTCCGATCTTCAGTGCCACGTGGGCCCGCAGAGCCGCCTCAAGGTCAGCCTCAACATCGGCGCCAGAGCCGTGGGGCACCACAAACGCGACGACGGCATGTCCAGTCAGTGCGTTGGCGACAGGGGTGACACCGGCCTCGACGACAGCCAGGTGTGACACCAACGCCGACTCAATCTCGATCGTGGACAGCCGGTGGCCGGAAATGTTGATCACGTCATCGACCCGGCCCAGGATCCAAATCTTGCCGTCCTCGTCGTAGCGGGCGCCGTCGCCGGCCAGGAACCAGCCTTGTTTCGAGTACTTGCGCCAATAGGAATCGAGGTACCGCTGCGGGTTGCCCCACACCGTACGTGCCATGGCCGGGCCGGTGCCGTCAACCACAATGAACCCCTGCACGTCGGGCCCAACGTCAGCACCGCCGTCGTCCACTATCCGCACGCTCACCCCGGGCAGGGCGCGGGAGGCGCAACCCGGCTTGAAGCTGGTGTCGCCGGGCCGTGGCGAAAGGATGGTGGCACCGGTTTCGGACTGCCACCACGTGTCCACGACGGGGACCGTGCCGCCGCCCAGCTGCTCCCGGAGCCAGTGCCAGGCCTGCGGGTTGACGGCCTCCCCCACGGTGCCCAGCAGGCGGATTGAGGAGAAGTCGTGGTGGGCCGGGACGCCGTCGGGAAACCAGCCCATGAGTGAACGCACCAGGGTGGGTGCCGTGTAATAGCTGGTGACCCCGTAGCGTTCAATGATCTCGAAATGACGGCCGGGGTGGGGCGTGTTGGGGGTGCCCTCGAAGATGACCTGGGTGACCCCGTTGGAGAGCGGGCCGTAGATCTCGTAGGTGTGGGCGGTGACCCAGGCCAAATCCGCTGTGCACCAATGGACGTCGGCATCGCGCAAGGCTGGATCAGGGTTGCTGAAAAGCAGTTCGTGGCTGTAGGAGGCCTGCGTCAGGTAACCGCCGGTGGTGTGGACAAGGCCCTTGGGTCGACCCGTGGTGCCGGAGGTGTACATGATGAACAGGGGCGTTTCGGCGTCAAAATATTCGGGCGTGTGTTCGACGCTGGCACCCTCGACGGCGTCATGCCACCAGATGTCCCGGCCCTCGGTCCACGCAATGTCCTACCCTGTGCGCTTGACCACCAGGACGTGCTCAATGGAGTTCTCCCCGGCCACGGCTGCATCGGCGTTGGCCTTCACGGGCACGGCCTTGCCGCGACGGAACTGGCCGTCGGTGGTGACCAGCAGCTTTGCCCCGGTGTCTTCCACACGGAACTTCAGCGCCTCGGCGGAGAATCCGCCAAACACCAGGGAGTGGATGGCGCCGATGCGTGCCACAGCCAGCGTAATGACGATGGTTTCGACAATGACGGGCAGATAGATGACACCCCTGTCTCCCCTGCCGATTCCCATGGCCTCGAGTGCGTTTGCCGCCCTGGCGACGTCGTCCTGAAGTTGTTTGTAGGTAATGGTGCGCCGGTCACCGGGCTCGCCCTCGAAGTGCAATGCAACTTTTTCACCCTTGCCTGCGGTGACATGGCGGTCCACGCAGTTGACTGCCGCGTTGAGTTTGCCGCCGGCGAACCACTCGATGGAGGGAATCCTGAGCTCTGGTGCATCGGCGTCTGCCGTGTCTTCGGGTCTCGGCGGCAGCGTCTGGTCCACGGCCGGGCCAAGGGCCGGTTCGAAGGTGTGGGTGGTGTGCCACGGCTCGGCCCAGTCCAACCGGAGCGCCTGCTGGGCCCAAAACCCTACCCGGGCGGCGTCATCCGCTGAGCGGGTCTGGGCCCGGTCGGCTGGGGCGTGGGGTGCAGCGTCAGGCTCTGCATCAAGGGTCAAACTCATGAGAACTACTCCAATAAAGCTGGTGGTCGCACCGTCCTGCGGCCACGGCAGTGAGCCTGTCCAGCAGCGTTTCGGGTGCCGAGGCGTCGCTTGTCCAGGGTCCAAGTTCAGGATCCCTGCGCCGCGCGAAACATTCATTCACAATGAGACCGCATGGACCCCTGACTGACCAAATTTCATGGTCATAAATGGACGTTCTGTAAAACGACCTGCGCCGTTCGCCACAGTTCGTAACCAAAAGTCGTTCACAAATTCATTGTGGTGATACTTTTTCATTCGAGAGTGCAGTTGCAGTCCCGGCCGGACGCGATCGAAGTGAATGGAGTAGTCATGTCGCAGACAGCCGTCAGGGCCTTACAGCAGCCGGTATCCCAACACGGCTTTGCCGACATGCTCAGTGCCGACGACTTCAAGTCGGCGTTCAGGAACCACCCGGCCGGGGTGGCTGTCATTACCGCCGATATTGGCGCGGGCCCCGTGGGCCTGACGGCAACCTCCGTCATTTCCGTCTCCGCCAACCCTCCCCTGGTTGTGTTCTCGCTGTCCTCGGCGTCGTCGTCAACGCCCACGGTCAAACAGGCAGAGACGGTCGTCATCCATTTGCTGGGTGCGGATCAGATCGGCTTGGCCAAGAACTTTGCCACCAGCGGCATCGACAGGTTCGCCGACGCCGCCATCTGGTCCCGGCTGATCTCGGGCGAGCCGTACCTGCCGTCCTCGAATGCCTGGATGCGCGGCCGGATTGTCAATCAAATGGATGCCGGCGACTCAACTGTTGTGGCCGTGCAAATCCTGCAGGTTGACCTGCCCGGGGAGGCCGGCCGCACGGCACAGGAATCCCGTCCGCTGGTTTACCACAACCGCACCTGGCATTCCTTGAGCGAGACCTCAGTGGTCGATGGGAATCTGGGATAGGAGCCACGGGCTCGCTGATGCCAACGGGTCCGGTCAATACCTTCTCCGTCCGCGCTAGCTGGCGGCAGCCGCAATCGGGAAGACGAGCAGGCTGCCCGATGCGGTGGCGACGGTGCGTCCGGCATTGTCCAGCACCTCACCTTCGGCGAAGCTGACCCGACGTCCGGGCTTGGTGACCCTGCCGGTGCAGCGCAGCGGGCCGCTGGACGCTGTGACCGGCCTCAGGTAGTTGACCTTGATTTCGATGGAGGTGTAGCCCATGCCTGCCGGCAGCAGCGTTTGCGCGGCGCAGCCCAGTGCCGAGTCCAGCAGCGTGCACACCAATCCCCCATGGACGGCACCAATGGGGTTGTAATGCGATTCATTTGGCTGGCAGGTAAAGGTCACCGTACCCGGTTCAACTTCTACGAGGTCCATGTCGAAGTGTGCGGTCATGGGCGCACCCGGCAGTTCACGGGCGGCCATCTTGCGCACGTACTCTATGCCGGACAGTGTTGGCAGGACCTCGAGCGACCCCCCGGTGTCCTGCCACCGGACCAGCAATTCCCGTTCAGCCATGTCAGTACCGGTTGATTGCGGACTCTCCATTGATTCCCACCCCTGATGTCCTGACCCCGGTCAGTGCCGCGGCCTGTTTGCATGATGACCGCCAGCCTATGCCACGGGCCCCGGCAGAACCCGCCGCCGGCCCGGTTTTCCCCGACACGCAAACGGCCCCTTCATGCCGCGACTGGCGGCATGAAGGGGCCGTTCCCATCCACAAGAGTGGCGGGAGGCGGGCAGAAATTACATGTGAACGGCGGCCTCACCGGTGTTGACGGCAGTGTATTCGCGGCCGCGGTACATCAAGGCAGTCACAATGGCTCCAACCACCAGAAGGGCCGCACAGGCGAGGTACGCGCCACTGTATCCGCTCACCAGGGCCTCGAGCCGGCCCTCGCCGCCGTCAAGCGCAGCAATGGTTGCCCCTGCGACGATGGTGTTCATGACGGCCAGGCCAATGGAACCGCCGAGTTGCTGGGACGCGTTGACGGCAGCCGACGCTGCGCCGGAGTCGTCGCGGTCAACACCCAGGGTGCCGACGCTCATGGCAGAGGAAATGATGGCACCAAGTCCCACCGCCACGATGAACATCGGAACGGCCACGTGCAGTGCATAGCTGCTGTCCGCCTTGGCGAACATGAGGAGAACAGCGCCGACGGCCGACACCAGCATTCCGCCCGGGACCAACAGCTTGGCACCCAGCTTCGGCAAGAGCGCGGAGGTGGAGACGATGGCCGAAATCATGATGCCCAGGCACAGCGGCAGGACTGCCAGACCGGTCTGCAGCGGGGTGAAGCCGAGGACGATTTGCAGGTAGTACACGAGGTACAGGTTCACACCGAAGACCACTGCACCGGCAACAAAGATGGCAAGCATGGAGGCGCCCCGGTCGCGGTGGAGCACAATGTTCAGCGGCAGCAGCGGGGACTTGCCCCTGCGTTGCAGCAGGACAAAGACAACAAGCAGGACGACGCCGGCGGCAAGGAATCCCCAGGTGCTGACGCCGGCAAAGCCGTGCTCTTCGGCATTGGCGAAGCCGAAGACGACGGCGAAGAAGCCCAGTGTGGCGAAGACGGCGCCGGGAATGTCCAGCTTGACCCCGCGCTCCCGCAAAGTCGGGGCGATGGCAAAGACACCAACCGCAAAGGCAACCGCGGCGAAGGCAATGTTTACATAGAGGGTCCAGCGCCAGGTCATGAATTCAGTCAGCACCCCGCCCAGCAGAAGCCCGACGGCGCCGCCGGCACCTGCCAGCGCACCATAAATGCCGAAGGCCTTGCCGCGCTCAGCCGGATCGGTAAATGTGGTGGTGAGCAGCGACAGTGCGGCCGGGGCCAGCAGGGCTGCGAAAATGCCCTGCAGAACGCGGGCGGCCAGCAGCACCGCAAAGGTCGGTGCGGCGCCGCCCAGGGCGGACGCGATGGCGAAGCCGACCAGTCCGACCAGGAAAATTTGCTTGCGCCCCATGAGGTCGGCGATTCGGCCACCCAGCAGCAGCAAGCCACCGAATGCAAGGGCATAGGCCGTGATGACCCAGGGGCGCAGCGTGTCGCTAAAACCAAGATCGAGCTGCGCACTGGGCAGTGCCACATTCATGATGGTGGCGTCCAGGACCACCATGAGTTGGGATACGCCGATGGCAAGCATCGACAACCACCTGCGTGCCGCCCACTTGGAGCTCGGCGCCGGCCGGTGACCCGGGGTTGCGTGTTGAGTTTCAGTAGCAGTGCTCATATACCTTTTGCTTCTTGCGAGTGACGAAGCCATCCAGTCGGAATAGCTATTCCACCCAGAATACACCAGGCGGAACAGCTATTCCGCTTTCCGTGAAATGACGCTAGACTTTATGGGAACCCCGCTTGACCTCTC
Organism: Sporosarcina beigongshangi; assembly: GCF_016820535.1. Taxonomy (GTDB): domain Bacteria; phylum Actinomycetota; class Actinomycetes; order Actinomycetales; family Micrococcaceae; genus Specibacter. The sequence goes on along the minus strand of NZ_JADHDY010000018.1, from coordinate 23,172 downwards.
CCACCACGGAAAGCAACACCTGCATGCCACTCACGCGAACACCTGATCAGCAGCTGCCCGCAGGGCACAGCACGGGCGACCAGGACGCCGTCGTCCTGAACGAACGCGACCGCGCCTTGCATGAAGCCGCCCACGGGCTCTTTTCGAGCAAGGGACTTGACGTTCCGCTGGCCGACATCGCCAAGGCGGCTGGGGTGGGCGTGGCAACCCTTTACCGGCGGTACCGCGACAAGGACCTTCTGATCCTGGAGGTGTACCGAGAGCACCTCGCCTATGGCAAACAGCTTTCGGTCGAGGCGAACGGTTTTGAGGATGCCTGGGAAGGCCTCGTCTTCTTCCTGACCCGAACCACGGAGCAATTCCTGGCCGATCGGGGCATGCGCGAATTGATTCTTGGCGGCTACGTTGGCGGCGCCGGCTGGGCCCGAGGTTCGTCCCATCAAGAACTTCACGAAGCCCTTGACACCCTCCAAAAGCAGGTGGCGCACCATCTGGAGTTTTTGGTCGCCCGCGCCAAGGAACAAAACGTCGTGCGAGCTGATTTTCAGCCCACAGACGCCTTGTTGATGTCGGCCATGGCCCAAGCAGCCGCGCCCGTCAAGGCCTCAGGCTGGCCCGTCTCCGGCCAGCGGGCCCTTCAGCTGCTGCTTGAGGGGATCCGGCCGGCCAAATAGGCCAGTGCCGCAACAACATGCGCCTGCACTCCAACGCCCAACGTCGGATTCATGACAGGTGCGAAGAGCGGCGAGTGATTGGCAGGAATCTCCGGAGCGGCACCACCTGGGTCCCGGGCCGCCCGAAACTTCTCCGGATCCATGCCGCCGAGGAACCAATAGTTGTACGGCGCCCCGAAGGCGTCGGGAATAACACTGAAGTCCTCCGATGCGGTCTGCGGAGTCGCCGCCATCACGGTCTCAGGTCCAAAATGCGCGGCAAACGCCTCCCCGATGCGCTCCGCTGCAGCAACGTCATTGCTCGTGAGCGGAAATTGGTCGTACAGCTCAATGTCGGCAGGCAGGGGTGAGCCCGCGCCCGCACATTCACCGGTCACGATACGCTCGATGGCTGCGAGTATCCGGGTCCGCACCGCGTCGTCATAGCTGCGAATATTGACCAGGAGCGTCGCCCGATCCGGAATGATGTTGGCCGTGGTTCCAGCGTTCAGCGCACCCACCGTCACCACGGCAAACTCCCCCGGCCTGGTCTCCCGAGAGACGATGGTTTGCAGCTTCACCACAATGGACGCGGCCAGGACCACAGGATCAACCGACAGGTGCGGCATGGAACCGTGCGCCCCCTTCCCGTGCACCGTGATCCTCAGGGAATCCGCAGCCGAGAGGACCGGGCCGGCCGCCGTCGCCAGTTTCCCGGCAGGGAGGGGCATGACATGCTGCCCAAGAACGACGTCGGGCCGGGGCACCTTGTGCGTCAGGCCGTCGTCGACCATGGCGCGGGACCCGCGGCCAACTTCTTCGGCGGGCTGAAACACCACGATGAGCGTTCCGGACCAGGCCTGCCGCGCCTCGGCCATGAGCCTGGCGGCACCCAGCAGCGCCGTCATGTGCACATCGTGCCCGCAGGCGTGCATCACTCCGGCGACCGTCGACGCGTAGGGCAGGCCCGTAGCCTCGGTGACCGGCAAGGCGTCCATGTCCGCCCGTGACATCACGACGGCGCCATCCCCGTTGGCCAGGACCCCCACGGCCCCGGTGCCGCCCAGGCGCTGGACCGTGAATCCAAACGAGGCCAGCGCCCCGGCAACGAAGTCCCCGCTGGCGTGCTCCTGAAAACTCAACTCCGGGTGGCTGTGCAGCTGCTTGTACGTTGCCTCAAGCCAGTCGCCGGCGGCCCCGAGATTCGCCAGAACCGAGGCAATTGCGCCACTGCCGCAACCGTCCATCCCACACACATCCTCATCTTGACGAGCCCACCCCGCCGGTGGCGGGGCACATTCAGCGTAACCCGTGGCGGTGAAAATAGGCCCCAGCCATTGGTGAATTAACCCATATTCACTTAGCTGGCAAAGTAGCCATGCGCTTGAGGCGTCATGGCAAGCCCCGTCCCGACAGTCGGCACCTGCTCTGCCCCGGAACATCCAACGATATGAATCTGGACAGTGCTGCCGTTTCATCCTCGGTCTTCACCTTCATGAACTTGCCGAGGGCGTTCGTCATGGGGCTCGGCAGCCCTTGCCGGTTTCGCGCTGGCTGGCATCCCATGCTCCTCGGAGCCTGGGTGATGACCCCGCAAGGGTGGTACCGGGAGGAGAGATTTTCCGCTACAGCCGCAGGAGATGCAAAAATCAAGGCATGACAATGGAGCGGGACTACGTCGACAATGTTCAAGAGCAGTGGCGCCGGGTCAATCCCAACATCAGCACAGAGCCTGCGGCCATCATCCACCGCATGCGCCGGCTGGCCCAGCTCATTGCCCGTCAGAGTGAAGTGGTCCTGGCAGATCTTGGACTTAGCCGGGCCGATTTCGACATCCTGGCCCTGCTCACCCGTTCAGGGGTGCCCCTGACCCCCTCGGAACTGGCCGAGGACCTCATCACCTCAGGCCCCGGCACCACCAAACGAATCAAAAACCTGGTCGACGCCGGATTCGTCACCAGGGACGCGAACCCCGCTGATGGGCGTGGCGCCCTGATTCGCATGACCCAGCACGGTCGCGACACCATCATCCCGGCGCTGCAGAGCATCTCGAACTTTGAAACGGGCCTGCTCGACGTCCTTTCGGAGCCCAAAAGGGAAGAGCTGGCCGGATTGCTCCGCCAGCTCCTCCTCTTCATCGAGCCCCCGTCAAAAAAGGCCGGGTAGACGCTGCGCGTTCTCCTTCATGGTCCAGGGCCGCACCTCCGGGTTGATGCCGGTCTGCTCAAAGTCGGCAATCCACCGGCCCGTGGCAATTATGTGGCCATCGGCACCGAAGAGTTCCTTGCTGCGCAGCATCGTCCTGGCGGACTGCACCAGGATGGCGGGCCATGAAGATGCGCGGCCCAGGGAAGTCCACGGCGACATCGTCCAGGGTTGGCATCTCACGGGAAGGACAGCGAGCCCGGCCCGGGCAAGCCGTCCCACCGGGCAGTGTCCCCTGCCTCAGCCCTGGCCTATCGGCTCCACCGCGGACCCCGCAGCCGGACGGCGGGGTTCACCGGCCGCCGGCGATCTTCCTGCTGCGCTGCTCCTGCGCCTTCGGCCCGTAGGGGTAGATGCCCAGGTCCGGCTCGCTGACCAGGGTGAGCTGGTCAACTTCCCGCGGGGTGAGCACAAGGTCGGCGGCGCCAAGGTTGTCGGCCAGCTGGCCCGTGGTGCGGGCCCCGAGGATCACCGAGGTCACCCCGGGGCGCCCGGCCACCCAGGCCAGGGCCACCTGCGACGGCGTTGCGCCGCGCGCGGCGGCAATGTCGGCCACTGCCGCGACCACGTCCCACGTGTGCTGGTTGGCATTGCGCTCCTCCCAAGCCTCCATCCCGCGCTGCGGGTTTTCGCCCAGGCGGGTGGCGCCGGCCGGGGCCTGGTCCCGCACGTATTTCCCGCTCAGCCAGCCCCCGCCCAGCGGCGACCACGGCAGCAGCCCCATGCCGGCGTCCTGGGCCGCGGGCACAATTTCCATCTCGATGCCGCGCACCAGCAGACTGTACTGCGGCTGCAGCGTCACGGGCAGGTTCCAGCCGTGGGCTCGGGCAACATGCACCGCCTTGGTGAGCTGCCAGCCGAGGAAGTTGGAGAAGCCGTAGTAGCCGATCTTCCCGGCGGTGACGGCGTCGTGCAGGAACCGCAGTGTCTCCTCGATCGGGGTGATGGGGTCCCAGGCGTGCATCTGGTACAGGTCAATGTGGTCCACGCCGAGCCTGCGCAGGGAATCATCCAGAGCGCGCGTGAGGTGCTTCCGGGATGTCCCGAGGTCGTTGGGGCGGCCTCCCATGGGGAAGCGGCCCTTGCTGGCCAGCACGACGGCGTCCCTCGCCCCGGGGCGTGCGGCCAGCCACCGGCCGATGATTTCCTCGGAAGCCCCGCCCGTGTAGACGTCGGCGGTGTCGATGAAGTTGCCGCCGGCGGCCAGGTAGTTGTCAAGGATGGCGTGCGAGGTCCCCTCGTCCGCCTCCGCGCCGAAGGTCATGGTGCCCAGCGCGTAGTTCGAAACGACGGTGCCGCTGTTGCCCAATGTCCGGTATTCCATGGTTCTCCTTTTTTCGTGGTGTCTGCTGGCGTTCGGCAGCTCAGTCCCAGCCGTCAAGGGCCGCTGCCCGCACCGTCCGCCAGCTGTGTTCGGGTTCCCAGCCAAGAAGGCGCCGTGCCTTGTCGATGCACAGCATGGTTTCGTGCTCCCCCAGCTCCCGGCGCACGTCCACGTCCGGGAAGACTTCCGCCGCGAGGCTCGCACTGCTCCGGGACATGACGGTGTCCGCATTGGCGATGATGTAAGCCTCAAAACCCGGCCGGGCGCCGGCCAGCGCACAGGCCACAGCCCGTGCGCCGTCGCGCCCGTCAATGTAGCCCCAAAGGTTCCATTTCCGCGCCATCGGATCCCCGTCGAAGCCGGGGAAGGCGGCATAGTCGGCCTCGTCCATGACGTTGGAGAAACGCAGTGCCGAGATCGACAGCTCCGGGTCCCAACGCACCAGCTCCCGCGCCATGGTTTCCTCCAGGTGCTTGACCAGCGAGTACGTGCTTTCGGGGCGGGCCGGGTACTCCTCGTCGACAGGCAGGTAGGGCGGGTCGACGTCGAACGGCAGTCCCAGCACCGTCTCACTGGAGGCGTAGACAATCTTCTTGATCCCGGCGCGGCGGGCTGCCTGGAACACGTTGTAGGTGGAGAGCATGTTGTTTTCAAAGGTCGCCGCGTCCGGGGCCAGGCCGGGTGCGGGAATGGCGCCGAGGTGGACCACGGCGTCGAACCCGCTGTAGCGGTCGTCCAGGCCAAGGAGCACATCCAGCACCTGGCCGTAGTTGCGCAGGTCCACCGCCACTGTGCCGGGGCCGCGCTCTCCCGCCCGGTCCAGGTTAAGAACTTGGTGGCCGTCCCCCTTCAGGCGGCGCACCACGTGGCGGCCCAGCTTTCCGCTGCCGCCGGTCACCGCAATTCTCATGGGCTTCCCCTCGTCGCGGTTGTCGCATCACTTCCACCTTAGGACCAGGAGCGTGGCCGCGCGAGGGCGCTCACTGTTCGGGGTGCTGCGCCCCAACCTCGCGCCGCGGCAGGTTTCCACGCCGAAACCATGCGGGCCGTCGCGATCACAAGGAGCAGGGTCCCCGCTCCGGCTTCCAGGATGGCCATGCTCTGGACCATCGTTCGCACGCGAACCATGCCCCGTAGCCGAGAGTGGCCAGCGCCGTAATGGAGAAGAAGACCTGGCCGGAGAGTGAATTGCGTGTCGTGACAGTTTCATCCGTGCAGGGTGACCACGGCTGCACGGTCTCAGCGGCCGGTTGAGGCCTGCGACTCCAGCAGCCCTGCCACACGATGAACGCCGGCCCGGATCTGCGGGACCGATGCGGCGCTGTACGAGAGGCGGATGAACGGGGCCGGGGGTTCGTCCACGAAGTACTGCCGCCCGTCGCCGATCATGACTCCGGCGGCGTTGGCAGCCGCGGCCAGCGCGGTGGAGTCCGCCCCCTCCGGCAGCCGCACCCACAGGTGGATGCCGGAGGCAGGGACGGTGGCGACACGGGTGCCCGGCATGGCCGCGCGGATTTCCTCCACCATGGCATCGCGGCGTTCCAGCAGCCCGGCGCGCAGGCGCCCGAGATGGCGCGGCCATGCGGCCGAGCTGAGCAGGGCCAGCGCGATTTCCTGGGTCAGGGCGGGCACACACATGTCGTCGGCGATCCGTGCCGTGCGCAGCCTCTCTCCGGCCGGGCCGCGGGCGGCGATGGCGCCAACGCGCAGGCCGGGGGCGGCCGGCTTGCTCAGCGTGGCGATCGTGACGACGTGCCCGTCGGGTTCCTGCGTGAACAACTGCGGCGCGGTGGTGCCCTCAAGCGACATGTTGCGGGCCCAGTCGTCCTCGATGATGAACGCTCCGTGCATCTTGGCCAGGGCCAGCACCTGCTCCCGGCGTTCCGGGCTGAGCACGGCACCCGTGGGGTTGGAGCAGCCGGGTTGCAGGTAGACCAGCTTGGCGCGGGTGCGTTCCAGGGCGTCGGCAAACTGGGATGGGATGATGCCCTCGGCGTCGGCCTGCACGGCCGCAATGTTCAGCCCTGCCGCCTGTGCGGCAATCGTAGCTCCTGGATAGCCGGGACTTTCGGTGATGAGCGTGGAGCCGGGGTCGGCCAGTGTGCGCATGGCAAACGCCAGCGACTGCTGGCCGCCGGGCATGACCAGCACCTCGTCCCGGTGTGCGCCGAGTTCGGCGGCGAAGGCCTCCCGCAGCTCCGGCAGGCCCATGGGCGGGGCCATGGTCCAGGCCCGGTGGCTCTTGGCGCAGCGGGCCCCAATGGTGCGCAGCTCATCGAAGGGCTGCAGTTCCGGGGCCAGGTAGCCCCAGGAGAGCTGGACGTGCCCGGCGGTTCCCGCCGAGCCGAAGCGCCCTGCCCGTCCGGGATCCACCCGGGTGCGGCCCAGTGTGGACGACTGCCAGGCGTAGTCGGGTTCATCGCGGGTTTCCCGAAGCGCGCCGGTGCCTCCACCGGATTGCGTCCGGGGTGCCACAAACGTGCCGCGCCCCGGTTCGGGGCGCACGATCCCGGCCTCGGCCAGCACCGTGATGGCAGCCGTAATAGTGACCGGACTTGCCCCGTAGGCCCTGGAGAGGGTGCGGACCGAGGGCAGCTTCTCCCCCGCGTCCATGGCCGCGGCCTGCTGCCTAAGTTTCTCGGCGATGTCTCCCGCCCTGTCATTGCTCACAACGGCAAGCCTAGATAGCGTTACCGCTTTTGTCGCCTGGGTGTTACTGCAGATTGCGCGGGCGGCGTCAGGAGAAGACCACCATGCCGTAGACGGCAAAGACCGCAAGGTGGGCTGCGCCGTGCATGGCCGTCGCCTTTTTCGCGGCGAAGGTGGTGACCGACAGCAGCAGGGTGACGCCCAGGAGAAGCAGGTTTGCCGGCGACTCGCCGAGGGTAACGGTTTGCTGCGTGAACAGACCGATCAGCAGCACTGCAGGAATCGTCAGGCCCACGGTGGAGACGAGAGCGCCGTGGCAGAGGTTGCTGACGCGCTGCGCCTCACCTGCCAGTGCCGCCCGGATCGTGGTGATGGTTTCCGGCAGGAACACGATCATCGCAATCAGGATGCCGGAGAGTGCCACGGGTGCACCGGCACGGCCCAGTCCATCATCAAGGAGGGAGGCCATGTCATGCGAAAGCAACACGATGGGAAGCACCGTGACCACCAGCAGGCCCAAGCGCAACAGCACCTCCGCGCGGTGCTGGGCCAGGATCTCGGCAATGGGCCGGCGCGCATTGGAGAGATCGGCAGCCGGGGAGGGTGCGCCGTCGGACATGGCTTGGCCGGTGGGATCCAGGCCGGCGCCATGCACGGCGGGTGCGGCAGGCAGGCGAGGGTCCACCTCGGTGAAGTCGCCGGCCTGCGGGCCCATTTGGCGGGCCAGGAAAAAGGCGTACAGCCCCATGGACAACACGGCGACGAGCACGGCCTGGCCGGTGAGGTACGAGCCGCCGTCGCCCACCAGCGCGGGCAGGGCAAAGGCGAGGGCGGCCAGCACGATGACCATCGCGAAGTATGCCGACGTGCCCGCACGGTTGTGGCGCAGGCCGCCGTGCCTGAGCCCGCCCACCAGCAGGGACAGGCCGATCACGCCGTTGAGGATGATCATGGACACCGCAAACACGGAGTCGCGGGCTATCGTGGCGTGCTCGCCCGGGCCCAGCATGACGGCGGAGATCAGCACCACCTCGATCAGCACAATCGACAGCGTCAGGACGAGGGACCCGTAGGGGTCGCCCAGGCGCCGGGCGAGATGTTCGGCCTCGTGCACCACGCCGAAGGAGCAGATGAGGATGACTGCGACGATGGCGGCCAGGGCTGTGGCCAGCAGCGGTGTGGGCACCGGGGGGTCCAGCAGCGGCGCGGCGAGCATGAGGGCTGCAACCGAGCCCCAGCCGATGGCGATCCGCATGAGGGCGGTTCGCGTAAAAATGGAGCGTGCAGTTGGGGAGACCATGGGGCTACCTGTTCCACGGGGCCGTCCCCGTGTCGCATGTACAAACGGGCCGTCCCGTCCGTGAATCTGGCTGGGCCGCCGGCATGGGCCGCCCCAGCCAACACTAGGCCACGGGGCTGCCCGAGGCCAGCGGGCCCGTGGGACAGGGCTAAAATGTAAGGCAGCGCCCGGCGACACGGAGACACTCCTGCCGCACCACCCACCCTGAAGGCTAAAACATGAACCTCGAACGCATGAACGTGGAGTCGTTCAACCTCGACCACCGCACCGTGGCGGCCCCCTACATTCGCGTGGCGGACCGCAAGGCGTTCCCGCACGGGGATGTCATTACCAAATATGACGTGCGTTTCACCCAGCCCAACGTGGCCCACCTGGAGATGCCTGCCGTCCACTCGCTCGAGCACCTTTTTGCCGAGCACTCCCGCAACCACTCGGGCGCCGTTGTGGACTTCTCCCCCATGGGATGCCAGACCGGCTACTACCTCATCCTGCAGGGCGAACCGGACCTGCCCGCCGTCATGGACCTGGTCGAAGCCACCCTGACGGACGTCCTGGACGCCACGGAGGTGCCTGCCGCCAATGAGGTCCAGTGCGGATGGGGCGAGAACCACTCGCTGTCCGGCGCACAGGATGCCGCCCGGGCCTTCCTGGCCAAGCGTGCCGAGTGGGAGCAGGTCACCGCGTGAGCACCCTGTCCCCGGCACCTGTCGATGTGGTGGTCATCGCCGCCATGGAAGAGGAAATCACCCCCTTCCTGCAGCGCGCCGTCTCCGTCAGCGGCCCCGTCCGGGTGGGCCACTCCGTCCAGCGCACGGGCCTGCTGGGCGATGCCCGCATTCTGTTCGTCCAGGGCGGGATCGGCTTGGTGAATGCTGCCGGCGCTGCCACGTCCGCACTGCTCCACGCTGACCGCACCAACCGCGGCGGCCCGTTGCCGCTGGTCATCAGTGCAGGCACGGCCGGCGGCCTGGGCGACGACGTCCGCGTCGGTGACGTTGTCATCGGCACCGACACCATCAACGCCGACGCCGACGCACAGGCTTTCGGCTACCAGCTGGGCCAGGTTCCCGGCATGCCGGTTTCCTACCCTGTGCCGGAGGCCGTGCTCGCCGCCGGCGCCGTGGACCTGTCCGCCACACTGCTGGTGAAAACGGTGCACCGCGGCCTCATGGTCTCGAGCTACAAGTTCGTGGACCAGGAACGCGCCGTCGCCATCAAGGGCCACTTTGACCAGGTGCTCTCGACCGACATGGAATCCTCAGCCATCGCCCAGACGGCCCACGTCCACGGGGCGCCGTTCCTGGCCATCCGCGGCATCTCCGACCTCTGCGGCCCGGCAGCGAATGCCGACTTTGCCACCCACGTCGACGACGCCGCCGAGCGCTCGGCCGAGATTGCCATTGCGGCGGTGGCTGCCTGGTCCGCCGCGAAGGCGGCCGGCCGGGACGCCGCACCCGCCGTTTCCTAGCACTCCCCTGCGCGGAATGTTCCTTCCGCGGCTTCCCCAATAACGCACGACGGCGGCAGGTGCCCTGCCAGCGCGAAGGCACCTGCCGCCGTCGTACTGGGGAAGGGCCTACCGGGGCGTGCCGGTGCCGGTCATGCGCACGATCACCTGGGCCACCTGTTCGATGAATTCGGCCTTGGATTCGCGCTGGGAAGGCTTGGTCTCCACCCGCTGCACGAGGGCCTCAGTGATGCCCCCGATCAGGATCAGGCTGGTCAGGCCCTTGGGCGCGGCCTCGATCAGGCCGGCGGCGGCAATGTCGTCAAAGGCCGCATCGACGGCCGCGGCCATCCTCCGCGTGGTGAGGCGGCGTTCACGGGCGAGTGCCTGAGAGACGCCGACCACCTCCACCTGGAGCACGCGGGCCTTGCGCTCATCCTCGAGCATGGGCCCGAGCGCAGCCGCCACAAGCGCCTTCACGGCACTGAGGGCATCCGCGGCCGGCAACACGGTGCGGGCGGCGATGGCGTCCAGGACCTCGTTGTTCAGGTCGAGGTACAGCCGGGTCAGCAGTTCCCCCTGGTCGGCGTACAGCTCGTAGAAGGAGCGCGTGGAGACCCTGGCGCTCTGGCACACGGCGTGGACGGTGGTGGCGCGGTAGCCCTGGGTGCCATACAGCTCCAACGCCGCATCCAGGAGCCGGCGCTTGCGTTCCTGGTCCCGGGTGTTCCGCTCGGTGCCGTGCCACAGGCCGGGTTCGACTGGGAAGTCAGGCCTCATGCGCGGTCATCCTTTCGGCCAAAAAAACTAATTGGAAACCAATATTTTCAGTGTAATACTACTCACATGGCATACCTCGTGAAACCCGGCGACCTGGCCGATGCCGTCACCGCCCCCATCCCCGTCGACGACTCACTGCCCCGTACCGCAGTCATCGGGGCGGGCCCGTCAGGGATCGCCGCCGCCAAGGCACTGCACGCCGCCGGCATCCCCTTCGACTGCTTTGAACGCGGCAGTGCGATCGGCGGAAACTGGCTGCTGGACAACCCCAACGGCCAATCCGCCTGCTACGAGACCCTTGAGATCAACACCTCCGGGCCCCGCATGGCGTTTTCCGACTTTCCCATGCCCGCCGATTACCCACCCTATCCCCGGCACGACCTCGTGCACGCCTATTTTGAGCGGTATGTTGACCATTTCAATGTCCGCCGGACCATAGCTTTCAACACCGCGGTTGAAGAAGTTTCCCGGGACGACGACGGCGGCTGGCTCGTGCGCACGAGCGGCCCTGACGGGGAATCCACCGGCCGCTACGACGCCGTGCTGGTGGCCAACGGCCATCATTGGGACCCGCAATGGCCGGACCCCGGCTACCCCGGGACCTTTGACGGGGAACAGATCCATGCCCACAGCTACCGCTCCGGAGACCAGTTGGAGGGGCGGGACGTGGTGGTGGTCGGCTCCGGAAATTCGGCCCTGGACATTGCGGTGGAAGGCTCGTTCCGGGCCAACAATGTTGCCCTGTCGATCCGCCGGGGCCAATGGGTGCTGCGGAAGTCAATCCTGGGCAAGCCCAGCGACCAGGTGGCGCTGCCCGGGTGGCTGCCCTGGTGGGTGACGGGGTTGCGCCTGCGCATTGGCGCGATCGCCTCCGGCCCGCTGCGCCGCTACGGACTGCCCGTGCCCAACCACAAGCCCGGTCAGTCCCACCCGGTGCAGTCGGATTCCATCCGGGCCCGCATCGCCGCCGGCCGGGTGAAGGTGCACCCGGGGATCGACCGCTTTGAGGGCAGTGACGTGGTGTTCGTCGACGGCACGAGGGCACAGGCCGACCTGCTCGTCTGGGCCACCGGCTACAAGGTGTCCTTCCCGTTCTTCGATCCGGCCCTGGTCTCCGCCGAAGCCAACGACCTCCCGCTGTGGAAGCGCACAGTGCACCCCGGACTGCCGGGACTGTTCTTCATTGGACTGGCCCAGCCCGTGGGCGCCGTGATGCCGGTGGCGGAAGCGCAGGCGGTCTGGGTTGCCGAGATTCTGACGGGGCGGTGTGCGTTGCCGCCCGCCCACGAAATCCGCGTCCGGATGGAGCGTGACCACCGGCGCAACAAACGCCAGTTCTATGCTTCTCCGCGGCACACCATGGAGGTGGACTTCGACCACTATCTCTGGGACCTCGGGCGGGAACGCCGCCGCGGGCGCAGGCGCGCCGGTGCCGGACTGGTCCAGCCGGCGCAGTCCGCGGGCACGGCCGCCCAACAGCCGGCGGGTACCGGCAATGAGTGAGGTCTTCACCCTCTCCGGGAAGACGGCGGCGGTCACCGGCGGCGCCAGGGGCATCGGCCGGGAAATCGCCCGGGCACTGGCCGACGCCGGGGCCAAGGTGGCCATCGGCGACAGGGACCTGGACGCGGTCCGCGCCACGGCCGACGCACTCGGGGGGACCGTGCTCGGCGTCGAACTCGACGTGACAAGCCCGGCCTCCTTTGCCGCATTCCTGGCCATGGTGCGGGAAGAGTTGGGAGCCATCGACATCCTGGTCAACAACGCGGGCATCATGTGGGTGGGGAAATACGACGACGAACCCGACGCCGTGGCCTGTGCCCAGGTCGCTGTCAACCTTCTGGGCGTCATCCGAGGCGTCAAGCTTGTGGCCCCGGGCATGGTGGCCCGTGGCAGCGGCCACATCATCACGATTGCCTCGGCGTCGTCGATCCTGCCCACGCCGGGTGAGGCCAGCTATGGGGCCAGCAAGCACGGAGTCCTGGGCTACCTGAAGTCGGTGCGTGCGGAACTGCACCGCTCCCCCGTCAGGATCTCCGTGATCATGCCTGCCGTGGTGGACACCGAGCTGGCGGTGGGAACAGGCTCGGGTACCGCCCGGCTGCTGGCACCCGAGGACGTTGCAGCCGCCGTGTTGCGCACCCTCGAGCGGCCCCGCTTTGAAGTCACCGTGCCAGGCTACATCGGACCGCTGAACCGGGCGGTCAACATCCTGCCCCGCCCACTGAGGGACCTCATGTACCGGCTCATGGTCCCCAACCAGGTCAAGCAGGTCAACCACTCCGCCCGTGCAGGATACGAGTCGCAGTTCAGGGAGAAGGGGTAGCTTCGGATCAGCGGGGCCAGTCCCATCAGCCATGGCCGTGAAACAAGTGCGTTAAGTATCACTAAGCCTCCACGGGCTTCGGCGCCGCAAAGCTGGGAAGATTGAAGGGCAGTGCAACCCCTGGAGGCCCCCATGAACACCCTGTTCCGCAAATTTCTCGACCTATTCTCACCTGCCCGGCAGGAACCGCTGGCGACAGTTGCCTATGCTGCCGAACCCGGCGGGATGCCCCTGGCCAGCGCCTCGTACCTGCGCGAATTTGCGCACCGGCTGGGACTCGAGGTTGACGACCTGTCGCCGGCCGAGCAGTCCGAGCTGAAACGGCGCCTGGACGATTCCATGGACTTCCGCGAGGAAAACTACAGCCGCCTGTACCACGAGGTCTACGAATTGGGGCACGGCTACTCCCTGGACGATGCCCAGCGTGTTAGTGCCCGCATCAATGAGATCAGCGCAGAACCAGCGGCCGGCGCCTACTTGGACTACCGGGAGAATTCCGTGGCTGCCGAGGCGCTGATGGCCGCCGGCGCACTCCTGCAGCAGGAGGGTGACCTGGCGGCGGGTGCGCGGCTGTTCCAGCTGGCCGACGCCCGAAGGCACCGCAGTTCGCTGCTGGCCGCCTCCACGGCGGCCCTTGCTCCCGGCGCGCCCGCACAGCTTGTGGAGTCTTCCTCACCAAGCGCGGCCGCTGATGCAGGCGCCGCATCTGGCGCCGGGGCCGGAACACCGGCCGACGGCACCGCAACGGGCGAGATTGCCGAGTCCGGCATCGCGATGCTCATGGATGATCTCGGGAAGGACACCGGCGACTCGGCCGCCGACTCCCGAGGTGCAGCCGGGGCCCCGTCCACCCCCTCTTCCGAAGGAAAGGCACCAGCGCCCGCTGCCAACGGCCCTGCCTCCGCAACCCCTGGATCCGCCAAGGAAGACGTGGCGGCAAGCAAGAAGCCCGGCGGGGCGGCCGTCCCGACGACCGGCGCGGGGAACAAGGGCGAAGATGCCGGCAAGGCGAATGTTCCAGCCACCGCACCCAAGTCTGCGCCAAAGACCGGTACCGGGCAGAGTCCCATGAAGAAGTCCCGCTAGCGCCTGCTCGCGCGCAGTCGGCTGCCCCGACGCAGACCAGGTTTTCCGGCGCCGGCTCCCATCGTTGATTCCCGCATTCGCGGGTTCGCGACCGGGAGCCGGCGCCGCTTCTTTTGGGGCTCCGCTGGCAGTCGCATTGCACGCCGTCGTATGTGGCTGATGGACAGCACCGTCGGGCCGCGTGCGCGGCAGATGTCGACACCGCGTCCAGAACCTGTGCCAGGACGGCAGGCCCTCCCGAGAGAGTGGGGGTCTGGCGTCGGCGTGCAGTGCCGTCAAGTCCACCTGGTCGAGCAGTTCCAGGACCGCCTCCGTGAATCTGCGGACGCGAGCTTTGCATGCAGGTGGCGGGCGTCCTGAATGCGCTTGCCGGCCTTGATGCGCGGATCCAGTTGCGGGTCCGGGAACACCATTTGCCGGACCGGGCGCCTGCACTGCACGGTCCTCCTGTCCACAGAGATGCGGCCACGTTAAGGTCATGGGGGATGAACGGCATGGGCTCCGCCCAGGTTGTCACGTCAAGGTCAGTGGTGGGCTCATGACAAATGAGCACTTGCGGGGAGCTGATGTGGTCACCGGCAATCATCGACGCGCTGTGGCGGTGCATTGAGACCACCACGCCATTGGCGGTCAGCGCGGTGCCGTCAAGGAGTGAAACATCGTCCCGGACGGTGTAGCGCCAGGTGGTCGGTGAAGGGTTGGCAAATGAATCGGCCCGAGCGTAGCCGACTCACAAGAAGGTGTCCACGTCACCGGACGGGTTGTCCGCCTGGCCTGTCAGCGTCCACGTGGCGACAACGGAGGAGCTGAGGACCATTTCCATGGGTACGGAGTATGGGTCCAGGACGACGAGGGTGGCCAGGTAGCCTTCGCGGATATGTCCGGTGCCGGGGTTGCCGTGTTTGTCATAGGTGGTGCCGGGGTTGCCGTCAGCCGTGGCGTTGCCAGGTCGAGGCGCAGGTGGGCTCCGCCCAGCGGCTGGGCATTTCTGCCCGGCCGTGCTGATGCCACATGGGGCGGTTGACGCCGCCAATGGACCATTCCGCAGTTGCTGCGGAGGCAGGCCCAGGGCAGAGCGACCCGGCATTTTTCCACCCTGAGCACGCCCTCGGCCGGCGTGGAGCGCAGTCGCTTCCGGCCATGCCCGGCGGGGTCATGGGGAAGGGCGCAAGAGCAACGCAAAAGTGGGGCACAGCGCAACTGCGTCGCGGGCGGCTGCGAGATCGTTCACGCCAATTTCGACGTCGCTGAGGCCGCCACCGCGGTCGCGGCGTGCCAGGGGGTAGCCCCAGTCGTCGCGGGCCAGCAGGTGGGGCAGCAATTCTGTGCACAGCCCCCGGCCGTCGCACCTGGTCCAGTCAATGTGCAGTTCCGTACTCATGGGTCCCTCGTTGCAAATCGGGTGCAGCTGCCCGCCAGGTGGGCTGCGACGTCGTCGGAAAATATGGCAAGGGCGCTGCGCACCAGGCGGACCGACCCGTCAGGATGGTGGCAGGAACCACGACCGTCCACCAGCCTGGAAACCCGTTCCAGCTCCTGGACAGGTCCCGGGCCATGGCCGCCGCGGGCAACCGCATCCATGGCCTGCGACATGGCCGGCAGCCCGAACATGCAGGGGCCGCATTGTCTGGCCGACGCGGCTGCCAGGTACCTGACCATCCCGGCCGTGGCCTCCAGTCCGCACTCCCCCGCAGGAAGGACATGGAGCACGCCGGCACCGGGATGGACCCCGCCGTCAGCCTTGCCGGGCGGTGACAGCTGCCGTCCCGCCGGGTGCACCCACTCCCCGTGGAAACCGCCCACCAGGACAGAGTGCATCGTTGCCGGGTCGAGGCCGGCCCTTGAAAGGATGCCAGGGAGGCTTGCACCGCCCTCCACTTCCAGGACCTGTTCGGCGCCGTATCCGGACCGGGACACGAGGCGAGTTCCGGGGTCCCCGATGGTCCCGGCTTCACGGAACCAGGCCGCCCCGTGGCGGGCGATGAGGGCCATGTGGGCCAGCGTCTCAACATTGAACACCAGCGTGGGACGGCCCCTGACCCCGGAACTGCTCAGGCGCCGTCGCAGGTCCATGGGCAGTGCGACGCCGTTGGAAATACTGTTGACGACGGCGCTGGCCTCACCGGCAATGAATGTTTCAGGAGCCGGGACCACCATGATGCGGGGGTTTTCCCGGCGGGCCGCAACGGCTGACCGCAGCGTCGCCAGGGACGCTTCGCCCGCATAGATGTACAGCTGCCCTGCCCCCACCGCGCGGCCTGCCGCGAGCAGTCCGTCAAGGACCAGGTGCGGCGCGTGGGCCAGCAGGGTCTTGTCCTTGAAGCTGAGTGGTTCGCCCTCGGCACCGTTGGCCACCACGACGGCCTGCGCTGCACGGCCGCGGTCCCGGTTCGTTGCAACCATTTTGCGCCATGAAGAGAAGGCGGCGCCTCCCCGACCCGTCAGCCCGGACCCCTCCAGGTCTGAAATGAAGGACCTGTCGATGCGTTCCAGCGTCAACCGGCCGAAGGCAAGCTCGTGCCGGCCCAGGTCCGCGAAGGGCCCGGCGGCAAACAGCTGGCGGCTTTCGCGCCCCCACGGACCCGTTGCGCTGCCCGCCGTTTCAAGTCCCGCGAATGTCATGCCAGACCTCCTCGCCGCGCCCTGGATGTTTCAAGGAACCGGGCCGACACACGCCATGTGGCAGCCGCGGCCACGGCCAGTACCGACAAGGCTGCCGGAAGCACAAACCAGGGGGCGGTCCCATTGGTTCCGTTGCCGATGGCATGTGCCAGCGCGAGTGGCCACATGCCATAGCTGAACCAGTGGACCGCCCGAAACATCCGCTGTCCGATGCGGCGCCGGAGCAGCCCGGTCACCACCAGGGCCAGCACCAGGTCGAAGGCTACCGTCCCCAACCCCTGCCAGAACGGCTTGAAGGCTCCCGCGAAGGGGACAACGACGTCGACCAGGGTGAGCCTGGCATACGAGTCAAAGAGCAGGGTGCCGATGTGGAGGACCAGAAACACCGTCGCCAGCAGGGACATGTTTCGGTGCAGGAGCGCCACGGAGAAGCGCGGAATGGAGATCAACGGCCTTCCGGAACGCGTCAATATCCCCAGCAGCAGGGCCGCCGTCAGGAGGGCCAGAGAAACAAATCCGCTCATCCGGCCAACGGCCCACAGGGCGTCATCCATGGGATCCCGCAGCCGTCACGGATGCGCTGGATCCACCGTCGCGGTTCCCGTCGGCACCGGGCCGCGGCCAGGTGCCGGTGGTGGCGACCCTGCCCCGGCGGTCGACGAGCCGCGCCGCCACGCCAAGGCTGCCAAACCAGTCCAGGGCGGCGAAGCCTCTGACAATTCCGGCGGTGCTGAAGGCGTTGGCTTGCAGGCAGGATGTGGCGGACACGGTCACGGAACGCCAGACCGGCTCGGCGGGCGTCCCAAAACTGGGGTCAAGAATATGGTGGACCACCTGCCTGCCTCTGTGCCACCGCCTTTTCTGCGTGCTGGACGTGGCCATGGCCCGCCCGGCAAGGAGCGTGACCTGCTGCCACGGGTCACCGGGGAGGTCCTGGACCAGCACCTGCCAGCCGCCGTCCGGCCCATCCCCGGCCGTGGCAATGTCGCCTCCGAGGGACACCAGCGCACCGCATCCGAGTTCAGCGGCAATGCTGTTTGCGGCACGGTCCGCCGCCACGGCCTTGGCCGTGGCGCCGAGGTCCAGCCGCAGCTCCGGCGGCACGCGCAGGGTTTGACCGTCCAGGTGCACCTGCTGCCAGCCGGCTCTTGGCCGCCGCGGCGTGCGCTCAAGATCCGGCACACCGCCCGGTCCCAGCCGGAGCTGTGAGATGTCCCGGTCGTAGCCCAGGTCCTCCATGTCCCGGCCGAGCGTGGGGTCAACGGCACCGCCCGTCCACCGGGCCGCTTCCAGGGCGCTGCCCACGAGCAGCACCAAAAGCGGGCTCACCTGGGTTCCCCCGGCCAGGGCCGGCTGCAGGCGGGCCAACTCGGAGTCAGTGCGGAAGCGGCTGCAGGCGTGGTCGACGGCGGACATTTCAGCACGGACCAACTGCTCGGCGGCGGCCGCCAGCCCCGGCTCCGTGACAGCCACGGACACGTCGAGCCCCCAAGCCGTCCAGGTTTTCATGTCGTCCACGTCAGGATCCCGAGGATCTGCCGCTGAGCGGCCCGCCGTTGCCGGGCAGGACCGAATTGCCGCCGGTGTATCCGCTGTTGCCCTGTGAAGACCCCGTGCCCGACCCCGGGTCCTGGGTGGCCGCCGCTTCGCTTCCGGTATCGGGGCCCGTGCCGGCCGCGTGCCCGACGGTGGCCTGTTCCAGCGCCACAGCGCCGATCCCCACCACGGCAATGCTCCCGGCTGCGACGCCGGCCGTAATGCCGGCCGCCATCTTTTTTCCGTTGATGCGGGTTGTCATGGCCTGCTCCTGTCCCCTTGCCGATGAAAATGCCTTGCCTTCAGCATCCACACCAATACTTTGTGAATTCTTGGTCAAACATGTGAGCCGGCGATGAATCTGGCGTCGGGGTCGCCCTGCACCGGCCTCACTTTTCCCTGCCCCGCCGCGTCTTCTTCGCCGGTGAAACCGCCGCGATCTCGGCAGGACACCGCCCCTGCGGACGCTGCCTGCCCGAAAAGTACCGGATCTGGAAGGATGGCGTCCATGGAGACCCTGTTCGGAGATGACCTCATTGGGCGGCCCCGCCGCGAAATTGCCCCGGGGGCAGTCCACGTGCCGAACTGGCTTACGCTGGAGCAACAGCAATGGATTGCCGCCCGGTTTGGGGAATGGGCCGTCGGGCCGGTGCCCCTTCGGTCGGCAAAAGTGGGCGGGCATGAAATGTCAGTTCAAACTGTCTGTCTCGGCTGGCACTGGCGCCCGTACGAATACTCGCGCAACGCCGTCGACGTCAACGGCCACCGCGTCCTGGACTTCCCGGACTGGATGGTGCGTCTTGGCAGGAAGGCCCTGGCTGACGCCGGTGCCGATTCGCACGCCGTCGATCGGTACACGCCCGACGCGGCCCTGGCCAACTACTACGACGCCGGGGCGCGCATGGGCATGCACCAGGACAAGGACGAACGCGTCAACGCCCCGGTGGTTTCCTTGTCCATTGGCGACAGCTGCCAGTTCCGCTTTGGAAACACAGAGAACAGGTCCAGGCCCTACCGGGACGTCACGCTCGCGTCCGGGGATCTGTTTGTGTTTGGCGGCGCATCGCGCTTCGCCTACCACGGCGTGCCGCGGATCTACCCTGGTACGGCGCCCGACGGCTGCGGGCTGGCATCGGGCAGGATCAACATCACGATGCGCAGCACCGGGATGGACCGCGCCTGAGCCCCTGGGGCACACCGGTGCCCCCGCGCCCGCCACCGCCACGCGTCAGTTCGACTCCATGCGGATTCCAGCTCAGTGATCCGTGGTTTCTTCGGCCGGCATGCCAGGTTCCGCGGCAGCGTATTCGGTGGCAGCCCAGGAGGCGAGAAGCTTCAGCGCCTGTTCGGAGGAGGACCCCGGCTCCGCAGCATAAATGGTCAGGGTGAGGCCGGGTTCGGCGGCCATCTCAAGCCCCTCGTATGCCAGGGCGACTTCTCCCACGAGAGGGTGCCTGAAGGTTTTTGACCCTGTCCCGTGGTGCCGGACATTGTGGGCTCCCCATCGGCGTCGAAATTCCTCGGAACGGGTGGAAAGTTCCCCGATCAGGTCATGGAGTTCCTTGTTGCGTGGGTCGCGTGCCGCTTCCGTACGCAATATGGAGACGGTGGTTTCGGCGATCTGGTCCCAATCCGGATAGAAGTCGCGGGCCCGCTCGTCAAGGAATGTGTGTCGGGCAATGTTGGGCGGCTGGCCCGGCATGTCATACACCTCCAGGTAAAACGCCCGGGCCAGGTTGTTGGCCGCCAGCAGGTCCATGCGGCCGTTGCGGACAAACGCCGGTCCTGCGGTGACGGCATCGAGCACCCATTGCAGGCTCTCGTGGGCAAGCCACGTCTTGCTGTTGCGGCGCCGCGGCGGCCGTGCCACCGGGCTGGCCGCATGCGCGAGGTCAAAGAGGTGCGCGCGTTCGGCATCGTCGAGGCGAAGCGCCCGTGCGATGCTGTCGAGCACCTCGGGTGAGGCTCCGCTGATGGCGCCCCGCTCCATGCGCGTGTAGTACTCAATGCTGATGCCGGCCAGCGTCGCCACCTCAATCCGTCGCAGCCCCGCAACCCGTCGGTTGGTCCCCGCAGGAAGCCCCACCTGTTCCGGGGTGACCTTGGCCCGCCGGGAGGTAAGGAATTCACGCACGTCAGCTCCATTGTTCATGCCGTCAACGTTATCGCCCCTGCCCCTGCGCAGGGGAGTCCCTGTCCGTGCCCCTCTCAACAGGGACTCCCCCGCCTCCGGCAAACCGTGTTGACTCAATGGCGGAGCCGGCAATCCGCCCGGCCCGTCCACCGCCAGCCCAACAGGAAGCGACCCGCCACTGTGATTTCGCAGACCACACCCGCCACCGGCGGAGCCCCTGGAGTTTTGCCCGCCGTTGCCAAGAACGACGCCGACCCCCTTGGCCGGGCGCAGCGCCGTCCAGGAACGCTGCGGGAACCTGGGCAACGTCTGCCTTTGGCAGCCCTGCTGGTCATGGCACTCATGGGGTTCATCCTTATCGCCACCGAAACGATGCCGGCCGGACTCCTGCCCCAGATCGCGCACGGCCTCGCCATTGCCGAGGGTACCGCCGGTCAGCTAGTCAGCGCCTATGCCCTGGGCACAGTGATGCTCACGATCCCCGCCATCGCCTTCACCCGGGGCATGCGGCGCAAACCGGTCTTTCTCGTCGGAATCCTCGGGTTCGTCGTGGCGAGCGCCGTGGCCACCCTGTCCCCCGCCATCTGGCTGACACTGGGTGCACGCTTCGCCGCCGGTGCCTTCTCCGGGCTGTTGTGGGGCATGCTCGCCGGGTACGCCCGGCGCATCAGCGCCCCTGCGATGGCAGGCAGGGCCCTGGCCATCGCGTCCCTCGGCACCCCGCTCGGCTTGGCCGTCGGCACACCGCTGGGTTCCTGGCTGGGCTCCACCTTTGACTGGCGGTGGTCGTTCGGCACACTCACCGGCCTGGCCATCCTCACACTTGTTCTGGCGTGGGCATTTGTCCCCGACGCCCCGGGCCAGCGGGCTGAATCCCAGATCCCCATGGCAAAGGTTGCCGCCATCCCCGGCGTCGCCGTGATCCTCGTGGTCATCTTTGCCTGGATGCTTGCCCACAACACCTTCTACACCTACATTGCCGCCTACCTGCGCACGGCCAACATTTCCCTCGGCGTCGATGTGGCGCTCGTGGTCTTCGGCATGTCGGCCCTGGCCGGCATCATCATCACCGGCGCGCTAATCGACCGGGCGCCGCGCCTCCTCGTGCTGGCCAGCATCTCAGTGTTTCTGGCCGCCGGCGTGGTGTTCCTGTTCGGGGCACACTCCCAGGTGGCCGTTGTCACTGCCCTGATCCTGTGGGGCGTGGCCTTTGGTGGCGCAGCTCCGCAGCTGCAGACCGCCATCAGCGCAGCTGCCGGCGACAACGTCGACGTCGCCAACTCCCTGCTGGGCGTCGTCTTCAACATCGCCATCTTCGCAGCGGGCGTCCTGGGAGCCGTGCTCATCACCTCTTTCGACAGCACCGTGCTGCCCGTCCTCATGGCCGGCCTCGCCGCCACCGCGCTCGCCGTCGCCGTCTCCGCCCGCCGCGCCGGATTCCCTGCCCGCGCATGAACCGGGCACACGCCCCTTTAGCCCCGGCTCCCGCCACCTTTGACCCGCCATTCCCTTTACCCAACACCAGGAGAACCATGTCCACCGCCAAGGCCTACGCCGCACACTCCGCCACCGGGCCCCTCAAACCCACCACCATCGAACGCCGTGAGGTTGGCCCCCACGATGTCCTCATCGAGATCAAGTTTGCCGGGATCTGCCATTCAGACATCCACACGGTCCGCGGCGACTGGGGCCCGCAAAGCTACCCACTGGCGCCGGGCCACGAAATTGCCGGCATCGTCACCGAGGTTGGCCCCGCCGTCACCCGGCACGCAGTCGGCGACCGGGTCGGCGTCGGCTGCCTGGTGGACTCCTGCGGCGCATGCACCCATTGCCAGGCCGGAGAAGAGCAGTATTGCCTCGCCGGAAACACCGGCACCTATGGAGCTGTTGACCGCGATGGCACCATCACGCAAGGCGGCTACTCCACCCACATTGTCGTCACCGAAAACTTCGTGGTCCACATCCCCGACAGCCTTGCCCTGGATGTTGCCGCGCCCCTGCTCTGCGCCGGCATCACGACGTACTCGCCCCTGCGCCATTGGGGCGCCGGTCCGGGCAAGAAGGTCGCCGTCGTGGGCATGGGCGGGCTTGGCCACATGGCCGTCAAAATCGCCTCCGCCATGGGTGCCGAGGTCACCGTTCTGTCCCAGACATTGAGCAAGCGCGACGACGGACTCAAGTTGGGTGCCCAGCGCTACCATGCGACGGGCGACCAGGAGACGTTCACCCTGTTGGCTGGCAGCTTTGACCTGATCATCAGCACCATCAGCGCCGCCGTCGACATCAATGCCTACCTGAAGCTGCTCTCACTCAACGGCACGCTGGTGCTCGTGGGCGCCCCCGCGGAAGCACTCCCCGTCCACGCATTCTCCCTGAGCATGGGGCGGCGCTCGTTTGCAGGGTCCACCATCGGCGGCATTCGCGAAACCCAGGACATGCTCAACTTCTGCGCCGAGCACGGACTTGGCGCCGAAATTGAGGTCATCTCCGCCAGCCAGATCAACGAGGCCTACGAACGGGTCCTGGCCTCCGACGTCCGCTACCGATTCGTCATCGACACGGCAACGCTTTGATGCGGAAGCCTCAGCCGCCGGTGCGGAAGTGAGCCCTACCCGCGGTGGCGGGCGTGCGGGTCGGGTGAGGCGCCGTCGTCCGCGGTTGCCCGGGACAGTTGGGAGGGCCACCATATGACCCTGCCAAGGTCGTAGGCGAGTGCGGGAACCAGCAGGGAGCGCACCACGAAGGTGTCCAGCAGCACCCCGAAGGCCACGATGAAGGCAATCTGCGCCAGGAACAGGATCGGGATCACGCCCAGCGCTGAGAACGTCGCCGCAAGCACCAGCCCGGCGGAAGTGATGACCCCGCCGGTGATGACGAGCCCGCGGATGATGCCCTCGCGCGTGCCGTACCGCACCGATTCCTCCCGCACCCGGGTCATCAGGAAGATGTTGTAGTCAATCCCCAACGCCACCAGGAAAATGAATCCGTACAGGGGGACGGCCGGGTCCGCGCCAGGAAAGTCGAAGACGTTGTTGAAGAAGAACGCGGCAACCCCCAGCGCCGTGCCAAAGGACAGCACCGTTGTCAGCACCAGCAGCACAGGTGCCAGC
>NZ_JADHDY010000017.1 GCF_016820535.1 Sporosarcina beigongshangi | reverse complement strand
ATTTCGCTGTTCGATGCGCAGCAACTTGCGCCCCTCTGGTGCCAACGTCACAGCAGTGCTCCTTCTGTCCGGCCCGCGTCCGCTGGGCCCGGGGTTGTTGCCTCTTCAGGCTCAGTCTCGGTGATGAGGGGTGCCAGGAACTTTGCGGTGGCTTCCTTGAGCACCGGCAGCAGTTCCTGGGGGGTGATGTCGCGGCCGGTTTCCATGGCCATTGTGGTGGTGCCGGCATCTTGAATGCCGCACGCGATGATTTGGTTGTACGGGTCCAGGCTGTTGTTGGCGTTGATGGCGATGCCGTGCATCGTGACGCGGTCGTGGACCCTGATGCCGATGGCGGCAACCTTGCGGTCCGGGCCCTTGTCGTCGGCCAGCAGCCAGATGCCTGCGCGGCCGTCCACGCGCACGCCCTGAATGCCAAAGTGGGCCAACACTTCGATGATGATGTCCTCGAGTGCGTACACATAGGCGCGGATGCTGTGAGCGTCCACGAGTTTCACGATCGGGTACATGACCAGCTGGCCGGGGCCGTGCCACGTTAGTTTGCCGCCGCGGTCCACGTTGACCACGGGCGTTCCGTCAAAGGGGCGTTCGTGTTCTTCGGTGCGCTTGCCTGCCGTGTAAACGGCGGCGTGTTCCAGCAGCAGCACCGAATTCGGCGCATTGCCGGCAACAACGGCGGCGTGGAGTTCGCGCTGCTGTTCCCATGCACCGAGGTAGTCGATGAAATGAGGGGCAAATCCGAGTTCTGAAAACTGAAGACTCATAGGAGCCACTTTAGAGGACGATGCATGTTCGCCTAAATCAGAAATCTGTGGACGGCACCCTGCCTGTGGATAACTTCAGGCAGGAATGGCCAAACAGGGCTACTACTTGTCTATGGAAACTTTTCAAGCACAAGATGTACCGGACCGGCCGCCGGACCTTCCCGGCTTTGATGCCGTGCGCTGTCTGGGCCTTGGCGCCCAGGGGCAGGTCTGGCTCATGGAACCGCACGACGGCGGAGCCCCAGTTGCCGCCAAATTCCTCACCATGGTCCCGGGTTCCGCAGGTGATGAGGCGGGTGCGGACGCGGAACGTCACAATGAAAGCCAAATCACACAGGAGTGGCGGGTGCTGGACCAGTTCCGCCATGAGCACCTTGTGGCCGTGCGCAGCCTGGCGCAGGATTCCCGCGGCGCCCCGGTCATCATCATGGACCATGCGGCCGGGGGTTCGCTGGCGCAGCTCGTCCACGCCCGGGGGCCGGTCACGGTGGGGGAAGCAGTCACGATTCTCACCCCCATGGGCCAAGTGCTGGCCCACCTGCACGGGCGCGGCGCCGTCCACGGCGACGTCTCGCCCGGCAATGTCCTCTTCAGCGCCGCCGGCAAGCCGCAGCTGGCAGACTTCGGCTTTGGCCGGATGCTGGGCCAGCCGCCCGCCCCGCCCGTGGGAACTCCAGGTTTCCATTGCACGAGCGACATCGCCAGGGACGAGGCCGCAGACGTTTTCGCGCTGGCAGCCATCGGTTGGTTCGCACTGACCGGGAAGGCCCCGCCAGCCACCCGGGACCGCCTGCCCCTGGGAACATTTGTCCGGGATGTGCCCGCGGAGCTGGTGGCTGCGCTTGAGGCGGGACTGGACGAGGACTCCGCCCGGCGGCCTACGGCGGCGGCCTTCGCGCAGGCCGTGTTCCGCAGCGCGCCCGCCGAGGCCCTGGCCCTGGGCAGTGCCGTCCACCCCAGCGTGCTTCCACAGCTTCCGACCCGACACCAGTCAACGGGCAGGGGGCCGGCAGACCGCCCGGCGAGGGTGGTTCACAGGAAGCCCCGGACGCGGATGTTGCCCGCCGTCTCCGGCTGGCGGCGGCCGGACCGGGATGGTGCCGGGCACGCTGCGGGGTTGTCCCGGATGTGGACCAGCGGCAACAGGGATGCGGGAACGTCCCGCGGCCGCCGGAGGAAGGTCTGGCTGCTGGCTGGCACGGCCGCGATGGCGTCGATTCTGCTGGCCACCGCCATGGTGCTGGGACGGGAGTGGGCGGGACCGGGCAACGACGCTGTGGCCGGCGCCCCGCCCAACGACGATCAGGCCTCGGCTGCAGGGCCGGACATGTCCTGGGCCGGTGCGCTTCCAGCCAAAATTCAAAGGGACCTTGCCGCGCAGGAGCCCGTCACGGCGCTCCACGCACTCGCCTGGCTCCGATCCTACGCACTGTCCAACGCGGACCAGGCGCTCGTGGACATGGTCAACGCGCCGGAATCCAATGCCCTGGCTGCCGACAGCGCCGTCGTTGCCGAACTGGCGGCCCGCGGACACCGGCTGACCGGCCTGCGAATCACCGTGGCCGAGGCACACTCTGACGCGGGTGGGGCGCAGGAGGGTCCCGCCGCATCCACTGGCACCGACACCGCCACGCCCGCGGACGGAGCCACGGTCATGGTGGAGGCCACCGTCAAGATCAGCAGCTTCGCTGAACAGGACCAGGCGGGGGCTGTCATCCACAACACCACGGTGGAGCAGACGCAACAGCTGGACATCATTCTGGCCAGTGTGGACGGCCGCTGGCGCATCCAACAGATTCTGGCCGCAGGGACCCAATGACCCCGGCCCCGGCGCCACAACGGATGGCAACCGAGCGGCCCGCCGTCATGCGCGGGGTGGGGCAGGCGTCCCGGATGTGCCGGACGTCTCGGATGTGCCGAGGCGGCCCGCTGCAGGACGTACGCGCTCCGGAACGCCACAGGCCGCGCGGTCCTGCCGAGCCGGACCATTGTCCAGCTGGCATGACCGTGCGGCCTGCATTTTTCAAGCACTTCACCCGGATTGACACCCGGGAGGCGGGTCTAGACCTCCAGCGTAGCCTCGAGGGTGATCTCCACGCCGGCCAGGGCGGCCGACACCGGGCAGCCGGCCTTGGCGGCGTTGGCAATCGTGTCGAATTCCTCCGCGCTGATGCCGGGGATCTTGGCGGCCAGCGTCAGGTGGCTGCCGGTGATGCCCGTGCCGGGGACGAAGGTCACGGCTGCGCTGGTGTTGACGTAGTCGGCCGCATGTCCGGCTCCGGCAAGTTCATGGGAGAAGGCCATGGCGAAGCAGGACGAATGGGCGGCGGCGATGAGCTCCTCGGGGCTGGTCTTGCCGCCGGCAGCTTCGGTGCGTGCCTTCCAGGTGATGTCAAAGGTGCCCAGTCCCGAGCTATCCAGGGTGACCTGGCCGCCGCCGGTGGGAAGGTCGCCGACCCAGCCTGCGTGGGCGTTGCGAGTTGTAGCCATGTTAACTCCTCAAGAAGATTCCAATGGGTGCGGGCCGGCAAAAAGGGCCCGCACATCCACCTTAGGCTCTTGTCCGCCGGCAGTCGTAGTTCCTAGAATGAACGTATGATTAAACTCTCAACAATCGTCATAAATACGAACAACTCTACGTCTTTGCGTGACTTCTGGACGGCACTGCTCGACACCACTGTGGCGGCCTCCGAGGACGGGTTCACCTGGTTGGTCGCAAAACCCGGGCAGCCGCGCATCGCCTTCCAGGAGGTGGTCGATCCCACCGGCGGGCGGAGGCGCCTCCACCTAGACTTTGAGGCCTCCGACATGGACGCCGAGGTGGCCCGTGCCCTTGAACTGGGTGCGACCAAGGTGGAGGAACACACCTTCCCCAACTTCCGGTGGGCGGTCCTGGCGGATCCCGACGGCAATGAGTTCTGCATCTCGCCCGAACATGGATGAGGACTGCGCAGCCAAGAGTCTCAAGGCAGACGCGCAGCAATACAAGACCGCGCTTTTGCCGCTTGTCGGTGGTATCCAAACCCCAGACAAGCGGAAAAAGCGCGGCGGTGCGGACACGGTGCGGTCATCCACCGGTCCGGGGTGGCAACTAGACCCAGAAAACAGCCACGGCGATGTTGATGAATGCCATGCCGCCCACTGCGTGGGCGAGCCCCTTGGAGACGTCCTGGTTGTTCTTGACCTTGCGGCGGCCGATGAAGGCGGCAACAGCCACCACCAGCGCGATGATGAGCTTGACACCGATCTTGAAGTTGTTGACGTCACCGTCGCCCATCTCCGCCAAGCCCACCAGGAGAAGGCCGGTGATGAGCTGCGTCAGCGCACCAATCCACTGCCACTGAGTCACGGTGGGCGTCTTGAACGCGGCAAGCCAGCCGCCAACAATCGCAGCGGCACCGAGGATATGCAAGAACACGAGCACTAAGCGTAAAAAGTCCATGCCCCCAGCTTAGGCAACTTGGTGACACAGTGTCTATCAAGGGCCGCCTTATGTGGCAAACATGACAAACCCTGCTACAACGAGCAGCTTTCCACGCAACAAAAAGCGGCCGGCTGCTTGGAAATCCAAGCCGCCGGCCGCCGTCGTGCATCTGGGTGTTACAGGCCCAAATCAGCCTCAAACGCGCCCTCTTCCAGGCGGACCTTCAAGGTTTGCAGGAAGCGTCCGGCGTCTGCGCCGTCCACCAGGCGGTGGTCGTACGTCAGGCACAGGTACATCATGTGGCGGATGGCGATGGTGTCATCGCCGTCGGCGTTGGTGATGACCATGGGGCGCTTGACGATCGCACCGGTGCCCAGGATGGCAACGTTGGGCTGGTTGATGATCGGGGTGTCGAACAAGGCGCCAACAGAGCCGATGTTCGTGATGGAGAACGTGCCGCCGGAGAGCTCGTCCGGACCGATCTTGCCGCTGCGGGTGCGTGAGGCAACATCGGCGATCTTGCCGGCCAGGCCTGCAAGGTTCAGGTCGCCCGCGTTGGAGATGACAGGAACGAGCAGGCCCTTGTCGGTGTCCACGGCAATCGCGAGGTGCTCGGCGTTGTGATAGGTGATCTGCTGAGTTTCCTCGTTGTATTCACCGTTGACCGAGGGGTGCACCTTGAGTGCTTCGGTGACCGCCTTGGCAATGAACGGCAGGTAGGTCAGCTTGGTGCCGTTGGTGGCGGCGAAGTTGTCCTTCGACTTGGCGCGCAGCTTGACGATGCGCGTCATGTCGATCTCGTGCACCTGCGTGAGCTGCGTGGAAGCTTCCAGCGACTCGCGCATGCGGCGGGCAATGACCTGGCGGATGCGAGGTGCCTTGACCGTGGTGCCGCGCAGTGAGGAAGGCACGACGGCGGCGGCGGCCTTCGCTGCGGGAGCGGCGGCTGCAGCGGGGGCCGGGGCGGCAACGGCCTTGGCGGCCTCTGCTGCCGCGATGACGTCCTGCTTGCGGATGCGTCCGCCAACACCGGTGCCGGTGACAGTGGAGATGTCAACGCCGTGCTGGTTGGCGAGCTTGCGGACCAGCGGGGTGACGTAGTTGGACTCGGCGGCCGGGGCTGCTGCCGGTGCTGCCGGAGCAGCAACCGGTGCGGGTGCTGCCACGGGAGCCGGTGCGGCAACGGGCGCGGGTGCTGCCACGGGAGCCGGTGCGGCAACCGGTGCGGGTGCTGCCACGGGAGCCGGTGCGGCAACCGGTGCGGGAGCTGCCGGGGCGGCTGCGCCCGCGGCACCGATGAGCGCCAGGACGCCGCCAACCTCTGCGGTCTCGTCTTCCGGAACACGGATTTCCAGCAGGACGCCGGCCACGGGGGAGGGGATCTCGGTGTCAACCTTGTCGGTGGATACCTCGAGCAGCGGCTCGTCGATTTCGATGGAGTCGCCCACGGCCTTCAGCCAGCGGGTGACGGTGCCTTCGGTGACGGACTCGCCCAGGGCGGGCAGGACCAGTTCGTGGGCATCGCCTGCAGGGGCCGCGGCCGGTGCTGCCGCGGGAACCTCGGCCACCGGGGCGGCGGGGGCCTCTGCAACAGGTGCCGGTGCCTCTGCCGCGGGTGCGGCCTCTGCTGCGGGAGCAGCCGGGGCTGCTGCACCGGTGCCGATGCGGGCCAATGCGGCGCCCACTTCCGCGGTCTCGTCCTCGGGCACCAGGATTTCTTCCAGGATGCCGGCGAAGGGCGACGGGATCTCGGTGTCCACCTTGTCGGTGGAAACTTCCAGCAAGGGCTCGTCCACTTCGACGCGGTCCCCAACCTGCTTGAGCCACCGTGTGACGGTGCCTTCGGTGACGCTTTCACCCAAGGCGGGCAAGTTCACGGATTCAGACATTTCGTCCCCGTTCTCCTTCTTATGCGCTGCATTCGCCGTTCATGTTGTGCATCGAACGCGAAAAGCTGTGTGAATTCTAAATTTGGTTTTCAGCTTAGTGCACCCGGCGCGGACGCCGGGTGCACCAAGCATCTTTGTTGCTAGCCGTGGAGCGGGCGGCCGGCGAGTGCCATGGCCGCTTCGCCCAGTGCTTCGTTCTGTGTGGGGTGTGCGTGGATGAGGCCTGCAATGTCCTCGGGGTAGGCTTCCCAGTTCACGATCAGCTGTGCTTCACCGATCTGCTCGCCGATGTGGCTGCCGATCATGTGGACACCCACAACGGGGCCATCCTTTTCACGGACAAACTTGATGATGCCGCCGGTGCCGAGGATGGCGCTCTTGCCGTTGCCGGCCAGGTTGTACTCGGTGGACTCGACATTGGCGTCGCCGAACTTTTCCTTGGCCTGCTTTTCGTTCAAGCCGACGGAAGCGATCTCCGGGTCGCAGAAGGTGACCTTGGGGATGTTGATGTCCTCAACGATGACCGGGTTCAATCCGGCGATTTCCTCGGCGACGAAGATGCCCTGCTGGAATCCGCGGTGGGCCAACTGTACGCCGGGGACGATGTCGCCCACTGCGTAGACGTTGCCGACTCCGGTGTGCAGGCGTTCGTTGGTGATGACGAAGCCGCGGTCGATCGTGACACCGGCTTCCTCGAAGCCCATGCCGGCGGTGGACGGGCCGCGGCCCACGGCCACGAGCATGATGTCCGCCTCGAACGTCTTGCCGTCAACCAGGGTGGCCTTGACGCCGTCGGCGTTCTGCTCGACGCCCTGGAAGAAGGTGCCGGTGTTGAACTTGATGCCGCGCTTGCGGAAGGTGCGCTCGAGCACCTTGATGATGGAGGCATCTTCGTTGGGGACCAGTGAGGCCATGCCTTCGATGATGGTCACGTCGACGCCGAAGGACTTCCAGACGGAAGCGAATTCGACGCCGATGACGCCGCCGCCGAGCACGATGGCGCTCTTGGGCAGGGTCTCCATGTTCAGGGCCTCGTCGGAGGTGATGACCTTGCCGCCGATTTCCAGGCCGGGAAGGCTGCGGGAATATGAGCCGGTGGCGAGAACGATGTTCTTGCCGGTGTAGTTCACGCCGTTGACAGTGACGGTGTTGGCAGCGGTCAGGCGGCCTTCACCTTCGATGACCGTGACGCCCTTGCCTTTGATGAGGCCCTGCAGGCCCTTGTACTTTCCGGCGATAATGCCGTCCTTGTACTTGTTGACGCCCACCAGGTCGATGCTGTTCAGCTGGCTGTTGACGCCGATGGCGGCACCTTCACGTGCGTGGTCGGCGACCTCGGCCGCGTGCAGCAGCGCCTTCGTGGGAATGCAGCCGTTGTGCAGGCAGGTGCCGCCCAGCTTGCCCTTCTCCACCAGACCAACGGTCAGGCCCAATTGCACGGCGCGCAGCGCAGTTGCGTATCCGCCGCTGCCACCGCCGAGAACCAAAATATCGAATTCTTGTCCAGCTGCCTGTTCGGCCACTTGACGCTCCCTCGCGTTCGGGTGACGCGCGCGTTTATGGCGCGTCATCTCATCAATTATTGAGAGAAGTCTGGGAATCCTGTTGGAACCACCCAAACTTCTTCGAAGTCAAAGACAAATACTTTCAGCATTTACCTTACGTCAGTTGTTCCCTGCTGCGCCGTCGCCGCTGTCACAGTAAAGGTGAATGTGGTCATACTCACCTTCCCGGACACCGGCGCAGCCCGCCGCCCCACACTGGGGCAGGGGCTGCGCCGGAACAACAAGGCACGGCACGCTATGCGCTGCGGGCCACAACATCTTCCACGTAGGCGATCAGCGTGCGCACCGACATGCCCGTGCCCTGCTTGGGCGTGTAGCCGTAGGGGGCGCCTTCGTTGAAGGCGGGGCCTGCGATGTCCAGGTGTGCCCAGGGGATGGTCTCCCCGTCCTTGCCCTTGCCGATGAATTCCTGCAGGAACACGGCGGCGGTCATCATGCCGCCCATGCGTTCACCGATATTGGCCATGTCCGCCACGGGGGAGTCCAGCGACGGACGCAGTTCCTCGGGCAGCGGCATGGGCCAGATGAGTTCGCCGGCACGGTCGGCGGCCGCCTTCAGGGCGGCACTGACACCCTCGTCGCCCATGACCCCGGCGGTGCGGTGTCCCAGTGCCATCACCTGCGCGCCCGTCAGGGTGGCAACATCGATGATGACGTCCGGGAATTCCTGCGACGCGGCAACCAGGCCGTCGGCCATGACCAGGCGGCCCTCTGCGTCGGTGTTGAGCACCTCAACGGTCTTGCCGCCCAGGATCGTCAATACGTCGGAGGGGCGGATGGCGGTGCCGGAGGGCATGTTCTCGGCGATGCACAGCCAGCCTGTGACGTTGACCGGCAAGCCCATTGCAGCCACGGCCAGTACGGCGTTGAGGACCGCACCGGCACCTGCCATGTCGCACTTCATGGTGACCATGCCTGCACCGGGCTTGATGGAGATGCCGCCGGAGTCAAAGGTGATGCCCTTGCCCACAAACGCCAGGCTGGCCACCGCACGGTCCGACTTGTATTCCAGCTTGACCATGCGCGGCGGGCGTGAGGAGCCCTGGCCCACGCCCATGATGCCGCCGTAGCCTTCCTTCAGGAGGCGCTTCTCATCCAGGATGGTGACCTTGACGGGCAGGCCCTTGGCGAGGTCCTTCGCGGCCTCGGCAAACGTTGCCGGGTACAGCTTGCTCGGGGGCTCGTTGACCAGGGTGCGGGTGGCGTTGACGGCCTTGGCCACAATGCCGGCACGTTCGACGGCGGCAGCCAGGGCCGGGTCCTTCGCGAGGGTTGAGTGGATGGTCACCTTGGAGACGGGCGCCTGCCGGCCCTCGGTGCTCGAGTGCAGGCTGGCGTACTGGTAGGCGCCCAGCGCGGCACCTTCCGCAATGGCACCCAACTGGGCGACCGACGTCGTTGGCAGGGCGAAGACAACATGCTTGAGTCCGGCGAGCTGGCGGGTGGCGGCACCTGCCGTGCGGCGCAGGGACTCATCCGTGGCGGCGCCGTCCTTGAGCTTGCCGATTCCGGCCAGGACCAGGATCTTTGCGCCGGTGTCGGGGAGACCGGGCAGGCGGACGACCTGGTCGGCGGCGCCGGTGACGCCCAACGAGGACAGGGAGGCCTTGAGGGACGTCAGCGCTGCGGGGGAGATGGGGGCATCGAGGATCACGGGGCCGTCAGCACCCTTGCTGACGGCAATCACGAGGGCATCCGCGGACACCTTCGACAAGTCGGAGCTCACGACGTGGAAGCTGATGGGTTCTTTCGCACTCACTGAAATTTTTTCCTCACTTTGAGTTGCTGCGTAAATGGTGTATCTGCCTTCCGATCGTATCCCCATCGAGCCGGCATTGCC
Organism: Sporosarcina beigongshangi; assembly: GCF_016820535.1. Lineage (GTDB taxonomy): Bacteria > Actinomycetota > Actinomycetes > Actinomycetales > Micrococcaceae > Specibacter. The sequence goes on along the minus strand of NZ_JADHDY010000017.1, from coordinate 100,390 downwards.
CGTTGGCGGCCCACCGACAGGATGAACCCGGCGCCCCGCCTGCGGTACCGTATGAGCCATGAGTGAAAATAGCCCAGAACTTCTGCAAGGACCTCTGCACCAGTGGCATGTTGACCACGGTGCCAAGATGGCTGAATTCGGCGGCTGGCTGATGCCCCTGCAGTACGACGGCGGCGGCGTGGTTGCCGAGCACACGGCCGTTCGCACGGCAGTCGGCCTGTTCGACGTCTCGCACCTGGGCAAGGCTGAAATCCGCGGCACCGGCGCCGTCGCGTTCGCCAACAGCTGCCTCTCCAACGATCTTGGCCGCATTGCCCCCGGCAGCGCCCAGTACACGCTCGCCTTGACGGAGGAAGGCACGGTCACCGACGACCTCATCGCCTACCTGCGCTCGGATGAGGACCTGTTCCTCATCCCCAACGCCGCCAACACCACCGCAGTCGTTGCCGCACTCGAGGCCGCACGCGCGTCCGCGGGTGCCGAACTGGAGATTGAGAACCTGCACCGCAAGTTCGGCGTGTTCGCCGTTCAGGGCCCGCAGTCCAACGCCGTCATGGCCGCCGTGGGCCTGCCGCAGCCCGCCGAGTACATGTCCTTCGTGGACGCCACCGTCACCATCGACGGGCAGGACATCGCCCTGACCGTCTGCCGCACCGGCTACACCGGCGAACTCGGCTATGAGGTGGTCCCTGCCTGGGCCGACGCCGCCGTCGTATGGGCAGCCCTGGCCGAAGCCGTGGAGCAGGCGGGGGGCCGCCCCGCCGGACTCGGCGCCCGCGACACCCTGCGCACCGAAATGGGATACGCCCTGCACGGCCACGAACTCTCCACGGAGATCACCGCCGTCGAGGCCGGCGTGGGCTGGGCCGTGGGCTGGAAGAAGGACGCCTTCTGGGGCAAGGAGGCGCTCACCCGGCAGAAGGCCGACGGTGCACCCCGCAAGTCGGTGGGGCTGCTTGCCACCGACCGCGGCGTGCCGCGTGCCGACGTCGACGTGCTGGATGCCGACGGCTCGGTGGTGGGCCGCACCACCTCCGGCACCTTCTCCCCGACCCTGGGCAACGGCGTCGCACTGGCCCTCGTGGGCCCGTCGGTCCAGCTCGGCGATGCACTGGCCCTGGACATCCGCGGCCGCCGGCTCGGCGTCACCGTGGTCAAGCCCCCGTTTGTGCAGGTCAACGTCAAGGCCTAGGCTGCCAGCGGCGCCGCACCCGGCCCGCATGCCCCGCCCCGCCAGGGTCCGGGGCGCGCGCGGAATGATTGGGCTGCGTGCGGTGTTGTGCTGTTCAGAGTTTGCAAGCTGCCGAGGAAGATCATGAACATTTCTGAGTACACCCCTTTCCAAGACCCGGAATCCCTCTACGTTGTCAATGAAGAGTTGGCGGCCGACGAGGAACTTCGCGGTGCCAACCTGCTCATGTCCTTCACCGGGTTTTCCGACGCCGGCCACGTGGTTTCCCAGATTTCGGGCGAATTGAAGGAACAACTGCCCGCTGAGCCGCTGGCCGTCTTCGACATTGACCAGCTCATCGACTACCGTTCGCGGCGGCCCCGGATCACGTTTACGGAAGACCACCTGAGCGACTACCGAGCACCGTCGCTGGTGCTGTACAAGATGGCCGACGCCCTCGGCACGCCGTTTCTTTTCCTGACCGGCAGCGAGCCGGACCTGCAGTGGGAACGTTTCTCCCGCGCCGTCCTGGGCCTTGTTGAGCGTTTTGACCTGAATCTGGTGGCCTGGGTCCATTCGGTCCCCATGGCCGTGCCGCACACACGCCCCATTGGTGCCACCGTCCACGGCAACCGGCCCGACCTCATCGAGGGAATTTCCGCCTGGAAGGCCACCCTGGACATTCCGGCAGCCATCGGGCACGTCCTGGAGCTGAAGCTGGCCCAGGCTGACCGCAATGTCGTTGGCTATGCCATCCACGTCCCGCACTACCTTTCCGACGCCGAATACCCTCCCGCCGCCGTCGCCGGCCTTGAATTCCTGGGTGCCGCCGCCTCGCTCATGCTTCCCAGCGAACGCCTGCGCGAGGCCGGCCGGGCCGTGGAACGCCAGATCACCGAACAAGTCGAGGGCTCCGCTGAGGTTGCCAACGTGGTCACGAACCTTGAGAAGCAGTACGACGAGCAATCCGACGGCGTGGCCCGCCGGTCGCTGCTGGCCGGAGACAACGATGAACTCCCCGGCGCCGATGAACTGGGTGCCGCCGTCGAGGCCTACCTGGCGAGCCGGGATGCCGGCTCGCAGGGCGGAACCGGTTCCTGAACCGGGCGGCCGCAGCCGGGGCGGCCTCGGCCCGGCTGCAGCCGCCGTGAACAGCTCACGAGCCTGGCTGGTGTGGGGAGTCGGCGTCTTCGCCTACCTGGTGGCCATCACCCAGCGCACGTCCTTCGGCGTGGCCGGGCTCGCGGCTACCGACCGCTTTGACGCCACGGCCTCGGCACTGTCGGCGTTTACCGTCATTCAGCTCGTTGTCTATGCCGTCTTGCAGATTCCCGTGGGCGTCATGGTGGACCGTTTTGGCCCGCGCATCATGATAGCCACGGGTGCCGGCCTCATGGCGGTGGGACAGTTGCAGCTGGCCGCGGCCGAGTCCGTCCCCGCCGGCGTTGTTGGCAGAATCTTTGTCGGCGCCGGCGACGCCATGACGTTTATCGCCGTCATCCGGCTCATCCCGTTGTGGTTTCCCACCCGCCGCGTCCCCGTCCTGACCCAGTTGACGGGGCAGCTGGGACAGATCGGCCAGCTCATCAGCATCGTGCCGTTTGCCTTTGTCTTGCACCACGCCGGCTGGAGCCAGGCCTTCGTGGGGCTTGCCGCGCTGGGCCTGCTCGCCTGCGTGCTGGCAGCCGGGCTGCTGCGCAATGCCCCGGCAGGCGCCCCTGCCGCCACGTCCAAGACAAGCATCCGGGAGGCGGGCGTGGACCTCGGCACGGCGTGGCGCCAACCGGGGACGCGGCTGGGACTTTGGAGCCACTTTGCCACGCAGTTCTCAGGCACCGTTTTTGTCCTGACATGGGGCTACCCGTTCCTGGTCTCCGGCGAGGGACTCGAGCCGGCCACCGCGAGCGTGCTGCTGAGCCTGTTCGTCGTCGTGGGCATCATTTGCGGACCCTTCCTGGGCAGCTGGGTGGGCCGCCATCCCCTGCGCCGTTCCACCATGGTGCTGGCCGTGACCATTGCCATCACGGCCGTATGGCTCGCCGTCCTGCTGCCGTCGGGACCGTCGCCGTTGTGGCTGTTGGTCCTTCTGGTGCTGGTCCTGGCCATTGGGGGGCCGGCGTCCATGATCGCCTTTGACTTTGCCCGCACCTTCAACCCTTCGCACCGGATTGGCACAGCCACGGGCATTGTGAATGTGGGCGGCTTCGTTGCCGCGCTCGTCACGATGTACATGATCGGGCTGATCCTGGACCTGCTCAACGCCGCGGGCGTCTTCGGCGGCGGGCTGTACTCGCTCGACGCCTTCCGGGTGGCGTTCTCCTTCCAGTTCATTGTGCTGGGGATTGGGATTTGGGCCGTGGGGGCCACCCGGAGCAAGGTGCGCCGGACCATGGCCGAACGCGGCGAGCCGGTACCGCCGCTGCGGGACGTGCTGGCCGACAACGGCCGTCGGCGGCGCCAGTTCCGTGCCGAGCAGCGCCAGGAGCGGCAAGACCGCAAGAACTGACCGGCCAAGCAACGTGCAGGCGCCACGACGTTGCGACTTTTTCCGGCAGCCGCCGGGCGGAAGCAACCCCCACTATTGTCCACAGGGGCGTTTGGAAAGGGCGAGAAGGCGCAATCATGCGGATGCAGGGGCCTGTTATCCACAGATTTGCCGGTTCGGGCGGGCAGGCCTGTTGCCCGGCCGGGAGGCCCGGCACGCTTGAACCATGGGAAAGCAAATAGACAAGATCAGAGTCAGTGCCGGTGAGGACCTCCTGGCATTCATCCCCCACATCATGGGGTACTGGCCGGAGCGCAGCATCGTGTGCATCGGCATGAACGGCAAGCGGCTCAGGGCCACCCTGCGCATGGACTTGCCGCCGGAAGGCATGAACGATTCCGCGGGATTTGCGCAAGTTGCCGCCTCGCAGCTGGCCAGCGACGGCGAAGCCGACGGATGTCTCATCGCCATTTTTGGGGACGAAGATTGGTACGCGCCCAGGGACCTGCCCCAGGAGGGCATCTATGCAGAACTTTGCAAGGCCTTTGAGCAGTTGCGGATTCCGGTACGGGACGCATGGTATGTGGGACCCAATTTCTGGCGGAGCCTTGAGTGCACCAATGAACGCTGCTGCCCCTGGCCGGGCAAGGACAACGCGTCCATCAGGGAAAGCTTTGTCAATACGGAATTCATCTACCGGGGGAGCATGGTGGGGGACAGCCCCCGACAGCAGATCCAGGGGCTGATAACTGTGACGGATGAGGCCTTTGCCGTCAAGGTTGCTGAAGCAGGGGAGCCGTTCAGGGACACACTCCAGAGCTGCGGTGCCGGCGCCCGGCAAATGGCCGTGACACTCGGGGCCTGGGAAATGGCGCTCTACCAGTGGCCCAAAAAACCTGACGCCTCGATGTCGGCTTTCCTGTTGGCCAGCCTCGGTGCCGTGACCGTGCGGGACGCCGTCATCGTCTCGATGGCCACCGGGCCCAATGCGGCACTGGCCGGGGCCGCCGCCACGGGCACCCTGAAGCCTGACGATGCGCCCATGCAAGCTCCTGTCAACTGGTACGGCGGAAACCAGGCAGAAGGCTGGGACGCCACCATCGAGGATGTCAGCGAGGAAGCTGTCACCAGGGCGGCCGCCGACTTTGGCAACATCGTCATCGGTGAGGTGTCGGACGAGGGCCGCAGCCGGCCCTTGGGGCCGGACTGGAACAGGCTGTTCAAGGCGGACCAACTTCTGCAGTTCCTGGCCACAGCCACCGATTCGGCGGACAAGGCACCTGTGCTGTGCCTCCTCGGCTGGATCGAATGGTGCCGGGGCAGGGGGACATGGGCCGGACACTACTTCCACTTCTGCGACGAAATCCAGCCGGGATACCGCCTCGCGCAGCTGCTGGACCGGCTGCTGGCTGTGGGATACGTCGCAGCCTGCGCCAAGAACCCAGCCACGGCGTGGCACGGACACCGGGATGAGGAACCCGGCACCATGGATCGGGCGGCCTGAAGTGCAGCAGGCACGGGACAAATCGTGAGACACTGGTACACAAGACCCGGTTGGGTCCGTGTTGATGCAGTTTCATGAGTTGGACAAAGGACCGGAAGATTTTTCTTCCACAGTTGCGGGAACAACGCAGCCGTGCCGGGAGTTATACCCTGTGACCCTCCAAGCGAATGTGCTGCGCCAAGCATCACGGACTTGACAGGGTCATAGTGGTGTTGCCCGAAGGTAACTCCACAGACCGCCGTAAGAAAGGTTTTCTGTGTCTGCTACTGCCAAGAGCAAAGTCTCCAAAACCAAGGAGATCGAGGACCCAGCATCGTCAGTCGACGCACCGCTGACACCAGCACAGAAGCGTGCTGCCACCATCGCCGCCAACAAGGCTGCGAAGGCCACCGCCGGAGAAGCCGCTGATGCTCCCGCCGCCAAGAAGGCCGCCCCCGCCCGCCGCGGAAAGGCTGCACCCAAGGAAGAGGAAGAAGACACTTCTGCCGATTCCGCCGGCGAGGACGACGACCAGGATGAGACGTCGAAGGAGCGCCCGGTTGCCACCGGAACCGGCTTTGTCTACTCTGACTCCGACGACGATGACGCACCTGTGCAGCAGGTCATGTCCGCAGGCGCCACCGCCGACCCCGTCAAGGATTACCTGAAGCAGATTGGCAAGGTGGCGCTGCTCAATGCCGAGCAGGAAGTCGACCTGGCACTGCGCATTGAAGCGGGCCTGTACGCCACCGAGAAGCTGTCGGAGGACACCTCCAAGATGGATCCGCAGCTCAAGCGTGACCTTGAGCGCATCGTCCATGACGGCAAGCGTGCCAAGAACCACCTGCTCGAGGCCAACCTGCGTCTCGTCGTATCCCTGGCCAAGCGCTACACCGGCCGCGGCATGCTGTTCCTTGACCTGATCCAGGAAGGCAACTTGGGCCTGATCCGTGCCGTCGAGAAGTTCGACTACACCAAGGGCTTCAAGTTCTCCACCTACGCCACCTGGTGGATCCGCCAGGCCATCACCCGCGCCATGGCCGACCAGGCCCGCACCATCCGCATCCCCGTGCACATGGTGGAAGTCATCAACAAGCTTGCCCGTGTGCAGCGCCAGATGCTTCAGGACCTGGGCCGCGAACCAACCCCCGAGGAATTGGCCAAGGAACTGGACATGACCCCGGAAAAGGTTGTCGAGGTCCAGAAGTACGGCCGCGAGCCCATTTCGCTGCACACGCCCTTGGGCGAGGATGGCGACTCCGAATTCGGTGACCTGATTGAGGACTCCGAGGCTGTTGTGCCGGCCGACGCGGTCTCCTTCACACTGCTGCAGGAACAGCTGCACTCCGTGCTGGACACACTGTCCGAGCGCGAAGCAGGCGTTGTTGCCATGCGCTTCGGCCTGACCGACGGCCAGCCGAAGACTTTAGACGAAATCGGAAAGGTCTACGGAGTGACGCGCGAGCGCATCCGCCAGATCGAATCGAAGACGATGTCCAAGCTGCGCCACCCGTCCCGTTCACAGGTGCTTCGGGACTACCTGGACTAGTCCCCAGCTCCTCCCCAATGTGGCTCGCTAGCGAGCCACATTGGGGCCCCTCGGAGCTGTGGGCCCACCCTCGCCTGCCAGGTTTGAACCCGCAGCGGACCCCTGGATGCCGGCCACTTGGCCTGCATCCGGGGGTCCGCTGCGGGTTAGTTTTGTTTAGGGGCGGTGCGGATCCGACCGGCTGCTTCTGTGCGGCTGCCGGCATTCAATTTTCGCATGATGGCGGATACGTGGACGCTGGCGGTCTTGGGGCTGATGAACAGCCGGGCGCCAATGTCTTTGTTGCTCAGGCCCTCCGCCACAAGCTCCAGCACCTGTGCCTCCCGCGCCGTCAGTTCGTCGCTGTTGGGGCGCGGGCTTGGTCCGTCCAGGTTCAGTCCGCTGCGGACAGCAAACTCCCGCGCCATGTCCGGCACCATGCCTGCGCCGAGCCGCCCGGCTTCCATAATGGCCGCCTGCAAGCATGCCGTGGCAGCCTTCCTGTTGCCGGCACCGAATTCCGCCTGCCCCAGGCGCAGTGAAATGTAGGAGCGCAGGTGGGCCGGCAGGGCCGGGGAGGTTTCGGCGGCCGCGCGCCAGGTCGCCGGGTCGCTGCCGGAGCCGTCGGCACCGCCAAGTTCCGCCTCAAAGAGTCCCGCCCATGCGCCATGGGTGGGCCATGGTGAATCGGCGTCCAAGACGGCGCGCAGCCGGGCTTCGGCACTGGCGTCCGGGGCGGTGCCCGCGGCTCTCAAGGCAGCGAGGACCCGTGCCGCCACAGCCAGCAGCGGCAGGTCGTAACCCGGCAGCCGCCGGAAATCAGCACTTAGAACGAACGATGCCTCCTGCCACGCCAAGTCCAGCTGGCCGTTCCGCCAGGCGAGCTCCGCCACCATCATGGCGAGGGGAGTGCGCGACTGCATCTCCACCCGCGCCAACTCCCGCAGCAATGGCTGCCACTGCCGGAACAGGGAACCGGCCGCTTCGGTGTCGCCACTCCACAGCGTGGACCAGATTTTAGAGCGAAGCAGGTAGGCGCGGAAGGAACTGGGCGGCGACAGTTTCAGGTTGCGTTCCAGGATCTCGTTGGCACCGTCCCAGTCGCCGCGGGCAAAGAGCGGTTCAACTGCATTGGACGACAGGATGGCCCCGGTGGTGCGCTCCACGCCCAGCGCCCTGGCCTGCCGGATTCCCTCCTCGGCGACACTGATCGATTCATCGTACAAACCGAGTTGGTTCAGTGCATCCGAGTAGTTGATGCGGTAGCGAAGCAGGGCATCGCTGTTGCCCTCCGCCAGTTCCCGGGCAAGGGCGAGGTCTTCCCGCCAGCCTTCAACGTCGCCGGCCATGGCGCGGGAGCTGCCGCGCAGGTTGGCGGCAATCGACTGCTGCTGGCGGTCTCCTTCTTCGGCGGATAGTTCCAGCGCCTCGCTGGAAACCTGGATGGCTTCTTCCAGCCTGGCCTCCAACATGCAGCGTGCAGCAAGGTGGTTGAGCAGCGTTGCCCGCAAGCTGTCCTCGCTGCCCCTCGGCACCAAGTCCAGGGCCCGGAGCAGCAGGCCGGCCGAGCCAAGCTGGGCGTTGAACCCAAGGTAGCGGGCCTGGTCGGCCAGCAGCCGCGCCAGGCTGGCGCCGTCAACGTCCGGTTCTGCCGAAGCCATCCGAATCATGGCCAGTGAGCGTTCCCCGTTGCCGGCTTGGTTGTGGGCCGACGCTGTGCGTGCCATCAGGGCATGCCGCGGCATGCCGGCCACGGACTGGGCACCGGGCACGCTGTCCCAGAGCTCCAGTGCACGTTCGCCCATGCGGGCCGCCGTGGAGTAGGCGTAGCTGCGTTCCGCTTCCGCGACCGCAGCAATGGAGGCCCGAAAGGTCTTTTCCTGGGCGTTGGCGGCATGCCAGTGGTACGCAATTTCCACGGAGTCCAGGCCTCCGGCCCCGGCCGCCTCCAAGGCTTGGGCGTAGCGGGTGTGGAAGCGTGTGCGTTCTCCCGGCAGCAGGTCGGCGTGGATGGCCTCACGGACCAGGGCATGGCGGAACGTGTATGAGCCGCCGTCGAGGCCAAGGAGGTTGGCTCTCTGAGCTGCACGGGCCGACTCCTCAAATTCCTGTACATTCCTGTCGTAGGCGGCCAAAGCCTGGGCATGAGGCACACAGACGCCGCCGGCGGCCAAGACTCGCAGAAAATACTGCACTCCGTCGGCCATGCGCTCATACCGGGCCAGCAACAGCTCGGTCAGGGTGTCGGGCAGCTCTGCACTGGCATCGCAATCGTCGATCCCCAGCAGCTCCTCCACGAAGAATGGAATGCCCTCGCTGCGGGAAAAAATATTCTCCACCAGCTCATAGCCGGCGTCCCTGCTCGTGATGGCCTCCACCTGTTGGCGCACCTGGTCCTTGTCGAGCCGGCCCAGACGGATGACTTTTGCAAAGCGGCCCCGCTCGGCCTCCGCCAGAAATTCCCGCAGCGGATGCCCCCGGCTTATCTCGTCACTTCGGTAGCTCATGACCAGCAGAAACTGTCCGCCGTTGAAGGCCCTCAGGATGAACCGCAGCACGGCCAGTGTCGCGTCATCGGCCCAGTGGAGGTCTTCAATGACGACGACGGTGGGCTGGCTTGCGCTGGCCCGCTCGAGCACGGTGCTGACCGCCTCAAGCACGCGGTTTGCGGTGGGAGAACCTGCCGGGTCCGCACCAGCTTCAGGCAGGAGCAGGGCCAGGGCGTCGCGCCCGGGGCCGGCAAAGTCCAGCACCGCGTCGAGCCCCAGCTGCGCCGCCAATGAACGAAGCACCCCTGTCAGGGGCGCATACGGTGTGGCCAGGCTGCCAAGGTCGACGCACTGGCCGGAGATGACAAGGGCTTCGCGGGAGACGGCCCCAAGAAACTCCCGCAGCAGACGGGTCTTGCCCAGGCCTGCCTCGCCGCCAATGACAACAGCTTGGGGCTTGCTGAGCCGCGCGTCCGCGAACGAGTCCATGAGGGCCGCCATCTCGGCGTCCCTCCCGATCATGGCCAGGCTGGCCGGGGGTTGGTTCATCTTCCAATCCTGCCACGTACCGAAGTCCGTGGCATGAGTCTCGGCCGGGCCGACGGCCAAGGAACCCGCCTGTGCCGGGCTAGCGGGCATGAAAGCCGCCGCCCGCTGGTTCAGCTGTACGGGACTCCCTGGCCCACAGCTGGTGCCACCATCCACGCGCACGCCCTCCGCGGTTGCCCAACGCCGGCTCATGGCGGCCGGCAGCCTTCCCTGCGGCGCGCCGCGCCTTCGACGCAGCGGCTGCTTCGTGCTGCAGGCGGCGGCGTTCTAGGTTCACTGCGAGCTCCCGTTCGGTCTGTTGTTGAGTCATGAGGGCCATGAAGTCAGACATTGTCGTGCTCCCTGCATCTGGGGATCCTGCCGATCCCGAAGCTTTTCGATGTCTCAATTCTTCCGAAGCAGCCCCCGGACTACATGGGGACGATGCCTTATCTTTGGCCCGGCGCAGTGGCCCAGGTACTCCTAAGGTGCCTTAGCCGGCAAGGCGGCCTCTGCCGTCGTACCGGAAAATGGGCACAAAAAAGGCGGGACCCCGGAAATGTCCGGGGCCCCGCCGCCATGTGTGAATGCCGCGGACGGCCTAGTCGACTGAGACGGGGGCCTTCTCGTGCAGGCGGCCGGTCTCGTCGAGCCAGTCCGACGCCAGGGGGCGCAAGGTGGACTCGACCGCGCGGGCGTGGTGGCCGCAGAAGCGCAGCTCGCCGCCGGAGGACTCCAAAACTACCCGCACATATGCCTGCGCGCCGCAACGGTCGCAGCGATCAAGGGTGGTCAGCTGGGGGCTGCTGATGGCTGTGGTGGTCATGATGGCCTCCTTCGTTAGTTCCTGTACTTTATACAACCACCCCGAACGGCCCGGGCTTCCACGGCGCGGGCAACTTTCGCTAACCGCGTATCTGGCCGGTGGCGCGCGTCACGGCGCAGGCGCGTTGCCGACTTTTGTCCGCAAAGCCGTTAAACTAGCCAGTGACCTGTCTGCCCACCCCCGCAAAGGAGCATGTCCACCGTGGCACGCGAGAGTTCCAATTACAGTGCACGCCATCTCTCTGTGCTGGAGGGTTTGGAGGCCGTCCGGAAGCGGCCCGGCATGTACATTGGCTCGACCGACTCCCGCGGACTTATGCACTGCCTTTGGGAAATCATTGACAACTCAGTGGATGAGGCCCTGGCCGGGTTTGGGCAGAACATCAGCGTCATCCTGCACAAGGACAACTCCGTTGAAGTGCACGACGACGGCCGCGGAATTCCGGTTGATGTGGAACCCAAGACGGGGCTCACCGGACTGGAAGTGGTGCTGACCAAGCTGCACGCCGGCGGCAAGTTCGGTGGCAGCTCGTATGCGGCTTCCGGCGGCCTGCACGGCGTGGGTGCCTCCGTGGTGAACGCACTCTCCGCCCGCATGGACGCCCAGGTGGACCGGGGCGGCAAGACCTACCAGATGAGTTTCCGCCGCGGCGAGCCCGGCCATTTCAAGGACACGGGCAAGACGCTCAGCCCGGATGTCGGCTTCGAACCATTTACCAACGCCTCCAGCCTGGACATTGTGGGCACCACCAAGCGCGGGGTCACGGGCACCCGCATCCGCTACTGGGCTGACCGGCAGATTTTCACCTCCGATGCCAAGTTCTCCTACGACGAACTCGTGGGCCGCGCCCGACAGACCTCCTTCCTGGTGCCCGGGCTAAAGATCCGGGTGGTGGATGAGCGCCGCCTGTCCGGCACGCCCGGCGAATTCGCCACCCACGAGGAGGTGTTCCACCACGACGGCGGCCTGTCCGAGTTTGTCGACTTCCTCTCCGTCGGGGGAGCGGTGACGGACATTTGGCGGCTGCAGGGCCACAGCACATTCACCGAGACGGTGCCCGTGCTCAACAAGGAAGGCCACCTGGAGAGCACCGCGGTCGAACGCGACTGCGAGGTGGACATTGCGCTGCGCTGGGGCGTGGGTTACGACACCACCATGCGCAGCTTCGTGAACATCATTGCCACGCCCAAGGGCGGCCGGCACCAGGAAGGTTTTGAGCAGGCGCTGCTGAAGACCTTCCGCAAGGTGATCGAGGCCAATGCGCGCAAGCTCAAGGCCGGCACCGACAAGATCGAGAAGGACGACGTCATGGCCGGGCTGACCGCCGTGCTGACCGTCCGTCTGGCCGAACCGCAGTTTGAGGGCCAGACCAAGGAGATCCTGGGGACCCCGGCTGTCAAGGGCATTGTGGCCAAGGTGGTGGAGAAGGAACTCAAGGCGAAGCTGGAATCCACGCAGCGCAACGAGAAGGCGCAGTCGGCGCAGTTGCTGGAGAAGGTTGTCTCGGAGATGAAATCGCGCATCTCCGCCCGGGTCCACAAGGAGACACAGCGGCGCAAGAACGCCTTGGAGAGCTCTTCGCTGCCCACCAAGCTGGCTGACTGCCGCAGCAACGATGTTGCCAAGAGCGAGCTTTTCATCGTGGAGGGCGACAGCGCCCTCGGCACGGCCAAGATGGCGCGGTCCTCCGACTTCCAGGCGCTGCTGCCCATCCGCGGCAAGATCCTCAACGTGCAAAAGGCCTCGGTGGGGGACATGCTGGCCAACGCCGAATGTGCCGCACTCATCCAGGTGGTGGGTGCCGGTTCGGGACGCAGCTTTGACTTGGAATCCGCCCGCTACGGCAAGGTCATCCTCATGACCGACGCCGACGTGGACGGCGCCCACATCCGCACCCTGCTGCTGACCCTGTTCTTCCGCTACATGCGCCCCATGATCGACGCCGGCAACGTCTATGCCGCCGTTCCTCCGCTGCACCGGGTGGAGATCATCCACTCCGGCTCCAAGCCCAACGAGATGGTGTACACCTACTCGGAGAAGGAGCTGCACACGCTCCTGGCCAAGCTGGAGAAGCAGGGCAAGAAGCACAAGACGCCCATCCAGCGGTACAAGGGCCTGGGCGAGATGGACGCGGACCAGCTGGCGGAAACCACCATGGACCCGCGCCACCGCACCCTGCGCCGGGTGACCAGCGCCGACGCCGACCGCGCCGAGCACACCTTTGAGCTGCTCATGGGCTCCGACGTGGCGCCGCGCAAGGAATTCATCGTGGCCGGCAGCGAAAACCTGGACCAGGACCGCATCGACGCCTAGCACTGGGTACCACGGCTCAGCCGGAGGTCAGGGGAGGATGCCCGGGACGACCAGCAACGCCGTGGGCACAGCCAGCAGCAAAAGTGCCGCGGCAACCACGCAGAGTTTGGCAAACAGCGAGAGTGCCGGGGCTGTTCCCAGCAGTTTGCTGAGACGGGCCGACGTGGTGGTCGGGGTGTCGATCTGGGCCGCCTGCCCGGCAATGATGGCATCGGCCGGCAGCTGGTCCGAGCCGCTGGCGACCAAGGCGATGGCGGTGACCAGGGTGGGCTTGTCCACCGAACGCAAGGCAACGTCGTCGGCCATTATTTCAATCAGGGACGAGACGGACTCCTGGGCCAGCTTTGATGTGGGCAGCCACGGCAGTGCCGAGCGCCAGGCGGCGAACGCCCACAGCAGCAGGTGGTGGCGCTGGGCGAGGTGGGTCTGCTCGTGCAGCAGGACCGCGCGGAGCTCGTCCGGTGACAGCAGTTCCAGCAGGCCATCCGACAGCACGGTGACGGAGCGCGAACCGCCGGGCAGGCAGTAGGCAACAGGCGCCTGGTGGTTTAGCACCAATGTTCCCGGCCGGTCGTGCGAGGGGGAGCTGAGCAGGTGCAGCAGGTCGCGGTGCTTGCGGCGCTGGCGGTTGATGCGGAAATAGGTCAGCCAGAGGGTGAAGACGAGGTGGGCCGTCAGCAGGGCGGCGGCGCTAAGGGCAAAGGCGTGCAGGATTCCCAGGGCATCGAGGGATTCGCTGCCGAGGACGATGCCCAGGAGCCCGTGCAGGCCGCTGGGCAGGGTTTCGCCGAGGGGTACCAGCCCCCAGCAGAGCATGGCCCCGATCATGGACAGGCCACCGGCGAGGGCAATGGACTGCCACAGCACCATGGCAGCAAAAGGCGCCCGTGCAGGCCAGGCGGCACGGGAGAGGAAAACAGGCACCGGCCAGGCCAGGATTACGGCCAGGGCAGCGAGGAACCAGGAGGTCCAAAACATGGTTTACAACTTACCGCTTCCCGCTGGCAGATGGTTCCTCGCCGGTTCGCTCAGCGACCGCCTGGTCGCGTCGGCGAGCCGGCCTGGGGAGGGTGCAAGGTTCCCGGCGCATCCTTTTCTGGCGTCCTGACTGCTTCCGGTCGGGGCTGGGCGGCATTCCGTCAGGAGTGGCCCAGCAGCTTGCGCAGGGTCTGGGCCTCGCCGGCACTCACCGTGCCAATAAAGCGGGCCAGCACAGCCTCGCGGTCGGGTGCGGAGCCCAGCACTTCCATCATGAGTTCAGCCGTGTGCTCCTCGCGGCTGGTCACCGCGCGGTAGCGGTGCGGGCGCGAGGAGCGCTCACGCTCCACCAGGCCCTTCTTTTCCAGCCGGGACAGCACCGTCAGGACGGTGGTGACCGCCAGCGGGCGTGCCTCTGCGTTGTCAATCGACGCACGCTGCGAGAGCAGGTCCCGCAGGTTGTTGGCCGTAATGGCCTCCTGATGCTCCCACAGCAGGTCCATGACAGCTCTTTCCAAATCGCCAAGCGTTGCCATCAAAAAATCCTCTACTTCACTGCGGTCATCAAAATACAGAACAGTACGCCACACATGCGCACTTCCCTAAATATACAGCTTTTGACAGCAATGTTCTACACGGGGTAGAACTAGACTGTTCTACAGTTCGTAGAAGAAAACTGGAGCCGGGTTAATTCATGGATGAGGGGTAGCTGGTGGAAGCTCTGGAAATTGCCAGATGGCAGTTTGGAATAGTGACGGTTTACCACTTCCTGATGGTGCCGCTGACCATCGGACTTGGCGCCTTGGTGGCCATCCTGCAGACGCGCTGGCACAAGACCGGCAACGAGGCCTACCTGCGCATGACGAAGTTTTGGGGCAAGCTTTTCCTGATCAACTTCATCATGGGTGTGGCCACGGGCATCGTGCAGGAATTCCAGTTCGGCATGGCGTGGAGCGAATACAGCCGCTTCGTGGGGGACGTGTTCGGCGCGCCGCTGGCCATGGAGGCGCTGCTGGCGTTCTTCGTGGAGTCCACGTTCCTGGGGCTGTGGATATTCGGATGGAAGAAGCTGCCGGCCAAGGTCCACCTGGCCTGCCTGTGGATCGCCGTGGCCGGGTCCATCGTCTCTGCCTACTTCATCCTCGTGGCCAACTCGTGGATGCAGCACCCCGTGGGCGTGGAAATGCTCGACGGACGTCCTGTCATGGTTGACGCCTGGGC
This sequence comes from Sporosarcina beigongshangi, assembly GCF_016820535.1. GTDB lineage: Bacteria > Actinomycetota > Actinomycetes > Actinomycetales > Micrococcaceae > Specibacter. The sequence continues at coordinate 85,368 of NZ_JADHDY010000017.1, read as the reverse complement.
CGTCTTCACCAACAACACCGCCCTGGTGGCGTTCTTCCACACCATCACGGGTGCCCTGGCCGTGGCCGGCGGTTTCCTGCTGGGCATCTCCTGGTACCACCTGTGGCGCCGCCGCAAGGACGGCATCGACACCGTGGGCGCCGACGGCCGCGTCATCGTGGGCGAATCAGCCACCATTCCCGGCCGTGACAAGAAGGACCACTCCGTCTGGATCAAGTCACTGCGCTTCGGTGCCGTGGTGGCCATGATCGCCTTTGCCGGATCCGCCATCTCGGGGGACCTCTCCGGCAAGCTGATGTTTGAACAGCAGCCCATGAAGATGGCCGCCGCCGAGGCCGCCTGCCACGACGGAACCGGCTTTTCCATCCTCTCCATCGGCAACGTGAGCAGCCGCGACTGCTCCGACGTCGTTGCCGTCATGGAGGTCCCCGGCCTGCTCTCCTTCCTGGCCCACAACGACTTCACCACCGACATCAAGGGCGTGAACACCCTCGTCCCCGAGTACCAGGAACGCTTCGGCACCCACTACCCGGATGACCCCAAGTACGGCACGCTCGCCGGCACGGAGATCAACTACGTCCCGATCATGCCCGTCACCTACTGGGGCTTCCGCATGATGATCGGCTTCGGCGGGCTCGCCGCCGCAGCCGCCGCCGTCGCCCTGTGGCTGACCCGCAAGGGCACCGTCCCACGGTCCAAGGGCCTGATGCGCCTGGCCCTGATCGGCATCCTGGCCCCTTTCGGCGCGAACTCCGCCGGCTGGATCTTCACCGAGATGGGCCGCCAGCCCTTCGTCGTGGCACCCAACCCGGCCATGAGCGGCGTCGACCAGGTCTTCATGTTCACCGCCTCGGCCGTCTCCCGTGGCGTCTCGGCAGGGGAGGTCGTCTTCTCCCTCGTCGCGCTGACCACCGTGTACGCCGTGCTGCTGGTGGTGGAGGTGGTGCTGCTGACCAAATACATCCGCGGCGGTGTGGTCTCGGCCATGCCTGAGCTGGACCAGACGAAAAGGGAGGACGACGCCGGAAACGGCCCGGGCGGGGAGGCAGACGACGATGTACTTGCGTTTGCGTACTGATTCCGCGCACCTCCGGCGCCCTGTCGGCCTGCCCGCCACGGACGCTGCCCGCCTCCCGCAGCCCCTGATTTCTAAGGATTATTGATGGATTTCCTCCCCACTTTGTGGTTCATACTGATTGCCGTGCTGTGGATCGGCTACCTGTTCCTGGAGGGTTTCGACCTCGGTGTCGGCATGCTCATGAAGGCCTTCGCCCGCGGCGAGAAGGAACGCCGCGTCCTGCTCAACACCGTGGGGCCCGTCTGGGATGGCAACGAGGTGTGGCTGCTGACCGCCGGCGGCGCCACCTTCGCGGCGTTCCCGTTCTGGTACGCCTCCTTGTTCTCGGCACTCTACATCCCGCTGGTTCTGGTGCTGCTGGGCTTGATCTTCCGGGCAGTGGCGTTTGAATACCGCGGCAAGGTTCACGCCGACCGCTGGCGGACCGTTTGGGACTGGGCCATCGCCCTTGGCTCGTTCGTGGCAGCCTTCGGCATCGGCTCCATGCTCGCCCTGACAACCACCGGCCTGCCGCTGAACGCCAACGGCGACCGCGTGGGTGGACCCTTCGCGTGGTTCAGCTGGTACGCGGTCCTCGGCGGCCTGGCCGTGGTGGGCTTTGCCGTCATTCATGCCTCCGCTTTTGTGGCCCTGAAGACCGACGGCGAAATCCGCCACCGCGCCCGCCGCCTCGTGGGACGGTGGATGCCACTGGGGCTGGTGCCCATGGCCGTGTGGGCCATTGCGGTGGCCCTTGAGAACGGCAAATGGTTCAGCTGGCTCCTGATCGCCGTGGCGGTGGCCGCCGCTGTGGCCTCCTGGATTGCCAATCGTGCCAACCGCGAGGGTCTGAGCTTTATGGCCATGGGCGTGTTCCTGCTGGCCGGAGCCGCCGCGATCTTCAGTGCCGTCTACCCCGTCGTGCTGCCTTCGACGCTGAACCCGATGTGGAACCTGACGGTGGAAAACGCGTCCTCTTCCAGCTACACGCTGGGCCTGATGTCGATCGTGGCCGCTGTGGGCGTGCCGCTCGTGCTGGCCTACCAGGCCTGGACGTACTGGGTCTTCCGCAAGCGGATCTCCGCGGCGCACCTGCCGGAACCGCACGACTTTGACCCCGCTGTCGGAAATGCTGCGGGAAAAGAAATCCAGGCAGCGGCAGGAAACGGAAACTAAGTTGAAGCCCACACTCCCTCCCGGAAACTCCACCAGGTTGGCCCTGGCCGGACTCGGCGGGCTCGCCGCCCTTAAGGCCGCGGGCCTGGTCCTGGGCCTTGGCGCCTTGGCGTACGCCCTGGCCCAGTGGGCCGCCGGGTCCCCGCTGGACGCCACCAGGCTGCTGGTGCAGGGGGGTGTGGGCTCGGTGCTGCTGGCCGCCGCGGTGTGGGGCCAGCAGGTGCTGGCCAGGCGTGCCGCACTCGGCGCGAAGGAGGAACTGCGTGCCAAGCTTGTGGCGCACCGCCTGGACCGGCGCCATGCGGGGCAGGGCGGTGCCGTCGGCGCCGAAGCCATGCTGGCCAGCCGCGGCCTGGACGGCCTGGACAACTACTTTGCCAGCTACCTGCCCGCACTGGTCGCCACGGCCGTGCTTCCGCTGCTGCTGGGCCTGCAGATCCTTCTCACCGACTGGGTCAGCGCCTTCATTGTGGCCCTGACTGTGCCACTGGTGCCCGTGTTCATGATCCTGATCGGCCACCACACACAGGACCGGGTTTCAGCGGCCGCCGACGGGCTGGACCGGCTCTCCAACCACCTGCTTGAGCTGGCCCGCGGGCTGCCGGTCCTGGTGGGACTGCGCCGTGCCTCCGCCCAGCGCCGCGCCCTGGCCGACGTTTGTGAGGCCTACCGCAAGACCACCATGTCCACCCTGCGCACCGCGTTCCTGTCGTCCATGGCGCTGGAACTGATCAGCACCATTTCCGTGGCCGTGGTTGCCGTGTTCATCGGCGTCCGCCTTGTGGCCGGGGACATGCCGCTTGAGGCGGGGCTGCTGGCGCTCATGCTGGCGCCGGAGTGCTTCAAGCCGCTGCGCGACCTGGGTGCCGCCCACCACGGCAGCGAGGACGGGGTGGAGGCGCTGCGCCGCGCCACGGAAATTCTCGACGGCGGAGCCGCCTCCCAGCCCGGCACGCCTTCCTCCGCGGCCCTCCGTCCTGATGTACCGGCCGGGACTGTTGCGCCTGGACCGAACGAGGCGCCCCCGGCATCCGTGCAGGCTCCGGGGGCCTTGGCACTGTCCGAGACGGGGCCGATTATGGTGGCCCGCAATTTCAGTGTCCGGTATGCGGGGCGAACCGAACCGGCCGTTGCCGGGTTCACGGCCAGCCTGGCGGCGGGAGCAGCACTGGTCCTGGACACACCCAGCGGGACCGGAAAGTCAACCATCCTGGCCGCCATGGCCGGCACCCTCCCGGCTGCCGGGCCCGGTGCCGCCGTCCTGGACGGCGAACTGGCCGTGCGCCATCCGCAGGGCGTCGTATTCGTCTCACAGCATCCCCTATTTACGGAGGAGTCGGTGGCCGATGAGGTCGCCCTCTACGCGTCCGGACCCTCCGAACTGCACGTTGGCGCGGATGCCGTGGCCGCCGCGCTGGCCTCCGTCAACGGCGCGCACCTGGCGCGGCGCAAGGTGGTGGAGTGCAGCCCGGGTGAGCTGCGCCGCGTGGCAGTGGCCCGCGCACTGGCGCGCATCGCCGTCGACCCCGCCGTGGAACTTGCACTGCTCGATGAACCAACTGCACACCTGGACCCCGAATCGGCCCGGACGGTCCGGGCATCCCTCGCCGGGCTGCGGGGGAGCGTGGCCGTGGTCGTGGCGACGCACGACACGCAATTGGCTGCGGGCCTGGAAGGGCAGGCTCCGGCGGTGCCCGGAGCGGGCGACGCCGGCCGTCCCGGCAGCGATGACGACGTTGCCGTGGCCGCTGCAATGCCACGCGCTCTTGCCGCAACCGACGGCCCCCTGCAGGCTCGTGCCACTGCGGCCGGCCTGACAACTGGGGGCCGGCCTGACTCCACGCCTGACTCCATGCCGGTGGATGCCCTCGCCAAAGTTGTTGAGCCCGCCCGCTTCAGTTGGCGCAACCTGCGCCAGCTGCCACTGGGCTCGCCCCGCTTCGCCGCCGGCATACTGGTGTCTGCCCTGGCCACCCTGTGCGCAGCGGCCCTGTCAGGCATCTCGGGCTGGCTGATTGTGTGGGCGGCCGCGCAGCCGCCCATCCTGTACCTGATGACTCTGATTGTGGGGGTGCGTGCCTTCGGCATTGGACGCTCCGTGCTGCGCTACTCGGAACGCCTGCTGACCCACGACGCCGTGTTCCGCTGGGCCGCCGAGCTGCGGCTCAAGCTCTGGGACTCGCTGGGTTCCTCAGTGCTCCACTGGGGCCGGCTCACCCGGTCGGGAGGTGCCCTCGGCACGCTCGTGGCCGATGTCGATGAACTGCGAGACGCGGTTCCCCGCGTGGTGGTGCCCATCCCGTCGGCCTTGATCTCCTATGGGGCGGTCCTCCTGACGGTGCACCTGCTGGTCCCTGAGGCCGTGGTTGTGGTGCTGGTCCTTGGGGCGGTTGCACTGTTGGTGTTGCCGGTCCTGGTGCTGGCCGCCCAGCGGCGTGCCTCGGCCGCTGCCGCCATCCACCGGATCTGGCTCGCCGGGCGCACCACCACCTTGTTTGCCGCAGCAAGCCAGTTGGCGGCCAATGGGGTCGGTGAATCTGAGGCCGCCCGGTTCAGCCGGACCGACAAGGCAGTTGCCAGGCCCCTGCGTCGAATTGCCTGGACTGACGGCATGGGCCAGGGTTTCGTTGCCCTGCTGACTTCGTTCGCCGCTATGGCCACGGCCGCCGTGGCCATTGGTGCCGGGGTCGATCCGAGGGCCGCCGCCGTCGTCGCACTGCTGATGCTGGCACTGGCCGAACCACTCGGAATGTACATGGAAGCCGTCAGCTCCCTGCCGGCACTGGCAGCCCTCATGAACAGGACCCTGCCGTTGCTCGATGCGCCGGCCACCGTCGTCGCCGCAGAGAACGTCGAAGCTGAAAAGGTGGACCGGCTGGCCGTCGATGGCATCGCCGCCCGCTACCCCAACGCCGCCGCACCGGTCTTCGCCGGCCTCAATGGCCTTGTCAGTCGGGGGCGGTGGTGGAGCGTCAGCGGTCCGTCGGGTTCAGGAAAGTCGACCCTGCTCGCCGTGCTGCTCGGCTTCCTCACGCCTGAAGCCGGCCGCTACGACCTGAACGACAAACCGGCTTCGCCTGCCACCTTGGCAAGCATCGCCTGGTGCCCCCAGGATGCCTACCTGTTCAACTCGACCCTGCGTGCCAACCTCGCACTGGCCCGCCCCGCGGCCACACCGCCCACCGGTGAGGAGTTGGCGGCAGCCCTGGAAACCGTCGGCCTTGGACCCTGGCTGGCGGAGCTGCCGCTGGGGCTGGACACGCGCGTGGGGCCCGGCGGGCACAGGCTCTCCGGTGGACAGCGGACCCGGGTGTCGGTGGCCCGGACGCTCGTGGCGGGGGCCGACGTCGTACTTCTTGACGAGCCCACCGCACACCTCGGCCAGGACGAAGCAGGGGAGCTGGTCGACGAATTGCGCCGGGCGTTATCCGGTGCTGGCGTGGTGCTGGTGACGCACGACGGCGAACTTGCCCGGCGCGCGGATTCCCACCTTTCGCTGGGGGAGGGTGTTGGCGGTTCTGTTCTGGCGGCGGGGGCGGCGCGGCTTTAGGCTGGTGGGATGACAAAGACGCATCCCGATGACAACCGGCAGCTGCCGCCATTTCCCGCCGCGGACGGCCTGCACTTCAGGCCTCTCGAAGCCGCCGATGTGGACGCATGGATGGAGTTGATGGCGCGCATCGAGGAGGCCGAGCAGGTTCCGTGGCGCACGCAGCGTTCGGAGCTGGTGGCGGCGGTGGAGGACAGACGAAATCCCGTGGCCGAGAATTCGGTGGGCGGTTTTGATGCCGGGGGAGCCGTGCGTGCGGTCGGGCGTGTTGTCAAAAACCCGGAGGGGGAGAAGGCACACGTCATGGGTGGCGTGGATCCACAGTGGCGCCGCCGCGGTGTGGGCTCCGCTGTTTTGGCGTGGCAGGAGGCGCGGGTGGCTCAGCGGTTTGCCGCCGACGGCCAGCCCGGTCCACTGGCCCGCGCCTACGGTGAGGCAGACAATGTCGGCACCACTGCATTGTTGGACGGTGCCGGGTATTCGATGGTGCGATATTTTTCCGAGATGTTGCGCCCCTTGGCGGATGCTCCCATCGTGCCGCACCCCGTCGGAATTGATGTGGTTTCATTCACGCAGGACATGGACGAGGCCGTGCGGCTGGCCCACAATGAAGCGTTTGCCGACCACTGGGGCTCCGAGCCCCGCACCCCCGAACAGTGGGCGGTGCAGATGGCCCACGAGCACCTGCGGCGTGACTTGTCGACTGTCGCAATCGATGCCGCCACGGGCGAAGTTGCCGGCTACCAGATCGCCACGGTCGATCCGGAGATGGCGGCAGCGTCTGGTCGCGCCGAAGGGTACACCGAGCTGCTGGGCGTGCGGCGCGCGTGGCGGGGCCGCGGGATTGCGCCAGCCCTGTTGGCAGAGGCCATGGCACGGTTTGCCGCTGCCGGGCTCGACCACGCCTCACTCGACGTTGACACAGCGAATCCCACTGGCGCACTGGGCTTGTACGAAGGGATGGGCTACAAACCGATTCGCAGCAGTGCCGCGTGGGACAAGAGCCTGTGAGCCGGCCCAAGGACCACAGGATAGATTCCGCGTGCCGGAGTGGTGGCCCTGGAGTAGTTTCCTAGGCGTTGACGTCGTGCAGGTGGTGGACCACGTCGTGCAGGAAATAACCGGCCAAGGTCACGACGGTGAATTCGGAGCCGTTGCTGCGGAGTCCGCGCCGGTCCCAGAGCTCCGGGTCCACAGCGCCGAAGGCGGCCGCGGCATCCATGCCGTCTGCCACCAGTTCCGAAGCAACTTCCTCGGGGTCCAGCGAAGCGTAGTTGCCGTCCAGGGCGGCTTTGTCCTGGTCCCAGTTATCAAAAGTGGGGTTGTCCTCACGGAGCATCAGTTCCAACCGCGCACAGAAGACTTCAAAGACATCCCTGACGTGCGCCCCGTATTCAAGGATTGACCAGGCATCGGGGTTGCTGCGTTCCTCTGCGCCCGCCCGGCGCAGGGCCGACACCCAGCGGGGAAGAAGGGCGGGAATGGTGGACGCGACCGTAGCAGGAGTGGCCTTGCCGGCTCGGAAACCACATTCAATACAAGGGCGTTCAAGCACCCATGTCCAGTCTTTTTCATCAGGAATGATAGCCATGGGGCCAGTCTATGCCGGGCAGTTCAAACGTTGGGCTTTGCGTCATCCAGCCCTCCTGGCCGTGCCGACTGTGGCGGCCCCGGGCTCTTCCGGCTGACGCGCGTCGCGTGGCGGAGGCGTATGTTCTGCGCTTCGAAGTAGCTTGTCAGGGCCAGTTCGTGCCGGCCGAACCTCGCTGCGTGGTTTTTATGTGCGTTGGGTTTTGGTGGTTTGGGTGATGAGTTGTTGGAGCCAGTGGGGGTATTCGGGTCGGGCGGGGTCGTTGGGTGTGGGTGGTTGGTAGCGGCCGGTGGGGGTGGTCCAGCCGACGCGGCCGTCGGGGGTGGGTTGCGGGGTCCAGCCGCGGAGGGTGATGGTGTGGCGTTCGGGTTCGTTGATGGCGCGGCGTTGGCCGTTTTTGTCTTTGTCGTCCTTGAGGTGCCGGAGCCGGTGGTGGGCTTCGCAGGCCGGGGCAAGGTTCGCGATGGTGGAGGCGCCGCCGAACTCGAAGGCGCGCAGGTGGTCGAGGTCGGTTTCCATGACGGGGTTGGGGCAGTTGGGCATGTAGCAGCCGCCCTTGAGGGCGCGGAGGGCTGTTTTCTCGGTTTTGGTGAGTGTGTAGCGTTGCGGGTGCAGTGGCAGGGCGTCCCCGGTGACGGGGTCGGTGAGGATCCGCAGGAGTGCTGGTGCCCGGGCGGTGAGTTCGCGGGCGATGCTGGCGGGCAGCAGCCCGCCCTGGGCGCCGGCGATTTCGGCGGGTTCGTTGGTGAGTCCGAACAGGGACAGGATCGGCACGGTGAGGATGAACAGGCCCTGGGGCAGCGGTGGGGCGGTCATGGTGTTGCCGTGTTGGAGGCGTTCGAGCTGCTCACGGTATTCCTGCCACGGCTCTTCTTCCGGGATCCCGTCAACGAGCCTGTCGGGGGTGAAACCGCTGCCATCACCGACGACCTCGTCGAAGAAGTCCTGGCCCGTGGTGAAGCAGGCCCCCTCGGGCAGCACCACACCCTCGAGCACATCCTCCCGCATACCAGGCACACCGGCACCGCCGTGGATTTCCGGACCACCCGGGCCGGTAGTGCCGTCCGGGCTGGTGGGGTGGTGGGGCGGGGTGCCCGGTGGCGGGGCGGAGTGCGCCCACGGCGGTTCATCGTCACCGTCAGGGCTGCCGCTGCCGTCCGGCACATCCGGTACGTCCAGGCCGTCCAGGCCCTCCGGACTGGCCCGGTGGTTGGGAGGGGTGTTCTTGGTGGGCGGGAAGCTGTTGCCGCTGTCGGCACCGTCACCACCGCCGAGGCTGTTGCTGAAACCGGCATTGCCGGCGCCGAAGCTGGTGCCGCCAGTGTTCATGGTGGCGGGGGAGGTGTCGTCGTTGCCGGGGTTGGTGGGGTCCTGGTGCAGGAGCAGGAGGGTGGCGATGTCGGCGCGGCGCTGGTCCAGGGTGCGGTGGTCTCGCAGGTCCTCGGTGGTGCCGGGGTGTCGGTTTTTGTTCAGGCGGTCGCTGGTGGCGGCGTCGTATTTGACGGCGCGGGCCAGCCGGGTGAGGTAGGTGTAGATCGCTGTGGCGCTGAGGGTGGGCAGGTGCAGGGTCAGCCAGGACATGCCGTCGGGGCCGGTCTCGCAGCTCACGTTCCGGCGTGCCCAGGCTTCCTTGGTGCGGGTGTCCAGGGATTCCGGGCACATCCGTTCCCGGGCGCGGCGGGCCTTGCCCTTAAACGCGGCGACCGTGGTGCCCGCGACGATCTTCAGCAGCTTGGCCAGGAACGCGGCCATCAGTTCCGCGGTGACGCCGTCGGTGATTTCCAGGGTCCGGCACTCACTGAGGATGACGGTCGCGTGCCCGTAGCAGAGGGACCCGGCCTCCATCCCGGCGAGCACGGAGGGGTACTCGTTGACCAGGTCCCCGGCGTTGTGGTCCAGTGACGCGGCGGTCCGTTCGGGAATGCACAGGGCCATGGCCAGTTCCGCCGCGATGGAGGCGTCCATGGCCCTGCGCTGGAACCGGTCGAGCTTCGCGGCCGCCCATTCGACCTCGGCCGCCCCGCGCACCTGCGCGGCGGCCCGGACCCGGAACGCGTCCAGCTTCGCTTGGTGGATCCGGTACGCCTCCAGGGCCTCGATCCCGGCACAATGGACACCGAACGCGCCCCCGTTGCGTGAGGGCGGCTCCGGCACCACCGCCGGGACCGGCGGGAAATCGGGCAGCCCGGCCAGGGCGGGGCTGTCGGCGCCGAAGGGCTCGATGGCGGGAAGAACAAACCCCGCCAGAACCCCGGCCGCACCCTGCGGTGCAGCCGGTGCGCCATTGCCCCGGTCCTCCGGGAACTGCTCCGGAATGCTCATGCCTCCAGCCTACCCGATATGTTCGAAGCGGACAATAGCCATTAGAACAAAAATACTATATGAGGGTCGGGCCTGCCCGGCAGCCACCGCGCCCACCGCGCCCACTGTGCAAGGAGCAGCCGCCACCCACGGCCGCCCGCCACGCAAGTGGCGGGCGAATCGGAGCATCCAGCCAGTTACCACACCGCAGCAGCCGCCGCAAAAACTGCTCAGGCACCACACCGCAGCCTCCACGCAGGACCCGCCGAATTGGCGCAGCGGCGCCGCCACAGACGGGTCACAACAGCCACGGGGCCGCAACCAGATTGGGGCGGCCGCACAGCAGCCGCCCGGGAGGGGCTACCCGGTTACAACAGCCACACAGCCACACAGCCACACAGCCGCCCCGGCATCAGGAGGCCCTCCATGCACCCGAAGGCCAGCGGCTGCCCTACCGCCACCCGTGCGCCAGGGGCGAGCGTGGGGAGCAGGGGGGATTCGGGATGCAGGGTGAAGCGCGGCTACTCGAGGGGCAGTTCGAACGCGCCCTGTGTGGGGTCGTGGTCCTTCAGGGACTCGAGAGCCGACGCCGGCCGCGGCGCCCTGGCAGGCGCCGGCGGTGCAGTCCTTGGCGGCGCAGTCGTGGTGCCCGCTGAGGCCGTTGGGGAGGCGGCGCCCGAGGAAGACGCCGGGGCAGCGGCAGGCGGCAGACCGGCGTCGGACGCTGCATTGGTCCCGGCCAGGCTGGGGCCCAACAGGTCGATGCCTGCCGTGAGGGGCACGCCGGAACCGTCGCGGTGGCCGTGTTCGACGGGAAGCGCCCGCACCACGCCGGACACCGACGAAGCCTTGGCCGGTCCATGGCCGGCCCAGGCTGTGAGCAGGTGGTCCTCGCCCTTCAGGAAGCGGTGCGCACGCACGCCGCCCGTGGCACGGCCCTTGGCGGGATACTCAGCGAAGGCCGTCACCTTGGCGGAGCCCGACGGCGTCCCCGGCAGTGGGTCCTGGCCGCCGGAAACGGTCACGACAACGGCGTCCGGATCGTTGGCGGAGACCGCTGTGAAGGACAGCACGGCGTCCCCTGCAGCGAGCTTGATGCCCGCCATGCCGCCGGCCGTGCGGCCTTGGGGGCGGACGTTGGCGGCACTGTACCGAAGCAGCTGGGCCCCCTTGGTGATGAAGACGAGGTCGTCCTCGTCCGCGGCGACAGCGGCGCCGACCACGTAGTCCTTGGGCTTGAGGGCGATGTACTCCCAATCGTCGCGGTTCAGCGGGTAGTCGGGGGTGACGCGCTTGACCACGCCGGCGGCAGTGCCCACGGCAAAGACGGCATTCAGCGGCACAAAGCCGACAAGCGACTCGCCCTTGGCCAGCGTGATGAAGTCCTTGGCGGGCACACCCCCTGACATGTTGGGCAGGGACGCGGTGGGCGGCAGCACGGGCATGTCAACGACCTGCAGGCGCAGCATCCGGCCCAGCGAGGTCAGGGCGCCGATCTCCGCCCGGGCGGTGGACTTGAACACGGAGGTGAAGACGTCGTGCTTGCTGCGGGTGCCGGGGTCGGCCAGGGGGTCGGCGTTGGAGGTGCGGGCAATCTGGCCGGTGGCGCTGAGCAGGACCCAGCAGGGGTCGTCGGCGATTTCCAGGGCCAGGGGTGCTGCCTTGCCGGCCTTCCCGGGTGCCGCGGCCAGTGCCTTCGCCACGGACGGGGCCATGGCTTCAGACTCCAGCAGGACGGTGCGCCGGGGCGTGGCGTACTTGGCGGCGACCTCGCCCATCTCATCTGAAACAAGCTGGTGCAGCCGTTCCTTGGACGCCAGGATGGCTTCAAGCGCGGCGATCTCGCGGCGGAGTTCGTCCCGTTCGGTCTCCAGTTCCACCATGGAGAAGCGGGTCAGGCGGCGCAGCTGGAGGTCCAGGATGTAGTTGGCCTGGATCTCGGAGAGGTCGTAGATGGCCATGAGCCGTTCGCGGGCTGCGGCCACCTCGTCCGAGGTGCGGATGATCTGGATGACCTCGTCGATGTCCAGGATGGCGATGAGCATGCCCTCGACCAGGTGCAGCCGGTCCTGCTTCTTGCCCAGGCGGAAGGCGGTGCGGCGGCGCACTACGTCGATGCGGTGGTCCACGAAAACCTGCAGCAGCGGCACCAGGCCCAGCGTCTGCGGTTGCCCGTCCACGAGGCACACGTTGTTGATGCCGAAGGACTCCTCCAGCGGCGTGTACCGGTAAAGCTGTTCCATGACGGCGGCAGGGTTGAAACCGTTCTTGATTTCAATGACCAGGCGCAGGCCGTGCTTGCGGTCGGAGAGGTCGATGAAGTCGGCAACACCCACCACCTTGTTGGCATTGCGGGCGTCCTTGAGCTTCTCCTTCACCTTCTCCGGCCCCACGAGGTATGGCAGTTCGGTGACAACCAGGCCCACCTTGCGGGCAGAGAGCTGTTCGACGGCGATCTTGGCCCGCGTCTTGAAGGAGCCGCGCCCGCCGGCGTAGGCGTCGCGGATGCCCTGCAGGCCAATGATCCGACCGCCGGAGGGCAGGTCGGGGCCGGGCACGTAGGCCATGATGTCCTCGAGCGTGGCCTCCGGGTTGGCGATCAGGTGCTGGGCTGCGGCGATGACCTCGCCCAGGTTGTGAGGGGCCATGTTTGTTGCCATGCCGACGGCGATGCCGCTCGCGCCGTTGACGAGCAGGTTCGGGTAGGCGGCAGGCAGTACGGAGGGCTGCAGCATCTGGTTGTCATAGTTGGGCACAAAGTCCACAACATTTTCATCCAGGCTGCCCGTCAACTCCAGCGCGGGCGCAGCCAGCCGGGCCTCGGTGTAGCGGGGGGCGGCGGGGCCGTCGTCGAGCGAGCCAAAGTTGCCGTGCCCGTCGATGAGCGGCAGGCGCAGCGTCCAGTCCTGCGCCATGCGCACCATGGTGTCGTATATGGCGGTGTCGCCGTGCGGGTGCAGCTTGCCCATGACCTCGCCCACCACGCGGGCGCTCTTGACATGGCCGCGCTCGGGCCGCAGCCCCATCTCGCTCATCATGTACAGGATGCGCCGCTGCACGGGCTTGAGTCCGTCCCGCGCGTCGGGCAGGGCGCGGGAGTAGATCACCGAGTAGGCGTACTCCAGGAACGAGCCCTCCATCTCCGTGGACACGTCAATGTCAACGATGTTTTCGGTGAAGTCTTCTGCTGCAGGCGGTTGGCGCTTGGCCATGGTTGCGGTGGTTCCTATTCTTCATGGGGTGTTGCGACGGCGGCATGTGCGGCTTTGTCACGTCATGTCGGTACAGTGATTCTATGGTGAAGCCAGAGCAAGCTCCCGAATATCCGGCTCATTGGGAAGCCGATGTTGTCCTTCGTGACGGGGCCACGGGCCATTTGCGCCCCATGACCGCCGCGGATGCTGACGCCGTGCAGGCTTTCCACATGGCCCAGTCCCAAAATTCCATTTACATGCGCTTCTTTACGTACAAGTCGAAGCTCACGCCGAAGGAATTGCGCCGCTTCACAGAACTTGATTATTGCGACCGCGTGGCATTTGTCATAACCCACCGCCGGGAGATCATCGGGATCGGCCGCTACGACCGCCTCGACGACCCCACCGAGGCCGAGGTTGCCTTCAACGTCTCCGACGCCAACCAAGGCCGCGGACTGGGTTCGATCCTGCTGGAGCACCTGGCTGTTGCCGCCAGGGAGAACGGGATCGACAGGTTCTCCGCCGAGGTCCTGCCGGAGAACCGCAAGATGATGCAGGTCTTCACGGAGGCCGGCTATGAGGTCCACCGGCGCTTCGACGACGGCGTCATCTCGCTCTCCTTTGACATCGATCCCACCGAAAAGTCACGCGCCGTCATGGAAGCGCGCGAGCATCGTGCCGATGCCCGCAGCGTGGCCGGGCTCCTGGCACCGGCTTCGGTGGCCGTGATTGGCGCCAGCCGGGCGTGGGGGAGCATTGGCCAGCAGTTGCTGGAGCACATCGTGGAAGGCGGATTCACAGGCGCAGTCCACGCCGTCAACCAGGACGCGCTGGAGGTGTCCGGCATGATGCCCTACGGCTCCATCGCCGAGGTGCCGGGCCCCGTGGACCTTGCCGTCATCGCCGTCCCCTACGACCAGGTCCCCTCGGTCGTGGAGCAGTGCGGCGCTGCGGGCGTGAAGGGGCTCGTGATCGCCACGGCAGGTTTTGCGGACGACGGCGAACACGGCTTGGCAAGGCAGCGCGCCTTGGTGCGCAGCGCCAGGGCGAATGGCATGCGGCTTGTGGGCCCGGCCTCGCTGGGCCTGGCCAACACGGACCCGGCCGTCTCGCTGAACGCATCGATGGCGCCGGAACTGCCGGCCCGGGGCGGCCTGGGCATTTTCAGCCAGTCTGCAGCCCTGGGCGTCTCCCTGTATGCCTCGATGTCGCGGCGCAGCCTGGGCATGTCCAGCGTGCTCTCGGCCGGCAACCGTGCGGATATTTCCGGCAACGACATGATGCAATTCTGGGAGGACGATCCCAACACCACGGCATGCGGGCTGTACCTGGAATCGATTGGCAACCCACGCAAGTTCTCCCGCATCTCCCGGCGGCTCTCCCGCACCAAGCCGGTCATCGTTGCCAAGTCCGACGCCATGGGCCTGCATTTGCCGCCCGGCCATGTGGTGCGCACCACCCAGGCCCCCGCGGGTGCGCTGGACGCCATGCTCCGGCAGTCCGGCGTCGTGCGTGTGAACACCATTGAGGAGCTCTCCGATGTGGCCCAAATATTGGTGGGCCAGCCCATGCCAAAGGGTCCGGGGCTGGCGATTATCGGCAACTCGGGGGCCCTGGGGACAGTGGTGGCCGACGCCGCCGAACAAAACGGGCTGACGGTGGCGGCCGTGGACTCGATGCTGTCGCTGGACATGGGCCAATCCCGGGCGCTTCCGCTGCTCAAGCGCACCGTGCTGGGGGCGCTGGCGCGCGAGGGCGCGGATTCGGCGATCGTGACGCTGCTGCCGGTCATCGGGCTGACCATTGACAATATTGCACGCACACTGCAGGAATGCTCGGAGGAATCAGGCAAGCCAGTGGTGGGGGTGTTCACCGGAATTGTGGACCCCCGCATCCACGTCAACCGGCAGATGGCCGGGGCGTTGCCGGCATATTCCAGCCCGGGCGCGGCGATTGCAGCACTGGCCGCCGTGGTCAGACACGCGCAGTGGCTGACGCTTGAGACACCGGTTTTTGACCCGCCCGAAGGGGTTGACCCGGAGGCTGCGCAGGACCTGCTGGACGGCTGGCTGGGGGGCGTTGCCGGGGACGGGTTGCTGACGCTTGACCCGGCGCAGTCCGCCCGGCTGCTGGGCTGCTACGGGATTTCCGTGCTGGAATCGGTGCCTTTCGGCAGCGACGACGAGGCCGTGGCGGCTGCTGAACGGCTGGGCTGGCCTGTGGCCATCAAGGCCATCGACCCGTCGCTGCGCCACCGCCTGGACCTGGGTGGGGTGCGCATCAACATCGAAAATGAGCAGTCGCTGCGGCGCAACATAGGGCAGATGCGCAAATACCTTGAACCGTACGGTGCGCAGGAGCTGGAGGTGCAGAGCATGGCTGAGGTGGGGCAGTCCTGCACGCTGCGGGCCATTGAGGACCCGCTGTTGGGCCCGGTGGTGTCCTTTGGCCTGTCCGGCGACGCCGTCAGCCTCCTCGACGACTGGGCGCACAGGGTGCCGCCGCTGTCCGTCCAGGACACGGCCGAGCTGGTGCGTTCGCCCCGGGCCGCCGTGAAGCTCTTTGGCTACGAGGGGCTGCCCGCTGTCAACGTTGCGGCGCTGGAGGACCTGGCCGCCAGGGTGGCGATGCTCAAGGATGAACACCCCGAAGTGGCGGTCATCGACTTCAAGCCGATCCTCGCCGGGCCCACAAGGGTGACTGTGCTCGCCGTCGACCTGCGCATTGGCAATCCGGCCCAGCGCACCGACAGTGCACGCAGGGCCCTGAACGCCTGAAGCCCTGAACGCCTGGGCGGCGGGCCCCGAGACACCGGAACCCCGCACCGGGCGGCGCCGGACGCCCGTCTGTGGCCGGGCCAGTTCGCAACGCCGCCGGCAAAGTGCGAAAATGAAGGACATGAACAGCTTCGGAGCCGGTGCCCCGGCCAACACGAGAGGCAGCGACTTGGAAGCAGCACTCCAGCGCTCTGGTTTTTACCCCCGGCTTGTCGCCGACGTCGTCAACGATGCACTCGACGGGCAGGCGAGCCTCTCGCACCTTGTCCACCTGGAAACCCACTTTGACCGCAACGAGGTCCACCGGCACATCACCGTGCTGGTGCTGACCAGCGAGATGCTCGTCATCACGCATGTGGACGACCACCAGTTGGACGAGGACGGTGAACAGATGGTGGCGCAGGTCTCCACCGAATCAGTGCCCGTCAGCCAGATCCAGTCCGTGGTGCTCAGCTACATCTACGCCCAGCCGCAGGACTACAAGCCCTCGGACCCTGCGCGCGAACTCACCCTGTCCATTGCGTGGTCGGGAGGGCAGCGGGTGGATCTCGGACCAGCTTCGTGCGGAGACCCCAACTGCGACGCCGACCACGGCTACACCGGAACCATCGCGCAGGAGGACATTGTGCTGCGCATCAGCGCCGAGGCCGAGGGCCTGCAGGCTGTGGCAGACGCCAAGGCATTTGCCCGGGCTCTGCGGGCAGTGAACACAGCGGCGGGCGCCCCTGTACATGGGGACGCCGGCGGCAGCCGCTTCCCGGCGTTTGGCGCACGGTTGGGCCGCTCCCATTACCGCCGATAACGCCGTCGGCGTCTCCGAAGCAGCCGGGGCACTGCTGGCGGGACAGCCCGAGCTGCCCCGGCCGC
Organism: Sporosarcina beigongshangi; assembly: GCF_016820535.1. Classification (GTDB taxonomy): domain Bacteria; phylum Actinomycetota; class Actinomycetes; order Actinomycetales; family Micrococcaceae; genus Specibacter. The sequence goes on along the minus strand of NZ_JADHDY010000017.1, from coordinate 68,855 downwards.
CGTCGTACGGAAAAGCCTCAATTGGCGACGTGCTGACCAGCGCCGCCGCCGTGCTGGGCCATTCCGGCAGCCGGAATGTGCTGGGCCTGCCGGCCGCGCCGCGGATCTGCGTGGTGCTCGTGGACGGGTTGGGCAAGTCCCTGCTGGCCAAACGGGCCGCGCATGCACCATTCCTGCGCGCCGTGATGGCGGAGGATTCCGGCGGTTCGCATCCGCGGACCTTGCACGCAGCCTTTCCCAGCACCACGGCCACCTCACTGAGCTCGCTCGGAACCGGGCAGGTGCCGGGACAGCACGGCATGGTCGGCTACGACGTCCTGGACCCGGGCCAGGACAAGGTGGTGAACCTGCTGGGCAACTGGGACGGCGGGGTGGATCCGATGCGCTGGCAGCCCTTCCCCACCGTTTTTGAGCAGCTGGCCGGGTCCGTGCCGACCACCACCGTCAGCCTGCCCAAGTTTGCCGAATCGCCCATGACCCGGGCTGCGCTGCGCGGCGGCGAATTCCGTGGCGCCATCTCGGCACATGCGCGCGTGGAGGCTGCGGCGCAGGCGCTTGCGGCCACGCCCAAGGCGCTCGTTTACCTGTACTGGAGCGAGCTGGACAAGGCCGGGCATTCCCACGGGGCCGACTCGCCCCAGTGGGAGCGGGCGCTGGAGGAGCTCGACGCCGGCATGAAGCGGCTGGCCGCCACGGCGCCCGCCAACACGTTGATCCTGCTCACGGCGGATCACGGCATGGTGGACGTGCCGCGCTCCGCACGTGTGGATTACTCCCAGCATCCCGAACTGGTGGCGGGGGTCCGGCACACGGCGGGGGAGCCCCGCATGGTTCACCTCTACCTCGAAGACGGCGCCACGTCCGCAAGCCGGGACGCACTGGTGAAAGCCTGGCTGGAACGCTTCGGCAAGGTGGCGTGGGTTCTCACCCGGGACCAGGCAGTCGATGCCGGATACTTCGGCGACGTCCGAGGCGAAGTCCTTGGCCGGATCGGCGACGTCCTGGTGCTGGCCCGCGAGGCGGTGGCCTTCTATGACATGCGGCGCGTACGCCCCCAGGCCATGGAGGTTGTGGGCCAGCACGGCTCCATCACCAAGGCCGAGCGTGAGGTGCCGCTGCTGCGCATTCCCGTGACAGGCAAGCCTGCGGGCGGAAAAGGCCGCCGCCGCTAGGCGTCACAGGCCCTGCCTGGCCGGGCCTCTCCGGCCGTACCTGGCCCCTTGCTGTTGGTCAGTCGCCCTTGGTGCCGAAAACGATCTCGTCCCAGCTCGGGACGCTGGAGCGCTTGGGCTTTGCCGCGGCTTTTCGTTCCAGGCGCTCCGCCACCTCGGTGTCAGACGGACCGTCGTCCTCGGCGGGGCCGGGGGATGGTGCGGCGGCGGGCTCCACCGGGGTTTCGGGCGCGGCAGTAACGTGCCTGGCCGGCCGCAGGAATGTCACGGGTTCCCCGGAGACAATGACCTCGCGGGTCTCCGTGCTGACCTCCGACACACTGTTCGGCGGGCCTGCAGGAGGTTCCTCATGGTCGTCCAGGGTTGGCGCCAGCTGGAGGAACGGCACCGGCTTGGGGCGCTCGTCTTCCGTCTCTGGGCCGGCGACGGGTGCGCCGTAAAGCTCTTCGTCGCGGGGGTGGGCGCCTGGAACGTGGCTGCCCAGCATGGCCGCCAGTTCGTCGTCGCCATCTTCGTCGAGGCCCAGCCGCATGCCGCGGCGTGAGCGCAGCATGTCCAGCAGTCCGTGGCCTGGAAAGTCTGGAGCCTCCGGGACTTCCTCGGGTGCTTCGGGCTGCTCGACGGCGGTTTCCCCGCCATTGGCTTCGACGTCAAACGGCTGGTCGGCCACGGCGCTGAGCCGCCGTTCCGGGACCGGGCTGTCAAGGGGTTCGAGCTCGCTGAGCTGCTGGGCCCAGCGGTTGGCGTTTTGCAGGGACTTGCGGCCGGAGTGGAAATGCCACAGGGCGGGGGCTGGTTCGCCGATGCTGCTGGCGGCCCAATCGGTGCCAGGCTCAAAATCGGCGGCAATGGTCCAGGCGCCGGCCCCTTCGCGCCAGGCATCCCACCGCACCGTCTTGGGGTCTATGCCAAAGGCGGCCAGGCGGTGGCGGACCATGGCCTCGAGGGAGATGGCTTCGTCACCGAAGGCGGCCCGGTAGACGTCGTTGTGGGGTGATGCGGCGGCAACCACCACAGCGCGTGCCTGGTTCGCGATGTAGTCGCGTTCAGCCAGCACCGGGCCCTCATACCGCCGGATCTGCTCGATCGTGTGTCCGGACACCTCAGCCACGTCGGCCGTGCTGGATCCGGCACGGATCATGGACTGGATTTCACGCGGCGACATCCGCACTGCCGACTGCGACGGGGCGCGCGCAGTGCGGTGGCTGCCCTTGCCCACAGCCGTGCGCAGCGCCTCGTCCAGGGGCAGCAGGTAGTTGTCTCCGTCGGGCCCACTGAGCAGCAGATGACCGCCGTCGTCGTGGACACCCACCAGCCGAAGCTCAGCCATGCCGTCCTCCCAAAAGTCTTCTTAGTTCACTTCGAAACTTTGCCACCGATGTGGGGCTTTTCCTACTACCGCCGCAGGCGTGGCGTGAGATGGCTGAGAAATTGCACCATTTCCGGGTGCCGGAGGTGTGTTTGGTGTGTGTTTGGTGTGTTTCGGGGGCGCCGGCGGGCCCCGCGCGGGAGGGCAGGCCGGTGTCCCAGTGTCTTAAGCCAGCTGCGAACGGGGCTCCGGCCCGGCTGGGGCCAGGCGGTTTCCGTTCTAGGGTGTAGGGGGTGTTTACTGTTTGCCGCGGCAATGCGTAAACTGCAGCATATTTTTTTCAAGGGGGCGACCATGACCACTGGCTACCAGCAGCCGCGTTCGGCGCAGCGCAGCAACCGCAGCGGCGCGGGGCGCATCCGAGACACCCTGGTGGACCTTTCGGAGACGGAACTTGCGGAACTGTTCGATCTGCCGGGCGCCGAAGGGGCCCCCGAAGAGCTCGAGGTGGAGATCCTCGCACAGCAGGCCGACGAATTCACCTGCAGTTCCTGCTTCCTGGTGCGGCACCGTTCACAGCTGGCCCGCGAAAAGGGTGGCCAGATGTACTGCCGGGACTGCGAAGGCTAAAGTTCCGGGGCTGCCGGCGCCAGTAGACCGCTGCGGGTCCAAAGGCCAACGGCGGAACCGCCGCGGATTCCGCCGTCGTCGGGGCGTTGGCTAGGAGTCGGAGCTGCCGGCGTGAGCGGTGGCGCCGAGGGCTGCCGCAAGGTATTCGGGGTGGCGCGTGGAGGTCAGCCAGTAAGGTGTGCGGTCGTTGGGGTCGGTGATCTCAATCTTGACCACGGGCTTGATCCAGCCGCGGATGCACAGGTACGCGAGGCCGTTGAGCTTGATGCCGCGCTGCTCGGTGGCTGCCTCGCCGCGGTAGATGGTCACCTCGCCCACAAATTCCCGCTCGATCTGTGCCCGTCCAACCCGCAGGGACTCCGGGGTGACAGCGATGGTGGGCGTTGTGGCGATGAGGAGTGCGGACATGCCCAGCAGCAGGACCGCGAACGCAATGTAGCCGGCCAGGGGGCTGATCGGGATGAAGATCAAGATGCCCGCGGCGGACAGTCCCACAACAATGACCCAGCCCCAGAAGTTGGGCCACAGCTTTTCGGTGTAGTTGGCCGATGCGGGGGAGGTGGCGCCTGCAGGCGTAGTTGAAGACATGGGACCAGCTTTTCATCTTTCGCCCAGCATTTCACCTTGGCGGTCTCCGCAGGGGTCCGGCGGCCGGAAAGGTGCGCCCGGGCCCGTTCACGATAGAGTGTGCTGTTGTGAGCCACGAGACTTTTGAAGAAAACCCTCCCACCCTGAGCGTTCAGCTGCACATGCTCGACGACGGGATCGCACCTCCCAGCTATGCGCACCCGGGCGACGCGGGCGCGGACCTGCGCTGCCGGATCGACGTGGTGCTGGCGCCCGGCGAGCGGGCCCTGGTCCCCACCGGCGTAAGCCTGGCGCTGCCCTTTGGCTTTGTTGCCCTGATCCACCCTCGGTCCGGCCTGGCCACCAAGCAGGGGCTGACCATTGTCAACAGCCCCGGCACGGTGGACGCCGGCTACCGCGGCGAACTCGCCGTCACGCTGCTGAACACCGACCTGCACCATTCCATCACCTTGAAGAGGGGCGATAGAATTGCACAAATGGTGATTCAGCGTGTGGAAAGGGCTGAGTTCATCGAGGTGGCGCAACTGCCGGACTCGGTGCGCGGCACGGGCGGCTTCGGATCCACTGGCGGCTTTGCCGCCCCGCTTGGGGAAACCGCGCCCTGCAACGGCTAAACAGCCCCATTCATCTTTTACAAGGAGTCGGTTTATCCCATGGCTTTTGGGTTTGGTAGGAAAAACAAGAAGAACGAAGATCGGTACGCCGATGTGGATGATGCCGCCCAGGGCCTGAACGACGGCGCCGCGTCCGGGGATGCTGATGCGGCCCAGCTTGGCCTTCCGCCGGATCCCTCAGACACCGTCTACGACCGCGCCATACACGGCCCGCTCGACGAGTCCGAGGTGGAGGGCCGTGACGGCTACGTCGACCTCGGCGCACTTCTAGTCACCCCCCGCGAAGGTCTCTCCCTGCGCCTTGAGGTGGAGGAAAGCACCAACCGCGTCATCGCCGTTACCCTGGACCTGAACGGTTCCAGCCTGCAGTTGCAGGCGTTCGCGGCCTCCCGCTCGGAGAAGCTTTGGCGCGACATCCGTGAGCAGATTGGCCTCTCGGTTGGTTCGCAGGGCGGGGAGATCGAGATCCTCGACGGCACCTTCGGCAAGGAAGTGCTCGCCAAGGTTCCTGCCCAGGGCAGCGACGGCAGCCGCGGCTTCCGCGTGGCACGGTTCCTCGGCGTGGACGGTCCGCGCTGGTTCCTGCGTGGCGTCCTGGGCGGGCCGGCCGCCGTCGACCCTGCCGCCGCCGCCGAACTGGAAGACCTGTTCCGGGGCGTTGTGGTGGTGCGCGGCGAGGTTCCCCTGCCCCCGCGCGACCTGCTGCTGCTGCGCCTTCCCAAGGACGCGGTTGCCGGTCCCCAGGGCGCCATGGCGGCGGACCATGCGGCACCGGCCCAGGGCGGGGAACCGTTCCGCCGCGGCCCCGAAATCACGGCGATCGGCTAACCATTGCCTGTTGTTCATCAGGGGGACTGGCCGCCGGCAACCCCCATCAGCGGACTTCCCGTGCGCGGGCGGGCCGTGTGTTCCGGCGTCATCGACGCTGTCACGGTGCTGCCCGCAGCCGCGGCCCCGCACTATGCGGTGGTCATGACGGACAGGGAGACTCACCGCATCGCCAATGACGGACTGAACCACCGCCTTCGCCTCGTCTGGATTGGCCGGCGCCGGATCCCCGGCATCATGGCCGGCACCCGGCTGCGGGTGGAGGGAATGGTGTCGCTGCGCGACGGACTGCCCACGATGTACAACCCCCGCTACGAAATCATCGGAATCCAGGAGATTTAATTGAGCCAGCAGACCCCGCAGGAACCGCCGGAGGGACAGCAGGGGCCGGCACCGGAGCAAGCGCCGGAACAGGCACAGGACCAGGCCGGTCCCGCCGCGGGCTTCGCCCAAATCGCCCAGGAAATGGCGGCCAAGGGCGCCCTGGTGCGCAAGGACAACGGGCACATTGACCTGCTGGCCGCCGCCGGGGGAGTGCGCGGCATCGCCGAGAGCGTCCTGCCCGGGCTCGTGTTCCTGGTGGTCTTCACACTTACCCGCGACCTGACGCCGGCACTGGTGGGTTCCGTGGCCATGGCCGCCGTCTTCCTCGTTGCCCGACTGGTCCAGAAAACCCCCCTGACGCAGGCTCTGGCGGGGATTGCCGGCGTCGTGCTCTCTGCCTTTCTGGCCATGCAGACCGGCAAGGCGGAGAACTACTACCTCATCGGCTTTGTGACGAACGCTGCGTACATCGTGGCCATGGTGGTGTCCAATGCCGTGCGCTGGCCGGTGCTGGGACTGCTGTTTGGCTATGCCCGCAACGAGGGCGTGGGGTGGCGCGGACGTCCGGAGCGGCTGCGCGCCTACCGTGTTGCCACCTGGATCCTGGTGGGTGTCATGGCGCTGCGGCTGGTGGTCCAGCTGCCGCTGTACCTGGCCGGGATGGTGGACGCCCTGGGCGCCATGCGCTTGATCATGGGCGTGCCGCTGTATGCATTCGGGCTGTGGATCGCCTGGCTCGTCAGTCGCCCCGTGAAGGGCTCGGAGGCCGCCGAGGTAGCGGAAGGCTGAACCGGCGACCATTCGGCCCACCCCTCAACCCAGATCCATGGGGCGGGGGTTAATGTGTGGAGAGCAGGGCGCGGAGCTCGTTCTCGGCCGCAATGGTGGTGATGAAGAACAGCTCGTCCCCGTTTTCGAGCACGTCGTCGGCGCTGGGCGTGATGGGTGCCTCGTCGCGCAGGATCGCCACGAGTGTTGAATCCTGCGGCCAGTCGATGGCACCCACAGTGGATCCGATCACGTGCGAGTCGCCCGGCACTGTGAACTCGACGAGGGAGGCCACGCCTGTCTGCAGAGTGAGCAACCGGACGAGGTCGCCGATCTCAACGGCCTCTTCCACGAGGGCCGTCATGAGCCGCGGTGTGTTCACGGCAACGTCCACACCCCAAGAGTCGTCAAACATCCAGTCATTCTTCGGGTTGTTCACCCGGCCAACGGTGCGGCCCACGCCAAATTCGGACTTGGCCAGCAGTGAGACCACCAGGTTGACCTTGTCGTCGCCGGTGGCGGAGACCACCACGTCCGCTTCCTCCAGCTTGGCCTCGCGCAGCGTGCTGATCTCACAGGCGTCGCCCACGAGCCAGCGCGCACCGCGAAGACCGCTCTTGCCGATCACTTCCGGCTTGGGGTCGATCAGCAGCACCTCGTGCCCGTTGGAGAGCAGTTCCTTGGCGATGGAGCAGCCCACGCTGCCGGCACCAACTATGACAACCAGCATGCTAAATCTCCTTCGGTGGCGGGCTGGCAAGAATGTGGCCGATCTCGGCCGACTGCGTACCGACTACCATGGCGTGGACGATGTCGCCCTGCTGGTAGCTGGTGTCGGGCCCGGGCAGCATGCCCTCGCCAAAGCGTGTCAGGTAGGCCACGCGCACGCGCGCCGCGGCCTCGATGTCCTGGATGTGCCGGCCGATCCAGTCAGGGTGCAGCGACAGCTCGGTCAGGAACAACCGGCCCGACGGTTCCCGGAAATCGCCCTTGATGGCGGTTTCCGGCAGGATCCGCCGCAGCACCTGGTCGGCGCTCCAGCGCACCGCCGCCACGGTGGGGATGCCCAGCCGCTGGTAGATTTCGGCGCGCCCGGGATCGTAGATCCGCGCCACAACGTGCTCCACGTGAAAGGTCTCGCGGGCCACCCGGGTGGCCAGGATGTTTGAGTTGTCGCCGCTGGACACCGCGGCAAAGGCGTAGGCGTTCTCAATGTCGGCCTGCTTCAGGGTCTCCTGGTCAAAGCCGACGCCGGTGATCTTGCGCCCGCCAAATCCGGTTCGCAGGCGCCGGAACGCACGCTCGTCCTGGTCGATGATCGCCACCGAATGCCCGGAATCCTCCAGCGTGTGCGCCAGGGTCGCCCCCACACGGCCGCAGCCCATGATCACAAAGTGCGCCACTGTTGCTCCATTCTCCTGCGGGACTTGCGGCGCCTGCCGCAGTTCCGCTGTTGGGCCCGCCTGCGTCTGGCATGCGGTGCGGCTACAATTTCACGTTGCCGACGGGGCTCCGGTCAAGTCGCCCTTGCAGGGTGGGCTGCTCCGGGCACTGCCGTCCCGCAGTGCTGCCAGCCTGCAGTACAGTCTGCCACGACGGCGGCCCGCGGTCATGGTGCCGCCCCGGCCCGCGGCGTGCCGCCGTCCGCCTGCCGCGTGAGTGTCCCCGTGGAAGGTCCCGAGCAGGTGGCTACATCATTGAGCTGTTCGATGCCCGGTCATTGAACCAAGTCATGAGCTTGTTCTTCTTCGTGTTCTGAAATGCTGCGCAAAGCCACTCTCCGGAATCTTGCCGGGCGAAAACAAACGTTTGCACTTTGTCGAGAGGAATTGCGGCCCGTTTCGAGACGCCGCCTTCGCTGAGCACGACAGCCGTGTCTTCACTGATGTGCCGGATGCTCTTGATTGAAACCCGCATGCGAGATCCCTTCTTCCACTTGGTCAGCACCGGGACGTGGTCGCGGCGTATCGCCTCGCGTCCGTGGCTGACAATCCCGGCGAAGATCACGTACGTGGCGTCTTCCGTAAATTGGGAAGCATACGCTGTGGCGTCGCCACGATCCCAGGCATCGACCATGCGGGCAACTGTCCGCTCAATTTGCTCTATACTTATCTGCATGAAAGCAATTGTTGCATGAAAGCAGATACTTCGTCGACTGCCGGCGGCGACCTCACCGGCGCATACCGCCGGTACCTCGCAGCGCTGACGCTATTCCATCAGGCGGCGGCCGACTTGTCCGGCCTGTCCGGGACTGACTACCAGGCGAGCAACCTCCTCGAACTCGATGGGCCACTCACCAGCGGTGAGCTTGCGCATCGCCTCGGCATGTCCACAGGCGCCACGACCCGGCTTGTTGACAGGCTCATCGCCGCCGGGATCGCGGAACGCACGACCGACCCGACGGATCGTCGGCGTGCACCCGTTCGACACACCGGGGTCATGCCACCGGGGCTCACCGAGCTGCTCGCCCGCGTTCAGGGTCCGATCGGACAGGCCATCGCGGGCATGACGGAGGAACAGCTCGCCGGAGTGTCGCGCTACTTCGGAGCGGCAACCACGGCCTACGCCGATGCGGCGCGAGAACTCGCGGGGGAATCTCGGTAAGGCGTGCCCGGGCATCGCAGCCGCACCCGATGTGCCGTTTTTCACGCGGACGAGGCTGCCTGGCGGGGTCACATGGCGGCCTGGGCCGGATATGGTTTGCGTCCCGTGCGGTGCCTTGGAGGCACGTCCGCTGCGATCTGATGCTTCGGTTGCGTCAACGACCCAGCGGCGGTTAATGCGCGTGGACAGTTGCACCTCCCTGCGGCCGGCCAAGCCGCACTCGTCGCGACACCGCTCCGGGCATGCCGGGGTGCACGACACACGGGGCCCGCGCGCCCGCGGGGTGCTAGCGTTACCCGCGTGCTGAATTTCTTCAACGCGTTCAAGCGAATCCTGGTGGGCCGGCCGTTCCGCAACGACCGCCTCGCCCATACGCTGCTGCCCAAACGCATCGCGCTTCCCGTGTTCGCCTCCGACGCACTCTCATCCGTGGCGTACGCGCCCGATGAAATCCTGCTGACGCTGGCCCTGGCCGGCGTGGCCGCCGTCTCGCTCTCGCCATGGGTGGGCCTGGCGGTCATGGTGGTGCTGCTGACCGTGGTGGCCTCCTACCGGCAGAACGTCCACGCCTACCCTTCAGGCGGCGGCGACTACGAAATTGCGACTGTGAACCTGGGCAAGGGCGCCGGGCTCACGGTGGCGTCGGCCCTTATGGTGGACTACGTCCTAACCGTGGCTGTGTCCATGTCCTCGGCGGCCAACTACCTGGCCACGGCCATACCCGGCTGGCATGGCACCCAGGTGGTCGTCGCCGTTGTGGGTGTCGTCATCCTGGCTCTGGTGAACCTGCGCGGGATCAAGGATGCGGGGACGGTCTTTGCCGTGCCCACCTACATCTTCATGTTCTGCATCTTCGGCATGACCGCCGCCGGGCTGTTCCAGGCTGCGACGGGAACCCTGGGGCGGGCGCCGTCGGCCGACTTTGAAATTGTGCCCGAGGCCGCCTTCAACCAGGGCCTTGTGGGGTTGGCCGGGGCGTTCCTGCTGCTCCGTGCGTTCTCCTCCGGTGCCGCCGCCCTGACCGGCGTCGAGGCCATCAGCAACGGCGTGCCGAACTTCCGCAAGCCCAAGAGCAAGAACGCGGCCACCACGCTGCTCATGCTCGGTGCCATTGCCGCCGGCATGATGGCGAGCATCCTGTTCCTGGCCAATGCCACCGGCGTCCACATCGTGGCGGACCCGCACACGGAGTTCCTCGTCAACGGCGTGGCCCCTCCCGTGGGTTACGTGCAGAACCCGTCCATCAGCCAGATCGCATCCACCATCTTCGGCTCCGGTTCCATCCTGTTCTTCCTGATCGTGGCCGCCACCGGCACCATTCTTGTGTTTGCCTCCAACACCGCCTTCAACGGCTTCCCCGTCCTGGCATCCATCCTGGCGCAGGACGGCTACCTGCCCCGGCAACTGCGCACCCGCGGGGACCGGCTTGCATTCAGCAACGGAGTGCTGCTCCTCGCCGCCGGGGCACTTGTGCTCATCATTGCCTTCAATGCCGACGTCACCCGCCTCATCCAGCTCTACATTGTGGGCGTGTTCATTTCCTTCACCGCCAGCCAGCTGGGCATGATCCGGCATTGGACCCGGGAGCTGCTCAAGGTCAAGGACCGGCACGTGCGCTTCCGCATGAAGCGCTCCCGGATCATCAACACGGTGGGCTTCAGCATGACGCTGACGGTGCTGCTGATTGTGCTCGTCACCAAGTTTGAGCAGGGCGCCTGGATCGCACTGCTGGCCATGGCCGTGCTGTTCGTGATCATGTGGAGCATCCGGGCCCACTACGACAACGTCGCCAAGGAGCTGGCCGTTGACACGGACGCCGCCATCAAGGCCCTGCCGGCCCGCATTCATGCGGTGATCTTGGTCTCACATGTCCGCAAGCCGGTCATGCGCGCCATTGCCTTCGCCCGCGCATCCCGGCCTTCCACGCTGGAAGCCGTCACCGTTGACGTGGACGCCGCCGAGACCGAGGCCACCATCGCGGATTGGGAGCGGCTGTCCATCCCGGTACCGTTGACGGTGTTGGCGAGCCCGTACCGGGAGACGCTGACGCCGCTGATCAACCACATCAAGGCCATGCGCCAGGACGCACCCCGCGACTTGATTGTGGTGTACATCCCCGAATACGTGGTGGGCAAGTGGTGGGAGCAGCTGGTGCACAACCAGACCGCCCTGCGCATCAAGACGCGGCTTCACTTTGAACCAGGGGTGGTGGTCGCCAGCGTGCCATGGCAGCTGAAATCCTCCACCGACGCGAAGAAATACCAGGAATAGAGCCTTATGAGCCAGCCCAGCAGCACCCGTCCCGCCGATTTGCCGCGCCTTGAAGTGACCGTGGGGCCGGTGGCCCACGGCGGCCATTGCGTGGCCCGGCATGAGGGCCGCGTCATCTTTGTCCGCCATGCCATCCCCGGCGAGACGGTGGAGATTGCCCTGACCGAGAACGACGCCGATGCCAAGTTTTGGCGTGCAGACGTCACCCGGGTGCTGGTCGCCTCGCCCGAGCGCGTGCCCCACTTTTGGGCGGAGGCCGACGCCCTGCGCGCTGCCGGCCGCGGCGCCTCGCCGGTCGGCGGTGCGGAGTTCGGCCACATCTCCCGCAAGGGGCAGCTGGAACTGAAGACCGCCGTCGTCCGGGAACAGCTGGAGCGCCTGGGCGGGCTGGCGGCGGAGCGCATCGATGCACTGTTCGCGGCGGGCGTGGAGGACGTGGACACGTCGGGCACGGCCGAGCAGCTGGCCGGGCTGGGCTGGCGGACCCGCGTGGGCTTCACCGTCACGCCGTCAGGCAAGCTGGGCATGCACGCCCACCGTTCGCACGACGTGCTGCCCATCAGGGAGATGCCGCTGGCCCTCCCCGCCATCAACGAACTTCGCCTGTGGGAGCTGGACTTCACCGGGATCGAACGCGTTGAGGTGGCTGCGCCCGCCAACGGCTCAGGCGTGCTGGTGCTTCTGGCACCCGACGCCCGGCTGAGTGAAAAGGCCGCCGGCGCGGCCGTGAAGCGGGTGGCACGGGCCCTTGCCGCCCTGGAAACCCCGCCGTCCGTGGCCCGCTGGAACCCCGAGAACAGCGCCATCGAGGTCGCCAGCGGTCGCGGCTGGGTGCGCGAAACCACCGGCGACCACGAATTCCGTGTCACGGGAGACGGCTTCTGGCAGATTCACCGCCGTGCGCCGAAGGTCCTGACGGATGCTGCACTGGGCGCCCTGCTGCAGGGCGGCTACCTGGACGACGGCGCCAATGTCGCCGACCTCTACGCCGGCGCCGGGCTGTTCACGGCCCCGCTGGCCGACGCAGTGGGCCCGGACGGGCACGTACTCTCCGTCGAGGGATCGCCGGGCACCAGCCGCGACGCCCGCAAGAACCTGCACGCGTCAGAGCAGGTGGAAATTGTGCAGGGCAGGGTGGAAAAGGTGCTTGGCACGGCCTCGAGGGCCTCCCAGACCGCCGCCGGACAGCGCCACAGTTTCGACGCCGTCGTGCTTGACCCGCCCCGGGCCGGCGCAGGAAAGGCAGTGGTGCGCGCCCTGGCCGCCACGTCGCCGTCGGCCATTGCCTACGTCTCCTGCGACCCGGCTGCCTTCGCCCGCGACGTGTCATACTTTGCCAACGCAGGCTGGGCCGTGGAATCCCTCCGCGCGTTTGACCTGTACCCGCACACGCACCACGTGGAAACTGTTGCGTTGCTGGTGCCCGCCAAGGGCTAGGATTGAGGTGAGTGTGCCGCATGGTTAGGCGTGCCTAACTGGCATCCTGCCCCCTGCGTGACCAAGATAAAAGTAGTGGCGAGAGGAGTCCATTCGATGACCAATGTGGACAGTTTCGGTTCCAAAGGCGTACTTAATGTAGGCGGAACCGACTATGAGATTTTCCGACTGAACTCTGTTGAAGGCGCAAAGGCCCTTCCGTTCAGCCTCAAGGTATTGCTGGAGAACCTGCTCCGCACCGAAGATGGTGCAAACATTACGGCCGACCACGTGCGTGCGTTGGCCGGTTGGGACCCGAGCGCGGAGCCCAACACCGAAATTCAGTTCACCCCGGCCCGCGTCATCATGCAGGACTTCACAGGAGTTCCCTGCATCGTTGACCTGGCGACCATGCGCGAAGCCGTCAAGGAACTCGGCGGCGACCCCAGCCGCGTCAACCCGTTGGCACCCGCCGAGATGGTCATTGACCACTCCGTGCAGATCGACGTGTTCGGCAACTCCGGCGCCGTTGAGCGCAACATGGAGATCGAGTACCAGCGCAACGGTGAGCGCTACCAGTTCCTGCGCTGGGGCCAGACCGCCTTTGAAGACTTCAAGGTCGTTCCCCCGGGCATGGGCATTGTCCACCAGGTCAACATCGAATACCTGGCCCGCACCGTCATGACCCGCGAGGTCGACGGCGTGCTGCGCGCCTACCCGGACACCCTGGTCGGCACCGACTCGCACACCACCATGGTCAACGGCCTGGGTGTGCTCGGCTGGGGCGTTGGCGGCATTGAAGCCGAAGCGGCCATGCTGGGCCAGCCCGTCTCCATGCTGATCCCGCGCGTTGTGGGCTTCAAGCTGACCGGCTCCATCCCGGCCGGCGCCACGGCAACCGACGTGGTCCTGACCATCACCGAGCAGCTGCGCAAGCACGGCGTCGTCGGCAAGTTTGTTGAGTTCTACGGCGAAGGCGTTGCCGCCGTGCCGCTGGCCAACCGCGCCACGATCGGCAACATGAGCCCGGAATTCGGTTCCACGGCCGCCATGTTCCCGATCGACTCCGTCACCATCGACTACCTGCGCCTGACCGGCCGCTCCGACGAGCAGCTTGCCCTCGTTGAGGCGTACGCCAAGGAACAGGGCCTCTGGCACGATCCTTCCGTTGAGATCAAGTTCTCTGAGTACCTCGAGCTGGACCTGTCCACCGTGGTTCCCTCCATCTCAGGCCCGAAGCGGCCCCAGGACCGCATCGAACTGACGAACTCCAAGAGCCAGTTCCGCTCCGACCTGAACAACTACGTTGCCGCGGACGCAAACGCCGAAGGCAACACGGTCGACGAGTCCCTGGAAGAGTCCTTCCCGGCCTCGGACGCCCCGTCGTTCACCCACGCGGACACGCACCAGCACGACACCGAGCGCACACTGGTTTCCGCCGCAGCCGGGGCCAACGGCCGCCAGTCCAACCCGATCCACGTCAAGAACGAGTCCGGCGTTGACTTCGAGCTGGACCACGGCGCGGTCTCGATCGCCTCGATCACCTCCTGCACCAACACCTCCAACCCCTCCGTGATGCTCGCTGCGGCCGTCCTGGCCCGCAACGCCGTCAACAAGGGCCTGGTGTCCAAGCCGTGGGTCAAGACCTCCGTCGCCCCCGGATCCAAGGTCGTCACCGACTACTACGAGAAGTCCGGTCTCGTGCCTTACCTGGAGAAGCTCGGCTTCTACACCGTTGGCTACGGCTGCGCCACCTGCATCGGCAACTCCGGACCGCTCGACACCGAAGTGTCGGCAGCCATCGCCGAAAACGACCTCTCCGTCACGGCTGTCCTCTCCGGCAACCGCAACTTCGAAGGCCGCATCAACCCGGACGTCAAGATGAACTACCTGGCCTCCCCGCCGCTGGTCATCGCCTACGCACTGGCCGGCACCATGGACTTCGACTTCGACGCCGATGCCTTGGGCCAGGATGCCGACGGCAACGACATCTTCCTGAAGGACATCTGGCCCAACCCGGTCGAGGTCCAGGAAGTCATGGACGCCTCGATCGACCGTGAGATGTTCACCAGCTCCTACGCCACCATCTTCGATGGCGACGACCGCTGGAAGGCACTGGAAACCCCCGAGGGCAACACCTTCGAGTGGGATCCCAAGTCCACCTACGTCCGCAAGCCCCCGTACTTCGAGGGCATGAAGGCCGAGGCCGACCCGGTGGAAAACATTGCCGGCGCCCGCGTGCTGCTGAAGCTCGGCGACTCCGTCACCACCGACCACATCAGCCCCGCCGGTTCTTTCAAGTCGGACACCCCGGCCGGGCAGTACCTGCTGGCCAACGGTGTGGAGCGCAAGGACTTCAACTCCTACGGTTCACGCCGTGGAAACCACGAGGTCATGATTCGCGGCACCTTCGCGAACATCCGCATCCGCAACCAGATCCTGGACAACGTTGAAGGTGGCTTCACCCGCGACTTCACCCAGGAAGGCGGCCCGCAGGCGTACATCTACGATGCGTCCGTCAACTACCAGGCAGCCGGCACCCCGCTGGTCGTCCTGGCAGGCAAGGAGTACGGCTCCGGCTCGTCGCGTGACTGGGCGGCCAAGGGCACCGCACTGCTGGGCGTCAAGGCTGTCATCGCCGAGAGCTACGAGCGCATCCACCGCTCCAACCTCATCGGCATGGGCGTGCTGCCCCTGCAGTACCTGCCCGGCCAGAACGCCGAGTCGCTGGGCCTGACCGGCACCGAAACCTTCTCCGTGGAAGGTGTGACCGAACTCAACAACGGCACCACGCCCAGCACGCTGAAGGTCACCGCAGTTGCTGAAGACGGCACCACCGTGAACTTCGATGCCGCACTGCGCATCGACACTCCCGGTGAGGCAGACTACTACCGCAACGGCGGCATCCTGCAGTACGTGCTGCGCCAGATTTCGGCAGCCAACTAGTCCCCACCCGCCGGCCTGGAAACCGCTGACGCGATTTCCGGGTTTCTGGCGGGCGTGGACGCAGTTTGCCTTGGGTGGGCGCCTGGGTGACCAGGTGCCCACCCGCGGCATTTAAACCCCCACCGTGCCGTTCGTCTCGCAGCCGCTGCTGCGGGCCCGGCTGGGCCGCCCAAGACACGACGGCGGGGCCCGGCTTTCGCTGGTTGGCGCGCTGCGCCGTCGCACCCTTCCCATCCATTAACCCCGCACCGGCGGTTCCGGCCACGCGCCGGACGTCCGGACGCGATATCGTTAGACGTTGACTGTGCACCCGGGAGGTTACCAATGGGACTGTTAGAAACCATCACGCATCCGCGTGACCTGAGCAAGCTCAGCGACCAACAAATGAAGCTGCTTGCCCAGGAGATTCGGGATTTTCTGATCGCGAACGTGTCCCAGACGGGCGGGCACCTGGGCCCCAACCTGGGCGTCGTTGAATTGACACTGGCCATCCACCGGGTGTTTGACTCACCCCGCGACAGCGTCGTGTTCGACACCGGGCACCAGTCGTATGTGCACAAGCTGGTCACCGGCCGCCAAAACTTTGACACGCTCCGCCAACAGGGCGGCTTGTCCGGCTACCCGGACCGGGGCGAATCAGACCATGACATCGTGGAGAGCTCCCACGCCTCCTCATCCCTCTCCTGGGCGGACGGCATTGCCCGCGCCCACCAGCTCAAGGGCGAAAGCGACCGCTACGTTGTGGCCGTCATTGGCGACGGCGCCCTGACCGGCGGCATGACCTGGGAAGCGATCAACAACATCGCCGCGGACAAGGACCGCAAAGTCGTGATCGTGGTTAACGACAACGGCCGCTCCTATGCCCCCACCGTGGGCGGCGTTGCCGACTACCTGGCGTCCTTGCGGCCCACGATCGACCAGGTGCGCACCCACCGCAAGTACGAGGCGTCCATGGACTGGGGCAAGCAGCGCCTGCAGGAAGGCAACGCCGCAGCCCGGTTCATCTACAAGAGCCTGCACGCAGCGAAGAAGGGCGTGAAGGACTGGTGGGCCCCCCAGGGCCTGTTTGACGACCTCGGCATGAAGTACATTGGCCCGGTTGACGGCCACGACGAGCAGGCCATGGAGGCCGCGCTCACCACGGCACGGAACTTCGCCGGCCCCGTCATTGTCCACGCCTACACGGAGAAGGGCCGCGGCTACGCGCCCGCCCGCGCCGACGTCGACGACCAGTTCCATGCAGTCGGCGTGATCGACCCCGTCACCGGCGCGTCGGTTGAGGGTCCGAGCGGCGCCTCGTGGACCGGCGTCTTTGGGGATGAAATCACCAAGATCGCCGAGGAACGCAGCGACATCGTCGCCATCACCGGCGCCATGCTCATTCCGGTGGGCCTGGCCCCGTTTGCCGAGAAGTTCCCGGACCGGGTCATCGACGTCGGGATCGCCGAGCAGCATGCCATGACCATGGCTGCCGGGCTCTCCTTCGGCGGGCTGCACCCCGTTGTGGCCATGTACGCCACCTTCCTGAACCGGGCCTTCGACCAGCTGCTCATGGATGTTGCCCTGCACAAGGCCGGGGTGACCATTGTCCTGGACCGTGCCGGCGTCACGGGGCCCGACGGTGCCAGCCACCACGGCATGTGGGACCTGTCCATGCTCCAGATCGTTCCGCGCATCCACCTGGCGGCCCCCCGCGACGCCGAACGGCTCCGGGAAGAACTGCGCGAGGCCGTGGCCATCAGCGACGCCCCCAGCGTGGTCCGGTACTCAAAGGGCAAGGTCGGCCCGGAAGTGCGGGCACTCGAGCGCCTGCATGACGGCGTAGACGTGCTGTTCCGCACGCAGCACGACCTTCCGCAGGCGGACACCGAACCCGAAAGGGACGTCCTGATCGTCAGCGTGGGCGCCATGAGCGAGCTGTCCCTCGACGTGGCGCACCGCATCGGCCAGCAGGGCATCACGGCCACTGTCGTGGACCCCCGCTGGGTGCTGCCCGTGCCGCGGTCCATCGTCCAGCTGGCCTCGCAGCACCGCATCGTGATCGTCGTTGAAGACGGCGTCCGCGTGGGCGGCGTCGGCTCGCGCATCCGCCAGGAGCTGCGCGCGGCCGGCATCGACACGGCCCTGAACGAGGTGGGCCTGCCCGTGGAATTCCTCGTCCACGGAACCCGCGGCGAGGTGCTTGAGCGCGTGGGCCTGACGGCACAGCGGGTGGCCCAGGACGTCGTCGAACAGGTCCTTGGCACCAAGGTCCCCTTCGCCCGCCCTCTCCCGGGACAGCCGGCGCCGCGCACCGGCCAGATGCCGATCTTGTGACGGCGCCGGAGCACGGCGCACCCCGCCCCGGCGACCTCGTGGTGGCCCGCAACCGCAAGTACGACGGCGGCGCCCATTGGGTGGTGCCCGGCCGGTACCTCGGCGCCGACGCGCACGGGCACTGGGTGTTCCAGGGAACCGGTGAATTCATCTCCCGCCCGGGCGCTGCGCTTTACACGGAGTCGGATGCGATCCTGCTGATCCCGCACGCCGGCGATTGGGTGGCCACGTTCTATGACGAATCCCACCCGGGCGGCGTGGAACTCTACATCGACCTGGCCATAGACCAGCAGTGGCGCCGCATCCGCCCGTCCGTCATCGAATTCCACATGATCGACATGGACCTGGACGTCGTCCGCACCAAGTCGCGCGGCCTCTTCGTGGACGACGAGGACGAGTTCGCCGAGCACAGCGTGAAGTTCGGCTACCCCGAAGAACTGCGCACCCGCATGCTGGCCGCCTGCCACGACCTCACCGTCGCCGTGGCCGCCGGCACCGCACCATTCGACGGCCGCGAAGCGGCCTGGTTCACCCAAGGAAGGATGCTGCAACCAGCATGAGCGAGCTGATCAACGAGACCATTTTGGCGGGCCTGGACCCCAACATTGTGCGCATGTTCAAGAAGGACGACGACGGAGCCCTGGTATTCCGGGAAGCGTGGGTTGACGCCGGGGGAACCGGGGAGACGGACGAGTCCGGCGACGGGCCGGAGGTCTACTTTGTGGTCAATCACGGAACGGTTGGCCACATCAGCACCTCCAAGGATGCCCCCGTGGACACGGTTGAGGAGGCCGAAGGCATGCTGGCCGCCTTTGCGCAGCAGTGTGCCGAGGACGGTTTCGCCCCGCTGGCCCGCGGCGAGCAATCCCTCGTCGTGGCGCAGTTTGCGCTCAAGAGCGACCGCGTCAGCGACCGGGACAAGCACCTGGCCAGCCGAGTCAAGGATGCCCTGACGGCGCACCTTGCCTGGCGCGGCAGCGGCGTGCTGGAGAAAATCGAGTTCAAGTCGGCCGGCCACGGACTCGGCAAGCTGAACGTGCACATCATTGCCCCCGACGCCGCCCGCGCCGTATCCAACATTAAGACCTGCATCCGCGAGGAGAAGCTGGACTTCACCAAGCTGACCATTGCAGCGGGCCAGATCGACCAGCCGGACACGCTGCGCGCCAAGCACAGCGCCACCGGAGGGACGGCCTTCTCCCTCTAGCCGCCAGCCCCGACCGGCGTTCGATAGGGTGGAAGCATGACGCAGAACAATATTGAATACCGCCAGGTGGGCCGTTCCGGATTGACAGTTTCCACTGTGGGGCTCGGGTGCAACAACCTGGGCCGCACGGGAACCGTGACGGAGACGCAGGAGGGGGCCGAGGCAGTCGTCCACGCCGCCCTGGATGCTGGAATCACCCTGTTCGACGTGGCCGACAACTACGGCAAGACGCCCGGGCTCAGCGAGAGCATCCTCGGCAAGGCGCTCGGTGCCGAACGTACCAACGTCATCGTGGCCACGAAGTTTGGCATGGATGTGGGCGGAGCCAACGGGGTGGACTGGGGACGGCGCGGTTCGCGCAAATACATCATCCAGTCGGTGGAGGCCTCACTGCGCCGCCTGGGGACCGACTACATCGACCTCTACCAGTTCCACACACCGGACCCGCACACTCCGATCGCCGAAACCATCAGCGCCCTGGACGATCTGGTCCGCGCAGGCAAGGTGCGCTACATCGGCCACTCCAACCGGGCCGGCTGGCAGCTCGCCGAGGCCGAGTTTGTTGCCCGCGAGTTGGGCACAAACCGGTTCATTTCCAGCCAGAGCCACTACAACCTGCTGGACCGCCGCGCCGAACTGGAGATCACCCCGGCAGCGGAGGCCTTTGGACTGGGAGTCCTGCCGTACTTCCCGCTGGCCAACGGCATGCTGACCGGCAAGTACAGCTCCGGCAAGGCGCCGGAGGGCAGCAGGCTCTCCCACACGCGCCAGCACATGGTTTCCGACGCGGACTACGGCCAGTTGCAGGCCTATGGCGAATTTGCAGCCGCCCGTGGCCTGACCGAGCTCGAGGTCGCTTTCAGCTGGCTCGCCGCCCAGCCCTCCGTGGCCAGCGTCATCGCCGGTGCCACGAAGCCGGAACAAGTCCGCCAGAACGCGGCCGCCGCATCGTGGCGGCCCACAGCCGGCGACCTGGCGGAGCTGGATGACATCTTCCCCCGGACCCCCAAGGTGGCCCTCTTCTAGAAAGCCCGACGGCGCCCGGCCCACCCAAGGCGGGCCGGGCGCCGTCGTGCTTGCGAAAACCTGGGAGCGTTGATGCACGGATGGTGCAGCTCAATCGCGAACGCGCCGGCTACACGGAAACAGTGATCCATTCGCCGTCGATCGCGGCAGCGTAGCGGGGGAGTGCTTCCTTGGCGGGGCCGGAGACCACGGTGCCGTCGCTGCCCTTGAACACGCTGCTGTGGCACGGGCACTTGAAGTCGGCTCCGTCCGGGGCCACCTTGCAGCCGGCGTGGGTGCAAATGTCGGTGTAGGCCAAAATGGTGGTCTCGTCGGGCCGGAACAGCATGACCTCCACGTCCCCGGCGGTCGCGGCCGCGGTTCCGCCCACGGGCAGCTCCGACACCTTGCCCACCTGGACGGGCGTGCCGCCGGTGGGGATTGCAGCGGGCGTGCGGCCCTTGGCGCCGGAGCTGCCTGAAGGTGCGCAGCCAACGAGCGCCAAGGCGCAGGCGGCACCGGTGGCTGCCGTGGTGGCTCGCAGGGTGGAACGGCGGGTCAGGGAAGGCTCAACAGTCATGGCCCCATTCTTTCAGTCCGCACCGTGGGAAAGCGAAACGGCCCGGCAGCAGGCCGCTGCGCAAGAGCCGGGACGACGCCGGACCCGCACCTTGGCTGCCAAGGTGCGGGTCCGGCGTCGTGCTGGGCAGGGGAGCCGCGGCAGCGGCTAGGCTGCGGGGTGGAACGGCTTGCCGTTGACGCGCTGCGAGGCGCCCACCCGGTCCAGGTACGGAGTGATGCCGCCCAGGTGCATGGGCCAGCCGGCACCAAGGATCATGCACAGGTCGATGTCCTCGGGCCCGGCCACGACGCCTTCGGCGAGCATGAGCCCGATCTCCTCCGCCAGGGCATCCTGGGTGCGCAGCAGGAGCTCCTCCCCGGTGGACGGCGTATTGCCGAAGGTCAGCAGGGCGAGGGTGTCTGCCGGGATGGACACCGTGCCGTCCCCGGCCGTCTCCCACAGGCCCTTCTTCCCGGCGTCAATGAGCGCCTGCTGGTTGGCCGACACGTGGAAGCGGTCGCCAAAGGCTGTATGGAGCGACTCCGTGACGTGCTGCGCCACCGGAATGCCCACCATGGCAAGCAGCGTGAACGGCGTCATCGGCAGGCCCATGGGGCGCAGCGCGGTGTCGGCCGTGTGGGCATCGGTGCCCTCGTCGAAGGCCTTGGAGACTTCGGCCATGAGGCGCAGCAGCACCCGGTTGACCACGAACGCCGCCGCATCCTTGACCAGCACGGCCGTCTTGCGCAGCGCCTTGGCGGTGGCAAACGCGGTGGCGAGTGCGGCGTCGTCGGTCTTGGGTGCGCGCACAATCTCCAGCAGCGGCATGACGGCCACGGGGTTGAAGAAGTGGAAGCCCACCAGCCGCTCCGGGTGCTTGAGGTCTTCCGCCATGGCGGTCACGGAGAGTGAGGAGGTGTTGGTGGCCAGGATGCACTCGGGGGAAACTATTTCCTCCACCTCGGCAAACACCTGCTTCTTGACGGCAAGTTCCTCAAACACGGCCTCGATCACGAAGTCGGCGTCAGCGAAGACGGCCTTCGTGGCGGATCCGGTCACGAGCGCCTTCGTGCGGTTGGCGGCGTCCTGGCTGATCCGGCCCTTGGCCAGCAGCTTGTCCACCTCGCCGTGCACGTACGCCACACCCTTGTCCACGCGCTCCTGGCTGATGTCCGTCATGACCACCGGCACCTTCAGCTGGCGGGCGAACAGCAGCGCAAACTGCCCCGCCATGAGGCCGGCACCCACCACGCCCACCTTGGTCACGGGCCGCGCCAGCTTCGGGTCCGGGGCGCCTGCGGGCTTCTTGGCGCGCTTCTGCACCAGGTCCAGGAACGCGTAGACGGTGTCCTTGAACTGCGGGGTGCCCATGAGCTCGGCCAGGGCAGCATCCTCGGCCGCGAACGATTCCGCCTTCGTGAAGTGCTTGCCCTTCTCGAGCAGCTCGATCACCCTGGCCGGCGCCGGGGCAGCGTTGGAGGTCTTGGCCTCAACAAAGGCCCTGGCGCGCACGACGGCGGCATCCCAGGCCGCGCTGTTGTCTTCACTGAGCGGTTCGGCCACAGCGTTGGGGCGGCCCACGCTTTCGGCGCCGGCAAGTACGCGGGCGGCCCAGTTGACGGACTGCTCCACGAAATCGGCGGGCTGGAAGAGTGCATCGGCAATGCCGAGCTTGTAGGCTGCCGGGCCGCTAAGGGTGCGGTTGTTGGACAGCGCATTCTCAATCATGACCTGCACGGCGTTGGCCGGGCCGATCAGGCGGGGGAGCAGGTAGACCCCGCCCCACCCGGGGACCAGGCCGAGGAAGGCCTCGGGCAGGGCGAGCGCGCCGGCTCCTGTGGAGACAGTGCGGTAGTTGGCGTTCAGCGCAATCTCGAGCCCGCCGCCCAGTGCCAGTCCGTTGATGAAAACAAAGCTCGGAACGCCCAGGTCATTCAGCGTTGAGTAGACGTCGTGGCCGAGCTGGGCCATCCACAGCGCAGCTTCCGGGTTCTTCAGGTTCTTGACGGCGGACAGGTCAGCGCCGGCGGCCAGGAAGAACGGCTTGCCGGTGACGCCAACGCCCTGGATCTCGCCGCGGGCCGCACGCTCACGCTGGTCCTCGAGCACGGTGCCGAATTCCACAAGCGTGTTGGGGCCCAGCGTGCTGGGGCGGCGGTGGTCCAGCCCGTTGTCCAGCGTGATGAGGGCAAAGGTGCCTGCACTTGGGGCGCCATCGACCCCCGGGAGGGCGATGTCCTGGACGTAGGAGTGCGTCACGACCTCGTCGGGGAACAGTGCGGCAAGCTGGGCGAAGTCCTGGGCGCTCATGCTGCGCTCCCTTCGGTGGTTGTGGCGGCGAAGTGGGGGTTTTCCCAGATGACGGTGGCTCCCATGCCGAGGCCGATGCACATGGTGGTGATGCCGTACCGGACGGAATGGTCTTCCTCGAACTGGCGGGCCAGCTGGTTCATGAGACGCACGCCCGAGGAGGCGAGCGGGTGGCCCACCGCGATGGCACCGCCGTAACGGTTGACCCGGGGGTCGTCGTCGGCAATGCCGAAGTGGTCAAGGAAACTGAGCACCTGGACGGCAAACGCCTCGTTGATCTCAAACAGGCCGATGTCCTCAATGGTCAGCCCGGCCAGGCGCAGCGCCTTCTCGGTGGCGGGGACGGGGCCGATGCCCATGACCTCCGGTGCGACGCCCGCGAACGCGTAGCTGACAAGGCGCATCTTGACGGGCAGGCCCAGCTCTTCGGCGGCGTCGGCCGAGGCCAAAAGTGCCGCCGTCGCGCCGTCGTTCAGTCCGGCGGCGTTGCCTGCGGTGACCCGGCCGTGGGCGCGGAAGGGGGTGCGCAGGGCGGCCAGGTCCTCGAGGGTGGTTTCGGGGCGCGGCGGCTCGTCCACGGTGTTGACGGTCCAGCCGGCGGCGGGCTTGATGGTGGCGACGGGGACCAGGTCGGGCTGGATCTGTTCCTTCGCGTAGGCGGCGGCGAGCTTGGTCTGGCTGGCCACGGCGTAGGCGTCCGTGCGGTCCTTCGTGATGGCGGGGAACCGGTCGTGGAGGTTCTCTGCCGTGTTGCCCATGTTCAGTGCGGCCGGGTCCACAATGCGCTCCGACATGAACCGCGGGTTCGGGTCCGCCCCGGCTCCCATGGGGTGGTGGCCCATGTGCTCCACGCCGCCGGCGATGACGACGTCGTAGGCGCCGAAGCCGATGCCGGACGCCGTCGTTGTCACGGCGGTCATGGCGCCGGCGCACATGCGGTCGATGGCAAATCCGGGGACGGACTGGGGGAGCCCGGCCAGCAGTGCGGCGGTGCGTCCGATGGTCAGGCCCTGGTCGCCGGTCTGCGTGGTCGCCGCAATGGCGACGTCGTCGATGCGCTCGGCGGGGAGGGACGGGTTGCGGCGCATAAGTTCGCGGATGCACTTGACCACGAGGTCGTCGGCGCGGGTGGTGGCGTAGATGCCTTTTTCTCCCGCCCGGCCAAAGGGTGTGCGGACGCCGTCAACGAAGACGACATCCCTGATCTGCCGATTTTGGCTCACGTCTAGCTCCTCGATTGCAATCAACGGGTACCGCCAGCCTGGGAGGCCGCACGGCGGTTGTGTTGAACATCATGTTACTTGCCAGTAACTTGCCGGCCAAATCCGGCGGTGCTGCGGTGTGGCGCAAGGCCCTGGACGACAGGCTGGCTACGGCGAGGCCTTCTGATTGGGGGATCAGCTGGCGCGATGTGGGTCGGTCCGGCTGCGGCCGGCTGCCATGCAGCCCCGAGGCAAGCAACAAAGCATCCCGGTGCCTCCACGCAGCGTGAAGATCTTGGAGCGGCTGGGGGCGGTTGGCCCGAATATGAGCGAGGGTCGGGAGGGAACGGCCCGGAGGTGAGCGAGCGTCAGGCGGGGGAGTCGCCGTCGTGCCTTGCTTTCCTGGGCTCCCGCGGTTCCAAGGGGTCGGGGTTGGTGATTGCCTCGGCCAGGAGCCCGGCCGTCAGCCCGATCTGCCAGGGACGGGCACCCAGATCCGCCAGGGCGGCCGAAATGGCGGCCTCCGTGGTTTCGGCCGGCGGGCGCCAGCAGATGCGGCGCAGGTGGTCGGGCGTGAGAATGTTCTCCGCCGGAATGTTCAGTTCCTCGGACAGTGCTGCCAGGCGGGGCCGGGCGGTGTTGATGCGTGCCGCGGCTGCCTGATCGCGTTCGGCCCACACTCGCGGGGGCGGGGGAGCGTTGTTGGCAAGCTGCAGCGGAGGCAGTTCCGTGCTGTTCTTGGCGGTCTGGATGGCATGGAGCCATTTGGGGGCGTCACGCTTGGCCGACCGGCCATGGAAGCCGGAGAGCGCCAGCAGGGCGGGAACTGTGGTGGGCATGCCCTTGGCGGCGGCGATGATGGCCGAGTCGGGGATCAGCCGGCCGGGTGCGATGTCACGGTGTTCGGCCAGCTTTTCGCGGGTTTCCCACAGCTCCCGGACGGCGGCCAGCTGGACGCGGTTGCGGATGGTGTGCGATCCGGAGGTGCGGCGCCATGGATCAACGCGCGGGGCCGGCACGCCGGAGTCGACCAGGTGGGCGAACTCCTGCCGGGCATACTCCAGTTTGCCGCTGTTCTCCAGGAGTGCCAGCAGTTCCTCCTCGAGGTCCACCAGCACCTCGACGTCGAGGGCGGCATAACGCAGCCACGGCTCGGGCAGCGGGCGGGTGGACCAGTCGGCCGCGGAATGTTCCTTGGCCAGGTGGTAGCCCAGCAGTGATTCGACGACGGCGCCCAGCCCCACGCGGGGCAGGCCGGCAATGCGGGCGGCAAGTTCGGTGTCGAAGAGGCTGTCCGGCCACATGCCGACGCCGGCTAGGCAGGGCAGGTCCTGGCTGGCCGCATGGAGGATCCACTCGACCCCGTCGAGGGCTTGGTCAATGATTTTCAGGTCCGGAAAGGCTTCGGGGTCGATCAGCCAGGTTCCGGCGCCATCGCGGCGGATCTGCACCAGCATCGCGCGCTGGCCGTAGCGGAAGCCGGATGCGCGCTCGGTGTCGACGGCGGCCGGACCGCGGCCGGCGGCGAGGGCCGCGGCGCAGCGCCGCAGCGCCGGTTCGCTGTCCACGACGGCGGGAATCCCGTCGCGGGGCATGTCCAGGTCCACAAGGTCGGGCAGTTCACCCAGCTCCACCTGGACGCCGTCGATGAGGACCGAGGTCAGCGGCTCGGCGGCCACGTCCGTGGTGGTTCCCCCTGATCGGCTCCGTGCGGCATGGCCCGTGTGGGTGGCGGACATTTTGGCCCTGGCGCGGCTGTGGGCGCTTGCTTCTGGGTTGGTCATGATGCCTTTAGTCTACCGAACAGCCGAAGCGGCCGGAGTTGTGGCCGTCGCCATGCGGTGGCCGGCCTGATGTGGGCGCCTGCTGACCGAGTGCCGGGTTGGTTCACCGGGGCGTTGAGTGCGGAGCTCAGAACCGCTTGCGGCGGGGGGCGAGGAGTGTCACGCCGTCGGGAACGGGGGGCAGGCCCGCAAAGGTGCAGACGATGTTGGCCCACGCCTCCAGGTGGCTGGACATGGCACAGTCGCCGCAGGGAGTCCAGGAGGCGCGGAGTTCCAGGTCGATGGAATCGGGCCGCCCGGCCAGGGCCCCGTAGCTTTCCGAGAGCACGCGCGTGGCTGTGCCTCCGGCATTGCCGTATTTTGCGCCTGCCGCCTCCAAGGCCTCCACCAGCCAAGCCCACGCGACATTGCCCAGGAGGGGGTCGTTGCCCATGTCGGGTTCGAGCCGGGCACGGATGTAGGTGACAATCCGGAAGGTGCCGCCCCACACCGGCGAGCCTTCGGGATCGTGCAGCAGGATAAAACGGCCCGTGGCCGTTTCCTCGCCGTGAACCAGGGCCTCGGCACCGATGGCCACCCGATACGGCGCAAGCCGTGCCGGTGCAGGGACTTCCGCCAGCTTCAGCTCCCTGCGCGTGCGGGCGCTCCGGAGGGAGGAAAGTGCTTGCTGGAAGTCGGTCGGAAGGTCAGGATTGGGGTTCACAACCGAAGGCTATGATGATGCCGCCGGATTCGGCGGCAGGCGCGCCGGAAGGGGGCAACTGCGACAGGCATCTGTAACAATTTCCGGTGCGCCTCAGCGGCCCAGTTCCTCCGCCACGGCAGCCGCGAACGCGTCGACATCGGCTGCCGCGGTGTCGTAGGAGCACATCCACCGCACCTCGCGGGCGGCCTCGTCCCAGTCGTAGAAGCGGAACCGGGTGCGCAGGCGGTCGGCAACACCGGCCGGCAGCACTGCAAAGACGCCGTTGGACTCGGTGGTGCGCGTCAATTCCAGGCCGGGCAGCCCGTCGACGGCGGCGCGCAGCCGCGCAGCCATGGCATTGGCGTGGCCTGCTGAGCGCAGCCACAGCCCGCCGTCCAGCATGGCCAGGAACTGGGCCGAGATGAAGCGCATTTTGGAGGAAAGCTGCATGTTCATCTTGCGCAAGTAAATCAGCCCGTCACACGCTGCAGGGTTCAGGGCCACCACCGCTTCACCAAACATCATCCCGTTCTTGGTGCCGCCAAAGGAGAGCACATCCACGCCGGCATCCGAGGTGAACTCACGCACCGGCACGCCGAGGAACGCGGCGGCATTTGCCAAGCGGGCCCCGTCCATGTGCACCTTCATGCCCAGGGAATGGGCATGGTCGCAGATGGCTCGCACCTCGTCCGGGGTGTAGCAGGTACCCAGCTCGGTGGTTTGGGTGATGGACACGGCGAGGGGCTGGGCGCGGTGTTCGTCGCCGAATCCCCAGGCCTCCTTGTCAATGAGGGCCGGCGTCAGCTTGCCGTCGGGCGTGGGCACGGGCAGCAGTTTCATCCCGCCCACCCGCTCCGGCGCCCCGTTCTCGTCCATGTTGATGTGGGCGGTCGCGGCGCACACCACGGCACCCCACCGCGGCAGCAGCGACTGCAACGCCGTCACATTGGCCCCCGTGCCGTTGAACACCGGGAACACTTCCACATCCCGGCCAAACAGCTTCTTGAGCTCCTGCCCGAGCCGCGCCGTGTAGATGTCCTCGCCATACGCCACCTGGTGTCCTCCATTGGCCGCGGCGAGTGCCGCCATGACCTCGGGGTGGAAACCGGAGTAGTTGTCCGAGGCGAAGCTCGTCAGCGCGGTGTCGTGCAGTTGTTCAAAAGTGCTCACAGGGTGACTTTCTGGGGTGGGATGTGGAGAGAAAAAGTTGTCAGGAAACGGTGTCAAGAATGAGCCGCGCGCCGTTGAGCTGCGCTGCGGGGGCGGCAAAAAGGTCCGCCACCGCCTGCCCCAGCACGCCGACGTCGGTGAACCCGGGGAAGCGGCGCTCGGGGGAGCGGGCGCGCATGGCATCATCCACGAGCGCCTTCACCACCAGCACGACGGCGGCGCTGACGCTGGGTGCCGCGGCCTCCCCGGAGGCGGACCCGGCGCCCTGCCCGGATGCAAAGCCGGCGGCAACGGCTTTGACCCAGGTCTCGGCGGCGGCCTTCACGGAGGCATAGTTGGCATCGCCCGGGCCGGGGGAAGTGACGGCGGTGGAGGATACAATCGCCAGGCGCCCCACGGGCGACGCCGCGAGGTCGGCATAAAACGCCTTGCTGGTGTTGCGGAGCGTCTCCAGCACGGTGGTGCGCAGGAATTCCCAGTCGGCATCGGCCTGCCCGGCGATCCCGGCACCCCCGCGCCAGCCGCCCACAAGATGGATGAGACCGTCAACCGGGCCGTGGTCCGCACGTATGCCTGCGGCGAGCCGCGTGACGGCGGCGGGGTCCGCCAGGTCGCAGCTCAGGGGAACGGCACCGCCGGCGAGTTGTGCCGCCGCCCGGATGCGTCCGTCGTCGGACCCGACAGTGAGGACGCGCATGCCTGCGCCAAGGAGCGCCCGGGCAACAGCCACGCCGGACGCACTGCTGCCCCCGGCGACCACAACAAGGGGAGTGTTCATGCCTCCAAGCGTACCCACCTAGGCGGCACTGGTGCCGGTGATCCCGGCCGTGGATTCAATGACGTCGCGCATTTTCCTGTTGAGTGCCTCGTAGAACATGGAGAGCGGGAATTCGTCGTCCATGACCTGGTCGGTGATTTCACGCAGCGGGGCGGTGAGCGGCAGGGCATCGGGTCCCTTTGCCCAGGTGGACGCCGGGTTGGCGGTGAGGGTGGCCGAGACCAGCTCGTAGGCGGCGAGCCAGTGTGCCAGCTTGGGCCGGTCGATCGAGCGCCAGTACAGCTCCTCGATCTGTTCTCCCAGGGCGATGACGACGGCGGGCACGTCGGCCCAGTCGATCGTCAGCTTGGTGTCGGTCCAGTGCAGCACGTGGTGCTGGTGCAGCCAGGCAAAGAGCAGCTGCCCGCCGAGGCCGTCGTAGTTGCGGACGCGGGTGCCCGTGATGGCGAAGCGGAAAATCCTGTCAAAGATCACCGCGTACTGCACCAGCTTGGCCTGCTTGCGCGCCTCGGGGGAGGCCTTCTCGTCATGTTCGACGGCGAATGACTCGCGGTAGGCTGTGAGGTCGCAGCGCAGTTCTTCCAAGGAGTACAGGAAGTACGGCATGCGCTGCTTGATCATGAACGGGTCGAAGGGCAGGTCCCCCCGCATGTGCGTGCGGTCGTGGATGAGATCCCACATGACGAAGGTTTCCGTGGTCGTGGCCTGGTTGTCGAGCATGTCCAGTGCGTCGGCCGGCAGCTCCAGGCGCGTCACCTCGGCGGCCGCCCGGACCACGCGGCGGTAGCGGGCGGCCTCGCGGTCCTGGAAGATGGCACCCCAGGTGAAGGTGGGGGTTTCGCGGACGGAGACGCTTTCCGGGAACAGGACTGCGGAGTTGCTGTCGTAGCCGGGCGTGAAGTCGATGAAGCGCAGTGGGACAAACAGCTTGTTGGAGTACTTGCCCGCCTCAAGCTCACCGATGAATTCGGGCCAGATGACCTCCACCAGCACGGCCTCGACAAAGCGGGAGGTGGATCCGTTCTGCGTGTACATGGGGAAGACCACCAGGTGGCCCAAGCCGTCGACGCGGTGTTCCTGTGGATTGAACGCCAGCAGCGAGTCCAGGAAGTCGGGCACGCCCAGGCCGGACTCGACCCACTTGGCGAAGTCCGCCGCGAGCAGTTCCAGGTAGCGTGCATCGTGGGGGAAGTGCGGGGCCAGCGCCGCGACCGAGCCGGTGATGGTGCCGACCAGGGACGTGGCGGCCGCGTGGTCGGCGGGATCCGGAACGGAGCCGTCCTTGGCCTGCAGGCCCTGCAGTTCGGTGGCGGCGGCCTTCAGCGCCAGCCAGGTGGGGCCGCCGGCGAGGGCCGTGTAGTCGAAGGTGCTGGCCGTGCCGGCGTTTTCAATGGTGAGGTTCATGGGTGTCGCTTCCTTGCGCAGCTGTGGCCTGGGCCTTTTTTTCGAGCGTAGCAATGGAACAACAAAACTAATGAGAAAAGCCCCTGAGCATAAGTAGGACTCATGCTCAGGGGCTTTTGTGCGATTTTCACGACAGCGCCGGGCGCCCTCAACCACCGGACCCAGCCCGGCTGGCCTTCCTGCACCGCGTTGGCGGAGTTTGGTCGGCGGCTCAGTCGTCCTTGAGCGTCAAGGACACCGAGTTGATGCAGAACCGCTCGTCCGTGGGCGTGTCATAGCCTTCGCCCTTGAAAAGGTGGCCCAGGTGCGAGTCGCAGGCCGCGCAGCGCACCTCAATGCGTTCCATGCCCAGTGAATTGTCGTGCAGGTAGCGGACGGTTCCATCGGCCAGCGGGGCAAAGAATGACGGCCAGCCGCAGTGCGAGGAGAACTTCTCCCTGGAGGTGAAAAGTTCGGCCCCGCACGCCCGGCAGGCGTACACGCCTTCCTGCGTGGAGTCCCAGTACTCGCCGGTGAAGGGCCGTTCCGTGCCGGCCTGCCGCAGCACCTGGTACTCGGCAGGGCTCAGTTCCTGCCGCCACTGGTCGTCGGTCTTGGTTACGGACGGGGAATAGTCAGAAGTGCTCATGCCTGCATAACGCTCAGGAGTCGCCAATAAATCCCGAATCGGAGTACAGGTGCAGGACCGGCAGCCCGAGCTTGCGCTGTGCCTGGTTGGCCCAGTCCTGGCGGAAGGTGTCCGCAACGGCGTGCGGGCGGGTAATGACAACCGCCTGCCGGGCCCCTGTTTCGGTGACCTTTGCAACCAGCGAGGCAACGGCGTCGCCCTCGGCAACCTCGCCGGTGGCCTTGGCGCCGCCCTCGGCCAGCGCCGCCAGGGAGGCGGCCAGCACCTCCTGCGCGGCGTGCTCGCGGGTCTTGGCATCCGGCTGGGGTGCGAATTCCTTCAGTGCGCCGGGAATGTCCAGCATGGTCAGCTGGTCGATGACATCGACAAACAAGTTGCGCCTGGTGTCGTTGGGCACCAGCAGGACCAGCTCGACATCGTCGTCGGGCCCATACAGCTCAGTGACGTTCTCCACGTCGAGGGCGGTCAAAGGTGCTTCGGTCAGGATAATGATCGACTCGGTCATGGCAACAGTTTAGGCGCTCTCAACCAGAATTCCGGCCGGTGCCTGCGGTTTGGCGAAGAAAGTTGCGCAGGCAACGGTGAGCCGCTCGACGCGGCAGCGCACCATGGGCAGAATGGTGGCATGGCTTCCACGGAACAGCAGTCGCGTACTTGGCTCAAATGGGGTGCCCTGGGCGCCGCGGCGGCAGGAGGCGGTGCTGCCGTGGTGTTGACCGCCACTTCCGGACTGGCCGCATTTTTTGCCCGCAGGGTGGTGACACCGGAAAAACACCGGGCCGACGACGTCGCCATCCTCGCCGTGATCCCCGACGGCCCGTCCCTCCAAGTGGTCCTGGAGGCCACGCCCGACACCGTGATCGACGGCTGCTACGGGCTGTACTTCAACGACAGCACGGCCAACGCCGTCATCGGCCGCATCACCTCATACGTGCCCAGGGAGGGCAGCGTCACCCGCGAAGTCATCTCCGTCCACGGCGGGGACCTGCGCCAGGCCACCTCCGGCTGGTGGTCGGGCAACCCCTACGCCGACCCCGCACAGATGGGCCTGGAATACTCCGAGGTGGAGCTTGCGCTGCAGGGCGGACCCGGTCCCAGCTGGTTCCTGCCGGCGCTGAACCCCGGACCCACCTGGGCCGTCATGGTCCACGGCCGAGGCGCGCGCCGGAACGAGGGGCTGCGGGCCGTCCCCACAGCCCACCGGCTCGGCATGAACGCACTGCTGGTCTCCTACAGGAACGACGGCGATGCCCCCGCCGCACCCGACGGCAGGTACGGGCTGGGGGTCACCGAATGGGCCGACATTGAGGTGGCGATCGACTACGCCGTCGCCCACGGCGCCAAGGACGTGGTGCTGTTCGGCTACTCCATGGGCGGGGCCATCAGCCTGCAGACCGCCGACCTCGCCCGCAACAGAAAGCACGTCCTGGCGTTGGTGCTGGACGCGCCCGTCATCAACTGGGTCGACGTCCTGGCGCACCAGGCGCAGCTCAACCGCATCCCCAACTATGTGGGCAAGTATGGCGAACTGATGCTCAGCCACCCCATGGGGCGGCGCATCACAGGGCTGGCCGCCCCCGTGGACTTCAAGGCCATGGACTGGGTGAGCCGCGCCATTGAACTGCGCACGCCCACACTGATCCTGCACAGCATCGACGACGACTTTGTGCCCTATGAACCCACCGCGGAACTGGCCCGCCGCAATCCTGAAATGGTCACCTTTGAACCGTTCAGCAAGGCCCGGCACACCAAGGAGTGGAACGTGGATTCAGACCGCTGGGAAGAAGCGGTGGAAACGTGGCTGCGCCCGCGGCTGGGGAGGTACGGCCTGCCCCGCCACTGAGCCGGCCGGCGGCATTGGGGACTGCTGGCAGGAGGCACGTTCGCCACGACGCCGGGGCCAGTCAAGGCAAGCGTCAGGCGGGGTGGCCGATGGGAGCGGTGGCTGCACCCGTCACGGTGATCAGGTCCGCGGGGGACAGCTCGATGTCGAAGCCGCGGCGTCCGCCCGAGACGAAAATGGTCCCATGCGCCAAGGCAGAGTCGTCCAGCACTGTCGGGGAGTGCTGGCGCTGGCCGATGGGGGAGATGCCGCCCAGGACATACCCGGTGCGACGTTGGGCCAGTGCGGGATCTGCCATGGAGGCCTTCTTCTGGCCCAGGGCGTGCGCCAGCGCCTTCAGGTCAAGGGTTCCGCTGACCGGGACGATGGCCACCGCCAGGGCCCCGCCGACATCGGCCATGAGCGTCTTGAACACGCGGGCCGGGTCCAGCCCCAGGACGGTTGCCGCCTCCATGCCATAGCTTGTGGCGGCGGGGTCGTGATCATAGGCGTGGCCGGTGAAGGCAATGCCAGCCTTGGTCAGTGCAACAGTGGCGGGCGTGCCCGCGCCCGCCGCCGGTTTCTTGGCCATGGCCGGCCTATGCGGAGGGACGGACGCCGTTGGCGATCTTGCGCTTGACCCGGCCCAACATGGCGGACATGCCGCGCATGCGCAGGGGCGAGATGGCGCGGGTGAGGCCCAGCTGCTCGGGCATGTCATCGGGGACGGCGAGGATTTCCTCAGCCGTCAACCCGTCCAGGCCCTCATACAGGACTGCCGCGAAGCCGCGGGTGGTGGGCGCCTCGGGAGGTGCCTGGAAAAACAAGCGGATGACGTCGCCGTCGTCCGTCTTTTCCGACTCAACAGTCAGGAACAGCGGCGACTGGCATTCCACCACCTGCTCCAGCAGCTCGGGGTGGTTGCTCAGGCGCTCCGGCAGCGGGGGCAGGCCGCGCGAAAACTCGAGCAGCAGCGTGAGCCGGTCGGCTTCCTCGAGCTCCTTGAAATCATTGACGATCTCGGCCAGTGCTTGCGGGAGTGCTTGTGAAGTAGTCATCAACTAAAGCGTACGATTCTTTTCTTAAGAGTGTGAAACCGGTGGGTGCGGCGCAAGAGGCCCAAGGGCCGCGAATGCCCTGGGTACCCTTCATGGGCCCACGCGCCCGAGGGGCCCAATGCCTGGCCGCCGGCGACCAGGCATTGGGAGGGCACGGGGACTAGTTGGCGGAGGGGAGTTCGCCGCGCTCGGCGCCGACCGCGATGGGAACGCGCACGGCGTTGCCCCATTCTGTCCAGGAGCCGTCGTAGTTGCGGACCGTCTCGAAGCCCAGCAGGTACTTCAGGGCGAACCAGGTGTGGCTGGAACGCTCACCGATGCGGCAGTAGGCCACGACGTCGTCGCCCGGAACCAGTCCGGCTTCGTCGAGGTACAAGGCCTCCAGTTCGGCGCGGGACTTGTAGCTGCCATCTTCAGCAGCGGCACGGGCCCACGGGATGGAGGCGGCCGTGGGGATGTGCCCGCCGCGAAGCGTGCCTTCCTGCGGGTAGGCCGGCATGTGGGTGCGCTCGCCCGTGTACTCCTCGGTGGAGCGGACGTCGATCAACGGCTTGCCCAGGTGGGCCAGCACATCTTCCTTGTAGGCGCGGATGGGAGCATCGTTGCGCTCCACCACCGGGTAGCCGGCGGAAGGCGTGATGGCGGTGGCATCCGTGGTCAGCTCGCGGCCTTCGGCGATCCACTTGTCGCGGCCGCCGTCCAGCAGGCGGACGTCCTCGTGGCCGAACAGGGTGAAGACCCAGAGGGCGTAGGCGGCCCACCAGTTGGACTTGTCGCCGTACACCACAACCGTGGTGTCGCGGGAAATGCCCTTCGCCTGGGCGAGCAGCGCAAAAGCGGCGCCGTCGATGTAATCCCGGGTGACGTCGTCGTTCAGGTCCGTGTGCCAGTCAATCTTGACGGAGCCGGGGATGTGGCCGGTTTCGTAGAGCAGCACATCCTCGTCGGACTCAACCACCACAAGGTTGCCGTCATTGGTTGCGCCGTTGGCGATTGCCTCGGCAAGCCATTCGGTGGAAACCAGGCGCTCTGGGTGTGCGTAGGCTGCGAACTTTTCATTTGTTTCAACTGCAACAGGCATGATGCCCCTTCTCGTAAACTTCTCAGGCGGGTGCCTCCCCAGCTCAGTCTGGGGCCGTTCCGTTGCCGTGAGGTGCGTAAAAGCGGCGCGGCCACGAATATTGGTGCAGGCGCTTTTCCTGTCTCTCACAGTAACGAGTAGAAGTGCCGTTTACTTCCCTGGCGTTAACGTAACGCAATATGCGGTGGGTATTCTTGTATCCGTGGACCCGGTGCCGTATGCGCCCGGCCCGATGAACAGACTTCACGATCGGACAATTTTTCTTGGTAAACGTTGAGCAACTTTCCACCCGCAAGCCGGCCGTGTCGGTGGAGGAACTGTTGGCGGGCTTTGTCCCGTCGCCTCGATTCGGCGAGGTCTCCTTTGGCACCTACCGTCCCGATCCGGCACAACCCACCCAGTCCGAGGCAGTGGAACTGCTCCAGGACTTTGCCGGGCGCACCGGTGGCAAGCCGGCCGGGGGTCTGCGCCGGTTGTTTGGCGGGAAGGCCAAGGCCAACGGCGCCAAGCCTGCAGCCAAGTCGAACGGCAAGGCCAAGGTCAACGGTGGCAAGCCGGCGGGCATTTACCTCGACGGCGGCTTTGGTGTGGGCAAGACCCACCTGTTGTCCTCCCTGTGGCACCAGGTGGAGGGGCCCAAGGCCATTGGCACGTTCGTGGAATACACGAACCTGGTGGGCGCGCTGTCCTTCCGCAAGACCGTTGAGGCGCTCAGCAGCTACAAGCTCGTGTGCATTGACGAATTTGAACTCGATGACCCCGGCGACACCGTGCTCATGTCCCGCCTGATGCGTGAATTGGCCGACGCCGGTGTCAAGCTGGCGGCCACGTCCAACACCCTGCCCGGGGCCTTGGGGGACGGGCGTTTTGCGGCGGTTGACTTCCAGCGCGAGATCCAGGTCCTGGCCGACCAGTTTGAGATCCTGCATATCGACGGCGAGGACTTCCGCCACCGCGGCCTGCCCACGCCGCCGGAACCGGTGCCCAACAGCGACCTTGACGCCCGCATGCGCCGGGACTTTGCCGGCAAGACCGTTGCGGTGGACGACTTTGGCATCCTCATGGACCACCTGACAGGCGTCCACCCGTCCCGCTACCGGCAGATGCTCAAGGGCATTGACGCCGTGGTGTGGCGCAATGTGCACACCATTACGGAGCAGTCCGTGGCCCTGCGCTTTGTGGTGCTGGCCGACCGGCTGTACGACAAGGATGTTCCCATCCTGGCCAGCGGCATTCCCCTGGACCAGTTGTTCACCCCGGAAATGATGGCCGGCGGATACCAGAAGAAGTATTTCCGCGCCGTCTCACGCCTGACGGCGCTGGCCCGTGAGGCACAGGAGTCGCCCGTTCCCGCACCGGTGGCCTGACGTCCGCTGCCGGAGCCCGGGGGCCTTGGCGAAAATGTTAAAGCGAAAAGGCGCCGGTGCTGTCTCACGACAGGACCGGCGCCTTCTTGACGCCTTTTATAGGGCGAAGGGTGCGGGACTACTTGTTGGTGCCATCCACAAAATCGCTGGCAGCCTGCTGGACCTGGTCAACCTGGTCCTTGAACTTGTCTCCGGTCTTGCTGTCGACAACGTCGCCGGCCTTTTCAATGCCATCCTTGATGGCATCCTCATTACCCTTGATGAGTCCTTCAGCCTTGCCCTTCAAATCGTCAAAAATAGACAACAGGCACCTCCCTTCGCTCCGGGGGCCATTTGCGCCCCAACTTTTTCCAGCCTAGTGCCCTGGCCCACTTTGTCAATGCCAAAATCCTGCAGGTCACCCACGAATTTGCCGTGAGCCGCCCTTGCCGCTGTGGATACTCCGTGCGGCACCGTCCCTGGAGAATGATGTCGGGGCCCGGCGCCCGGCCATGGTGCGCCCGGGTGCCGCACGGCGGGGCGAGGCCGCAAACGGCCGGCACGCGCAGGAATACGCGGCGTTCTGGTGCGGTGGTTGCGGATGGTTTGCGGCACGCCGCCGGTTCCTGGCCCTGTCACCGGTCACGAAAAAGCCCCTCCGACCAGCATTTGTGCTGGTCGGGGGGCTTTCTTCTTGGTGGGCGATACTGGGTTCGAACCAGTGACCTCTCCGGTGTGAACGGAACGCGCTACCACTGCGCCAATCGCCCAATCTGCGTTCACAATCCTTTGGGAGGGCCGTGTGTGCTCGTTGGTGCGTAAAAAACAATAGCCCAATCTTTCGCGAGTGCATAATCGGCCGTGTTCGAATGCCCGGTGGCGGCACCTGGCGGCACCTGGCGGCCTCGCGTGCTCCGTCAGGCCGGGGTTCCGGCAGGCAGGGCGGCACCGTGGCGGAAGGTGCGCACCGCCATGGTGCCGCCCTTTGCGCTAACGGGCTGTCCGGCGTCGGACACCTGGGTTTGAATGTGACGAGCGACTCACGGCCCACTTTGGCCGCTGAACCACAAAAACGGGGCAAAACGACCCCCAAATCACATGCATGTAATTCGAGTGATGGCGCCAACTTCCGCACAAACTCAAGGAAGCGCCGCGGCAGGCTGCCTGGCGGCCGGTGCCGGCGTCCCGCCGATTTGGTGTTTGGGAAACTGCTCGGGTAATGTTTTCACCGCAGCAACACGGACTACCGAATGCGAGACGCAAACGGGAGGAAATGATTGCTAATGCGGTTGTAGCTCAGCTGGTAGAGCACCACCTTGCCAAGGTGGATGTCGCGAGTTCGAATCTCGTCAACCGCTCGCTTTACACCATTCAGTTTGCATGGTGGGGTGGCCGAGAGGCGAGGCAACGGACTGCAAATCCGTGCACACGGGTTCGAATCCCGTTCCCACCTCCATTTGGCTGAACCAAGGTATTTTGCTGTATAGTTCAGCGGGATGCATTGGGCGATTGGCGCAGCGGTAGCGCGCTTCCCTGACACGGAAGAGGTCACTGGTTCGATCCCAGTATCGCCCACGAATCAACTTTGGTTGATTGTTTTCGGTGAAAGCCGAAGGGTAGTAAAGCAGTAAACATGCGGTTGTAGCTCAGCTGGTAGAGCACCACCTTGCCAAGGTGGATGTCGCGAGTTCGAATCTCGTCAACCGCTCGCATGTATGGACGCATCTGCCGGAACCTGCGGGTTTCGGCAGTTTTGTTCAGCCGCACCACACCCCGCTTGGTGTGTGGGCTTGGGCGATTGGCGCAGCGGTAGCGCGCTTCCCTGACACGGAAGAGGTCACTGGTTCGATCCCAGTATCGCCCACGCATTGAAGGCCCCTGTTGAGGCAGGGGCGTTTTTATGCGCCGGCTCCCTGTTGCACCTGGGGGACGATCCGGCAGTAATCATGCGGTTGTAGCTCAGCTGGTAGAGCACCACCTTGCCAAGGTGGATGTCGCGAGTTCGAATCTCGTCAACCGCTCGCATATGGAACAGGACTGCCGGAACTTTTGGGGTTTCGGCGGTCTTTTTCATTTCCGGAGCCCGCACCAGACGTGTGCGGCCCTGGGCGATTGGCGCAGCGGTAGCGCGCTTCCCTGACACGGAAGAGGTCACTGGTTCGATCCCAGTATCGCCCACGCATTGAAAGCCCTGTTGATGCGGGGGCTTTTTTGAGCGCCGGTTCGCTGTTGCACTTGGGGACGATCCGGCAGTAATCATGCGGTTGTAGCTCAGCTGGTAGAGCACCACCTTGCCAAGGTGGATGTCGCGAGTTCGAATCTCGTCAACCGCTCGCATATGGAACAGGACTGCCGGAACTTTTGGGGTTTCGGCGGTCTTTTTCATTTCCGGAGCCCGCACCAGACGTGTGCGGCCCTGGGCGATTGGCGCAGCGGTAGCGCGCTTCCCTGACACGGAAGAGGTCACTGGTTCGATCCCAGTATCGCCCACGCATTGAAAGCCCTGTTGATGCGGGGGCTTTTTTGAGCGCCGGTTCGCTGTTGCACTTGGGGACGATCCGGCAGTAATCATGCGGTTGTAGCTCAGCTGGTAGAGCACCACCTTGCCAAGGTGGATGTCGCGAGTTCGAATCTCGTCAACCGCTCGTAGCAAGGGGGACCGCCGGAACTTCACAGTTCCGGCGGTCCCCTTTGGTTTCCCGGGCCTTGTGCGCTCTGGGTAGTTGGCTCGGCGGTGGCGGCTCCGCTGACAGCCTCGCGACGCTCCGCCAACACGGCCCGGCGGCGAAATGCCCCAGACATCGTGGCCGGTACAAGAATGACGGCGCCGACCGGTTGGCTGAATCTGTTCCCTGGCGAATCGGGGCGGTGCAGCAGCCTGTTCTCACCGGATCCGTCGGCTGCAACCCGCATGCGAACTGCGGCTGCCCGTCCCTCTCGAGGCGTGCCGGCGTCGTCGGGAGCATCCATGATTTGGCTCCTCCCGCGGTGGCGGAAGGGGGAGTCCCCAGTGCCACAGGGTTTCGGCGCGTGAAGCGCCCGACCGAGGAAGCGCTTGCCTCACCAGTTTTGCGGCTCTCAAGGTCGACGGCGCACGGCGCGCCTGCGCGGTTGGCATGCGTCGAGTGACTGCGGGGCCGAGTTATCCACAGTCTGGCGCGGGCGGGCTGGGATGTGTCGGCACGGGATGGAATAGTGGAGGCATGACAGCACCAGCCTTGGCCCACAGTACAGACCTGGGGCGCATGTATGCCCGTTCCCTGCAGGACCCGCCAAAGGTCCCCTCCATCACCACCGTCATCGGCCAGCAGGCCACCTCCCTTGACGGCTGGATTGGCTACATGGCGGCCAACGCCGTGTCCAAGCACCCGGACCTGGGCGCCGCCGTCGGAAATCCCGGACAGCTGCGCACGGTGGTGCGGGACAGCTCCAACGCGGCCGAACAATTCCGGGATGCCGCCGCCGCCCGCGGAGATCGCGTCCACCACTACTGCGAACAACTCGCGCTGCGCGCGTTGGACCGCCCCCACCAGCTGCAGGAGGCGCGGGAGGCCCTGGCCGAAAAGGGTGAGGAAAACTTTGCCCTGCGCTTTGACCAGTGGTGGGAAGACTATGGCGTCCAGCCGCTGGCGCCGGAGATCACCGTCTGGAATGAAACCCTCGGCTATGCGGGAACACTGGACCTTGTGGCCACCATCGGCGGGAAGCTGTGCATCATCGACTACAAGACCAAGGGCACCGACCGCAATGGCCAGGTCAAGTCGCTTGATGCCAAGGTGGTCATGCAGCTGGTTGCGGGCATGAAGGCGGAGGAATCCATTGTGGATGAGACGGCCGGCACCTGGGAGCCCTGGAAATATGGTCAGGACCCCGTTCTGCTCGGTGTCGCCATCGGCGAAACGGAAGTCCGCACCCTGCGCGCCAACCCCCAGGTGCTCAAGTCGCACTGGTTTAAGTTCGCTTCGCTGCGCCGGGTGTGGCAAACCTCATTGGAAGCGGCACAAGCCGGGGCGCCGTTGCTGGAGATTGCGCCCCCGCCGCGCCAGCCGTCCAACTAGACTGGAAGGCGCCAGCAGTCAGCGGTCCGCAAAATGGGGCCGCGCCAATTTCAAAGTGAGGTGCCACCCCATGGCCATCCTGAGCATTCGCATCATCGGCGACCCCGTCCTCCGGGAAACCGCCGAGGAAGTGACCACCTTCGGCCCCGAGTTGGCCAAACTTGTCGAAGATATGGCGGAGACCATGCACGACGTCCGCGGAGCAGGGCTGGCGGCCCCACAGATCGGCGTGAACAAGCGGATCTTCACCTACTCGGTCGACGGCGAAGAGGGCCACGTGATCAATCCGGTCATCGTTGCGAGCGACGACTTTGTCCCCGGCGAACCGGAGGGGTGCCTGTCCGTCCCGGGCCTGGGCTACACGGTTCCGCGACACCGCTGGGTGCGTGTCACAGGCGTCGATGTCAATGGCAAAACCATTGACATCGAAGCCACCGGCACCCTGGCCAAGTGCTTCCAGCATGAGACAGACCACCTCAACGGCATGCTGTATGTGGACCGGCTCGAAGGAGACGACCGCAAGGACGCCCTCCGCGCCATCCGCATGGCCAACTACCACGACGTCACGGCCCAGACGGTCGCGAAGCGGGCCCACACCGTGGGCTCGGCGTTCGGCACGGGCGCCTCCTTCGGCACCGGGGCCGCCCAGTGAAGGTCCTTTTTGCAGGAACCCCGGCAGTGGCACTGCCCTCACTCGCCGCGCTGCAGGCTGCCGGTCATGAAATAGTTGCCGTCCTGACCCGTCCGGATGCCCCGCTGGGCCGCAAGCGCGTCATGACGCCCTCGCCCGTTGCAGCCCGCGCCGCCGAGCTGGACCTGCCTGTCATCAAGGCGGACAAGATCGACGCCGCCGCTGCCGCCGCAATCGCTGCCGCCGCCCCCGACGTCGCCGCCATCGTCGCCTATGGCGCCCTCATCCCGGAAAGCGCGCTGGGCATCCCCGCGCACGGCTGGATCAACCTGCACTTTTCGCTGCTGCCCGCGTGGCGCGGTGCGGCACCGGTCCAGCACGCCGTCATCAACGGCGACGAGGTCACCGGCGCCTCCACATTCCTGCTGGAAAAGGGGTTGGACACCGGCCCCGTCTACGGGACCATGACGGAGGCCATCGCGCCCACCGACACCAGTGAAGCGCTGCTGGAACGGCTTTCCCACAGCGGCGCCGTGCTGCTGGCCCAGACCATCGACGGCATCGGCGCCGGCATGCTCTCTGGCGTGCCGCAGCAGGGCGAAGTGACCCTGGCGCCCAAGCTGACCCTCGAAGACGGGCACGTGCGCTGGGGCGAACCCGCCCTGGCCATCGGACGCCGGATCCGCGGCGTGACCAGCGAACCCGGCGCCTGGACCATGCTGGCCGGCCAGCGCTTCAAGCTGGGACCGGTGTCACTGCGTGCCGACGTCGGGGCCCTGGCGCCGGGCCAGCTGGAGGTGGACGGCAAGTCCGTCCTGGTCGGCACGGGATCGCACGCCGTCGAACTCGGCGACGTGCAGCCGGCCGGGAAGAAAATGATGAAGGCAACAGACTGGGCCCGCGGCCTGGCCAACAAGGAAGATGTGGTGTTTGAATGACCAGCGAACAAGGCGGACGTTCAGGCCACCAAAACTCAGGCGGGAACAACTCCGGCGGAGGCCCCCGCGGGGGAGGTGTACGGCGTCGTGATGATGCGGGCCGCGAACGCAACCGCAGCACCGGCCGCAACCGCACGGAGACTGCCCCCGGCCAGCGTACGCGGGTGGCCGACCCCGCCCGGCTTGTGGCCTTTGAGGTGCTGCGTGCTGTTTCCGCGGACGACGCCTACGCCAACCTGGTGCTGCCCGCCCGCATCCGCAAGCACCACCTGGACCGCCGCGACGCCGGCTTCGCCACCGAACTGACCTACGGCGCCCTCCGTGCCCAGGGCACCTATGACGCGATCCTTGCCACCTGCGTTGACCGCCCCCTGTCTGAACTGGATCCCGCCATCCTGGACGCGCTGCGCCTGGGCGTGCACCAGCTGCTGGCGATGCGCGTGCCCACCCACGCCGCCCTCGACCAGACCGTGGGCCTGGCCCGTGCCGTGATCGGTGCCGGGCCGTCCGGACTGGTCAACGCCGTGCTGCGCAAGGTGTCCGTGAAGGAGCTGCCCGAGTGGCTGGCCCAATTGACAGAGGGGCTCAGCGACGACGTCAAGATCGCCTCGATCAGGCAGTCGCACCCGGAGTGGATTGTCCGCGCACTGCGTCAGGCGCTGGTCGCCCACGGCCGCGATGTCGCCGAGATCGACGCTCTGCTTGAAGCCGACAATGCCGCCCCCGTGGTCAACCTGGTGGCGCTGCCCGGCCTGGGCAGCCTGGACGAAGCGTTCGACGCCGGATTCACGCCGGGGGAGCTGGTCATCGATTCCGCGCTGTCCTCCGGTGGCGACCTGGGCCGCCTGGACAGTGTCCGCGACGGGTCCGTACGCGTCCAGGACGCCGGCTCCCAGCTGGTGGCCCGCGCACTGGCTGCGGTCATGGTCTCCACCGAGAAGAGCGACGGCGAGGAGCGCTGGCTTGACCTGTGCGCCGGCCCGGGTGGAAAGGCTGCGCTGCTGGCCGCACTGGCAGCCGAAAGGGGCGGCTGGCTGCTCGCCAATGAGCCCTCCCCGCACCGTGCCAAGCTGGTCGAACAGGCTCTGGCAGCTGTGCCCGGCGACGGTTGGACTGTGCGCACGGGCGACGGGCGCGACATCGGCCGCGAACACCCCGAAGCCTTTGACCGCATCCTTGTAGACGCACCCTGCACTGGTCTGGGCGCCCTGCGCCGCCGCCCGGAATCGCGCTGGCGCCGCAAGCTTTCGGATGTCGCCGAGCTCGGGCCACTGCAGCGCGAGCTGCTGGACTCCGCCCTGGCCGCCGTGAAGCCTGGAGGCGTCGTTGCCTACGTGACATGTTCCCCCCACGTGGCCGAGACCATCGCCGTCGTCGAGGACGCCATGCGCAAGCGCACGGACCTGGAGCTGCTCGACGCCGGCGCCGCCCTGGACGCCGCCAGCCTCAGCGGCTCCGTCGGTGCGGGAAACACGGCCTCCACTGTTCCCTCGCACCGGAAGATGGCGCAGCTGTGGCCGCACATCCACCAGAGCGACGCCATGTTCATGGCCCTGATCCGCAAGAACTAGCCCCGCACCCTGCGGTGCCGGCCAGCCGCCGGAGCCGCACGGCGCCGAATCCAAGAAAATGATGAGGTAACTTTTCGTGAGCAAACCATTGGCCTGCTGCATCAACCCCAGCATCCTTTCGGCAGATTTCGTCAACCTTGAGGCCGAACTGGCCCGCATCGCCAACGCAGACGCCGTTCACGTTGATGTCATGGACAACCATTTCGTGCCCAACCTGACCCTCGGACTGCCGGTGGTGGAGCGGATCCAACAGGTCAGCCCCGTGCCGCTGGACGCCCACCTGATGATCGCCGACGTCGACCGCTGGGCGCCGCTGTATGCGGATGCCGGGCTGGACTCGGTGACCTTCCACGTGGAGGCGTCCCAGGCACCCATCAAACTGGCCCGAGAACTCCGGGCCCGCGGCGCAAAGGCGGGCATGGCGCTGCGCCCGGCAACCGCCGTCGAGCCTTACCTGGACATGCTGCCGGAGTTGGACATGCTGTTGATCATGACGGTGGAGCCCGGGTTTGGCGGCCAGTCGTTCCTGGATGTCACGCTGCCCAAGATCCGGCGTGCCCGTGCCGCCATTGAAGGCAGCGGCGTCAACGTGGCCATCCAAGTGGACGGCGGCATCACCGAGGAGACCATCACGCGCGCGGCCGAAGCCGGAGCCAACATCTTCGTGGCGGGCTCGGCCGTGTACGGAAAGCCGTCCCCGCAGGAGGCCATCGACGCGCTTCGGGCCAAGGGGCAGCTCGCCCTCAAGTAGCCTTCCAACCTCCGTTCCCGCAACCCCTCCCACCCCCTCCGACTGTGACGCACTTGATGTACCGAAAACGCGAAAGTAAGCGCTTTCCGCTGCAACAACTGCGTCATAGACGGAAGGGGAGGGAATGAAACCGGGCCCGGGATGCTTATGCCCTGTGCAACTGCTCCGCAAGGGGCAGGACAAGTTGGCACTGAAAAGATGCCATAATGAAGAAAGCCGCCCGCAACCGCGGGCGCAATTGAACATTACGTGCTCCGGGGTCGGTGTAATTCCGAACCGGCGGTTATAGTCCGCGACCCGCGCGCAGTCCACTGGCAACAGAAGGCAGCGCACGGTTGATCTGGTGAAATTCCGGAACCGACAGTTAAAGTCTGGATGGGAGAAGCACGAACAGCCTTGGCCGCCAGGTCAGGGGTGTGCCGGCACAAGTGTGCCGTGCGC
The DNA here is from genome assembly GCF_016820535.1 of Sporosarcina beigongshangi. Taxonomy (GTDB): domain Bacteria; phylum Actinomycetota; class Actinomycetes; order Actinomycetales; family Micrococcaceae; genus Specibacter. The sequence continues at coordinate 24,637 of NZ_JADHDY010000017.1, read as the reverse complement.
CCCTGCCTCGGATGCCTCGGCCGTACGTTACCCCCCGGAGCCATCGCGGTCTTGAAAGGGAAGGTAACAATGGACTTTCTGCGATGGCTCTTTGACGCCAAGATGGAATTCGCCGGTGGCGGGTTTCTCCTCTGGCGCGAAGTCATAGGCAACATCTTTGGGCTCGTCAGCGCCCTCGGCGGCATGCGCCGTAAAATCTGGGCATGGCCGGTGGGCATCCTCGGCAACCTGCTCCTGTTCACCGTCTTCGTGGGAACACTGTTCGGCACCGACGACCACGTGAACCTCCTGGGCCAGGCCGGGCGCCAAATCATGTTCATCGCCGTATCGATTTACGGCTGGCACCGCTGGAACCAGACCCGCCACGTCCAGGACGACGCCGGCGGCCACGTGGGCGAAGCCGTCGAGCCCCGCTGGGCGGGAGTTCACGTACGCTGGCTGCTGGTCGCGGCCATGGTCGCCGGAACGGCGGTGCTGACGCCCATTTTCAGGGCACTTGGCTCCTACGAACCTGTCTGGGCGGACGCGTGGATCTTTATGGGATCACTGCTGGCCACCTACGGCATGGCCAAGGGCTGGGTTGAATTTTGGCTCATTTGGGTTGCCGTGGACCTGGTGGGCGTGCCCCTGTTGTTCAGCGCCGGCTACTACGCCTCCGCGTTCATGTACGTCTTCTACGGTGCCTTCACGCTGGTCGGATTCTTTGTCTGGTGGCGGGTGCGGCACAATCGTGATGTGCAGGACCGCCAGGTTTCGGTGGACACCACTTTTCCTGACATCACCGTGAGCAAGCGAGAGGCCAAACCATGAATTTCAGCGAACTGTTCCCCGCTAACCTGAACAATGAGCCCGAAGTTTTCAGCGATGCCGAGATCCTCGGCATGGAAACGGCACTCTCGGCCGCACGCCAGGGCGTGCGGGGCGCCAACCCGCTGGTGGGTGCTGTCATCATCGACGCCGACGGCACGTTCCTGGCCATTGGCTACCACCGAGGAGCGGGCACGGCCCACGCCGAAACGGATGTCATCAACCGGCTGCTCGGCACCGGCGTCAAGCGAGACCTCTCGGCTGCAACCTTGATCGTCACCCTCGAGCCGTGCAACCACACCGGCCGGACAGGCCCCTGCACCCAGGCCATCCTGGAAGCGGGTATCGGAAACGTCGTGTTTGCCGTGCGCGACCCGCACCAGCCGGCTGCGGGCGGCGCCGAGGTTCTGGCCAATGAGGGCATCAACGTCCGCATGGGCCTCATGGCCGCGGAGGCGGAAGACCTGAACCGGCAGTGGTTTGTGGCGGTTCGGGAGAACCGGCCGTTCATCACGGCACGGCTGGCCCAGACTGTCGACGGCCGGATCGCCGCAGTCGACGGCACCAGCCAGTGGATCACTTCGGAGGAGTCCCGCCATGACTCCCACGAACTGCGCGCCCGCGTGGACGCCATTGTGGTGGGCACCGCCACAGTCATCGCCGACAACCCCCGCCTGACCGCCCGCGGCGCTGACGGTTCCGACGCGGCCAAGCAGCCGCTGCGCGTGGTCATGGGCCTGCGCGATGTCCCCGAAGACGCCGCCGTCCGCGGCGCGGCCGGCACCCCGAGCAGCCCGGACCGCCTCGGTGACGACGACTTCCTGCACCTGCGCACCCACGACCCGCGCTCCGTCCTGCAGGAACTTCACTCCCGCGGCGTCGGCCACCTCATGATCGAGGGCGGGGCAACCATCAACGCCGCGTTCCTGGAGCAGGGTCTCGTTGATGAACTTGTCGTCTACCTGGCACCCACACTGCTGGGCTCGGGCATCCCGGCCCTGACCGACCTGGGCATCGGCACCCTCGCCCAGGCCCAGCGCTGGGAATGGGACGCCACACTCACCGGACCCGTGGAAATCCTGGGGCCGGACCTGAAGCTGACACTCATGCCGGCCAAGGCTGCACCGGAAGGAAACTGAGATGTTTACTGGAATTGTTGCAGGGCGCGGCACCGTGCTGGCCCTGGAAAACGAGCCCGACAAGGGCACCGCACGGCTGGTGCTGCAGGCGGGGGAGATCCTTGACGGGATGGACCTCGGCGGCTCCATCGCCGTCAACGGTGTGTGCCTGAGCGCCGTCGAACTGGCAGACGGCACCGTAGCCGTGGACGTCATGGGCGAAACCCTGCTGCGGACCACCACCGGATCCCTTGCCGCGGGAGACACCGTCAACCTCGAACGCTGCGTCCCGGCCGGCGGACGCCTCGACGGGCACGTGGTCCAAGGCCACGTGGACGGAGTGGGCACCCTCCTCCACCGCGAAAATCAGGGCGCCTGGGACACGCTGCGCTTCTCAGTGCCGCGCGAGCTGGGCCAATACATCGCCGAAAAGGGCTCCATCGCCGTGGACGGGGTGTCCCTGACCGTGACGGCCGTCAGCCCCGCAGCCGAGCCGGGGCAGTGGTTTGAGGTGGGGCTGATCCCCGTCACCCTCGCCGCCACCGGACTGGGTGCCAAGGAAACTGGAAGCCCCGTCAACCTGGAAGTGGATGTCCTGGCCAAATACGCCAAGCGCCTCCTGGAATTCGCCACGGACGGTGCGCGATGAAGCCGCAGACGCTCCTGGACCCGGTTCCGCTGGCCGTCGCCGCGATCGCCCGCGGGGAGGCCGTGCTGGTGGTGGACGATGAAAACCGCGAAAACGAGGGCGACATCATTTTCGCCGCCCAGCACAGCACCCCCGAACTCATGGGCTGGACCATCCGCCACAGCTCGGGCGTCATCTGCATCCCCATGGACGACGAACACGCCGACCGCCTGGCGCTGCCGCCCATGGTGGCAGTGAACCAGGACGCGAAGGGCACCGCCTACACCGTCTCCTGCGATGCGGCAGCCGGTGTCACCACCGGCATCAGCGCCACCGACCGCTCGCTTACGGCCACCGTGCTGGCAGACCCTTCCGCCACGCCCGACGCCGTCACCCGGCCGGGGCACATGTTCCCCCTTCGCGCCGTGGCCGGGGGAGTGCGCCAACGCCCTGGACACACCGAGGCGGCCGTGGAGCTCTGCCGGCTGGCAGGCGCGGAACCCGTGGGTGTCATCGCCGAAGTGGTGGACGACGGCGGTGAAATGCTGCGCCTGCAAGGGTTGCGCGACTTTGCCGACGCCAACAACCTGCTTCTCATCTCCATTGCGGACCTCGTTGCGCACCTGGCTGGCGAGGCGGCCGGTGCAAGCCCTGCCACGGAAGAGGCGACGCCATGAGCGGCGCGCTCCTGGAGCCCGCAGGCCAGGGCCGGAGCGGCCCCGCCGCCTCTGTCGGAAGCGATGCCGCCACGGGTTCCGTGAGCGGTGGTCCTCAGGTCCAGCTGCCCACCCCGTTCGGCACCTTCACGGCCCAGGCCTGGACGGATGTCGCCACGGGTGCTGAGCACCTGAGCGTCAGCGCCCCCGGCGAGCCGCTGGAAGCCGGGGTGCCAGGCGCAAGGCCGGGCTCCGCCGTCGTGCCCTTGGTCAGGCTTCACTCCGAATGCCTCACAGGTGACGTCTTCGGCTCCTACCGCTGCGACTGCGGAGAACAGCTGGACTACGCGCTGGAGCTCATCCACCGACGCGGCGGCACCCTGGTGTACCTGCGCGGGCACGAGGGGCGCGGGATCGGGCTGGCAAACAAGATGCGTGCCTACAGCCTGCAAGAAGCCGGCGCCGACACCGTCGAGGCCAACGAACAGTTGGGCCTGCCCGTGGATGCACGCGACTACGCGGCCGCGGCGGGCATCCTGCATGCGCTGGGGCTCACCCGGATCGCGCTGTTGAGCAACAATCCGCTCAAGGGGCAGGACCTGGCCCGCCACGGCATTGACGTCGTGGAGGTGGTTCCGGCCGAGGTGCCGGCACGGGCGGAAAACTTGCGTTACTTGATCACCAAGCGGGACCGCATGCACCATGCGATCCGCGTCAACGAACCCATGCCGGCACCAGCCGGCCAACCGGAAGGACCTTCATCATGAGCGGACACGGAGCACCCACGATCGGATTCGACCCGGCAGGCCAGGCGCAGGCCGCGGCATTGAAGGTGGCCATTGTTGCCGCCAGCTGGCACACCGAAATCATGGACGGACTTTTGGCCGGGGCCCTGCGCGGCGCCGCCGATGCCGGCATCGCCGACCCCCTGGTGGTGCGCGTGCCGGGCAGCTTCGAGCTGCCCGTCGCGGCGGCCCGCCTGGCAAAGTCCTTTGACGTTGTGGTGGCTCTGGGCGTCGTCATCCGTGGCGGCACCCCGCACTTTGACTACGTTTGTCAGGCAGCGACCATGGGACTGACTGACGTCAGCGTTCGCACCGGCGTGCCCGTGGGCTTCGGCGTCCTGACGTGCGACACCGAGGAGCAGGGACTGGCGCGTGCCGGGCTGCCGGGCTCGGAAGAGGATAAGGGGCACGAGGCGCTGACCGCCGCCGTGGCCACAGCACTCACCCTGGCCACCGCCGGCGTGTGAGATGACAACGCCTTCGCGGCGTTGAGGTGCGGGGCAGCGGCGGCCGGTTCGCAAAATTGCCCGTCGCTGTCCCGCAGGCCGCTGGCAAACATGTGCCCACGCCCCGCGCCGGACGGCCCCGCACACGCGCGCCGCACCGCGCCCCATGTTCACAATGTGGACGGCGCGCGTCTCAAAATCCGTAAACCCCGGCCCAAACCAGTAAGGTGGATGGCGTGAAGACCTTCGAATCCCTTTTTGATGAGCTGAGTGAGAAAGCCGCAGCACGGCCCGCCGGCTCCCGTACCGTCGCCGAACTTGATTCCGGCGTTCACGGTATCGGCAAGAAAGTGGTTGAGGAAGCCGCTGAGGTGTGGATGGCTGCCGAGTATGAATCAGAGGCAGCCTGCGCCGAAGAGATTTCCCAGCTGTTCTACCACCTCCAGGTCATGATGATCGCCAAAGGTTTGACCCTTCAGGACGTTTACAAGCATCTCTAGCCACGTGCAGTGGCTGATTGAGACACCCCTGAACCGGCACCCCCAGCGGTGCCGCAAACCTTCGCTTGAACCAACCTGAAAGACATAAAACAATGCTGCGTGTTGCCGTCCCCAACAAGGGCTCCCTTTCCGAATCCGCCTCAGCCATGCTGGCCGAGGCCGGCTACCGCCAACGCCGCGACTCCCGCGAACTGGTCATGGTGGACCCCGACAACAATGTTGAATTCTTCTTCCTGCGCCCCCGCGACATCGCCGTGTACGTAGGCGCCGGCACCCTGGATGTCGGCATTACCGGCCGCGACCTGCTGATGGACGCCCAGGTCGACGCCGAAGAACTGCTGCCGCTGGGCTTCGCCGCATCGACCTTCCGCTTCGCCGGACCGGTGGGTGACTTCACCAGCGCCGCAGAACTTGAGGGCAAGCGCCTGGCCACCAGCTATGACGGCCTCCTGCGCGAATACCTCTCCGAGCTGGGCATCAACGCCCAGGTGGTCCGCCTCGACGGCGCTGTGGAATCCTCCGTCCGGCTCGGCGTCGCTGACGCCATTGCCGACGTCGTCGAAACCGGCAGCACGCTCAAGGCTGCCGGCATGGAAATATTCGGCGAGCCCATCCTCAAGTCAGAGGCACTGCTCATCGGCCGCCGCGGCGTCACCCCGCCTCCCGGCCTCGAGGTCCTGATCCGCCGCCTGCACAGTGTCCTCGTGGCTCGGCAGTACGTCCTGCTCGACTATGACGTGCCAAAGGCGCTCATGGACCAGGCAACGGCACTGACCCCCGGGCTGGAATCGCCCACGGTTTCCCCGCTGCGCGACACCGACTGGGTGGCCGTGCGCTCCATGGTCATGGCCAAGGACACCAACCGCATCATGGATGAGCTCTACGACCTCGGCGCCCGCGCCATCCTGGTCAGCAACATCCACGCCTGCCGCATCTAGCGCCAGCCGTCCCGCCCTCCGGGCCCATCCGCAAAACTTAATTCGAAGAAGGTACATGCCATGAGTGTTGCCATCCGAGTCATCCCCTGCCTGGACGTCGACGCCGGCCGCGTGGTCAAGGGCGTGAAGTTCCAAAACCTGCGCGACGCCGGTGATCCCGTCGAACTCGCACAGCGGTACGACCGCGCCGGTGCCGACGAATTGACGTTCCTCGACGTCACAGCCTCGTCCGGGAACCGCGAAACCACCTTTGACGTGGTGTCACGCGCCGCCGAGCAGATCTTCATCCCGCTGACCGTTGGCGGGGGAGTGCGCGAGGTTTCCGACGTCGACAAGCTCCTGCGCCACGGGGCCGACAAGGCCTCCATCAACACCGCAGCGATCGCCCGGCCCGCCGTCATAGACGAAATCACCCGGCGCTTCGGCTCCCAGGTCCTGGTGCTCAGCGTTGACGCGCGCCGCACCCAGGGCGGGATCACGCCGTCGGGCTTCGAAGTGACAACCCACGGCGGGCGCAAGGGCACGGGCATCGACGCTGTCGAGTGGGCCAAGGAGGCAGCCGACCGCGGTGTCGGTGAAATTCTGCTCAACTCGATCGACGCCGACGGCACCAAGGAAGGCTTCGACCTGGAGCTGATCCGCCTGGTCCGGGCCGCCGTGCACATCCCGATCATCGCTTCCGGCGGCGCCGGCAAGCCGGAGCACTTCCCGCCGGCAGTCGCCGCAGGTGCCAATGCCGTGCTGGCCGCATCAGTGTTCCACTTTGGCCCGGACAGCGCCATCGCGGACGTCAAGCAGGCTATCCGCGACGCGGGCTACGCGGTCAGATAGCCGCCACTTCCGAGGGGGCCCACCGAGGGGCCAACCACCCGCTACAAAAAACTGTGCCGCAGTTGTTGCGCTGAAATCGCCTTAAGAAGCGCTTTCCAGTGCAACAACTGCGGCACAGTTGCCTAAAAAGTGGGGGAGTGGGGTCAAAGACCCACGTCGGCGGTCTGCAGCAGGGCGACGGCGTCCGGCTGGCCCTCAAAAGACACCAGCGCTTCGCCGGTGCGTCCACTGGCATGGAGCAGCAGCTCGCCGGGGTCTCCGATGATGGCCACCGAGACCGGCGCCCGCTTGGCCACGTGTCGCGGGCCGTCCGGGTTGACCAGGACGATGCCAAGGTCCACGCTGCGATACAGGAAAGCCGCACGCTTGAGCAGCTCGGCCCACAGCGCCTGGGAGTAGCTGGCATCGAGGGCGCGCGGAGCCCAGCGGTCACGGGCCCGGCGCACATCCTCGGTGTGGATGAAAAATTCAGTCAAGTTGGCGCTGTGGTCAATGGCCTTCAGCGCGAACGGGGAGAGCTTGGGCGGGCCGGCGCGGAACTTCTCAACAAGGGCGGCGAAGGCCTCGGGCGTGCCCGATTCCGCAGCAAGGTCTGCAATGGCCTTGTCGGACGCCTTCCGCCAAGGCTTGAGGACCATGCCCAGGCTCACGCGGGGGCTGTGTTCGCGCAGCACAAGGTGCGCGGCCAGCTCCTGGGTGCGCCAACCTTCACAGAGCGTGCTGGCTCCCGGCCCGGCGGCCAGCAGGGTCTCGGCGAGGACTTCACGTGACGGCTCTACAAATTGCATCACTTGTGAAATTAGCATGTATTGGCCCCCGGTGGCAGCTCGAACCGCCACAATGAGACGCCGTGTTCCCCAACGCCGGGGCCCGGACGTCCGCCCAACGGTCAAGATGGCCTGTTTCTGGTGACTCTGGCACTAGAATTGGCCTTGATGCAGCAAAGCCCAGATCCCCAGACATTGCCCGTGAATTCCGCCCAGCAGCAGGAGCTCGAACTGCCCGCAGATGTTGCGGCCATGCTCAAGCATGACGGCGCCGGCCTCGTGGCCGCCATCATCCAGCAGTTCGACTCCAAGGAGGTGCTCATGCTGGGCTGGATGGACAACGAGGCCCTGCGACGCACGCTCTCCACCGGCCGGGTGACATTTTATTCGCGCTCCCGCCAGGAATATTGGCGCAAGGGCGACACTTCCGGCCACTTCCAGTACGTGAAGTCCGTGGCCCTTGACTGTGACGGCGATGCCCTGCTCATCGCCGTCGACCAGGTCGGCGCCGCCTGCCACACCGGAACCCACACCTGCTTTGACGCCCGCCCGCTCACTGCCGTGGTGGGCAGCCGCGGCCAGTAGCGCCGCCCCACCAGCCATTCCTCGCCCTTGATATGAAGAAAGCCCAACATTCCATGCAAGATCTTGGCGTCATCAGCCCCTCCCTTGACGAGTTCCGGGAGCTCGCCCGCACCCGCAGGGTCATCCCCGTCCACCTGAAGGTCCTCGCCGACGCGCAAACCCCGATCGGCCTGTACCGTTCCCTGGCCGCCGGGGCGCCGGGCACCTTCCTCATGGAATCGGCTGCCGTTGGCGGGGTCTGGTCCCGCTATTCCTTCATTGGCGTCCGTTCCAGTGCCACACTCACCACGGACGACGGCGGGGCCTTCTGGCAGGGGACCCCTCCCGTCGGTGTTCCCCTCACTGGAAACCCCGTGGATGCCATGGAGGCGACACTGAAGCTTTTGGCGACGGAGCGCTTTGACGGGCTGCCGCCCTTCACCTCCGGGCTGGTCGGGTTTGTGGGCTGGGAGGCCGTGCGCCACTGGGAGAAGCTGCCGTCCCCGCCCGAGGACGACCTCCAGCTGCCGGAGCTGGCCCTGAACCTCGTGGCCGACATGGCCGTGCACGACAACAACGAGGGCACGGTGCTGCTGATCGCCAACGCCATCAACGCCAACGGCACGGACGAGAACGTCGACGGCGCCTGGCATGCCGCAGTTGCCCGTGTCCAGGCCATGGTGGCCCAGCTCCAAGTCCCCGTGGCGCAGCCCATGTCAGTGGTGGAGGTTCCCGCCGCAAGCTTTGCCGAGAGCGTCGAGGAACGCTGGGACCGCAACGAGTACCTGAAGGCGCTGGATGCGGCCAAGGTTGCGATTGTTGACGGCGAGGTTTTCCAGGTGGTGGTCTCGCGGCGCTTCGAGATGGCGTGTGAAGCCTCCGCACTGGACGTGTACCGGGTGCTGCGCAACACCAACCCCAGCCCGTACATGTACCTGTTCAGCTTTGAGGACACGGCCGGGCGGCCCTACTCCATTGTCGGGTCCTCCCCGGAGGCCCTCGTCACGGTGCTTGGCAACGAGGTCATCACGCACCCCATCGCCGGATCCCGTCCGCGCGGCGGCACCACGGAGGACGACAAACTGCTGGCCAAGGACCTGATGGCCGACGCGAAGGAACGCTCCGAGCACCTGATGCTCGTGGACCTCTCCCGCAACGATCTCTCCAAGGTCTGTCTGCCCGGCACCGTGGACGTCACCCAGTTCATGGAAGTGGAGCGCTTCAGCCACATCATGCACCTGGTCTCCACCGTGGTGGGCACGCTGCATCCGGACAAGAAGGCCTATGACGTCCTCGCCGCGACCTTCCCCGCCGGAACCCTCTCCGGTGCTCCGAAGCCGCGCGCCATGAGCCTGCTCGATGAGCTTGAACCGCACCGCCGCGGCATCTACGGCGGGGTGGTGGGCTACCTGGACTTCGCCGGCGACATGGACATGGCAATCGCAATCCGCTCCGCGCTGCTGCGCAACGGCCGCGCGTATGTCCAGGCCGGAGGCGGGATTGTGGCAGACTCGGTGAACGAGACCGAGGCGGAAGAAACAGTCAACAAGGCGGCCGCGCCATTGCGTGCCGTCTACGCGGCAGCATCGCTGCGCGCCCTCGAAGATGCCGCCACCGGGCAGAATGCAGGAGCACAGGCATGAGCACCGAACAGCCGGCCGCTGGCCTTCCCGACGCCGGAACCCCCCACAGCAGCGCGGCCGCCACGCCCCGCTGGCAGCGCAAGTCGACGCTGGTCATGGTGGCGATCCTGGCCGCCCTGGCCGTGTTCGGCACCACCACGCAGACCTGGATCCATGTGGCGATCGGTCCCACCGAAGTGGCGCAGAGCGACCTTGACATTCCTGGCAGCAAGGCGGCCGTTGCCGTCTCCGCGCTGGCCCTGGTGGCCCTGGCAGGATCCCTGGCCGCCACGATTGCGGGGAAAATTGCGCGCATCGTCACCGGCGCCATCGTCTTCCTCAGCGCCGTGGGCATCATCGCCATCGTGGCCGGTGTCTTGGCCGACCCGGTCGCGGCGGCAGCCTCGGAAGTGGGCGCCGCCACCGGAATCGACGGGCAGGCCTCGGACGCCACCGTGACGGTGTTCCCGGTGCTGGCGATCGCCGCCGCGGCAGTTCTGGCCCTGGCCGCCCTGGCCGTGCTGTGGTTTGGACGCGGCTGGAATGTCCGCACCAAATACGACGCCGCAAGGACCGGTGCCCCGGCCCAAAAGACGGGCCCCGTCGATGACATCGACAGCTGGGACCAGCTCAGCCGCGGCGAGGACCCAACGGACTAGCCGCAGCCGTGCGGCCCAAGGTGCGCCGCTTTCGGCTTCCTTGGGCAAGTAATGGCAGAATGTATTTTTAGTATCCGCGTTAAATAGGGAGTTTTACCATGAGCAACAAGTCGGCCGCACCGGTATCCGTGCAGGAACCCATCGACCACAGCATTGAACTGGGGCACGGAAACAGCCCGGCAGCGTGGACCAGCGTCACAGTCATGCTTGTCGGTGTGATCATCGCCTGCATCGCCTTCCTCATCGGCGAGAGCGCCACCACCCTGTTCTGGATCGGCTCGGCCGTCATCGTTGTCGGCGTCATCCTGGGCCCGGTCCTGAAGGCCGCCGGCTACGGCGTGGGCGGCAGCAAGCTGAAGAGCAACGGCCACTAGCAGTGAGCGTATTGCAGGACATCGTCGACGGCGTCCGCGAGGACCTGGCCGGCCGGCAGCAGCTGGTCAGCCTGGCCGAGCTGCAGGAGCGCGTCAAGCACACGGCACCGGCGCTTGACGCCTGGGCCGCGCTGGGCGGTCTGTCCGCCGATCGGCCGGAGCTGAAGGTCATTGCCGAGGTCAAGCGGCGCAGCCCCTCCAAGGGGGACCTGGCCGGGATCGCCGACCCGGCGCAGCTGGCGCGGCAATACCGCGACGGCGGTGCCTCCGTCATCAGTGTCCTCACCGAGGAGCGCCGCTTCAGCGGCTCACTCGCCGACCTCGACGCCGTACGCGCCGCCGTCGACATTCCGGTGCTGCGCAAGGACTTCACCTGCGACCCCTACATGATCTGGGAGGCGCGCGCCCATGGCGCAGACCTCGTCCTGCTCATCGTGGCGTCGCTGACTGACGCCGAACTGTCGGAGTACCTGGCCCTGACGCATGAGCTGGGCATGAACGCCGTCGTGGAAACCCACACGGCGGAGGAGATCGAACGGGCCGTGGCCGTGGGCGCCCGCATCATCGGCATCAACGTCCGCAACCTCAAGACACTCGACGTGGACCGCGGCGTTTTTGCCGCCCTGGCCGGCAACATTCCGGCGGGTCCCGTTGTGGTGGCCGAATCGGGTGTCCGCGACGTGGACGACGTCGAACATTACAGCGCCCATGGCGCCAACGCCATCCTGGTGGGGGAGGCCCTGGTCAAGGACGCAACCCCGCGGGAGCGGATCGCGTCGTTCAAGGCTGCCGGGGCGCTGGCCATCAGCGCACGGTAGGTGCCACAGCCGCCCGGGCGGAACAAAAACTTTTTTGCAGACGGCGCTGTGCGTGGCGGCGGGGTCCTGGCGGGTCCCGCCGCCCATTCATTAACAGTGCACAACTATCCAAGGAACAGGACGGTGGAACTGATGGCTGACATGCCAGCAGCTTCGTCACAAGATCCCGCCGACATGGTGGATCCGGCAACAGCTTTCCTGCAGGGCGGCGCCCCTGCAGACCCGGGCGTGGAGCATTCTCTGCGCCACGCCCCCGGGCCCTACTTTGGCAGCTACGGCGGCCGCTGGATGCCTGAATCGCTCATCGCCGCCCTTGATGAACTGGAAGAAACCTTTGAAAAGGCCAAGGTTGATCCGGAGTTCCTGGCCGAGATAGCGGACCTGAACAAGAACTACTCCGGTCGCCCGTCACTGCTGACCGAAGCCAAGCGTTTCAGCGAGCACGCAGGCGGCGCCCGCGTCTTCCTCAAGCGCGAGGACCTGAACCACACCGGTTCCCACAAGATCAACAACGTCCTGGGCCAGGCGCTCCTCGCCAAGCGCATGGGCAAGACCCGCATCATCGCCGAAACCGGTGCCGGCCAGCACGGTGTGGCAAGCGCCACGGCCGCGGCCCTGCTTGGCCTCGAGTGCGTGGTCTACATGGGTGCGGAGGATTGCCGCCGCCAGGCACTGAACGTGGCCCGCATGCAGCTTCTCGGCGCCACCGTGGTGCCCGTGACCAACGGCTCGCAGACGCTCAAGGACGCCATCAACGACGCGCTCCGCGACTGGGTCGCCAACGTCGAAAACACGCACTACCTGCTCGGCACCGCAGCCGGAGCCCACCCGTTCCCGGCCATGGTCCGCTTTTTCCACGAAGTCATCGGCGAGGAAGCCCGCGGCCAGATCATCGACCAGATCGGCCGCCTGCCCGACGCCGTGTGCGCCTGCATCGGCGGCGGGTCCAACGCGATCGGCCTGTTCCACGGCTTCCTTGACGACGCCTCCGTGAAGATCTACGGCTTTGAGGCAGGCGGCGACGGCGTCGACACCGGCCGCCACGCCGCCACCATCACGCTGGGCCGCCCCGGCGTGCTCCACGGCGCCCGCTCCTACCTCATGCAGGACGACGACGGCCAAACCATCGAGTCCCACTCGATCTCCGCAGGCCTGGACTACCCGGGCGTCGGCCCGGAACACGCCTACCTGAACGACATCGGCCGCGTCAGCTACGAACCCATCACCGACGCCGAGGCGATGGACGCGTTCAAGCTGCTCTGCCGCACCGAGGGCATCATTCCCGCCATCGAGTCCTCCCACGCGCTGGCCGGGGCGCTCAAGGTGGGGCGCCGGCTCACCGAAGGTGAGTCCACGCCGTCGGACAAGGTCATCATTGTCAACCTGTCCGGGCGCGGCGACAAGGACGTGGAGACGGCAGCCGACTGGTTCGGCATGCTGGATGAGGACGGCAACGTCAACGGCACCATGCTCTCCACCCGGAGCGCCAAGGGAGCCGCCCGCAACGCCGGGGCCGAAGACGCAGACATCAACGCGGAGGACGCCAGCAATGAGTGATACCACAGGAGCAGTCGTGAGCAAGTCCGCTGCGGCCATCGACCGTGCCAAGGCGGCCGGACGGAAGGCGCTCATCGCGTACCTTCCCGCCGGTTACCCCGACAAGCAGGCCTCGATCGACGCCGCCATCGCCGTGGCCCGCAACGGTGCCGACATCATCGAGATCGGCATCCCGTACTCGGACCCCGTCATGGACGGCTCCGTCATCCAGGCCGCCACCACCCAGGCCCTGGCCAACGGCTTCCACGTCTCCGATGTCTTTGACATCGTCGCCGCCATCACGGCCGAGACCGACGCCGCCGTCATGGTCATGACGTACTGGAACCCTGTCATGCGCGTGGGCGTCGACGAATTCTCCCGCCGTCTCGCCGAAGCCGGGGGAGCCGGGCTCATCACCCCCGACCTCATCCCCGACGAAGCCGCCGAATGGTTCGCCGCATCGGACAAGTACGGGCTGGACAGGGTGTTCCTCGTGGCCCCGTCCTCGACGCCGGAGCGTGTTGCCATGACCGTCGAGGCGACGCGCGGATTCGTTTACGCTGTCTCCATCATGGGCGTCACGGGGGCACGCACGTCCGTGTCCAGCGCAGCTGAAGCCGTCGTGGCCGCGGCCCACAACGCCGGCGCCGAGCGCGCCTGTGTTGGCCTGGGCGTCTCCCGTCCGGAGCACGTCCGCGAGATCGCAGCCTACGCCGACGGCGTCATCGTCGGCACCGCCCTCGTGGCGGCCCTGCGCGACGGCGGCGTGCCGGCGGTGGGCGCGCTGGCGAAGGAGCTCAGCACCGGATTTGATGCACCGACCGCCGCAGGATCCACCACGGAAGCAGCCCAGTGATTTTCACCCTTGCACCCCATGCCCTCGCCACGAACGTGGTTGCGGCAATCCCGGCACCCACCTGGTCCGGGTTCGACATCGGCCCGCTGCGAATCCACGCCTACGCGCTCTGCATCCTGCTCGGCATCATCGCCGCGATCTGGTTGACAGACCGCCGCTGGAAGCGCCGCGGCGGCCCTGAAGGATCCATCTGGGACATCGCCATTTGGGCCATCCCCTTCGGCATCATCGGCGGCCGGCTCTACCATGTCTTCTCCTCACCTGACGCCTACTTTGGCCCGGGCTTTGACGGCACCGGCAACCTGGCCCTGATCCCGCAGATCTGGCTGGGCGGCCTTGGCATCTGGGGCGCCGTCCTGTTGGGAGTTGTCGGCGCCTGGATTGGCTGCCGCCGCGCGAACGTGAAGATTTCGGCCTTCATCGACGCGGCCGCACCCGGCATTTTGCTGGCCCAGGCGATCGGCCGCTGGGGCAACTACTTCAACCAGGAACTCTTCGGCGGCCCCACCACGCTGCCCTGGGGCCTGAGTGTGTCGCCCGAGTTCGTGCCGGCCGGCTACAGCCCCGACACCCTGTTCCACCCCACCTTCCTGTACGAATGCGTCTGGAACCTGCTGGGCGTTGCCGCACTCCTGCTGCTGGACCGCAAACTCAAGCTCCGCACCGGCCGCCTCTTCCTGCTCTACGCCATGATCTACACGGCCGGACGGGTCTGGATTGAGATGCTGCGCATCGATGCCGCCGAACAGATCACGATTCTGGGCATCACCGCACGCCTGAATGTGTGGACCAGCATCCTGGTGTTCGTCGGCGCCCTTGTTGCGTTCATCGTGATAGGCATCCTGCGCCGCGGCAAGGACGACGAGTCCGTTTACCTGGCCGGCAGTGAACCCGTGGCACCGGCGGCTGCCGGCAGTGCGGCCAAGGACGGGTTCGCTGCCGGCGGCGCCAAGGACATCGGCGAGGACGCTGAAGGCAAGGACCCTGCCAAGGACACTTCCCCGGACGCATAGGCGGTCCTGCCTGCACTGATTGCAGTCCCCGGCCCTGCCCCACTTCAAGTGGCGGCAGGGCCGGGGACTTTCGTCGTTTAAGGCCCCCGGTTTAGCAGCACGGCCGGCCTGCCTTGCCGCAGGCCATTCACCCGGCCGCAACCGGCATGTTGAGCCTTATCCGGCGTCCATGCTCCCCGTGGCAAGGCCCAAATATTACTGTTCTTGCATATCGTGTCAAATAATGAGAAATGCTTATTGTGCCCACGCGGGCGGTTATATAGTAAAAACCGCTGCGCAAAACGGACGGCCCGCTGGACCGTCTTTCGTTGTGCAAGTGCACGGTGAACTGCATGTTCGCCGAAACGTTGGGCGGGAACCGCCCCCCACCGTGCGGGCCAGCGTCGTCCCCACCAATCGCTCATTCACGGGGAAGGACTTACACGTCGTGACACTGAACAATGCACGTGACTCCCACCAGATTCCAGAGGCAGCCGAGGCCATGTCGCCGTTTGCGCGCTTTGCCTCCATGCCGGACCAGGCCGGGCTGTACCAGCCTGAGAGTGAAAAGGATGCCTGCGGCCTGGCCATCGTCGCCACACTCCGCGGCACGGCCGGCCACGACATCGTGGCCCAGGCACTCATCGCCCTGCGCCGCCTGGAGCACCGCGGCGCGGTTGGCGCCGACGAGGGAACCGGCGACGGCGCCGGCATCCTGACGCAGATTCCCGACACGTTCTTCCGTGCCGTGGCGGGCTTCGACCTGCCGGAGCAGGGCCACTATGCGGCCGGCACTGCCTTCCTCCCCACCGACCCCCAGGAACAGGCCGCCGCAAGGGCGGGCCTGGAATCATTGGCCGGCCAGGAGGGCCTCTCGGTCCTGGGCTGGCGCGAGGTGCCGGTGACCCACGGCCTCGTGGGGGCTGCCGCCGAGGCATGCATGCCGCATTTCAGCCAGCTCTTCGTGTCTTTGCACAATGGTGCCGCCACCCTGGACACCAGGGAGGCCAACGAGCTGGACCGCAAGGCGTTCCGCCTGCGCAAGCGCTCACAGCAGAAGCTGGGCGTTTATTTCCCGTCGTTCTCCTCCAAGACCATCGTCTACAAGGGCATGGTGACCACGGCTCAGCTGGAGCCGTTCTACCCGGACCTCTCCGATGACCGCTTCGCCTCGAAGCTCGCGGTGGTGCACTCGCGCTTCTCCACCAACACCTTCCCGTCATGGCCTCTGGCCCAGCCCTTCCGCACGATCGCCCACAACGGCGAAATCAACACGGTCAAGGGGAACCGCAACTGGATGCGCGCCCGCCAGTCAACCATGTCCCATGCCCTGCTGGGCGACAGCCCCGAAGAGCTGTTCCCCATCTGCACCCCCGGAGCCTCGGACTCGGCATCCTTTGACGAGGTCGCTGAACTGCTCTGGCTGTCGGGGCGCCCCATGACGGAGGCGATCATGATGATGATCCCCGAGGCCTGGGAGAACCACGCCACCATGGACCCCGCCCGCAGGGCGTTCTACGAATACCACTCGCTCATGATGGAGCCGTGGGACGGCCCCGCTGCCGTGTCGTTCACTGACGGCACGCTCGTCGGCGCCACCCTGGACCGCAACGGACTGCGCCCCGCCCGCTACTGGGTCACCGACGAGGGACTCGTGGTCCTCGCCTCCGAAGTGGGCGTGCTGGACCTTGCCCCGGAATCCATCGTTGAGAAGGGCCGCGTGGCGCCCGGAACCATGTTCCTGGTCGACACCGAGCAGGGCAGGCTCATCAGCGACGCCGACATCAAGGCACAGGCTGCCGCCGCGAACCCCTACGCCGACTGGGCCCGTGAGAACACGCTCCGGCTTGCCGAGCTGCCCGAACGCGAGCACATCGTCCACACCACCGCCTCCGTGCTGCACCGCCAGCGCACCTTCGGCTACACCACCGAGGAACTGAAAATCCTCCTTGGCCCCATGGCGAAAACCGGTGCCGAGCCGCTGGGTGCCATGGGCACCGACACGCCCGTCGCCGTGCTGTCCAAGCGCCCCCGCCTGCTCTTCGACTACTTTGTCCAGCAATTCGCCCAGGTCACCAACCCGCCGCTGGACGCCATCCGCGAGGAACTTGTCACCTCGCTCAACACCACCATCGGCCCCCAGGGCAACCTGCTCTCCCGCAACAAGGTCAAGGCGCCGCAGCTCGCACTGACTTTCCCCGTCATTGACAACGACGACCTCGCCAAGATCGCCAACATGGAAAGCCCCCTGCTGTCCGACGGCTCGGGCGGTGAACGGATCGCCATGAAGGTGCGCGGCCTGTACAAGCTCGACGGCGGTGAGCCCGCCCTGCGTGCCCGGCTGGGCGAAATCTGTGAGCAGGTCTCCGGCGCGATCAACCGCGGCGCGCAGTACATTGTGCTCTCGGACCGCGACTCCTCCGCAACCTGGGCTCCCATCCCGTCGCTGCTGCTCCTGAGCGCGGTGCACCACCACCTGCTGCGCAGTGCCAACCGCACCAAGGTCTCCCTCGTCGTCGAAGCCGGCGACGTGCGGGAAGTCCACCACGTGGCGGTCCTGGTCGGCTACGGCGCGGCAGCCGTCAACCCCTACCTGGCCATGGAGTCAGTCGAGGACCTGGTCCGCACCGGCGACGTCACCGGCGTCTCGGCGGAGGAAGCCGTCCACAACCTCATCAAGGGACTGGGCAAGGGCGTCCTGAAGATCATGTCCAAGATGGGCATCTCCACCGTGGCTTCATACTGTGGTGCGCAGACCTTCGAGGCACTGGGCCTGTCCCAGGGATTCATCAACCAATACTTCACCGGCACGGCCTCCCAGCTGGGCGGCGTGGGTCTGGACGTCATCGCGGCCGAGGTCGCGGCACGGCACCTGAACGCCTACCCGGTTGACGGCGTCGACGTCCCGCACCGCCCCCTCCTGGGCGGCGGCGAGTACCAGTGGCGCCGCGACGGTGAGCCGCACCTGTTCAACCCGGACACCGTGTTCCGCCTCCAGCACGCCACGCGGGAACGCCGCTATGACATCTTCAAGAAGTACAGCGACGGCGTCAACGACCAGTCCGAGAAGCTGAACACCTTCCGCGGCCTGCTGGGATTCAAGGACCGCACGCCCGTGCCCCTGGAGGAAGTGGAATCGGTCGCCACGATCGTCAAGCGTTTCTCCACTGGCGCCATGAGCTACGGCTCCATTTCCCAGGAAGCCCACCAGACACTGGCCATCGCCATGAATCGCCTGGGCGCCAAGTCCAACACGGGCGAGGGCGGCGAAGACGTGGACCGCCTCCTTGACCCGGAGCGGCGCAGCGCCATCAAGCAGGTCGCCTCCGGCCGCTTCGGTGTCACAAGCCTGTACCTGAGCAACGCGACAGACATCCAGATCAAGATGGCCCAGGGCGCCAAGCCCGGCGAGGGTGGCCAGCTCATGGCCAAGAAGGTGTACCCGTGGATCGCCGCAACCCGGCACTCCACACCCGGCGTCGGACTCATCTCCCCGCCCCCGCACCACGACATCTACTCGATCGAGGACCTGGCGCAGCTGATCCACGACTGCAAGCGCGCCAACCCCGAGGCGCGGGTCCACGTCAAGCTCGTCTCTGAACTGGGGATCGGCACGGTGGCGGCGGGGGTGACCAAGGCCAAGGCCGACGTCGTCCTTGTCTCAGGGCACGACGGCGGCACAGGCGCCAGCCCGCTCAACTCGCTCAAGCATGCGGGCATGCCGTGGGAGCTGGGACTGGCAGAAACGCAGCAGACGCTGCGCCTGAACGGGCTGCGCGAACGCGTCGTGGTACAGGTCGACGGCCAGCTCAAGACCGGCCGCGACGTGGTCATCGCCGCGCTGCTGGGCGCCGAGGAGTACGGCTTTGCCACCGCCCCCCTGGTGGTTTCCGGTTGCGTCATGATGCGCGTCTGCCACCTGGACACTTGCCCCGTGGGCGTGGCGACCCAGAACCCGGAGCTGCGCAGCCGTTTCAGCGGCAAGCCCGAGTTTGTGGTCAACTTCTTTGAGTTCCTGGCCGAGGAGGTCCGCGAGCTGCTCGCGGAACTTGGCTTTCGCAGCCTCGAGGAGGCCATCGGCCACAGCGAGGTGCTGGAGCTGGAAGCCGCCATGGACCATTGGAAGACGGCCGGGCTGGACCTCTCGCCCATCCTGTCCGACGCCGGCGTCCCGGCCGATGCCCCGGTGCGCAACCTCACCAGCCAGAACCACGAGCTGGAAAAGCACTTTGACCAGCAGTTGCTGGCCATGTCCGGCGAGGCCCTGACCGCCCGCAGGCCCGTGAAAATCAGCCTCCCTGTCGTCAACACCGACCGCTCGGTGGGCACCATGCTGGGCCACCACGTGACCCGGACCTTCGGCACGGAGCTGCTGGGCCCGGACACCATCGACGTCACGCTGGAAGGCCAGGCCGGGCAGTCGCTCGGCGCGTTCATGCCCGCAGGCATCACGCTGCGCTTGCTTGGCGAGGCCAATGACTACGTGGGCAAGGGCCTTTCCGGCGGCCGGATCACGGTCCGCCCGCACCGCGGCAGCACGCTCAACGCCGGATCCAACGTGATCGCCGGCAACGTGATCGGCTACGGTGCCACCAGCGGGGAGATGTTCCTCAACGGCCTGGTGGGGGAGCGCTTCCTGGTCCGCAACTCCGGCGCCACCGCGGTGGTGGAGGGCATCGGCGACCACGGCTGCGAGTACATGACCGGCGGGACCGCGCTCATCCTCGGCCCCGTGGGCCGCAACTTCGCCGCTGGCATGTCCGGCGGCACCGCCTACGTCCTGGACCTGGACTCCCGCCAGCTGAACAAGGCTGCCCTGGATTCCGGTGAGCTGACATTGCTGGCGCTCGACGGCGCCGACAAGGACCTTGTCGGCTCACTGCTGGCCCGGCATGCCGAAGAGACGGACTCGGCGGCGGCACACGCGCTGCTGGCCGCGTTCCCGGCCGCCGCCGCACGCTTCACCAAGATTTTGCCCCGCGACTACGCGGCAGTATTGGAAACCCGCCTGGCATCAGCCGGGCTGGGAGAGGACCCGGACGGTGCAACCGCCTGGCAGAAGATTTTGGAGGTCACCGGTGGCTGATCCGCACGGTTTTTTGAACAACAGGGAACGCATCACCCAAAAGCGGCGCCCCGTCCCGGTGCGCATCATGGACTGGAAGGAAGTCTATGAGGCGCAGGAGAAGGGCATCCTGAAGTCGCAGGCCGGGCGCTGCATGGACTGCGGCGTGCCGTTCTGCCACCAGGGCTGCCCGCTGGGAAACCTGATCCCGGAGTGGAACGACCTCACCTGGCGCGACAAGGGCCAGGAGGCCGCGGAGCGCCTGCACTCCACCAACAACTTCCCCGAATGGACCGGCCGGCTCTGCCCCGCACCGTGTGAAAGTGCCTGCGTGCTGTCCATCAACCAGCCTGCCGTCACTATCAAACAGGTGGAGGTCTCGATCATCGATGAGGCCTTCAACCAGGACTGGGTGCACCCGCTGCCCCCGGCCCGGCTCACCGGCAAGACGGTCGCCGTCGTCGGCTCCGGCCCGGCAGGTCTGGCAGCCGCACAGCAGCTGACCCGCACGGGGCACACCGTGGCCGTCTACGAACGCGACGACCGCATTGGCGGGCTGCTGCGTTACGGCATCCCCGACTTCAAGCTGGAAAAGGAAAGCGTTGACCGGCGCATCGCACAGATGGAGGCCGAAGGCACACGCTTCCGCGCCGGCGTCGAGGTGGGCAAGGACATCAGCTGGGAGCAGCTGCGCCGCCGCTACGACGCTGTCGTGGTCTGCACGGGCGCCACCGTGCCGCGCGACCTCCCCATCCCCGGCCGGGCCCTGTCCGGCGTGCATTTCGCCATGGACTACCTGGTGCAGGCCAACCGCGTCGTGGCCGGGGACGTGTTCGACGGTGCCGGCCCGGCCCGGATTGATGCGGCCGGCAAGCATGTGGTCATCTTGGGCGGCGGCGACACCGGCGCCGACTGCCTGGGCACGGCGCACCGCCAGCAGGCGGCCTCCGTGACCACGCTGGCCATCGGCAAGCAGCCGCCGCTGGAGCGCACCGGGGCACAGCCGTGGCCCACGTTCCCCAACCTGTTCGAGGTCGCCAGCGCCCACGAGGAAGGCGGCGAGCGGAGCTACCTGGCCTCCACCGTGGAGTTTCTGGGGGAGGACGGCGTGCTCACCGGGCTGAAGATCGCCGAAACGGAATACGTTGGCGGCCGGCGCGTGCCGAAGGAGGGCACGGAGCGGATCATCCCGGCGGACCTGGTGTTCCTGGCGCTCGGCTTCACGGGTCCGGAAACCGCTGAGCTGACCCACCAACTGCCCGTCAGCCTGGATTCGCGTGGAAATGTTAACCGAGACGGGTACTACATGACGGCGCGCGACGGCGTCTTTGCCGCCGGCGATGCGGGCCGCGGCCAGTCGCTGATTGTCTGGGCCATTGCCGAGGGACGGGCCTGTGCTGCCGCGGTAGACAAATTCCTCATGGGCGAAACATTCCTGCCCGCTCCCGTCTCACCCAGTGAATCAGCTATCAGTGTGTAGCCTCTAGGCGATAGGCTGTCTGGGGGCACCAAAGATTTATGCTGAAAACCACACATTAGGTAGGTACATTGAGACGCGCAAAAATTGTTGCGACTTTCGGGCCGGCGATTGCCAGCTATGAAAACACCCTTGCGGTACTGGAGGCGGGCGTCAACGTTGCCCGCATGAACATGAGCCACGGTGACTACACCGTGCACCAGAACACTTATGACAACGTGCGCAAGGCCGCCGAGGCGCTGGGCAAGCCCGTCGCCATCATGGCCGACCTGCAGGGCCCCAAGATCCGCCTGGGGCGCTTCGCCAACGGCGAGGGCTACGACCTGGCCGTGGGCGACGTTTTCACCATCACCACCGAAGACGTCCCGGGCACCAAGGACATCTGCTCCACCACGCTGAAGTCCCTCACCGAGGACGTCAAGGTCGGTGACATCATGCTGATCGACGACGGCAAGGTTTCCGTCCGCGCCACCGCCGTTGACGCCGTCAAGGTCGTCACCGAGGTGACCGTCCCCGGCAAGGTGTCCAACAACAAGGGCATCAACCTGCCCGGCGTTGCCGTGAACGTCCCCGCCCTGAGCGAAAAGGATGAGGACGACCTCCGCTGGGCACTCGAGTGCGGCGTTGACCTTGTTGCCCTGTCCTTCGTGCGCGACGCCGCCGACATCAAGCGCGTCCACGAAATCATGGACGAAGAAGGCCGCCGCGTGCCGGTTATCGCCAAGATCGAGAAGCCGCAGGCCGTTGCCAACCTCGAAGCCATCGTCGATGCGTTCGACGCAATCATGGTTGCCCGAGGCGACTTGGGTGTGGAGCTTCCGCTCGAGGATGTTCCGCTGGTGCAGAAGCAGTGCGTTGAAATGGCACGCCGCTGGGCCAAGCCCGTCATTGTGGCCACGCAGGTGCTTGAATCCATGATTGACAACCCGCGCCCCACCCGCGCAGAGGCCTCTGACTGCGCCAACGCCGTGCTCGACGGCGCCGATGCAGTCATGCTCTCCGGCGAAACCAGCGTCGGCAAGTTCCCGATTGAAACCGTCAAGACCATGGCGCGGATCATCGAGGCAGCCGAAGTTGAGGCCGGCATGAAGCTGATCCCCAAGCTCGGTTCAGACCCCAGGACCCGCGGCGGCGTCATCACGGCAGCCGCCGTGCAGATCGCCAATCAGCTGGACGCGAAGTACATTGCCACGTTCACGCAGTCCGGCGACTCGGCACACCGCCTGTCCCGCCTGCGCCCGGCGAAGCATGTCTTTGCCTTCACCCCGGACGAGCGCGTGCGCAACCAGCTCGCCCTCGCCTGGGGCATCGAGCCCGTCCTGGTCCCCATGGTCGCCCACACGGACGCCATGACCGAGCAGGTTGACACCGCGCTCCTGGAAAAGGGCGTTGTGAACGAAGGCGACCTGGTTGTCATCGCAGCCGGTTCCCCTCCCGGACAGGCAGGCTCCACCAACCTGGTCAAGGTGCACAAGGTTGGCGACCTCGCCGACCTCGGCAAAGCCGGAATTGGCGGCGGCGCCACCCGCGAAAAGATCGGCCCCTGGCCCACTGACTGATCCCCACTGGCTCCCGCTGCCCGCAGCGGGTCCCACGCCAGTATGGGCCCTGTCTTTGACGACGGCGGCACCCGGCTCACGCTTCAAGCGTTGGGCGGGTGCCGCCGTCGTTGGTTAATGTTGGCGCTGGTCGAGTCTTGTGAGACGCTCGTTTGCGGGCGTTTTCCGCAAACGCTCCTGCAGCCGATCTTAAGCAGAGAACCCACAGCCGGAACGAAAAATGACACCGATCGCGCTTTCCGAACCCGGGATCCCGGGATCGAAAAGCGCGATCGGTGTCATTCTTGGCCGGCTGGCCCGGCCGAGCCTGTGGAGGCCTAGTTGACCTGGTTGATGATGGTCTCGGCGACTTCGCGCATGCTCAGGCGGCGGTCCATGGAGGTCTTCTGGATCCAGCGGAACGCCTCGGGCTCGCTCAGGCCCATCTTGGTGGTCAGCAGGCTCTTTGCACGCTCCACGAGCTTGCGGGTGGCGAACTGCTCCTGGAGGTCGGAAACCTCGTCCTCGAGTGCCTTGATTTCCTCATGGCGGGAGAGTGCGATTTCAAGGGCCGGGATGAGGTCGGCGGGAGTGAAGGGCTTGACCACGTAGGCCATGGCACCGGCGTCGCGGGCGCGCTCCACCAGTTCCTTCTGGCTGAAGGCGGTCAGCAGGACCACGGGGGCAATGCGGGCCTTGACGATGTGCTCAGCCGCCGTGATGCCGTCCATGACGGGCATCTTGACGTCCATGAGGACCAGGTCCGGGCGCAACTCCTTTGCGAGCTCCACAGCCTTCTCGCCGTTGTCGGCCTCACCCACGACGTCATAGCCTTCGCCTCGGAGGATCTCCATGATGTCCAAACGGATCAGGGTCTCATCCTCGGCAACAATGACACGGCGTGCGGGGGACGTGGGGGTGGAATCCGTTTGTTCAGACACAGGTAACTCCTTGTAAGGGTGAGGTGCACCACATTTTGCAAAAATCAGGCCCATGGCGGGCTTGGGTTCTACAAAACAGCCTATATGCATGTAGAGTTGTTCCGCGCACTCGTTGAGAAGAGATTCAAGAATGAAGGCGTGATCTTTGTAACGGAGCCAGTGTGGCCCTGTTACAAGGCCCGAGTGGCGGAATGGTAGACGCGCTGCACTCAAAATGCAGTATCGAAAGGTGTGTGGGTTCGAGTCCCACCTCGGGTACATTTCTTGCGAGAACCTCCTGGTGACAGGGGGTTCTCGTGTTTAAGAGTTGACGCGGTGTTCCCAAATGTTGCCCAGGTGTTCCGCTGACAGGTTTTGGTGTGCAGCAGTCGAGTGCTCCTGCGCCGATTTCGCGGATTGCCGGTGGCGACTCCTTGCGGTGCCCTTCGGCGGACGCCCCGTCTGGATGTGGCAGATAGTGCACTGCTCGGTGTGAGTGGCTGCCCGTGGGGATTGGGCTATTGCGCCCACGGCTCATCCGTGAGGGAGATTTCCTTCGTCATTGCATCAAGGAAGCGGATGACAACGTTGCGTTCTTCGCTTGTCAGCATGGCCGCTGCGTGGAATCGTTTTGCTTGCTGGCGGCCTACCGTGTCCATGGCTGCCTGCCGAGTTTTTGCTGTGATGGCGATGGACAGGGCGCGGCGGTCGGTGGGGTGGGGCTGGCGGGTGATGTGGCC
>NZ_JADHDY010000016.1 GCF_016820535.1 Sporosarcina beigongshangi | reverse complement strand
CGCCAAACACGTCGGGATCAATCTCCCCAAACCACAAACCACAACCAAGTGACTCAACACAGCTTGACAATTTTCGCCACTCCAGGAGTGGCGCACCATTCACCTTTAACCGTGCGCTATCCCAGGGGAATGACGACGGCGCCCGGCCGCCCGGCTATCCGTGCGCCCGGCCGGCGCGGTTATCCGTGCGCCCGGCCGGCGCGGTTATCCGTGCGAGGGGGCCAGTGCGGCATCCAGCACAGGCTTGGATGCGGCCAGACCAAGCCACACGAGCCCGATACCGCCGGCCAGCACGCCGGCAATGACCGCGAGCGACAGCGGGGCGAAGATGATGGCCGCACCGGTCACGGGAAAAATGAGCAGCGCAGACAGGGCAGCGGAACCAACTGTCACCGTGCGGACTGGCCACATGAGGGCCCGCCTGCGGGCCGCCTCCATGACACTGCGGGGCATGCCGAGCCGGTCGAGGCTCACATACAAGTCGCGCCGGTCCAGCACGGCGGCGGCCTGGTTGACGCCGGCGCTGGCAGCCACGAGCAGGAACGAGGCCACCACGGTGATCAGCACCCCGGTGCGCATGTCGTTGACCAGGTTGGCTTCGGATGCGCTTCCGGCCCCCGCCCCTGACACCAGTGCCAGCCCGGCCCCGGCCACAACGGCCACGAAGCTGGTCATGGACAGGGAACTGACTTGCCGCCAGGCAGCCTTGGGCGATTCCAGGATGGTCCGCGCGGCCAGCAGTTTCTCAGGCGTCTGGGCGCGGCGCAGCCCCGTTCCGGCCAGCCGCACGAGTACAAACGGGCCCACCAGGTTCAACAGCGCCAGCCCGCCGGCCAGTGCGCCGCACACAATGACCACGAGGACGAGCAGTGAGGCGGCGCCGCTGGAGCCGGCCATGGCGAGGAACAGCACGACGGCGGCAGCGGCCCCGAGTGCCAGCCGCAGCCAGTGGATTTTGGGCGCCTTTTGGCGGGTGCGCACCCCCAGCGGGGAAAGCACCACCTGGCGCAGCCCCATAGCTGCACTGGCGGCAGCCAGAAGCACCAGGGCGGCGGCGGCCAGCAGCAGGATTCCCGGCGGCAGCCACAAATTGGTCAGGCCCAGCGGCCTGCCCTGGAACGGTATGAGCGCAACGGCGGGCAGGGCGGCCGCATAAATCGCGACGCCGGCCACGATGCCCAGCAGTGCCACAAGTGTCGATTCAACAACAGTCAGCACCCCGACGAGAGCAGGCGTGGCGCCCAGCAGCCGCAGGGTCGACAGGCGCTCGTCACGGCGGCGGGCGGACAGCCTGGCGGCCGAACCGCCCAGGGTCAGCATGGGCAGCACCATGAGGGAGACCGCCACCATCGCCAGCATCTGGTAGGCGCCGGCCGTGCCGAAGACATCATCTTCCGAGGGGTGGAGGAAGAAGCTCAAGGCCCCGGCCAGCACGATCAGCAGCAGGGCCGTGACCAGGGCAAACGCCGTGGCCGGCAGAGCCACCACGGCCTTGTTGCCCGGTGCCGGCCGGGACAGCATCCACAAAATTGACAGGGTTGCCCGCAACTTTTTCACGGCTGCCCCACAGCCGGCAGCTCCGGGACTGCTGCATCGTGGGCGGCAGCAGGGGGAGCCGACGGCGCAAGGGAGAGGACGCCGTCGTGCATGTACAGGGTGCGTGAGCAGCGCGCGGCGACAGTGGGGTCGTGGGTGACGAGGACCAGGGTATGGCCGCGGCCTGCGGTGGCGCCCAGGAGCGCGGTCATGACCTCCGCGGAGGTGTGGGAGTCGAGGGCGCCGGTGGGCTCGTCCGCGAAGACGATCCTGGCACCGGTGACCTGGGCGCGGGCGATGGCAACCCGCTGCGCCTGGCCGCCGGAGAGCTCGCCGATGCGGCGGCCTTCCATGCCGGCGAGGCCCAGGTGCGCCAGCCAGACGGCGGCCTGGGGTTCGGCGTCGCGGCGGGAGACGCCGTTGAGCATGAGGGCGAGGGCAACGTTTTCAATGGCCGTCAGCTCCGGAATGAGCAGCCCTGACTGGAAGACAAAGCCGAACTGCTCGCGGCGCAGCTTGGAGCGCTGGGTCTCGTTCAGACCGGTCACGTCGGTGCCGGCATAGTTGACGTTGCCGGAATCGGGGGCCGTGATGCCGGCCAGGGTGTGCAGCAGCGTGGTCTTGCCGGAGCCGGATGCGCCCATGATGGCCACGGATTCGCCAGCGAGGATGTCCGCGTCGACGTCATCCAGCGCGGTGCCTGCGCCGTAGCGCTTGGTGAGTGAGCGTGCGCTCAACAGTGGAGAGTTCATGCTTCAATTCTTCCGGCCGGGAGCCCTGCCGGCATCGGGCCACAGTCGGGAACCGGGGGCCTGGCCCTCCACCCGCGGTAGGACTCCGCCCCTCCTTCCAAGGCTCTATCAGCTTCCGGGGTGTTTTTGCGATCCCCCTGTCACCGTCCGGGACGCCAACGCGCCCGCCCGCTGTTCGCCCGGAGTAAAGAATCGTCGCAGAAAATTCCGACCCGCGCCGCCACGAACTAAGCTGTTGGGATAGGCCAAGGGCGAACCCGCCGCGCCTTCCCGGACAGGGAACGGACGCAGCACAACCAACCGTCCATGACACAAAGGACAGCAGTGGAAAACTCAGCACTGAATATTGTCGTACTGGTCAAGTATGTGCCAGACGCGCAATTTGACCGGCACCTGACAGGTGAAGCTCACACGATCGACCGCAACGAGAGCATCCTGTCCGAACTTGATGAATACGCACTG
Source organism: Sporosarcina beigongshangi (assembly GCF_016820535.1). Taxonomy (GTDB): domain Bacteria; phylum Actinomycetota; class Actinomycetes; order Actinomycetales; family Micrococcaceae; genus Specibacter. The sequence continues at coordinate 115,613 of NZ_JADHDY010000016.1, read as the reverse complement.
GAAGCAGCATTGGCATTGACCGATGCCCGCGGCGGCGCCAAGGGCGGGAACACCGTCACCGCGCTGACGCTGGGTCCGGCCGCCGCCGCCGCAGCGGTGAAGAAGTCGCTTCAGATCGGCGCAACGCAGGGGCTGCACGTCAGCGACGAGGCGCTCGCAGGCTCGGACGCCTCCGCGACGTCCCTGGTCCTGGCGGCAGCCGTCAAGTCACTCGGCAACGTTGACCTGGTCATCACCGGCATGGCCTCCACCGACGGCGAAACTTCCATTGTGCCCGCACAGCTTGCCGCCCGCCTGGGCCTGCCCCAGATCACCTTCGCCTCATCGGTGGAGCTGGACGGCACCACGGTTACGGCCCGCCGCGACGGCGACGACTTCTCCGAGGAAATCCAGGCCACGCTGCCGGCACTCATCTCCGTGACTGACCAGGCCAACGAGCCGCGCTACCCGAACTTCAAGGGCATCATCGCCGCGAAGAAGAAGAAGGTGACCACCGTGTCGCTGGCCGATCTCGGCGTGGCGCCGGACGCCGTCGGACTGGCAGGTTCCCTGACCCAGGTGGCAGCGGCAGCCGAGCGCCCCGCCCGCACCGCCGGCACCATCATCACCGATTCGGGCGACGCCGGCATCCAGCTGGTTGACTTCCTGGCCGCGCAGAAACTGATCTAAGGAACCATTCATGAGTGCAATTGTTGTTTACATCGATCAGCTCGACGCCCCCGGCAAGCTGTCCACCACGGCACACCAGCTGCTGACCCTGGCCCGCACGGCCGGTGAGCCCGTGGCCGTTGTGGCCGGTCCCGCCAGCGCGGAACTGCTCGCCGAGCTGGGCGCCTACGGGGTCGCCCGCGTCCTCCAGTCGGAGCAGCCCGAGCTGGGCCAGTTCCTCGTCGCACCCAAGGCTGACCTTGTGGCCCAGGCCGCCGCCGCAGTTGCCGCCTCCGCCGTGCTGCTGGACAACAGCGCCGCCGGCAAGGAGATCGCAGCCCGCGTGGGCGTGGCCCTGAACGCCGGCGTCATCACCGATGCTGTTTCGGTGGTGGCCGACGGCGGGACGCTCCTTGCGCAGAAGTCCGTCCTTGCGGGGTCATGGACTGTGCAGGCCCGGGCTGCTTCAGCGGTATCGGTCATCAGCGTCAAGGCGCACGCCGTGGAAGCGGCCCCCGCACCCGAGGCGGCCGTGCCCGCCGTCGAAAGTGTGGAGGTGGCCTTTGCGCCTGCCAGCCTCGGCGCCCGCGTGGTCTCCCGCACGCCGCGTGCCGCCTCCGGCCGCCCCGAGCTGGAGGACGCCCGCATTGTGGTGGCCGGCGGCCGCGGCGTGGACGGCGACTTCACGCCCATCGAGGAACTGGCCGACGTCCTGGGCGCTGCCGTTGGAGCCTCGCGTGCGGCGACCGATGCGGGCTGGATCTCGCACGCTTCTCAGGTGGGCCAGACGGGCAAGAAGGTGTCCCCGCAGCTGTACATCTCCGTGGGCATCTCCGGCGCCATCCAGCAGAAGGCCGGCATGCAGACGTCCAAGCTTATTGTGGCCGTCAACAAGGATGCGGAATCGCCCATTTTTGAGATCGCCGACTTCGGCATTGTGGGGGACCTCTTCAAGGTTCTGCCGCAGGCCGTGGAGGAGATCAAGAAGCGCCGCGCCTAATTCTTTCCCCTGCCGGAGGCGGGGCCTAAAGAGCCATAGACATGGCCCCCAAATCGCGGATTTGGGGGCCATGTCTATGGCTCTTTAGGGTTGATGCCCGAGAGCCGACAAGCGGCTCGCGGCCGCGGCCTCATTGGCCCGGCCTCAAGCGCCTAGTCGCGGCGGGGCACCGACGCCGTGGCGATCAGCGCATCGGAGTTCATCTCGCTGATGGGGCCCACGGAAGCCATGAAGTCGCGGCGGACCCGCGCGATGGCCTCGGGGTCGCGCGGCAGAAGGGTGCGCCAGCCGCTGCCCATGACCAGGTTCCACGCCATCTCGTCATCCACTGTGAGGGTCAGCGGACGGGTTTCCACGCTCACGTCTTCCAGCCCGCGGTCCTCCAGCCAGGCGGTCAGCTTCGCCACGGAGGCGACACGTGCCATGTTTTGGTTGGGCAGCGGCACGACACCGGCCAGCCGGGGGCGTTCCTTGACGGCGGCGTCCAGGATCAGCCCGGCGAAGGGCTCCAGGGCGCCCTCCACCCAGGTGCTGGCCACAAGCCGGCCGCCCGGTCGCAGCATGGAGGCGAGATGTTCGATGCCGGCCTCCATGTCGGAGAAAAAGAACATGCTGTAGGAGCAAAGGACAGCGTCGAAGGTGCGGTGGCCGCGCCATTCCGTGACGTCAGCTTCCGTCAGGGTCGTGTTGAGGATGCCGCGCTCGGCCAGGTTGGCCGCCGCGATGCGCAGCAGCCCCGTGGAGAGGTCGACGCCGTCGACGCTTCCTTTGGGGCCGACCGCCAGGGCCGCCGGGAGCGTGGCAGCCCCCGTGCCGCAGCAGGCGTCAAGGACCTTTTCGCCGGGCTGCAACACGGCTGCCTCGGCAACGTCGCGGCCCATGGGGTCCCAGAGCTTGTCGGCCCAGGACTCAAATTGCAGGGCGCCGTCGGTGAACGCCAGGCCGGGATCGCGAGCAGACATGCATGCCTCCAGTTGGTGGTTGGGAATGGGCCGGAGCCCGGGAAAATCAGGCGTGCAGCTGGGCTCCGTCAAAGCCGTTCTGGCGCCAGGCCTCAAACACGGCGATGGACGCGGCGTTGGCCAGGTTCAGGGACCGCAGCGCCGGGAGCATGGGCAGGCGGACGCGGGCGGTGATGTGCGGATCGGCCTTGACCTCCGCCGGAAGGCCCGTGGATTCGCGCCCGAACATGAGGACGTCGCCGGGCCGGTAGGCGATCTCGGCATAGCTGGCCTCCCCGTCGGAGGTGAAGGCGTAGACGCGCTCGGGGGCCAGGGCTTCCCACGCGGCCTCGAGGCTCTTGTGCACCGTCACGACGGCGAGGTCGTGGTAGTCCAGGCCGGCCCGGCGCAGCTTGGCGTCGGAAAAATCAAAGCCGAGCGGCTCAACCAGGTGCAGTTCGGCGCCGGTGATGGCGGCCAGCCGGATGGCGTTGCCGGTGTTGCCGGGAATCTCGGGCGTCAGAAAAAGGATGCGAAACACGATTTTCATACTACCGCCTGCCGTCCGGGGCAGCTGACGGGCGGTGCTCCAACCCGCGCCGCCCTTTGCGCCGGACCGCGGCTGCGCGGGCATTGCCGGTGTGTCCAAGCCCGACGGCGCCCGGCCCACCCAGGCGGGCCGGGCGCCGTCGAACTTTCAGTGCAGCGTCAGTACATGCCGCCGAGCAGCCGGTCCAGGATGGAAAGGTCCACCACGTTGGGGGAGGGGCCGGCAGCCAGGAAGTGCTTGACCTCGCGGGTGAAGCGGGCGGCGTTGGCGACGTTGACGGTGCTGGAGCCGTCGGGGGCGGTGCCGCGGGCGTAGTCGATCACGGGCTCGAAGAGGTTGCCGGTGTTGCTGTGCACGCAGACCCATGCGGTGACGTTGCATTCGGGGAAGAGTTCCTGGAAGGCGCGGGTGGCCGCAATCAACTCCGGCGGGGCCACGACCTTGCTGCCGTGGACCAGCGTGGAGCCGTCCCAGCGGAACGCGCCGTTGGGGACCAGCATGGAGCCGATGACGGCCATGCGGTAGCCGGATACCAGGACGTGGTCCACGTAGCCGGCGCCGTGGGGTGCGGTGAGGCCGTTGATGAGACGGGCGGCCGGAATGCCGGGCAGCACCTGCTGCATGACCAGCTGCGCCGTGCGGGCCTCGCGGGCCAGCCGGGACGAGGCGCCGAAGAGGCCGCGCTTGCGGGGCGCGCCGTGGACCGGCTGGGCGGCGGCGGGCCGGGGCATCAGCGGCGTTTCGCCGGGTGCGAGCGACTCATAGGACGGGACGTACACGGCCGGGTCGCCCGCCGTGGGGCGCGGGCCGGACGTGTGGCGGGTGGTGAAGCCGGTGCCCTCCGCGGATCCCGCCCGGGAGCCTGCGCCGGCACGGCCTGGCGTGCCGTAGCCGCCCCGATACCCCTCACGTGCCTGGGCGTGGGCGCTGCCGCCGGACGGTGCTGCGGCCGGTCGGCCCGACCCGTAGGACTTGTCGTAGGCGTGGCGCTTGGCCGGGTCGACCAGCGTCTCGTAGGCCGCCGTGATTTGGCGGAACACGGCCGGGTCCCCGCCGCGGTCCGGGTGCGCAATCTTGGCCGCCTTGCGGTACGCAATTTTCACGTCCCGTTCGGTGGCGGTGCGCGCCAGTCCCAACACCTGGTAATGCGTGAGGAACTTCTCGCCCACAGGAGACCTTTCAATCGTTGCTGCCCATCAGCGCACAGTCTATCCGCCCCGCCTGCGCCCTTCCTGACGTCTATCTGCGCCCTTCCTGACATCTATGACGCAGCACATGTACTGGAATCCGCTTTCCGACGCCGATTTTGTGCACCTTCTGCGTCATAGTCGGGAGGGGGAGCCGGGAAGGGGAAGGGTTATTGGGCGGGGCGGACGTAGCGCAGGAAGAGCATGGAGTCGGCCTTCAAGACCCGGGCCAGCTCCATGCTGCGCGCTGCTTCCCCCTCACCGTGTGACCCATGCGCGATCCTGCCTGCGTCCCCGCCCACCAGCAGCGGTGACACCGTCAGGTTCAGCTCGTCCACCCGGCCTGCTGCGGCAAAGCTGCCCAGCAGGGTTGGTCCGCCCTCGGAGTGGATGTTCCTGTATCCGCGGCCGGCCAGTTCGTCCACCAGGCGGTCCACGTCCAGGGATGCTTCGCCAACATTGACGACGTCGGACACCTGCGACAGTGCTTCCCGCCGCTCCTGGGGTGCGCCGGCCAGGGTGAGGACCAGGGGCCGGACGGGTGCCTGCGTGAACACCTCCAGGCCGGGGTCAAGGTTGAGGGAACCGGAGACAATGGCCAGCGGCGGATGGGGATCGAGCCAATTGTCGCTGCGCCATGCCTGGGCTTCGGCACCCAGGAGCTCGCCGCCGTAACCTTCGGCACGGACGGTCTGGGCCCCCACCAGGATGACGTCGGCGGTTTGGCGCAGCAGGGAGAAGACCCGCAGGTCCCAGGGGTTGCCCAGCTGCCCGGAGCGGCCATCCACGGTGGCGGCGCCGTCGATGCTGGCGATGAAGTTGAAGCTGACCCACGGCCGGTTGCTGCGCCGGTGCTCCGGTGCGGCGGCGAGGAGTTCATGCTCCAGGGCGGCGCTGGAGAGCATCTCGGGGTCGGGGAAGATTCGTTCCATGGCAGTTGCTCCTCTAATTTTCCCCAACGCTATCGCACCAATGGCTGGTTTTTCGCGGTCCCTGTCGCAGCAATGGTGCATTCCTGGCCGACGCTGTCGCACCAACAAAGTGGTGTCCATCCGGGTGCCCGCATCAGCGCCAGTCGACCGGCAGCGCGCCATGCTGCAGGATTGCGGCCGGGGTGCGAGGGCGTTGACCAAAAACCAGCCAATGCTGCGACAGGATCACGGAAAAACCAGCCATTGGTGCGAGAGCGTCGGTGGGAAAAGTGTTATTGGTGCGACGGCGTCGGAAGGGGCGGGTGGGCGGGTTCGTTGATGTCGGCCATGTTGTGCTTGAGGTAGACGGGTTCCCGCCAGCCCAGCACGGCCTCGGTCATGCGGATGGCTGAGTTGGCCTCGGCCACGTTGTGCATGCGCAGCACCCGGGCGCCGCCCAGGATGCACGTGACGGCGGTGGCCAGGGAACCGGCCAGCCGCTCCTCTTTGGGCTGGTTCAGGGTCTCGCCGATGAAGTCCTTGTTGGAGACCGCAGCCAGGGCCGGGAAACCCAGTGCGGCAATCTCGTTGAAGCGGCGGGTGATTTCCAGGGTGTGCAGCGTGTTCTTGTTGAGGTCGTGGCCGGGGTCGATGATGATCTTTTCCGCCGGCACGCCCAGCGACAGCGCCAGCTCCACCCGGGACGCCAGGAAAGAGGCTACGTCCGTGACGACATCGTCGTAATACGGGCGCGGGTAGACGGTGCGCGGTGCGGCGAGGGAGTGCGTGATGACAATGTGGGCGCCGGATTCTGCCACCACCGACGCCATGTCCGGGTTGGACAGGCCGGTGGTGTCGTTGATGACGGTGGCGCCGGCGGCGATGCTGCGCGCAGCCACCTCCGGCAGGAATGTGTCCACGGAGATGATGACGTCGCTCGCCGCGGCCACCGCGGCAATCACGGGCACCACGCGGTCGCCCTCTTCCCGGGCGCTCAGTGCCGGCCCCGGCGCAAAGGGGACGCCGCCGATGTCGACCCAGTCGGCGCCGTCGTCAACGGCTGCAAGCGAAGCATCCACCGCCGCATCCAGTGCAAAGGTGGCGCCGCCGTCGTAAAAGGAGTCAGGGGTGCGGTTGATGATGGCCATGAGCGCCACCTGGCGGCTGAAATCCAGGGTGCGCGGGCCAAAGTGGTGGATGGGGTGGTGTAGCGGCGGGGTGAAAAAGGGAGCGGCGTTCATACCCTCCATCAAATCTCCTCGAGTGGGGTTTTGGGGTCAGCCAGCTGGGCCGTGTCGACCGTGCGGCCGGAGGCGATGAGCGACTTGATGGCGTCCTGGACGTCCCAGATGTTCACGTTCATGCCCGCCACGACGCGTCCCTCCAGTACCCAGAAGGCGATGAATTCGCGGGTTGCAAGGTCCCCGCGGACCACCACCTGGGCGTCCTTCGTGAGCGCGCCGAAGCCGGAGTACTCCATGCCGAGGTCGAACTGGTCGGTGTAGAAATAGGGAATGTCGTCGAGCACGGCGTCCTTGCCCAGCATGGACCTTGCCGCGACCTTGCCGCTGGCGATCGCGTTGGCCCAGTGCTCCGAGCGGGCATGGGTGCCGGTCACGGGGTGCATGGCGTTGGCGACGTCTCCGGCCGCGAACACGTCCGGCGCCGAGGTGCGCAGCGAGGCATCCACCTCGATGCCGTTGTTGATGGTGAGCCCGGCGTCCTGGCCCAGCCCAATGTTGGGCACCACGCCCACGGCCACGATGACAATGTCGGCGGGCAGGGTGACGCCGGTGGTGGTCAGCACGGAGGTGACGTGCCCGTCCGTGCCCTGGATTTCGGCGGCGCTGGCGGGCAGCTCGAAACGGACGCCGGCCTCCTTGTGCCGGTCGGCAAACACGGTGCCCAGCTCGGCGCCGACCGCCACGGACAGCGGCACGTTCTCGAGCCCCACGAGCGCCACGGTGTTGCCCAGCTCGGTGGCCGTCGCGGCAATTTCCATGCCGATCCAGCCCGAACCGATCATGACCACGTTCTTGCCGCCGCCCGTGAACAGTTCCTTCATGGCCAGGCTGTCGGCCTTGGTGCGGAAGGTGTGCACGCCGTCAAGTTCGACGCCGGGAAACGGGATCCGGCGCGGGGCGGCACCTGTGGCGATAAGCGCCTTGGCATACGGCAGCGTGGTCCCGTCGGCGAGCGTGACGGTGTGGGCGGCGGGGTCGATCGCGGTGGCGGCGGTGCCGGTCAGGACGGTGACGTTGTTTTCCGGGTACCACTCGGCGGGCAGGGGCAGGAGCGCGTCCTCGCCTTCCTTCCCGGCCAGGAACCCCTTGGACAGCGGCGGGCGCTGGTAGGGGATTTCAGGTTCGTCGGCCACGATGGTGACCGCGCCGTGGTAGCCCTCCTTGCGCAAGGTCTCGGCCGCGGTGGCCGCCGTGAGGCCGCCGCCGATGATGACCATGCCGGGCGCGCCGGCATCGTCCGGCCGGGTGGCTGCTGTGCTGGGTGACTGGCTCATGTCAAGAAACTCTTTCCGCTGGAAAATTGTTGTTTCAGGTATGAAGTCTTGTCTGCATGGAAAGCGCCGGCAAGGCTCGGGCGTCCGGTCGGGGTTCACCCGGCCGGACGGGAAGTGTCAGAGCGGGAACTGCCCGCGCAGGGGTCCTTCATCTGACAACAGGCCGGTGAAGACAGAGGTTCGGGTCAGCGTGCCGGAGGTCTGGACGCCGCGCAGGGACATGCACATGTGCTCGGCCTCCATGACCACGCCCACTCCGCGCGGGGCGAGGGTGTCCTCGAGCCAGTCGGCGACCTGCTGGGTGAGGCGCTCCTGGACCTGGAGGTCGCGGGCAAAGAGTTCCACGCCGCGGGCCAGCTTGGACAGGCCGAACAGGCGCTCCCCGGGGAGGTAGCCCACGTGGGCCACGCCGCGGAAGGGGAGCAGGTGGTGCTGGCACAGGGAATGGAAAGGGATGTCCTTGACCAGCACCAGGCCCTGGTAGCCGTCGTCATTGGGGAACGTGGTCCAGGACGTGTCACGCGGGGTCAGCATTTCCGCATACGCAGCGGCAACCCGGCGGGGTGTGTCCAGCAGGTGCGGGTCCGTCTCGTCGCGGCCCAGGGCGCGGAGGAATTCGGCGATGGCCGCCTGGGCGCGGGGGAGGTCGATCCCCGGCGCCACGGCGGGTAGGGTTTCGAGATCGTCAAATGCAAGGAGGTCCGGCGGGGACGCGCTGGTGATGGACATATCCAACCCTTTCTAAAGCTTGTATTATTGACTTTAGAAGTGCAGACTCGAAGCGTCAAGCCAAGCGTCACAATCCGACCAACTGCCCGCACCGGGCGCCACGAGAACGAAAGCAACAGGCCACCGGCCATGAATGAACCGAAGCAGGACCAGCCAGCACCATCCACGGGCGCAACCACCACGGCAACCGCGCCAACCGCGGCAGGTGGCGGCGCCGTCGTCCCTCCCAAGGACAGGGCGCTCGATGAAGGCCAGCGCCTGCGCGCCATGGCCTCGCTGGGCGATCCGGTGCGCAAGGAGCTTTTTGACCTGGTCCGCGGCGCTGGGCATGCGCTGAGCCGCGACGACTGTGCGCAGTCGCTGGGGCTGCCCAAGAGCACCGTCCGCGTGCACCTTGACCGGCTCGTGGAGGAACAGCTGCTGCAGGTGGAATACCGCAAGCTTGGCGCGAAGACCGGTCCCGGGTCCGGCCGGCCGAGCAAGCTGTACGCCGTGGCCGTCAAGGAGATCAGCGCCTCAGTGCCGCCGCGCCAGTACGACCTCGCGGCCGCGCTTCTCGCCGCGGCCGTGCAGCGGTCCATCGACACCGGTGAGGGCGTGCAATCCGCGATGGCCGCTGTGGCGTTCGACGAGGGCCGCCGCCTGGGCGCCGAGGCCGGGAACATCCACGAGCTGCTGCACGCCAATGGCTACAGCCCCGAACCCGACGCCGAGGGAGGGACCATCATGGCCAACTGCCCGTTCCACAGGCTCTCGCAAGATCACACCGGCGTGGTGTGCTCGCTCAACGGCTCGCTGCTGGCCGGTGCGCTCGAAGGCTGCGGGGATGCCCGCCACGACCTCGCGCCCGATGAGGAGATCTCCCACTGCTGCGCCCGGCTGGTGCCGCGGACGTAGCCCTGCCGAACTGCCCGTCCGCCCTGGAAGCACGACGGCGCGTTCCCGGCCGCCGCTGTCGGCGCGCCTTGCCCTGCAGGGGTGCGACCGGGGTGATTGGCTTTCGCCCGGGGGTGGAAATTGCGATCGGACGGCCGTGGACAGCCATCCGATCGCAAAATCCACCCCCGAACGTGGTGCCTGGTGTGCGGAACCATCCCGATGACGGGGCCTTCCGCAGGAATGCGTGTGTGGCAGGGGGCCGAGTGCGCGTCCGGGGATCCTTCATGCGCTAGGCTCCGGAGATGGACCAGGTAAGCGGTGCCGAAGGCCGGTGGATTGGTGATGCGCTGGAGCGCTACATGACCAAGGAGCTGTGGGACCAGTGGATCGGCACGGTCGCCACCACGGTTCCCGACACCTTCGAGGCCTACGCGCGCATCTTCCACCGCATGGACGGCGGCATGGAGCCGGAGCGGCGCTGGGCCGACGTCGCCGCGGCCAAGGGAACCCAACTGCATCCCGAAGCCCAGTTCCACCGGCTGGCGAAAACCGAACTCTACCGGGACGCGCTCATTGACGGCGTGAACGGGGTGGAATATGGGCGCCCCTACATGGGCGAACTCGACCAGGGGCAGTTGGCGGCGCTCGCAGGCGTGCTGGCCGTGCACACGTCCGGACGCCAGGACATCTTCCAGGCCGTATGGGTCGGCTGGGGCGGCTTTGAACCAGGAGACGGCGGCATTCCTGCCGGTCCCGGCGGACCGCTTTCGGTGGCCAAGGGCTTTCGCGAATACTGGGCCTTCCGCGGCACCGTCGCCGAACTTGCCCGGCCGCCGTGGTTCCGCGACGGCAGTGGCGACGACGGACTGGGCATCAACACCCAAACCGCCAACCTGGCCTGGCCCGCGGACCGCAGCTGGTGCCTGGCCACCGAGGTCGACTTTGACTCCACCCTGGTGGGCGGGAGTGCGGAACTGATTGCCGCCGTCGTGCATTCACCGCTGCTGGAGGCGCTCGAGGTGACCCCGTCCACCGATCTCAGCTCCGAGGGCGACCGGATCAACTCCCCACAGCCGTGACGGGGCCCGAAGATAAAGCCAGCCTCTAAAACAGCTCCGGCGGCCACCGCACAACGGTGGCCGCCGGAGCTGTTGAAGGTGCTGCTGCTACTGCACGGCGCGCAGGGCGTTGGCGATGCCCTCGCCGTAGTAGCTGTTGTTGCGGGGTTCGCCGATGCACTCCGCGCCGACAGGTGATGAGGCCGGCGCGCAGTCGGTGTCCACCGCCTGCTTGCGCAGCTCGGAAATGAGCTTCTTGGGCTTCATTCCCGGGTGCTCAGACTTCATCAGCGCCAGGACGCCCGCCACGTGCGGAGACGCCATGGAGGTGCCGCTGAGCAGTCCATACCGGTTGTTGGGCAGCGTGGAAAGGATCCTTGAACCCGGTGCGGCTACGTCAATGACGTCCAGGCCGCGGTTGGAGAAGGAGGAAAGCTTGCCTGCCTGGTCGATGGAGGACACCGTCACCACTCCGTCCAGCTCGGTGGGAATGTCCTTGCACCCGTTGTTGATCTGGCGCTCAATTCCTGCGACGTCGTTCGGGCTGACGTCGTCGGTGGTCTTGTTGGCCAGGTCGTAGGAGGCGTTGCCGGCGGCTGCCACGTGCACCACGCCCTGGTCGGTGGACCAGTCGACGGCGCGGCCAACGGCCACGCGCACGGCCGCCTGGTCGGGCTGGTCATCACACCAGAACTGCATCGGGTCGATGTAGTAGCTGTTGTTGGTGACATCCATGCCCTGCATGCCGGCCCACATGAAGCCGCAGATGGCGTATTCGGGGTAGATTGAGCCGGCGTCGTTGACCACCTTGACGGAGGCCATGCGGACGTTCGGTGCCACGCCCACAATGCCCACGCCATTGCGGGCTGCGCCAATGATGCCCGCCACGTGGGTGCCGTGGGAGGAGGTGGTCGGGTTCCAACCCGTTGCCGAGGTGTCCGGGCGCCCCGCGTTGGTGCAGTTCACTGAGGCTGCAACGTCAATGTTGGGCTTCAGGTCCGGGTGGTTGGGGTCGATGCCGCTGTCGAGCACGCCCACCAGCACCTCACGTGAGCCGTCTGTGACCTGGTGGGCCTGGTCGGCGCTGATCAGGGGCAGGTTCCACTGTTCGCCTTCGCGCGGATCCAGCACGACGCCGTCGAACGTGGCGTCACCGTAGAGCAGGTCCGTGTTGGCGCCCTGCTTCAGGCGCATTTGCGGAGCCTTCTGCCACGGGGTGTCGATCCCTGCCGGCGTTCCCTCGGCCACGGAGATGGTGCGGGTTGCGCCCACGGAATCCACGGAAGAATTGCCCAGCTTAAGGACGTTTGCCCGGAATCCGGCGCTCTCTGATTGGGCGATGACGACGCCGATCTCGGGCCATACCTGCACGGCCACGCCGCCGGCGGCCTTCACCGCCTTCACGACGGCCTGGGTCTTGTTGGCGTTTTGGGCTTTCGCGTTGACCACGTAGCTCATGAGCTGGCCGTCGGCGGCCGGAAAATCAACGGGCGTGGATTGTGGTTCGTTGGGTGCGGCCGTGGCGGCCCCGCCGCCCATGATGGTTGTTGCGGCAACGGCGACGGCGCAGAACGTGGCCGCCGTCGTTCGCCGGAAAAATGATGTCTTCTTTGACATGGTCCCCCCAAGGGATCGTTGTGTGATGCAAAACACGTCGATCCTGTCATCGGGGGCAGCCATTTGCAAGGACCGCGCCGTGAGTCCTGCCACCTCCCGCCCCGCACAGACCGTCCGTGCCGTAGAATTGTCCGGTGCCCGTGTACCTAGATCACGCGGCGACCACGCCAATTTCGGCCCCGGCCCTCGCCGCACTCACTTCCGTTATTTCCCGTAGCGGCAATCCGTCCTCCCTCCACGGGGCCGGCCGCCGCGCCCGCGCCACGGTCGAGGCTGCCCGCGAAACCATCGCCGCAGCCGCCGGCGCCCACCCCACCGAGGTCATTTTCACCTCCGGCGGCACCGAGGCGGACAACCTCGCCGTCAAGGGCCTCTACTGGTCCCGCAACGCCGCCGACCCCGCCCGCAAGCGCATCCTCGTCTCCAGCATCGAGCACGCCGCCGTGCAGGACACCGTAGAATGGCTCGTCAAGCACGAAGGTGCCGAAGCCGTCTGGCTGCCCGTGGATGGTGACGGTGTCCTGGACCTTTCCGCCCTGGAAAAGGAATTGTCCGACGGCGGGGCCTCCTCGGTTGCGCTGGTCACCTGCATGTGGGCCAACAACGAGGTCGGCAGCATCCAGCCCATCGCGGAGGTGGTTGCGCTCGCCGACAGCTACGGCATCCCCGTCCACTCCGACGCCGTCCAGGCCTTCGGCTCCGTCCCCGTGAACTTCCGCGAGTCCGGGCTGGCAGCCATGTCCGTCAGCGCCCACAAGATCGGCGGGACCGTGGGCGTCGGGGCGCTGCTGTTGGGCCGTGCCGTGGCGCTGACGCCCGTGCTACATGGCGGCGGGCAGGAGCGCACGGTCCGCTCCGGCACGCTCGACACCGCCGGCATTGCCGCCTTCGCCGCGGCCGCGCAGGATGTCACCAGCAACCTGGCCGCCGAAAGCGCCCGCATCGCCGGCCTGCGCGACGACATCATCGCCGCCGTCCGCGAAGCTGTCCCGGAAGCAGTGCTGCGCGGCGTGGACCCGGCGGAGAACTCGTCCGGACGCCTCCCCGGCAACGCGCACTTCACCTTCCCCGGCTGCGAGGGCGATTCGCTCCTGTTCCTGCTGGACATGGCAGGCGTCGAATCCTCCACCGGCTCCGCCTGCACCGCCGGGGTGCCCCGCCCCTCCCATGTCCTGCTGGCCATGGGCCTGGACGAGGACACGGCGCGTGGCGCACAACGCTTCAGCCTCGGGCATACATCGGGCCAGCCTGACGTTGACGCCTTTGTTGCGGCACTGCCGGACGCGCATGCGCGCGCAAAAAAGGCGGGCATGTCCGGGCACAAGTCAAGCATTGAAACCGCCAGCACAAGGGCCGCGCGCTGAACCGCCGCAACCCGAAACTGCACCACACGAAGAAGAATTGAAAGGCACGTAATGCGAGTATTGGCAGCCATGAGTGGCGGGGTTGACTCCGCCGTAGCTGCGGCGCGCGCAGTCGAGGCCGGGCACGACGTCGTCGGCGTTCACCTGGCGCTCTCCCGCATGCCCGGAACCCTGCGCACCGGCAGCCGCGGCTGCTGCACCGTGGAGGACTCCAACGACGCCTGGCGGGCCTGCGACAAGCTCGGCATCCCGTACTACGTGTGGGACTTCTCCGAACGCTTCCAGGAGGACGTGGTCCAGGACTTCATCAACGAGTACGCGGCCGGACGCACCCCCAACCCCTGCATGCGCTGCAACGAGCGCATCAAGTTCGCCGCGCTGCTGGAGAAGGCCATCGCCCTCGGCTTCGACGCCGTCTGCACGGGCCACTACGCCAAGGTCATCACCGACGCCGACGGCAACCCGGAGCTGCACCGCGCCGCCGACTGGGCCAAGGACCAGAGCTACGTGCTCGGCGTGCTGACCCACGAACAGCTCAAGCACTGCATGTTCCCGCTCGCCGACACCCCGTCCAAGGCCGAGGTCCGCGCCGAGGCCGAGGCCCGCGGCCTGTCCGTGGCCCAGAAGCCGGACAGCCACGACATCTGCTTCATCCCCGACGGCGACACCGCCGGGTGGCTCGCGGAGAAAATCGAGATGACCGACGGCGAGATCCTCGACGAGACCGGCGCGAAGGTCGGCGGCCACACCGGCGCCAACCAGTTCACGGTGGGCCAGCGCCGCGGACTGAAGCTCGGCACGCCCGCCGCCGACGGCAAGCCCCGCTTCGTCCTGGAAATCCGGCCCAAGGAAAACAAGGTCATCGTCGGCCCGCACGCGCTGCTGGCCATCGACTCCATCCAAGGCATCAAGGTCTCCTGGGCCGGGCTGCCCATCGACGAGGTCGCCACGGGCGCCGAGTTCGACTGCTACGCCCAGGTCCGCGCACACGGAGACCCCGTGCCGGCCCGCGCCTTCATCACCGAGGAGACGGACGACGGCGGCACGCGCCAGCAACTGCATGTCACCCTCGTCGAGCCCCTCCTGGGTGTTGCCCCGGGCCAGACCATCGTGCTGTACCAGGGTTCCCGTGTGCTGGGCCAAGCCACGATCGACACGGCCAGGTCACTGGCCCGTCCCGACCTCCCCTAGGTCCTGACCTCCCCTAGGTCCCGACCTCCCATAACCACCCAACCGCCAGCCCACCCGGACCCTCTCGCACCAATGGTTGGTTTTTTCCGGACCCTCTCGCAGTGGTGGCGGAGTCCTTCGAGGCGCCGTTGACTTGATTGCGACAGCGTTCACCGAAAGACGGTAATTGCTGCGACAGCGTCGGGGAAAATCCAGCCAATGCTGCGACAGCGTCGGTGGGGCGGGGTGGGGTTGCGGCGCTGGCGTAAACTTCAACCATAGGTGACCTAGCTCACGGAAGGTTGGTTCCATGCCCCCGCACACGATCCCCAATCCATTGCAGTGCCTCGACAATTCCCTCAACCAATGTGCCGAAGTCATTGGTGCCATCTCCGCCAACCAAGCCGAATGGCCCACACCCTGTGAAGACTGGAGCGTCCAGGACTTGTTGCACCACCTGGTGGTACAGGACCTGCACAACTACACAGTCATGGCGCGCGGCAGCAATGTCGACCCCTTGGCCGCAACAGCCACCGTGGGGGCGGACTGGTACACGCGGTTCACGGACGGCGCCGCCATGCTGACGCGGGCGTGGGCGGCCGCCGACCTCAATGCCCAAGTGGCGCTGCCCGGAGGCGGCGAGGCACCGCTTCGCAGCCGGATCGGCCTGCAGATCACTGAATTCACGGTGCATGCCTGGGACCTGGCCAAGGCCACGGGCGTGCCGATAGTCCTGGATCCGGCCCTCGCAGACCAGTCCCTCGCCTGGGCGCAGCGCATGCTGAAGCCCGAATACCGGGGATCGGAACGCGGCATTGGCCCGGAGGTGAGGGTCCCCATCACGGCCGACTCGTACACCAGGCTGGCCGGTTGGTTTGGCCGCAGCCCCTACTTTCGCTCAGGTCCGAGGGTCCAGTCCGTGAGATAACCTTCTGGTTGCAACTTTGCTGCTGGTGCCATGGTCGCCTGACAAAGGTGATAAACATTGACTATCAGTATCGTGGTCCATGTCACACAAAGATGTGTGGCCTGTTCCATGCAAACAACTATAGAAAGTTTGTACATGGCTACCAACAAGCTTGGCCTGAAGTCCCTGATTGCCGTTGCCGGCATATCGGCAATGGCACTGACCGCATGCACCGGCCCCGCCGGTGGTGGCGGCGAATCGTCGGGACAGACCGGCTCCGCAGGCGGACCCATCATCGTCGGAACCACAGACAAGACCACCTTCCTGGACCCGGCCGGATCCTACGACAACGGCTCGTTCATGGTCATGAACCAGATCTACCCGTTCGTGCTCAACTCCGAGCCCGGCAGCGCAGACCCCAAGCCGGATATTGCCGAATCGGCCGACTTCACCTCGCCCACCGAGTACACGGTGAAGCTCAAGGCGGGCCTCAAGTGGGCCAACGGCACGGAACTTGATTCGAAGGACGTGAAGTTCTCCTTCGACCGCCAGCTCAAGATCAATGACGTCAACGGCCCGGCAACACTCCTGGGCAACCTGGAAAGCGTCTCAGCCCCCGACGCCACCACAGTCGTCTTCAAGCTCAAGCTCGGCAACGACCAAACCTTCCCGCAGGTGCTGACAAGCCCCGCCGGCCCCATCGTGGACGACTCCGTGTTCAGCGCCGATTCCATCACCACTGACGACGACATCATCAAGGGCAAGTCGTTCGGCGGCCAGTACTCCATTGACTCGTACAAGCAGAACGAGCTCATCGCGTTCAAGAAGAACCCCGAGTACAAGGGCCTGCTGGGCCCGGCCAAGTCGGATTCGGTCACCATGAAGTACTACGCCGACTCCAACAACATGAAGCTGGACGTGCAGAAGGGGAATATCGATGTCGCCTGGCGCAGCCTCACCGCCACCGACATCGACTCGTTGAAGTCCGACAAGAACGTCAAGGTCGACATTGGTCCCGGCGGCGAAATCCGCTACATCGTCTTCAACTTTGACACCATGCCGTTCGGCGCCAAGACGGCCGACGCCGATCCCGCCAAGGCGCTTGCCGTGCGCCAGGCGATGGCCGACTCGATCGACCGCGCCAAGATTGCGGACCAGGTCTACAAGGGCACCTACCTGCCGCTGTACTCCTACGTTCCGGCCGGCTTCACCGGCGCCATAGAGCCGCTCAAGGCCGACTACGGCGACGGCAGCGGAGGCCCGGACGTGGACAAGGCCGCCAAGGCCCTGGCCGACGCCGGCGTCCAAACTCCTGTGACCCTGGACCTGCAGTACAACCCGGACCACTACGGTTCCTCCTCAGGCGACGAGTACGCGGCCATCAAGGCCCAGCTGGAGGACACCAAGCTGTTCAAGGTCAACCTGCAGTCCACTGAGTGGGTGCAGTACTCCAAGCAGCGCACCGCGGATGCCTACCCCATGTACCAGTTGGGATGGTTCCCGGACTACTCGGATGCCGACAACTACCTGACGCCGTTCTTCAGCACCGACAACTTCCTGAAGAACCACTACAGCAATGAAGCGGTCCAGAACATGATCACCGAACAGCTGACCATGAACGACGCCGCCAAGCGCACCCAGCTGATCGAGGACATCCAGACGGCGGAAGCCAAGGACCTCTCCACGCTGCCGCTGCTGCAGGGCGCCCAAGTCGCCGTGTCCAACGTGGCCGTCAAGGGCACCGCAGACACCCTGGATGCATCGTTCAAGTTCCGTCTGGGCGTGCTGTCCAAGTAGGCCGCACGGCCTGCTGAAACATCACCACCCACCGCAGGGGGCGGGGCTCAGGCAGCCCCGCCTTTTGCATCCATCCGCCCGGCACCAGGTGCACGGGCAGCAGAAGGAACTTTAGGCACCCATGACCGCAACCATTCCCGTGCCGGTGGAAGAACCCGCCGTGCAGGAACCCAAAAGAAAAAACAAATCCGGGGGCAGCCTGGGCAAATACCTTGCCGTGCGCTTCGTCCTGATTTTCCCCACGATCTTCATCCTCGTCACCATGGTCTTCTTCCTCATGCGGCTGACAGGGGACCCCATCACGGCCGCGTTGGGCGGCCGGCTCCCACCGGAGCAGTTGGCTGAGCGCATCCACGAGGCCGGCTACGACCGGCCCATCTTCATCCAGTACTTCGAATACCTCGGACAGATCGCCACAGGCAACTTTGGCCGCACCATCTCGGACAACATGTTGATTTCAGACATGCTGGCCACCTACGGCACCGCCACCCTGGAACTCGCGTTCAACTCCCTCATCGTGGCCCTGGCCATCGGCATCCCGTGCGGCATGCTGGCCGCGTACAAGCGTGACAAGTGGCAGGACGCCACGCTGCGCGTCCTGGCCATCACCTTCTACGCCACGCCTGTCTTCTTCGCCGGCCTGCTGCTGAAGCTGCTGTTCTCCGTCTGGCTCGGCTGGTTCCCCGTCGCGGGGCGGGCCAGCATCGGCACGGAGATTGCCATGACCCAGCTGGAGGCGCCGTCGGGCATCTACTGGCTTGACGCCCTCCGCAGCGGCAACACGACCGCCTTCTGGGACGTCGCCCAGCACTCGGTCCTGCCGGCCATCGCCTTGGGCCTGCTGACAGCAGGCATCTTCCTGCGGCTCGTCCGCACCAACGTGATCGGCACCCTCAGCAAGGACTATGTCGAGGCGGGCCGCTCCCGCGGCGTGAGCGAATACCGGCTGCTGACCAAGCACGCCTACAAGCCGGCGCTGATCCCCATCATCACCGTCATGGGGCTGCAGATCGCACTGCTCCTCGGCGGTGCCGTGCTGACGGAAACCACCTTCGAGTGGAAGGGGCTGGGCTTCCAGCTGGCCCACTACCTCACCGCACGCGACTTCGTGGCCGTCCAGGGCATCGTCGCCCTCCTCGCCGTCATCGTCGCCATCACCAACTTCATCGTGGACGTCATCGCCGCGCTGATCGACCCGAGGGTGAGGTACTAGGCCATGGAAACCAAACGCTCCCTCCTGGGCCGGCTGCCCATCATCTCCCAGCTGCGAAAAAGCGTGGGACTGCAGCGCGGCATGCTCGTGGCAGGCATCGCACTGACACTTTTGTTCCTGCTGACCGCCGCACTGGCGCCGTTGATCGCCCCCTACGGCGCAACCCAGCGCTTCGACGAAACCCAGGCACCGCCGTCGTCCGTCCACCTTTGGGGCACGACGGCGGGAGGTTACGATGTCTTTTCCCGCACCATTTGGGGGGCCCAGACCGCGTTCCTGGTGATTGTGGTGGCCGTTGCGCTGTCGATCTTCCTTGGCGTGATCTTGGGTCTGGTGTCCGGCTACATCGGTGGCTGGCTGGACCGGGTGCTGGTGGTGGTGGCGGATGCGATCTATGCGTTCCCCACATTGCTGCTGGCCATGGTCATGTCGATCGCGATCAGCCAGGGCCGCTCCGACATGTGGTCCGGCATTTTCTCCGCGGCCATCTCCATCACAGTCGTGTTCATCCCGCAGTACTACAGGGTGATCCGGGCCGAGACCATCCGCCTGAAGGCCGAACCGTTTGTGGAGTCGGCCATCGTGGTGGGCGCCTCCAGTGTGCGCATCATGGCCCGGCACATCTACAAAAACGCCACCCGGACCCTGCCCCTGATTTTCACGCTCAACGCCTCCGAGGCCATCCTGACACTGGCCGGGCTGGGCTTTTTGGGCTTCGGCATTGAGCCGTCGGCTGCGGCGGAGTGGGGCTACGACCTCAACCACGCGCAGTCCGACGCCACGGCCGGCATCTGGTGGACGGGTGTGTTCCCGGGCGTGGCCATTGTGCTGACAGTGTTGGGGCTGACACTGCTGGGCGAGTCCATGAACGACCTCAACGACCCCCGCCTGCGCGGGCGGAAACAGGCCAAAAAGAAGAAGGAGCTGGTGGACGCATGAGCGCGCACACAAGCAGTCCCGCCGGGGAGGCCGCGCCGCGGCCGGTCCTGGACATTGCGGCGCTGAGGGTCAGCTTCGACACCGACCAGGGCGAGGTGCGGGCCGTCAAGGACGTCTCCTTCGAGGTGGCGCCGGGCGAGATCGTGGCCATTGTGGGGGAATCCGGTTCCGGAAAGACCGTCACGGCCAAGACCATCCTGGGGCTGCTGCCGGAGACGGCGCACAGCAGCGGTGCGGTGATTGTCAGCGGCAATGACATCATCACCGCCAACCCCCGCCAATTGCGGGCGATCCGCGGGCGGGACGTGTCCATGGTATTCCAGGAGCCGTCCACCGCACTGAACCCCGTGCGCACCGTGGGTTGGCAGATCGCCGAGGGCCTGCGTGCCCACCGCCCCCAGGGCAAGCGGGTGGGCCGGCGGGAGGCCCGGGCGCTGGCCATCGAGGCGCTCGGCAAGGTGGGCATCCCAGAACCTCACAAGCGTGTGGACTACTATCCGCACCAGTTCTCCGGCGGGCAGAAGCAGCGCGTGGTGATCGCGGCGGCGCTGGCCCTGAACCCGGGCCTGATCGTGGCGGACGAACCCACCACCGCACTGGACGTCACGGTGCAGGCGGAGATCCTGGAACTGCTGCGGGACCTGCGCGACCGCTACGGCACCTCGATTGTCCTCATCACCCACAACATGGGCGTGGTGGCCGACCTTGCCGACCGCGTGGTGGTCATGTTCGAGGGCGACGTGGTGGAGGAAGCCGGGGCGGAGAAGCTCTTTGCCGAGCCCCGCGAGGCGTACACGCAGAAGTTGCTGGCTGCCGTGCCCCACCTGGGCCGGAACTCGGCGTCGGCCGGGTTCACGGAGCGGGCCTTCCAGGACAAGGAAGTGCTGGTGCGGGCCACGGACCTGGAAATTGAGTACCCGGGCCGGCTGGGCAGCCCCGCCTTCCGTGCCGTGGACAAGGTCTCCTTCACCATCAGCGCCGGCGAAGTGTTTGGCCTGGTGGGGGAGTCCGGTTCGGGCAAGACCACGATTGGCCGGGCCATTGCCGGGCTGAACCGCACCACAGGCGGCTCGCTCAACGTGCTGGGCTACGAGATGAGGGACTACAAGGAACGCAGCTTCAGGCCGCTGCGCAAGGACATCGGTTTTGTGTTCCAGGACCCTGCAGCGTCCTTCAACCCGCACCTTTCCATTGGCGAGTGCGTGGCCGAGCCGCTGTACATCCACACCGACCTGTCCGGCTCGGCCGTGACCAACAAGGTGGCGCAGCTGCTGGAATCGGTGCAGCTGCCTGCCGCCTACGCCAAGCGGTTCCCGCACGAACTCTCGGGCGGGCAGCGACAGCGGGCCTCCTTGGCACGGGGCCTGGCACTCAAGCCCAAGCTGCTGATCGCGGACGAGCCCACCTCGGCGCTGGATGTCTCCGTCCAGGCCAAGGTGCTGGAGCTGTTCCGCGAGATCCAGTCGGAGCTGGGCTTCGCCGCGCTGTTCATCAGCCACGACCTCGCCGTGGTGGACATCCTGGCCGAGTGGGTCGGTGTGCTCTACAAGGGCCGCCTCGTGGAGCAGGGGATCGGCACGCAGGTCATGTCGAATCCGCAGGACGACTACACCAAGCGGCTCATCGCCTCCCTGCCCGTGCCCAACCCCGCGGAGCAGGCCAAGCGGCGCGCCGTCCACCAGGCGCTGCTCGCAGCCAAGTAGCTCGGCGCCACACCGGGTGGACAGAAGTTTTGTCCACCCGGTGCACCGCCTAAACTGTCCCTATGACCGAATCGAGCCACCCGCAGCACCTGTCCGTTGAAGACTTCGACCCGGCCGCCAGCTCCCTTACCGGCGCGGTTGACCCGGCTGTCATGGCTGAGCTGCTCTCGATCCGCTCCAGCATCGACAACTTCGACGCCACCCTGGTCTATCTGCTGGCCGAACGGTTCAAGGCCACCCAGCGCGTGGGCATCCTGAAGGCCACGCACCAGCTGCCGGCGGCCGACCCCAACCGTGAAAAGGCGCAGATCCAGCGGCTGCGCGCCCTCGCCGAGTCCGCCAACCTGGACCCTGCCTTCGCCGAGAAGTTCCTGAATTTCATCATCAGCGAGGTCATCCACCACCACCAGGCCATCTCCGAGAGCCATTCCGCCGCAGCCGCCACCGGCAGCGTCCCGGTGGTCAGCCTGGACGGCCAGGGCTTCGTCGTCCCTGGCGCCGGCACGGCCGCGGACGACGGCGGCACGCAGCTTCCGTGACCCCCTCACCGCACGCCGGGCCTCCCGCCGCGACGGGTTCCGGGCCGGCACCTGCCAACTCCGTCCCTCCCGTGCCGGCGGCACCGGCACCGCCTGAATCCGTCACAGCCACGGTGCTGGGCCCCTGGCCCGGAACGGACCCCGTCGAGGCCGCCAAGGTGGGACTGGGCCTGCTGCCCGAACCCCACCTGCCGGCACTTGCCTCCCTGCCCGCCCGCGGGGTGGGCTCGGACGCCGTCGGGCGCACGGCCGCGCTGCTCGTGGAAATGTCCGTGGACGTCCAACCGTACGGCTGGCGCCTCGTGGACCGGCCGGGGCTTGACCTCCGCCGGGCCACGTCCGCACTCCGCACGGACGCCAACGTGCTGGCCGACGTCGTGGGCGTCGGCGAACTGGCTCCGGCCGAATTCAAGGCGCACATCATGGGTCCGGTGTCCCTCGCCGCCGCCCTCCACCTGCACCACGGCGAACGCGCCCTGTCCGATCACGGTGCACGGCGCGACATCGCCGATTCCCTGGCCGACGGCTTGGCCGCCCATGCCGCGGCACTCCGGGCAGCGGTGCCGGGCGCCGCACTGACACTGCAGGTCGACGAACCAACCGTCGCGCGTGCACTGGCCGGAACCATCCCCACCGCCTCGGGCTACCGCACGCTGCGCTCCATCCCGGGGTCCGAGCTGCGCCGGGTGTGGACGGAATTCCTGGACGCGGCCCGTGCGGCCAGTTTCAGCCAGGCGGTTCTGAACCTGGGCCGGGACGGCACACTCCAGGCCACCAGCCCGGCAGCCGGCCCGGCGGCTGCTTCCGAAGGCGGCACGGCCGCGGCCGAACGCAAGGCGTGGCGAAACGCCGTCGGACTGGCCCTTGAAAGCGGCCCCGACGCCCTCGCCGTGCCGTTGGACCTCCTGGACACCGGCCACTGGGAACAGCTGGCGCAGGCGCTGGAGTCGGGCACCGGGGTGTGGGCCGGGTTGGTGCCAGCCCGCCCGGGCCAGGCACCGCCGTCGTACGCTTCCCTGGTGGAGAGCATTATGGTGCCGTGGCGCGGGCTGGGCCTGGACCCGGCGCTGTTGAACCAGCTGCGGATCACCCCCGCCACGGGACTTGCGGATGTCTCGCCGCAGGAGGCTCGGCGTGTGGCGGAGCGATCGCTTGAGGTGGCCGAGGAATTGACGGCGATTCGTTACCGGTAGTTCCCCTGCCGGACACCGGCGGTGAATATGATGGATTTTCATCGCCGTAGTTGCAAGGGGTCCCATGGAATTCAGGAAGTTTGCCGGCCGGGCGGCCGCCGGGCTCGCCCTGAGCCTTTCAGCCTCCCTGGCGGGCCCCGCCATGGTGGTCTCGCACCCCGCGCCCCGGCTTGAAGCAAGGCAGAGCAGCCATGAGTTGCCGGATCCGTCCATCCCGGAGCGCACCCCGCCCGTGCACAACGCTCTGCCCGACGGCGGACGGGCGACACTACCTGCGGCCCGCGACGAACTCACCACCATCTGGGACAAGCCAGATGGCACGATTGTGCTAAATCCTGCCTCTGGCCGGCACGAGGTGCTGGACCACGACATTGCCCAAACCGCAGTATTGATGGGCGATTCCCAGGCGGGCGGAGCTGCGGGGATCGACACGGCAGACACCTGGCTGTCCCGGGGCCTGGTGGGCCGCGGCTACAAGGTGCGGTTTGTGGGTGCCGGGGGTACCGGTTTTGCAGCCGCGTCGGAAATCCACCCCAATTTCCCCGATGCCGTGGAAAGCGGCGCGGTCACGCTGCCCTACGGAAAACCGGCGCTCGTGGTGCTTGAGGGCGGCGGCAACGACGCGGCACAAGACGCCAGCGATGCCGCCATTGTGGCCAACGCGGAGCGGCTGCTGCGGGACATGAAGGCCAGTTACCCCACCTCACAGTTCCTGGTTGTGGGCACCCTCGGCGCGGGATCCTCCAGCCCGCGGCGGGCCCAGGTCGACGCCCTCCTGGCCGGCTTCGCCCGCGCCAACGGACTTCCGTTCATCAGTGCCGGCGACTGGATCATGCGCTACCGGCTGGGAGGAAAGATGGCCGACGGTGTGCACCTCACGGCGGCAGGGCACCAGATCCTGACTGGGGTGTTTGTTCAAGAGCTTGAGGAGCTGGGCTTGGCGGCA
Source organism: Sporosarcina beigongshangi (assembly GCF_016820535.1). Classification (GTDB taxonomy): domain Bacteria; phylum Actinomycetota; class Actinomycetes; order Actinomycetales; family Micrococcaceae; genus Specibacter. The sequence continues at coordinate 91,804 of NZ_JADHDY010000016.1, read as the reverse complement.
CCCGGACACTGACGCCCCGGCCGGGATGTCGGTCATGGTGCGGCACAATCCCGGGGCTTACAGCCTGCCGGCGGCCTTGAGCCTGATGTAAGTGTCCGCCAGGGCCGGCGGCAGTTCCTGCGGGGGAGCATCCACGACTTCAACGCCGGCCTGCTGCAGCACCGCAGTGATGGCGGCACGGCGGTTGAGGGCGTGCTCGGCAGCCGCAGCCCGGTAGGCCGCCGTCGTGCTGGTGCGCTCCAGGCGGGCGGCATCCATGGCGGGGTCGCGCACCGAGGCCACCACCACAACATGCTGGCGGGCGAGCGAGGTGGCGAGCGGGATGAGGCCCTCCTCGGCGGCGCCGGCGTCGAGCGAGGTGACCAGGACCAGCAGCGAGCGGTGTGCCGTGACGGTGCGCACGGCCCCGGCGATGTCAGCGGTGTTCAGCTCGATGAGTTCCGGCTCCAGGGGCGCGAGCGCCTGCACCATGGCGTTGAGCATGTTGCCTTTGCCGGTGGAGGAGACCTTCGCGCGCACCCGGCGGTCGTAGGCCAGCAGGCCCACGCGGTCCCCGCCGCGCTCGGCCAGCACGGCCAGCAGCAGGGACGCCTCGATGCCCGTGTCCAGGGCTGTTTCATCGCCGATGCGGCTGGCGGAGGTGCGGGAGGTGTCCAGGACGATGACCACGCGGCGGTCGCGTTCCGGGCGCCAGGTGCGCACCACAACATCGCGGCGGCGGGCGGTGGCACGCCAGTCGATGGAGCGGACGTCGTCGCCGCGGACGTAGTCCCGGAGAGAGTCGAACTCGGTGCCGGCACCGCGGATTTGCACCGCTGCCCGGCCATCCAGCTCGCGGAGCTTGCGCAGCTTGGACGGCAGGTGGCGCTTGGAATGAAACGGCGGGAGCACGCGCAGCACGCCCGGCGCCTGGATGGTGCGCTGCCGGGCCGCCATGCCGAGCGGGCCAAAAGAGCAGACCGTGACGTGGTGCGTGAAGAGGTCCCCGCGCCGGGTAGGCGTGAGCGCCACGGACAGGGCTGCGCGTTCGCCTGGGCGGATGGACACCTTCTGCAGGGCGTTTGCCGCACCGGCCGAGGGCTGCCAGCCGTCCTTCGCCTCGCCGCGGAGCACGCGGGGCGACTCATTGGCCAGGCGCAAGGTGGCGGTGCACGGCTCGCCGAGCCGCACCCCCTGGGGGATGTCCCGCTGCAGGGCCACCTTTTGGGGCGACGCGGCCAGCAGCAGGTCAGCCGCAAGCAGCGCCGCCAGGATGCCCAGGCAGAGCAGCCACGTCAGCGCCCCGGGCAGGGCAATGATGGGCACGAGCGCTGCAAGTGCCACGTAGATGAATCTGCCCGATATGGCCATGGTGTTTTGGTTCCGTCGTCAGGTTGGTGGTGGTTGGCTGGGCCCGTCCGGGCCGGTAATCGGTTCCCGGGATGCCTAGCGCGGCACCGGGACGGTGGCCAGGATGGAGCGCAGGATGTCGTCCACCGCCACGCCGTCCATTTCCGCCTCGGGGCGCAGGGCAACCCTGTGCCGCAGGGTGGGCAGGGCCAGCGCCTTGATGTCGTCGGGGGTGACAAAGCCGCGGCCGGACAGCCAGGCGAAGGCGCGGGCCGATTTCAGGATGGCGGTGGCCCCGCGCGGGGAGACGCCCAGTTGGAACGACGGTGCCGTGCGGGTGGCCCGGACCAGGTCCACCACGTAGGCGAGGATCTCATTGGCCACGGCCACCTGCGCCACCTCGTGCTGCGCCTGGGCCAGTTCGGCTGCCCCGGCAACGGCGCGGACGCCGACGGCGTGCAGGTCCTGCGGGTCAAAGCCCAGGCTGTGCCGGCGGATGACCTCGATCTCCTCGTCCCGGCCGGGCAGGTCCATGGTCAGCTTCAGCAGGAAGCGGTCCAGCTGGGCTTCCGGCAGCGGATAGGTGCCCTCATACTCCACAGGGTTCTGCGTGGCTGCCACCATGAACGGCGACGGCAGGCGGCGGGAGACGCCGTCGACCGAGACCTGGTGCTCTTCCATGGCCTCCAGCAGCGACGCCTGGGTCTTGGGAGGCGTCCGGTTGATCTCGTCGGCCAGCATGATGTTGGTGAAAACGGGTCCCTCGCGGAAGGCGAAGGACGAGGTGGCGGAGTCGTAGATCAGCGAGCCCGTGACGTCACCGGGCATCAGGTCCGGGGTGAATTGCACACGTTTGGTGTCAAGGCTCAGTGCAGTGGACAGCGCCCGGACCAGGAGCGTCTTGGCCACGCCCGGCACGCCCTCGAGCAGCACGTGCCCGCCGGCCAGCAGCGCGATCATCAGGCCCGTGACGGTGGCATCCTGGCCCACCACGGCCTTGGCCACCTCGCCGCGCACGGCCAGCAGGGCTTGCGCCGAGGCACTCGGCTCAGCCATCACCGGTGCCGCAGGCGCTGCGGGGGCAGAGGCCTGCTGGGCAGCCACCCCGGGCTGGGCGGGCGGTCCTGCCGGAGGACCTGCGGGCGGCTGGACGGGGTTCGGGTAGGGCGTGCTCATCGGCGGGCCACATCTTCCTCTAGTGCCGTGAGTTCCACGGCCATGGACAACAATTGCTTCTCAGATTCGGGGACCGGACCCAGCAGGAGCGAGTGCAGCTGCTGCGGCGGACGGCCTGTGGCGGCCGCGGCGGCCTGGACCACGGCGGCGGGATCCGCGGCCAGTCCCAGCCTCAGCTGGCGGGCCAGGCGGGTCAGCGTCGCCTGCCGCAGGGCCGCGGCCGCGGTGTCGATCGCGCGGGCATCCTGGTACAGGCGGGCGCGCCCCACCAGTGTCTCGGATGACTTGACGTGCACCGGCAGCGGTTCGCTGACCAGCGGCCCGTTCCGGCGCCCGCGCCACACCATGCCCAGCACGGCCACCAGCAGCAGCCACAGCGCTGCGGGGAAAATCCACGACGGCGTCAACTCGGACAGACTGGGCGGCACCTCGGCCACGGGAATGTCGGCGATGGTGGCGGTGTACCAGATGAGGTTTGGCTCGCTGCCAAGCAGCCGCAGTGCCAGGGCGGCGTTGCCCCGGCTCGCCAAGTTTTGGTTGATGACGACGCCGGGATTCCCCAGGGCGGTGATGTCGCCGGCGCTGTTGCTCGCCAGGAAGCCGCCGCCGCCGGTGGGCATCCCCCCGGGAATGAAGCACGTTTGCGCGCCCTTGAACAGGAGCAGCGGGGTGGTTGCTGCGGTGGCCCCGGTGCCGGGCGCGGGCGTGCCGCCGTCGATGGTTTCAGCAGCCACGGCGTCGGGATGGCTGCAGCCGGCCTGCACAGTCGCCGATTCGGCGGCGGTGCCGGCGCTGGCAATCTCAGGGCTGAGCGCACCCGCGGCGAGGGGTCCCGGGGCAACAGCCACGAGCTTTCCGCCGGCTGAGCGGACGCTGCCGGCCAGTTCCTCCACCCGGTCCGGGCCCAGGTAGCTGTTGGGGTCGTAAAAGAGAACCGTGCTGGCGCCGTGGCCCTGCACTGCCAACAGGTCCTGGGTTTGTGCCAGCGAACCGCTTTCCTCCACTGACACTCCCCGGTCCGCGAGGATGGTCGCGGCTGCCTGCGCCCCGGCGGGGGCCGGGTTGCTGATGGACAGGGTGCCGGCGCTGCGGCCACCGCTGTTGGAGGCGATGTAGCCAATGACGGTGACCAGCACAAAGGCTGCGGCACAGATGATCCAGAAGCGGTGCTTCCGCCACCCTTTTTGCAGGGTCTGGGCGGCGCTGGCGGCCTCCGGCCGGATGGTTGCCGGTGCACTCACGGCTGCACCTCCTTGGCAGGGGAACCATGCGCCGGTGCGTCCATGAAGGAGCCGGCGTAGACAGGGGTGGTTGCGGCGAGTGAGGAATCCGCGGCCAGCAGTTCCTGGTACATCGAGGCTGCAGGCGGCACCCTGCCATAGCGAACGGCGTTGAACAGTTCGGCGCTGCGGTCCAGCGCCGCCCGGTGCGACGGGAAGGCGCGGTCCAGCACCCCGACAATTTCCGTGGCGGTCAATCCCAGTGCGGGTGCACTCACGTCGCGTTCCTCGGCGGCCCGGACCATGGCCCGGAACTGCTCGTTGACAGCGGTGCCGTAGTCGCCGGATGCGGCAGCGGCGCGGGCAAGTTCGCGGTGGTGCGAGGCGGAGAGCACGGTTGTATCGTCAAAAACGGGGGCCAAGGCTGCCTTTTTCCGGTTCAGCCGCGGCCGGACGACCAGAACGATCACCACCACCGCAATCAGCACCAGCGCCACCACGACGGCCAGGCCAACGTTGGCGTCGGCCATGCCCATCTTCCCCAGCAATTCCATGAATGCTTTTTTGAGCATGGCAAAAAGTTCGTCGGTCCATCCGGGCTTGGCATCCTGGTAGACCTTCTTGGACAGTTCCTCCTGCGCCCAGCGGCGCGCCTCATCGGAGCCTGGCACGACAGGGACGTCGGCGGGCCGCAGTGCTGCAAGGATGGTGGCGGTGATCATCCCGGCGGCCTCAGCCGCCGTAACTTCCAGGCTGGGCGCCCGGTGCGCCGGTGCCCGGCAGGAAACCGGCCGGGACCGGTGAACCGGGGATCCCGCCGTCGTCCTTGGCTGTTTCAGATTCCTTCAGCAAGGTGATGTCAAAGCCGTCGCGGCGCATGCGCAGGTCCACGTAGATCAGCGCCATGACACCGGTCTGGAAGGCCAGCGTGACGGCACCCACCAGCGCCGCGATGGTCAGGGAGATGGCCTGGGTGATCAGCAGGATTGACACCGTCTGGTTGGCAGTGGGGTCGCCGCCGGCCAGCACGGGGGCGAGGAAGCTCGCCAGGAAGGTGACGGGTGTGGTGATGATGCTACCGATGACCCCGGCGATCACTGCGGCCAGCAGCGAGATGCCGAAGGTGCGCCACCAGTTGCTGCGGGTCAGCTGCCAGGAGCGCCTGATGCCTTGGAAGGCACCGATGTTTTCCACCACGACGGCGGCCGGGGCGACCAGCAGCTTCGTGCTGATCCAGGCGGCCACCACGGCAAACGGCAGGGCCAGCAGGAACGACAGGCCGATCACGCCGAGGATGGCGGAGTCGGAGGAGTTGGCGCCGAGGGCGAAGATCAGCCCAACCACGATGCCCGTGAACACGAGGATGGCAACCAGGAACGCGGCGGCATAGAGCAGTGCCAGGATGATGAGCGAGCCGATGCGGGGCTTGGCCAGGCGCCACATCAGGCCGAACGAGGTCTTGCGGTTCAAGGTGGCGCGCAGGACCGGGACCACAAGGGCGCCCTGCAGCACCATCTGGATCACCACCGAAAGGAAGGCGGTAATGAGCATGGTCAGCGCATACACGATGATGCTGCCGCCGAGCGCCTCGGCCGCGGCGGGATCGGTCTCGTCGAAGTTCTCGCCCATCGAGATCAAGTCCGTCATGAACGAGCCGAGGGTCAGGAACATGACAAGGATTGACACGGCGGCCGTTGCCAGCTGGAAGATCAGGGCGGAGCCGAACATGGCCTTGCCGTTGCGGCGGGCAGTCTGGAACGCGCCGTCGAGGATTTCACCCAGGCCCAGGGGGCGCAACGGAATGACGCCGGGCTTGGGCGGGGCAATGTAGCCGCCGTAGCCGGGCTGGCCGTACTGCGGCTGCTGTCCGTAGGCCGGCTGCGGCGGCTGGCCGTACTGGCCCCACTGCGGCTGCCCCGGCTGCTGGCCCGGGTACTGGGGAGGCTGGGGCTGTCCGTACTGGCCCCACTGCGGTTGCTGTTGCGGTGCCGGCTGGCCCCACTGCGGCTGGGTGTACGGGGGTTGGCCCTGCTGCGGTGCGGCAGGCTGCTGCGGCTGCGCATACTGCTCCCACTGGGGCTGCTGGCCGGGCGCGGCAGGCGGGACCGCCGGCTGCGGTTGTGCCGGATATTGTGCCGGCTGCTGTGCGCCGTCCTGTGGGGCTGCCGCCGGATGCTCCGGCTCTTGCGGTTCAAGCGGTGGCTGCTGCGGTCCCTGCGTCATATTGCTCCCTGTACGGCCGTGTCCTTAACTCAAACCCTATCGGGAACCGCCCACATCGTGGTGGTGTGCCACGCATTCATGGCACCATTCCCAACCACGGCCGGCCTCCCGGGCCGTTCCGCCTGCGGCGCGGGTGGCCTGCCGGGCCCGGACCGCTGCGCTTGTAGCGAATTTTGGCGCAGAAACGCCGTGATCCCAGCGTCCGGTGATGGCCGATGGGGACTTTGGGCTGGTAATAGGCAAATATAGATGTATGAAGGCACGTATTTTGGTGGTTGACGATGATGAGGCACTGTCCGAAATGATCGGCATTGTGCTGCGCAATGACGGTTTTGAGCCGGTGTTTTGCGCGGACGGTGCCAAGGCCCTGGAAGTGTTTCAGGACAACAAGCCGGACCTGGTCCTGCTGGACTTGATGCTGCCCGGAATGGACGGCATTGAGATTTGCCGGCTCATTCGTGCCGAATCGGATGTGCCCATCGTGATGCTGACGGCCAAGTCGGACACCTCGGACGTGGTCCGCGGGCTGGAATCCGGTGCCGACGACTACGTCGCGAAGCCCTTCAAGCCCGCCGAACTCGTGGCCCGGGTCCGCGCCCGCCTGCGTCCCGGCGACGTCAAGGCCCCCGAAACATTGGTTATCGGCGAGATCAGCATCGACGTGGCCGGTCACTCGGTCCGCCGCGCCGGCGAGAAAATTTCGCTCACCCCGCTGGAATTCGACCTCCTTGTGGCACTGGCCCGCAAGCCCTGGCAGGTGTTCTCGCGCGAGCTGCTCCTCGAGCAGGTGTGGGGCTACCGCCACGCCGCCGACACCCGCCTGGTCAACGTCCACGTCCAGCGGCTGCGCTCCAAGATTGAACGCGACCCCGAAGCGCCCGAGGTTGTCCTGACCGTCCGCGGCGTCGGCTACAAGGCCGGGAGCTAAACCCGTCTGCCGGACCCGTCTGACAGTGAAGAAACCATGAGCACCGACCAAGCCAAGCCCGACGGCGTTGCGAGCCTTTCCGCTGCAGGCCCCGGAACCGCCGGGGCCGCCGCCGGCGCGCCCGCCGTCCCGCCGGCAGGTGCACAGTCCGGGGATGCCCCGGACGCGCCGGCAGCGCAAGGTTCCACGGCCGCCGTCGTGCTGGCCGGGCTGGTCACCGCCCTGCGCGCCGTGGGCGTGCGTGTGCTGCGGGTGTGGTCATGGATGCGCGATTCCGTCTCCAGGCGATGGCGCACTTCACTGCAGTTTCGCACTGTCGTCACCACCTTGCTGATCGCCTCCATCGCCGTGGTGGGCGTGGGCGGCTACCTGGCCGGGCAGATCTCCAACGGCCTGTTCAAAGAGCGGCTGGTCCAGGCCCAGCAGGAGTCGGCGCGCGGCGCCACGCAGGTGCAGGACGAATTTTCCAACGCCAGCCTGAGCGACCAGCCGCGCGTATCGACGTATGTGCGCGACACCCTGCAGCTGCTGACGGTGGGCGGTGCGGACGACAACCGGAAGTACCTCATGGTCCTGATTCCGGGCCAAAACAGCAAGCTCAACGTCAGTTCCGTGGGCTCCGTTGGAGTGACAACGGCGATCATTCCCGACGCCCTGCGTGCGGAAGTCCAAGCCGACCCGGACTCGCAGTACTGGCAGTCGATTGCGCTGCCCACCGGAGCCTCCGGAACGCACCCGGCCGCGGTGCTGGGCAGCCAGGTTGAGCTGTTGAACACCCGCTATGAGTTGTACATGATCTACGACCTCAACACGGCCCAGGAGACACTGAACTACATCCAGTCAGTGCTGTGGCTGGCCGGCGGCATCCTGCTGCTGCTCATCGGTGCCATCGCCTGGTATGTCACCCGCACCGTCGTGACGCCTGTCAGCCAGGCTGCCGCCGTGTCCGAAAAGCTGGCGGCCGGCGGCCTCGAGGAACGCATGGTGGTCCACGGCGAGGACGAGATGGCCAGGCTGGCCACGTCGTTCAACAAGATGGCCACCTCACTGCAGGACCAGATCAACGCACTGGCCAACCTGTCGGAGATGCAGCAGCGCTTCGTCTCCGACGTCTCCCACGAGCTGCGCACCCCGCTGACCACGGTGCGGATGGCCGCCGAGGTCCTTTTTGACGCGCGCGAGGACTTCGACCCCATCAACAAGCGCTCCTCCGAACTGCTCTTCCACCAGGTTGAGAGATTCGAGCTGCTGCTGGCGGACCTCCTGGAAATCTCCCGCTTTGACGCCGGCGTCGCCGACCTTGACGCGGAGCAGCTGGACATCTTCTCCGTCGTCCATTCAGTGATCGACGGCGCCTCCCCGGTCGCAGAGGCCAACGGCTGCGAGCTGTCGGTGGTCACCCGGCTGCGCAACCACAAGTGCATTGTGGAGATGGATTCGCGCAGGATCGACAGGATCCTGCGCAACCTGGTGCTGAACGCCATCGAGCACAGCGAAGGCAGGCCCGTCAAGGTCTTCGTCTCGGCGGATGAAAATGCCGTGGCCGTCGCCGTGCGCGACTACGGAATCGGCATGTCGCCCTCCGCCCTGCAGCACGTTTTTGACCGCTTCTGGCGCGCCGACGCCGCACGGGCACGCACCACCGGCGGCAGCGGCCTGGGCCTGTCCATCGCCATGGAGGACGCGAGGCTGCACGACGGCTGGCTGGAGGCCTGGGGTGTTCCGGGACAGGGGTCCTGTTTCCGGCTTACCCTGCCGCGGCGGCGGGGCATCGTGCTCACGCATTCGCCTGTCCCGCTGCCTCCCGACGGCGGCGGACACGCAGGGGGTTCCGGTTCCCTGTCCACCGTCCCCATGATGACGAACACCGGATCCATCGGCGTGGTGGGTGCCCTGGGCACCTTGAAAGTCCCCGTGGTCCATGACAACGGCGGCAGCAGCGACAAGGCGGAGAAGTGATGGAGCAGGTGAACGCGAAGCCGGCGCCCAAGGCAGCCCCAGGGCACTGGGTGCTGGCGGTGCTGGCGATGACCGCCGTCGTGCTGTTCCTGGCGAGCGGCTGTGCAGCCATCCCCACCGGCGGGCCCGTGGGCAAGAGCGATCCGCTGACGCCCCGCAACAACTCCGTCAACGTCAGCTTCCAGCAGTTCGCACCGGTGGACGGGGCCTCCCCGGAGAGCATCATCCGTGGGTTCATCGAATCAGGCACGGGTGTCAACGATGATTTTCAGGTCGCGCGGCAGTACCTGACGACCGGTCTGGCACAGTCGTGGGCGCCGGACAAGCGCACGCTGGTTTACACGGACACGCTGTCGGTGGCGCCCGGTCCGGACAAGGACAGCTACGAGGTGACCCTTGAAGTGGTGTCCACGGTGGACGGTTCGGGCGTGCTGACCCCGGCCGCTGCCGGCACCACCGAAAAGCTGGCCATGAAGCTGGTGCAGGTTGAGGGGCAGTGGCGGATTGCCGAGACACCCGACGGGCTGGTGCTGGCCGAGGCAAATTTCCAGACCCTGTTCAGCCCGTTCTCGCTCTATTTCTACGACCCCACCTTCACCTACGGCGTCCCCGACGTCCGGTGGCTGGCCGGACGGTCCTCGCGCACGCCCACCAGCATTGTCAAGGCTATGCTGGGCGGCCCCGCGCCGTACCTGAAGGGCGCCGTGGTCAGTGCCTTCCCCAACGGAATTGCCCTCGAGCGTGATTCAGTGCCCGTGGCCGACGGCATCGCCAAGATCGGCCTGACAGCTGCGGCGCTGCTGGACACCAGCGTGAAGCAGCGCCAGCAGATGCGGGCCCAGATGCTCACCACTTTGCAGAAAGCCCTCAACACCGTCACCGAGGTGAATTTTCTGGCAGACGAGAGGGAGATCGACATGGGCGGCCCCGGCGACGCATCCGGGCCGATGATTGTGGAGAACATTGTCCCGCCCACCCAGGTGGCGCTGGCCAAGAACGAGCTGGTCACTTTTGACGGGACAAAGATCTCCCAGATTGCCGAGCTGGCGTCCGTGCAGGGCCTGGAGCCCGCCGTGCCCGCCATTTCCTATTCTGGACACAACTACGCCTTCCGTTCAGGCGTCGGCAACCAGATCTACTCCATCCGGCCCGGCCAGCAACCGGTGCTGGCCATTTCCGGGGTGGCCCTGACGCCACCGTCCTTTGCGCCAGACGGCTGGCTGTGGTCGGCGGTGGGGGATGGCACAGGCATGGTGGTGGCCGTCAAGCCGAACGACGCCGGAGGGCTGGGCGAGCCTGTTGTCATGACTGTTCCGTGGCTCGTGGGCCAGGAGGTCACCACACTGCGGGTTTCCCGCGACGGCACCAGGGCCCTGGTCATCTCGCAGTCAAACGGGGTGAGCCGGGTGTCCATCACCGGCATATTCAAGGCCGGGGACAGGCCCAAGGAGCTGACCGAGCCGCTCAGCCTGGTGCACACCGGGGCGCCCACGCTGGGCGTGTGGGCGGGGGAGTCCAGCGTGGCTGTCATGGCGCCGGACGGCAAGGAACCCGTGGCCGTCCAGATGCTGGACCTGGCCCACGGGCCCGTGAAGCTGGACGAGCTGGCGGGTGTTGAGTGGATCAGCGCCGGCTCGGGCGTGCGCAACGTCCACCCCCAGACAGCCACGGAGTTTTACTCCAACGTGGGCAACAGCTGGCAGGTCGCGGCGAAGGACCTGAAACAGGCCTCCTTCGCCGGCTGACGGGCTCCCGACTCCCGCACGGGCCATTATCTGTGGGTTCCTCCACAGGCAGGGGCATCGCCTCGGTTGTCCACAATCAGCCGCTGCGGCCCGGGCACCGACTGGCCGGGCCGGGTCATGCTGGAACCATGGACAGGGAAACGGCGGCGGAAGCACCCGGTGGGCCCGGCCCGGCCTCGCACAGGGGACGGCCGGGCCCGGCATGGCTGCGTGCGTGGCTGTGGGCGGAAGGGGCCTGGCGGGATTTCCTGTTTCTGGTGATGCCGTCCAACTGCGTCGTGTGCGGCCGCGAAGACCACGCCCTGTGCCCGGAATGTTCTGCCGCCCTCCGCCGGGAAACGGCAGACCCCCGCAGGGTTGACGGCTCGGCGGACGCGCTGGTGGGCGTGGCGGGTGACACGTACCTGCCGGTGGTGGCTGCCGGCGTGTACCTGGACGCACTGGCCGCAACCATCCTCGCCTTCAAGAACCACGGACGCACTGAACTGGCAGCACCCCTGGGGCGCTGCCTGGCCCGCGTCCTCGACCATGCCGTGGCTTCTCCGGGAGGGGCGGGCGTGCCGGCCGGTCCGCCCGGGCGGGCGGCGGTCTTGCTGGTGCCAATTCCCAGCACGGGCAGCGGTTGGCGGCGCCGCGGCTACGATCCGGTCGCCATGCTGTTGAAGGCGGTCCGGAAAGAGGGACGACTGCCGCCGCAGCTGCTCGTGGCCCCCGTCTTGGGCATCCGTGCCAGGGCTCCGTGGAACCGCAGCCACCAGAAGGGGCTGGGCAGGGCGGACCGCCGGCGAAACGTCCGTAACACAATGAAGATCAAGCGCTTCGGAGGCCGCAGATTTCGGCTTTTGGCGAACCCGGGTGGCCAAGCCGTGCTGTTGCTCGACGACGTCCTCACAACAGGCTCAACCCTACGGGAGGCCGCCAAAACACTGGCCATTGCAGGGTTTGACGTCAAAGGGGCGTTGGTGCTGGCGGCAGCCCGGGCACCGGAAGGAGCGCCCCCAAACAGCCACCGGTAAGGACTCGACAAAAATATTTTTAGGCAAAAGATGAATAAAAGCAGACAGTGAACTAACGTGAGTAAACGGGTACCCCTAGCAAGGGGCAACCGCCCGTCGGCGGCCAGGGTTGCAACGCCATTTGCGCGTTTGGCCGCCGTGTCACCGAAGATATTTGGAGGGCACCATGGAGTTCATGATCACCGGTCGTAACTTGAGCGTTTCGGACCGATTCCGCGAATACGCTGGCGAGAAGCTCACAAAGATCGAGCAGTTGGCCAATAAGGTCCAGCGTGTCGATGTGAAGGTTTCCAAGGAGAGCAAGTCACGCACAGCAGATGCCCCACTCACTGTCGAGCTCACGGTCCTGGGCCGGGGCCCGGTGATCCGCGCGGAGGCTGCCGCATCGGACAAGTTTGCTGCTTTCGATCTCGCCTACGGCAAGCTGCTGGAGCGGCTGCGACGGGCCAAGGACAAGAAGAAGGTCCACCACGGGCGCCATGCTCCCGTTGCCGTCAACACGGCCACCGGCTCACTCCCTCCCGTGAGCAGCTCTGAACCGATCTACGCCCAGAGCGCCCCGGAGACGGTCGAGGAGAAGATGCCGTACGAGATCGAGAACGACATCCCCGCCGGCGACTCTCCCGTGCTGATCCGACGCAAGGTGTTCCCCGCAACCGCGCTGACCCTGGATGACGCCGTGGACAACATGGAAATGGTGGGCCACGACTTCTACCTGTTCATCGACTCCTCCACCGGTGTCCCGTCCGTGGTCTACCGCCGCAAGGGCTGGACCTACGGGGTCATCTCCCTGGACAACGACCCGGACTCGGCAGAGGAAATTTCCGCCTACCGTTCGCCGGACGAGCCGGCACGTGTCTAGCCACCACAGCACCACAAGGAACAGTCAAGGAGTGAACGCATGGGTGCAAGGCTGAGCCTCCCGCAGGCACGGCGCACGGCACTCAAGGCTCAGGGACTTTCCGGAATCCGGCCCGCCCGACCCGTCACAGCACGGGAGGTGGGCCGGATTTTTGCCCAAATCCAACTCGTCCAGATCGACTCCGTCAACGTCCTCTCACGCAGCCACTACCTGCCGTTCTTCTCCCGCCTGGGCAGCTATGACACCGCGATCGTGGACACACTGGCTGGAACGGCGCCACGGAAAATGATGGAGTACTGGGCCCACGAGGCCAGCATGGTGCGGCCCGCCCACTTCCACGACCTGCGCCAGTGGCAGAACCGCCGATGGGTGGGCTCCAACGGCATGGATGCCGGCCTGCGGGACCGGCTGGAACAGGACATCCTCTCCGTCCTGGCACGCAGCAGGCCGCTCACCGCCCGCCAGGTCACGGCCCGGATCGGCCACGAGGAAACCGTTGCCAAGGATGAGTGGGGCTGGAACTGGAGCGCCGTCAAGCGCACGCTGGAGGGGCTTTTTGAGCGCGGCATCGTTGGCGCCGCCTCCCGCAACGAACAGTTTGAGCGCCGCTATGCGCTGATCGAAAAAGTCCTGCCGCCCCAGGAGCGGCTCGCCTGTGCCCCGGGCGAAAGGATGGACGACGACGAACGGCGGCTTGGGCTGTCGCGGCTCGTCTCGGCCGCCGCGCAGGCGCACGGGATCGGCACGGCACGCTGCTTCGCCGACTACTTCAGGCTGCCCGTCAAGGAGGTCAACCAGGCTGTTGAGCAATTGTCGGCCACCGGGGAGCTGGTGCCCGTGGACGTCACAGGGTGGGGTGCGCCAACTTACCTGCACGCCTCGGCAACAACGCCGCGGACCGTCTCGGGCCAGGCGCTGCTGAGTCCCTTCGACTCCCTCGTGTTTGAGCGCCGGAGGCTTGAGCAGCTGTTTGACTTTCACTACCGGCTGGAGATCTACACGCCGGAAAACCGCCGGAAGTTTGGATATTACGTGCTGCCGTTTCTGCTGGGCGAGAACATCGTTGCCCGGGTGGACTTGAAGGCCGACCGGCAGAACGGCGTCCTGCTGGTGCGCGGCGCGTTCGCCGAGCCCGACGCGCCAGCCGGGACGGCGTCTCACCTGGCCGACGAGCTGGGACTCATGGCGCGCTGGCTGGGGCTGGGCGGCGTCGTCGTGCTGGGGAACGGCGACCTGGCCGCGAAACTGGCGGCAGAGGCCAAGAACTGGCAGTGATCTGTGCATCTTCTCACGTAGACTGAACACGCCACTTTTAGGCAGCAATAGATTGGGAGCAATTTCGTGCCATCACTTCTTGAGCGGGTCCTTCGCACAGGCGATCGCAAGACGCTTAAACGACTCAACGTCCTTGCCGACGCCATCGACTCGCTGGAAGACACCTTCCAGACATTCACAGACGCCGAGCTGCGCGAGGAAACTGACAAGCTCAAGGCCCGCCACGAAGACGGCGAGTTGCTGGATGACCTGCTCCCCGAAGCCTTTGCTGCCGTGCGCGAAGCCTCCTCACGCACCCTGGGCCTGCGCCACTTCCGCGTGCAGCTCATGGGCGGCGCCGCCCTGCACCTGGGCAACATTGCCGAAATGAAGACCGGTGAAGGCAAGACGCTTGTCGCCACCGCGCCGGCCTACCTGAACTCGCTCAGCGGCAAGGGCGTGCACGTGGTCACGGTCAACGATTACCTGGCCCAGTACCAGTCCGACCTCATGGGACGCGTATTCCGTTTCTTGGGCCAGAGCACCGGCTGCATTGTTTCCAACCAGGATTCCGCGTTCCGCCGGGCACAGTACGCCGCCGACATCACCTACGGCACGAACAATGAATTTGGTTTTGACTACCTGCGTGACAACATGGCGTGGAGCAAGGACGAGCTGGTCCAGCGCGGCCACAACTTCGCCATTGTCGATGAGGTTGACTCCATCCTCATTGACGAGGCCCGTACGCCGTTGATCATCTCCGGCCCCGCCTCCGGTGACGCCAACCGCTGGTACGGCGAATTCGCCAAGGTGGTGCTGCGCCTGAACAACGAAGAAGACTACGAAGTCGACGAGAAGAAGCGCACCGTGGGCGTGCTCGAGGACGGCATTGAAAAGGTTGAGGACTACCTCGGGATTTCCAACCTGTACGAATCTGCCAACACGCCGCTGATCGGCTTCCTGAACAACGCCATCAAGGCCAAGGAACTGTTCAAGCGCGACAAGGACTACGTCATCATGGACGGCGAGGTCCTGATCGTTGACGAGCACACCGGCCGCATCCTGGCCGGGCGCCGCTACAACGAGGGCATGCACCAGGCCATCGAAGCCAAGGAGGGTGTGGAGATCAAGGCCGAGAACCAGACCCTTGCCACAGTGACCCTGCAGAACTACTTCCGCCTGTACGAGAAGCTCTCCGGCATGACCGGCACGGCCGAGACCGAGGCCGCCGAGTTCATGAGCACCTATTCCCTCGGCGTTGTCCCGATCCCCACCAACCGGCCCATGCAGCGCGTGGACCAGCCGGACCTCGTCTACAAGAACGAGGTGGTGAAGTTTGACGCCGTCGTGAAGGACATCGCTGAGCGCCACGAGTCCGGCCAGCCGGTCCTGGTGGGCACCACCAGCGTGGAGAAGAGCGAATACCTCTCCAAGAAGCTGGCCGCCGCCGGTGTCAAGCACGAGGTGCTGAACGCCAAGAACCACGCCCGTGAAGCAGCCATCGTGGCCCAGGCAGGCCGCCGAGGCTCCGTCACCGTCGCCACCAACATGGCCGGCCGAGGCACCGACATCATGTTGGGTGGCAACGCGGAGTTCAACGCCGTGGCAGAGCTGGCAGCACGCGGCCTGGACCCGGAGGAAAACGCCGAAGAGTACGAGGCGGCATGGGACGAGGCCTTTGAGGCAGCCAAGCTGGCGGTCAAGGACGAGCATGAAGCCGTCCTCGAAGCAGGCGGGCTGTATGTGCTCGGCACCGAACGCCACGAATCCCGCCGCATCGACAACCAGCTCCGGGGCCGCTCCGGCCGACAGGGCGACCCCGGCGAGTCCCGCTTCTACCTCTCGCTGACCGACGACCTCATGCGGCTGTTCAACTCGGGCGCCGCCGAGCGCCTCATGTCCCGCTCCTCCATGCCGGACGACGTTGCCCTGGAATCCAAGCTGGTGTCCAAGGCCATCGCATCGGCACAGGGCCAGGTTGAAGGCCGCAACGCCGAGCAGCGCAAGAACGTCCTGAAGTACGATGACGTCCTGAACCGGCAGCGCGAGGCCATCTACAGCGACCGCCGCCGCATCCTGGAAGGCGGGGACCTGCATGAAAAGGTCCAGCACTTCCTGGAAGACACCGTCAATGAAATCATTGACGCCGCGCTGAGCTCCAGCCACGCTGGCGAGTACGACTTCGATACGCTGTGGGGCAACCTGCGCACCATCTATCCCGTCACCGTGACGGTGGACCAAATTGCCGAGGAAGCCGGCGGCGAAGGCCGCATCACCCCCGAGCTGCTCAAGACCGAGCTGCTCTCGGATGCCCGCGTGGCCTACCAGGAGCGCGAGGCGGCACTGGGTTCGGAAACCATGCGCGAACTGGAACGCCGGGTAGTCCTTTCCGTGGTGGGGCGCAAGTGGCAGGAACACCTCTACGAGATGGACTACCTCAAGGAGGGCATCGGCCTGCGTGCCATGGCCCAGCGCGACCCCCTCGTGGAGTACCAGCGCGAAGGCTACGAAATGTTCCAGTCCATGATGGCCGGCATCCGCGAGGAAAGCGTGGGGTTCCTGTTCAACCTGGAGGTTGAAGTGGAGAACGCGCCGGCAGCGAGTGTCGGGGTCGTCGCCGACCAGCCTTCAGCCCTGATGGACCGGGTCGCCGGTGCCGAAGGCGGGCACGAGCACACGGCACCGCGGATCAGCGCGCCGGGTCTGGAAGCCCCGGAAAAGCCGGCCCAGCTGCAGTTCACCGCCCCTGATGCCCAGGGCCAGGCGGAGACGCATGTGGAGCGGCGCAAGACCGACGGCCTGCCGCCGTCGGCTCGGCGGATGGCGAACAAGAACGTCAAGAAGAAGAAAAAGCGCTGACACCGGCCGGCCAGGGGAGCCTGCAAGGCCGGAGCAATGCGAGGGCCCCGGCCGGGTTTGTGAAATGAACCCGGCCGGGGCCCTCGGTGCATCCGGTCCGCCCGCACCGCTCAGCCGACATTCAAGGCCGTGACCTTCCACAGCCCCGCGTGCAGTTCCAGGCGCATGGCCAGGGCCCGGAAGCGGTCGGCGTCCGCCATGACAACCGATGCCTCGTAAATGCCCGGGGCAACGGCGCAGCAGTGGATCGAGTGAACCCGGGGCTGGTGGTGGAGGGCGACGACGGTGCCGGTGTCGGGGCTGCTGCGCCGGAGTTCGGCCCTGCAGGCCTCCGCATAGAGGCGGGCCCTGGTGGTCAGTGCGGCGATGCACCTGCCGTCCAGCCACCGGGCCAGCTGCTGCACCGAACGCGCCCCACAAAGCGCTTCAAGGACGGCCCGGGCAACCTTGGATGCCATCATCTCCACCACCTTCCGGTCGGCGGAGGAGGGGTCAAGGGCTGCAACCTTGCCCGCAGAGCGCTTTGCCCGGGTGCGGGGAGGTGTGGCGGGCGGCTGGTCAGCCCGGCCCGCCCCGGTTTGGCGCACGTGCAGGCCCGGGGGCCGCAACCTGACCACGTTGCTCCCGGCGTCGCCCCCGAAATCCGGCGGCGTGACGGGCCTGACCACCAACATTGTGGGTGCGGTCCCTTCGGAAGTGGCTGGGGTGCTCATGACGTGCTCCTTTGCGCTCAGTGAGTGGCTTGTAACGGTGGTGCCGGCCGTTCAGGGGCCGGTGGGTGCCTGCAGGACCTGGCCCGGGTGGATGATGTTGGGGTCGGCGCCGATGGTGTCGCGGTTGGCGCGGTACCAGCCGGGCCAGGCCAGGGCCACGTCGACGTCGCTGGCGTAGGGGCCCAAGGCCTCGGCCACGATGCTCCAAAGGCTGTCCCCGCCCTTGACCACCACCTCGTAGGCAGCGGAGGCCTCGTTGCGGCCGTCCGACGCCGGAGCCTGCGTTGCGCCGGCAATCTCGCCGACGCGCTGCGAACCCCTGTGCCCGGGGCTGACTAGGAGTCCGGGAGCGGTTTCGGCCGTGGTGGGAACCCACCGCGGCGACACGGCTTCCGAGGAGTCACGGGGCAGTGCGCCAAATTCGGGCCCTGCCGCCGCGCCGCCACTGCCTGCACCGCCGCCCGCCACCGCGCCGCTGCCAGCATCGACCGGGGCTGCAGCCACGGGGACGGCGTGCCAGAGGGGGTCGACTGCAGGGGATTCGGCCGCAACTGCCATGGGCGCGGCCAGCAGGTTCAGACCCAGCACGGCGGCCACCATGCGGCGCATGAAGGCCGGTGCGAAGGCGCTGCTGGCGCGGGCCAGCCGAACGGCACCCATCTGCTGGGCCACCGCTGACACCACGGCGCAGGCCATGGCCAGCAGCCACCAGGACAGCAGCGCCAGGCCGGCCCCAGCAGCGGCCACGGCCAACAGTTCCTGCAGGTCCAGCGCTGCGCCCGAACCCAGGCTGCTCCAGCGCAGGCGCAGCAGCGAGCCGCCGCTGAACACGAGTGAACCGCCGAGTGCGAGGATCGCGGCGCCCAAGGCCGCATCCGCCAACGTCTGCCGTTTCATCAGACTCTCCTTTGAGACTGTTTGACATCATTTGATCTCGGTTGAATGTCTATAAGACAGTTTGGACCCGTATCGTGGTGCATGTCCAGAGTCGAGACTGGATTGTGGATAAGTCCGGGGCCCACTGCGGCGCACGGTGTTGACGGCCGGACTCCCGGCGCCTAGCGTGGCGCCATGCGATGGGAACTGCTGTTTGCCGATCTGGAGGCCCAGCTGCACGCCGCCTCACAACAGGAATTGGAGCAGCGCGTCAACGAGCTGGCGCGCATCGAGGGCGCCCGGCAGACCCTGGGCGAGGCGATGCGGGGCTCCCTGGGGCAGACGGTGCAGCTGGTCATGCGCAACGGTGCAGCCTTTCACGGGACGCTGGCCCAGGTGGAATGCGACTGGCTGCTGCTGCGGGAGGGGGCGCGTTCCGTCATCCTGCCGCTCGGGCAGGTCCAGCGGGTCCACGGGCTGGGCACCCGGCGGGTCCAGCCGCCGTCGTCCGTCCCCTTCACCCTTGCCTCGGCCCTGCGCATCCTGGCAAGGAACCGGGCCATGGTGGCGCTCGAGCTGGACGGTGGCCGGGCCTCGGCGCTGCGCGGGGTGCTGGACCAGGTGGGTGCAGATTTTGTGCAGATCATGCAGTTGTCCGACGGCGTAGGCCGGGACAGTGAAAACCGGCAGGGCACCGCTGTGGTGCCGTTCGCGTCGCTCGTGGCGGTCGCGTCCTCGCCGGAGAACGAGTTTTAGTCCTTGGCAGCGGGTGTCTGGTTGTCGGCGGCAAGCATGGCGCGGGCGGCGGCGTGGCGGTCCTCGATGAACTGCTCAAACTTCGCGGCGTCCACGCGCCACTGCCCGCGCCCCCCGATCTGGAAGGCAGGGAGTTCACCGCTGTGGACCAGCGCGTAGCAGGCGGCAGCGGAAATCTGCAGCTGCTCGGCCACGTCGGCCAGTGTCAGGAATCTAGGCATGCATCTATTATCCACCCTTTTGACCTTGTTTGACCGGCTTGGGCCATGATATCCACAGGCATGGTTGTCCACAGATTTGCGCCTGTTGGCCGGCAGGGGGTTACAACCGCGCCACATCAGCGGTACAAATGGTAGACGGCAGCAACCGCGCCAGGCGGGCGCCGCCACACGGGGATGCCGGATGCGGCGCAAGGTCCCACAGGGGGGAGGAACCATGTCGATGGACGTTCAGGGTCCGGCGCCGCGCCTGGCCAAGCCTTCGTGGAAGGACCCCCGGCTGCTGATTGGCATACTCATGGTCCTGGCCTCCGTGGCAGGGGTGGTGGCCCTGGTGGGCAACGCAGGGAAGACCACCCCCATGTATGCGGCCAAGGACGCCATCGTGGTGGGGCAGCGGATCACGGCCGCCTCCTTCAAGGTGGTCCAGGTGCAGCTGGGCGAGGTGGACGGGGAATACCTGGACTCCGGCGCTGTCCTGGATGAGAATTTCGTTGCCGTGCGCATGGTGCCCAAGGGTGAACTGGTGCCACGGTCGAGCATTGGCCACACCGACGCACTCGACCGCAAACCCGTCTCGGTGCAGGTTGACGAGCCGCTGCCCAAGGAGGTTGTCCCCGGATCGCACGTTGACGTCTGGGTTGCCCTGCCGGATGAACGCAATGGATTCAAGGATCCGGTCCTGATGCTTCCCGGCGCCGAGGTTGCCGCCCTGAACGTCGCATCCTCCTCCTTGGGCTCCGGCCGGAACACCCAGCTGATGGTCCTGGCCACCGACCGGCAAATGCCGGAATTCCTTGGCGCCGTGGCCAACAAGGCCAAGGTGTCGGTGGTGTGGAACCCGGCGGCCGTCCGATGAAGCCCGTGACGGTCGTGTCCGTCGGCGACACCCCGGCCGGGGTCATTGCCGGGCTGGCCGGTTTGCGGGTCGGCGTGCAGGTGGTGCGCCAGTGCCCCGCCCTGGACGAGCTCCTTGCCGCGTGCCAGAGCGGACTGGCCCAGGTGGCCGTTGTGGCAGAGGGTGCCGGGGACCTGACTGCCACCCTGATTGACAGGCTGACGGCCGTGGGCGTCAGCGTGGTCGCCATCGCCGACTCGGCAGCGGAGGCCGCCCGGCTGAAGGGAATTGGTGCCCACCCGGTGTCCGCCCAGGCCACACCGGAGGCGCTGGCTGCGGCAGTCCGGGCCGCCGTCGAGGGCCGGAGGCATCCCGGTTCTGCAGGGTACGCGGTCCCTGCGGCGGCCGGTGCAGGGCCCGGTCACGACGCCGGATCTCCGGTTGCGCAGCCGTCGTCGGCCAGGGCGGAGGCCCGTGCGGCAGACGCACCGGCCGGCAAGTCCCGGCTGCGCCGCCGGGACAAGTCGGCATCACGCCACCCCCGGGGCGGCACTCCGCAGGCACCTGACGCGCAACGGCCCGGAAGACAGGAACGCACCGATGCCGGGGGCGATGCAGAGGAAACGGCCGGTGCCAGCGGCCAAGACCTGGCCGGTGACGGTGGCATCCGGGACGGCCGGGAGCGGGGAGGCGCAGGACCGGCAGCCCAGGACGCGACCGGGACGTCCGCCAGCACCACGGCTTCCCCTGCAGCGGCAGCCAAACCCGGCGACGGCCGACGTGGGCAGCCAGGGAAGGTTCCCGGGCGGATCGTGGCCGTATGGGGACCTATCGGCTCGCCCGGGCGCTCCACCGTGGCCATGAACCTCGCCGCAGAAGAAGCAGCTGCCGGCCGCAGCGTCATGCTCATCGACGCGGACAGCTACGGAGCCAGTATCGCGGCTTCGCTGGGCCTGCTGGACGAGTCGGCGTCCTTTGCCCAGGCCTGCCGGTCCGCCGACCAGGGCGCCCTCACCACGGCACGGCTGGCCAAGACCGCCACGCAGCTGGTGTTCAAGGGCGGCTCGTTTTCGTTGCTGACCGGATTGACGCGGGCCGACCGCTGGCCCGAATTGCGGGCGGCCGCCGTCGAACGCGTCCTGAAGGCGGCACGGGAACTGGCCGAGCTGGTGGTGGTGGACTGCGGATTTGCCCTGGAGGACGACGAGGAACTCAGTTACGACACCATCGCACCGCGCCGCAATGCGGCCACGCTGACCGTGCTGGCGGAGGCGGACCGGGTGGTCGCCGTGGGGAGCGGGGACCCCATCGGCATCCCCCGGCTCATCCGCGGCCTGGACGAACTCTCACGCCGGCTGCCCGGCACGGACATTGCCGTGGTGGTCAACAAAGTGCGGCGCAAGGCCGTCGGGGCGGGCCCGGAAAAGGCACTCGCCCAGGCATGGGAAAGGTTTGGGCCGGGGCAGTCCATCAGCCACTTCCTGCCCTGGGACCAGGAGCTTTTGGACCGGGCGCTGATGGAGGGCAGGCTTCTGCTGGAGCTTTCACCCGAGGCGCCGCTGCGCCGTGCCATCGCCGCGATTGGTTGTGCAGATGGCCAACAAAAGCAGGCAAGTGCTGTGTCAAGCCCCACAGCAGAGCCCGTGCTTCGGGGATAGGCTCAGACGAGGATCGCAAAGAGGCGGTCTTATCTCTTTGACGGAGGCGTTAATTCATGTCATCGCACACACCCACCCACGAGCCTGAGCAGGATCAAGCCCGTTTTGGCGGCCAGTCATTCCTGAATGACTACTTTGTGCAATTATCGGAAGAGGACGCAGCGAGCTACGATCCGGCGCTGCTGAAGTCCCGGGCGCTGGCCCACCAAAAGCTTGCCGAACACCGCACGCCGGGCCAGGCACGCATGGAAGTCCTGGACGAGGCCGATGCCAGCGTCGTGTACATCATCACCGACGACATGCCGTTCCTGGTTGACTCCGTCAGTGCCGAACTGGTCCGCCAGAACCTCGCCATCCACCTCGTCACCCACCCTGTCTTCGTTGTGTCCCGGGACAAGTCCACGGACGTGCTCACATCCGTGAAAAAGGTTCCCTCGCACGCCGGCGTGGCCAGCGGCGACACCTCAGCCATGCCCAACATTGCCTACCTCCTGGGCGACGGCGACAACAAGTCCTGCCTCGAGTCCTGGATCGCCATTGAAATTCCCCGCATCGGCGACGCCGAGAAGGACGAGCTCCTCGCGGGGCTCGCCAAGGTCCTGGGCAATGTGCGCGCCGCGGTTGAAGACTGGCCGGCCATGCGCGAGAAGGCGCTCAGCCGGGCAGAGATACTGGCCACAGTCCTGGCGGGGGAAGACCTCGTTGACCTGCGCGAGGCCGAAGACCTGCTGCACTGGATGGAAGCCGACAACTTCACCTTCCTCGGCTACCGTGAATACGACCTCGACAAGCGCGACGGCGAGGACGTCCTCGTCAACCGGGAAGGCAGCGGGCTCGGCCTGCTCCGCGACGGCTCCAACCATCCCACCGTCCAGCACCTGACCACCACTGGCCGGAGGAAAGCCCGGGAAAAGCGCGTGTTGGTCATCACCAAGGCGAATTCCCGCTCCACGGTGCACCGCGGCGCCTACCTCGACTACATCGGCGTCAAGTCCTTTGATTCCCAGGGCAACGTCAACGGCGAGCAGCGCTTCATCGGCCTGTTCTCCTCGGCCGTGTACACCGGATCGGTGCGCAACATCCCCGTGGTGCGCGAAAAGGTCGACGCCGTGCTGCGCCACTTTGGCTTCCCGCCCAACTCCCACTCGGGCAAGGACCTGTTCGCCGTACTGGAGACATACCCGCGCGATGAACTGTTCCAGATGGAGGTTGCGGACCTCATAGAAATCGCCAGCGGCATCCTCAGGCTGGCCGAGCGCCGTCGGACCAGGCTGTTCCTGCGCCCCGACATCTACGGCCGTTTCATGTCGGCGCTGGTCTACATCCCCCGCGACCGTTACACCACAGCCGTGCGCCACCGCATCGAGGAAGAGCTGACCCGCACGTTCAGCGCCGTCTCCATCGACTTTGAAGCACGCATGAGCGAGTCCGCGCTCGCCCGCCTGTTCTTCCGCATCCGGCTGCCCAAGGACTACATCGTCCCCGTCGACCTTCACGCCGGCGAGCTGCAGGACCGCCTGGTCCGTGCCGCACGCTCCTGGCCGGAAGGGATCGAGAAGGTGCTGCGCGACTCCACGCCCCGAGAGCAGGCGGAAAGGTTGGTGGCCAAGTGGGCCGAGGCCTTCCCGGCGGGCTACCGGGTGGACTTTGAGGTGGAGGACGCACTGGGCGACATCCGCCGCTTCGAGGACTTCGACTCCGCCTACAAGCAGACCCTGGCCTCCGGCCTCGGCCCCGAACAGTGCGCCCCCGGCATGCAGGTGTACGTTCCCGAAGGAGTGGGGGAGGACCTGGAGGAGGACGCCCGCGTCAAGCTGTACATGGCCCACCCGGAGAGCCTGAGCAAGATCCTGCCGTTCTTCCACAACCTCGGCATCGAGGTCCTGGACGAGCGCCCCTTCGAAATCGAAACGGCGGACAAGCGCGACTTCTTCCTGTACGACCTCGGACTGAGGTACCCGGCCGGCGTCGACCCGCTGGCGACGGCGGAACTGCTCACCGAGGCGTTTGGCGCAGCCATCACCGGGCTCAGCGAGTCGGACAACTTTGACCGGCTCGTGCTCAGCGAGGGCATGCACTCCCGACAGATCGTGATCCTGCGCGCGTATGCCAAGTACATGCGCCAGATGGGCAACACCAACTCCTTCGGCTTCATCGCCGACACCCTGCTGCACAACGTGGCCGTGACGCGCGGGCTGGTGGAACTCTTTGAGGCGCGATTCAGCCCGGCCGTGGCCGAAGGGGCGCGCGAGGCGCTGCAGGCAGAGGTGCACGAGCGCCTCAACGCAGCGCTGGAGAACGTGCCCACGCTCGACGCCGACAGGATCCTGCGCACGTTCACCAACCTGGTGGACGCCACACTGCGCACCAACTACTACCAGGGCCACGACTACCTCAGCTTCAAGCTGGACCCCACGGCCATCAACGGACTGCCCGCGCCGCTGCCCATGTTTGAAATCTGGGTCTACTCCCCGCAGGTGGAAGGCACACACCTGCGCTTTGGCAAGGTGGCCCGAGGCGGGCTGCGCTGGTCGGACCGCCGTGAGGACTTCCGCACCGAGGTGCTGGGCCTGGTCAAGGCACAAACCGTCAAAAACGCGGTCATCGTCCCCACCGGTGCCAAGGGCGGCTTCTTCGCCAAGCAACTGCCCAACCCCGCCGTCGACCGCGGCGCCTGGATGGAAGAGGGCCGCGCCAGCTACAAGACCTTCATCCGTGGCCTGCTGGACCTGACTGACAACCTCGTCGCCACCCCCGAAGGCGAGATTCTGGTGCCGCCGGCCGACGTCGTCCGCCACGACGGCGACGACAGCTACCTGGTGGTGGCCGCGGACAAGGGCACCGCATCGTTCTCCGACACCGCCAATGCCATCTCCGCCGAGTACGGCTTCTGGCTGGGCGACGCCTTCGCCTCCGGCGGCTCGGTGGGCTACGACCACAAGGCCATGGGCATCACGGCCCGCGGTGCCTGGGAGTCCGTCAAGCGGCACTTCAGCGAGTTCGACGTCGACACCCAGACCCAGGAGTTCACGGCGGTTGGCGTCGGGGACATGTCAGGCGACGTGTTCGGCAACGGCCTGCTGCGCACCCGCCACGTGCGCCTGGTCGCCGCTTTCGACCACCGGGACATCTTCCTTGACCCGAATCCGGTTCCCGGGGTGGCCTTTGACGAGCGCCAGCGCCTGTACGATCTCCCGCGGTCCTCATGGGCCGACTACAACAAGGAGCTCATCAGTGAGGGCGGCGGCGTGTACTCGCGCTCCCTGAAGTCGATCCCGATCACGCCGGAGGTCCGCACCGTCCTTGGCCTGCCGGAGGGAACCGAAAAACTCAGTCCGCCGGAACTGCTCCGAGCGGTCCTGCTGGCCCCGGCCGACCTGCTCTACAACGGCGGCATCGGCACCTACATCAAGGCCAGCACCGAGACGAACGCCTCCGTGGGCGACAAGGCCAACGACGCCATTCGCGTGGACGGTGCAGACCTGAGGGTGAAGGTCATCGGTGAAGGCGGAAACCTGGGCATGACCCAGCGCGGGCGGGTCGAGGCGGCCCTGCACGGGGTCATCCTGAACTCGGACGCCATCGACAACTCGGCCGGTGTGGACTGCTCCGACCATGAAGTCAACATCAAGATCTTCGTTGACCGGATGGTAGCCGCCGGAAAGCTCGAGACGGCCGAACGCACCGACTTCCTGATGTCCATGACGGACGAGATCGGGCAGCTGGTGCTGGAGGACAACATTGAGCAGAACATCCTGCTGCTCAACGACCGCCAGCGCGCCGTCGAATGGAGCCCCAGCTATGAGCGCTTCATGGACTGGCTGGAGGAACATGCCGACCTTGACCGCGAGCTGGAAGCGCTGCCCACCAACGAGGAACTGGCCCAGCGCCTGGCCACCGGACAGGGCCTCACCTCGCCGGAACTGGCCGTCCTGCTGGCCTACGCCAAGATGGAATTGGCATCGGCACTGACCACCAGCGACCTCGCCGACGACCCCTGGTTCAAGGGCACGCTGCGGCGCTACTTCCCCACGGCAGTAGCCCAGCGCTTTGACGCGGAGCTGGACACCCATCCACTGCGCAGGGAGATCATTGCCACCGTTGTGGCCAATGACATGGTCAACCTGGGCGGCATCACGTTTGCCTTCCGAGCCATGGAGGAATCCTCGGCCAGCGAGGCTGTCGTGGCCAAGGCCTTTGTGGCCCTGCACGAGATCTTCGACTTCGCCTCCATGACGGCCGAGCTGCGCGAACTGCCGCCGAGCTTTCCCACCGAACAGTGGTGCGCCGTCAACCTGGACATGCGCCGGCTGCTCGATCGGGCGGTCCGCTGGCTCGTCAACGACGGCATGGGGGCCCAGGGCATCGAAGAGGTGGTCAACCGCTTCAAGCCGGTGGTCTCCTCGCTGTCCACCCACATGGGAGACTTCTTCCAGGGCCAGGATGTGCAGCGCGTTGCCGCCTGGTACGCGGAGGCCAACTCGTACAACATGCCGCCGGCACTGGGCCGGCGTTGGGCGGAGCTGTTTGAAACCTTCCCGCTGCTGGACGTGGCGAAGGTCAACGAGGTGCTGGAGGAACCCCTCGACGACGTGGCCGGCGTGTACTACGCCATCTACAACCGTTACGGCGTGGACAAGCTCCTGGAGCGGATCACGGGGCTGCCGCGCAACGACCGGTGGCAGGCCCTGGCCCGCGCCGCGCTGCGCGACGACCTGTATGCCACGGTTGCGGACATGGCGCGAAACGTCCTGGACAGCACCCCTTCAGGAACGCCCGGTATGGAGCGGATTGAGGCCTGGGAAAGCCAGAACCGTGAACAGCTGGACCGTGCCGTGCGCATGTTCGCCGAGGTCAACGAGCTCGAACAGGACGACATGGCGTCCTTGTCGGTAGCATTGAGGCTTCTGCGTTCAATCGTGCGGCGCTGACCCGCCGCACCCTGTGCCGTTGCAACCGCACGGTTGCAACTGTTTGAGCGGCACCCGCCCCGGCGGGTGCCGCCACCTCTTCTAAGGAGCCTGCATGGCAGTTTTTGCCGACATGATCAGGGCAAGTTCGGGCCTGGGCCCCGGCGACGCCGAATGGCTGCACCTTTTGGTGGGGGACTGGCAGATGATTGCCGACCTTGCCTTCGCCGACCTGGTCCTGTGGTTCCCGGCCGAGGACGAGCGCGGGTATGTCGCCCTGGCCCACGTGAGGCCTTCCACCTCGCACACCCTCTTCCACGCCGACTTTGTGGGCGACGCCATCTCACCCGAGCTGACGCCGTTGGTGGGCGCCGCCTGGGCCAGCCAAAAGATTGAACGGTCCAACGAGACAAAGATCTGGAACTCGGATGTGGCCATGCGGGTCGAGGCGATCCCTATGGTCCGCAACGGCCGGACCCTGGCCGTCATCACCACCCACATGGACCTCTCCAGTTCCCGCATGCCGTCCAGGCTGGAACTGACCTACCGCCAGTGCGCCTACGACCTGCTGAAAATGGGAACCCTGGGCCTGTGGCCCGACTTCGCATCGCCCACCGGCTCACGCCGCGGCGCCCCCCGCGTCGGCGACGGCCTGCTGCGCCTGGACGTCGACGGCATCGTGCAGTACGCCAGCCCCAACGGCGTCTCCGCCTTCCGCCGCCTGGGCGACGGCGAATCCCTCGAGGGCAGGTCGCTGGCCGAGGTCACCACGGGGCTGCTCAAGGACAGGCGCATGGTGGATGAATCCCTGCCGCTGGTGGTCACCGGACGCATGCCGTGGCGCACCGAAATTGAATCCCGCGGCGTCAGCCTGTCGCTGCGCGCCATTCCACTGAGGGACGGCACCGAACGCTTTGGCGCCCTGGTGCTGTGCCGCGATGTGTCGGAGCTGCGCCGCCGGGAACAGGAACTGGTGACCAAGGACGCCACCATCCGCGAGATCCACCACCGGGTCAAGAACAACCTGCAAACGGTGGCGGCCCTGCTGCGCATGCAGTCACGGCGCATGCACAGCGAGGAAGGCAAGCAGGGGCTGGAACAGGCCATGCGGCGCGTGGCCACAATCGCCCTGGTCCACGAGACGCTGTCGCAGGGCCTGGCCCAGAATGTTGACTTTGACGAGCTGATCGACCGCCAGTTCCGGCTCTCAGCCGAGGTGGCTTCCCCATCGCAGCGGGTCAGCACCGAGCGCGAAGGCGCCTTCGGGGAACTGCCCAGCGACTTCGCAACCCCGCTGGCACTTGTCATCAACGAACTGGTGACCAACGCCGTCGAACACGGCCTGCAGGACCGTGAGGGCACGGTGTGGCTGAAGGCCAAGCGCTACAAGAACAGCTCCGGGGATGACGCGCTGACCGTCTCCATCGCGGACGACGGCGTGGGCCTTCCCCAGGGACACATTGCGGAAGGGCTGGGGCTGCAGATTGTGCGCACCCTGGTCACGAGCGAGCTGGGCGGCAGCATCGACTGGACCCCGCGTGAGGGGGGCGGCACCGTTGTCACGCTCCACATGGCACTGATCGCGCGCCATTAAAAAACTGACCCGCAGCATTCGGTGAAAATCCACGGATCATCCGTGTTTTCTCCGTTTTCTGCGGGTCAGTTAAAAAGTTTGGAGCGTCAGCTGGCGCGGCGTGCGCGGGCGGCGCGGCGCTTCATGGCGCGGCGTTCGTCCTCGCTGAGGCCACCCCAAACGCCTGCGTCCTGTCCGGATTCAATGGCCCACTTCAAGCAGGTGTCGATCACGGGGCAGCGACGGCAGACGCTCTTGGCTTCCTCGATTTGCAGCAGGGCCGGACCCGTGTTTCCGACGGGGAAAAACAATTCCGGGTCCTTGTCGAGGCAGGCTGCGCGACTACGCCAGTCCATGCTGATCATCACTCCTTGATTGAACGGGAGGCAACTTGTGAAATATTTCACGTTAGGCCACATAAGAAAGGGCCCGTAACGCGGGCCCGGTAGGTCATTGCCTTAAGCGTGGCATGTTAACTCTTTGTAAACAAGAGGTTGAGGCGGAAAGATTGCTGCAAAGCCATGAGCGATGCGTCACAATGCCCCACGGCACCCTGCCCGTTCACGGCAAAATTCGATAAGGTGCAGTTGTGCAAAACGAATCCGGCAACCACTCCGATGCGCCTTCCGACGACGGCTCCGCCCTGCCCGCGGCAGGGGTTGCGGAAGCCGGAGCAGGCCGCCCCGCAGGCGTGGTTGTGGTGGCGGCTGTTGTGGGCCTGGAAGCCCTGGCCCTGATTGGCCTCGGCGTGTATGCCATCTATGCGGCACTGACCCAGCCGACGTTCTCACTGGCCAGCGCGGTGTTCCTGATCGTGTTGCTCCTTGGACTGGGGGCCGGCCTGGCTGCCGTTGCTGTCAACGCCTTCAAGGGCATGCGGTGGACGCGGTCGGCGGCGTTCGTGTGGCAGCTGCTCATGGTGGCCATTGCCGTGCCGTCCCTGCTTGAAGGAAACGTGCTGCTGGGCCTGGCCCTTCTACTGCCGCCACTGGCTGCAGCGTATTTCCTGTTTACTCCGAGGGTCGTGGCGTATTCGCAGCGAACCACCGCCGAAGGCGCCGTCCACTAACAAGCACACGGACGGGGCGCCGTTCGTCCTGCTGCCCGGCCCAGCCGTCGGGCCGGCCTGATAGATCTCAATTACTGTCGTGCGGGAACTGGAACCAGCTGCTCCGGCCCCGCTCCAGCAGCACCGCCCGCCCCTGGGGCTCCGTGCCCATGGTTTCTAGCCGCACCCCAAAGATCTCGGCGTCACTTGACCGCTGCGGCATGACGACAACACCCTGCTGAATTGTGCGCAGGCCCCATTCCAAGGGAAGCCGGGACAGGGCGGGGCCCGGATGGCTGAAGGCTGCCACGATGATCCCGCCCGCAGCAAGGCTGAGGGTCGCCGCAGCGATCTCCTGCGGCGAGAGCAGCTCGGCATCGTCCATCCAATGGATGGCGGCGGACGGGCCGGCGGAAAGTCCGGCTGAGGCGGCGCGCGCCGTGTGAACCTGTTCCACGGACCGAATGAAGCTGCTCTTTCCGGAACCGGGGCCGCCGACGACCGCCAGCACGCTTCCCGGGCGAACAGCCGCCACCACGGGATCCAGGCCGTCGCCGCCAAGCCCCAGCAGAAGGCGCACTGTTGAAGAACCGGGCGCCGGCTCCGGAAGGCGGCCGGCGGAAGCCTGGAGCAGCTCTGCCCGTGAGAGTTGCCGCGGGATATCCCTGAGCTGCAGTCTTGGTGCCCCGACGCGTTCTACGGTGCCCTGGACGCCCGCGCATCCGTGGTCCGCGCCGCTGGAGCAGTCGGGGGCGACCGGCGTGCCCAATTGCGCCACATGGGGCAAGGTCACGCTGCCGTGGTCCGTACCGGGAAATTCATTGATGGGGCCGGTGAGGGCCGCCCGCCCCGGCAGCGGCGAGAATTCCGGCAGGCGCGGCCACAGCGCCGTGGACTCGGCGTGGCTGCCGTGTGTCAGGTACATCCGGTTGGGGACGGCAGCCAGGAACGGGGCGGCCAGCAGTTCCCGGCCGCCGCCCACGGCCACCACCATGGTGCCCGGGCTGAAGCGGACCAGCTCTCCCAGCCCGTCTTCGGCAGCATGCCAGGGGCTGTTGCGCAGTGCGGCTACCCACCGGCCCCAGTCGCTGACGCACAGCACCATGGGCGCGGGGGTGCTGCGGGAGTGTTCCAGCAGGCGCTCGACCAGGCGTGCTGCCGTTCGCAGCTGCCCCGGCGTCACGTGGGCGCCAACCCTGGGGTTTTGGGCATGCGTGGCCAGGGAACCGTCACCGTCCATCAGGTATACAGCCGGCGACGGGGCATCGTGCGGCCGCGTCCTGCCCGAGACCAACAGCTGGTGCACGACCAGCCCCAGTGCGGCAGAGGTTTCCTGCACCGTGCCGAACAGCGCCATGTGCGACTGCACGCACGGCTGCCACAGCAACGGCTGCAGCGACTGGCTCTCCGGCACGTCAACGGCTCCCAACAGAAGCTGCCCGCCGACGGATCCTTCCGGACCGTCGCCGCTGCCGGCCCTGCCGGTGAGGGGAACCGTGGACGGAAGGTCCGGTGCCACAACAGCCGGCGCCGCGCCGCCGGGTTCCGCCGCGCAGTCCCGCCAGGCGCAGCCAAGCAGGGCAGCCACCCCGGCAGGGTCGCTGCCCTGGATCCCGCCCGCCGCAGATGCCCCAAGCGAGCCCAGGCTGTCAGCCGCCATGCAGACGACCGGCAGGCCGCTGCGATCCCCCTCGGGCAGGCGCAGCGTGGCACTCTGAAACTCCTGCGGCGTCCCTCCTGCACGGCTGATGTAGGCCCGCCCCGGCGTAGCCACGCTGATCGCAGCCGCGGCGCCGTCGCCAATGACGTCCACCGAATCAAGGGCCGACTGGACGCGAAGGCAGATGGAAGTTGTCACGTTGGCACGGATGTCGGCGTTGAGGGCGCCCTGGGGCCGCTGCGTCGCCATGACCAGGTGGATGCCCAGCGACCTGCCCACTGCTGCGATCCTCATGAGTTCCGCCATGGTGTCGGGATGCTGGTCCACCAGCACCCGGAATTCGTCAACGACGATGACAAGGTGCGCGATCGCCGCAGCCCCGCCACCCTGGCCCCGGCGCAGGGCGCGGTACGCGTTGCTGTCGGCTGCCTCGACCTCAGCCAGGGCTGATTCCCTCCGGCGCAGCTCGGCACGCAGCGAGGCAAGGGTCCGGGCCATGCCGTGCCCGCCGAGGTCGGTGATGAGGGAAGACGTGTGTGGCAGCCTCCCCATCACGCCAAGCCCCGCGCCTCCCTTGAAGTCGATGAAAACAAACTGCAGCTCTGCGGGGGAGTGCGCCATGGCCAGCGAACCCACCAGTGTCCGCAGGAACTCCGACTTTCCAGAACCCGTGGTGCCGCCCAACAACAGGTGTGGTCCGTCGCGCATGAAATCAAAAAACATCGGCCCGTCCGACGACCGGCCGATGGGCACCGGCTGGAGTGGCTGCCCCGCGGCCTGACGCCACCGTTGCCGAACGGCGGCGCTGTCGAGTTCCGCGGACGGCAGGTCATTGGGGGCCAGGGCACCTCCTGACGGGGGCGCGGGCTGGGTGCCAGGCCCGCCGTTGCCCAGGGCGCAAGACAGGGCGCGGCGCCGGGCATGGGCGGCAAAGACGGCGTCCGGCACGCCGTCGGGTGTGAAAGCGGTTCCTGCGAGGGTGCCTGTTGCGCGGCTGCCCGACACGTGCAGGACTGCCGCCGCGCCGGGACCCGGGGAATCGGAGACCAGGATTGCCTGCACACCGGGCACGGTGGCCAGCCGCGCGTCGATGGATCGGCCCAGCACAATGAGCACGGCGGAGGTGCCGGGAGTATCCGCAGGAACGGAGGCCCCCGGATTTCCGGGCGGCAATGTGCCGGCACGCATTGGTGCCTGGGCCAACGCAGCCAGGGCTGCCTCGGTGGACATGGCCAGGGTGGTCAGCGGCAGCAGCCTGGCCTCCAGCGGCAGGGTGCCGGCCCCGCCCAGGACCACGACACGGATGCCGGCGGCGTCGAGCTGCATCAACATGTAGTTCAGCAGCGGCGCCGCAACTGACGCCGGCCCGCACACGTGCCGGGCGGTGCCGCCCAGCGGCAGGCAGACAGGGCGCGAGTCGGCGGCGGGCGGCCTGAAGGAGGGATCGGCAGGTGCCAGCGTGAGCGCGGCCGGACCGGGCGCCGTGCCCAGGCGAACGGCAAGTCCAAGGCCCGGCGGGCGGATTGTGGGCACCGCCCGCCACTCACGGCCCAGGGCCAGGGCGGCTGCGTCGGGAAAAGCCGATGCCAGCCTCTCGCCGTCGCGGCGGGCTGCACCGGCCACGGCCAGCCGCAGTTCCTTGCGCCTTCCCGAGCCGCCCAGCAGGGGGACCAGAACGGTGACGGCGCCCATGGCCGAGAACGCCAGAAACATCCACGAGCCGGTGGTGAGGGCAAAGACGACGCCAAGCACCAGGGGCAGGAACCCGGCCGCCATCAGGGCGGCCCTGCCGCGGCCGCTCCCTCCGGCATGGGGAACTTCAATGGGGTCGAGAGCCGTGGCATCCAGGAGCATGGCACCGGAGCCGGCCGGTGGTGCACCGGCTTTGGCCGTGCCGGTTCCTGCCGGACCGGCTGTGCCTTGTGGTTCCTGAAAGCGCAGCTCGAAGGTGCTGTTGCCGCAGGCGACGCGTTGTCCGATCTTCAGCTCAATGGGGGCCGGTCCCGCTGCCGCCGGCCCGCGCCCCACGGAACCCGGACGGCGCCGGGCGAAGACACCGCGACGCGCCCCTCCCGCAGGACGGCTCCAACGAACCCTGCGGGGACTCCACCGTCGGAGCCGGCGCGGGGACATGGCGCCGCCAACACCGTGCAGCAGCCAGAACCCGCTGGATCCGGGGGCGGGCGTGAGCGTGATGCTGTGGGATCCCACCACGAGCGTGCCGTGGTGGCGGGAGAGTGCGGGGTCGGCAATGGGCAGCCGGCACCGGCCGCGGCCCAGCGTGTAGGCCCCGCGGTGCAGGGCAAAAACGGCACCGGCTCCGGGCCCGGAACAAACGGCCAGTACGGCAACGGCAGGCTGCGGCGGTGCACCGGCGGCCCCGGCGGCGGCGGCCCCGGCGGCGGCGCCGCCTCCCGGCCAGGCCACCACAACGGCCCCGTCCACCAGGGGTGGAATGCCCGGCTGCAGAGTCGCGAGGCGCTCGCCGGCCACCGTGAACGCGGCACCGGCCCAGCGCTGCGACAGGGCCGCGTCGAGCGAGCCCCCGGTCGGCGCCGAGCCGGGCGGCCAGGCCACGCTGAGCTCCGTGGCCGGCGGCACGGCGTTGCCCGCAGGCCCGCTGCGGACGCCCGGGCCTGCCACCACCGCAATCTCCAGCAACACCGCAACTCCCTCCAACAGCACCCTCGCCATCCGTCCCACGAGCATAGGTGCCGCCCGCGCCCGGGCGGGGTGAAACAGGTGGCGATTGTCAACAAACGGGTCCCCGGCACCCCCTGTGGAGGAACGAAGCTGCCAATCTCCCCGAAATGTGCTGTGAGGAAGGCCACCCGGTCACAGCCTTTGGATAACGGTCAGGTAACCTATGAGGATAGTCCGTGGCTCTGCTGTGCC
The DNA here is from genome assembly GCF_016820535.1 of Sporosarcina beigongshangi. GTDB lineage: Bacteria > Actinomycetota > Actinomycetes > Actinomycetales > Micrococcaceae > Specibacter. The sequence continues at coordinate 58,088 of NZ_JADHDY010000016.1, read as the reverse complement.
CGGAAATCGCCACCAAGCATTACGGGAGAGTTTGTGAACGCTGACCTGGTCGTCGTCGGTTCGGGTTTTTTTGGCCTCACCATCGCAGAACGCGCAGCCACCGAGTTGGGGTTGAAAGTGGCTGTCCTTGACCGCCGCCACCACATTGGCGGCAATGCCTACAGCGAGAACGAGGCACAGACGGGCATCGAGGTCCACCGCTACGGCGCGCACCTTTTCCACACCTCCAACGAGCGCGTGTGGGACTACGTCAACCGCTTCACGGCGTTCACCAACTACCAGCACAAGGTGTACACCTCCCACAACGGCGAGGTCTACCAGATGCCCATCAACCTGGGCACCATCAACCAGTTCTTCCGCGCCTCCATGGGCCCCGGCGAGGCCCGCGCGCTGATCCAGGAGCAGGCGGGCGAGCTGGCGGGCACCGACCCGTCCAACCTGAACGACAAGGGCATCCAGCTCATTGGCCGCCCGCTGTACGAGGCTTTCATCAAGCACTACACGGGCAAGCAGTGGCAGACGGACCCCAAGGACCTGCCGGCGTCGATCATTTCCCGCCTGCCGGTTCGCTACAACTATGACAACCGGTACTTCTCCGACACCTATGAGGGCCTGCCGGTGGACGGCTACACCGCGTGGATTGAGCGGATGGCGGACCACCCCAACATTGAGGTTGTGCTGAACACCGACTTCTTTGACGACGGCGAATACGGCCGCAAGGCAGTCCTTGGCCAGGTCCCGGTCATCTACACCGGCCCCGTGGACCGCTACTTCGACTACGCCGAGGGCGACCTTTCCTGGCGGACCATCGACCTCGAGCAGGAAGTGCTCCCCATCGAGGACTTCCAGGGCTGCGCCGTCATGAACTACCCGGACGAGGCGCAGAAGTACACGCGCATCCACGAATTCCGCCACTTCCACCCGGAACGCAGCTACACAAAGGACGCCACTGTCATCATGCGCGAGTTCAGCCGCTTCGCCGAAAAGGGCGACGAGCCGTACTACCCCGTGAACACCAGCGACGACCGCTCCAAGCTGCTCGCCTACCGCGACCTGGCCCGCGGCGAGTCGGACGTGCTGTTCGGCGGCCGCCTGGGCACCTACAAGTACCTTGACATGCACATGGCCATCGGTTCGGCGCTGAGCATGTTCGACAACAAGATCAAGCCGCACTTCACCGGCGGTGCGAAGCTGCAAAGCGGAGGAGTTGAAGCGTGAGCGTGGCTGAAAAGATGGAAAGCACGACGGCGGCACCCGAGTCCGCGCCCTGGCGCACCCTCCAGCGGGTCATCCTGCCCACGGACGCCCAGGTGGACACCGTTCCGCTGTACGTGGATGCCGGCTCTGCCAGCGGCATCCGGCTGCGTGAGGACGACGAACTGGCGCGTGCTCCGAAGCTGCCGGAGGACAAGCTTCACCTGTTCAGCTCCGGCGGGCCCACCGTGCACTTTGACGACATCCTCTCCCGCCGTTCCATGAACATCCGGGCCGGTGAGCAGGTCTCGTACGGCACCTATTTCAACGCCTTCCCCGCCAGCTATTGGCGGCGCTGGACGGATGTGCGCACCGTCCGGCTCGAGGTCACCACCGCCGGTGCCGGCACCATTACGGTCAGCAAGTCCAACGCCCGGGGCTCGATCCAGCATGTGGAATCCAGCATGGTGGACGGTGAAACCACCACGGTGTTCGACCTGACGCTGGTGCCGTTTGGCGACGGCGGCTGGTACTGGTTTGACCTGGCCGCAGGCCACGACGGGCTCACCCTCGTCGAAGCCCAGTGGACGGCACGGGAGGGGGAGGGCGCCGAGCAGCGCGCCCACGGCAAGGTGACCCTTGAGATCACCACCATGAACAAGCCCGACTACTGCCTGAACAATGCCCGCATCCTGGCTGCCAACCCGGACGCGCTGGAAAACGTGCAGGAAATCCTGATCGTGGACCAGGGCACCAAGAAGGTCCGTGACGAGGAAGGCTTCGCCGAGGTCAGCGCCTCGCTGGGAGGCAAGCTGCGCGTCATCGACCAGGGCAACCTGGGCGGCTCCGGCGGTTTTGCCCGCGGCATGTACGAGGCCGTGGAAAACGGCAGCGACTATGCTCTCCTCCTGGACGACGACGTCGTGGTTGAGCCCGAAAGCATCCTGCGCATGCTGGCCTTTGCCGACCACTGCAAGAACCCCACCATTGTGGGCGGGCACATGTTTGACCTGCACAACCGCAGCGTCCTGCACACCTTCGGCGAGGTCGTTGACCCGCACCGCATTGTCCCCGCCACCCCGCACGCCGACATGGACATGCGCCACGACTTCTCCGTGGCCAACCTGCGCCAGACGTCCTGGCTGCACCGCCGCGTGGACGTTGACTACAACGGCTGGTGGATGTGCATGATCCCCACCGCCGTCATCAAGGACATCGGCCTGTCCCTTCCCCTGTTCATCAAGTGGGACGACGCCGAATACGGCCTCCGTGCGCGGGCGGCGGGCTACGCCACGGTGTCGCTCCCCGGTGCCGCCGTCTGGCATGTCTCCTGGCTGGACAAGGACGACATGGTGGGCTGGCAGTCGTACTTCCACGAGCGCAACCGCCTCATCACCACCCTGATCTACAGCCCGTACCCCAAGGGCGGGCGCGTGCTGCGCGAATCCGTGCAGGCCGACGTCAAGCACCTCGTCTCCATGCAGTACTTCACCGAGCACGGCAGGCTGGAGGCGCTGCGGGACATTTTCAAGGGCCCGGAGCAGCTCCACGGTGTGCTCGCCACAAAGCTGCCGGAAATCAACGCCCTGCGCGCCCAGTACGCCGACGCGCAGCTGAAGGAAAACGTGGACGACTTCCCGGCACCCATGCTGGGCCGCGGCCCCATGGGCGGCACGCCGATGGGCCTGCCGCTGAAGAAGGACCTTGTCGCCTGGGGCGTGAAGACCGTCTCCCGCCAGCTGGTGAAGACCCCGTCGCCGGACTCGGCTGTCCGCCCGCAGGGCGTGCTGGCTCACCGTGACAGCCGCTGGTTCCGCCTGGCCCACTACGATTCCGTGGTGGTCACCAACGCGGAGGGCACCGGCATGTCCTGGTACCGCCGCGACCCCAAGCTGCTGCGCTCCATGCTGGCCGAATCCGCCCGCCTGCACCTGCGCCTGGCGCGGGAGTGGAACGAGCTGGCCGAGCGGTACCGCAGCTCGGTTGCGGAGATCGCGTCAATGGAGGCTTGGAAGAAGACCTTCGACGCCCACTCCGTGGATGGCGAGTAGATGGCAGCGGCCAAAAATGAATTGACCATCCCCGGCAGCGGGCGCGGCCTGCTGGACCTGTATTCCAACTGGTTCCTGCTGAAGCTGCTGGTTCGCAAGGAGATCAAGGTCCGCTACAGGGGCTCCGTGCTGGGGCTGCTGTGGTCCTATGTGAAACCGCTCATGCAGTTCATGATTTACTTCGTGGCGCTGGGCATCTTCCTGAACCTGCAAGCGAAGACGCCCAACTATGCGATCTACCTGTTCTCCGGCATCGTCCTGGTCAACTTTTTCACCGAAACACTGGGCAATTCGACCCGTTCGATCGTGGAAAACCGGGACCTGATCCGCAAAATCTACCTGCCCCGGGAACTGTTCCCCGTCGCCACGGTGCTGGTCTCCGCCGCGCACTTCCTGCCGCAGGTGGTGATCCTGCTCGGGGCCGCGCTGCTGGTGGGCTGGACGCCGTCGGCAGTGCAACTGCTGGCAGCCATCGCCGCGTTCATCGTGGTGGCCATCCTGGCCATGGGGCTGGGCTTGTTGTTCGGGGCCGTCAACGTCTACTTCCGCGATTCGGAAAACATTGTGGACATGATCTTGATGGTGGTCACCTGGGCCTCGCCCGTGCTCTACCTCTGGACCATGGCCAGGGACGCGCTGGGCAGCTGGTTCTTCCTGTACCAGGCAAATCCCATGACAGTTGCCGTGGAGATCTTCCACTGGGCGTTCTGGTACCCCACGCTGGGCACCAACCAGACCGCCATGGTTGAACTGCCGCCCAACCTGCTTTCCCTGTGGCTGCCGGTGTCGCTGCTGGTGTCCCTGGCCGTGCTGTTCTTTGGCCAGTACGTGTTCCGCCGCCTCGCCGTCCACTTCGCCCAGGAGCTTTAGATGAGCGTCGAAACCGTTCCCGACAACATTGCCATCACCTGCCGGAAGCTGCGCAAGGTGTTTGTGCTGCGCAACACCCGGTCCATGAAGGAGTCCATCGTGTGGCTCGTCAAGGGCCGCAAGGGGGACCTGTCCAAGCGCTTTGATGCGCTGCAGGACGTGTCCCTGGATGTGGCGCAGGGCGAAACCGTGGCCCTGTTGGGCCTGAACGGTTCCGGCAAGTCCACGCTGCTCAAGCTCATCTCCGGCGTCCTGCAGCCCGACGGCGGAACGGTCCGGACCCGGGGCCGTGTGGCCGGGCTGATCGAGGTCGGCGCCGGATTCCACCACGACCTCAGCGGCCGCGACAACGTCTACCTCAACGGCGCCATCCTCGGCATGACCGAGAAGCAGATCGACACCATGTTTGACTCCATCGTGGAGTTCTCGGAGATCGGCGAGTTCATCGACACCGAGGTGAAGTTCTACTCCTCGGGCATGTACCTGAAACTTGCTTTCTCCATCGCGGTGCACACGGACCCGGAGGTCTTCCTGATCGATGAGATCCTGGCCGTGGGTGACGAGCCGTTCCAGCGCAAGTGCATCAAGAAGATCAAGGAACTGGCCGCCGCCGGCAAGACCCTCTTTGTGGTCAGCCACGACCTGGACCTGGTCTCCACCGTCTGCGAACGCGGCGTCCTGCTGGAACACGGCAAGATCATCATGGATGCCGAAGTCCATGATGTGGTGCGGGAATTGCGCAAGCGTTCGGACACCGCATAGGCAGGTGCACGGCCGGGCACACCCGGAACGGCACGGAACAGATGTGACCTGACGGGCCCACAGGTCCGGCAGCAGAAGTAGCAGTAAGGAAGCGTGGCATTGGTGACTTGGTGGGAAGCTCTACCCTTAATTTTGGTGGCAGGGGCCATCCTGGTCGTGCCCGGCCTGGTGTTCTCACTGGCCGTCCGGGTCCGCGGCCTCGCCGCCCTGATGCTGGCGCCGTTGTTCAGCGTGGCCATGGCCAGCGTGCTCTCGTTCGTGATGCCCATGGCCGGCATCCGATGGAGCCCCGTCAGTTTCGGGCTCGGCGTCCTGGTCATTTCAGCCGTCGGCTTTGGCATCAAGCTGGTGCTCTCACGCAGGTGGCCCGATCCCGTCTGGCAGCCCGAGCGCCGCACCCTGGTGCTGGTCTCCGCCGTCGGACTTCTTGGCGCGGGAGCCCTCATTGCGCTGCAAATGGCCAGCGCCATCGGCGAGCCGGACAACATCTCCCAAACATTTGACAACGTCTTCCACCTCAACGCCGTCCGCTGGGCGATCGATTCGGGGAATGCATCCCCTCTGAACCTCGGCGCCTTCACCGGCATTGGCGCCTACCCGTCGGCCTGGCACGCGATGACCAGCATCGTCGCCATGGCCACCGGCGCGGGCATTCCCGTTGCCGTCAGTGTCACCAACATCGCCATTGGCGCCGTCGCCTGGCCATTGGGCGTGCTGTTCCTGGTGCGGCAGGTCATGGGACGCCGGCTCGTGGCCACGGCCGCCGCCATGATCTTTGTCCCGGCCTTCACCGGCTTCCCGCTGATGATGATCGACTGGGGCGTGCTCTACCCCAACCTGCTTTCCATTGCGTTGCTCCCGGCAGCCCTGGGCCTGGTGTTCAGCGCCATGGGGCTGGGCAAGGGCTGGCGGCCCAGCTCTCCCGTCGCGTGGCTTTTGGTGCTGGTGGCCGTGCCCGCCGTTGCCGTCGCCCACCCGAGCACGCTTATGGCGCTGCTGGCGTTTGCGCTCCCCGCCGTGATCCTGTGGACGTGGGGACTGGTGGTTCCGCTGCTGCCGGCCAACACGCCGGAGCGCCGCCGCAGGCTGTGGCTCATCATCGGGGCCGCATTCATCACTGTGGCGGCGCTGGCGCTGGTGTGGCGCAAGTTCCGCCCGCCGCCCGGTGCCGCCGGCTGGGGTGCCGTGGAAACGCCGCCGCAGGTCATTGGCGAGATCTTCCTCGGCGGCGCCATGCAGCGCCCCGCGGCCCTCATCATCGCCGTCTGCATGATGGCCGGGCTCGTGCGCATCCTGGTGACACGCCGCCAGCTGTGGCTCCTTGGCACCTTCCTGGTGGCGGCCATCCTGTTCTTCTACGCCGCAGGCCTTGACTTCAGCCCACGCTGGTTCCTGACCGGCGTCTGGTACTACGACAGCTACCGCCTGGCGGCCCTGCTGCCGGTGGCGATGATCGGCCCGGCCGCACTCGGCGCCACCTACCTGTGGGACTGGGCGCACACCCGCCTGGCCGCCCGGCGCCGCAGGAAGGGCCTGGCCGGCGCCACAGTCTCCCCCTGGCGCATCCCCGCCTATGCGGCCGGCATCCTCGCCCTGGTCATCGGCACCCAGTACGGGGTCATGACGTGGGCCGTGGTCCACGCCAACGCGAACTACCAGGCCACCGACACCTCGAGCCTGCTCAGCTCCGACGAGGAGGCGCTGCTCAAGCGCCTGGACAAGACCGTGGAACCCGGCGCCGTCATTGCCGGGCTGCCCAGTTCCGGTGCCGCCCTCGCCTATGCCTACTCCGGCCGCGAGGTCCTGCAGCCGCACATCCTCACCACCCACGGCGAAGACGTGGACATTGTCAACGCAGGCCTCAAGAGCGCAGGTGAGTTCCCCTGGGTGTGCGATTCCGTGCGGAAGCTCAACGTGAAGTACGCACTGGACTTTGGCACCCGGACCGTCACCGGCACCATGGCCGGCCTGGGCGGACTCTTGGACCTGGACTGGTCCAAGTCCATGGAACTGGTGGACCAGCAGGGCCCGAACGCCAAGCTCTACAAGGTCACCGCCTGCTGGTAGCCCGGGGCTGAACGGCCCGGGGCTGGTGCCCCATGCAGCAAAAAAGTACGACGGCGGGAGCCCCCTTGCATGTGAAGGGGCCTCCCGCCGTCGTACTTTTTGCGCCGGGAGCGGCGGCTAGGACTCGAGGAGGCCCAGCAGGTAGCCGCCGTAGCCGCTCTTGAGCAGCGGCTCGGCGCGCTGGCGCAGCTCGTCGTCGCTGAGGAAGCCCTGGCGCCAGGCGATCTCCTCGGGGGCGCCGATCTTCAGGCCCTGGCGGCTTTCCACAGTGCGGATGAAGTTGGACGCGTTGTTCAGGTCCTCGAAGGTTCCGGTGTCCAGCCACGCGGTGCCGCGGGGCAGGATCTCCACCTGGAGCTTGCCGCGTTCCAGGTAGGTGCGGTTGACGTCAGTAATTTCCAGTTCGCCGCGGGGCGAGGGCTTCAGGCCCTTGGAAATCTCCACGACATCGTTGTCATAAAAGTAAAGACCGGGGACCGCATAATGGCTTTTCGGGAATTCCGGTTTTTCCTCGAGGGAAATGGCCGTGCCGTCGGAATCGAATTCAACAACGCCATAGGACTTGGCATCCTTGACCCAATAGCCAAATACGGCGCCGCCATCAATGTCTTCATGCCGGCGAAGCTGAGTGCCCATGCCCGGTCCGTAAAAGATGTTGTCGCCAAGAACCAGGGCAACCGTTTCCGAACCGATGTGGTCCTCACCCAGGATGAAGGCCTGCGCGAGGCCGTCGGGGGACTCCTGCTTCACATACGTTATGGAGACACCGAATTGGGATCCGTCGCCCAACAGGCGCCGGAACTGCTCGGCGTCGTGCGGTGTGGTGACCACCAGAATATCCCGGATTCCAGCCAATATTAGTGTGGAAAGCGGGTAATAAATCATGGGTTTGTCATACACAGGCACCAGCTGCTTGCTGATACCATGTGTGATTGGATGCAGTCTCGAGCCTGTTCCGCCCGCAAGTATTATTCCTCGCATACAGCAATCATGTCTGTTGGCGCAGGAGGAACGCAAACGGAGGGCCCGGGCATCCCCTTGAACATCAGCAACATGGCTGGCGGGGGATCAGCGAAGCGTGCGTGCCTGGCGTCCTCATTGCGGAGTGAAAGAGCTGGGTAATCTTGGGTCGTGCAAAATTGGCAGGCAATGGTGCTGCCGGAATGTGGTTTGGCTCTGCGCTGGATGGCCGCAACAACAGCCTGAACATGATTCGGCTGTTTCTGGCCTTTGCGGTGCTGGTGCACCACAGCTGGCCGCTCACCGGCGCGGGCGGGGAACTCGCCTTTGCGGGCGAGACCGTAGGAGGGTGGGCCGTTGCCGGATTCTTCGGCATCAGCGGATACCTCATCACCTCCAGCCGGTGGTCCAACGCGCTGGGACCCTATCTCGTCAACCGCGTGGCACGCATCATGCCCGCCTTCTGGGTCTGCCTGGCCGTGGTGGCCTTCGTCTTTGCCCCCGTTGGGTACCGTGTGGCCAACGGATCGCTGGACGGGTTCCTGACGGCGGGGCACTCTCCCTTGAACTTCCTCTGGTCCAATGCGTTCCTGGAAATGCGCTTCTATGACGTGTCCGGCACGCCGGTCAACGTCCCGTATGAGGGGGCCTGGAACGGCTCGTTGTGGAGCCTGTACTACGAATTCATCTGCTACCTGATCGTTGCCGCCCTTGGCTGTTTCGCCTTCATGAGGCGCTCGCGCTGGCCCATGACCGCGGCGTTTGTCCTGTCCGTCGTGGCCCAGGCCAACATCGACACCATCAGCCGGCTGACCAACGACAACTTTGATGTTGTCCTGCTGCTGCGGCTGCTGCCGTTCTTCCTTGGCGGGGCAACCATATTCATGTGGCGGGAGCGGATCGGCTTCCATTGGATCCCCGGGGTCCTGTCCTTTGTTGGCGCCTTCGTCGTCTGCTCCACGATTCCCGGCTGGGGCGTGCAGGCCTCGGCACTGTTTGTCACCTACGGTGTCATCTGGCTCTCGACGGTCATCCGGCAGCCGCTCCTCATCGCGAAGAACGACATTTCCTACGGCGTGTACATTTACGCCTTCGCCGTGCAGCAGCTGCTCGCGGTGTTCGGCATCCACGAGCTGGGCCTGGTGTGGTTCAGCGTCATTGCAGCCATCCTGACGGTGCCGCTGGCCACCGCAAGCTGGCTTTTCGTGGAACGGCCTGTCATGCGCAGGCTGCGGGGATCGCGCGGCAAGGGCAAGGCGGCGCCTGCCCCCGCCACGGCGCTGCAGGCCGCACCGGGCGTGTGACGTCCCTCCCATTGCGTCCCCATGTGAGCCAATGACCGGTATTCTGTTTGGTTGGGGGATCGTGGCGCAGAAAGCGATCACGTCGTTTTCTTGAGGTACCAAATTCATGACTTCCAGTGCCACATTGCTGCGTCCTGGCAGCCCCGCCGCCGCCGACACCCCGCCGGCAACACCCGTCCGGACCGCGCGCAAGTTCCTTCCGGAAGTGCAGGGCCTGCGGGCCCTGGCTGTGCTGATGGTGGTGGCCTACCATGTCTGGTTCGGGCGCATATCCGGCGGCGTGGACATCTTCCTGCTGATCTCGGCATTTCTGCTGACAGGCCAATTCACCAGAAAATTGGAAGCCGGGCGGCCCCTTGAACTCCTGAAGTACTGGGTCCACCTGTTCAAGCGCCTGCTGCCGCTGATAGCCGTGACACTGCTGGCCGTCCTCGGCGCCACCTGGCTGTTCTTCCCGGTCTCGCGCTGGCCGGACATCTTTGGACAGGCCTGGGCGTCCCTGTTCTACTACCAAAACTGGTTCCTGGCTGCAGAGTCCGTGGACTATTACGCTGCACAGCACAGCGTCGCCAGCCCCCTCCAACACTTCTGGTCGCTGTCCATCCAGGGCCAGATCTTCATCCTCTGGCCGCTGATCTTCGCCGCCGCAGTGCTCCTGAGCAAGCTGGCCCGGCTGCGGATCCGGCCCGTCTTGCTTGCCCTCTTCGGCGCCGTGTTCGCCGGCTCCTTGGCGTTCTCCATCGCCAGCACCGCCAGCAACCAGGCGTTTGCCTACTTTGACACCCGGGCCCGGCTGTGGGAATTTGCCCTCGGATCCCTGCTGGCACTGCTGCTGCCATACCTGAAGCTTGGCCGCGGCGTGCGCATCGTGCTCGGCTGGGCGGGCCTGGTGGCCATGTTTGCCTGCGGCATCGTGCTGCAGGTGGGCCAGCAGTTCCCCGGCTACATGGCACTGTGGCCCACGCTCGCCGCCGCGGCGATCATCGTGGCCGGGTTCACCGACAGCCGCATCGGGGCGGACCGGCTGCTCAGCGTCAAGCCGCTGGTCAAGCTCGGTGACAGCTCCTACGCCCTCTATCTGTTCCACTGGCCCGCCCTGGTCTTTTACCTGGTGGTCTCCGACAACGAACAGGCAGGCCTGGTGCCCGGGCTGGTGATTGTCTTGGGCTCGGTGGCTGCAGCCATCCTCGCCACCAAGTTCATTGACGCACCCCTGCGCCGCAGTTCCTGGATCGAACGCAGACGCCGCCGCTCCGTCGCAGTCATCCTCGTGTGCGTGGCGCTCGTCGCGGCACCTCTGGCGGCATGGCAGACACAGCTGACGAACGCCAACGAGGCCGCCAGGGCTGCCGTGCTGTCGCAGGCGGCGCCGAACAACCCCGGCGCCTTCTCCCTGCTGCCGGACTATGTGGACCGGACTGGGCCCGATGCGGTGCTGGTTCCCTCACAGTTGGACATACCCAATGAGTGGCCGCGCTTTGAAGGGGGCAACTGCCGCAGCAACGGCAAGGAGATGCTGAACATCTGCAACAACGGGGTAGAGGACGGGGCCAAGTCCGTGGTGGTCTTGGGCAGTTCCCATGCCCACGTCTGGAACACGCCGGTGCTGGACATCGCGGCACGGAACAACTGGTCCGTGGCCTCCTACACGAAGGGCTTCTGCCCCCTTGGCGAGGACCTGTCCACGGGCATCACCGAGAGCTGCCTGAAGTTCAACCAGGACACCTTGAAAGAGGTGCTGGCCCTGCACCCGGACCTCGTGGTGACCACCAGCACCCGGACGAGTTCAGTCCAGGGCGAGCAGGAAGTCCTCGAGCCGTCCTGGGTGGACGCCGTGGGGACGCTCAATGCCGCCGGGATTCCCGTCCTGGCCATCCGTGACACGCCGCGGTTTGCCGAGCTTGTACCTGAGTGTGTGGAAGCGTCGCCCTCGGACCTGGCGGCCTGCGGCGCGGTGCGCTCCGAATTGTTCAGCGAGGTCCCGCCCACGGACGTGGTGGCCGCGTCACTGCCCGACACCACATTCGTGGACTTCACCGACTACTTCTGCGACGCCACCACCTGCCCGGCCGTGATCGGAAACGTAATTGTCTACAAGGACGACAACCACGTGACGAGCAGCTACCTGAAGACCATGACGCCGATGGTTGAGCAGGAGCTGCGCACAGCCACTGGCTGGGACATGAAGTAGGCGCCGCCAAGGCCGGTGCAGATGCAAAAGGGCCCGGCCACCAATCTTGGTGGACGGGCCCTTTAAGCTTGCTGCGGCAACACCGCAGATGCCTGCCGGGAAGCCTGCGTGCTAGGCGGGCTTCACGTCCGGCTGGACGTCGATCCAGTCGGCGAGGCGGGCGATGCCCTGCTCAAGGTTGTAGCGCGGTTCCCAGCCCAGGACGTCGTGCGCGGCCGTGATGTCGGCCCAGGCGTGCCGGACGTCGCCCTGGCGGTATTGGCCCGTAACGTGCGGTTCGGGGGCGCCATAGCGGGCGGCAATGGTCTGTGCCGCCGTGCCGATCGTCTGGAATTCGCCGGAGCCGATGTCCAGCGGGGTGGCCGGGGTTTTCTCGGAGGTGGCGGCGGCAACCACGGCGGAGGCGATGTCGTCGATCAGGATGAAGTCGCGGCGCACCTCGCCGTCTTCGTAGAGGGGGATGGAGCGTCCGCCCATGGCCATGCGGCAGAACAGGCTCATGATGCCCGTGTAGGGGTTGATGAGGGACTGGCCGGGGCCGTAGACGTTCTGCAGGCGCAGGATGGCACTCTCCACGCCGTAGGACTTCGCCCAGGCCTGCAGGATGTTCTCCTGGGCCAGCTTTGTTGCACCGTAGACGCTCACGGGGGCAGGGAACACTTCGGAGGACTTCATGGCCGTGGGCTCGGCACCGGGGAAGTCCCACTCCGACTTGTCCAGGGTCTCGCTGGTGCGCTGGCCCGGGTAGAACAGTGCACCGTCGGAATTGCGCCAGGCGCCCTCGCCGTACACGGCGCGGCTGGAGGTGAGCACGATGCGGCGGGGGAGCGCCTTGTTCCGGAGGAAGCCGTCCAGCAGCTGGGTGGTGCCCACCACGTTGACGTGCGCGTGCCGCGTTGCTTCCTCAAGCGACTGCCCGGTGCCGGTTTCAGCGGCCAGGTGGATGACGACGTCGGGCTTCACCTCGGGCAGGACGGCGTCCCAGACGGCCGCGTCGGTGATGTCGCCAACAACCAGCTCGACGCCGGCTGCCAGGCCCGCGGGCCGCTCGCCGCTCTCGTGGATCTGCGGGTGCAGGTTGTCCACGACCACGACCCTCTTGAAGGATTGCAGCAGGGACTCGGAGATGGCGCATCCAATGAAGCCTGCACCGCCGGTGACGAGGACGGTCTCAGTCCGTGATTCGGGGGAGTTCTGCATGGTGGGGTTCTTTCTTGAATTGAGGATGACAGCGACGGTGGAAGTCTCAGGAGCCGAAGACATGGCGCGCCAGGGTCTTGGCGGCCTTGGTGTCCTTGGCCATCAGGGCCTTGGGCACGAGCGCCAGGGCGTGGGCACGGGAGGTGATGCGCAGCTTGGCGGCCCGCTCGGCCTTGGTCCAGCCCAGTTCGCGGGCCTGACCGGCGGCGACGGCGAAGTAGTCGCGTTCGCCCACAAAGCGGGATCCGTCCACGAGCTTCGAGGACGAGGCGCTTTCGGAGTGGCGGCGGTAGGAGAAGCAGACCGTGGGCTCGATCAGCAGCTGGTCGCCGGCGTAGATCATGTCCATGATCAGGGCCAGGTCCTGGATGATGGGGAAGCCGTCGCGGAAGTCCACGGCCTGCATGCGGTCCGTGCGGAAAGCCAGGGCCGGCCAGTACAGCCAGTCGCCGTGCATCAGGTTCGCGGCGATGGACTCGCCGGAAATCAGCTGGGGGCCGTTGCCGTGGGGGCGCACTACCTTCTGCTTGACGACGTCGACGAATGTCTTCACCACGGAACTGTTTTCATCGATGACCTGGACGCCGGGCTGGATGATCGCGGCCGAGGGGAAGCGCTTGTGGGCCGCCAGGATGGTCTCAACATAGTTGGGCAGCATGACGTCGTCGCAGCCGAGGATCACCATGACCTCTTCGGTGGCCAGGGCCACGCAGCTGCGGTAATTGGCAGTGATGCCGCCGTTCTCTTCCTTGCGGATGTACTTGATGCGGGGGTCGTCGAAGCCGGCCATGAAATTCTGGATTTCCAGGTCCGGGTAGGCGTCGTCGACAACCGTCAGCAGCCAGTCGCCGCTGGTCTGGGCCAGGACGCTGTTGACGGTTTCCTTCATGTAGCCGGGATCTCCCCAGTAGGGGATGAAAATGTCCAAGGGCATGGTGGGGTGTCGCTTTCTCCCCTGGTGGCAGGGGTTGGCCGTGCGGCCTATTCGTCGGTGGGAGCCTCTGTGTGGGCCTGTGCGGGGCCGGTGCCGCCGGCCAGGGAATCAAGGCGGGTTTCAAGTGCTGTCAGCTGCGCGCGCAGGATGGCGGATTCCTCCGCCAGGACGCGGGTTTCATCCTCAACGACGGAAATCTCCCACGACAGGTGCAGGCAGACGCCCAAGGCGAGCACGATGCTCATGGCGAAGAGCAGGTTGGAGGGAACTTGCACGTTGAGCAGTTCGGCCACAAGCTCCAGCAGGCGCGGGAACACCGCGAGGACCAGCATGGCCAGGCCCACCACCAGCCACAGGGCGGCGTACTTTTCGCGGATCTTCTTCCGGCGGAGCATGTCAAAAACTATGAACAATATGAAGAGGGAGAGGATGAATGCGGCAAGGACTGACATGTTCACCCCACTTCACTTTCGGTGTGGACCACGATGGACGGTTTCCTTGTCATGGCGAAGAGGAAGGCAAAGATGCTCCGGCCCAGGTAGAGGGCGGCCTTTGCGGGATTGTGGCTGGGCGTGCCGGCCTGCCGGACCCGCATTTCCACGGGGACCTGGGTGACTTTGCAGCCGGAGCGGATGGCGACCACGAGCGAGTCAATGGTGTCGCCGAGGTATTCGGCAGGGTAGTGGTCAAGGTACTGGGCAATGCCCCGGCGGTTGGCCGCACGGAACCCGCTCGTCACGTCCGTCAGCCGTGTTCCAGCCAGCCGGGAAATGGTCTTGGCCAGGAACACCATGGCCCACTTCCGGGGGCCGCTGACGGTGTAGGTCCCCTTCTCGGCAAAGCGGGCGCCGATGGAGATGTCTGCGTTTTCCAGTCCGTCAAGCACGACGGCGATGTCCTTAGGGTCATGCTGTCCGTCGGCATCCACCTGGATCACGGCGTCGTAGTTGAGCCGGTGGGCGTACTTGAAACCGGCGCGCATGGCCCCGCCCACACCGAGGTTGAACGGCAGCTCAAGCACGGTGGCGCCAGCCTCCGCTGCCACCTGGGCAGTGTTGTCGGTGGAGCCGTCATTGACCACGAGGATGTCGTATCCCTCGGGCCGGGCGAGCACTTCCCGCACCGTGTTGCCGACAGCGAGCCCCTCGTTCCACGCCGGCATGATGACGAGAACGCGTTCTAGAAGTGGTGGGGTCATGGTCTCTAATCTATACCAATCAGGGGCAGGGACAGGGGTCGTGGCATGCGCCGTGGGTCACGTGCGCCGGCCGGGGAATTACTCCAGGCCGTAGCTTTGTGCGGAGTGCTTGAGGTAAATTTTGGCGAAAGTTGAGGGCGCCATCTTCAGCAGAAGTGCGGCTGCGGCGAACTTCGGCTTGACCGCGGCGGCCCCCGCAATCCAGGCAGGCCGCAGCGCCCGGCGGCAGTCGTCCACCGTGGCCTGTGCGGCTGGCTGCCCGGCCAATTTCATGATGGCGCTCTGGGCCGTGAGCATGGTGATGAGCAGGCGCATGGTGGCGTAAGGCTTGGCATACGATCCCGTGCGCAGTTCCAGCGGCAGGTGCTTGTGGAGGTCGGCGAGGGCAAGGTCGGCGTCACTGCGTGCCGGGATTCGGCCCCACGTCAGGGAATCGGACGAGATGTAGTAGCGGTTTAACGGGATGGGTGAGCTGGTGACCTTCCGGGCCCGGGAGTCGAGCAGGATGTTGATGGTCATGTCTTCAAACCGGGTGGAACCCTCGGGGAATGCGACGTCGTCGAACAGTGTGCGCCGGTACACCTTGTCCCACGCGAACGGCAGAATTTCGTCCAACATGGCGGCCTTCACTGCTTCATGCCCCGTGGACTGCCCGACAAACGCGCTGTGCCGGGTGCTTTCGCTCCCGTCGGGCCGGACCACGACGTGCCCGGCCATGGAAATGTCGAAATCGGTGCCCAGCGCGCCTACGTGGTGGGCCAGAAATCCCGGGAGGTACTCGTCGTCGGAATCCAGGAACGCAACAAAGGTTCCTGCCGCTGCCCGCAGGGCCTCGTTGCGGACACCTGACGGCCCAACATTGCGGGGCATGTCAATCAGGGTCACCCGTGCGTCGCCCGTGGCGTCAACCAGGGCGTTGACGAGTTCCACGGAGTTGTCCGTCGAGGCGTCGTTGACAACGAACAGCTCGAAGTCGGTGAAGGTCTGGGCCAGGACGCTGGCAATGGCCCTTTCCACTGTTGCCGCGGCGTTGAAGCACGGCATGATGATCGAGACTTGGGGGGAACTAGGCATCGCTTGGGTCCTTCGACGTCGACGGGGCAGGGGCCGGCTGGCGGCGCAGCACGCCGATTCCATGGACCAGCGCACCAACGACCGGTCCGGCAAACAGGCTGGCGACCACCACCAGGTCCAGGGGGCCGGGCACAAACAGGATGCCGACGGAGACTGCGGTTGCTGCCACCCAGCCGGCCAGGTACAGCCCGTGGCGGCCCTGTGCCATGGCCGTCGTGCCGGTCAGTGTGAGGACGGCCAGGAACGCTGCGGCCAGCGTCAGGGCACCCAGCAACCAGCCGTCAACCGAGTAGTCCGGGCCGAAGATCAGCATGATCCACGGCCCCACCAGGGCTGCGGCCACAGCGCCGACAATACCCAGGGCAACCACGGCCAGGAATGGCTTCGCGAGGACCCGGTAGGCGGGTTCCTTGGAATGGATCAGGGCCGTCATGACAACGCCTTGGAAGGCTTGCAGCGGAATCATGATGGGTGCCCGTGTCAGCGAAACCGCCAGCAGCAGCGGGGCCGCCAAGGCAAAGTCTGCCGGATCCGCCGCAATCTTGATGACGGCCGGGAATCCGGTGACCAGCACGGCAGTCGCTGCCGCCGTGGCCATGGACATGAGGCAGCGTGCAATGTAGGGGAGCATGCCCACATCGGCGCGGGCTCGGATGCCGGCGCGGCCGCCGGGGGAGAGGATGGCAAAATACAGCCACACCAGGGTTCCGGTCAGCGCGGCGTATTCAAGACCTGCGAGGCTGCCTCCGAGGAAAGCTGCAACAGCCATGACCAGCAGCCTGAAGCCGGCTTCGGCGGCCGCCAGCCCCGAGTAGGTGCCCCAGCGCTCCTGTCCTGCCGTCGCCCCGGCCAGTCCGATGTGTCCCGAGTACAGCAGTACGGCCAGGGCGATGCCCAGCCACAGCAGGGTTGGGGCGTCGGGAATGAGCACCGGCATCCACCACGGGCTGGAGCCGGCAACGATGAGGGCGCCGGCCCCGCCAATGAGCAGGGAAACGGGGAGCACCGGAGCACCGGCCACGGCGGCCGTGTGGTGCATCATGCGCCGTGACTTCACGGCCCGGGTCGCCTCGGTCATGAGGCCGGTCAAGACCCCGAACAAGCCGAGCAGGACCCCCCAGAACGCGAGGAAGTTTGCGTTGTCGGCAGGTGTCAGGCTGCGCGAGGCCACGATGAGCACAATGTATCCGCAGGCTGCGGCAACCAGGGAGGACAGGCCGACGGCGGAGAGTGTCCTGCCTTTGCCGGGAGCTGCGGACGGCACCTCTAGCCGCGTCCTATGATCGGAATCAGCTTGTCCCACGTCCTGGCGTTGCACAGGTTGTTGCGCTGGAAGGATGCCCGCACGTGCTCGCCCCTGGACTCACCGAAAACGTCCGCAACAATTGCGTTGCCGGTGTCGGTGCAGGCCTCGTTGTCCGTGGGCACCAGCTCGCTGTCGAAGAGTTTGGCGGAGCCGGCGATGAGGGCGCATGCCTCGTCCGCGTCGGGAATGTCGGTGGGTGCAACGGCAGTGTCCCCGGAGCAGGCCAGCTGCCGCGTGGTAACAGTCTTGTTGTTGCCCATGAGTTCAGTGATGACGAGGTTGGTGTCCACCTCGCCCGTGGCCGTTGGGTAGTTTGAATCCTGCGGTGCCGCGCTCGAGGCCGGCGGTGCACCCTGCCCGTTCACGGTTTCATCGACGACGGTACATCCGGAAACGGCGGTCACCAATGCAGCTGTCAGGGCGCATGTGGCCCAGAGTTTCTTCAAGATGCTCCTTACATATATCGCGTAGCCAGCCTACCTTACGGCGTCTTCCCGGAATTTTGGGTTCGACGGCGGAAATCAGCTGCCGCCGCCGTCGCCGGGCATGCTCCCGGCCGGGTTGGGCAGCGGGCAGGACGGCGGCCGGCCACGGGGAACGGCGGCCCGTTCACGTATGCTGGCCTAATGCGAAATCTCCTTGTTACCGGTGGGGCCGGGTTCATTGGTTCTAATTTTGTCCATTATGTGCTTGAGAACACGGAGATGTCCGTGACGGTGTTGGACAAGCTGACGTATGCCGGGAATCTGGCGTCGTTGGAGGGTTTGCCGGCGGAGCGGTTCTCGTTTGTGCAGGGTGATATTTGTGATGCGGGGCTGGTGGATTCACTGGTGGCCGGGGCTGATGCGGTGGTGCATTACGCGGCGGAGTCGCACAATGACAATTCGCTGCAGGATCCGCGCCCGTTCCTGGAGACGAACATCATTGGCACGTACACGCTGATCGAGGCGGCGCGGAAGCACAATACGCGGTTCCACCACATCTCCACGGACGAGGTGTACGGGGATTTGGAGCTCGATGACCCGCAGAGGTTCACGGAGGAGACGGCGTATGCGCCCTCGAGCCCGTATTCGTCCACGAAGGCCGGTTCGGACATGCTGGTCCGTGCCTGGGTGCGGTCCTTCGGTTTGCTGGCGACGTTGAGCAATTGCTCGAACAACTATGGCCCGTACCAGCATGTGGAGAAGTTCATTCCGCGCCAGATCACGAACGTGATCGACGGGATCCGTCCCAAGCTGTACGGCAAGGGTGAGAACGTGCGGGACTGGATCCACGCGAACGACCATTCCTCGGCCGTGCTGGCGATCCTTCAAAAGGGCCGGATCGGGGAGACGTACCTGATCGGTGCCGACGGGGAGAAGAACAACAAGGACGTGGTCGAGTTGATCCTCTCCCACATGGGCCAGCCGGCTGACGCGTATGACCATGTCATTGACCGTCCCGGCCATGACCTGCGCTACGCGATCGAATCGCAGAAGCTGCGCACGGAGCTGGGCTGGGAACCGGCGTTCGCGAACTTCGAGGCCGGCCTGGCCGACACCATCGCCTGGTACCGGGAGAACGAGGCCTGGTGGCGCCCGCAAAAGGCCGCCACCGAGGCGAAGTACAAGGAACAGGGCCAGTAACCGCCATGGGCATCGAATTTTCCAAGCAACTCACGGCCACGCAAACCCCGATCCCCGGTGTGCTCCTCTTTGACCTGCCGGTCCATGGAGACAACCGGGGATGGTTCAAGGAGAACTGGCAGCGGGAGAAGATGCTGGCCCTGGGCCTGCCCGACTTCACCCCGGTGCAGAACAACATCTCCTTCAATGAAAAGGCCGGCACGACCCGCGGGATCCATGCCGAGCCGTGGGACAAGTTCATCTCCGTCGCCACGGGCAAGATCTTCGGCGCCTGGGTCGACCTGCGCGAAGGGCCCTCGTTCGGGGCCGTGTTCACCACTGTCATGGATCCCTCCCAGGCGATCTTCATCCCGCGCGGGGTCGGCAACGCCTTCCAAACCCTGGAAGACACCACCGCGTACACCTACCTCGTCAACGACCACTGGTCCGCGGACGCGCAGGGCCAGTACACCTTCCTGAACCTCGCCGATGAGAGCGCGGCCATCGACTGGCCCATCCCGCTCGCGCAGGCGGAACTCTCCGAGAAGGACAAAAACCACCCCCGCCTCGCCCAGGTCGCCCCCATGGCGCCCAAGAAGACCCTGGTGCTCGGTGCGGACGGCCAACTCGGCCGCGCCCTGCGGACCCTCTACACCGGCGATGCCAGTGTCGAGTTCGCCACCCGGGCCGAGATTGACCTCACCGACCCGGACTCGTTCACGGGCCGGAACTGGAAGAACTACTCCACCATCATCAACGCCGCCGCGTACACGGCCGTCGACACCGCCGAAACCCCCGAAGGCCGCGACAAGGCGTGGGCGATCAACGCCACCGCCGTCGCACGCCTGGCCCGGGTCGCCACCACGCACGGGATCACCCTCGTGCACGTCTCCAGCGACTACGTCTTCGACGGCACCACCACCCTCCATACCGAGGACGAGGCCCTCACCCCCCTGGGCGTGTACGGCCAATCCAAGGCCGCCGGCGACCTCGCCGCCGCCGCCACCCCGCGGCACTACATCGTGCGCACCAGCTGGGTCATCGGCGAAGGCAACAACTTCGTCTCCACCATGGCCTCACTCGCCGCCCGCGGCATCAAACCCGCCGTGGTCAATGACCAAATCGGCCGGCTGTCCTTCACCACCGACATTGCCGCAGGCATCCTGCACCTCCTGAACACCGGCGCCGACTACGGGACCTACAACCTCAGCAACGACGGCGACCCCCAAACCTGGGCCGACATCGCCGCCGACGTGTACGAGGCCACCGGCCACAACCGCCACGACGTCACCGGCACCAGCACCGCCGACTACTTCAAGGACAAGCCAGCAGCACCCCGCCCCCTCAACAGCACCCTCGACCTGGCCAAAATCAAAGCCACCGGCCACACCCCCGCCCCCGCCGCACAACGCCTGCGCGAATACCTCGCCCAATAGAAATGGAAACAATGAAAGTACTTGTCACCGGCGGCGCCGGCTACATCGGCTCGCACATGGTCCTTTGCCTTCTCGAAGCCGGGCACGACGTTGTGGTGCTCGACAACCTTCTGAACTCTTCGGCCGAGTCGCTGCGCCGGGTCGAGGAACTGACGGGGCGCCACCCGGAATTCGTGGAACTGGACCTGCTCGACGCCGCCGGCGTGGACGCACTGTTCGCCTCCTCCGGCTTTGACTCGGTCATCCACTTTGCCGGACTGAAGGCCGTGGGGGAGTCTGTCGCGAAGCCGCTCTGGTACTACCAAAACAACATCGTGGGCACCCTGAACCTGCTGGCATCCATGGACAGGCACGGCGTGCGCTCACTTGTGTTCAGCTCTTCCGCCACCGTCTACGGTGCCAGCGAGGAAGTGCCGCTGATCGAGAAGATGCCTCTGGACGCCACCAACCCCTACGGCCGCACCAAGGAACAGATCGAGGACATCCTCACCGACCTCGGCGCCGCCGACCCCACCTGGCGGATCGCCCTGCTGCGCTACTTCAACCCGGTGGGCGCCCACGAATCCGGCCGCATCGGCGAAGACCCCACGGGCGTGCCCAACAACCTGCTGCCGTTCGTGGCCCAGGTTGCCGTTGGCCGCCGCGACAAGGTCATGGTCTTCGGCAACGACTACCCCACGCCGGACGGCACCGGTGTGCGCGACTACATCCACGTCATGGACCTTGCAGCCGGGCACCTTGCCGCGCTGAAGTACCTGACCGAACATGAAGGCGTTTTCCGTTGGAACCTTGGCACCGGCAACGGCTCCTCCGTCCTTGAAGTCATCCAGGCCTTTGGTGAGGCCGCCGGCAAGCCTGTTCCCTTCGAATTCGCCGCCCGCCGCCCCGGCGATGCCGCGGTCAGCTACGCCGACCCCTCCTCCGCACTGGCTGACCTTGGCTGGTCGGCCCACCGCAACCTTGCCCAGATGTGCGCCGACCACTGGCGCTGGCAGAAGGACAACCCGAACGGCTACGCGCAGCCCTGACCCGCAGCCTGCAGAATGTACGGATAACTCATGAGTTGGTTTGAAACGGTGCCGGTCATCCTGGCCGCGGCATTGGTCATTTTTGTGCCCGGTGCTGTCCTGGGCCGGGCCCTCGGCGCCCGGGGGCTGGCGTGGCTGGCGGCGTCGGCACCCCTGACGGCCAGCCTCGTGGCGGTTGGCACCATCGGTGCGGCTGCCATCGGACTGGCGTGGAACCCGCTGGTGCTGGGTGCGTTCACCCTGCTGGCATCCGCTGCAGCCTGGGGACTGCGGACGCTGGTTGCCGCGCGCCTCGCCGTCGTCCGCGGCGGGCCGGCTGAATCCACGGTGCGCATGCCGGAGCGGCCCAAGCCGGCCCTGCTGCTGGCGGGACTGGGCGGCTTCTGCTTTTCCGCAGTTGCCCTGGGGATCAACCTGTCCAGGACGTTCATTGCGCCGGATAACATCTCCAACACCTACGACAATGTTCATCATCTGAGTGCCGTCCGCGCCGTCGTGGAATCCGGGAACGGATCAGCCTTTGACATTGGCTCGATGATCCACAACGGGCCGTCCTCCGTATACCCGTTCACGTGGCACAACCTGGTGGCGTTGACCATGGAGCTGGGCAATGTCGCGTCGCTGCCGGCAGCCGTCAACAGTGCCAACATTGTCATCGGCGCCATGGTGTGGACCTTGGGGTGCATGTTCCTGGCCACGCGGGTGGCAGGCACCCGCCCGGCCGTCCTGCTGGTGGCGGGCGTGTTGGCGGGAGGGTTCGGGGCGTTCCCCTTCCTGGCCCTTGGCTGGGGCGTGCTGTACCCGAACTTCCTGGCGATTGCCCTGCTTCCCACTTTCGTGGGGCTGGTTGCCGACGTCCTCAGGCTCTCCCCGAAACCCAGGGTTGGAACCGCCCTCGGCGTGGTGCTGCTGGTGCTCGGTGCGCCGGGGCTGGCTCTCTCCCACCCCAATATCGTCATGGCGCTGGCTGCCTTCACCGTCCCCATGCTCCTGGTCTGGCTGGTGCGGCTCCTTGCCGCCCGCCGCCATGCGTGGCAGGCAACCACGGCCGCCTCGGCCGGCGTGGCACTGTACCTTGTAGTGTTTGCCGTCGCCTGGGACAGAATCCGGCCGAGTTCGGCAGGATCGCACTGGCCGCCAACGCTCACCTTTTCCGACGCCGTAGGGGAGGCGCTGGCCGTTGCCCCCCACGGGGTTCCGGCCTCCTGGCCCGTGCTCCTTCTCATGGTGTCCGGCCTTGCCGCGGTGTGTGTCCAATGGCCACGGATCTGGGCTGCGGGCATCTTTCTCGTGGCGGCCATGTTCTTTGTGGTGGTGGCAAGTTTCCCTGAGGCCGCCCTACGCAATGCCATTACAGGAGTTTTTTTCAACGACAGCAACAGGCTGGCGGCTCTGCTGCCCGTGGCAGCATTGCCGCTGATGGTGGCCGGGGCGGTCTGGATCTTTGACCTTGCCGTCAAAATCTTCCCTGCCGGTGCGTTGGCCGCGCGCCCGCGTGCAGTCCTGACCGCATCCGTGGGCGTTGCAGCCGCCCTGGCCCTTGGCCTGGGCATGCAAAACAATTCGGTGCAGACCGTGGTGGCGTCGACCGGCAGCCAGTATTATGCCTCGACGCCGGACTCGTGGCTGCTCTCCAGCGATGAGGCGGCCCTGCTCAAGCGCGCATCCGAACACATCCCCGCAGGGTCAATGACGATCGGACACCCTGCCAACGGGGGTTCTCTCATCTACGCCCTGGACAACTACCCCACGGTGGTGCCGTCGCTGGCTTCGGCGCAAAGCCCGGAGATCCAGCTGATCTGGACCAGCCTGCCGCAGATAAACGAGGACCCGGCTGTGTGCGCGGCCGTACGGAAACTGGACGCATACTACTTCCTGGACTTTGGCAGCGGCCGCCAGGTCAGCGACATGCGCATGGCGATCCCCAGTTCGGAAGATCTCGCCGCCACCCCCGGCCTGACGCTTCTGGACGAGCAGGGTGCGGCGCGGCTCTACCGGATCGATGCGTGCGGGTAATGTGAAAAAGTGGGCTGGCTCTCATCTGACACGTGGGAGCCCCAAAGCTCGATATTCTAAGTGTCAAGGCAAACGGCGCGGACGGCCTTGTCCGGGGCCCGGCAATTTACTGAAGATTAGGTTACACACGTGAAGATTGCAGTTATTGCACTCGGCAAGATCGGCCTGCCACTGGCTGTCCAGTTCGCATCCAAGGGCCACGACGTGGTGGGCGTCGATGTCAACCAGGCCGTGGTGGACCTGATCAATGCCGGCACCGAACCCTTCCCCGGCGAGGCGCACCTGCAGGAGAAGCTCTCCGAGCTGGTCCCCGCCGGCAAGCTGCGTGCCACCACCAACTACGCCGACGCCGTCCCCGGCGCGGACGCTGTTGTCCTCGTCGTGCCGCTGTTCGTTGACAAGGATGCCAACCCCGACTTCGGCTGGATGGACACCGCCACGGCCGAGCTGGCCCGCCACCTTACTCCCGACACGCTGGTCGCCTACGAGACCACCCTTCCCGTCGGCACCACCCGCACCCGCTGGAAGCCTGCCCTGGAAGCCGGCTCCGGCCTGGTCGAGGGCCAGGATTTCCACCTGGTGTTCTCGCCGGAACGCGTGCTGACAGGGCGCGTTTTTGAAGACCTGCGCAAGTACCCCAAGCTGGTCGGTGGCCTGTCCGACGCCGGTGCCGCCAAGGCTGTCGAGTTCTATGAGGCGGTCCTCGACTTCGATGAGCGCCCCGACCTCAACCGCCCCAACGGTGTGTGGGACCTGGGCTCCGCTGAAGCCTCTGAGCTCGCCAAGCTGGCCGAGACCACCTACCGGGACGTCAACATCGGCCTGGCCAACCAGTTCGCCCGCTTCGCCGCCAAGACCGGCATTGACATCTACCAGGTCATTGCCGCCTCCAACTCGCAGCCCTTCAGCCATATCCACCAGCCGGGCATCGCCGTCGGCGGGCACTGCATCCCCGTCTACCCGCGCCTGTACCTGTGGAACGACCCCGACGCCACCGTGGTCCGGGCCGCCCGCGCCGCCAACGCCGACATGCCCGACTACACGATCGGCCTCCTGGAAGGTGCCCATGGGGACCTGGCCGGGGCACGCGTCGTCGTTCTTGGCGCCGCCTACCGCGGCGGGGTGAAGGAGACGGCGTTCTCCGGCGTGTTCGACGCCGTCGAGGCCATCAACCGCCGCGGAGGCACCGCCCTGGTGCACGACCCCATGTACACGGACGAGGAACTCGCGAAGCTGGGCTTCGCCGCCTACCACCTGGGCGAGCCCGTGGACGCCGCCGTCGTCCAGGCCGACCACGCCGAGTACCGCGAACTGGGCCCGGCCAACCTGCCCGGCATCACCACGTTTATTGACGGACGCCGGGTAAGCTCGGCAGACAAGTGGCCCGGCGTCACCTACCGCGTCATCGGCAAGGCCTGACGGCCGCCCGCACCCAACAGGAGTAGCAGCATGAGTTACATTGCACCCAGCGCCGACGTTGCCGAGAAGGCCGTGCTCGGAGAAGGCACCAAGGTGTGGCACCTTGCCCAGGTTCGCGAGGACGCCGTGCTTGGTGAGAACTGCATTGTGGGCCGCGGCGCCTATGTCGGCACCGGCGTGACGATCGGCGACAACACCAAGATCCAGAACTACGCGCTCGTGTACGAGCCGGCAGCTCTGGGGCGCGGCGTCTTCATCGGCCCGGCCGTGGTGCTGACCAACGACACGTACCCGCGCGCCGTCAGTCCGGACGGCTCGCTCAAGAGCGCCCATGACTGGACACCGGTTGGCGTCACGATCGAAGACGGCGCCTCCGTCGGCGCCCGCGCCGTGTGCATCGCCCCGCTGACCATCGGCCGCTGGGCCACGATCGCCGCGGGCTCCGTGGTGACGAAGGACGTCCCCGCGTTCGCCCTCATGGCAGGCGTCCCCGCCCGCCGGCTCGGCTGGGTGGGCAAGGCCGGCTTCCCGCTCAAGGAAGAGGGCGGCGTCTGGGTGTGCCCGGAAACCGGGGCAAAATACCTTGAAGAAACAAACTCCCTGAACGAGACCTCCCTGACCGAGGCCGACACGAACACCGCAGAGGACAACGCATGAGCCAGGACTTCATCCCCGCAGCAAAACCGATCATCGGCGCGGAGGAGCGGGCAGCGGTCGACGCCGTCATGGCCTCCGGCATGCTGGCCCAGGGCCCCGAGGTGGCCGCCTTTGAGAAGGAATTCTCCCAGGTAATGGTGGACGGGCGAGCGTCCGTCGCCGTAAACTCCGGCACCTCCGGCCTCCACCTGGGCCTGCTGGCCTCGGGCGTCGGCCCGGGCGACGAGGTCATCGTCCCGTCCTTCACCTTTGCCGCCACCGGCAACTCGGTGGCCCTGACGGGCGCCACACCGGTGTTCGCCGACATCGAGCTGGACTACTACACGCTCGACGTGGCCCATGTGGAATCGCTTATCACCGACAAGACCAAGGGCATCATGCCGGTGCACCTGTACGGTCACCCCTTTGCGGCCGATGTGTTCACGGCCCTCGCCGAAAAGCACGGGATCGACCTCTACGAGGATGCAGCCCAGGCCCACGGTGCCGCCGTCAACGGCAAGAAGGTGGGAACGTTCGGCAAGTTTGGCATGTTCAGTCTGTACCCCACGAAGAACATGACTTCCGGCGAGGGCGGCATGGTCACCACCGGGGACGCCACGGTGGAGCGCAACCTCCGCCTGCTGCGCAACCAGGGCATGGAGAAGCAGTACCAGAACGAGTTGGTTGGCTTCAACAACCGCATGACGGACCTGCACGCAGCCATCGGCCGCGTCCAGCTGACCAAGGTGGAAGCCTGGACCGCGCAGCGCCAGGAAAACGCCGCGTTCCTGTCCGCCAACCTGGAAGGGGTGGGCACGCCGAAGGTGGCGCCCGGCGCCGAGCACGTCTACCACCAGTACACGATCCGCGTCTCCGAGGGCCGCGACGAACTGCACGAGCGCCTGCGCAGCGAGTTCAACATCGGCTCCGGCGTGTACTACCCCGTCCCGAACCACCGCCTGCCGTCCTTCAACCGCACCGAGGACCTGCCCAACACGGAAATCGCGGCCAGGGAAGTCCTCTCCCTGCCCGTGCACCCGTCCTTGACGCAGGACGACCTCGAGCGCATCGTCACCGCCGTGAACACCATCGTCAAGGCAGGTGCCTGAGCCATGGCGAACCTGCGCGTCGGCCTGATCGGCCTGGGCATGATGGGGCGCCACCACGCCCGCGTCATCCGCGAAGTTGAGGGCGTGGACCTGGTGGCCGTTGCCGACGCCTACGGCGACCCGCACGGCGTCGCCAAGGACCTGCCCGTCCTGCACAATGTTGAAGAGCTCATCGCCGCCGGCATCGACATGGCCGTGGCGGCCGTGCCCACCGGCATGCACGAGGAAGTGGGTCTGGCCCTCGCGGAGGCCGGGGTCCACACGCTCGTTGAGAAGCCGATCGCCGCGAGCACGGAAGCCGGCAAGCGGCTCCTGGCCGCCTTCACCGCCAAGGGGCTGGTGGGCGCCGTCGGACACATTGAGCGCTTCAACCCCGCACTGCAGTCGCTGCGCCAGCGCATCGCCGACGGCGAGCTGGGCGAGGTCTACCAGATCGCCACACGCCGGCAGGGCCCGTTCCCGTCCCGCATCGCCGACGTCGGAGTGGTCAAGGACCTGGGCACGCACGACATCGACCTGACGGCATGGCTGGCCCAGAGCCACTACGAGTCCATCTTTGCCCAGACCACCACGCGCAGCGGACGCCCCCACGAGGACATGGTTTCTGCCACCGGCAAGCTGGAAAACGGCATCATCACCAACCATCTGGTCAACTGGCTGTCCCCGATGAAGGAACGCCTGACCGTTGTCACCGGTGAAAAGGGCGCCTTTGTGGCAGACACCGTCACGGCTGACCTGACGTTTTATGAAAACGGCACGGTGGCCACCGAGTGGGACTCGATCGGCGCGTTCCGGGGCGTGTCGGAGGGCAACGTGACCCGGTTGGCCATCGCCAAGCCGGAACCGCTGCGCACCGAACACGAGGCCTTCCGCGACGCCGTCCTGGGCCTGCGCAGCGACGTCGTCACCATGGCCGAGGGCCTGGAGACGCTGGTTGTTGCCGAAGCAGTGCTGGAGTCCGCCCGCACCGGCCAAAGCGTGAGGATCACCGTTTAGTGGGAGAGCGGAAACCGCTGAAGGTCGTCGTCGCCACGAGGCTCTATGTGCCTGAAGTGGGGGCGGCGGCCTTCCGCTTGAAGGCCCTGGTTGACGGTCTCGTGGAGCAGGGTGCGGACGTGACCGTGCTGACCACCAAGCTGCCTGCCGGCAGCCCCGTGTTCAAGCCCAGCTACAAACTCAGGCGCTGGCCCGTGCTGCGCGACGCCGGGGGCTATGTCCGCGGTTACGTGCAGTACCTCAGCTTTGACATCCCGGCCTTCGTTCGGCTCCTCGCGACCCCGGCCGACGTGGTGGTCTCCGAACCGCCGCCCACCACGGGCGTTGTGGTTGCGCTGTCTTCGCTGATCCGCCGCCGGCCGTTCGTCTATTACGCGGCTGACATTTGGAGCGAGGCGCTGTCCGCGATGGACGTCTCGCCCGTCGTCAAAAAGGTCCTCGGCGCGGTCGAGGGCTTTGTGCTGCGCCGCGCAGCCCGGGTCATTGCCGTGTCCGAGCCCGTAGCCGAGCAGGTGGCCAAGTTTGGTGTGCCCGCCTCGCGCATTGCCGTGGCCGGAAACGGGATCGACACCACTGTGTTCACGCCCTCCGGCGAGCTTGCTGCAGCCGCCGCGCCATATTTCATCTACACAGGCACCATGAGCGAGTGGCAGGGTGCGGACATCTTCATCAAGGCGCTGCCACTGGTACGCGAGCAATTCCCGGCTGTCGAGTTGCGGTTCTTTGGCCAGGGAACCGACGAGGACAACCTCAAGGCCGCGGCGGCCGAACTGGCACCAGGCGCCGTGCACTTTGGCGGGGTCGTGGCACCCGCCGAGGCCGCCCGCTGGATCCGTGGCGCGGCAGGGGCGCTCGTGAGCATCAAGCCCGGCCAGGGCTACGATTTCGCCAAGCCCACAAAGGTCTACGCCGCAGCAGGTTGCGGCGTACCTGTCGTCTATGCAGGCCAGGGCGCCGGAGCTGAAATCGTGGAAGAGGGCGGGCTGGGCGCTGCCCCCGGTTATGATCCCAAGGCTGTTGCCGATGCCATGGTTGCGCTGCTGTCGAGGCCGTCAACCGCCTACGACCGGCAGCGCCGCGTTGACTGGGTGGCGCAGAACGCCTCGCTGGCCGCCGCCGGGCGCACGGCCGCAGCTGCAGTGCTGGGTGCAGGCGGCTAGGCGTCGAAGCTGGCCAGGCGCCGGCGCAGCTACTTCCACGAAGTGACAATTTTGGCCCCCACTGAAGTGCAGTGGGGGCCAAAACCATCAGTTCACCACGTGGACAATTGGCTGGGTGGTGAACCGTTAGTGCGCGAAGGTCTCCAGCAGGGCATCCACGGTGCGCACCGCGGCATGCCCGTCGCCGTACGGCGTCGCAT
The DNA here is from genome assembly GCF_016820535.1 of Sporosarcina beigongshangi. Classification (GTDB taxonomy): domain Bacteria; phylum Actinomycetota; class Actinomycetes; order Actinomycetales; family Micrococcaceae; genus Specibacter. The sequence goes on along the minus strand of NZ_JADHDY010000016.1, from coordinate 29,373 downwards.
CCGTGGCGGCGGGGGCCGGTCGCTCGACGGCGGCCGCCAGCTCGCCCAAGTCATCGTTCACGAGCACGTTCCAGCCGAGCTGGACTGTCTCCACCCATTCGGTTTCGGGACGGATCGTGGTGCAGGGGACGCGCAGCAGGAATGCTTCCTTCTGCAGCCCGCCGGAGTCGGTCACGACGCCGGCGCTGTTCGCCACGGCATTTACCAGCTGCGGGTAGGCCAGCGGCTCGCTCGGCACAATGGATCCTGCGCCGAGGTCGATCCCATGGGTCTCCGCGAGGGCACGCAGCCGCGGGTGCGCCAGCAGCAGCACCGGCTTGCTGAGCGCCGCGAGGGAATCCACAATCGCCTTCAGGCGGGCGGGGTCGTCCGTGTTGTCGGGGCGGTGGATGGTGCAGACATAGTATTCGCCGGCGGCCAGCCCGGCCGGGATCGGCTCGTTGGCGTCCTTCAGCTGCTCGCGAACGCGGAACAGGACATCGGTCATGACGTCGCCCACCATGAGTGAACGCTCCGACAGGCCCTCTTTCGCGAGGTGGTCCATGCCAACTTGAGTGGGGGAGAGCAGCAGGTCCGCGGCGTGATCCGTCAGCACCCGGTTGTGTTCCTCAGGCATGCGGCGGTTGAAGGATCGCAGTCCGGCTTCAAGGTGCGCCACGGGAATGTGGATCTTCACGGCTGCCAGCGCGGCAGCCAGGGTGGAGTTCGTGTCGCCGTAGACCAGCACCACGTCGGGCTTGGCCTCCTCGAAGACCTTCTCCAGACCGGCCGTCATGGCACCGGTCTGTTCGCCGTGCTTTCCGGAGCCCACGCCCAGGTTGTAGTCGGGGGCCGGAATGCCGAGATCCTGGAAGAACACATCGCTCATCAGTTCGTCATAGTGCTGGCCCGTGTGCACGATGATGTGCACCGCCCGGCCCTCCATGGCCCGGGCAATCGGGGCAAGTTTTACAAACTGGGGACGTGCGCCCACAACACTCAAAATTCGCATGCCCCTAGCCTAACGGAGCGCGAAGACTCCCTTTCGCGTCCGCAGCACCTCGAGCACGTAGTGGCGCAGCACCGAATCCCGCGACGCCATGGCCAGCAGGTCGTCCGTGAGCAGCTCGCCCGCGCGCCCCGCCTGTACATGGCGCACGACGGCGGCACGCAGCTCCTCCGTGCTGCCCGCCTTCCCTGCCTCCCGGCACAGCTGTGCGTCCTTGCGGCTGAGTGCCGGAAGTTTTCCGCCCGCCATGTCGTGGAGGTTGACGCTGATCTTTTGCCATGCGGCCTGCTCGGCGGGCGACCACACGCCGGCCGCATCGGTATCGCCGGCCGCACTCGGGACGCCGACTGCGCCGCGGCGCAGGAGTGCACCGATGCCGTGGATCCGCATGAGCTTCAGGGCTATGGTGCGGCGCTCCCGCAGGGGTGCCTGGCGCAGCCACGGGGACTGGACCATGGCATAGAGCCACTGGAACTCGTCGGCGAGCGGGCGCAATGTGCTCGTGACCCGCTCCACTCCGGAGTCGTCTGTCTGGCAGTAGGCGGGCGCCCCGTAGGGGTAGGCGATCCGGCCGCCGCGGAACCACAGCTTCAGGGTGGCCTCAAGATCCTCGCCGACCGGGATGCCTTCTGCATAGCCGAAGCCGCAGTCCAGCAGTGCATGGCGCCGCAGCAGGCCAAACGGCAGGCTGCGGTAGGCGAGGCCGTCGCGCACGGGGTCGAGCACGGCGGGCTTGGACGGACGGATCCGCGGTGTGCGCAGGATGTCGCCTTCGGGTTTGCGCAGCGGTGCAATGACGGCGGCCGCGTCGACGTCCCGGGCCGTGCGCCACCAGGCGGCCAGCGAGCCGGGCTCCAGGTGGTCGTCGGAGTCCAGGAAGCTGAGGAATGTTGCGGTGCTGGCAGCCAGTGCGGCGTTGCGCGGGCCGGCCGGCGAGGTGCCGCCGTCATGGCAGGGAAGCCAGGTGACGGCGTCGTCCGTGGCCAGAGCCTCAGGGACGGAAGCCTGCATCTCCTCCACCTCGATGTTGTGGCACACCACGATGGCGCGCAGTTCCACGCCCAGCGCGGTGAGCTCCGCCTGCTGGGACAGGACCGATTCGAGGGCGCGGGCCAGGGGGCGGGCGGCGCTGTGCACGGGGATGACGACGTCGATGCTCTGGCTCATGGTGCTCCTGCCTAGGCGGTTCAGGGTGGTTCCGGTGTTCCGCGATAACCTTACTGGGTGGAGAACGTAAACAAGGATTCAGTGCTGGTGGACGTGGTGATTGCCGTGCACACCCCTGACCGGCCGGTGGGGCGCACCGTGGCGTCCCTCATAGAGTCGGGACTGCCTACTGGCGCCGGGGATGCGGGGCGGCTGCGCGTGACGGTGGTCTGCCACAATACGGCGGCCGGGCCGATCCGGGAGCGTGTGGCGCCGGAGCACCGGGACCGCGTGCGCTTCGTGGAGTTTGCCGACGGCATCAAGAGCCCGGCAGGGCCGTTCAACCACGGGATTTCGCTGGCCACCGGCACCTGGGTTTCGATCATGGGCAGCGACGACTCGCTGGAGCCGGGCGCCCTGGCGCAGTGGGTGGAGCGGGCAGGGCAGGAGTCGGCCGATGTGCTGATCGCGCCCATGGCCCATGCGGGCGGCGGGGTGATCCGCACTCCCGTGGTGCGCCGCCACCGCACGGCCGGACTGGACCCCGTGGCCGACCGCCTCACATACCGCACGGCGCCGCTGGGCATCATGCGGCTCTCCCTGGTGCGCAGCCTGGGCCTCGTGCTGCCCACGCGCTACGCCACGGGCGAGGACCAGTCTTTCTCCGCGGCGCTGTGGTTCTCCGGCGCCCGCATCAGCTACGGCCGCGGCCTGCCGCGCTACCTGGTGCACGACGACGCCGTGGTCCGCGTGACGGCAACGCCCCGCCCCGTCACCGAGGACCTGGCATTTGCCGCCGACCTCGTGGACACCGAATGGTTTGCCGGGCTCCCGGCCAAGGCACGGACGTCCATTGTGACCAAGCTGCTGCGCATCCATGTTTTCGGCCACGTGCTGCTGCGCGCAGACGCCGGCACCTGGTCCGCCCGCGACGCCGCCGAGATGGCCGAGGTGGCGCGGCGGCTGCTGTTTGCCGCACCGCGTGCCGCCCGCCCTCTGTCCCTTGCAGACCGCGCACTGCTCGACGCCGTGGCGCGCGGCGAAGTGGATGCCGCAACCATGAAGGCGCTGGCCACCGCCCGGCGCACCTTCAGCAGCCCGCGCACGTGGCTGCCGCGCGACGTCTCCGCCCTGCTCCACCCTGAGGCGCCGCTGCGCTTCATGGCCGCCTCGGCACTGCTTTCCTAGTCCGAACTATTTCGCTGTCATCAAGGAAACCATGAAGATTCTGGTTGTTGCCACCTGGTACCCCCACGAGGAGCGCCCGGCCGAGGCGCCGTTCAATGCTGAGCATGTCGAGGCTATCCGCGGGCAGGGACATGAGGTGCGTGTGGTGCACGTGCGGCTCGGAACGGCCCTGGCCCTGCCCGCCGATGCCAACGGCATTTGGGAAGGCGTGCCCGTCCGCCGGGTGGCTGCCGACCCCAAGCGGCCGCAGACGGTGCTGGCCTGCCAGCGGCTGCTCGCCCGGGAGATGGGCTGGGCCGACGTCGTGCACACCATGGCGTTCTCCTCGATCCTCCTCGTCCTGCCGGCTTGGAGCGCCCGCTCCGTCGCCGGACGTGGCCGCCCGTGGGTCCACACCGAACACTGGAACGGTGTGGTCAACCCGGCCAGCGTTTCACCGTTGTGGCAGAAGCTGTCGGGGCTGCGCAGCGTTCTGCGCTTCCCCCATGTGGTGACTGGCGTGACTCGCCAGCTGGCCGCTGAGATGCAGCGCTTCGCCCGGCCAGATGCGGCACGGGTCATTCCGTGTGTGGTGAAGGGCCGGGGCCCCGTGCTGCCCAGCACCTTCGCCAAGCCGCTGAAGCTGGTGGCCGTGGGCGGACTCATCCCGCGCAAGCGGCCGCTCTCCACGATCCAGACCATTGCCTGGCTGCGGGACCAGGGCGTGCCGGCCCACTTGACCTGGGTGGGGGACGGGCCGCAGCGCACCGAGTGTGAAGGGCTCGTGGCGGAGATGGGCCTGCAGGACTCTGTCACCCTGGCCGGTTCCGTCCGTCCTGTCGAGGTCGCGGACCACCTCTCCGCCGCTGACTTGTTCTTCCTGCCCACGGAACAGGAGAACTTCTTCACCTCTGCTGCCGAGGCACTCGCCGCCGGGCGGGCCGTGGTGGCCACCCGGGTGGGCGGCTTCAGCGACTACGCCGACGATTCCAACAGCCGCCTCGTGGACGACCCGCGCCCCGAGGTGCTCGGAGCCGCCATCCTCGACGCTGTGGAGGCGTTCAAGGACGTTCCCGCAGAATCGATTGCCACCCCCATCCGGGAGCGCTTTTCACCGGAAACCGTCGGCGCACTCTTTGACACTGCTTATCTTGCCGCGGTTGCCCGAGCCTGACCCCAGTACCGATTTTCGCCTAAGGAATCCTCATGGCCATGCGCCGCCTAGTCCTGCTTGCCAATCAATACCCGTTCCTGACAGGAGACCATGTCTTTGTGGCCGCCGAGATCACGGCACTGGCCGCCCGTTTCGATGAAGTGGTCCTGTTCAACCACGCACCTGCTCAGGCCATGGACTTGGCCAAGCTTCCGCAGAACGTCCACTTTGGAGGCAGTCTGTACGGCACTTCAAAGGCACAAAAGGTTAGGGCACTGCTGTCGCCGCGTAACTTGGGAGTACTGGTCAAAGTTGCCATGGCGGAAGCCCGAACCGGACGATTGAAGGGTCACGGCCGGACATTCCTGCTCGGTGCCGCAGCTGGCATGGGACTTGCAAGTGATCCCCGACTGCAGTCCGCGTTGTACGAAGACGGCGTCGAAACCACCGTCTATAGTTTTTGGGGCATGGGCATCGGAGTGTTGGTGCCCTGGATCCAATCCCGAATTGTTTCTGTCAACCTGCGCCTGCATGGCTATGACTTATACGAAGAGCGGCTTGGCTATCTGCCGTTTCGCCCCTCAATGTTCCGCCGCAGTGACCGCATCTTGACGGGTTCAACCCAGGCATCCAACTACCTCATGGCGACATATCCGGAGGAAGGCCTGGCCAGCAAGATATTTGTGCGGCGCCTCGGCAGCGGTGCTCCGTTGGCTGGTGGGGTGCGGGAGGACCGGGCCCCCTCTGACAGCAACGACACGGCTCCGCCGCCAGGGCGCATAGTTGTCAGTTGTTCTCATCTGATTCCGCTGAAAAGGGTGTCACGGATTCTTGACGCCCTGAAAACTATGCCTCTCGACAATCCCATGACCTGGATCCATTTCGGCGGGGGCACCTTGGAAGGGGAATTGCGTCGGCGCGCGCAGGAAATGCAGAATCCGGGCCTGACCGTGGAGATTCGGGGCGCGACGCCTCACCACGAGGTCATGGAGTTCTACCGGAACAAGCCTGTTGCAGCCTTCATCAACGTCAGCACCACTGAGGGTGTCCCCGTCAGCATCATGGAGGCGATTTCCTATGGCATCCCAGTGGTTGCAACAGATGTAGGTGGCACGGCTGAGATTGTCGGAGAGGCACTTCGAACAGGCGAGCTCATCCCGGCGGACTTCAGTGACAACGACCTCGTTGCAGCCTTGCAGCATGTTTTGGCCGCTGATCCGGGAACGTACGAGCCGAAGAAACTCTGGGCCGAACGCTATGACGCGGAGGTCAACGCCGCGGCCACAGCCGACCTTCTTGCCGACCGACTTTAGGAGAGGGAACTCTTTTACTGGGTCAGGCCGGCGAGGGCTGCCTGCTGCGCAAAGGCCGGGTTGGCGGCCACGACCTCGTCAAAGGTGCCGCGGGTCTCGATGGTTCCCTCGTTCATGAAGAACACTTGGTCGCAGTCGCGGATGGTGGACAGTCGGTGTGCCACCGAGATGACGGTAACGTCTCCTTGCAGGCCGTTGATGGCGGTGGCCACGGCAGCTTCTGTGGCCGTGTCCAAGGCGCTGGTTGCCTCGTCGAGCACTAGCACGAGCGGATCCATGTAGAGGGCTCGGGCAATGCCGAGGCGCTGACGCTGGCCGCCTGAAAGCGAACCGCCACGTTCGCCCACCCGCCCGTGGATACCACCAGGGCGGGCATCAATGGTCTCCAGTAGCTGGGCGCGGGCGAGGGAGGTCCGCACGCGTTCCTCGTCCACTTCACTGCCCCAGGACAGGGCCACATTTTGTGCAACTGTGCCGTCAAAGATGGCAACTTCCTGAGGCACGTAGCCCACCCTCTTGCGCCAAGCCGCCAGCACATTCTCGAGGGCAACGCCGTCGAGAGTCATTGAACCGCTGGAGGGAACCAGCAGGCCAAGGAAGATATCGATCAACGTGGATTTTCCCGCTCCCGACTGGCCGACAACTCCCACTGAGGTACCGAGGGGCAAAGACAAGTTGATATCAGTGACTGCGGGAGCCTGGGCTCCGGGATAGGTGAATTCGACGCTGCGCAACTCGAGCATCTTCGGTTCACCTGTGATGGGCTGCTTGCCGAGCTTTTCAGCATTGGCGCGGAAGTCTGTTGCCTCGCGGATGTCAGCCATGACTAGTTCTGTGTAGGGGAGTGTGGACTGGACTAAGGTGACTTGCGACTGAATGGTGGTCAGTGCGGGCACCATTTTGAAACCCGCCAAGGCAAAGATGGCAACGGATGACATTGCCGTGCCGATGCCGCCGCTGAAATAACCAACCGTTCCGATCAGCACAAATCCGCCGATGAGTGCCATGTCAATCACGAATTTGGGAACAGCGCCAAGGAAGCGAATGTTGGACCGTGACCGGGCCGCCTTCTCTCGACTGATGTAGACGACCGCACCCACTTCTTCCGCCTTGTCGCGCAGGGTGATCTCCTTCAACGCCGCCAGCATTTCGGCCACCAAGGTGGACATGCGCATGGCTGAATCCCTGTTGATCCGGCCGGCCTCGTAGGACTTCTTGGACAAGTACAGATAGAGGAAGGCCGCGATGGCCCCGAGGTAGATGACAGTAATGAGTGCCGTCTGCCACGAGGCGGCCACCAGGATGACAAACACCGACACAAAGGTGAGTGCCTGTGCTGGGAGCACTACTGCGGGGAACAGGACCCCGGAGATCGTATTGGCAATGCCGACGTCAATCATGCGGACCAGCTCGCTGGTAGATCTGTTCTGGCGGGAAATCCAAGGAGCCCTGATGTAGCTCTGGAAGAGTACGGTGCCGATCTCAAGTTCGTAGTCGGCAAACTTTCGGGTGGAGACCCACTGCAGCCAGATGTTGAGGAATGACTTCAAAATCATGACGGCTGCTGCAGAGATCAAGATCACGAGGCCGGTGGTCTGGGAGATCTCGCCGATCAAGGGCAGGCTCATAGAGACATCAGCGGAATCTGCCTGCATGATCTGGTTCAGAACCAAAGCAAAGACGCCAAGGGCAGCCGCATCCAGCAGCACAAGGACCGATGACATGGAAGCGAAGAGGAAAAGGAACCGTCGCGCGTTGGACGGAAGCAACGGCAACAGCTGGCCAAGGGTTCGGCGCAGATTTTTCAAGTATTACTCCATGACGGCAGAGGAAGAGTCCATCCCATTCTAAGGGCTGTCCAAGAAGCAATCTTGGCAATGCGACAATGGAGGACATGGGCAAGGAACTCAGGATCACTCAACTTTTTGATTGTGCAGACGTCGGCAAGAACTTTGTCCGTCAGGCCAAGCGTGAAGGCTTGCCTTGGAACATAGTGCAGGGACCCTGGACACGTGGCGGGTCACGAGCCGCCTACTACCGATTCCTTTTGGACATGGCTGTGACCTACCCCCGTACGGAATTGTGGCACGTCAACATGGGAGGCCGGGCGAAATGGGCCCGCGGGCGTTTTGCACGCCCCTATGCACTCACTTTGCATGGGACTGACATCCGGGAGAACTATTGGCAGGAACAGCACCACGCCGCCATTAAGTCCGACATCGACGGTGCGGGGCACGTTTGGTACGCAACTCCGGATAACCGTGAGAAAGCGGAACAGGCCAGGCCTGATGCTGAGTACATGCCAATCCCCGTCGACATGGAGGAGCTTCCTCAGTGGGCGCCCGCGGACAAGCCGAGGGTGTTCTTTCCTTCACGCTGGGACGCCTCCAAGGGAGGAGATGCCTGGGTGCAAACCGCATCTGACGTCGTTGATTCGCTCAAGGGGATGGACGTTGACATAGTAGGGCTCGACTGGGGTGACAGAGCCCCTGAAGTGGCCGCCATGGGTGTGCAACTGCTGCCCAAGATGCCGAAGGCTGAATTTCTTCTCGAGATGGCAAGGGCCCACGTCACTGTGGGGCAGATCGCGGGCATCTTGGCGACGAGTGAACTGGAAGCCATGGGAATGGGCATCCCCACCATTTTTGCGGACCAGGACCCGGGCTATCCCGCGGATGTCGCCACTGTTTCAGTCACCCGGGCCGAAGTAGGGGATGCCGTCAGGGAATCACTGGAGGATCCCGTGAAGCTGTCGAAAGAGTTGGACAGCACTGGTTACGTCCAGAGAACGCACTCGCCTGCAGTCCTGCTCCCTCGCCTTATTGCCGGTTACAACAAGACCCTGGAGAACGTCGCGTGACCAAGCCCCACCTGCTGTACGTTGCCTTTGCCTTTCCGCCCAGTTCGGCCTCATCCGTATACCGTTGCACAGCGGTCGCCAACGAGTTCGTTAATTCCGGTTGGGATGTCACAGTCCTTACCCTCGATGCCGGGATCTGGGCGGAGATGGCGGGCACCGACAAGGGGCTCGTTGATGCCATTGACCCCCGTATCAAGGTGGTACATATTTCCGACGGCGGCGCCGAGGAGCCAGCCCGCCGCGATATCCGACGGTATTCCCGGCTGCGGATTCAGGCCCCCTATGTTTGGAAGGAGCTTTACCGCCGGCGCAGTCGCAAGGGATTCCCCGAGGACTTTCACGCCCTGTGGCACAAACCCGCCAGCGAGGCCGCCCACGATATCCACCGCAGTAAGCCGGTGGATTTAGTTATGGCGTCTGCTAGTCCCTATGTCTCGTTTAAGGTTGCTCGCGATTTGCCAGGCGTGCCCTATGTCTTGGACTACCGCGACACTTGGTTTTTCAGCCCGTTCACCGGTGAGGAGATCTTCAGCACGACGTCGGAACGTGGCCTCATAGAGGAAGCATATCTGGCTGATGCTCTGCAGGTTTGGTATGTCAACAGCCCGATCCGTGACATGTACGCCAAACGCCACCCGGGCGTTGCCGACAAGATGCGAATGGTGCCCAATGGATTCGACGCGCAACCTGGTCATGCCCGGCCCGCCGTAGAGGCGACACAATCACCACGGTTTGGATACCTGGGGACTCTGCAGTATGCGACAGTGCCACTGACGGAGTTTCTGGCTGGATGGGATATGGCCTTCGGTCCGGCCACGCCCGCTGCAGCTGAAGCAGTATTCCGGGGAAAGCTGACGCCATCGGGCCTGGTGCCGCCCGAAGTCCTGGAAATCTTCGAGTCCGGAATCCACACTGGGTTGTCTTACGACGGGCCGATTTCCAAGCGGGAGGTCACCGGCTTCTATCGGGACATGGATGCTCTCCTTCTCATTCTTGCCCCCGGAAAATTTGTCACCGGCGGCAAGACGGCCGAATACCTTGCCACGGGCCTGCCAATTGTGTCCATCCACGACATGGAGAGCGCTGCCACGGCACTCCTGAAGGACTACCCGCTGTGGTTCCCTGCCAAGGACCTTTCTGCAGAAAGTATCGCCGTGGCACTGGAAGCGTGCGCCAAGGAGCTGGCAGACCCGGACCCGCAACGGTGGGCGGATGCCTGGGACTACGGGCAGCAATTTGAACGGACTGCGACTTTGCGCCCGGCCATCCACGAGCTTCGCGGCCTCATCGGCTCCGGCAACCCGGCGGACGACGCAACCACAGACAGGAGCGCATCATGAGCAAGACATTCCATGTCGCCCTCGTCGTCAGCAGTGAGGGCAGGCCGGACTTGGCCATCGACAGCCTCTGGCGTGCCGCACGCGCCGCGGTGCCCGCCGACGTCGAACTGAGCGGCACAGCAGTCGTTTCCTCGCCGTCGTCTGCGCCGGCGAAAGCGGAGGGCGCGCTCACCGTCCGCGCGCTCAAGGTCCCGGCCGGCGGCCGGGCATCCCGCGCCGCGGCAGCGCTTTCCGCAAAGGGCGGCACTGCCGGAGTGGTCGGCCGGCTGCTCGAGTACAACCTGGCGTCGCACCGGGTCGTCAGGGCGCTGCGGAAGGACAAGACGCTGGCAGCCGCATTGTGTTCGGCGGACATTGTTGTCTCCGCGGACCCCCAATCTGACTGGGCGGTCTGGACGCTGCGCAACAAGACGGATGCGCCGCTGATCCACGGGCCCTTCGCCATGGCCAACGCCCTTTCGGCGATGGCCCGGGCTTGAGTCCGGCGGAGGCCGCAGCACGCCCGGCCACAATAGGCTTGTGTGGGATACTGTCTCAGTGAGTCGAACTTGGATAGTCATCCCCATGTATAACGAGGCGTCGGTTGTCGGCGACGTTATTTCGGGGCTGCGAGAGGTTTTCCCCTTTGTGGTGTGCGTCGATGACGGCAGCACCGACGGCTCCCAGACGGCGGCACGTGACGCGGGAGCCGTCGTGGTCCAGCACCCCGTAAACCTGGGGCAGGGAGCATCCCTGCAAACCGGCATTGAGTACGCTCTCAACGATCCTGAGCTGGATTGTATTGTGACTTTCGACGCCGATGGGCAACACCGCGTCGTCGACGCGCAGGCAATGTCCGAGCGCATCAAGTCCGGCGAGGCCGAGGTGGTGCTGGGGTCGCGCTTCCTGGACAAGCGCACCAAGATGTCCCTTGCAAAGCGGACTGTGCTGCGAACCGCGGCGATCCAGTCGAGAATGTCCACCGGCATGGCGCTGACCGACGCCCACAACGGTCTCCGGGCCCTCAGCCCGCAGGTTGCCGGAAAGATCCACCTGACCCAGAACCGGATGGCGCACGCCTCGGAACTCATCCACCAGATTTCGGAACTGAAGCCCAAATGGGTGGAACAACCGGTCGAAATCATCTACACCGATTATTCAAAGGCCAAAGGACAGTCATTGCTGAACTCTGTCAACATTCTTGCTGATCTGCTGTTCAGGTAATTCCATGCAAATAATCGTTCAAATTGCCCTGGTCCTCGCCGTCGTCCTGGTGTCGCTGACACTCATGCGCGGCGGATCCAACGCACGCCACCTGGCCATCCGGCGCATCATGCTGATTCTGTTTGCCGCCATCGCGGCCCTGTCCATCTTCTTCCCCACCCTGTTGACCAAGGTGGCGCAGGCGTTTGGCATTGGGCGCGGCACCGACCTGGTCCTTTACGGTCTGGTGGTCAGCTTCCTCGTCTACATGGCCACCACGTACCAGCGTTTCCGACAGATGGAAACCACCCTCACCAAGCTGTCCCGCCGGGTAGCCATCGACGAAGTCAATCGCACCCAGTCGCCGGCCGCAGTTGCCCAGATGATCGCTGAGGGTACGGGCCGCGAGCCAGGCAAATCTGCCCCGCTTGTCCCCACCAAGGATCAGCTCCCTGACGATTAACAGCGGACATCTCATGTTTCCCTGTTGGGGGCTGAAGTCGAAATTTTCATGCATCCATCGGGACAAGGATAATGGGTCCCATGTCTTCCCTGCCCTCGCTGCTGATACTCACCTTCTCACCCATCCGTTCCGATCCTCGCGTCCTGAAGCAGGTGGAGCTGCTCAAGGGTAAATATCAGGTGAGTACCTGCGCCTATGGTTCCGCTCCCGAAGGCATCGACAGACATTATCCTCTGCCGCCCCACTCACGCGGTTGGACTTCAGACAGGATCGGTCTCATAACGCGGCAGTATGGCCGCGTTTACAATGGCATGACGGCTGTTCAGGAGGCCAGAAAGATACTGCCCGTCGGCCATTTTGACATTATTCTGGCAAATGACTTGAATGCCTTGCCACTTGCATTGGATCTGAAACCGCGGCTTGGGGTCCATGCAGACCTACATGAGTATGCGCCGAGCGAAAAGGAATCCGATCCGAAATGGCGACTTTTTGTGGCACCATTCATGCGGTGGATCTGCCGCAAACAGTTGCCGATGGCAGCATCGGTGACGACAGTTTCCCAAGGAATTGCTGACGAGTATCGCCGTAGATTCGGGGTAGAAGTGGGTGTTGTTACCAATGCCGCTCCCTACGTGGACACGCAGCCAACACCGACGTCGGAGCCGTTGAAGGTTATATACAGCGGCGCTGGCCAACGGTACCGCCGGATTGAACTGATCATCGAGGCGATGAAGGGCGTTGGCCGGCAGATTCAGATGGATTTTGTCGTCATGCCGAATGAGCCGGCCTACGTTGACGAACTGAAGCAGTTGGCCGAAGGTATCCCCAACGTTCGATTCATCGATCCTGTGCCCTATGAGGAACTGGTTTCACTGGTTCACAGTTACGACGTGGCCATGTGTTTTCTGCCGAACTCGACTTTCAACTTGCAGAACGCCCTGCCGAACAAGTTCTTTGAGGCTGTTCAAGCCAGGATTGGCGTTATTACTGGACCCTCACCCGCCATGGTGGACGTGGTCGAGGAATATGGGCTGGGAGCCGTTACAGAGGATTTCACGGCCGAATCCCTGCGGGATTCCTTGAACCGGCTGACCGAACAAAACATTTCGGGATGGAAACTGGCTGCCGATAAGGCCGCGTGGGCATTGTCAGCCGAGCAGCAGGTTGCTCCATGGGGTGCTGCCATAAGCGACATTGCGCGGCAAGCTGGGTAGGGACCCGAGACTACATCGTTCCCTACCCGGCTGCGTGGCTACGAGGCAGCTCTGCGGCGGAGCCGTGCGATGCCACCGGCAAAGGCGGAAAGGACGGCAATGGCACCGATGGCCACGAACATTCCGCTGCCAGTGAGTGCGAACCTGGCCTGGGCCGGTTCGATGCTCGGCGTAGATGTCGGATTGCCTGCGGCAGCGGATAATGACGGGGCCTGCGTAGTGTCAGCCGGTGTCGCGGAAGTCGCCGGTGCTGGAGCAGCCGTGGTCTAGGGTGTGGGGCTGACGGTGGACACCGAAGCCAGGATCTGGCTTCCGTCATCGTTGCTACGGATAAACCATACTAGGTTGCCGCCAACCGGCCGACATTGTCAGTGGTTGAGAATATGGACATGATCCGCATGCAGGCCGTATCGATTTCGGCAACTTGACGGTGCATGTGTCCCGCCTCAATCGATGTGGTGCCGTCTGTGGTTTTGAACGCTAAATGTCGCATTTTTGCAGCGGTGGATGTCGCATCTTCAAACGCAAAGACTCTCGGTGCGTACCGTTTCGCAGCGGGGAACGACTTACGGGAGGACTGTGCCGGAAGAACTATTTGCAACCACGGTTCGTCCGAAGGTGAGGACCAGCACTTTTTTGGGACTGCGTTTGTCACTGGGCGTAGGTCTGAAGTTCCCGCATCACCCCGTTACTGACCGTGCCGGTGCCGCCGAGGATGACGATACGCTGCGGCCGCAGGCGCTTGAGCTCGTCCCTGACCGTGTTGGGCAGGACGTTGGGCGCCGTCAAGAGCACCGGGCTTCCATTGTGCGCAGCCACGGCGGATCCTGACAGTGCGTCGGAGTAGACGGCGCCGCTGGCAATGTATACGGTAGTTGTTCCCACCCAGTAGCTGGATCGTGAGACGGCGGCCGAGACTTCATACCGGTCGGTGCCGCTGATGCGGTTCACATTCGGGCCATAGCGCTTGAGTAGGTTCAGAACACTGTCGCTGACGCTTCCAGGGCCGCCAAGGATGACGATCCGTTGTGGCTTCAGCCGGACCAATTCGGCGCGAATGGCATCGGGCAGCACGTTCGGCGCCGTCAGCAGTACAGGGCCGCCCTGGTGGCCGGCAAGGGCCGAGCCCGAGAGCGCATCAGTGTAAATGGCCCCGCTGGCAATGTAGGCGGTGGTTGTCCCCGCCTTGAACGTTGACTTGGATACCCCGGCCGAGACTACATAGCGATCCTTGCCGCTGATCCGGCTCACGGACGGGCTATACCTCGTCAGCAACCTCATGACCGAGTCACTGACAGTTGCTGACCCGCCGAGGACGACGATGCGTTGTGGTTTGAGCCGGGTGAGTTCGGCGCGGATGACGTCCGGCAGGACTCCTGTTCCGGTCAAGAGCACTGGGCTGTCGGTGAAGCCCGCAGCGGCTGACCCTGACAGGGCATCCGAATACACGGCGCCGCTGGCAATATATGCCGTTTTCACGCCCGGACGGAACACAGATTTGGATACGGCCGCGGAGACCTCGTAGCGATCCTTGCCGTTGATGCGGGACACGGTGGTCCCGGTGGCGAATTTCGTGAGGTTGGCGGTGGTGCCGTTCCACACGTTTGAGTCGCCGGCGAACGGGCCTGTGGAGCTGAACTGCCACATGCTGTATGTGTTCCAGCCGCCCGGGATCTGGAGTGGAGCTCCACCGGTGTAGGCGGCGATGTGCAGCGGCTGGTTCGTGAAGGCCTTTGAGTCGCCTGTGCAGGTGACCCACCAACCCTTGTTGGTGTAAATCATGGGGAGCCGGCCCGTTTTAGACTGGACCCGGCTGGAAAAGGCCTTGATCCAACCCACCATGGCGGTCTGGCTCAGTCCGTAGCAATTGGCGCCATAGGGGTTGTTCTCAATGTCGAGCAGCGGCGGCAGGGTCTTGCCGTCCGCCTTCCACATGCCGCCGTTGTTGACGAAGTGGTCGGCCTGGGCCGTGGCCGTTGCCTGGCCCGCACCTGGCAGCGCAAAGTGGTACGCGCCGTGCAGCATGCCGACCTTCGTTGCACCTGCCAGGTGCGAAGTGCGGGACTTGTCAACAAAGTTGCCGCCCTCAGTGGCCTTGACATAGACAAAGCGGGCGCCCTTGGACCATTCGCCGGCCCAATAGACGGTGCTGGTCGTGTAATTGTTGGAGGCCTGCCAGCCGCTGACGTCCATGCCACGCACCCCGGCCGGGATCCAAGGTTCACTTGCTGCCAGCGGCATGGCCCGGGCCATCATGGGCGCGTTGGCGGAGGCAGCGGCTTCCTCCGTCGCCAGCCCCTGACCCATGTGGGCGCCGGGTGTCCCGCCGTCGGCGGGTGCCACAGGTTTTTCGGTAGTGGCCGGGACGTCCTCGGCGGGAGGGGAGTCGGTGGCCGCATCAGCCGATGCCCCATCGGATGCCGCCGGTGCCTCCGGCTTCACAATTGCGGGGGGACCCTCGGGGACAGGCACTTGCAGCGGTGCCGTCTTGGCCTTGGTGGCGGGTGCCGGTGCCGGCTCGGGGTCCGGAGTGGCTGAGGGTGGTTCTTCTTCTGTAACCTGCGGCACTGCGGAATCCTGCGGTGTGCTTCCATCCTCGTCTTCCGGGGGCGTGGGGCCGTCAGCCGGAGGCGCCGGTTCGGCAGCAGGGGGAGTGGCTGCTGGCTCCTGCAACGCTCCGGGATCCGGCGACGGTACGGGTGACTGGGAACTGGCCGGTTCGGCAGCCTGTTCCGTGGTGACAGGCGTGTCCGGTTCCTGGGCACTGGAGGGGGCCGTTCCTGCAGCGAACACGAGGGAGAAGCCCAAAGCGCCGGCAAGTGCGGTCCGGCAGGCTTTGGACAGGAACCGCCCGGCGGGGTGGGAATCTTGTTTGGACACAGATAAAGACATTGTTTTTGCTCCAAAGTCATCTGCGGCGGGTGGCCGCGCGTGATGTGCTGCCAGCCTATGCGCGTCGGTTGAAACGGTCAGGAACCACGGGCGCATGTCGCCAACTATTGGCATAAACGTTGTATCTTCACTGCTTTCGGTGCCTTGTGCCACACCAAGTAGCCAGCGATTTTTACCTGCAAGGACAACAACGGAAACCTTAAGGGTTATCCACAGAAAACAAAATTGCTCTGGCGTGGCCGCATGAAATCGGTCTAGGCTCCTGAATTACACACTGTGAAGACACCGCAAAGGAGCGGGGGCGGTCTGGTTGGATGCATTCGCATTGCTGGAGGATGAGGTCAGGGAGCTCATCCGGCGCAAGGGGCTTGACCCGTTGCGGCAGGGCACCGAGGTCCGTGCACTGGTGGATGCCGTGGTCAACGACTATGGCGAGCGGGCCCTTCTCGGTGCGGTCCCGGCCCTCACTCAAGGCGACGATGTGGGACGGCACGTGTTCAACGCCGTCGCGGGTTTCGGTGCGCTGCAGCCTTTTCTGGACGATCCGGACATTGAGGAGATCTGGCTGAATGCGCCGGACCAGGTGTTTGTGGCCAGGCACGGTGAATCGGAGCTGACGGACGTCGTATTCACGCCGCAGCAGGTCCGGGACCTGGTGGAGCGGATGCTGAAGAGCTCCGGACGGCGGCTGGATCTGAGCAGTCCGTTCGTTGACGCCGCGTTGCCCGATGGCAGCCGTTTGCACGTGGTCATCCCCGACATCACCCAGAGCCACTGGGCAGTGAACATCCGCAAGTTTGTGGCCCGCGCCAGCCGCCTGGACCATCTGGTGGAGCTGGGCTCCCTCACCCCGCAGGCCGCCCGCTTCCTGGGTGCAGCCGTCAGCAGTGGCCTGAATATCCTGGTCTCCGGCGCCACGCAGGCGGGCAAGACCACCATGCTGAACTGCCTGGCCGCCGGCATTGGTTCGCGGGAGCGGGTGGTGACGGTGGAGGAGATTTTTGAGCTCAAGCTGCCGCTGCGCGACGTGGTGGGGCTGCAGTGCCGCCAGCCGAACCTCGAGGGACACGGCGAGATCCCCCTGCGCCGCCTGGTCAAGGAGGCCCTGCGCATGCGCCCGGACCGGCTGGTCGTGGGAGAGGTGCGGGAGGCCGAAAGCCTGGACATGTTGATTGCCCTAAACAGCGGACTTCCCGGGATGGCTTCGGTCCATGCCAACTCCGCCCACGACGCAGTGGTCAAGATCTGCACGCTTCCCCTGCTCGCGGGAGAAAACATAACGGCCGCGTTTGTGGTGCCCACTGTCGCGGCATGCATCGACCTTGTGGTCCACTGCGTCCGCGCGCCCAACGGCCGGCGCAGCGTGGGGGAGATCCTGGCACTGGGGCGCCGCGTGGAGAACGGCATCATCGAGTCGGGCCTCGTCTTCAGCACCGTGGACGGGCGGCTCACGGCTTCCAAGACCGCCATGCCCGCCCCGGAAAAGTTCGCGGCGGCCGGCTACAGCGTCGCCACACTCATGGGGGAGTTCTGATGGCGGCCGTTGTGGGGCTGCTGGCCGGCATGGGCCTGTTCCTGATTTGGAACGCCTGCTGGAGCACGCCGCCGCGCGCACCCCAGCCCGGACACCGCAGCAGGATGCAGGTGCTCCTGCAACAGGCCGGCGTGCCGCAGGTGACGCCGCTGTCCCTCGTCACGAGTGCCGCCGGGCTGGCCCTGCTGATGGCGCTGGTGGTGTTTGTCCTGACCGGTGTCCCCGCCATCGCCCTGTGCTTCAGCTTGTTCGTGGCCTACCTCCCCTTTGCGCTGCTGCGCATGCGGGCGCGACGGCGGTCCGCGGTCATGCGCGAACTCTGGCCTGATGTGGTGGACAACCTGCGCTCGGCCATCCGTGCCGGCCTGTCGCTGCCCGAGGCCTTGGTGCAGCTGGGACACAAAGGGCCGGTGCAGCTCAGGGACGACTTCCGCAGCTTTGGCGCCGACTACAGGGCCAGCGGCCAGTTTGAAGCGGCCCTGCAAAAGCTCAAGGCAGCCCTCGCCGACCCCGTCTCCGACAGGATCATCGAGGCGCTGCGCCTGACACGGGATGTGGGCGGCTCAGACCTGGGCAAGCTGCTGGGCACGCTGTCCGAATTCCTGCGCGACCATGCACGCACCCGCAGTGAACTGGAGGCGCGCCAGTCCTGGACGGTCAACGCCGCCCGGCTGGCCGTGGCTGCACCCTGGATCGTGCTGATGCTCATGTCCACCCGGCCCGAGGCCGTGGCAGCCTACAACACCCCGGCAGGGTGGGCGGTGCTGGGCGGCGGGCTCCTGGTGTCGGTGGTCTGCTACCGGGTCATGCTGCGCATCGGCGCCCTGCCCGAGGAAGAGCGGGTGCTGCAGTGACCACGCACCTGGCCGCCATGATCGCCGTCGGACTCCTGATGGGGGCAGGGCTGTGGCTGTGCTTCGTCAGGCTTCCGGTGATGCGCAAGCCCAGCTTCGCCCAGCGGGTGGAGCCGCAGCTGCGGTCGGTGGACAGCCGCTCGCGTTTACTGGAAGGCGAGGGACCGGGGTCATTGTTTGGTCCGCTGGAACGGATCTTCCGGCTGGTGCTCTCCGATGCTGTCCATCGGCTGGGCCGTTTCAATGTCAGCGTCAGGGGCCTGGGTGCACGTCTGGAACAGGCCGGGCGGACAGAGACCCCGCTGGAGTTCAGGGCCATGCAGTTCCTGTGCGCAGCGGCCGGGCTCCTCGTGGGGGTGGTGGCCGCCATCCTGCTGTTGTGGCAGGGGACCATCAACTTCATGGGCGCGGTGGTGCTGACGCTGGGGCCCATGGTGGGCGGATATCTGTTCTACGACTACCTTCTGGGCGCCAGGATCAAGCGGCGCCAGGCTCAAATGCTGTCCGAGTTTCCGGCGCTGGCCGAGTTGATGGCGCTCGCCGTCAGTGCGGGGGAGAGCGCAGCCGGGGCGCTGGACCGTGTTGCCCGGACCTCGAACGGGGTCCTGTCCGAAGAGTTTGGCAAGGTGCTGGCGCAGACCCGCACCGGCGTTCCACTGGTCGAGGCGCTCAACCAGTTCTCTGCCCGTGTCAATGTACCGGCCCTCTCGAGGTTTGTGGACGGTATCGGGGTGGCGGTCAACAGGGGGACGCCGCTGGCCGAGGTGTTGCGGGCCCAGGCCCAGGACGTGCGGGACGTGGCCAAGCGCGAACTCATGGAATCGGCCGGACGCAAGGAAATCGGCATGATGATCCCGCTCATTTTTGGTGTTCTGCCGCTCACCGTCGTCTTCGCCGTCTTTCCCGGCCTGGCCCTGCTGCAGTTTGGATTTTAGATGGCGGCTGCCCAAGAAAAATACGGAAGAACGAAACAACACGCAGGAAAACACAAGGTGGAGGGACCACAACATGGAAGCGAAGAACTGGATGACGGAGATGGGGGTGGCCCTGCTCGTACTTGCCGGACGAATCAGGTCCCTTGTGCTGCCGGGAATGGAGCGGCTGGGCCGGCGGCTGCCGCAGCTCCGCCCGGCCACCGAGCGAACCCGCGGAGACGTGCCCGGCTGGGTGTTGATCACCCTGATGAGCGCCATCCTCGTGGCGGGGCTGCTGGCGATCGCCGGTCCCGCGCTGGAAAGGCTGTTCAACCAGGCCATGGACCAAGTGGTTCCGTAGCCCGGGAGCGGGATGCCGCATCCGCCGTCGTTGACTTTGTGCTGGTCAGTGCGCTGGTCACGGTCATGTTTGTGGCGCTGCTGCAGCTGACACTCGTGCTGCACGTGCACAATACCGTGGCCGACGCGGCATCGTCGGCCGCACGGTACGGGGCGCTGGGGGACAGGACGGCGGAAGACGCCCGCAACCGGGCCTCCGCCCTGGTGGCAAGCGCCCTGGGACCGGGATTCGTGCAGGATGTCAGCGTGTCCACGGGCACCCTCGACGGGATGCAGGTCCTGAGCGTTTCCATCAGGGCCCCGCTGCCGGTCATCGGCCTCCTGGGCCCCTCCCATGCGCTGGAGGTGAGCGGGCATGCAGTCATCACCCGCTGACGTGGCGGTACCGGAAAGCCCGGGCACGGGTGGGGGAGAGGAAGGCAGTGCAATCGTTGAATTCATCTTCCTCGCAGTCCTTCTGATGGTCCCGGTGGTGTACCTCATCCTGACGGTGGGCCAAGTCCAGGGAGGCGCCTACGCCGTGGTCGGGGCCGCAGACCAGGCCGCCAAGGTGTTCGTGCTCCACGAGGACAGTGCCGCGGCAGAGGCGGCCGCGCTCGCCGCCGTGAACCTGGCAGTCACCGACATGGGCTTTGACCCGGGCGGCGCCCGGCTGACGATTTCCTGCAGCGGCAACTGCTCCACGGCGGGGACAATAGTCACAGCCCGCGTGCAGCTCCGGGTGGAACTGCCGGTAGTGGGGTCACTGCCGGGTGTCAGCGCCACCGCCGCAACCGTGGAATCCAGCGCAAGCCAAAAGGTTGGCCGGTTCAAGTGAGGAAGCTGATCCGGTCAGGCAGTCCCAGCCGAGACCGCACATCCAGCCCGCCGAGCCCCGCCGGCGCAGGTGCCGCCCGTGACCGTAACGGGGCCGGCGAGACCGGGCAGATCATGGTGCTGCTGATCGGCTATGTTCTCCTGACACTGCTGCTCGTCACGGTGGTGGCAGCAGCAGGCAGCCTTTACGTGGGCCACAAGAAGCTGTTCTCCCTTGCCGACGGCGCAGCGCTCGCAGCCGCCGACACCTTTGAGCTGAACGGGGCGGGCGGGGCGGCTGATCCCGGGACCCGGCTGGACAGCGGCACTGTCCGCGCGGCGGCGCAGGAGTACCTGGCCGGTCAGCCACTTCCGGCAGGGCTCGACGGGATTGTGCTTGCCTCGGCCAGCGGTGCCGGGGACGGGCGGACCGCGGAGGTGAGCCTGGACGCCGTCGTGCATCCGCTGTTCATCAACTTTCTGGTGCCCGGCGGCATCGGCATCTCGGTCACCAGTACGGCGAGGGCCAAGCTGCTGCTGTAGGCTTGAATATCATGGCAGCGATCGACTTTCCCGCAGAACTCCGCGCCCTTCGCGCAACGTACACCTCTATTGAGCAGGTCTCCGAGGTGCCGAAGCTCTTGGAGGACATCGAGGATCTTTCGGACCAGGCAGGCTCGCCCAACCTGTGGGACGACCCCGCCGCCGCGCAAAAGGTGACCTCCAAGCTCAGCCACGCGCAGTCCAAGCTGGAGAAGCTGCGCGCTCTCGAGTCCCGGATCGACGACCTCGAGGTCCTCGTGGAGATGGCCGAGGAAGAGGGCGACGCCGATACCCTCGCCGAGGCTGCCAAGGAACTTCCCGGACTGCAGAAGGCCCTCGAAGACCTGGAGATCGTGACCCTGCTGGCCGGTGAATACGACGAGCGCGAAGCTGTGATCACCATCCGTTCCGGGGCCGGCGGCGTCGATGCCGCCGACTTCGCCCAGATGCTGCTGCGCATGTACCTGCGCTGGGCAGAGCGCCACGGCTACCCCACGGCGGTGCTGGACACGTCCTACGCTGAAGAAGCCGGGCTGAAGTCCGCCACCTTCGAGGTCAAGGTGCCCTATGCATTTGGCACACTGAGCGTTGAGGCCGGCACGCACCGCCTGGTCCGGATCAGCCCCTTTGACAACCAGGGCCGCCGCCAGACGTCCTTCGCCGCGGTGGAGGTCATCCCGCTGATCGAGTCCACGGACAGCATCGAGATCCCGGAGAATGAAATCCGCGTTGACGTGTTTCGTTCCTCGGGCCCCGGCGGGCAGTCCGTGAACACCACCGATTCTGCCGTGCGCATGACCCACATTCCCACCGGCACCGTGGTGTCGATGCAGAACGAGAAGTCGCAGATCCAGAACCGTGCCGCCGCCATGCGAGTGCTGCAATCGCGCCTGCTGCTGCTGAAGCAGGCCGAGGAAAACGCGCAGAAGAAGGCCATGGCCGGAGACGTCAAGGCGTCCTGGGGAGACCAGATGCGTTCATACGTGCTGAACCCGTACCAGATGGTCAAGGACCTGCGCACCGAGCATGAAGTCGGCAACGCAGGCGCCGTGCTGGACGGAGAGATCGACGACTTCATCGACGCCGGCATCCGCTGGCGCGCCGACCAGCGCAACGCGGCCAAGGCCTAGCCAGGCCGCCCACGCATCGGCCCTCCGACCTGTGGCACGGCCTCAACTTCGGGGCCTCTGACCCGCGTCCCAGGATGGGGAGCCCCGTGCCGCACTGCCGGTTTAGCCGCGCCCTGCCCCGGACTCCCATTGCCGGGCACCTCACCCCGTAGTGCGGGACGGTCACAGCCCGACACACCGGCCGGGAACCGGGTTTCCAGCAACGGCACGCCTAGAGTGGTAAAGCTGGCGGTTTCCACCCCCAAACCATGCCCGACGCGCCAGCACGCCAGCACCCCAGCGCTGGGCGGGCAATGAAAAAGTCATGATTCGTTTTGAAAATGTGAGCATTGCGTACGACCGCAAGTCCAAGCCGGCGCTCGACGACGTTTCCTTCGATGTGCAGCGCGGCGAGTTTGTCTTCCTCGTCGGCTCCTCGGGATCCGGAAAGTCGACCCTGCTGCGGCTCGTCCTGCGCGAGCACAAGACCCCGCATGGCCAGATCTACGTGGCCGGGCAGAATGTGGCCAGCGTGCCGAGCTGGCGCGTGCCCAAGTTCCGCCGCGGCATCGGCGTGGTATTCCAGGACTTCCGCCTGATCCAGACGAAGACGGTCTTCGCCAATGTCGCCTACGCCATGCAGGTGCTGGGCAAGTCCCGCGCCGCCATCCGCGTTGAGGTGCCGCGCGTACTGGAGCTGGTGGGCCTGGAGGACAAGGGACACCGCAAGCCCACGGAGCTCTCCGGCGGCGAGCAGCAGCGCGTGGCCATCGCCCGTGCCATCGTCAACCAGCCCGGCATCCTGCTTGCCGACGAGCCCACCGGCAACCTTGACCCGACCACCAGCGCCGGCATCATGGAAATCCTGGACAAGATTAACCAAAACGGCACCACCGTGGTCATGGCCACGCACGACGACGACATCGTCAACTCCATGCGTAAGCGCGTCATCGAGCTCAAGCATGGCAAGGTGGTCCGCGACGAGAACGCTGCGCAGTACACCTCCATGATCCCCGTGGTTCCCGCAGCAGGGGACATGAAGAAGGGCGACGCCGAACCCCAGACCCGCCGCCAGCGGATAGTAAGTGCCGCGGCAGCCAGGGACGCCGCCAATGACTCCCTGCCGCCGCGCCTTGAGCGCCGGCGCGGCCCGGACCCCGTGGCGCCCGCCGCCGACAGTCCGGCCGCACCCACCACCGGAACAGAAACCGCGAGCAACGCGAAGACCACGATTGAGGACCACAAGTGAGACTTGCTTTCATCATGAGCGAGTTGGGGAGCGGCCTGCGCCGCAACCTGACAATGGTCATTTCGGTGATCCTGGTGACCTTTGTGTCGCTGACCTTTGTTGGCGCCGCCGGCGTGCTCCAGATGCAAATCAGCCAGCTCAAGGGCTTCTGGTACGACAAGGTGCAGGTCACGATCTACCTGTGCAACGATGTGCCGGCCAACACCAACTGCCTGGCTGGGCCTGTCACGGATGAGCAGAAAAAGACGATTGAGGGCATGCTCGAGTCGGCGGCCGTGAAACCATACATTGAATCCTGGGCATTTGAGTCCCAGGACGAGGCCCTGGTCCACTTCCAGGAGCAGTTCGCCAACTCACCCATGGTGGATTCGGTGGAGGCGGCCAACCTGCCCTCGTCGTTCCGCGTGAAGCTGACGGACCCCGAGAAGTACCAGATCATCAACGAGACCTTCTCCGCCACGCCCGGGGTGGACTCGGTGGTGGACCAGCGCAGGGTCTTGGAAAAGCTGTTCTCCTGGATGAACATCGCCACCTATGTGGCCATTGGCGTGGCGGTGCTAATGATCATTTGCGCGGCCCTTTTGATTGCCACCACCATTAGGCTGTCCGCCCAGTCGCGCACAAGGGAGATTGAAATCATGCGCCTGGTGGGCGCTTCCCGGACTGTCATCCAGCTGCCCTTTGTCTTGGAGGGCGTTATTGCAGCCACGATTGGGGCGCTGCTGGCATCGGGTGCCGTCTGGAGCATTGTGCACTTCTTCATGGGCGGCTACCTGGCCGAATCCAACTCCGGCACCCCCTTCATCTCCACCACGGACGCCTTGGTCATCTACCCGATCCTGGTCCTGCTCGGCGTGGTCCTGGCCGGCGTCGCCTCAGCAGTTTCCCTCAGGAAAAACCTGAAAGTGTAAGATCAATGGGGGTAGTGTTACTGGAGTTACTCTTGTGACTAATGTTATTTGGGCATGTGGCAGCAACTTTTGAAGGAGCCAGCAGGCATGAATGTGGAATCAAACGGGGGAATTGAGCACGTGGGGTCCCCCCGTCCAGGGCGGACCGTGCCACGGCACCGTCCGGCCGTCCGCCGTGTCCTGTGGGGAATCAGCACCCTCCTGGCCGTGGGCCTGCTGGGACTGGTTCCGGCAGCTCAGGCCGACAACGCCAGCGACAAGGCTGCGGCACTGGCACAACAGGCGCAACTGGAACAGCAGGCCAACGAGGTCCAGTCGTCACTGGAATTTGTGGACGCCGGAATCGCCAAGTCGGCCGCCGACCTCGTCACTTTCCAGGGCCAGCTGCCCGGTGCACAGGCTGCCCTGTCCAATGCCGAGGCCCGCGTGGCAACCGCCACGGGAGTGGTTAACTCGCTCACCGCCCGGATCGACCTTGCCCAGCAGAACAAGGACAAGATCACCGCGCAGATTGCCGCGGACGCCACCAAGGCCACGGAGACAAAGGCCATGATCGGCCAGATCGCGGCCCAGTCCTACAAGGCCGGCGGACTGCCGACGAACCTGACCCTGATCCTCGGCGCCGACTCGCCCAACGACCTGGCCAACTCCATCGACCTGGCCGAGCAGGCGCTCCGCAGCCAAACGGCTGCACTTGAGGCGTTGACGGCGCAAAAGGCCACGAACGAGAACGCCCAGGTCCGCCTTGCCGCCGTCGAGGCTGAAATCAAGGACTTGAAGCAGCAGGCCGAGGCTGCACTTGCGGCCGAGCAGGTTGCCCGCAACGAGGCCGCCACGGAAAAGGCCAAGGTCGACAAGCTCATCAGCGACTCCGCTGCGCTGAATGCCAAGCTGGAGGCAGAAAAGCCCCGGATCCAGGCGAAGCTGCAGGAAGTGCAGAATGAGAAGGACGCCGTGGCCAACCAGATCGCCGAGATCCAGCGCAAGGAACGTGAAGCAGCCGAGGCCGCGGCACGTGCCGAAGCCGCCCGGCTGGCCAAGATCGAAGAGGAGCGCCAAGCGGAAGCTGCGCGGGTTGCCTATGAGCAGGAACAGGCGCGCATCGCGGCGGAGAAGGCTGCTGCCGAGACTCCCTACACGCCCCCGCCGTTTGTCCCGCCGGCATACACGCCCCCGGCGTACGTACCGCCGGCTCCCGGCAACCCGTCGGCATTTGGCCTCCAGCACCCCTTTGCCGCGAACATCCCCATCACCTCCGGCTTTGGCTGGCGACAGACACCGGCCGGAACCATTGACTTCAACGGCACCGGTTCCTACCTGCACTCTGGAATCGACTTTGGCGCCACCTGCGGCACGCCCATCTACGCCCCGGCGGACGGCGTGGTCCAGATCGCCGGCCAGACGAACGTGGTGTACGGCGGCGGCAACGTCCTGTACATCAGCCACGGCGTGATCCAGGGCAATGCCCTCATGACGGTTTTTTACCACAACTCCGCCGTGGTTGTGTCCGCCGGCCAGGCGGTCAAGCAGGGCCAACTGGTGGCCTACTCCGGAAATACCGGAAACTCCACCGGCTGCCACGCACACTTTGAAACCTGGCTCAACGGCAGCCCTGTGGACCCCATGGGCCTGCTCTAGCACCATCCGTCCCGAGCCACCGGCACCGGGCAGTCCTGGGCCGAGGCCACCCTGCCGGCGCCCTGGCTGCGGGTCCGGACCCCAAGGGCCGCCTGCCCTTGCGTGTGTTGCTAAACTAGGGAACCGTGCCGCATCGTGCGTGCCGGAGTGCTTGCCAAAACATAAGGAGTCTGCTGTGCCCAAGGAAAGTGGCCTGAAGGTGGTGGCCACCAATCGCAAGGCCCGGCATGACTATCTCATCATGGACACCTTCGAGGCCGGCCTGGTCCTCATGGGAACCGAGGTCAAGTCGCTGCGTGAGGGCAGGGCTTCACTCGTGGACGGCTTCGCCACGTTCTATAACAACGAGCTCTGGCTCGAGGGCGTCTACATCCCCGAGTACCTCAACGGCAGCTGGACCAATCACACGGCCCGCCGCCGCCGCAAGCTCCTGCTGCACCGCGAAGAGCTGGAGAAGATCGATCGCAAGACGCGAGAATCCGGCTTCACCATCGTTCCTCTGCAGCTGTACTTCAAGGACAGCCGCGCCAAGGTTGAAATTGCCATCGCCCGCGGCAAGAAGGATTACGACAAGCGCCACGCCCTCCGCGAACAGCAGGACAATCGCGAGGCATTGCGCGCCATGCGCGAGAAGAACCGCGGCAGCGACTAGCCCGCCGGCACACCATCCCGTCGCACATCGTCCGGGCGCACCGCCCTTTGGCAGGACACCGTTAGACAAGAAGGCAGGCTGTTGTGGGAAATGGCACCAAGCGCTGGTTGATCATCGGCGCAGGAATCGTGGTTGTGGCGCTGGTGGCGGTGTTCGCTGTGCAGTATTTCACTGGTGCGCCCGAGGCGGCCCCTTCGGCGGCGGGTTCCTCCGCAACGCCGCGCACGACGCCGGACCGTTCCGAGAGCGCCGCACCCTCCTCCGGCGCCCCGTCACCTGAGGCCGGAACCGCCGCGCCGCCGGCACCCAGCGCAAGCCCGGCCACGCCGTCGTCGGGGCCGAATCCGGGCGGTGCGCAGGCCGCGCTGGCCGCCATGTCACTGGAGCAGAAGGTGGGGCAGGTCCTGATGGTGGCCTCGCCGGTGACGGGTGCCACGGCGGAGTCGCTGTTCGCGCTGGACACCCTCTACGTGGGCAATATTTTCATGAAGGGGCGCAGCACGGCCGGGCAGTCTGCCATTGCCGGGGAGGTGGCGTCGGTGACGGGGCATGTCAGCGGAAGCCGGACCGCCGGCGCCTTGCCGTTTGTGGCGACGGACCAGGAAGGCGGGTTCGTGCAGATCATGCAGGGCCCGGGTTTTGACACGATGCCGCAAGCCGTGGAACAGGGGGAACTGCCCGTGGCCGAATTGCTCGCCAATGCGACAACATGGGGGCGCCAACTGGCGGCCGTGGGCGTGAACGTAAACCTGGCACCTGTGCTGGACACCGTGCCGAGTGAGGCATTTGCGCCGAAGAACGCCCCGATAGGCTACTTCGGCCGCGAGTTCGGCTTCACGCCGGAGGCCGTTTCCAGCCACGGACTGGCGTTTGCGCAGGGCATGGCGGCCGCCGGGGTGGAAGCCACGTCCAAGCATTTCCCCGGGCTGGGCAGGGTCACCGAAAACACGGACACCGACGCCGGCGTCAAGGACGGCACCACGGTGCGCCACGACCCCTATCTCGCCCCGTTTCAGGACGCCGTGGACGCGGGCGTGCCGTGGCTGATGATCTCCAACGCCGTCTACACCAAGATCGATCCGGACAACATGGCGCCATTTTCGCCTGTCATTGTCACCGACATGGTGCGCGGGGACCTTGGATTCAAGGGCATCATTGTCAGCGACGACATCTGCGACGCCGTCCAAGTCGCGTCAGTGCCCGTGGCCGACCGCGGCGTGGACTTCATTGTGGCCGGTGGAACCATGGCGCTGTGCACCAACGAATCGCTCGTGCCCGCCATGTATAGCGGCATTGTGCAGGCGGCCAAGGGCGATCCGGACTTCGCCAAGCAGGTTGACGCTGCGGCGCTGCTGGTCCTCCAGGCCAAGGCGGCCAAGGGCCTGCTCGGCTAACGGCGGCGGCCGTGGAATATTTTCCGCGGCAGATGCGCTAGCATAGGTAGACCACAGGCAGTCCCCCGCGGGGCGGCAGGTGGTTTTGAAAAATCAATAGGGGATGATCGGTTTCGACGGTGTTCGTCGAGACAGGTGAAGCGGGTCGAGGATACAGGGTTATCTCGTAAACGATCTCTGTAAAACAATAAGTGCTGAATCAAATCGCACTGACTTCGCTCTTGCTGCCTAAGCAGTAAGACAGTCCGTCAGCCCGGGAATGCTCTCGTCCCGGATCCTGGCGTCATTTAGAGGGCCACTGCTCTAAGTTCTTGTTGTAGGCGCTTAGGGGACTTTTATACAACTGGGCCTGGCAGCTGCTTGTTTGCGAGACAGCTGGGGCCGAGAAAAACCGTATGCAAACTGCACCCGGAGAAGCCCTGACAACACAACATCGGACGGGAGTTCAATTCTCCCCATCTCCACAAACCCTATTGGGGGCCTGTCCACCGCGGAAGCGGAGGGCAGGCTCTTTTCGCATGCCCTGCCGGCGCCACCGGCCATCAACTTGGTGGATGCGGCACGCCGTGGTCCTTGCGTTCAATTGGCGGGCATGTCGACAGTTTGTCTACATGGGGTCTTTGGCGGCAACCACCGGGTGCTGCGGTGCTGCGGTGCTGGGCTGCCGGGTGAGGACGGCGTTGGAACCGCGCAAATTTTTGGGTGAGCGGCCTGTGTTGCAAGTGACAGCTACCAAGAAAGCAGACGATGAACCCTCCAACGTTTTTGTTCCGGCTGACAGCCGAATTCATGGGCGCCTTTGTCCTGGTCTTCGGCGGCTGCGGCAGTGCAGCCCTGGCCGCAAAAGTGGTATCCGAAAACACGATCAACATGGGGATTGGGTTCCTGGGCGTGGCACTTGCCGTCGGCCTGACCGTCATGGTCATGGTGTACGCCGTCGGGCACATTTCCGGAGGCCACTTCAACCCGGCTCTCACGCTGGGTGCAGCCCTTGCCGGACGTATCGACTGGAAGTGAGTGCGTGCGCTCTGGGTGACGCAGTTGATTGCCGCGCCGGCGGCCGGACTGGTGCTGTTTGCCGGCCCCGGGGAACTCGGCCAGCTACGGTTGTTCTTTGTGGCCCCGCTCGTGGGGGCTGCCATTGCAGGAGCCAACTACAAGGTACTATTCCCGCACGCCGTAGTGTCGGCAGCAGCCGGAGACGCCGCACCCCGGCGTGATGGTGAACTCCCGTTCGAGGACTGACACTGCATGAAATGCACGTGAAGCAGGGGCCGGCCATGTGCCGGGCCCNTATCGCGTTGCGCTCGATGCAGGGGATCTGCACGAGCCCGCCGATCGGGTCGCAGGTCAGGCCGAGGTTGTGTTCCATGGCGATCTCGGCGGCGTTTTCCACCTGTTCCGGTGTGCCGCCCATGACCTCGGCGAGCCCTGCGGCCGCCATGGACGACGCCGATCCCACTTCTCCCTGGCAGCCGACCTCGGCGCCGGAAATGGAGGCCTGTTCCTTGTAGAGGACGCCCACGGCGCCGGCGGCCAGCAGGAACTTGACCACGACGTCATCGATCGTCTCCTGCGGGGCGTGTCGGATGCCCTCGATGTAGTGGGTGGCGTAGAACATGACTGCCGGGATGATGCCGGCGGCCCCGTTGGTGGGTGCGGTGACGACCCTGCCGCCGGAGGCGTTTTCCTCGTTGACGGC
>NZ_JADHDY010000015.1 GCF_016820535.1 Sporosarcina beigongshangi | reverse complement strand
GCTGGCACCTGTGCTGCTGGTGCTGACAACGGTGCTGTCCTTTGGCACGGCGCTGGGGGTTGCCGCGTTCTTCTTCAGCAACGTCTTCGACTTTCCGGGCGCGGACCCGGCCGTCCCCCTATACGGATTCATCTTCCTGGTGGCGCTGGGGATCGACTACAACATCTTCCTTATGACCCGGGTGCGGGAGGAATCGGTGCGGTACGGCACGCGCGAGGGCATCATCCGCGGGCTCGTCATCACCGGCGGGGTCATCACCTCGGCCGGGCTGGTGCTAGCGCCCACGTTCTCCACGCTGGGCGTGATCCCGATCCTGTTCCTGGCGCAGATTGCCTTCATCGTGGCCTTCGGGGTGCTGCTGGACACCTTCGTGGTGCGCTCCCTGCTGGTTCCCGCACTCGCCTACGACCTTGGCAGGGTCATCTGGTGGCCCTCGGCGCTGTCTCGGGCAACCGTGTCGCAGACACCCGCGGACGACGGCGGGACACCGGCCCCGCACACCCGCCACCTCGGATAGGGCTCATCACCTGACCGGCGGCGCCTGCTGGGTGCCGCCGGCACGGGAGGCCTGTTTCATGTGTTCGTAGGCTTCCAGCGCACCGGCGCGTGATTCCTTCAGGTCCACCACAGGTTCCCCGCCCAGTGCGGGGGCAAACCGGGTTTGGTAGCTTCCGCGGGGATCGAACTTTTTGGCCTGCAGGACCGGATTGAAAACGCGGAAGTATGGTGCGGCGTCGGCACCGCAGCCGGCAACCCACTGCCAATTCGCCGGGTTGGATGCGGCGTCGGCATCCACCAGGGTGTCCCAGAACCATGCCTCGCCGGCCCTCCAGTGGATGCCGAGGTTCTTCACGAGAAGGCTTGCGGTCACCATGCGCACCCGGTTGTGCATCCAGCCTGTCTGCCACAGCTGCGCCATGCCGGCATCAACCAGCGCGAACCCTGTATCTCCGGTGCACCAGGACAAGTAGAGCGCATCGATGCCCGCCTGGGCCGGGTCTCCGACTGCTGGCCCGAGCGGGCGCGCAGCCGCGCGTGCAGTTGGGGCCGGCAGCAGCTCGGTGGGCCATGCCCAGTCGAAGTCATCGAACTCCGGCCGAAGGTTCTGCACGGGCAGCGTGGGCTGGTGGTAGAGCTGGCTCCAGCAGAAGTCCCGCCAGGCAAGCTGGCGCATGATGGACCGGGCACCCTCGGCCTTCTCCGGGGCGGCAGCCGCCCCCGCGCTCAGGGCCTCCCATACCTGGAGCGGACTCAGGTGGCCCCAGCGCAGCGCGGGGGACAGCCGGGAGGTGCCGTCGGAGTCGGGGCGGTCCCTGCCGGTGCTGTAGCCGGCCGCCACCTCCTCCAGTACCAGGTCCAGGCGGGCGCGGGCGGCGGACTCGCCTGGCGTCCAGGCCGCGGCCAGCCCTTCCGACCAATCCGGGCCGTCCGGCAGCAACTGCCAGGAAGCCAGGTCGTCGCTTGGCAGGGGTTCCGTCGCTGGCGGCTGGCCGGACGGCGGTGCCGGCGCGGGCAGCAGGGGACGCAGGGGAATACCCTGTGCCGCATTGTAGAAGGGTGTGAAGACCTTGAAGGGGCGCTGTTCCTGGGTTTTCACCGTCCACGGCTCATGCAGCAAGGTTCCGGAAAAGCTGCTGACATTGCAGCCGCGCTCACGGAGCAGTTCCTTGAGCGTGGCATCGGCGCGGCGTTCACCCCCGCCATAGCGCCGGTTCCAGAACAGGGAGACGCTGCCGCTGGGCAGTCCCCAGCGACCCCCGATCTCGTCGACAAGGCCCGGAACCACGGACTCTGCCGGGCCCTGCCGCAGTATCAGCGGAATACCCAGTGGGGCCAGGTCTGCGCGCAGTTCCAGGAGGGCATGGTGCAGCCACCACTTCGCCGCGGCACCGAGTGGGCGGATCCCGGGGGACTGCTCATCAAGGACATACACCGCGGCAGTGTGTGTGCCGGGGCCGCCCCCGTCCAGGGCGGCACTGAGTGCGGGGTGGTCGGCGAGGCGCAGGTCGTCACGGAACCACACAATGTTCACGGAGGTCACGGGCATGGCGGCGTTGCTTTCCTTGGGGGTGGGTCGTGTAGGCGTCATCGGGTGAACGAATATCCAATCAGGATCATGGTGATGAAAAAGCCGGAAACATAGTTCAGCCACAGGAACCGAACCCATCCGGTGTGCGCCCGGCCCGAGTTTTCATCGCTGAGCCAGGCGAAGGGGAGAACATTCAGGACATAGGCCAGCGCCAGGATTGCTGCCAGGGGGCCCGGCCATTCCGTGAACAACAGCAAGGCCCCGGCCATCACATAGGACGCAGCGGCCAGAATGACAGTCCGGCGGGCGCCCAGGACGGTGGCGATGGAGCCCAGCGCTGCTGCACGGTCGGGAAGAATATCCTGCACGGCACCAAAGGCATGCGAGGCCATGCCCCAGAGAAAGAATGCCGCTGTCAGCGCCACCAAGGCCGTGTTAAAGTGGGCCCCGGCCAGGACCAGTCCGTAGACCATCGGCGAGACAAAATGGGTGCTTGACGTCGCGGAGTCCAGAAAGGGCCTCTCCTTGAAACGCAGGTGCGGTGCACTGTAAGCCACCAGTGCTGCAATGGAGACCAGCAGCACCACATTCGCCTGCCAGGATCCGACGATGGCCAACGCCACCAGGAATGGAAGCAGTACGAGCACGCAGGCAAAAAGTATTTTGCGGTGTCGGGCACGGTCTACGAGTGCTCCCTCGGCCCCGCCCTTGCGGGGGTTGAGCAGATCGGATTCATAGTCAAATACGTCGTTGATCCCGTACATCGCCAGGTTGTAGGGAATGAGGAAAAAGACCGCCCCAACCGCAAAGATCCAGTCAATGGTTCCGGTGCTGAGCAGGTAGGCGGCAGCAAAGGGGTAGGAGGTGTTGATCCAGGAGATCGGGCGGGAGGTCATGAAGAGTTCACGCAGCACGGTTCAGGGCTCCTTCCGTGGGCCGGTGGAAGCGGCGGGTTTTGCTCCTGCGCCGGCCGGGATCCGGCCGCCGGCCAGCCACCACAGTGCCGGTGCGAGGAACACCACACACACCGGATAGGTGAAGTCCTCGATGGGGGCCAGCAGGATGCGCGGGCCCAGCAGGGTCTGGCCCCCATAGTCGAAGAGCCCGGAACTGATCATCACATTGTCGAACACGGCCGTCAGCAGCAGGAGCACCAGCAATGAGAACGCAACGGCCGCCAGGACGCTGCGCAGGCCAATGCGCTTCAGGCGGAGCGCCAAGAAGAAAAGCAGCACGGAAGCAGCCATGAAATATATGGAAAGCAGCGCAAAGCTCATGGCGCATCCTTTTCCACGGGCGGCCTGTTCCCGCCGGGGGACTTGGCCCGGTGTGCCCGCCATTTTCCATATCCCAGGAACAAGACCATGGTCTGGTAGCAAAAGAAAAAGAGGAAAAAGCCTTCCTCCAGCGGCAGCTGCTCGCCGAGCATGATGCCGGTCATCAGTGGTGATTCACGATGCAGGAAGATGCCCTGGTCAATGGCAATGACGTCCCACAACAAGAAGAAGGCGGTGGCCGCAAACAGTGTCACAAGGGCGGGCACCGGTTGCGAAAAAACAAACAAGCGGTGGCGGGCATCGATGGCCGCCATGGCGCCGATCAGCACTATGAGCAACGACAGGTATATCACGCTTCCGTCCGCCGTCCCGCCGGCGCCCGCGTGTCATCGGGGAGCGGCAGGGGGCCAGGGCCGGAGATTCCGTTGACTTTTTTGGCGATAAGTTCGGCGCTGATCAAACACATGGGGACTCCTATGCCGGGGCGCACGGAACTGCCGGCATAGTGCAGCCCCCGAACCTTGCGGTTGCTGTTTGACGGTCTGAAGAGCGCACTCTGCCGCAACGTGTGGGCGAGCCCCAACGCTCCGCCCTGCCACGCATTGACATTGTTCACGAAGTCTTCAGGGCCGTAACTTTGCCGGACCACGACGCGTTCGCGCAGGTCTTCTATCCCCGCCCACGCGGCTACTTGGTCAAGGGCGGCATCGGCAATTTTTTCCACGTGGGGGCTACCTTCGCCGTTGGGGCCGCCGCTGCCCCAGCCTGGCAGTGCCGGCGCTGGGACAAGGATGAAAAGGTTCTCACAGCCATCCGGGGCAACAGAGGAGTCGGTGTAGCTGGGCATGCAAACGTACACGCTGGTTTCGGGTTCAAGATCCTCGCCGGCATGAATGCGGCGGAAATTTTCACCCCAGTCCTTGGTGAAGAACAAATTGTGATGGTTCAATTGCGGCAGCTTGCCCTTGATGCCCAAACACAGCAGCACCGCGCTGGGCCCTGGATCCCGGTGCTTCCAGGATCCGGCCGCATGGGACCTGTACGCCGGAGGAAGCAGTGCGGTCTCGATGTGGTGCAAATCTGCTGCGCCAACGACG
Source organism: Sporosarcina beigongshangi (assembly GCF_016820535.1). Lineage (GTDB taxonomy): Bacteria > Actinomycetota > Actinomycetes > Actinomycetales > Micrococcaceae > Specibacter. The sequence goes on along the minus strand of NZ_JADHDY010000015.1, from coordinate 121,077 downwards.
ACGTCGGCCGCCAGCCGCTGGTACTTCGAGCCCGTTCTGGCTGTGTTGACCCAACTGACGGCCTCGACCTTTGCCTGGCCGGAAGCTGTGGCTACTTCGATGCTGTCCACCCGGGCATCGGTGATGATCTCCACCCCGGCCTGCCGGCAGATCTGCGCCATGGCATCGACCATGCTTGCGAATCCGCCCATCGGGTATTGCACTCCCTGAGTCAGGTCCAAGTGGCTCATCAGGTGATAGAGCGCCGGTGTTCGCTTGGGGCTGGAACCGAGAAAAACTGCAGGGTAGCCAAGGACTTGGCGCAATCGAGGATCACTGAATCGCTTCGCCACAAACTTTTCAAGGGATGTGGTCAAAAGCGGTGCAAGCCGTGGCAGCAGCTTCAGGAGTTGCGGATTGAACAACGTGGTGGCCGAGGAGAAATCGTCGTACAGGAAGTGTTTCAGGGCCATGGAGTGACTTTCCTGCGCCTGTTTTCGATAGCGGTGCAGGGCTGCCCCTGCACCGGGCTGCAGGGTTTCAAAGACAGCATCCGCTCCGCCGCCGGCAGGCATGTCCACGGGTGTCCCGGCGTCAAACCAGACCCGATAGCCCGGGTCAAGCTGGACCAGCTCAAGGGCGTCGCCGGTGGTTGTGCCCATCAACTCGAACCAATGCTCGATGGCTTCCGGCATGAGATACCACGACGGGCCGGTGTCGAAACTGAATCCGTCCCGTCGCAGGCGGCCGGCCCTGCCTCCCAGATGGTGCTGCTGTTCAAGCAGCGTCACCTGGTGACCTGTTGCTGCCAGCAAGCCTGCTGTTGCCAGACCCGAGAATCCCCCACCGATGACGACAACCCGCCTTGGGGCAGGACTGTGTTGTTCATTGCTGGCGGTGGTCATCTGGGGCCCTCCGGCTCGTGCGTCATGGGGCGTCGAAACAAAGTTTTTGTCATGTGAACACCAACAACCTGCAACAATATGGCGGCCTTGCGCCAAGGCGCCACTGAGACCCGCTGGGCAAGCAACTGCGCGGCGCCGGCCTGGCTCAACTGCTGATTGAGCTCACTGAACAGGGCATGGGCCAGGGAGACCGCCAATTGCGCCCGGGGCGGCAGGAACACGAGTCCATGCGCCGCCGCATCGAGGTCGGCCGCGATGTCCGCCACCAGCAAATCCTTGTGGTCATTGGTGAATGCGCCCGGAACCAGGCCCGGGAAATAGCAGCGGCCCAATTCACTGGTGTCGCTTGCCAGGTCGCGCAGGAAATTGATCTTCTGGAAGGCGGCACCGAGTCGCCGGGCGGCCGCAGCTGCCTGATCCTCGTTGCCGGTGGGGGCATTTGGTGCTGCACGGAAGACCCGCAGGCACATCAACCCCACCACTTCGGCGGAACCGAAAATGTAATTGTCCAGGGATGTCGCATTGTGGGTTGAAACGATCAGGTCATTCCGCATGGAAGCGAAGAAAGGCCGTGTCAGGGCGGCATCGATGCCGCAGCTGCGTGCCGTGGTGGCAAAGGCATGCACAACCATGTTGGTGCTGTACCCGGTTTGCAGGGCCGTCTCGGTTTCAGCTTCCAAACTGTCAAGGGCCTGCCGTGTGGCCTTCGTGCTGAGCCCTGCTTCACGGGCAACGCCGTCAACGACTTCGTCCACAAGCCGCACCAAGGCATACACATTGGCGATGTGCGTGCGTGAGTTCTGGTCCAGCATCCGGCACGCCAGTGAGAACGAAGTGGAGTAGCAATTGATCACAACCCGCGCGCTGCTGCTGGCGGTGGTCGAATAGCGTTCCAGGGGAGTTGGGCCGGCGCGGACCTCCCCGGTCTCCATTGGCGCTCCTATGGGGATCTGGCTGCGCATGTTTTAAGCCCCTCTGGCCACGATATGTGCTGCAAAGGAATGCAGCTGTTCGGAAACTGTTGGCGGCAGGCCAAGCTGGCGTGCCGAGTCCAGAGCATCCTCGCAGAGATCGTCGGCCAGTTCCCGTGCCAGCCCCTCGGCATCCGCGGCTTCCAGCACTGAACGTACCGATGAGATGGCCGGCGACTGTGTCCGCAGCATCGTCAGGCTTCCTCGAAATGCAGGCTGTGCGGCAGCCAGTGCAGTCAATATGGTGCTTTTCCCTTCGCGAAGGTCGGAGTCCACGGATTTTCCTGTTTCGTCGGGATCACCGAACGTGCCAAGGACATCGTCAATGAGCTGGTAGGCGAGACCCAGCTGGCCTCCAACCACTGCCAGTGCCTCTGCATCGGCGACAGTTGCCCCGGCCAGCAGGGCGCCGGCTTGGAGCGGAAACTTGAATGAGTAGGAAGCGGTTTTCAGCTCCTCCATGTGCAACACCTGATGGACTGTGGCCGGTGAACTTTCCAGGGAATACAAAAGGTCTTCCAGCTCCCCGGCCCCTGCTTGGTGGATGGCGCGTTGGAAGGATGTCTCGATGGCTGTTGCCTGGGCGAGGGATCTCCCCGCCCGTGCCGCCATGGAAATGGCCGCCGAAAGAAGCAGATCGCCGGCAATGATGGCTGCCGAGTGCCCTGTGTGTTCAGCCTCCGAAAGGGATTTTCCGGCAGCCACGGCCTGATTGCGGTATGTCGCCGACAGGGTGGGTCGGCCGCGGCGGGTGAAGTCCCTGTCAATGACATCGTCATGCATCAGCAAAGAGGTGTGCAGCAGTTCAAAGGCGCAGCCCAGCAGGACCACCCTGTCCCCGTCGCCCGGGAGTTCTGAAGGCGCCTGGTTCCGTGGAGGTGAAAAAGCGTCATATCCGAGCTTGACCAAGCGGGGACGCGCACGCTTTCCGCCTCTCACGGCCTCCCCGATGCGGTGCCACAACTCTCCGGTCGCCGCGGAGTAGTCCGCGGACGAGTTGGCGCAGGCCTGCACGACACGGGTTATTTCGGCCTCAACGGAGCTTTCGTAGCGGGCGAGCTCTGCATTGGTGCCGTTTAGATTTGGCAGTGCAGCATTCCAGTTCGGCAAACTCATGATCGGTCCCTTGGTTTCGCCGGCTTTCCGGCAGATATTGATTCGCTGTGCAGCTGAATGGACTGGAGTACATCTTCCAGAAAAGCCACAACGGCCTCTTGGTTCTCTGGTGATGCGTGCCCGAGATGTTCGTGGGGCTGAAGAAATATTGGGCGCAAGGTCGAGACGATCAGCTCAACAGTCGCAGGACTTGCATGGACCAGGACGCTTCGCCTGTCCGATGGGTGTGGGGTTCTCACAACATGCCCGCGGGCGCTCAACCTGTCGATGAGCGCTGACGATGCTGCGGAAGACACCAAGAGCTTCCCCGCCAATTCACCCGGGGTGAGTGGTTCACCAGCCACCAAGTGCTGCAGGGCATGGAAGTCGGTCGCGTTGATCTGCAGGCTGCGGCACAGTGCATGTGTCAAAGCATCATTCGATAGCAGCACCTGGTGCAGCAGTGCAGCCGCAGAGCGGCTGCGCTTGCTGCCAGATGCTGAAGTGATTGATCGCATTTTACCTCGATGGGTTGATTGCTCGCTTATCTAGATACATTATGGGTTATGTAACTCATGCTTGTCCATTCAATTTGGGTGATGGCAAGATGAAGCGGCCACGGCAGACGGGAATGACAGATGCAGGAATCGAGCAAAGACTTCACGGTCGCGGACACCGCGGTTCCACCAGGCTGCGGACTCCCGGGTGGCAGGCGTGGTGTGCCCTGGCCGCCGGACAGGCATGAAGCCGGAGTCCGCTTGCCCCAAAAGGGGCGTGTGACATGGGTGCAGTGATGATCCCAGCGCAGTTGCTGCCGATTCGGATCCCCGACAGGGCGAAGACTTTTTTGGTCCGGCCCGTCGAGTGGCTGAATGCGGTGCCGGCCCTCTGTCCCGATGGGGGCATGATTCTTGCTGATCACATTGACTCGGCCGCAGGCCGGTCCATTTGGTGGAGCCCGCCGGCCGGGCCGCTCCATGGCTGCACCGGCGTGGAGGCAGTTCGAAGCCGAGGCCCCCACGGCGACAGTTTGGCGGGTGTGCCATGAGCGTGATCGCCGTGACAGGTGCGACTGGGTACATTGGCGGAAGGCTGGTCCCGATGCTTCTGGAGCGCGGGCACACAGTGCGTGTCCTGACGCGCAGGGGCAACGCCCTGCGCGATGTGCCCTGGAGCGGCAAGGTCCGCGTGGTCGTCGGGGACTTGTCCGATCCTCATGCGGTGAGGGAATTGTGCGCCGGCGCAACGCACTTGTACTATCTGGCGCACTCGATGGCCGGCAACAAGGACTTTGCTCCCGTGGAGGAACGCTGTGCCCGGACTGCGGCAGCCGCGGCCAACCGGGAAGGCGTTGCCCAACTGGTTTATTTATCGGGCCTGCATCCTGAGGGCGAGCTGAGTCGGCACTTGAAGTCAAGGGTGGAGGTTGGCGAGATTCTTGAATCTAGCGGCATTCCCACCCTGACCTTGCAAGCGGGCCTGATCATCGGGTCCGGCTCTGCCAGCTTCGAGATGGTGCGCCACCTTACTGACGTGCTGCCAGTCATGCCGGCACCGCGCTGGGTGTTGAACAAAGTCCAGCCACTGGCCATCCGCGACGCACTGCACTACCTCTCTGAGGCGGCGGAGCTGCCACCTGGAACAGCAGGCCGATTCGACATTGGCGGCCCGCAGGCTCACAGCTACGCGGACCTCATGCGGCTCTATGCGAACGCTGCCGGGATCAGGCGTCCATGGATTCTGCCGCTTCCGGTGTTGACGCCGTGGCTGGCTGCTCAATGGGTCAACCTTGTCACCCCCATCCCACGCTCACTGGCGATCCCACTGGTGGAGTCTCTCCAACATGATTGCGTCATGAAAAACCGGGACATTGATACCGTGATGCCCCGCCCGGCGAATGGGCTGACCGGATATCCCCGGGCCGTGGAACTGGCATTGGCCCGAATGCTTGCCGACACCGTGGAAACCACGTGGGTGACGGCACACGCACTCGAGGCGCCTGCAGACCCGTTGCCTTCCGATCCGCAATGGGCCGGTCACACCGTGTACACCGACGTGCGTGATCGGGAGTCAAAGGCCGGTCCGGAGAACGTGTTCAAGGTGATCCAAGGAATTGGAGGGGAAGCCGGCTACTACTCCCTGCCAGGGGCATGGGCCTTCCGGGGCATAATTGACAAAGTTGTCGGTGGGGTCGGGCTGCGCCGGGGGCGGCGCAGCCGGGAAAGTCTCGCACTGGGCGACGCCATTGACTGGTGGCGTGTCGAGGAAATAGTGCCCAACAAGTTGCTCAGGCTTCGGGCGGAAATGCGTGCCCCGGGCCGCGCCTGGCTTGAGTTCTCCGTGGAACCCACGGAGTCGGGCAGCCACTACACCCAACGTGCCGTATTCTTCCCACATGGCATCGCTGGGCGGCTGTACTGGCTGGCCATCCTGCCGTTTCATGGCCGAATTTTCTCCTCCATGTCCAATCGCATTACCAAAGCGGCAGAGGACCTCGAGCGCGGACAGCGAGGGCTGTAGTTCCGGTGCGCCTGGCAGTGGTTCACCTGACCGCGGACGTGCCTTCCGGAATCGTGGGAAAGTGCGGGGCGGTCCCACCAACGGCGGGCACCACCGGCACCGTCAAGGCGGGCGGCGGTGGTCACGGCCCGTCCACAGCGGCCGCCGTGCCGGCCTCGCCCCTGGCGACCAGCCAACACCCCCGGACTGGTCCCTTTCCTTCGCCGGATTCCCGGCTCCCCGGAACGAACCCTTGGTGTTGGGATGGTCCGGCCACAACTTCAAGGCAGAAGTGCCCGGAAATTTTCACAGTGGCTTCCAGAATCTGCCGCCTGGCCGGGGCCGTGATAAACCTGATGGAGGAATCGGGAATCTTCCCTGCACCTTGATGCCGGCGCTCGCGCGGTCTGCCGCCTTTTACCAGGTGAATCAGCGGACGGTGCCGGCCGCCAGTTTTGGCTCCTGGCCAAGACACCCAATTGATACGAAAGGCATGCCACATGACAGGCAATGAACACGCAACCATCCGTCCCGGCACCCCGGCCGAGGCCTGGGACACCCTCGTGGAGGGAAACAAGCGATTTGTGGAGAGCATTGCCTCCCACCCCAACCAGGATGCCGAGCGGCGTGCCTCCCTTACCGGCGGGCAGAACCCGTTCGTGACGATCTTTGGCTGTTCCGACTCCCGCCTGGCCGCAGAGATCATCTTTGACATGGGTCTCGGTGATGCCTTTGTGGTCCGCACCGCCGGCCACGTCATCGACAACACGGCACTGGGCTCGATCGAGTTCGGTGAGGAGTACCTGAACGTGCCGCTCATCGTGGTGCTGGGCCACGACAGCTGCGGCGCCGTCACCGCCACGAAGGACTCCGTTGCAACAGGCAACATGCCGGCCGGGCATGTCCGGGGCATCGTCGAACTCATCACCCCCTCCGTGCTCGCAGCCCTGCGCACCGACAGCGCCAGCACAGTCAACTCCATGGTCGCCGAGCACGTGAAACAGACGGCCGTGCGCCTCCTGGCAGAATCACCGATCGTTGCAGCCGCCGTGGAGAGCGGGAAAACGGCGGTGGTGGGCCTGACCTACCACCTCAACGACGGCCGGGCGGAACTCGTCCACAGCAGCGGCCCCATCACCGCCTGACCCGCCACAGCAACGGCAGCCGGGGCGCGGGACCGGGGCGCCCGCCCTGCATTCCAGCTACACCACAGTGAAGGTGATGGAGTGCCAGCCGGTGGAGCCGTCGGGCTCCGGCGGTGCCTGCCGTTCGTCCTGGAGCGTGCCGGCACCGTCATAGGCTCGGACCCGGACCGTGTGGGTGCCTGCCGTGGCCCCCATCCACTCAAACGACCACTGCCGCCACGTGTCAATGGAGGCTTCGGCGGCCAGGACTGCCTGCTGCCAGGGGCCGCCGTCGAGCTGGAGCTCAACCTTGGAGATGCCGCGGCGCTGTGCCCACGCCGTCCCGCCGATGCCCACCCGGCCGGCAGGCACGCGCGCCAGGGCCCGCGGCACCTCCACCCGCGAGGCGGTCTTGATGGGCCCGTGCGAGGACCAGCCTCGCGGCGTCCAGTAGCCTTCCTTCGCCGCGAAAGTGGTCACCTCCAGGTCCACCACCCACTTGGTCGCGGACACAAACCCGTACAGCCCCGGCACCACCATGCGGACGGGGAACCCGTGGTCCAGCGGCAGCGGCTCCCCGTTCATCCCCACGGCCAGCAACGCGTCGCGCCCGTCCTGCAGTGCCGGCAGCGGGGTCGAGGCGCTGAAGCCGTCGGCACTGGTGGACAGGACCATGTCCGCCCCCTCCAGCGGCCTTGCCCGGGCCATGACCTCGCGCAGCGGGTAGCCAAGCCACTTTGCGTTGCCGGCCAAATTTCCGCCCACCACATTGGAGACGCAGGTCAGCGTCACATACGACTCCACCAGGTCGGCGGCAAGCAGTTCGTCAAAGGACAGCGTGAACTCGTTCTCCACCATCCCGTGCACGCGCAGGCTCCACTGGCGCGGGTCCAGTTCGGGGACCACCAGGGCAGTATCAATCCGGTAAAAGTCCTGATTCGGCGTGACGAACGGGCCCACCCCCGCCACGGCTGCTTGGGTGCCGGCGGGCAGTGCTGGTGCCGGCAGCCGCGGAGCGGGGAGCCTGAGCGCCTCACGGACCTGGCTGGCGGTGTTGCGTGCAGCCTCCAGCAGGCGTCCGCCCAGTCCAAGCACGACGGCGGTCCCTGCCACTGCCGCCGAGCCCACCAGGAACGTCCGGCGGTTCGGTCGCGCAGCGGGGGGCTGTTCGGCGGAGGGCTGGGCGCCTGCGGCGCCGCTCCCCGGGAGCGGGGCCTGCGCCCGGGTGAGGAAACTCAGTGCTCCAAACCCGGCGGCGGTGCCGGCCAGCAGCGGCAGCAGGTCCGGCAGGCCCGCACCGGCGCGGGTGATGACGCACGCGGCCGCGATGGCCGCGAAGGTGAGCACGAGTGCCGCGCTGGCGGCAAGGCGGCGTTGGGCGGCCAGGCCGGCCACGGCGGCGAGGACGGCCACGACCACCGCCATGGACAGCAGCAGCACCGCCTTGTCGTTGGTGCCAAACGTGGCCACCGCAAAATTCTTCAACCACGCCGGGGTGAAGTCAATGAAAGCGGACCCCACCGACGCCAGCGGAGACGATGCGGGCCCGAAGAACGGCGACAGCAGCTGCGCCACCCCCAGCAAGGCCCCGGCGGCAATGACCCCGGTTGCGGCGCCAGCCACGGGGCGGCGGTGTTGCTTGTCCTGCTTCGGGTCCTGGTCCTGCTGCGGTGTTTCCATGACGGCTCCTCGTGTCTGGGCCCCCGCCACCAGGTGCGGTCCGGCGGGTGCATGCTGGTACTTCGGAGCCGGCACCGGCACGGATTGGAAACGGGACTACACCGGTTGGAGCAGGATGGGGGTGGTGGTTGGCTGGGGCGATCCGCCGGCCGGTTCGACCGTGATGCCGATGTGGGTTGCCCCGTCCAGGGGCCCCTCCAGCAGTTGGACACTGGCAGCAGCATCTGAGGTCGCCATGAGACCGGCCGGCACGGCTCCCTGCGCCGAAATGAACCACAGCTCGTACGACTTGCCGGCCGGGGCCGCCGGCATGTCCTTGACCAGGATGGCGGCCTGGTTGGCCTGGCCCGAGGATGCCACTGTCACCACGGTTCCGGCACCCACCTTGGCGGTGGAGATTTTTGCGTCCGGAGCGGCCATGATGGCCAGCATGGCGGCCTGCTGCACCTGCTGTGCCTGCGTGGCGGCCAGCTGTTGCTCCAGCCCCTGCCGGTCTGAGCCCTGGCCAACAGCCCAGCCGCCGAGGCCCACGCCGGCAACCAGCAGCAGCGCGGCCGCGGCGGCCAGCGCCTGGGTCCACCGGCGGTGCGGCGCCCCGGAAAGCCGGGGACGCGCCGTCGACCGTTCCGCGGAGTGCCCGGCAGTGGCCAGGTCCCTGACGACGGCGGAGGGCGGGACCTGGCGCGTGTTGGCGATGGCGGCCATGATGCCGGCCTTCAGCTCGGGGGGAGGGGTCTGCGCGGGCGTGCCGTAGGCGAGCAGGGCCGCGGTTTCGCTCAGGCTGCGGACTTCGTCGCGCGTTTGTTCGTTGGCGAGGGCGAACTTTTCGAACGCGGTCCTTTCGCTGCCGGCCACCGCATTCAGGGCGTAGGCGCCGGTGAGAAGGTGCAGTTGCTGTTCCATCACGCCACCCCCAAGCTGTCTCGTAGTCTGATCATGCCATCACGGATTCTGGTTTTTGCGGTCCCCACCGGAATATCCAGCAGCCGGGCCACTTCCTGGTGGGTGTATCCGCCATAGTAGGCCAGTTTGATGGCTTCCTGTTGCGGCCGGGTCAACGTCTCCAGGGCCCTGCGGACGCGTTCGGCCTCCATGGTGGTTTCCACGGTGTCGGCGACGTCCTCGTAGCTTTCCTGGTATTCCTTCATGCCCTGGCGCAGCTCGCGGTCCGCGCTGGCCTGGGCGGAGCGGACCCTGTCCACGGCACGCCGGTGGGCGATGACCAGGATCCAGGACATGGCCTTGCCCCGGTCCGCGTCGAAACGGGCGGCCTGCGTCCAAATCTCAACAAACACCTCCTGCGTGACTTCCTGGCTTTGCGCCGGGTCACGGACCACGCGCCGCACCAGGCCAAAGACCCTGGGGGCGGTGGCGTCGTAAAGCTCACCGAAGGCCGCCTCGTCGCCGAGGGCGACGAGGCGGATCAGTTCCTCATGGGTGGGAGGCGCCAGGGGTTCCACCGGCCGCAGCCAGGGCAGTCTCATGGTCTCCACTCTGTCATGCTCGTTGTCCATAAGGCGTCCTTGCCGTGGGTTTTCCTGCCGTGGCTGCCGTTTGCCTACTTTTTGGCCGGCGGCATCAGGACGGTGTCGATGAGATAGACGGTGGCGTTCGCCGTCTTGACCCCGCCGCAGATGACCTTGGCGTCGTTGACCATGAGGTTGTCGCCGCTGCCGGTGACCTTCACTGTGGCCCCCTCTGCCGTGGCGTGCTCGCCGTCGATCTCGCTCGGTGTGAGCTGTCCGGGGACCACGTGGTAGGTCAGGATCGAGGTCAAGGTCGCCGAGTCCGTCTTCAGCCCGTCAATGGTGGCTGCCGGGATCTTGGCAAAGGCGTCGTCAACGGGGGCGAAAACGGTGAACTCGCCGGAGTTCAGGGTGTCCACCAGGTTGACATCCTTGTTCAGCTGCCCGGAGACGGCTGCCGTCAGTGTCTTCAGCAGAGGGTTGTTGGATGCCGCCGTGGCCACGGGATCGGCGGCCATGCCGGCCACGGAGCCGGCCCCCGCGGGAACCGCCTCGGCGTAGGCGGCACAGCCCGGGCCCACCAGCTCGCCAGCGCCGGCCATGGGGGTCGTGGCCTCCGGGGCAGGGGCCGGGGCGGAGGTGGCCATGGGGGCCTGCGAGGTTGTGGATGGGGCGGTGGTGCCGCCGCTGCAGGCGGTCAGACCCAGCGCCGCAACGGCCAGCAGTCCCATGCCGAGGCTGAGGCTCTTGCGGGTGGTGGACATCTTGGTTGCATTCATGATGGTTCTCCATGCCTTGTCAGCGGATGATCTCCGCTTGCTTCCCTGGCCGCCGCCTTGACTCTGTTTCCTGTGGCGCGGTGCGGGCTGTCAGTAAGTACTTCGGAGCAGCCCGCCGGCCGGATTGGAATAGTTTCAAGAATTTTCCGGCCCCGTTCCCGCCACTGAATTCGTGCGCAGGAACGGCCTTGCTGCGGCCGCCCATGCGGCGGGCCATGCGGCGGGCCGGCGCCCGCTAGACTCGAGCCCATGGCCGCCACCAAAACCCGCATGTCCCGGCGCGCTGCGCTGTCCGCAGCAGCAGGCGCCACCATCGTGGCGGGCTTGGCGATCCACTTCTCCGCCGCCGGAAACGTCGCCAACCTCATCAGCGACGCCCTCTACACAGTCCTCGTGTATCTGGTTTTGGCGTTCATCCTGCCCCGCACAAAGCAGGGCTGGCTCGCGCTCGCAGCCTTTGGCATCAGCGCCGCCATCGAGCTTTCCCAGCTGACGGGCGTGCCGGCGCAGCTCGCGGTGAGCTTCCCGCCGTCGCGCCTCATTTTCGGCACCACCTTCTCCGCACTGGACCTGGTGGCCTACGCGGCCGGGGCGGCCGCCGCCTGGCTCGCAGACCACGCCCTGTCCGCCCGGTGGCGTGCGCCACAACCGGAATAGCCCCCTGCGGCCGCCCGTTGGACATCAACAGGAGGCAAAAATGCTGGATGTGGTGGTCATTGGTGCGGGCCAGGCCGGGCTTTCGGCCGCGTATTACCTGGCGCGGCACGGGCTCAATCCCGAAACTGACTTCGTGGTGCTCGATGCCAATCCCGAACCCGGCGGTGCGTGGCTGCACCGCTGGCCGTCGCTGACCCTGGGTGGCGCACACGGCATCCACGACCTTCCCGGCATGAAACTGCCCCCGTCCGATCCCACCGAGCCGGCCTCCTCCGTCGTCTCGCGCTACTACGGCAGCTATGAGAATGCCTTCAAGCTGCCCGTGCACCGGCCCGTCAAGGTGAACGCCGTGCACACCCTTGCCGATGATGCCGCCGTGCTCTTTGCCGAGGACGACGGCGGAGTCCCCGCCGATATCGCCGGCCCGCCGCTGGTGGTGGAGACGGACCGCTGGAACTACGAGACCCGGCTGGTCATCAATGCCACCGGCACCTGGGACAAGCCTTACTGGCCGCACTACCCTGGCATCTCCTCGTTTGCCGGACGCCAGCTGCACACCCGCGACTTCCGCTCGGCGGCGGAGTTTGCGGGGCAGCGGGTCCTGGTGGTCGGCGGCGGCACCTCGGCCGTGCAGTTCCTGCTGCAGCTTGCCGCCGCCGGCGTCCAGACGGCTTGGTCCACGCGCCGCCCGCCGGAGTTCACCTCCCGGGAGTTCAACCCGGATTGGGGCCGTGACGTGGAACGCCGCGTCAACGAGCGCACGTCGGCCGGCCTGCCGCCGCTGAGCGTTGTGGGCGTGACGGGGCTGCCATTAACACAGCAGTACCAAAACGGGATCGCGGCCGGAACCCTGGTCTCCCGCGGGGGCCTCCGCGAGCTGACACCGGCAGGGGCCGTGTTCCAGGACGGCACCACCTTTAATGCCGATGTCATTCTGTGGGCCACCGGCTTTCGGGCAGCCCTGGACCACCTGGCCCTGCTGAAGCTGCGCGAACCCGGCGGCGGAATCGTCATGGACGGGGTGAAGGTTGCGCGAGAGCCGCGCCTGCTCATGGTGGGCTACGGCGCCTCTGCCTCAACCCTTGGAGCGAACCGGGCCGGGCGGGCCGCGGCACTGGCGGCCATTGACCGGCTGCATGTCGAGGCCGGCGCAACTGTCGCCTGAACCGGGATGTCCGGCTGGCGGCAATCGCCGTGGCGCGGTCCGTCGCCCGTGGCCAGGGAATTGGTGAGGGCCGACACGGGAGGAAATATCCTGCGGCGCGGCGGGGTTGGCGCAAGTGAGACTACTCGAAAGGCACCACCCATGACGCTCCCCATTTCCATCCTTGACCTTGCCCATATTGGCGAGGACGGCATTGCCGCCAGCCTGCGCTCCTCGGTGGAGTTGGCGCAGAAGGCCGAGGGATGGGGGTATAGGCGGATCTGGTTCGCCGAGCACCACAACATGCCCTCAATCGCATCGTCGGCCACGAGCGTGCTGATTGCCCACGTCGCGGCGCACACCTCCTCGATCCGGCTCGGCGCCGGCGGGATCATGCTGCCGAACCACTCTCCCCTGCAGATCGCCGAGCAGTTTGGAACCTTGGAGACGCTGCATCCGGGACGCATTGATTTGGGGCTGGGACGCGCGCCCGGCAGTGACCAGGCAACCATGCGGGCGCTGCGCCGCGACCCGTCCGCGGCTGACACCTTCCCGCAGGACGTCCAGGAATTACAGGGCTATTTTGCCGGCGCCTCCCTGATTCCGGGCATCAACGCCTACCCGGGCAAGGACACCAACGTGCCGCTGTACATCCTGGGATCCTCCCTGTTCGGCGCACGCCTGGCCGCCGCCTTGGGCCTGCCGTACTCCTTCGCCTCGCACTTTGCGCCACAGGCGCTCGAGGATGCCGTGCGCATCTACCGCCGCGAGTTCAAGCCATCCGCCGCGCTGGCCGAACCCTACGTGATTGCCGGGGTCAATGCCATCGTGGCCGACACCCAGCCTGCCGCGGACGAGCTCCAGTTGAAGGCCCGGCGGCGCATGGTCGGTGCCCTGGTGGGGCGCGGCCAAACCTTCAGCGATGCGGAGTCGGACCTGCTGCTGGATTCCCCTGCCGGGCAGCAAGTGCAGAACATGTTCCGCTACGCGGCCGTGGGCACGCCCTCCGTGGTGCGGTCGTACCTGGACGAATTTGCCGTGCAGGCCGACGCCGATGAACTCATCGTGGCATCTCAGATCACGGACACCGGCGCCCGTATCCGCAGCTTCGAATTGCTGGCCGGTGCCATGGAACTTGGCGGTTCACAGGAGTAGCGTTGCCGCATGGCCATTGCGCGGAAACCCACATTTGTCATTGACTGTCCCGACGCGGGCCTGCTGGCGGAGTTCTATGGTTCGCTTCTGGGCTGGTCCGCGACGGCGGAGGACGGCTGGGTGGACCTCCGGCCCGACGACGGCAGCAGCTGCATTTCCTTCCAGCAGGTTGCCGGCTACCGGGCGCCCGTGTGGCCGGGACAGGACCACCCGCAGCAGATGCACCTGGACGTGGTGGTCGATGACCTCGACGCTGGCGAGGCCGCGGTGTTGCGGTTGGGTGCCGTCAAGGCCGAATTGCAGCCCGGTGTGACATTTCGGGTGTTCCTGGACCCCGCCGGGCACCCGTTCTGCCTCTGCAAGTCGTGATTTCTTAGGCGGTTTCCGCCCCGCGTTCGCCAGACAGTGAACCTGCGGGCAGGTGGTGTCGGTCGGCCATGGAAATGCTCAAGGCAGCCACGAGCGTGCCGATGACCACGCCGACCAGGGTGTCGGCGACGCGGCTGAACGCGGCGTCCGGACCCAGGTGTGAGCCGAGACCGGTCATGATCAATGCCATGGGGGTGACGGCGATGGTGGTCAAGGTGTAGTTCTTGAGGACCAGCAACTCTGCCAAGACCTGGAACGCGATCACGAACGCCACCGACGGCCAAAACCCCAGCGACATCGACAGCAGCACCATGGCGACGGCCGCGCCTGCCACATTGCCGACAAGGCGCTGAATGCTGCGCTGAACGGTGATGGCGTAATTCATGCCTTGCAGGGCAGCGACAGCGCCCATGGTTGCCCAGAGCGGATGGTCGAGTCCGAGCCAGGCGGCGGCCCAGCCGGCGAGCACCGCGGCCGCGGCCATGCGCACGGCCTGGCTGGCGCTGCTGGAGGACCGGAGCCCTGCACGGGCTGGCGCCCAGAAACGTGGAGGTGCTGCGAACTGGGAAACGGGGGCCGAATCCGGGGCAGTCGCCACGGACGGGCTTCTGCGCAGGGAACGCAAATGTGCCTCGTGACGTGACAGCTGCAGCAGGGCTGCCGCAAGGGAATCGGTGTCGGAGCTGCCCGCCATTTCCAGGGCGGCCGCGGCCTCATCCAGCAGCAGGTTCAGCTGGGCGGCATCGTTTTGCAGGCGCTGCGTCCGCGATCCCCCTCGGCGCGGGCGCATGGCGCTAAGTGCAACCGATTCGCGTGCCCCCTGGACGGCCGAACGGGCCGCACCGAGGTGGGCGTCGTTGTCGCCCGTCCCCCGGGGAGCTTCCAGGCCAAGGCGCACCACGGCAGCAATGGCCCGTGCCACGGAAAGGCGGGCCGGGCCCAGGGGAACCAGCAGCACCGGTGCCATTGCAACGAGCCAGCCGACGGCCGCTCCCATGCCCATGGCGGCGAGGACCCTGGGAATCTCACCAGGTGCGTGGGCGTAGCCGGAACCGGCGGCAGCGGCGAAAACCAGGATGACGGCGCCGGGGCCGGTGATCCGGAACGCCGAAAAAACGTGTGCCGCCACGCCCGCGATGACCGACAAGATCACGATCTGCATCGCCATGGGTGTGCCGGTGCTCCCCAGCAGTGCGCCGATTCCCACCGCAGCGAGCATGGCCGCGGCAACGATTGCGAGCATGGGCGCCAGGCGCCGATACGGCTGGTACCGGCCAAAGGCGCTGGTCAGGGCGCCGAGGGAGGCGACGCCTGCCAGCTGTTCCTGCCCCGTCAGGCCACCCGCAACAAGAACCAGGCTCGCGGCGATGCCAACTTTGATGGCGGGGGCGAAGATTGCATCGGCCGGGCGCACGGCAAAGGAGTTGCGCCATGCGGAGGGCGAGACGGAATGGGCCAGGGCTGTTGCGGAATGGCGGAATCGGGAGGAATGGATCATGACTTCATCATACAAAGTATTTTACTAGTAAAATAGATATGAAGGATGTGAGTGTTATCTCTAGCGCCTGCTGTCCTCCCGCAGCTCGCACGCTCGCAGCGGGCCCCTCGGCCGCTAGGCTTGGATCCATGAGTGCAGAAGCAGGGGCGGGGGACTTCGTTGACCGGGCCCGCCGGGGTTGGGCGCAGGCGCGTCCGGACCTGGACGTGGCCAGCATCGAAGTGGTGGGGCGGATTGCCCGGATCGGGGCACTGGCCAACCACCGTACGGAGCGCCACCTGGCGCCCGAGGGCCTGACACGCGCTGAATTCGACGTGCTGTGCACGCTGGCACGCAGCGGCGGGCCCCTGCGTGCCAGCGAAGTCACGGCGGCGACAATGCTCAGCGGTGCATCAACCACCAAAAACGCGGACCGGCTGGCCAAACGTGGACTGATTGAGCGCCTGCCCTGGGAACGAGACGGCCGCGTGGTCTTGATGCGGCTGACCGCGCGCGGGGAGGAATTGGTGGACCAGGAGTTTCCGCGCTTTTTGGAGCGCGACCGTGAGATGCTGGCCGGGCTGACCCTCAGCGAACGGGAGCAGCTGGCGGCCTTGCTGCGCAAGATTGCCCTGAATGCGGAACGTCCCGGGGACTGACGCCGCGGAGCTGGCGCCGGTCCCCGGGCTGCAATGTGCCCGCGGGTGTCTGCATCGGGCCGGCGAAGGGTCGGGTATTCGCTGCTGATGGCAGGGCCTGGGGACTCCACCCGGTGAACTCTAGGCGTTGCTGCGCCACCATTGGACGGTCTCCCGGGCGGCGGCCTCCAGCGGGGTGGGTGCCAGCCCCAGCAGTTCCTCGCTCGCGGTCGAGTCCATGATGAACGGTGCCTGGAATTGGTACAGCAGCTCGGCAAGCTCCCGCATGTCGGCGGAAAATATCCCGGCGGCCCGCAACGTCCAGCCGGGGATGGCCGCCACCTTCGGCGCAGGAACCCCCGCCGCAGCCGCGAATGCCGCTGCCATCTCCCGCTGGGTGGCCGCCGGGTTGGTGGGCGCATGCAGGACTGAGTTCCATAGCTGCGGGAGTTCGGCGGCGCGGATCATCGCCGCGGCCAGGTCCGGCACGTACGTGAACGAGTGCGGCATGTTCAGGCTGCCCAGCACCTGCACCCTTCTGCCTTCAAGGACCAGCGGAACCATGCGGTCGCCGGCATGGGCGTTGCGCACCCGCGGGCCAAAAAAGTCCGACGCCACGACGCTCACCGTCGGCGTGTCAGATGCGGCCCTCCTTGCCAGCAACTCGGTGCGCACGCCGCGCTTTCCGCCTGCCGCCAGCCGCGGACTGTCCTGTGCCATGACCTCTTCCGGGCTGCTGTAGGAATAGAGGCTCTCCGGAAAAATCACGACGGCGCCCGCGTTGCCTGCCGCCGTGAGCACGACCCGCTCGGCTCCGGGAAGCTCCCGGCGCCACACATCCGCGCTGTACCGCGAGCCGTGGATGCAGTGGAACACCGCATCGGCCCCGGCCAAGGCGGGAGCCAGTTCTGCCGGATTGCCGGCGTCTGCGCGGATCCGCTCAACCAGCGGGTGGGCCGGTCCCGTGCCCGACCGGGTCAGGACGCGGACACGGTGGCCCGCCTCCGCCAGCTGGCTGGCAACCGTCCAGCCGACAGGGCCGGCGCCGGTGACGATCTTGATGTGATTCATGGTGTGCTCGCTTCATATGGTGGGACGGATGGGTGGCTTGTGAGCAGTGCTCTCTCATTAACTATGCGATACCTCGGATGGCGCGTCAAGAGCGGTGCTCACTTAAGTTGACGGTGATCTTGAATTGATCAAAAATGGGTCCATGACTCAAACACCGCGGGAACGTGCACGGGCACAAACCATGAATGAGATCCTGTCCATAGGCCGCAGCCACCTGGCCGTCCACGGGGCCGCCGGACTGTCGCTGCGTGCCGTGGCGCGCGACCTTGGCGTGGTGTCCTCCGCTGTCTACAGATATGTCAAGAGCCGCGACGAACTGCTGACGCTGCTGGTGGTTGACGGCTACACAGACCTGGGCGATGCGGTGGACGGTGCCCTGGCGGGAGTTGCCTCGGATGATTTTAGTGCGCAGTTTCGGGCGTTGAGCCGGGCCGTGCGGTCGTGGGCCCTGGCCGAGCCCGCCCGCTACGGACTGCTGTTCGGCTCGCCGGTTCCCGGCTACGAGGCGCCAGCGGAGCAGACCACGGGCCCCGGAACTCGGGTGGTGGTCCGGCTGGTGCACATCCTGGACGGGGCACATGGCGCGGCCGGCCGCGACGATTTGCCTGGTTCGGCTATTCCCGCCGCGTTGGAGGACAGCTTTGCGGCCATCCGCGCCGAGATGGGAATCTCGCTTCCGGATGCCTTTCTGGCCCGCGGGGTCATGGTCTGGGCTGCATTGTTTGGAATGGTCAGTTTCGAGGTCTTTGGCCAGTACGGCCCCGGGACGTTTGGCGACCCTGCTGCACTCTTTGAACTCCAGCTGTCTGCCTTGGGGGAGGCCGTGGGCCTGTAGGCAAGCAAGAAACCGGCCAGGTATCCTGCTCACAGATCCGTTCCTTTCGGAGCCCAAAGCTGCGGACGACGTCGGACATGCGCCAGCGAGGCAGCCATTTTCAACACTCGTCTGCACAACTCTTCTCAAGTGCAGCTAGGCGTCACGCAGGGCAATGGCGTCTTGCGCTTCGGTGGTCACGCACAGCCGATCAGTATCTTGGACATGAGAAATGGTGTGTCGTATGGCGTCCGCCCCATCACTGTCCACTTCACTGGACGGGTCATACGGGACGGTGGTGGGCTGGAATTTACAATGATGCAGCTCAGGAGCCTGTTAGGCCGGTGAGAGGCCGGATTACGGGCGGGTTGATTCAGCTTCGTTCCACGGCATTTGAGTTCGCAATGCCCCAGACGATGCACAGGCCAAGCAGTTGTGAGCAGGCCATTGCAACAAGCTGGTTGAAAAAGACCATGGCGAGCACGACCTCGAGAACGGTGAATATCCGGGCTGCAGCGCCGACAGCTGCAAACCCTTGCGTTGCAAGGGCGCGGTCTCGTTCGTCACGGTATTCAATAGCATTGAGGCGAGTGATGTCGCGAGAGTTTGGTCGGTGCGCGTACAGTGCGGCGCTCAGTCCGAATAGGCCGCCGGCAAGCAACAGAATTGCACCGAACCAATTTTGTGTGAGTGCGGCGGCAATTGCTCCAGCCAAGAGGGTGCTGACCAGCACGACGTTTGTGGACGAGACGGGCGAACGGTGAGTGGTCTGCAATGTGAAACACTTCCTCACCGGTGGACCCAAAGTATCGGGCTAGACGAACGGCAAGGACCAAGGAAGGGTCATGGCGCCCTGTCTCAATGGCGTTTATGGTCTGGCGAGAAACGCCCAAGCCTCACCTAGTGAGGCTTGGGAAAGGCCAGCGCCTTGATGCCTAACTCTTATCTCGGATTTCATATGACAAGCGTGCTTTACACGCAATACCGTGTCGAGTGCGCTTGTCACTTTCGACCATGGCTGGGCTGCTAATGATGAGGGAGGTCTTGTGTGCTGCAGGCCGTCCCAGTGAGTGTTCCGCCATCGGTCACTGGCTAACGGCCACGTCATGGAAAATGGCACTATGGAAAAGTTCATGCGAGCACTGGCAAACGACATTCTCAGCGCCATCGGGCCCGGTCGCCGATTGGTGGCAATCGACGGCGTCGACGGCAGCGGCAAGACATCCTTCGCCGCCAACCTGGTGAACGAGATCCATGGTCGACCAGTGATCGTCATCCACATGGACGACTTCCTGAACCCCCCACCCGTCAGGCATGCCAAAGGCCGCACTTCCCCCGAAGGATTCTGGGAAGACACCTACAACTACGCAGCTTTCTATGAACAATTGCTCGCAAGCCTCGGCCCGCACGGGGACGGCTGGTACTCGCCGGCATCCTACGACCCGGAGACCGACGGAATGGCACAGATGGAGGCCCGCTGGGCGCCGTCGGATGCATTGGTAGTGGTGGAAGGCATGTTCCTGCACCGCGATGAACTCGCCTCCCACTGGGATGCATCGGTGTTCCTGGACGTTCCCTTCACCGAAACCGCTGCGCGAATGGCTATTCGGAACGGCAGCCACCCCGACCCCGAACACCCCATGATGCGCCGTTACATCGGGGGACAGCGACTCTACTTCGAAGCTGCACGACCCTGGGAACGCGCCACGTTCGTCGTGGACAACTCTGACTTCGATTCGCCACAGATCATCCGGCCCGGGGTGGTTTCAGCCGTCCGGTAGAGGTTGGTGCTGCGGGCTGACCCCATACTGTGCCCACCATATGCACGCAATGGCAGCAACCGTCGGTGGCTTCCTGGACTAGACCGCTCTGGTGTAGATCAGCGCTGGCGCAGCCGTCTCCAGAGTTTCGAGCTTGTGCATGGCTTCAAGGAAATGATCTGTTCGTGTGTGCGCGTCCAGATGCTCTTGCGAGAGCCATCGTTCCGCAAGCATTAATTCACAAGGATCATCGCGAAGCTGAAGGAGCTCGTAGCTTACGCATCCGGGCTCTCTAAGAGTGGCGGCAGCCAACTCCCGATAGACGTGGAGAGCCTCGTCGAGATTCGTCGGCGCTACCGAACATCCCACCAAAACGCTGATCATTCTTCTCCCAAGTTCAAAGACAATTGGATGATGCTCTGCTGGTACATTCAGCTTCTGCTTGAGGCTACCAAGAATGAAGTTGCCTTGATTGCCCGGACGCGCTGCTCCCAACAAATGGGTTCGCCTCCCCAAGCAAATGCAGCGCCGGCAAGGGTTCGACTAAGGGACAGCCCAAGAGGCATCCAAGCAAACTTGTTCATGCATTTTCGGCCCAACGATGCCGTGTTGGCTGACTCCATCTGGCATGAGTGCATCCGACGAGGTCCACGGCGAAGTCTGTGGAATGATTCAGATCATGGAGGCTGAAACCAATATCCCAACACGTCGGGACAAGAAGTTGCTGGGGATCGTCTACCTGGTGCTCATCTATGCCGGTGCTGCTGTGCTGTTGTTAGTCCCAGCACTGTTCTTGGGCTTTGGTGTCCAAGCGTTGGGTGGGAAACTGGGGATCTGGGTTGGTGATCCGACGTCGAACGACGGGGAGGAATCCTGGGCAACATTAATCGGCTTAGTCTCGGTTCTGGCCGTGTTGGCAGGCGCAGCATGGGGAACGTGGCCCATGGCGCTACGACACGGATTGCCTCCTCGGCAGATAATCGCAGTGGCGACCGGGGTTGTGACCATGGGGTATTTGGCATGGTTGGTCACGGTCTTGGGTTGAACTCCAAGGCCAATTTTTTGCCAAGAATCAAGGCACCGACAGCATCACGCAACAATTCTGTCCCGGTTAGTGTTCCTCGAGTGGGCGGTGACGACGATTCGCGAGCCCTTTTTGATTGGCGGCACTGAGAGTTCGGCGATACTTGAAAACAGGCTAAGAGTGAGGAGCGGATCGAAGGATGACAGGCAGCGGGTTTGCTGAGTACTTACCCCACCAACGTCCAGATGGCACATTGTTGGCTGGGCCAGTGGACGTCAGACTGGCCACGAGCGGTGACATCGATGCGATCCGTGACATCGACACCAAAGCGGGCCGTTCGCCTGCTGACGTTGTGGCCTTTGCCGCGGCAATTCTTGACGACAACCGAATGGTCGTTGTCGCATCCGTCGATGGCAGCCTTGTCGGGTGGGGCAAGACTCACTTCTGGTCGTTCGCCGACGGACAGGCGCCCGGTGGGCACTACTTGGGCGGAGTTACAGTACTCCCCGAGTTCAGGCGCCACGGGATAGCCCGCGCATTGACTCAAGTGCGATTGGACTGGATCTGGGCACGCGCAGATTCGGCTTGGTATATCGTCAACCCAACCAACCAGGCATCGATCGATCTTCATCGTCAATGGGGGTTCGCTGAAGTTGCCAGGGCAGCGAAATTTCATACGACCAGCTTTACCGGCGGCGTGGGGTTGCTGTTGCAAGCGAAACAGCCACCAGAAGACTAAGAAATGCGAATCCTTAGGATTCCTACGACCATCCCGTCAGAGGGCTACACACGAGTGCTTCCGCTGTGGTTTGATTCCTCGCCGGCTTGATCGCAGTGGATGTCTGTTAGGTCGATCCAGTACCTGCGCTTGACGCCTAATTCGGTGCTGCGCGAGGATTTGCGAACCCCGCGCCAGATCAGCGAGGTCACTGGGATGCCGACCAGCACCGTGACCAAGCTCGTCGACCGCTTGGAGGCTGCAGGCTACCTTCGTCGGACGACTGATGCGACCGATCGGCGCAAGACGGTGCCCGAATTGATGCCTGAGAGAATCGCACCTCTTCAGGTTCTCTACGGCCGCGCCGATGATGAGTTCGACGCATTGACGCGAACCTTCGATCGTCGTGAGTTAGAGACGATCATTCAGTTTTTGCAGGGTGTAAGCGACTTCTACCACCTCGGAAATTTTGAACCCGTCTAGACCCGATCCACTAACCAGAAATACGCTGTGGATACTCAGGCGCCTGAGACCTGGCAACCGACAAGACATAGCCCCGGTCAGGGTTCCCTCGTGGACACGGGATCCGCCGTTCTGCCCTTGGGTGCAAAGAAATAGCCGTTTGCGGACCCTCAGTGATCGGAGATGAGGATGTTGTCTGCGATCTTGGTCCAGCCCGGCTCTAGTTCCCGATGTCGGCGTCATCACCTAAAAGGATGGTTGAATACCCCACGCTCAACGACGACATTCTAAGGATTTCACCACTGATTCTTGTGTCTCCACAACCTACCTGCCAATCAGGAGACTCGCCGGGCGGAACAACCGCCACGCAGGTCGTCCTGGCATCGTCACTTTGGACACCAAAGAATCGCACACCCTCCTCGGTGGCAAGCAGGCGAGAACTATCCCTATTCACTTCCGCCGACAAATTGACGCCCGCAGGCAACGTGTCAGCGGGTGTGGCCTCTGTGTCCAGTGCCCTGAGCCCTGTCTGCCCAGAACAGCCACTAAGCAGAAGAATAGTAATGCCGGCCGCGGCAACGAGCGAAAGTGATTTGCTTTTCATTTTTCTCCCCAATGGCAGTCTCACCCGAGGCTACAGGATCGGTCACCTCCAACGGCCTGAGCACACAAAAACTGCGAAGCCAGACACGGCGTCCCGAACGAGTTTCTGCCTACGGGCATTTCCAGGCAATGCAGACAAGTGCTGAAATTTGTGCAGACGACTTCTGAACATGACGGAGGCCGCCAACGGTGCGCCGCTGTGGCAGCTGCGCGAGGACGGCGCCGTCACCGGCACAAGCCCCATGGCCGGCGTGGCGCTCAGGCCTTGGCGATGGCTTCCCCAAGGGCGCCGAGTACCAGGACGACGGAGGCAGGGTTGGCGTTGGGGCCCATCATGCCGATCCGCCATACGGACGAGGCAAACTCACCGGCACCGGCACCAATTTCCAAACTGAAGCGCTCCAAAAGGTAGGCCCGGACGGCCGCCGAATCGATGCCCTCGGGCACCTTGACGGTGGTCAGGCTGGGCAGCCGTGAGCCTTCTTCGGCGAACAGTTCCAGGCCCATGTCCTGCAACCCGTTCTGGAGTGCAAGGCCTGCAGCCGCGTGGCGGGTCTGGACGGCGTCGAGCCCTTCGGCCAGGACCCGGTCGAGACCTGCGGCGAGGCTGGCCACCATGGCCACCGGCGCGGTGTGGTGGTAGGTGCGCTTGCTGCCGCCCGCAGCACCGACATATCCGCCCAGCAGGCCCAGGTCCAGGTACCAGGACTGCGGGTCCTTGATGCGGCGTTCAAAGGCGGCGTCGGAAATGGTGAAGGGAGACAGGCCGGGCGCCACGCCCAGGCACTTCTGCGTTCCGGCATAGCCAATGTCGATGCCCCAGTCGTCGGCCAGCAGTTCCAGGCCGCCGATTGAGGTGACGGCGTCGACCAGCAGCAGCGCATCGCCCTTGAGCCGGCCGAGCGCGGCGATGTCGGACAGCACGCCGGTGGAGGTCTCGGCGTGGACGGCAGCGATGACCTTGGGGTTGGGGTGGGCGGAGGCCACCCGCTCGGGGTCAATTGGCCGGCCCCACTCGTGGTCCACCCGGACCACCTCGGCGCCGGCACGGCGGGCCACCTCGCACATGCGCACGCCAAAAAGTCCGTTCACGGCCACCACGGCCACATCGCCGGGACCCACCGAGTTCACGAAGGCAGCCTCCATGCCCGCGGATCCCGTGCCGCTCACAGGCAGGGTCCGGGCATTGCCGGTTCCCCAAACCTGGCGCAGACCCTCACAGGCACCATCCATCATGTCAATGAACAGCGGGTCCAGGTGGCCCAGGATCGGATGTCCCAGGGCGGCACTGGCCTCCGGATAGCAGTTGCTGGGTCCGGGACCGAACAGGTGCCGGAAGGTCAGTGAGGTGCTCATCGTGCTCCTTTGTGCCGGGAGGTGCTGTCCTCCCAGCATAGGGGCGCGGGTCCGAGAACTGTGCCAAGATGCCGCCGGCGATGCCCGCTCGCCGGCCCCGGCTCACACAGAGCACGCTCTGTCAGGGCTGGGGGATGCCGGTCCACCGGGCCGCACGGCGACTGGCCTGAAACATGCCGACACCAAACAGGACGGCGGCTGCGGCCAGTGAAGCCGCGCCGCTGACAACCAGGAAAGTGGCAATGCCCGAATGCAACACGGTCTCGTCCGTGAAGGCCCGCACGTGGGATACCGCGAAGCCCATGGCGGTGTCCGGGAGCAAGGACAGAACGGCCGGGACCCCGTAGGCCGCCAGCACAAGGGCTGCGGCCTTGGCAAAGTTCAGCGGCTCCCGGCGCCGGACCAGGTGCACCAGCACCAGGCATGTCAACGCAGAGAGCCCCCACCACACGACGAAGGAAACGACGTTTCCAACGTTCGACCCGCCCTGGAATGCCCGGTAGGAGCCAACCAGCCCCAGCCCCGCATATTGGGCCGAGACCACAAACACGGCATACGTGCCCAGAACCAACGGGAGGGCCGCGGCCGCGATGGCGGCGCGGGATGCGTGCGCTTGTTTCACGCGGTGCCTTTCACGGGTTGCGCGATTGCCCAGGCCGTTCGGAACCCTACCCAAGCGCAGGCAGGCGGGACAGCAGTGCCTGGGCAGCCGCCGTCGGATCTTCAGCATGGGTGATGGCGCGGACAACCACAATCCGGGAGGCGCCGGCGTCGACCACCTGGTCAACCGTGGACAAATCCACCCCGCCAATCGCGAACCACGGCTTGTCTGTGGCCAGGGCAGCCGCATGCTCCACCATGGAGAGCCCGACGGCGGCCCGGCCCGGCTTGGTGGGTGTGGCCCACAGCGGGCCCACGCAGAAGTAGTCGGCACCGGAGGCGGCGGCGGCAGTGGCCTGGGCGGGGTCGTGGCAGGACAGCCCCAGCGAAACATCGGTCCCCACGAGCGAGCGGGCGGCCGGCAACGGCAGGTCCTTCTGGCCCACATGGAACACGGGCGCTCCGCTGAGCAGGGCGATGTCGGCACGGTCATTCACAGCCCACAATTTGCCAAACTCTTCAGCGACGGAGCGCAGCACCTCGAGCTTTTCGAGCTCCTCGGCGGCCTCGATGTTCTTGTCGCGCAGCTGGATGACATCCACTCCGCCGGCGTAGGCCGCCCGCAGGAAATCGGCGAAATCGCCCTGTTCGGCGCGGGAATCCGTGCACAAATAGAGGCGTGCTGAGGCGAGGGCGGGCGCCGGTGCAGGAGTTGCGGAGTCAGGTGTGGCGTCATGGATGGCAGAAGTCTGGGGCATGTCTCATAGACTAGTGCAGTACCGCGGGAGCCAGTGAAGCTGGCTGAGAGGGCGCCGACTGCGCCGACCGACAACGCCTCACGGGCGTGGAACCTGATCCGGATCATGCCGGCGTAGGGAAGGAGAACATTGTGGCACCCACCATGCCCAGGGAAAATGCCCCCGAAACCCCAACACCCGGGGACACCGCTGAACACGACGCCCCCGTCGGGCTGCCCGTGCCCGACGTTGCGGTCATTGGCGGGGGCATCGTGGGGCTGGGCATCGCCTGGGAAGCCCAGTGCGCTGGCCGGTCGGTGGTGGTCATCGACCCCGCACCCGCCACCGGCGCCACCTTCGCAGCAGCCGGCATGCTGGCTCCCGTCAGCGAGCTCCACTACCAGGAAGAGGACCTCCTGGACCTGACGCTCGCCTCCTCCGCGCGATGGCCCGGCTTTGCCGCATCCCTTGTGGGCCCCGGCGTTCCGGGCACCGGATTCCGCACGACGCCGACCCTTGTGCTGGGTGCCGACGCTGGGGACCGCGATGCCCTGGCAGACCTGCGCGAGGTGCAGGCGCAGAATGGCCTGGACGTTGAGCAGCTGACGATCAGGGCTGCCCGGGCCGCCGAACCCCTGGTGGGCCCACACATCTCCTGCGCCTACAGGATCGCCTCCGACCACCAGGTGGACCCCCGCGGTGCGGCAGCCGCGCTCCGGCACAGGCTGTCCGGGGTCGCCGCCGCGCGCGGGGACGCAGATCCGTTCATCGCCCAGGCCGCCGCCGGCCTTCTGTGGGAGGGTTGCCCGGGAGCCGCGGCCCAGCACCCCGGCGGCGGGGGAGCCGAAAGGCCGGGCCGGGTGGCCGGCGTCGTGCTTGGCAACGGCACGGAGATCCGCGCCCGGGAGGTGGTGGTGGCCAATGGACTGGCCGCCCGGAGCCTCCGCAAGCTGCCGGAGGGGCTCGAGCTGCCGCTGCGGCCGGTGCACGGGGACATCCTCCGCCTGCGCGTGCCCGAACACCTGAGGCCGTTGACCACGGCGACCATCCGCGGGCTCGTGCGCGGGCTGCCGGTGTACATCGTGCCGCGCGAGGACGGAACCGTGGTGATTGGCGCGACCAGCCGCGAGGACCACAACCCGGGGGTCAGCGCCGGGGGAGTGCACCAGCTGCTGCGCGACGCCCAGGTGCTGCTGCCTGCCGTCGCCGAGCTGGAACTGCTTGAATCCACCGCCCGCGCCCGTCCCGGAACGCCGGACAACGCGCCGCTGCTGGGCCGTGTGGCCGCTGCCTCGGGGAAGGACATTCCCGGGCTCATCATCGCCACCGGCTTCTTCCGGCACGGCGTGCTGTTGACCCCGATTGCCGCGCACATCGTCCGCCAGCTGCTGGGCGGCATCACCGACCTGGCCTGGACCAACTTCCGCCCTGACCGCTTCTCGCCCACCATCCGCCCGGCGCACGCCGGCCCCACCGCGTAGGAGATCCCATGCACACCATCTCACTCAACGGCACCACCGAATCCCTTCCTGCGGGCACCACTGTTGCCGACCTTGTCACCGCCA
The DNA here is from genome assembly GCF_016820535.1 of Sporosarcina beigongshangi. GTDB lineage: Bacteria > Actinomycetota > Actinomycetes > Actinomycetales > Micrococcaceae > Specibacter. Next base: position 94,429 of record NZ_JADHDY010000015.1, on the reverse strand, counting down.
CCACGGGCCGGGTGCTTTTGCCCTCCGGCCAGGCGGCCGACGGCGGACGGCTGGGTGTCGCCGTTGCCCGCAACGCCGCCGTGGTGCCGCGCAGCCAATGGGCCGCCACCGCTGTGGAGGATCGGGACGAGCTGGAAATCGTCACAGCCGTGCAGGGTGGCTGAGGCCCCATGCCCGAAGCTGCCGCCCTGCCCCGCCCCGCAACCGAAAGTGAATGCCATGACTGAAACCCTGACCCGCAACGACGCCCTGGTGATCGACGGGGTGGCACTGAATTCCCGGCTCATCATGGGCACCGGCGGCGCGCCGAGCCTGTCCGGACTGGGTGCAGCCCTCATTGCCTCCGGCACCGAGCTGACCACCGTGGCCATGCGCCGCTACTCCGTGGACGAGGCGGCCGGCGGCGGAACGAACCTGTTCAAGCTGTTGCTGGAGAACAACATCCGCATCCTGCCCAACACGGCCGGCTGCTTCACCGCCCGCGAAGCCGTCATGACGGCGGAGCTTGCCCGCGAGGCACTCGAGACGGATTGGGTGAAACTGGAAGTCATCGCCGACGAGCACACGCTGCTGCCCGACGCGCTGGAGCTTGCCGAAGCCACCGAGCAACTCGTCAACAGCGGCTTCAAGGTCTTCGCCTACACGAACGACGACCCCGTCCTGGCCCTGCGCCTGGAACAGCTCGGCGCCGCCGCCGTCATGCCGTTGGGAGCCCCGATCGGCACCGGGCTGGGCATCCTAAACCCGCACAACATCGAGCTGATCGTCTCCCGCGCCTCCGTTCCCGTGGTGCTCGACGCCGGCATCGGCATCGCCTCCGACGCCGCACTGGCCATGGAGCTGGGCTGCGACGCCGTCCTCCTGGCCACCGCCGTCACCCGCGCACAAAACCCGGTAGTCATGGCGGAAGCCTTCAAACACGCTGTCATCGGTGGCAGACTGGCAGCACAGGGTGGACGCATCCCCAAGCGGGCCCACGCGCTGGCCTCCTCCGCGATGAACGGCCGCCCCGACCTGTAAAGACTGCCCCGCAAACCATGGCGCGGGCAGCCTCGTGATCGGCAATCGCAAAGGAGCGTGCCATGGGTGCGCAGGACACATTGACCCGGCCGGACATCGATGAAGCGCTGGCGGAACTGCCCGACTGGAGGTTTCGCATGGGTGGGCTGTCGGCGGCACTGAAATGTCCGACGTCGGCCGGCGCCTTGGACTTGTTCGCCGCCATCGGGGCGCTCGCCCAGGCGGCGAACCACCACCCGGATGTCGACTGGCGCTACGACACCTTGTTTGTGGTGTTGTCCTCGCACGACGCCGGCAACAAGGTCAGCGCACGGGATGTGTCCCTGGCACGGGGCATTTCGGCGTCTGCCGCGAAGGCCGGCGCGGTGTCCCGGCCGGAGCTGCTGCGCGCCGTGGAGATTGCCATGGACACCGCCGACTACACGGCCGTGGCCCCGGTGTGGGCTGCCGCACTCGGATTCAAGGCCGCGGAGCCGGACGAGCTGCGGGACCCTGCAGGGCGGCTGCCCACCTTGTGGTTCCAGCAGACGCAGACGCCCAACGCCAACCGTTTCCACTTTGACATCCACGTGCCGGCCAGCGAGGCGCAGCGCGTGCTGGCCGAGGTGGAAGCCGCCGGCGCCGTGCTGGACCGCTCCAACGCGCCGCAATTCGTGGTCGCCACGGATGCGCAGGGAAACCGGCTGTGCATCTGCACCGAAGAGGGACGCAACGCCTGACGGCCCCCCGCGACAGGAAGCAGTGCGCTGTCTGGACGCCCACCGCCAGCAATGGGCGCATCTGATGCTCCGGTGGCAGGAAATTGGTGGCTCGAAGTGCCCCGAGCACCAGGAAAAAAGCATCACTCGTCGCCTGCTTTATTGTGCGCTGTCCGAAGCCGCATTTGGCATGGCAGCTGCACTCCATTTTGCGGCCCAAGACAGCGCACAACGAATCGGGCGGCCACACGGCGGTCAGGCTGTCCGCGAAGCATCCGGCTGCCCCGTAAACAGCTGTGTGCAGGACCCCGGAGGGTTCTGCACACAGTCCGCCGCTGGCACCCCCGCACGGGCATCGCCTTGGCAACGCAATGCGTGGGGCGGGCCGGACGCGGTGTCGGCGTCCCGCCGTCGTGCCTAGTGGATCTGCAAGATCTGGTTGCTGCGCTCAATCTGCCGGTTGTGGCGGGTGCGGCCCACAAAACCGGCCGTGGCCCATGCTGCGGCACCGCCAATCACCATGGACAGGATCCACGGGATCCAGGCGGTGGCGGGGCTGCCGTCCAGACCCACGGCCATGGTGATGATCCAGACAAGAAGGGCTGCCACCACGGCGCCACCGGCCGGCAGCACCGCGCCGAAGGTGTAGCGGTACTTGTCAACGGCCCAGGCGAGGGCGCCAAAGGCGCCGGCAGTCAGGGCAATAATGACCAATGCAACCATGAAGATGTTCCGTCCCTTGTGTGAATCGTGTCGCGTAGTTCCTTGAAGTGCAGCGGTGGGCGGGCGGGCCTAGAGTGCGCCGAAGCCCACGCTGCGGGGCTTGTCGCCGCCCAATTCAACGTACCCGAGGGCGTTTCCGGGAACAATCACCAGGCGGCCCTTTTCGTCTTTAAGACGCAGCTCCGTGCCCTTGGCGAGCGCCTCTGAGACCAGGACCGCAACTTCGTCGGCGCCCAGTTCAGTTTCAAGGACAATTTCACGGCTGATGTGCTGGACACCGATCTTGATTTCCACAGTTTTCTCCTTGGATGAGAGCAATAAGTATGTATCAACCACCCTAGTGGCAGGCGGTCAGGATTCCTTGGGGAAGCGGCTAATTCCGCGCCAAGCTAAACGGTAGACGAGGTCGCTGGCCACATCGATGTCCAGGTCGCCCTTCGCCTCGAGCCAGAAGCGGGCGCTGACCTGCGCCATTCCGGCAAGTGCGCGGCCCAGCAGGATCGCCTCGACGGGCGGCAGCTTGGTGTCCTCGGCAATGACCTCACCGATCGCGTCGGCGTAGGTGGCGTTGAACGCCTCGAGCCGGGCGGCGACGTCGGGATCGTTCACCAGGTCCGATTCAAAGACAAGCCGGTGGGCCTGGTCGTCCTTGGCCATGAACGTGAAGTAGGCCTTCATGGTGGCCTGCACGCGCAGCTTGTTGTCCGTGGTGGATCCCAGTGCCGCCACCAGCATCTGGGTCAGCGACTGCAGGTGCTCGTCCAGCAGCGCCAGGTACAGCTCCCGCTTGCTCGGGAAGTGCTGGTACAGCACGGGCTTGCTGACCTGGGCGGTCTCGGCAATCTCGTCCATGGCCGCCCCGTGGTAGCCGTGGTTGACGAAGACTTCCAGCGCTGAGGCCAGCAGTTGGGCCCGGCGTTCATCGCGGGGCATGCGGCTGGGCTGGCTGCGTGGTGCCGGCCGTTCCTTGGATGAGGGTTCGACACTCATATGGCTGCCTTTCTCTTCCGTTGCCCCAAAACTGGTGCAGCGCCATTGTGTGACATTCTACCCGCCGGTAATGAGCTTGCCTGTGCGGACGGGACTAGATTAAGAACTATGGTTTCCGTGATCCAGCCCTTGAAGTCCGCTCTGCCTGCATCCCTGCCGCCCCTCGTCGAGCCCGGCCCGCCCCTGGGCCGGGAGGAATTGGAGCGCTATTCGCGCCACGCCCTCATCCCCGAGATCGGGCTGGAGGGCCAGCGGCGGCTGCGCAATGCGCGTGTCCTGGTGATCGGTGCAGGCGGCCTGGGATCGCCTGCACTGCTGTACCTGGCCGCGGCCGGGGTGGGCACACTGGGTGTGATCGACGACGACACCGTGGAGCTGAGCAACCTCCAGCGCCAGGTCATCCACGGCGTGCATGACATTGGCCGCACCAAGCTGGAATCCGCCCGTGACTCCGTCCTGGAGCTGAACCCCGGCGTCAACATGGTCCTCCACAACGTCCGGTTGGACTCCTCCAACGCCCTGGACCTTTTCGCGGATTATGACGTCATCCTGGATGGCGCGGACAACTTCGCCACCCGCTACCTCGTCAACGACGCCGCCGCCATCCTGGGCAAGCCCTATGTGTGGGGGTCCATCCTGCGCTTCGACGGCCAGGTCAGCGTCTTCTGGGACAAATTCGGCCCCAACTACCGCGACCTCTACCCGGAACCGCCGGCCCCCGGCACCGTGCCGTCCTGCGCGGAGGGCGGCGTGTTTGGCATGCTGTGCGCATCCGTCGGCGCCATGATGGTCACCGAGGCGGTCAAGCTCATCACAGGAATCGGCCAGACGCTTCTGGGCCGTCTGCTGATCTTCGACGCACTCACCTCCCGCTGGCGTGAAATCCGGATCGCCAAGGATCCCGCCGCCGCGCCCATCACCGAGCTGATTGACTATGAGATCTTCTGCGGCCTGCTTCCCGCTGCCAAGGACGACGGCGACCTCATCTCCGCAGATGAGCTCGCCTCCCGCCTGGCCCGCCGGGATAAGGGCGGGGATGACTTTGTGCTGGTGGACGTGCGGGAGCCGGTGGAGTTCGAAATCGCCAGGATCCCCGGATCCGTGCTGGTGCCACTGGGCGGCATCCGCGACGGGTCCGCGCTGGGGGGCCTGCCGCAGGACAAACCGCTGATCCTGCATTGCAAGGCGGGCACCCGGTCGGCCCAAGCCCTGGCGAGCCTGCGCGCGGCCGGTTTTGCCGACGTCGTCCATCTTGAGGGCGGGATCGACGCCTGGCAAAGCCGGGACAAAACGGGCTCGCAGGAGTAAATTTCGTTTCAGGGCCTCCCCGCATGCGCGAGGGGCCGGCACTGATGAAAGAGGCGCGCCATGGGCCGCTCGGACATTCAAAAAACGCCGCAGGAACCGCTGGGTTCCGGATTCGGGCACTACACTCCTGCGGCGGAGGTGCTCGGGGGCACGGACCTCTCCGGGGCGGCGGTGATTGTGACCGGCGGGTATTCGGGCCTGGGGCTGGAGACCGTACGGGCGCTGGCCGGTGCCGGCGCCTCCGTGACCGTGCCTGCCCGCCGCGTGGACCATGCGCGCGGGGTGTTGGAGGCGGCCGGCCTCGGCGGTGTGCAGCTTGTTGGCATGGACCTGGGGGACCAGGCGAGTGTAAAGCGGTTCGCCGCCGCCTATCTGGAGTCGGGGAAGGGGCTGGACCTGCTGGTCAACAACGCCGCCATCATGGCGTGCCCGGAGACCAGGGTCGGCCCGGGGTGGGAGGCACAGTTCGGCACCAACCACCTGGGCCACTTCACCCTGGCGAACCTGCTCTGGCCGCTCCTTGCCGACGGCGGGGCGCGCGTGGTGGCGCTGTCCTCCACCGGGCACAAGCGTTCCGGCATCCACTTTGACGATCCGCAGTTCACGCACGGCTACGACAAGTGGCAGGCCTACGGGCAGGCAAAAACCGCCAACAGCTTGTTTGCCGTATGGCTCGACGCGATGGGGGCCGGGAACGGCGTGCGCGCGTTTGCCGTGAATCCGGGCGGCATCATGACTGGGTTGCAACGGCACCTGACGCAGGAGGAAATGGTGGCGGCCGGCTGGATGGATGCCTCCGGAAAGCTTCGCGAAGGCTTCAAGACGCCGGAACAGGGTGCGGCCACGTCCGTGTGGGCCGGGACGTCCCCGCTCCTGGACGGGCGCGGCGGCGTCTACTGCGAGGACTGCGACATTGCCGGCCCCACCGATCCTGGCTCGGAGCTGGCCCGCTTTATGGGGGTGGATGCCCACGCGGTGGACCCCGAATTCGCCCGGGGCCTGTGGGAATTGTCGGCGGAGCTGACGGGTGTCAACGCTTTCGGCCGAGGCTCGCGGCAGGGTGGCCGGACCTTGAGCTAGGAGGCGGCAGCTTCCTTGCCCTGCGCACCGTCCGAGGGGGTGCCGGCATCCGAGGCCTCCGGAGTTGCTCCGGCAACAGCTTCGCCGATGGATTCCGGTGTGGGTGTCAGTCCGTACAGGACCTCCAGGGCGGCGAGGTAGCCCTCGGTGTCGCCTGCTGCCGCAAGTTCCTTGGCGCGGACGGTCGGCACATGCAGCAACTGCTTGACCATGCGGCGCATGGCGAATTCCACTTCTGCCGTCGCCGCCGAGCAGCCGTGCTGCTTGCGCACCTTGGCCAGTTCGTCGTCGAGGACGCCCATGGTGTGACGGCGCAGCGCGACGATCGCGTGGTCCAGTGAGCGGGCATTTTGGGCCTGCTCAAACTTGTTCGTGGCTTCGGCAACCAGCGTCGACGCCTGCTCGAGGGTCTCCTCCTGCTCGGCCGGGGCCGCCTGGCGCACTGTTTCAAGCGTCAGCAGCTCGACGCCGGGGAGCTCCGCGACATCGGGCGTGAAGTCGTGGCTGAGGGCAAGGTCAATGACGGTCAACTGTGGCGAATCGTCGTGGCGCAACCGTGCCAAATCCGCCTTGGTGACCTGGTGGTCGGAGCCGCTGCAGCCAACCAGCAGGGTGGCATTGGCCAGTGCGTCCGGCAGTGTTTGGTCTGTCAGCGCCGTGCCGCCGCGCGATTCCGTGAAGATGTCCGCCCGGCCGGACGACGAATAAACCGAGATGTCGGTGCAGCCGCGCTGGATCAGCTGCGCCATGGCGGCCCCGGCATAGGCTCCCGTGCCAAACAGCACGGCCGAGAATCCGACGAGCGGTCCGGAGGCCCCGGAAGGTGAAAGAGCGTTGGCTGAAAGTGCCCCGGAAGGTGATAGAGCGTCGGAGGGGGAGGCGGCGTGGAAGGCGGAGGCCAGGTCCAGGGCAACGGAAACGATCGACATGCCGCGGCTGCCAAGCGCCGTCTGTGAGCCGACGTCCTTGGCAGTTTTCGCGGCGGCCTGGAACAGGCGGACCAGCGGCGGGGTGGTGACGCCCTGCTCCTGCGCCTCGCTGAGTGCCCGCCGGACCTGCCCCGCGATCTCCCGCTCGCCCACGACGGCGGAGTCCAGCCCGGTGCTCACGGAAAACAGGTGCCGGGGCACGGCTTCCTCCTGCAGCGTGGAAAGGGCCGCCGAGACCTGTTCCTCAGGAAGTCCGGAATGCCTGCTGACGGCCTCGACGGCGGCGCTGCGGGCGGCCTCGACATCATCGGAGCTGCGGGCATGGACATAAAGCTCGTAGCGGTTGCACGTTGCCAGTGTCACCAGCCCGGCCACTGCATTTGGGGCAGCCACCAGCTCGGCGCTGACTTCCGACGCCCCGGCACTGAGGCGGGCGACGGTTTCCAGATCAAGGTCTGTGTGCGAGGCAACGAGCGAAAAGAGAACCACAATTTCAACATGGTAGACCCCCAAGCTGGGGGTTTATGCACAAGTAGCCTCGAAGCGTCACTAAGAATGTGTGAGTCTGCTCACCGCCGCCAGCCGTGCTGCGCCCTCCTACGGTGACAGTTTGTGCACAAAATGCGTACAGATTGCCTCTGTATGGTGGTGCCATGACACTGAGCCCAAGCCACCCGTTGATGGATGGCCGCACCGAAAATTCCCCGATGATCACCGCCTACAGGGGTGGGCAGCCCAGCCGCCGCCCCGTCTGGTTCATGCGCCAGGCCGGCCGTTCCCTGCCCGAATACCGCGAGCTGCGGGTGGGAACCACCATGCTGGAATCGTGCCTGAAGCCGGAGATGGCCGCCGAAATCACGTTGCAGCCTGTCCGCCGCCACGACGTTGACGCCGCCATCTTCTTTTCCGACATCGTCATCCCGCTCAAGCTGGCGGGCGTGGGTGTGGACATTGTCCCCGGTGTTGGCCCGGTCCTCGACAAGCCGATCCGCACGGCGGCAGACATCGCCAACCTGCCCGAGCTCACCGACGAGGCACTCGATCCGATCCGCGAGGCCGTGGCCCTGACCGTCAAGGAGCTCGGCAGCACCCCGCTGATCGGCTTCGCCGGGGCACCCTTCACCGTGGCCGCGTACATGGTTGAGGGCCGGCCGTCCCGCGACCACCTGGGCCCGCGCACCATGATGCACGCCGAACCCGAGCTGTGGGCGGACCTCATGCGGTGGGCGGCCAACGCCTCCGGCAAGTTCCTGCGCGCCCAGGTCGAAGCCGGCGCCAGCGCGGCGCAGCTGTTCGACTCCTGGGCGGGGTCGCTGGGACTTGCCGACTACACCGAACACGTTGCCCCGGCGTCGGCCATTGCCTTGGACCATGTCCGCGACCTGGGCGTTCCGCTGGTCCACTTCGGCACCGGCACGAGCGAGCTGCTTGGCGCCATGCTGGATGTGGGCGTCGACGTCATGGGTGTTGACTACCGGCTGCCGCTGGACGAGGCCAATCGCAGGCTCGGCGGCCGGGTGCCGTTGCAGGGCAACATCGACCCCGCCCTGCTCAATGCCCCGTGGGAGGTGTTGGAGCGCCATGTCCGCGAGGTGGTGGCTGCAGGCTCCACGGCGCCCGCACATGTGGTGAACTTGGGTCATGGCGTTCCGCCGGACACCGACCCGGAAGTCCTGACGCGCCTGGTTGCGCTGATCCACTCGATCTAGCGCAGCGCCCCGCACGTCCAGCACGAACCCTGCAATCCGCACCAGCCACAAGGGGAGACCATGGAAAACCGCAAGACCGCAGCCAAGGCCCACAGCCCGCAAAGCCACCCCGCGCCGCAGCAGGCCGTGGTGGTGGGCGGGGGAATCTCCGGGCTCCTCGCGGCCCGGGACCTGCATGCGGCCGGCTTTCATGTGGACATCTACGAGGCCTCCGGCGTTTGGGGCGGCTGCGTGGGCAGCCACGAGGTTGCCGGGACGGTGCTGGACTCCGGCGCCGAGTCGTTTGCCACCCGCAACACCGCCGTGGCGGACCTGGCCGCGGAGCTGGGCCTGGCGGAGAAGGTCGTGGCGCCGAATCCCGCCGGCGCGTGGGTGTGGCTGCCGGACGGCCCGGTCCCGCTGCCGCGCACCGGAATCCTCGGCATCCCCTCGGACCTGAACGCGCCCGAGGTGCGGGCCGCGCTGGGCACCTCCGGCGTGCTCCGCGCCTCAGTGGACGCCCGACTGCCGGTGGCGGTGGGCACCACCGAGGAAGTCTCCAGCGTGGCCGAACTGGTGCGGCTGCGCATGGGCAAGCGCGTGCTGGAGCGGCTCGTGGCCCCCGTGGTGGCGGGCGTCCACTCCGCGGATCCTGAAAAGCTCGACGTCGATGCCGTGGCCCCCGGCCTGCGCGCCGGCATCCGCGAGCACGGCTCCCTGGCCGCTGCCGTGGCCGCGCTGCGCGCCACCGGACAGCCCGGGTCCGCCGTGGCCGGGCTGGCCGGGGGCATGCACACCCTCGTCACCGCGCTGGTGGACGAGCTGGTTGCAGCCGGGGTGGGAATGCATCCGGGCCACCGGATCAAGGCTGTCTACCGCGACGGCACCGACCCGGGGCAGGCGCCGGAGGACGAGAAGTACGACGGCGGCGCCCCCGCCCCTTGGACCGTCGACTGGGAGCATGGCACGGACCGCGGCTTCACCGCCGCCCAGCTGCTGGTCGTGGCAACCGACGGGCCTGCGGCCGTGGGGCTGCTCGCCCCGGAGCTGCCCGAGCTTGAAGCCTTCATGCCGGCGCCGGGACCGGACATCCGCCTGGTCACCCTGGTGGTGGACGTGCCGGAGCTGGACTCGGCGCCGCGCGGCACGGGCATCCTCGTGGCGCCCGGCGTGCCCGGCATCAAGGCCAAGGCCCTTACTCATGCCACCGCCAAGTGGGAGTGGCTGGCTGACAGCACGGGCCCCGGCACGCACGTGCTGCGGCTCTCCTACGGGCGCGCCGGCGTCAAGCCTTCCGACGCCGTCCGGCTCACTCCGGCCACGCCCCGGGAGGATGATCTGGTGGCCACGGCCCTGGCCGACGCCAGCGCGCTGCTGGGCATTCAGGTGACCGAAGCGGACCTCCTGGGCTCCGACATTGTCCGCTGGCGGGGCTCCCTGCCGTTTGCCGCCGTCGGGCACCAGGCCAAAATGGCGCAGGTGCAGGCCGTGGCGGCCAAGGTGCCGGGACTGGTGCTGACCGGCGGGTGGATGAACGGCAACGGCCTGGCAGCCGTGGTCAGCGGCACCCGCAGGGCCGTCCGCGCGGCGGTTGACGCCGCCCAGCGGATGTAAGCTTCATCACTTTCTACGCCATGTAGAGAAGCTGGTTTCGTTTTTGGCCGGGCTTGGGTGCACACTTGAAGCCATGACCAGCCACACATATGAACAATCTGTCACCAAAACCCCCGCTGAGACGCCGTACACGCTGTGGACCGTCTTCAAGCGGACAGGCTCCTTCGCAGGCGGGGAGGCGGAAATTGCGGAGTTTGACGCACTGGTTGCCGCCCTCGCAGCCGAGAGCATCACCCTGCGCGGCAGCTACGACGTTTCCGCCATGCGCAACGACGCGGACATCATGGTGTGGCTCGTGGGCGCCGATGCCGAGGGCCTGCAGCGCGCCGTCCGCAGCATCCGCCGCCTGGCACTGTTCGCCGGGACGGAGATCGCCTGGTCCGCCATGGGCGTGCACCGCGAGGCCGAGTTTGCCAAGTCCCACGCCCCCACCTACATGAGCTCCAAGGGCCCGAAGGGTTGGGTCTGCGTCTACCCGTTTGTACGCTCCTACGACTGGTACATCCTGCCCGCCGAGGAGCGCGGCCGCATGCTGCGCGACCACGGCATCCTGGGCCGCGACTTCCCCGACGTCCAGGCCAACACCGTCTCCGCCTTCGCCCTGGGCGACTGGGAGTGGCTCCTGGGCCTGGAGGCCGACGAGCTCACCGACCTCGTGGACATGATGCGCCACCTGCGCGGCACCGACGCCCGCCTCCATGTGCGCGACGAAATCCCCTTCTACACCGGCCGCCTGGTCTCCAGCACCGAAGTTGCCGAGGTGCTCCGATGAGCGCCTCGTCCACACCGGTGGCACCTCCGGCCGACTACGACGGAATCCTCCTTGCCTCCTTCGGCGGACCCGAGGGCCAGGAGGATGTCATCCCCTTCCTGCGCAACGTCACCAGGGGCCGCGGCATCCCGGACGAACGCCTTGAAGAAGTCGCCACGCACTATCGCGCAAACGGCGGCATCAGCCCCATCAACGCGCAGAACCGTGCGCTCAAGGCCTCCCTTGAGGCCGAGCTGGCCGCGCGCGGCATTGACCTGCCCGTGCTGTGGGGCAACCGCAACTGGGACCCCTACCTGCCGGCGGTGCTGCAGGACGCCTACGACGCCGGCCACCGCCGACTGCTGATGGTCACCACGAGTGCCTACTCCTCATACTCCAGCTGCCGCCAGTACCGCGAAGACATTGGGATGGCATTGACCGAGACGGGCCTGGACGGCAGGCTCTCCGTTGACAAGGTCCGCCAGTATTTTGACCATCCAGGATTTGTGGAGCCCTTCATCGAAGGAACCGCTGCGTCCCTGGCCACAGTGAAGGCGGCACTCGCCGCCGCGGGGAAGCCCGCCGATTCCGTTCACGTGATGTTTGCCACCCATTCCATCCCCACCAAGGATGCCGAGGCCTCCGGCAGCTCCGAGCTCGAGCTGCGGGAATTTGCCGAAAACTCTGCCTACGTGGCCCAGCACCTGGCCGCGGCCGAGGCCGTCATGGCCCGGGTTGACCCCCAACAGCAATGGTCACTGGTGTACCAGTCCCGCTCCGGCGCTCCGCACGTTCCGTGGCTGGAACCTGACATCAATGACGCCCTGGCTGAGCTGGCCGCCACAGGGACCCAAGGTGTGGTGGTGGTGCCGCTGGGCTTCGTCAGCGACCACATGGAGGTTATTTGGGACCTCGACACGGAAGCGGCGGAAACGTGCGCCGGCCTTGGCCTGGCCTTTGACCGGGCACCAACCCCGGGAACGCACCGGAAGTTTGTCAGCGGCCTCGTGGACCTGGTCTGCGAACGCACCATTGCCAACCACATTGGGCAACGCCCCGCGATGACCGAGCTCGGCCCTTGGTTCGATGTCTGCAATCCAGGCTGTTGCGCCAATTTCCGGGGAACCAAGCCGGTCATCGCTGAAGTGGGCAGCACAGTCGGCCGCTTTGCCGATGCCCCCGCGGCGAGTCCGTTGGGTGGTTCTTAACATCCATGGCTGAAACAATGGCAAGTGTGAAAATTGGAACCCGCGGAAGCAAGCTGGCCCTGAGCCAGACCCGGCAAATCACCGACCAGCTCAGTGCCGTCGGCGGCTTTGATGCCGAGATTGTCCCCATCAAGACCGACGGCGACGTCCTGACCGGGCCGCTGTCCCAAATGGGCGGCACCGGAGTGTTTGCCGCGGAACTGCGCGCAGCCGTGCTGGACGGGCGGGTGGACGTGGCCGTCCACTCGCTCAAGGACCTGCCCACTGCTGCCGTCCCCGGCCTGGCGCTTGCCGCCGTGCCGGTCCGCGCCGACTCCCGCGACGCCCTCTGCTCGCGCGACGGGCTCAAGCTCAGCGAGCTCCCGCCCGGCGCCACCGTGGGGACCGGTTCCCCCCGCCGCGCCGCCCAGCTGCTCGCCGCCCGCCCCGACCTTGAGATCGTGGACATCCGCGGCAACGTGGACACCCGCCTCGCCCGCGTCCCCGGCCTGCCAGGCAACACCGACGGCGACGCGGTCCCCGGCAAGTCCGGCGACCTCGACGCCGTCGTGCTCGCCGCGGCGGGTCTGGGCAGGATCGGCAGGCTCGACACTGTCACCGAATTCCTGGACACCGAGGTCATGCTTCCGGCCCCGGGCCAGGGCGCGCTCGCCCTGGAATGCCGCTCGGCCGACACCGAACTGACAGGCGTGCTGGGGCAGTCGCTGGCCGCCGTCGACGACGCCGACACGCGCCTGGCCGTCACCGCCGAACGTGCGCTGCTGGCCCGACTCGAGGCCGGCTGCAGCGCACCCGTTGGTGCGCTCGGGCACCGCAAGGGATCCATGCTGTACCTGGAAACCGTGGTTGTCTCCCTCGACGGCAAGCGATCGCTGCGGCTGAAAAAGGCCACGGACGGACTCACCGAGGTCGGGGCCACCCTCCTTGGCATCGAGCTGGCCGAAGAGCTGCTCGCCGGCGGCGCCGCAGAGCTGGCAGACCTGGCCGGCTCCGCGCAATGACCGACAGCGGTGGGGGCGCCGTTCCCGGGGGCGTGTTTGCCCCGCCTGCGAGGCGGGGGAAGACCGGGGGCGTGCCCCCGGGCCCCAACACGCCGTCGGCTCTCAATGTTCAGCCGCTGTCGGGGCTGCGCGTTGCCGTGACCCGGAGCATGGACCGGGCCGGCGGGTTGCTGGCCGCCCTTGAGGATGCCGGGGCGGAGCCGGTTTTGGTGCCGCTCATTGATTTCGAGGTGGGAGAGCAGGACGCACTGGGCGCTGCCCTCCGGCGGCTGGCCGCGGGAGAGTACCGCTGGCTGGTCATCAGCTCCATCACCACCGTCCGCGCCCTGAAGCAGTGGTGCGAATCGGCAGGGACCTCCCTGGCCGGCATCATTCCGGCATCCACCTCGGTGGCCACCATCGGACCCACCTCCGTGGACATCCTGGCAGCCGAGGGCATCACCACCGTCCTCGCACCCACCGACCTCCAGTCCGCCGCCGGCCTCGTTGAACTCTGGCCGGCCCCAGACCCGGCGCACGGCACAACGAATCGCGTCCTGCTCCCGCAGTCCAACCTGGCCAGCCCCACCCTGCTCGGCGGCCTCACAGCCAAGGGCTGGAACCCGGAAGCGGTCACCGCCTACCAAACTGTCGACTATCCGGCACGGAATGGCCGCCGCCTCACCGCAACCCTCGCTGCCCGTTCGCCGGTGCAGGAATGCCTGGCGCGCGACGTGCTGACCCCTGCCGAAGCGGCGGGCGAGATCCGTGCGGGGGCGATCGACGCCGTCGTGCTGGCCTCGGGGAGTGCGGCGCGGCGGACGGCGCAGGCCCTGGCGCCGCTGCCGGACAGCTGCCTGGTGGTGGCGATCGGCGAACCCACCCGGCAGGAGGCCGAGCGGCTGGGGATGCGGGTTGCCGCGACCGCCGTGCACCCCACGCCCGACGGCATCACGGCCGCGCTGGCCGCAGCACGCACACATTTTCACAACCAAGATTCACAGGAGTCATCATGAGTTTCCCCCAGCACCGCCCCCGCCGCCTGCGCACCACACCCGCGATGAGGCGGCTTGCCAGCGAGACCAAGGTGGCGCCGTCGGACTTGATTTTGCCGGTGTTCATCCGCGAGGACCTCAGCGAGCCGAAGCCCATCACCTCCATGCCGGGCGTGGTGCAGCATACGACGGCCTCGCTCATCCTGGCGGCGCGGGATGCGGTGGCGCTGGGGCTCGGTGGCATCATGCTGTTCGGCATTCCGGCCGTCCGCGACGCCCAGGGCAGTGCCGGAACGGACCCGTTTGGCGTGCTGAACAAGGCGATCCGCGACGTTCGTGCGGCCGTGGGCGACGAGCTCGTCATCATGAGCGACCTCTGCCTGGACGAGTTCACCGACCACGGGCATTGCGGCGTGCTCGATGCCAACGGCGTCGTGGACAATGACGCCACGCTGGAGATCTACGCGAAGATGGCCGTGGCGCAGGCTGCTGCGGGCGCGCACGTGGTGGCGCCGTCGGGCATGATGGACGGCCAGGTGGCCGTGATCCGCGAGGCCCTGGACGACGCCGGCTACACCTCCGTGTCCGTGCTGGCGTACGCGGCCAAGTACGCCTCCGCGTTTTACGGCCCCTTCCGCGAGGCTGTGGATTCCCAGCTGCAGGGTGACCGCCGCAGCTACCAAATGGATCCGGGCAACCGCCGCGAGGCACTGCACGAGGTGGAGCTGGACCTCGCCGAGGGCGCCGACATCGTCATGGTCAAGCCGGCCATGAGCTACCTGGACATCCTGGCCGACGTGGCCGCCATGAGCCCCGTGCCGGTGGCGGCATACCAAATTTCTGGGGAGTACGCCATGATCGAGGCCGCCGCCGCCAACGGCTGGATCAACCGCCGCGGCGCCATTGAGGAGTCGGTGCTGGGCATCAAGCGGGCCGGTGCCGACATGATCCTGACATACTGGGCGGCTGAACTCGCCGGCTGGCTGCGCGATTAATAGGCCCGACGGCGCCCATCCCACCTTCACCGTTCGACTGAAAAACCAAAGGACTTCCCATGACCAGCTCGCAGGAACTTTTTGACCGCGCCAAGACCCTCATGCCCGGCGGGGTGAACTCGCCCGTGCGCGCCTTCGGCTCGGTGGGCGGCACGCCGCGGTTCATGGTCAACGCCAAGGGCGCCTACCTGACCGACGCCGACGGCCGCGACTACGTGGACCTGGTCTGCTCATGGGGACCGGCCCTGCTGGGCCACGCGCACCCGGACGTCCTGGCCGCCGTGCATGCCGCTGTGGACCACGGCCTGAGCTTCGGCGCCTCCACCCCGGCCGAAAGCGAACTTGCCGCCCTGGTGCAGGGCCGGGTGTCCGGCGTCGAGCGACTGCGCATGGTCTCCACCGGCACGGAGGCCACCATGACGGCCGTGCGCCTGGCCCGCGGCTTCACGGGACGCGAGCTCATCATCAAGTTTGCCGGCTGCTACCACGGCCATCTCGATTCGCTACTGGCCGCGGCAGGCTCCGGCCTGGCCACCCTGGCGCTGCCCGGTTCCGCGGGCGTCACGGCCGCAACCGCCGCCGAAACCCTGGTGTTGCCGTACAACGACCTCGCCGCCGTCGAAGCCGCCTTTGCCGCGCACGGCGACCGGATCGCCGCCGTCATCACCGAGGCCGCTCCCGCCAACATGGGCGTAGTCACCCCGGGCGAGGGATTCAACGCGGGGCTGTCCCGCATCACGAAGGAGCACGGTGCGCTGCTGATCCTCGACGAGGTGCTGACCGGCTTCCGCGTCGGAGCGTCCGGCTACTGGGGCCTGACCGGTGCCTCCGAGGGCTGGGCTCCGGACCTGTTCACCTTCGGCAAGGTCATCGGCGGCGGGCTGCCCACGGCGGCCCTCGGCGGGCGGGCCGAGGTCATGGACTATTTGGCGCCCCTCGGTCCCGTCTACCAGGCCGGAACCCTTTCCGGGAATCCCGTGGCCATGGCTGCCGGCGTTGCGACGCTGACCGCCGCGACGGCGGACGTGTACGCCGCGGTGGATGCCCGCTCGCTGGAACTGTCCGCCGCGCTCTCCGGCGCCTTGGCCGCCGAGGGCGTGGACCACTCCATCCAGCGCGCCGGGAACCTGTTCTCGGTGGCGTTCGGCACCTCGGCCCGCGGCGTGCGCAACTACGACGACGCCCAAGCACAGGAAGCGTTCCGCTACGCGCCGTTCTTCCACTCCATGCTGGATTCCGGCGTGTACCTGCCGCCGAGCGTGTTTGAGGCCTGGTTCCTCTCCGCCGCGCACGACGACGCCGCCATGAACCGCATCTTCAACGCCCTGCCCGCGGCGGCGAAGGCGGCAGCAGCGGCCCCCGCCGCCTGACACTGCGCCGCCCGCCGCCTGATCCAGTCCTGTTTTGGACTGGAGCCCGGATTTTGAAATCGATAACGCAGTTGTTGGACCAAAATGGGTGGAATCGGTCCAACAACTGCGTTATCGATTCTGGGGGAGAGGCGGATCTGGAATTGCCGGCGGCTACCCTTGGCCGCTGCGCCGCTAAACTGGCAAGGTGAGCAGCGCAGCGAAAGTATCCGCCGTCCACCGTGACGCCACCCACCGGTTCAGCAAGAACACGGCCGCCGCCATCGAGCTCGTGGCCGGGCTGGGCGTGGCTGGCGACGCCCATTCCGGTGCCACCGTACAGCACCTTTCCCGGGTGCGGGCCGATCCCAGCCAGCCGAACCTGCGGCAGGTGCACCTCATCCACCAGGAACTCTTTGACTGGCTCGCCACCCGCGGCTTCACCGTTGCCCCGGGCCAGCTCGGCGAGAACGTCACCACCACCGGCGTGGACCTCCTGGGCCTGCCCCGGGGAACCATGCTCCACCTGGGTGTGGAGGTCGTGGTTGAGGTGACGGGCCTGCGCAACCCGTGCGCCCAGATCGACACCTTCCAGCATGGCCTGCTGAAGGAACTTGTTGGCCGCGACGGCAACGGGGACATCGTCCGCCGTGCCGGCATCATGGGTGTTGTCCACCGCGGGGGAACCGTGCGCCCCGGGGACACCGTCACCGTGGTCCTCCCCGACGGGCCGCACGAAGCACTCCAGCGCGTCTGAACCCTGCGGAGCAAGGCGGGGACGCGCCGTCGCAAGTGAGCTGTTGTAGGGTTTGCGCATGGGCAGAAGAGCCACCATTGCCGTTGTCATTCCGTCGCGCAACGACGCCCGGATGCTGGCAGGATGCCTTGCGCACCTGGCTAGGCAGTCGCGGCCGGCCGAGCGCATCATTGTGGTGGACAACGGCAGCACCGACAATACGGCCGAGGTGTGTGAGGCGGCAGGCGTGGAGCGGATTCCCTGGCCTGAGCCCGGCGTGGCGGGAGCATCCGCCCGCGGTTTTGACGCCGCCGGGACGGACATCATCGCCCGGATCGACGCCGATTCCCGCCCCGGCCCGGACTGGCTGGCACGCCTGGAGGCGGACCTCGCGGACGCCGGCCCGCTGGCGCTCGTCACGGGGCCGGGCGACTTTTACGGCGGGCCCCGGCTGGTGCGCTGGCTGGGCCGGACGCTGTACCTGGGAGGCTACTTCCATGTGGTGGGCCTGTTGCTGGGGCACTATCCGGTGTTTGGCTCAAACTATGCGATGGCGGCCGGAGTGTGGTCCAAGCTGGGGCCGGACGTGACGCGCGACGACCCCGGTGTCCACGACGACCTGGAGATTTCCTACCTCCTGCGCCCGGAAATGCCTGTCATCTTTGACCCGCTCCTGCGCATGCCCGTCTCCGCCAGGCCGTTCGCCTCCTGGGGCACGCTGGGGCGCCGGCTGGCCATGGCGTGGGGGACTTTTCGGCAGTTGTTCGCTGTGGAGAACCCTCTCAAACGACGCCGGACCCGCGTGCGCTGGGTGCGCGCCCACCGTGGCGGCTGATGCGGGACTGAAATCCCGGCCCGGGGGCCGTTGTTCAGATCGGATGCCGTTGCACAGGGGGCCGAATTGAACGACAGCCCCCGCGCCGCGCGGTGCGCATAAACGGGAACGGGAAGTGCAACAGGGTTTGGGGAAAATGGGGAATATCTGATGCGGCGTCGGGACGGGTCAGGGGGCGGGGGTCAGGGAGCGGGGTCAGTGGGCGGGGGGCATTGGTCGGGGGCCAGGGTGCATTGGGCAGGGGCAGGGGTCAGGGATTTAGGGGGTTGGCGGGCCGAAAAGTTGGAGCAGGTCCCGGCAGAGCTGGTTGGGGGAGGTCTCGCAGGGGCTGTGGCCTCCGGGATAAACGGCCAGGGCGGCACCAATGGATTCGGCAAACACTGCATGCAGGCGGGTGGGCCAAAGATCGTGCCCACCCACGGCCACCAGCTTCGGCAACGTCGCCGCCGACAGGGCAGGCCGCAGGTCGGGGCTGTGTTTCATAAGGCCCACGATGTCGGTCACCGACTGCCTGCGCGTGAGCCTGAACCTGTCGCGGGCAAAGCGCAGCCGTCCCGGCGGCACCGGGACGACGTTGGACTTGATGCCCCAGATCATCAAGGTGGCGCCCACACTTGCCGGGGCGATGCCAGTGACGGGCCCGATCCGGCTGACGCCGCGGAAGCTTTGGCCGTCCAATGGCGGGCAGCTGAGAAGCGTCAGGCTGGCGAAAAGTCCGGGCTCCCTGGCAAGGGCCAGGCCGGAGACGGTGCCGGCGAAGGAATAGCCCACGACGTGGGCGGGCCGGCCGAGCCCGCGCAGCACGGCCAGGACATCGTCGGTAAAGAGTTCAAAGGAGTAGTGCTGTCCGGGAGGGACAAGGTTTTCCGGGCCTGCAGCCGCCGACTCGTATTGTCCTGCCAGGTCAAAGCTGAGGGTGTAAAAACCTGCCGCCGCAAGGATTGGCATCATCAACACAAAATCTTCCTTGGACCCCGTGGCTCCCGGCACCAGCACGACCGGGGGATTGGCGGGATCGCCGCAGCTGATGGCTGCCAGCGGCCCGCTCGGCACATCCAGGGTGAAGCGGTCGAAGCCGTCCGGCACCAGCGCCCAGTCGAAGTCCGGCAGTTGGGCGTCGGCCAGTTCCGCCGCGTCAGGCGCTGGACCCCTGGCCGGTTCGCCGGCGGACACAGACCAGCCGCCGCCGTCCCGGGCGGCACCCGGGCCGCCGGGACCGCCCGGCCAGCCCGCGCCGTCGTCCTTCCCCTGGCCAGCAACTAAACCCACGGCCGCACCTCCGCTTCGTTTCAGGGCCGGCCGCCGCGTTGTCAGACCGGCACCGTCACCTTGGTTATAAAGGATTCTAGGCGCCGGTAGACCTCCTGTGACTCGGGATAGCGGAAGTTTTGCTGCCAGGTGTGCTCGGTGTTGGAGCTGCTCCAACGGTAGATGAGGGCGTCGACGGCGACGCCGTGGGCGCTGAGCGCGCGGATCAAGTTCAGGTTTGAGTGGTAGAAGAAGTCGCGCTCCGAGGTGGTGATGAACACGGGCGGGCAGCGTGAATCCAGCCACTCGATGGGCGACATGAAGTGGGCCGCCTCCCGCAACTTGTGCCTGTCGCCGGTGGCGGAGTGGCCCCGCGGCAGCAGCATGCGGATGAAATTCAGGCTCATGACGAAGCCCCGGTCGAAGAACACGGAGAAGTCCACGATGGAACAATGCTGCACCAGGCCGCGCAGCTGCGCCTTCTGCAGCGCCGTGTTGAGCGAGTAGTGGCGGGCGAGTTCCGGCTGGAAGGTGGTGGCGGCCATGAGGGCCGAGATCTGCCCGCCTGCGGAATCGCCGCCGAGGACGATGCGCTGGCTGTCGCCGCTGAATTCGCCGATGTGCCCGGACACCCAGCCCAGCGCCGCGTTGGCATCCTCGAGGACATGGCCCAGGTGGAAGTGCGGGGCCGTGCGGTAGTTGACGTTGACCACCACGATCCCGGTGGCCGCCTGCCCCGCGCAGTACTTCGTCAGCGCGGCCTTGTCGCCGGACGTCCAACCTCCGCCGTGGAAATAGACGTACACGGGGAGGTGGTCGGTGGTGGCGGCGCCAGCCGGGGCCAGGACGTCGAGGCGGTGGGAGCGGATGTGGTCACCCACGAAATCAATGTCGTGCCAGTACCGGATGTCCTTGATGGGGTCGGCGTTCAGGTGCCGCAGCTCCGCCTGGCTGATGGAGTGCATGAAGATCCGCCAAACCCACACGGGCACGCGCGTCAGCAGGTCTCGGGCCCGGCGGCCTGGGACAAAAGCGCCGGTTTTCGGCGGCTGTTGGACCATGGTCCCAGCGTACTCCCGATGCGCGGGACGAGGCTGTGAATCCTGCCAGCCCGGCCGGGTTGTTCCCCCTCCTGCCCGTTAACGTTCGACGGCGGCACCCCGGCTGGCGCTTGAAGCGCAAGGCGGGGTGCCGCCGTCGTAAGTTGCCGGCTAGAGGACGTCCGAGAGGAAGCCCTTCAGGCGGTCCGTCTTGGGTGCGGAGAACAGCTCTTCGGGGGACCCGGTCTCCACCACGACGCCGCCGTCCATGAAGGTGACGGTGTCGGAGACATTCCGGGAGAAGCCCATCTCGTGCGTGACCACGACCATGGTCATGCCGCCCTTGGACAGGTCCGTCATGAGCGCCAGGACGCCCTTGACGAGTTCCGGGTCCAGGGCGCTGGTGGCCTCGTCGAAGAACATGACCTCCGGCTCCATGGCCAGGGCGCGGGCAATGGCCACACGCTGCTGCTGCCCGCCGGACAGGTTGCCCGGGCGGGCGTCGGCCTTGTGCTTCAGGCCCACCAGGTCCAACTGCTCAAGGGCGCGGGCGTTGGCCTGGTCCTTGGGCATCTTGCGCAGCTTGACCAGCGCGAGGGCCACGTTCTGCAGCACCGTCTTGTGGGGGAACAGGTTGAACTGCTGGAACACCATGCCGATGCGGCGGCGCAGCTCGTCCGGGTTGTCGTTCAGGACGGACTTGCCGTCCAGCAGGATGTCGCCCTGGTCGGGCTCGATCAGGCGGTTCATGACGCGCAGCAGCGTGGACTTGCCGGAACCGGACGGGCCGATCACGGAGGCCGTGGTGCCCTGCGGGACGTGCAGGTCGATGCCGCGCAGCACCTTGTTGGCGCCAAACGCGAGATGGATGTTCGTGGCCGTCAGCGACCCTGGGTTGAAATCACTCATGCCTGGGCTCCCTTGCCAATGACTGCTGCGGCCTCGTCTGGATCCAGCTTCTGCGCCTTGCCCTCACGCATGCGCTTGTCCATGAAGTTCACCAGGTGGGTGAGCGGAATGGTCAGGCACAGGTAGAGCACGCCGGCTGCAACGAGCGGGGAGAGGTTGCCGGTGTTGGCGGCTGCATCGTTGCCGATGCGGAAGATCTCACGCTGGCTGGCAATCAGGCCCAGCATGTAGATCAGGGAGGAATCCTTGATCAGCGAGATCAGCTGGTTGACCAGCGCCGGCAGCACCCGGCGGATGCCCTGGGGAATCACCACGAGGCTCATGGATGAGACGTAGCTGAACCCCAGGGCACGGGATGCCTCGAGCTGGCCCTTTTCAACGCTTTGAATGCCGGAACGGAAGATCTCGCCAATGTACGCGGCCGCCATGAGGGACAGCGCAAAGATGGCCAGCGGGTAGGGGTTGGTGCTGCCCGTCAGCATGCGAACCACGGGGCCCAGGCCAAGACCAATCAGGAGGATGGTCAAGATGGCGGGCAGGCCGCGGAAGATATCCGTGTAAACCCGGGCGATCCAGCGGGGGATGGGATTGCGTGAAATACCCATGACCGCCAGGACCATGCCCAGGATGCACCCGATGACGGCCGAGGAAATGGCCAGGATCAGGGTGTTTGGCAAACCGACCGTGAGCATTTCGGGGATGACTTTCCCCATGGCGCCCCAGTCAAAGAACGTTTTTCCAAGCTGCTCGAGAACATCCATAGATTAGGCCTTGGGCACCGTGACGGCCTTGGAGCCGGGGGTCCAGTCCTCAGGCATGGGGCGGGTGGGGTACCACTCCTTGGTCAGCTTGGACCAGGTGCCGTCGGCGATGACCGCGTCAAGTGCGGAGTTCAGGGCGTCGGTGAGTGCCTTGTTCTCAGAGTTCACGGCGTAGGCGGTGAAGTTCTGGGTGTTGACAACCTCTTCGGCGATGGCGGTGCCGTCGCCGTCCTTGACCTGGCCTGAGGCCTGCTGGGACGGGGCGACCCAGGCGTCAACCTGGCCGTTCTTCAAGTTGGCGTAGGCCGTGTTGTAGTCGGGGAAGCGGACAGGCTCGTACTTGAGCGTGTTGGTGACGTAGTCGTCCTGCACGGTGCCCTGGACGACGGCGATGCGCGTCTTGTCGGTCAGGTCGGCAAAGCCCTTGATGGCGGAGTCGGTCTTGGCAACAACGGCCATGTAGCCAAAGTCGTAGCCGTTGGTGAAGCCGACGTTCTCACGGCGGGCGTCGGTGGTGGAGATCGAGGAAGAACCGACGTCGAACGTCTTGTTCTCAACCTGGGCGAGCAGTGCCGAGAAGTCGGTGGACTTGAACTCCACCTTCAGGCCCAGCTTGTCGGCCATGGCGCGCAGCAGCTCGTTGTCGTAGCCGGTGAAGACGCCGTCCTTGATGAAGATGTTCGGCGGGGCGTCGGAGAGGGTGCCCACGGTGATGGTGCCGGGGGTGATCAGGCCGAGCTCGTCCTTCTTGATGGAGTCCAGGGCCACGACGTCGTCGGTGCTGTAGCGGTCAAGCGACTGCTGGTCGCTGCCGGCCAGTGCGTCGGTGGAGCCGCCGGAGGACGTGGCACCGGTGGAACCGCCGCAGGCAGCCAGTGAGAAGGCGAGGGCCACGGCCGCGGGGACGGTGGTGAGCCACTTTAGGGCAGATTTCTTCATCAAACATTCACTTTCATTGCAGGGACCGCGCCCGAACAGTGCCTCGGGGTGGGAAAACCGTTGGTGCCGGGAATCGACGCCAGGGACTCACAGGGGGTTCCTAGCAGACCTCGACCGGCAAAACTAAATTATGTCATCCATGTTGAAATTATGGCGCGTACGAATTTATGCGTTGCAAAAGGTGTGTTGCACAGAAGAAGATGCGAAGTTTATCCCGGCTGGGGCGCCTGCGGCCGCTGTGGTGCAGGCGGGGCTGCACGATTGGCGGCTGGAAATTTGCCATGGCCGGCATTTCCGGTGCTGTGAGTTAGCTCATGAATGCTGTGGTGGGCTTATGGCAGGACGGGCCAGTCGCCTTCAATCACGGCGGCAGGGTCCTTGACGCGGCGCAGGTACCCCTGGAAGTCGGCGGCCTGATCGCGGGCCCAGCCCACCTGGGCGTTGTGCAGGTCCATCACGTCCACGCGCAGGGCGCTGTACTTGGCGGCCAGCGCATCGGCAAGCCGCAGCGTGGCTTCCGCGTCGGCTGCCGAGGTGTGGGCGTCGTCGAGCTTGATGCCGTATTCCTCACACAGGGCCACCAGGGTGCGGCTGCCCTTGCGGAACTTGTCCACCTGCTTGTTGCAGATGAACGGGTCGATCACAGGGGCGGCGGTGATCTGGGGGAGCTCGTGGCGGCGGGCCTCGTTGGCGAGGACCGTGAAGTCGTAGCTGGCGTTGAAGGCAATGACCGGGATGTTGTTCTCGAACAGGGTGGCCAGCACGGCGCCCACCTCGGCGGTGACAACGTCTGAAGGGCGTCCATGCTCGCGGGCGTGGGCGGTGCTGACTCCGTGGATGGCGGCGGCCTCCTCCGGGATGTCCACGCCGGGATCGGCCAGCCACTCGTGGGTGTCGGCCACGGCCCCGGATTCGTCCACAATCACGATGGACGCCGTCACGATGCGGGCCGTGCGGGGGTCCTTTCCGGTGGTTTCCAGATCGAACGCGGCGCGGGGGTTCATGCTCCAGCTAGTCATGCCCCTACGCTACCTGCAGCCACCGACAAAGCAGCACCGCCACCCCCGTGCACGGCTACTCTTGAGGCATGCGTGAGCAGTATGTTGAAGCGGTTTTGGCCATAGCGGAACTCATCCCGCCCGCCCGTGTCCTCTCCTATGGGGACATCGCGGCGCTGCTGGAAAACGGCGGCCCGCGGCAGGTCGGTGCGGCCATGTCCGCCCAGGGCAGCGCCGCGCCGTGGTGGCGGGTGATCCGGGCCGGCGGCGCCGCGCCGCTGTGCCACGAGGGCCGGGCCCTGGAACACTACCTCGCCGAGGACACGCCTCTGCGCGGCGACACTTCCGCCCGCACGCCGTCGGGAAAACCCGTGCCCTGGCGGGTGGACATGAAGGCCGCCCGCTGGAACCCGTCGGAGGCGGACTTTGACCTGGTCGACGCCATCGCCGCCCGGCTGAGGGAGGCGGACGACACCGAGCGGAACGACGCCGGCCCGGACCCCCGCGCGCCAATGTCAGACCCACGTGGTGGACTGGAAGCATGAGCACGCAAGGAGAACAGGACCTGCCGCAGCTGAGGCTGGTGCCGCCGGCCAACAGCGTCCGCAGCGCCCCGGAATTGAGCGCGGACCAGCGCGCCGTGGTGGAGCTGGGCCCCGGCAGCGGGCCGGTCCTGGTGTGGGGTGCGCCCGGCACGGGCAAGTCCACGGTCCTGGTGGAGTCGGCGGTGAAGCGGATGGAGCACGACGGCGTTGATCCGGCGGGTGCGCTCCTGCTGGCCCCGTCGCGGCTGGCTGCCGCACGGCTGCGCGACGGCCTGAGCGCCAGGCTCACGAAAAGCCTGAGCACCTCCCCTGCACGGACCTGGTCTTCCTATGCCTTCGACCTGCTGCGCCGGGCCAAGGTGGAGGGCCGGATGCCGCACCTTGACGGCCCGCCCCGGCTCATGAGCGGCCCGGAGCAGGACCTCATCATCCGGGACCTGTTGGCCGGGCACAGGGGAGGCCTCGGCACAGCCCCGGACTGGCCCCGCGAACTTGCCGATGCCCTCGACACCCGCGGATTCCGGCAGGAGATCCGCCAGCTCTTCGACCGTGTCATCGAATACGGGCTCGTCCCGGAGGAACTTGCGGACCTCGGGCGGGCCAACCACCGGCCAGACTGGGTGGCTGCCGCGCAGCTCTACGGCGAATACCGGGACGTGGTGGACTGGGGCAAGTCCGGCTCCTTCGACCCCGCCGGCATCATCACGGCTGCCGCAACGCTGCTGACGCTGGACCCCGAGTTTCTGGAACGGGAACGGCACCGCCTGGGCCTGATCGTGGTCGATGACATCCAGGAGGCCAACAAGGCCGTCCATGAACTGCTGGCCCTCGTTGGCCGCGGCAAGGACATCATCGTCTCCGCCTCGCCCGACACCGTCGTCCAGGGTTTCCGCGGCGCCCGCCCGGACCTGGTCGCCTCACTGTCGCGCACGCTCTCCACGGAGGAACGCCCCCTGCAGCAGTTCGCACTGACCACCTCACACCGCATGGGGCCGGAGCTGGCTGCTGCCTGGTCCGGCGTGGCGGAGCGGATCTTCCAGATCCGCGGGGGACACAAGGCCCGCCAACTGGCCTGGCCGGACCGGGCCGAGGACACTGGTGGCGGACCTGGCGCCGGGGCCGGGGACCCGGCGTCGGACCTTGAGCGGGAATTTAACAACGAACCGGCCGTCACCGCGCACGTGGTGGCCTCCGAGGTCCATGAGCTGCGGCTCGTGGCCGAGCGCATCCTGCACCTGCAGCACCTGCGCGGGCACAGCCTCAGCGAGGTCGCCGTGATTGTGCGCACCGGCTCGGCCCTCGCGGCCCTGCAGCGCTACCTCAGCGCGCAGGGCATCGCCGTCAAGGTTCCCGTGGCGGAGAATCCTGTGCGTGACGAACCAGCCGTGCGCCCGCTGCTGGAGGCGCTCGGCATTGCGCTGGCACCTGAGACGCTCGACGCCGAGGCCTGCGTTGCGCTGCTGACCTCGCGCCTGGGGCGCTCCACCGCGCTGCACCTGCGACGGCTGCGGCAGGCGCTGCGGCAGCAGGAACTGCACGACGGCGGCGGCCGCGCCAGTGACGAGCTGCTGGTGGAGGCCCTGCTGAATCCGGACAAGCTGGGCCCCCTGGGCTGGGAGGCGGCCAACGCGCGCCGGATCGCGGCCATGCTCGCCGCCGGCCGGGCCGCCGTGGCCGAGCCCGGCGCCAACGCCGAAACCGTGCTGTGGGCGCTGTGGGATGCCTGCGACACCTCCGGAACCTGGGAAACCCAGGCGCTGCGCGGCGGCCCCACCGGCATCCGCGCGGACCGGGACCTCGACGCCGTCATGGCGCTGTTCCAGACCGCCGAGCGGTATGTGGACCAGCTGCCCGGCTCCAGCCCACAGCAGTTCCTGGACTACCTGATGGACCAGGAGCTGCCCATGGACACACTTGCCGCCCGCGCACAGCGCAGCGACGCCGTCGAGATCCTCACCCCGGCCAGTGCCGCCGGGCGGGAATGGCCCGTGGTCATCGTGGCCGGGCTGCAAGAGGGCGTCTGGCCCAACACGCGGCTGCGCGGGGAGCTGCTGGGCAGCCAGCTTCTGGTGGATGTCCTGGAAGGCGGCGCCGAGGCGGCAAGGCAGATCGAGCCCGCCGTCCGGCTGCGGGACATCCGCTACGACGAACTCCGCAGCTTCGCCGCTGCCATTTCCCGGGCCGGGCGCAAGCTCATCCTCACGGCGGCCTCCGGCCACGAGCTCCAGCCCTCGCAGTTCATCGACCTCGCCGCACCCTACACGCCACCCACGGATTCCGGCGGAGAGTCCCAGTACCCCGTCCGTCCCGTGGAGCAGGTGCCGCGGCCCATGACCCTGCGTTCGCTCGTGGCGGAGCTGCGCCAGGAATCGGAGATGGCGGCCGAGCCTGAGGCCGCCCGCATGCTCGCCGTGCTGGCCGGCAACCACGTCCCGGGAGCGGCGCCGGAGCAGTGGTGGGGGCTGCTGCCGCTGAGCAGCGACGGGCCCATCATCGCGCCGGGGGAGCCCGTGGTGGTGTCTCCGTCCAAGGTGGAGGAGGTGCTGAAATCGCCCCTGAACTGGTTTGTCCGGGCGGCCGGGGGAGAAGCCACCACCGACTTCGCCAGGAGCCTGGGCACCCTCATCCACAGCATTGCCCAGGACATCCCGGCAGGCGCCGGCCACGAGTACCTGGCCGAACTGGAACGCCGCTGGCCATCCCTGGGCCTGCCCGAGTCGTGGGAGACGGACCAGGACTACCTGCGCGCACAGACCATGCTGGGCAAGCTGGCGCAGTATGTGATCGACGCCCGCATGGAGGGGCGTCGGCTGCTGGCCGTCGAGGAGAATTTTGCCGTCGACGTGGGGGAGCTGCCTGCAGATGCTGCCGGCTCCGACCTGCCTGCCACCGGGCAAACGGCCGGGGAGCCCCGCACGGTGCGCCTTCGCGGCCAGGTGGACAGGCTTGAGGCCGACGCCAACGGAAACCTTGTGGTTGTGGATATCAAGACCGGCCGCAACAAGCCCACCAAGGACCAGGTTTTGGTGCACCCGCAGCTGGGTGCCTACCAGGTGGCAGTCTCAGCCGGAGGCTTCGAGGAACTGGCGGCTGCCGTGGGCCTGGCCGGTGCCCGATCGGGCGGGGCGGCGCTGCTGCCCCTGGGCGACACCACCAAAAGCGTCAAGACCCAGGACCAGCCGGCCATGGTTGCCGGCTCCGACGACGACCCCACCCTGAAGGTCATGGAGGCCGCCCTCCTCATGGCCCAGGCCGCGTTCCCCGCGCGGCACGGGGCCGACTGGTCTGAACGCAACGGCTGCCCCCTGCCCACCATCTGCCCGCTGTGCCCGGAAGGGAAACAAGTCACCGAATGAGCACCCCAACCGCCAACACCGCCGGCCCGCAGCCCGCTGCCCCCGAAAAGGCAGCGTCCGGAGCGGCCGGGGCCCCGGAAACAGCCCCCGCAGCCGAAGCCCAGGCGCCCCGTGAACCCGTGAGCCCCTATGAACTGGCCGAGCTGCTGGGCCAGTTCCCGCCCACACCCGAGCAGGCCGCCATCATCTCCTCGCCGCTGGAACCGCTGCTGGTCATTGCGGGCGCGGGCTCCGGCAAAACCACCACCATGGCCGACCGTGTGGTGTGGCTCGTGGCCAACGGCCTGGTCCTGCCGGAGGAGATCCTCGGCGTCACGTTCACCCGCAAGGCCGCGGGGGAACTGGCCTCGCGCATCCGGGCCCAGCTGGCCAAGCTCGGCACCCTCGCCCGGTCCGGGGAGGTGGATCTTGCACCGGCCGCCGCCGCCCGCGACGCACTGGAGCCCAAGGTCTCCACCTACCATTCCTACGCCAGCGGAATTGTCAGCGATTACGGCCTGCGCCTCGGCATCGAACGCGACGCCGTCGTTCTCGGTGCCGCAGAAGCCTGGCAGCTGGCCAGTGAGGTCGTCGAGGGCCACGACGGCGCCCACGAACACTTCACCGCTGCCAAATCAACGCTGATCCAGTCCGTCATGGACCTGGCCGGGGAATGCGCGGAGCACCTGCAGGAGCCGGAAGCGGTCATCGCCGCCATCGACGGCTACCTTGCCGGGTTTGAATCGTTGCCCTACGTTGCCGAGACCGCCAAACCGCGCACTGCCCTCGTCACCAAGCAGCTCGACGTGCTGCGTACACGCTCATCCGTGGCCGCGCTGGTGCAGAATTATGCCGAGGCCAAGCGCCGCCGCAATGCCCTGGACTACGGCGACCTCGTGGCCCTGGCCGCGCGCATTGCCCGCGACGTGCCGCATGCCGCTGAGATGGAGCGCCAGCGCTACAAGGTGGTGCTGCTGGACGAATTCCAGGACACCTCGCACGCCCAGCTGCAGCTCTTTGCCGAACTCTTCGGC
Source organism: Sporosarcina beigongshangi (assembly GCF_016820535.1). Classification (GTDB taxonomy): domain Bacteria; phylum Actinomycetota; class Actinomycetes; order Actinomycetales; family Micrococcaceae; genus Specibacter. The sequence goes on along the minus strand of NZ_JADHDY010000015.1, from coordinate 65,721 downwards.
GCCGGGCACCCGGTCACGGCCGTGGGCGACCCCCACCAGTCCATCTACGGTTTCCGCGGTGCCTCCGCCGGCCAGCTGTTCCGCTTCCCGGAAATCTTTTTGAAGGCCGACGGCGGTTACGCGGCAACAGCCGAACTCACCATCGCGTGGCGAAACTCGGCACACATCCTCGCCACGGCCAATGTCATGTCGGCCGAACTCACGGCCGCCCAGACCCGCAAGGCCAACGCCAAGCTGGCCGCCGGGTTGACGGAGGGGCAGCGGGCTGCCGCCGGCCCCCGGGTGGTGGTCTCGCCCCTGCGGGAGAAGCCGCAGGCTCCGGATGGCGAGGTGCTGCTGGCCCGTTACGACACCGAACTGGCCGAGGCTGAGGCCATTGCCGATGAGATTCTGGACCGCAAGGGGGACTTCACCCACCGACGCGGCGCCCAAGGTGCCATGACAGTGGCGGTGCTGTGCCGCCGTCGGGCCCAGTTCGCCAGGTTCCAGTCCGTGTTCGAGGCCCGGGGCATCCCGTACGAAATCGTGGGGCTGGGCGGGCTGCTCGGCACCCCGGAAATTGTGGACCTGGTGGCCACGCTGCGGGTCATCGCCGATCCCGGCCGATCGGACGCGCTCATGCGCCTGCTGACCGGGGCGCGGTGGCGGATTGGGCCGGCGGACCTGATGGCGTTTGCCGACTGGGCACGGTACCTGGCCCGGCGCAGGGAATGGGCCGCCCGGAACCGGGTGGACTTTGATGCCGCCGTGCTGCAGGGCGACATGCCGGACACGGGAGGCCCGGCAGAATCACCGGAGCCCGTTGTGGTGACCGCCGACATCGTTGATGCCTCGTCACTGGTGGAGGCACTGGACTATCTCGGCCCGGACTTCTGGCCGGAGTCGGCCCGGCCGCTGACCGATGTGGCCCGGGCCCGGCTGCTGGCCTTGCGCGACGAACTGCGGATGCTGCGTGGCTTCGTGGGGGAGGACCTGGTCAACCTTCTCGGCGTGGTGGAAAAGACCATGCTCCTGGACATTGAGTTGGCCGCCAAGCCCGGCTCCAGCATCCACCACGCCAGGCGGCACCTGGACGCTTTCGCCGACGCCGCTGCAACCTTCATGCAGGCTGCACAGCGCGTGGACCTGGACGCCTTCCTGGGCTGGTTGGAAACTGCCGAGGCCGAGGAGGGCGGCCTTGAAATGACGGCCGTGGAGTCGAACCCGGATGCAGTCGCCCTGCTGACGGTGCACGCGTCCAAGGGGCTGGAATGGGACGTCGTGTTTGTGCCGGGCATGAATTCGGGCGCCTTCCCCAGCACCCGTGCCGACCGCTGGAGCACCGGAGCCAAGTCGCTGCCGTGGCCCCTCCGGGGGGACCGGGACGACCTCCCCGTGTGGGAGCTGGACGTGCCGGACCTGAAGACGCTCATGGACAACGAAAAGCTGTTTGCCTCGGACGTGGCGTTGCATGGCGAGGAAGAGGAACGACGGCTGGCCTATGTGGCGTTCACCCGGGCGCGCGACTTCCTCATGTGTTCGAGCACAGTGTGGGGGACTGGCAAGAAGCCGCTCACGGTCTCACCCTTCCTGTCCGAGCTCCTGCCCCTGACCGAGGGCGCCAAGCACCCCGCCGTGCTGGGCCCGTGGAGTGAGGACCCCGAGGAGGGGGCGGAGAACCCTGTCAGCGCCGGGGTCGAGACCGCCGGCTGGCCCTACGACCCCCTCAACGGTCCGGTGATCACGGGACGGACCGGGGTGGCCGCCCGCGTGGGGCGGCGCGCCAATGTGGAGCGCTCGGCCGGAGCCGTTGCGGCTGCCTCCGACCAGCTCAGGGAATTCGCCGGCAGCCGGCCCGCCGCCGTGCCGGGGACGCCCGAATTCGTCGCAGCCAATCCCCGCTGGGGTGCCGAAGCCAGCGTCCTGCTGGCGCAGGACAGGATGGAAAGCGACCAGCTCCGGGTGGAACTGCCGCCTCACATTTCCGCCTCCCGCCTAGTTGCACTGGGTGAAGACCCGGAAAAGGTCACGCGCGCCATGCGCCGCCCCGTCCCCACCAAGCCGGGCATGGCTGCCCGCAAGGGGACCGCCTTTCACGCCTGGATCGAGGACTACTTTGCCACCACCGGCCAGCTCGACTTTGACGAGGAACCCGGTGCCGACGCCTATGTGGACGAGGCCTATGACCTGGCCGGAATGCAGGAGACATTCAAGAACTCCGAATGGGCCACCCGGATCCCGGCAGACCTAGAGGTGCCCATTGAAACCCGGGTGGCGGATGTGGTGGTCCGAGGCCGCATCGACGCCGTCTTCCGTGACGCCGACGGCGGCTGGGACCTGATCGACTGGAAGACCGGACGGATTCCGTCCAAGGCGCAGCTTGCGGTCCGCGGCGTACAGCTTGCCGTGTACCGGCTGGCCTGGTCCCGGCTGCAGGACGTTCCCCTGGAACAGGTCAGGGCGGCGTTTTACTATGTGGGCCAGGACAAGCTCATCCGGCCCGTGGACCTGGCCGGCCGTGAAGAACTCGAAGCCATCGTCACGCGCGCCTACACGCCCGCATGAGCAAAAAAGTGGGACTACTTGTCGAGGGGGATGACCTTCATGGCGGTGGTGTCCACGTCCTCGGCAACATGCTTGCCGCCGTCGGCTGCCTTGTCCGTGGCGGCCTCATCCGCGGCCGGGCCGTCCGCGGTTTCCGCGTCGGTTTCTTCCCCGGCAGCCGTGGTCGGAGCCTCTGCCTCCGGGATGGGGCTGGACTGCACCTTGGCGGTGGCATCCGCCGTGGATGCGGGCGATGCGCCGGATGCGGTTGCCGACGGTTCTGGTGACGTCGTGGTGCTGGACGGTGCCGGGGTTGCTGTTGGTGCGGCGGGCGCCGTTGCCGCTGCCGGCGCCGCAGCCGGGGCCGGATCGTCTTCGACGCTGATGGGCTGCCCGCCATGCTCGAGAATGTCGGCCTCGAGGGTCTTGAGCATGGACTCGGCGTCCTCCACCATGCGGGCGCTGTCGGCCGCGTAGCCCTTGACCAGCCACTGGGCCAGGGCAAATTCGGCGCTCAACGCTGCCCGGCGCAGGAGGTGCGGGTCCGGCGTCTCGTTGCGGGCGGCGGCATAGGCCTGCATGACCGTGTCCACGAAGTCCGGCTCGTTAATGGCCACAAGCCAGGCAAAATCGTCGGCGGGATCGCCCACGCGCAGGTCGGTCCAGCCGATGACGGCGCTGACCTGGTCGTTGTCCAGAAGGATGTTGTCCTCGTGGAGGTCGCCATGGACCACACAGGAGTTGAAACGCCACAGCGCAACGTCCTCCATGGCATGCTCCCAGCGACGAAGCAGCGACGGCGGGATCTTCCCGGTGGTGGCGGCCTGGTCCAGCTCGTTCAGCTTGCGCTGGCGGTATTCATTGGCCGTGTAGCTGGGAAGGTCAAAGGTGGTGACAAGCTCCTGCGGCAGGTCGTGGATGGCGGCAATCGCCCGGCCAATTTCCAGGGCGAGCGCGGCACTGCCGGACTCGAGCTCCTCCACGGATTCTGCCTTGCCTGCAATGTGCGAGTACACGAACGTGATCAATTCGCCCTGGCGGACGGTTCCGGCGACGCTGGGCAGCAGGAACGGCAGTTCGGCCCGGATTGCGGGGGAGAAGGCACGCAGCACCTGGCGCTCTGTCTCCAGGCGGGTGCTGGCTTCGGCATGGCGGGGCGAACGGACACGCCAGCGGCGGTTCTCGGAATCAACCAGGAGGGCGGAGGAAAAGTCGGCTGCATCGTCCGGCTCCGGCCCAAACGCGGTGACGTTGAGTCCGGGCACGGCGGCGCTGGCTATCGCGGCCAATTCAATCGCAGTCAATCTTCTCACTTCTCTACCGTAGAGCGCGCAGGCGCCAACCGGCCGCCGTTGTGGCGGCGAGTCGCAAGATGCCCGTCACATAAGGACTTCCTGCGGCGCGCTCGTTGTCCACAGCGGGCCGCGCAGGAATGTAAAAATACGCATCCGGTGCGTACGGTAGAAACATGACTTTTGCCAACCCTTCGCCCGAGCCCGTGCTTGACCGCCAATGCGAACAGCGGGACGCGCCGGGGTACCTGGCACAGGTGCAGGCGTCCGCCAGCCACAGGGTGGTGGTGTTCCACCGGGGAAAGGCCCTGCTCCAGGGCTCCGGCCTGGGCTATTTTGATCCCGCCGAGCTCCCTGCCGCCCTCCCGCCACAGACCATCGCCGTCTACCTGGGCCGGGTCCGCCCCGGCCAGGGCCACTCCCTGCCGGACGGCACCGACATTGTCCTGCAGGTACTGCCCAACGACGCCGAAAACCTGGACTGGCTTGCCGGTGGCAGTGCCTTTGCCGGGTACCGGGACGCCGCACAGGAACTGCACAAGGGGGACGACCAGGTCTTCATCCAGGCCCAGGCCGTGGCCAATTGGCACTTGAGCCACACCCACTGCCCGCGCTGCGGCACACCCACCGAGGCTGAGTCCTCGGGATGGATGCGGCGCTGTGCCAAGGATGGTTCGGAACACTTCCCACGCACCGATCCCGCCGTCATTGTGGCCATTGTCGGGGCAGACGGGCGGATCCTGCTGGCCAACAACTTTGCGTGGGAGGAAAACCGGTACTCCACCGTTGCCGGTTTTGTGGAAGCGGGCGAAAGCGCCGAGGACGGTGCCGTGCGTGAAATTGCCGAGGAAGTCGGCGTCCACCTGCATTCGCTGGAATATATCGGCTCACAGGCCTGGCCGTTCCCCCGTTCGCTCATGCTGGGTTTCATAGGCCACACCCATGACCGCGACGCAACACCTGACAACGTGGAAGTGCGTTCCGCCCGGTGGTTTGGCCGTGAGGAGCTGCAGGAAGCCGTGTTGAGCGGCGACGCCGCCATCTCACACCGGCTGTCCATCGCCCGCACCCTGATTGAGCACTGGTACGGCGGCCCCATCCTCGAACCTGGTGACAACGCATGAGTTTTGACCCGCACCAAACTGGGCTCCCCGTCATGGACGAGCACACGGCCGAGCAGCGCATCCTGGCCGGCCTGGACGACGAACAACGCATGGTGGCCACCACCCTGAACGGGCCCCTGTGTGTCCTGGCCGGAGCAGGCACCGGCAAAACCCGCGCCATCACGCACCGCATTGCCTACGGCGTCCACACCGGTGTCTACAACCCCAACCGGCTGCTGGCCGTCACGTTCACGGCACGGGCCGCGGCGGAGATGCGCACCCGGCTGCGCGACCTGGGCGTTGGCACCGTGCAGGCCCGCACGTTCCACGCAGCGGCACTGCGGCAGCTGCAGTATTTCTGGCCCCACGCCGTCGGCGGCCAGCTGCCGGGACTGCTGGAACACAAGGCACAGATCATCGCCGAGGCCGCACGCAGGCTGCGTCTGCCCACTGACCGGGCCGCCATCCGCGACCTGGCCGCGGAAATCGAGTGGGCCAAGGTGTCCATGATGACGCCGGAAACGTATTTGGTGAAGGCGCAGGACCGCGGCGAGCCCGGGGGCCTGGACAAGCTGGCTGTCGGCCGGCTCTTTCAGGGCTACGAGGACGTCAAGGCGGACCGGAACCTGATCGACTTCGAGGACGTGCTGCTGATCACGGTGGGCATCCTGCAGGAGGACCCCCGGGTGGCGGCCACGGTGCGCGAACAATACCGGCACTTTGTGGTGGACGAGTACCAGGATGTTTCCCCGCTGCAGCAGCGGATGCTTGACCTGTGGCTGGGCGGCCGGGAAGAGCTGTGCGTCGTGGGCGACGCCAGCCAGACCATCTACTCCTTCACGGGGGCAACGCCCCGGCACCTGCTGGACTTTCCCAAGCGCTACCCGGAAGCCAACGTGGTCAAGCTGGTGCGCGATTACCGCTCCACCCCACAGGTCGTTGGCCTGGCCAACTCGCTGCTGGGCAACAGGCGCAGCGGCGGGATGACCGCCGACGCGCTGTGGTCCAAGCCGCTGGAACTGGTGGCGCAGCGGCCGGGCGGACCTGGCCCCGAGTTCCTTGAATGCAGCGACGACGAGGCCGAGGCGGCAGCTGTCGCCGCCCGCATCAAGACCCTGATGGACCACGGGACCAAGGCCAGCGAAATCGCCGTCCTGTTCAGGACCAACGGCCAGTCCGAAGCCTACGAACAGGCCTTGACGGCGGCCGGTGTCGGCTACCAGCTTCGCGGCGGTGAGCGCTTCTTCGCCCGCAAGGAGGTCCGCGACGCCATACTGCAGCTGCGGGCCGCCTCCCGCGCGGCCGAGGGCGAGCCCCTCGGACAGATGGTCCGGGACGTGCTCGGCAACCTCGGATACCAGGCCGAGGCACCCAAGACCGGCGGCGCGGTGCGTGAACGCTGGGAATCGCTGGCCGCCATTGTGGCGCTCGCGGATGAGTTGTTCATATCGCGCAGTACGCCCGAACATGAGTTCACGCTGGTGGACTTTGTGGCCGAACTGCAGGACCGGGCCTCCGCGCAGCACGCCCCCACCGTGCAGGGGGTGACCCTCGCTTCCCTCCACTCGGCCAAGGGCCTGGAATGGGACGCCGTGTTCCTCGTGGGCCTGAGTGAGGGCTTGATGCCCATCTCCTTTGCGGATACCCCGGAAACCGTGGACGAGGAACGCCGCCTGCTCTATGTGGGCATCACCCGAGCCCGGGAATTCCTGAACTTTTCATGGTCGACGGCGCGCACCCCCGGCGGGCGGGCCAACCGGAAACCCTCGCGGTTCTTGGACGGGCTGCGGCCCAACTCTGTGGGCGGGGCGCCCACAGGGCCGCGGATGGCTGCCACGCGAAAGTCCCGCAAGGCTGCCGGCCCTTCGGTGTGCCGGGTGTGCGGGAAGATACTGAACACCGGGGCCGAACGCAAGGTGGGCCGCTGTTCCGACTGTCCGCCCGGCTACGACGAGGCCGTTTTTGAATTATTGCGCGAGTGGCGGCTGGGTGAGGCCACCTCTGCCGCAGTTCCGGCCTTTGTGGTGTTCACCGATGCCACCCTGATGGCCATTGCCGAGGCGGCGCCGCAGGACCTGGACGCCCTCGCCGCACTTCCGGGTGTGGGCCCGTCCAAACTGGAACGCTATGGCGAGGCTGTGCTGGAGATCGTCGCCAACGTCTGATTCTGCCACTGGCAGCCGCACTCCGGATGGGGGCTGAACTCCTGGCGGGACCAGCGCCCGTCGTCTTGGTGCAACGTCAGCACCGATGACCACGAGCTGGGTTGGTTGACAGCGTCCAGGAACAGCAGGACCTGGGTGGCGGCTGCGCCCGCCAGCATCATGGCCAGGGCCGCGCTCTCCGTATGCTCGGCCCGAGGGCTGCGCCCCGGAGGTGTGGCAGCCTTGGCTGCTAGCTGGGCGGCGATGTCGGGCCACTGTGGGTCGGCCGCGGCTCGGTGGCGGTCCACGCAATCCGCACACGCGGTGTCTCCGGGCACAACCAGCGGACCGATCGTGCCGTCCTGTTCGCGCAGCAGCACCAGCAGGTGGGGCCGTTCGGCCGCCATAAAGCGGGTGGTGCCGTTGGCGGCGGTGTCGTGGCCCACGAGGATCGCCAGGTCAAGGCATTCTGGATTGGGATTGTAGGCCCCGTCGTCATGCACCACATGGGACTGGACGCCGGAATCGATGGCCAGCAGGTGGCGCCGCACTGCGGACGCCCTCGGCATGCCGATGTCGGCGGATGAAAAGGATCCCGGGCCCACATCGGCAGCCTTGACGGGGCTGTCGTCCGCCAGAAAAATGGTGCCGAGACCCGAGCTGACCAGCACGGCGGCCAGGGCGGCGCCGGTGCGGCCAAGCCCCGCCAGATATACGACCGCCCCTTCGCGGCGGTTCAGGTATCGCTGGCACGGATTCCGGTACAGGCCCAGCATTGACAGGCGCTCGGGCAGCAGCCGCTCGGCGCGGTGGCCCTGCGTGCGCAGGTCGGCGTCGGTGAAGAGCGCGCCGGCCAACTTGGCGCAGATTTCCTGCGCTCGCAGGGCGTCCACACCCATTTCGGAGGCCCTCTCGAGCACCTTTTTGTCGGAGATGCCGTGGTGCAGGGCTTCAACGAAGGCTGCTTCCGGCTCCTGCAGCCCCGTCAGGATCAGCCCGCCGGCACCCAGCCCAATCTGGATACTGTGTTCGTCCCTGCGGACCATGCGGAGACCTGGATTGATCGTTGCCATGTTGCCCTCCCACAATGCCGGCACAACCCGCTGTCTGCGGGGATGCGCCACAACCACTGTTCCGATCTTGGCACGGCGGCGGCGATTGTGCTCAAAGATATCCACAGGGTGGTGTTGTCCACATTGTGCGCTCCGGTTTGCCCCCATTGGCCCGACTTCTTGTACCGTCGAAGCATGGCAGCTCCATCATCACCGCGCAGGACCATCGGCACCGGGACACCTGGCCCCCTGGGCGATTCATTGTCGGCGCACCGCCTCAGCGACGGCAGCCCCGTGGTCGTGCGGCGCACGGCAAGGCGCAAGAACGGATTGAGCGCGTTTGAGGAGGACGGCCAGGTGGTGATTGCGGTCCCTGCCCGGCTGACCCTCGAAGACGAGGGTTACTGGGTGCCCCGCATGGTGGCCAAGCTGGAGCAGGGCCGGCAGCGCCGCCGCGCCGCGGCCGCCCGCAGCGACGACGCGCTCCTGCGGCGTAGCCTGGAGCTGAGCGAAAAATACCTGGGGTTGCGCGCGGTCCCCGAATCCGTCCGCTGGGTCACCAACCAGAACGGACGTTGGGGGTCGGCCACGCCGGCCCGCAGGACGATCCGCATCTCGCACCACGTGCAGGGCATGCCTGACTGGGTCCTTGACTATGTCCTGCTGCACGAACTTGCCCACCTGATCCACCCCAACCACAGCGCCGCCTTTTGGGCGGAGCTGGCAGGGTACGGGCCGTTGGAAACGGCCAAGGCCTTCCTGTCCGGGGCGGCCTTTGCCTCAAACCGCAACCTCAGCGGCATGGACGGCGACAACGACGTCGACGGCTAGTTGCGCCGGCGGGAACCAGGGCTGCCGCCGTCACGATCCTGAGCCGGCCAGCGTGGGACTCCATTCGGGGAATCCATGGTGCACTGTTGACCGGCGGTGAATGTGCGGCAATGGTTGAACCATGAACAGCCAGCAAGTCCTGCCCTTGCGGATTGCGATCTGTGCGCTTGCCCTCGGTGCTGTAGCCGCCCAAATTTTCTTGATTCCCCTCTCCGCGTCGAGCTATGCGGAAGCTTATCCGGAGGTTGCGCACCTGGCCGCTCCCTACGCGGCTGCATGCATTGTTGCGGTCGTTGGCATTGAGATGGCGCTGCTGGCAGGCTGGAAAATACTGTCAATTGCAAAACTGGAGGGGAGCTTTACAAGCCCGGTGCTGGGTTGGGTCAATGTCATGGCGGCCGGCCTCGTTTTCACGGCAGCCGTGCTGGTGGGCGTCTTCGCGCACGCTTCCTTCGTCGCAAACATTGGCGGACCCGCCATACTGTTCGGGCTCCTCGCATCCATCGCGTTCGGGGCAGGGGCTGTCGTCGCCAGACGGGCAGCGAAACGGGAAGTCTTGGTCGACAGCGGAGAAAAGCACCCGTTCACTGTTCCGTAGCCTGCCATGATGAAAAGCGAGCCCGGGGCAGCTGCCACAATCCGACAGTGGTTGAACCATGTTGGGTTGCGGCAGTTGCCCCGGGCTTCGTCGTTGGGCTGCAGGGGTCCGCTTGTGCCAGCCGTCCCCGTCCGGCGACCGGAACTACTTGTCTCCGGTGTCCGGACCATCCTGGACGGGACCATCCGGGCCGGCGCCGGTGTCACCGGGTGCGGGCTCGTCGAAGCCGCCGTCCAGCAACTTGGCCAGGGCCGCGTCGACGTCGGATTCCGAAGCCGCTTCTGCACTGCGGCGGGCGCTAAAGCCCGCGGCGTCGTCGAGGTCTGCCGAGGTGGGAAGCAGGTCCGGGTGCGCCCAGATCGCGTCGCGGCCGGCGATGCCACGCTGTTCCTTGAGGGAGGCCCACAAGGCGGAAGCCTCGCGGAGCCTGCGGGGACGCAGTTCCAGTCCGACGAGGGAGCCGAAGGCGTGCTCGGCAGGTCCGCCGGTGGCGCGGCGGCGCCGGATGGTTTCACGGATGGCACTGGCTGAGGGAAGGTTCGCGGCTGCCTCGAAGGAGAGCTCGTCCACCCAGCCCTCCACCAATGCCAGAGCGGTTTCCAGCTTGGCCAGGGCGGCGTCCTGTTCCGGCGTGCGGGCGGGCATGAAGACGCCTTCCGACAACGCCTCCTGCATCGACTCGGGGTTGCTCGGGTCAATGTTTCGGGCCAGATCCTCAATACGGGACATGTCGATGTGGATACCTCGGGCGTAGGACTCGATGGCGCCGAGCAGATGCCCGCGCAACCAGGGAACCTGGACGAACAGGCGGGCGTGCGCGGCTTCGCGCAGGGCAAGGAACAGGCGGATCTCCTGTTCGGGAACTTCCAGCCCCTCGCCGAAGGCCTTGATGTTGGCCGGCAGCAGCGCCATCTGCAGGTCGGCCAGGGGGATGCCGATGTCGGTGGAGCCCACCACTTCCTTGGCGAGGGCGCCGACGGCCTGGCCGAGCTGGAGCCCGAACAAGGCCCCGCCCATGTTCTGCATCATGGATGCGGCGCCGCCCATCATGGACTTCATTTCCTCGGGCAACTGCTCATTCATGGCCTGGGAGATGGCGAAGGCGATGCTGTTGGCCACGGGCTCTGTCAGGCGCTGCCAGGTGCCCAGCGTTTCCTCCACCCACTCTGCGCGGGACCAGGCCTTGCCGATGATGGCGGTGGGGGCCAGCTCGGTGAAGGGGTCGAGCCACATCTCGGCGAGGCGCAGTGCCTCGTCCACATCCTTCTGCTGGGCCGGTGTGACGGAGGGGTCGTCGCCGGCGGCGGCCTTCCGTGCCGCATCGCGAGCCAGGTCCCAGTTGACGGGCGTGTCCGAGGAACCGCTCATCATGGCCTGCACCTGGGAGAACATCTGGGCAAGCACGTTGGGGTCCGACGGCAGGCCGGCGGCCTTGGCCAGTTCCGCCGGGTCAAAGCCTTCCATGCCCTGGCCGCCCAAGAGGTTGGCGAGCATTTCCTGAAGGGGGTCCTTCGGTGTGTCGTCGTCGTTGTTGGCTGGTGTGGAAGACATGATGGCCCGATCGTTGGCGTGGACGCTGAATATCTTTTACGTTACCGCCGCCACCGTGCGTTGTCGCCCCATGGCAGGGCCCTGTTCGCTACAGGCAAAGGGTGCCCTGTGGCTCACGGACAACTCCCAGCACAGGCACAAGCGGGGCACATCTGAACACAGTAGGCTTAGGCCTTGGCGACTGCCTTTTGCGGCCGCCCCACGGTATGGAACAGCTTGGAAAGGCCACAGCATTGAGCCAGGAGACAACAGGTGCAGCGCAACCACCCAAGACGGTTCGCGACCGCAGATTCTCCCTTATGGCGGTCTCCGGAGCCCTGGCCGTGGTGCTGGCAGTGGCGGCCATGACCATCCCCGCCCCGTATGTCATTGAGTCCCCGGGACCGGCCATCAACACCATCGGCCAGCTGGACGGCAAGGACATCATCACGGTCTCCGGCCATGAGAGCTTCCCCAGCACCACTGGCACACTTGACCTGACCACGGTGCACATGACAGGTGGCCTGCCTGACAGCCGGATCAGCTTTGGCGAGGCTTTCGTGTCCTGGCTGACGCCGTCGCACACGGTCTACCCGGCCGAGCTCATCTATGCGCCCGGCACCAGCCAGGAGGCCGTCAACAACGAAAACACCGCAGCCATGACCGGCTCGCAGGACAACGCCACCGCAGCCGCCATGACCGCGCTGGGCATCAAGTACGAGAGCAACCTTGCGGTGGCCACGGTGCTCGGCGACGGCGCCTCCGCAGGCATCCTGAAGCCCGACGACGTCCTCCTCACCATCGATGGGCACGCCATCACGGACCTTCAGGTCGTCCAGGATGTGCTGGCCGAAGGCAAGGGCGCCGCCGTGAAACTGGACGTGCGCCGCGGCACCGCGGACATGACGGTGTCGGTGACACCCAAGTTGGGCCCGGAAGGAAAGTACCTGCTGGGCGTTGCCCTGCAGAATGTGTTCAAGTTCCCGTTCGAGGTGAACTTTGCCCTGGACAACATTGGCGGACCCAGCGCCGGGATGATGTTTGCCCTGGGCATCATGGACAAGCTGACGCCCGGTGAGCTGACCGGCGGAAAACCATTCGCAGGCACCGGAACCATTGATCCGGAGGGCACGGTGGGTGCCATTGGCGGCATCGCACAGAAGATGGTGGGCGCCCAAAAGGCCGGTGCCCAGTACTTCTTGGCTCCCGGCGCCAACTGCCAGGATGTCGTCGGGCACATTCCCAATGGGCTCGAAGTCATTAAAGTCAATACACTCAAGGAAGCGTATGACATCGTTTCCGGCATCGGCGCAGGCAAAGCCGACATGACGCTGCCGCGCTGCGAGTAACGATTGAGCATCGTCCGGAACGTTGTCCGCGACCTGTTCGTGGTCCACAGTAGGTACAAGTACATCAGTTGAGTAAGAGGTAGAGAGTGACATCCCGACCATCCCCACCGCCCGGCAATGCTGTCCGGCCGAAACGCCGCAGTGCCCTGCTGCCCACCATCCTAGTGGTGGCCGCACTGGTCATCGCGCTGGCGATTTTCTCCGGAATCTACACGGACTTCCTGTGGTTCAACCAGCTCGGATTCTCCGGTGTGTTCTGGACGGAGCGGGTTGCCAAGCTGTTGATCTTCCTGTCAGGCTTCCTGGTCATGGCCTTGGGGGTGTACTTCTCCATCAGGGCTGCCTACAAGGCGCGGCCCATCTACGCCCCGGACAGCGCGCATGATGACAATCTCAACCGCTACCAGCTGCAGCTGGAGCCGGTGCGCCGTGTCGTCATGATCGGCGTGCCCATTGTCTTCGGCCTGTTTGCCGGCACCGCCGCCATGGCGCAGTGGGAAAAGGTCATGCTGTTCCTCTACCGGGTGCCCTTCGGACAGACCGACCCCGAATTTGGCATGGACATCAGCTTCTACACAAATACGCTGCCGTTCCTGGGCTTCCTGGTGGGCATGCTGATTTCCGTCACCGTCATCGCCTTCATCGCCGGAATCCTCACCCACTACCTGTACGGCGCCATCCGCCTGACCGAACGCGGCATCTTCACCTCCCGCCAGGCACAGATCCACATCGCCGTGTTGGCCGGCATTTTCCTGTTGCTGCTCGGCGTCAACTTCTGGCTGGGCCGCTATGCAACCCTGCAGGACAACGGCGGCTACAGGGCCGGTGCCATGTTTACCGACGTCAACGCCGTCATCCCCACCAAGGCCATCCTGGCCGCGGCCGCCATCATCGTGGCGGTGCTGTTCGTCGTTGCCGCATTTGTGGGCAAGTGGAAGCTGCCGCTCATTGGCACCGGCATGCTCGTGGTAACCGCCATTGTGGCAGGCGGCATCTACCCTTGGGCCGTGCAGGAATGGCAGGTCAAGCCGTCACAGGGCAACCTGGAAGCCCAATACATCAAGCGCAACATTGACATGACGCGCCAGGCCTACGGCCTTTCCAACATTGAAGTCACCCCGTACAACGCCACGGTGACGGCCGAGGCGGGCGCCCTCCGCCAGGACGCCGACACCGCCGCGAACATCCGGCTCCTGGACCCGAACCTGCTCTCGGACACCTTCCGCGAGCTGGAACAATACCGCCCGTACTACGAATTCCCCAAGACCCTGAACGTTGACCGTTACACGGTTGACGACAAGGTCCAGGACGTCGTTGTTGCGGCCCGCGAATTGAACCCGCAGGGCATCAACCGGGAGCAGCAGAACTGGTACAACCAGCACCTGGTCTACACCCACGGTTACGGCATGGTTGCCGCCCAGGGCAACACCGTCACCACTGACGGAAAGCCCGTGTTCATCCAGTCCGGCGTTCCGTCCGTGGGCAAGCTCGGAACCGACACCAGCTACCAGCCGCGCATCTACTTTGGCCAGTCCACCACCGACTACTCCCTGGTGGGCGCACCCGAAGGCACAGCACCCATCGAACTGGACCGGCCCCAGGGCACCACAGGGGCCGACACCGCCACCGGCACAGGTTCGGAGGCGCTGACGACCTTCACCGGCGATGGCGGGCCCAGTGTTGGCACCTTCTTCAACCGCGTCATGTACGCGTTGAAGTTCCAGTCAACGGATCTGCTCCTGACCAACGGCGTCAACGAGAAGTCGCAGATCCTCTACGACCGCACCCCGAAGGAACGTGTGGCGAAGGTTGCCCCGTACCTGACCATCGACGGCAACCCGTACCCGGCCATCGTGGACGGCAAGGTCAAGTGGATCGTGGACGGCTACACCACCAGCGCGTACTACCCGTACTCGCAGCAGCAGCAGCTGCAGGAAGCCACCACCGACTCCCTGACCACGGCCAGCGGCATGGCGCCCCTGCCCAACGCCTCGGTGAACTACATCCGCAACTCGGTCAAGGCCACCGTTGACGCCTACGACGGCTCGGTGGAACTGTATGCGTGGGACACGCAGGACCCCATCCTGAAGGCATGGCAAAAGGTGTTCCCCACCAGTGTGAAGCCGTACACGGAAATGTCCGGTGACGTCATGTCCCACGTGCGCTACCCCGAGGACATCTTCAAGGTGCAGCGCGAACTGCTGGGCCAGTACCACGTGACCGATCCCGACAAGTTCTTCAAGAACACTGAAGCCTGGTCCATCCCCGATGACCCCACCACCAAGGCTGTTGACAAGCAGCCGCCGTACTACCTGTCACTGAAGATGCCCGGGGCTGAGAAGACCGCCTTCTCCCTGACCACGGACTTCATCCCGCAGAAGGTCACCGGCAGCGACTCACGCAACGTCCTGTACGGCTTTATGGCCGCCAACGGCGATGCGGGCAACGTCAAGGGCGTCAAGAGCCCCGACTACGGAAAGCTGCAACTGCTCGAACTGCCCGTGGACACTCAGGTGCCCGGCCCCGGACAGGTGCAGAACAAGTTCCAGACCGATCCCACGGTTTCGGAACAGTTGAACGTGCTCACCCTCGGCCAGTCCGAAGTCAAGAACGGCAACCTGCTGACCCTGCCCGTTGGCGGCGGCCTGCTGTATGTCCAGCCCGTCTACCTGCAGTCCACCGGATCCACCTCGTACCCCACACTGCAGCGTGTGCTGGTGGCCTTCGGTGACAAGATCGGCTATGCGGCAACCCTCAATGAGGCGCTGGACCAGCTGTTTGGCGGAGACTCCGGGGCCACGGCAGGTGATGCCAACGTCCAGAAGGAACCTGGCACGGGCGGCTCCAGCACCACCACGCCGTCGCCTACCAGCACCAACCAGGCGCTGGCCAACGCCCTCAATGACGCCAACAAAGCCATGAAGGCGGGGCAGGAAGCCCTCGCCAAGGGTGACTTCGCCGCCTACGGCGAAGCACAGAAGCAGCTGGAAGCCTCCATCGCGGCGGCCCTGGCCGCAGAGGCTGCCGCGGGCGGACAGGCAACTCCCCAGGCCACGCCTGAGGCGACGCCGAGCGCCAAACCCTAGTTCCGCCGTCGTGCATGGCTGAAGGGCCCCGGACCGCGCGTCCGGGGCCCTTCTCCATGGACGGGAGATGAACGTCACGTGCCCCTGGTTTTGCCTGCGGGGGAATGGGCGGTAAAGTAATAAACACATCGCGGGGTGGAGCAGTTCGGTAGCTCGCCGGGCTCATAACCCGGAGGTCACAGGTTCAAATCCTGTCCCCGCAACTCCACAAGGAAAGTCCCAGTCTTCGGATTGGGGCTTTTCTGTTTAATCAGCCTGTGTATTGACGGCCGGCTCTTCCGCGCGTCATATGCGGCGGGTTCAGGCCGCACAGTCTCGCCATGGGTAGGATCAACATTGGCGAGGGGTTCCCAGGGGTCCGCCGTCTCCCATTCATTGGATCCGAGAGCGGAGCATGCACCATGACGATTGACCTGGAAGGGTGGGCGTGGCTGCTGCTGGCAGTCCACATCGTCCTCGGCGTGGCCGCTGTCATCTATATTTCCGCCCGCCGGCGCCCCTCCACAGCCATTGCCTGGACACTGGCGATCATCTTCATTCCGTACGTCGGCTTCCTGGTGTTCATGCTGGTTGGCTTTTCCCGACTTCCCAGGGCGCGGCGCGAGAAGCAGCAATACGTCAACAACCTGATCTTGGAACGCACCGAGGGGTTTGACCAACTCAGCCACAAGGACGAATGGCCCGACGGACTGGCCGGTCTCGTCACGCTGAACAGCACGCTCGGTGCCCTGCCCATGGTGGGTGGCAACTCCGTGGAGCTGCTGCCGGACTACGTCAGTTCCATCCACGCCATGGCTGCGGAAGTGGACCGTGCGCAGCAATACGTCAATGTGCAGTTCTACATTCTGGTGGCCGACGAGACCACCACGCCCTTTTTTGACGCGCTGGAACGTGCGACCGCCCGCGGTGTGGTGGTCCGGGTCATGGGCGACCACCTGTCGTCGCTGATGAATCCCGGGCGGAAGGCCACCCTGGCACGCCTGGCGAAGATGGGCGCCGAATACCACGACATGCTGCCGCTGCGTCCGTGGAAGGGCGACTACCAGCGCATCGACCTGCGCAACCACCGCAAATTGATGGTGGTGGACGGGGCCGTGGGGTTCACCGGATCGCAGAACATGGTGGATTCCTCTTACAACAAGAAGTCCAACCTCAAGCGCGGCCTGCGTTGGCACGACCTCATGATGCGGGTGACCGGGCCCGTGGTGCGCGAAATTGATGCCGTTTTCATCACCGACTGGTACAGCGAGACGGACGAACTGCTGGTCCTGGACACCACCCCGGTGGTCCTCGATGCGGATCCGGCTCTGGTGGACGCACAGATAGTGCCGAGCGGCCCGAGTTTTGAAAATGACAACAATCTGAAGCTGTTTGTCTCGATGATCCACCTGGCCACCGAGCGCGTGAGCATCACGAGCCCGTATTTTGTGCCCGAGGAGTCGATCATGATGGCGATCGTCACGGCCGCCGGGCGCGGGCTCGCCGTGGAATTGTTCGTGTCCGAAATTGGCGACCAGGCGCTTGTCTACCACGCACAGCGCTCCTACTACGAAAAGCTGCTGCGCGCCGGGGTCAAGATCTATATGTACCGTGCACCTGAAGTGCTCCATGCCAAGCACTTCAGCGTGGACTCGGATGTGGCCGTCATCGGTTCGTCCAACATGGACGTGCGGTCCTTCTCGCTCAACATGGAAATCTCCATGATGGTGCACAGCCGGGAATTTGTGGAGCAGCTGCGTGAAATTGAGGACGGGTACCGGGCCAACAGCAAGGAGCTGAAGCTCGAGGAGTGGATCAACCGGCCCGCCCAGCAGAAGTTCTGGGACAGCGCAGCCAGGTTGACCTCATACCTTCAATAGCGCCGCAGGGCCGGAAGTCCGCATGGATCGGCCGCAACGGGGCCGGTTCTAGAACGGCCAAAAGACAGGGACGAGGAAGACGGCAACTGCCAGGTAGAGGATCATGATGACGGCGCCAAACTTCCAGTAGTCACCGAATTTGTATCCGGCCGGGAGCATGATCATCATGTTCGCGGGTGTGGCGATGGGGGTCAGCAACGCAGCTGACGAGGCCACGCTGACGCACATGAGCACAGTTATCGGGGAGAGTCCCGCCTCCGTGGCCACTGACAGCGCAATGGGGATGATGATCAGTGCCGTGGCCGTGTTGCTGATGAGCTGGCCCAGCACGGCCGTGACGATGAAGAGGCCGACGAGGAGCAGGTAGGGGCTGCCGCCGCCCGTCAGTGTGACAATGCCGTCGGCCAGCATTTTCGCGGTTCCGGTCTCGGTGATGGCGGCCGACAGCGGGATCATGCCGCCGACCAGGATCAGGGTTTGCCAGGCCATGGAGCGGTGAGCCTGGCCGATGGTCACGACCCGGGCCAGGACCATGGCCATGGCCGCCAAGAGGGCAGCGACGGCGGCGGGGACAATGTTGGTTGTCATCATGATGACCATCGCCGCAAGGATGGCAATGGCTGGAATGGCGCCCGGCCCCAGCGGTACGGTTTGGCGGCGGATCGCGTCGGGAGAGTCGACCAGCAGCACGTTGTGGTCCAGTGTGTGCTGGTCCAGCGCCGCCCAGCTGCCCTGCAGGAGGAGTGTGTCTCCGGACTTGACCTCGGTGGGTGCGGCGGCGAGGGCGGTGCCTCCTGCATCCTTGCCTGCGCGCTGGTGGGCCAGCACGACGAGGGAGCCACTCTCTGTGACCATGCCGGGGTACACGCTTGTGCCGATCAGGTTGGAGCGCGGCGCGATGAGCACTTCCGCCACGCCAAAGGACTTGCTGACGAGCCCGCAGGCAATGCCTCCCTCGCCGGTGGCTTCCAAGGCCATCTCATGCTCCACCGCAAAATCCGCAATGTCCGAGGCCGTTCCGCGCACCACGAGGTAGTTGCCGGCGTCCAACCTGTCTTCGGTGAGCGGCTTGCCTGTGGCGTTCTGGACGCTGATCAGGTGGACCCGCCCCTCGACAGCCGGCAGCACTCCGGCAATGGTGTGCCCCACGTGGCTGCTTGTCGGCGGGATGTGGAGGCGGGCAAGTTCGTGCGTGTCGGGCCAGTAGTGGCTCAGGAGGACTCGTGGATGGTTGCTGAGGTCCTTGGGCACGGTCTCAGGAACCCGCTTCGGCAGCAGTTTCGGGCCAAGGTAGATGGCAATGATGATGGTGCCGAGGAGCAGCGGAAGACCCACGAGTGCGAACTCGAAGAAGCCTATGGTGCGTCCGGAGTCAACCGCCGCCTCCAGGATCAGGATGTTCACAGGGGAACCGGTCAGCACCAGCAGGGATCCGGCATGCGCCGCAAAGGCCATGGGCATGAGCAGCTGCCCGGGCTCCCTGCCCAGGCGCACCGCCAGGACCACCACCATCGGCAACAGCGCTGCGACGGCTCCGTTCACGCTGATCACCGCCGTCAGGAGGGCGGTGAACAGCATGATCAGTGCAATGAGCCGCGGGCGGCTGTCGCCGGCAAACCTCACCAGCAGCCCGCCCATCCAGGTGGTTATCCCGGCGGCATCGATGGCCTCCGCCACCACAAAGAGTGCGGCAATGAGAATGACAGTTTGGGAGCCAAAGCCAGAAAACGTGTCATTGACGTCGATGATGCCGGTGGCGAAAAGCAAAAGCGCCACACCAATTGCCACGATTTCAACAGGAATCTTGTTCCATACAAATATGGCGACGGTGACGGCCAAAATTAGCAGCATGAGAATGGTGTCGGTCATGTTCGGGTACCCGCGTTCGGCCTCACGGGTGGACACCGGGGGTGATTGTCATATCAGCATCCTGAGGGTCGTGGCAATGCGGGGCGTGATGGGTTTCGCCTTGGCGGACGGGCCCTCGGGTCAATCCGAGGCAGGGGGCTGGAACCGGATGGCCAGTTCAGCCAGCAGCCTCGTGCCGAAGGCTGTGGGCCCGCGTGGTATCCACCTGCTTGACGAAGGTGCCTGTGCCGTCCCTGCGATGTCGATGTGGGCCCATGGTTTTCCTGCCACAAATTCCTGCAGGAAAAGTCCGGCGGTGATGGATCCGGCGTTCACTCCGCCGATGTTTTTGATGTCGGCGATGTCAGAGTCGAGATCGGCGCGGAGGCTTGCCGGCAATGGCAGGCGCCACACGGGCTCATCCGTGGCTGCGGCCGCGGCTTCAACCTGTCCGAGGATGTGCTCGTTGTTGCCCATGACGCCGGCAATTTCCGTTCCAAAGGTGCGCAGGCAGGCCCCCGTGAGCGTGGCAATGTCCACAATGGCGTCCACCCCCGCCTCTGCTGCCAGCACCAGCGCGTCTGACATTACAAGCCGGCCCTCGGCATCCGTGTTGAGGACCTCAACGGTCTTGCCGCCACGGGTGACCAGCACGTCCCCGAGCTGCATGGCGGAACCGGAAGGCATGTTGTCCGTGCACATGAGGTAGGCCGTGACTTCGGCAATGCATCCGAGGGCAGCGAGGGTAGTCATGGCCCCCAGAATGTCGGCAGCACCCGTCATGTCATTCTTCATCTGGGAATGCGAGAGGTCCCCGGGCTTGAGGCTGATGCCACCGGAATCGTACATGATGCCCTTGCCCACGAGTCCAAGGTGGCCTGTGGGCGAGCCTTCCGGCGTGTAGTGCATCACGACCATGCGTGGCGGCTCCACCGAACCCTTGTTCACGCCCAGCAGCCCTCCACAGCCAAGCTCCACGAGCGCATCCTTGTCGAAGACGTCAACGTTGAAACCGAATTCCGCTCCCAGGGAAACTGCAACCTCCGCCATCCGCGTTGCCGTGAGCATTCCGGCCGGGGCGGTGGCCAAATCCCGGGCAAGCATGGTGGCGCGGGCCGTGACCCGTCCGCGTTCTGCCCCCGCTTCTGCGGCCGAAGCGTCGGCGCCGTCGACGACGAGCACCAGTTCTTCGACAGGGAGGCTCGCCGCGGGAGTGGTCCGCAGGTCAAAGTGGTAGCGTGCCAGCAAGATTCCTTCAACAACCGCGGCTGCAGCGGCTGCCACATCCAGACCGGGCAGCTGCCCCAGGTGGAAGGCCAGACGCCGTGACGTGGGCGTGGCCCCCGCAAAGGCTGCAGCAGCATTGCGGAGCCCGGCCTCGTCCAAGGAATCGGCGGCGCCTACGCCGGTGGCGACGACGGTGACAGGAGCCTTGGGAAGAGTCAGAGCGGCACCGATTTTGGCATTGAACCCTGTCTGGAACAGTGTGGTGGCGTCGACGCCGAGCACCTCGTTGACGGGTCCTCCCGCGGGAACGGGAACACCGATGGCGTCGACGTCAGGTGCCCCGCCTGTGGCTACGCGAACGGTGAATGGTGCTGTGTGGGAAGGAATGACATTGGCTGTGGGAATCATGTCGGCAAGCCTCTCAGAGCGTTCGTAAAGTAGGTTTCACGTGGTTGCAGGTATGCGGAATTACATACTGACGGGTGCGCCGGGACCCCAGGGGATGCCCAAGGCAAACCAGGCGGCGAAGAGCACGATCCAGGCAACCAGAATCCACAGCGCGTAGGGGATCATCAAGGCGATCACCGTACCGATGCCGGCGTCTTTCTTGTAACGCTGGGCGATGGTGACGATGAACGGCATATAAACCATGAGCGGTGTGAGCACGTTCATCGGCGAGTCACCCACCCGGTAGGCGGCCAGCAGTGTCTGGGGCGCCACGTCGAGCGATGCAAAGATCGGCAGGAAGATCGGGGCGAAGATGGCCCACTTCGGAACCAGGCCCGGAAGGATAATGTCGAGAATGAAGATCACCAGGATGAAGGCGATCAGCAGCAAAACCGCCGGGATGTCGGCCTGTTCCAGGAGTTGGGCTGCTTCAACGGCGGCAATGGTTGGCAGGTTGGTCCAGTTGAACAGGGCAATGAACTGGGAGATCATGAGGAACATGATGAGCAGCCCGCCAAGGCTTCCAAATGTCTTGGCGATCGCACCAACCACCTCGTCCCCGCCACGCAGGGTCTTGGCGCCCATGCCGTAGAAGATTCCACAGACGAGGAAGGCAAGGGAGATGATGAAGATCAGGCTGGCCATGAACGGGGTGGCCCCGATCAGCTGGCCTGTTTCCGTGTCGCGCAGGGGTGCACCGGGCGGAAGGGAAATGGCCAGGATGACAATGACAACGACAATGAAGGCCCAGAAGGCGAACCGCAATCCGCGGGCTTCTGCAGCAGTATCAACTTCTTCATCGTCGGAGTTTGCCGCGAGGGGATCGGACAGCTCATACGTGCCCAGCCGAGGTTCGACGACTTTCACGGTAACCAGTACGGCCACAAGTGTCAGGACAATGGAGCACACGATGCTGAAGTAGAAGTTGGCGGTGACGGACAGGGGTGCGGCACCAATGTTGCCCAGAGCTTCGTTGGTGATTTCCGTAATCATGGAATCTGACGGGGTGATGAGCAAGTTGACACCGAAGATGGCGCCGACGCCGGCGAAGGCAGCCGCCATGCCGGCCAGCGGGTGGCGGCCGACGGAAAGAAACGCAGCGGCGGACAGGGGAATCAGGATCAGGTATCCCGCGTCGGAGGCAACAGATGACAGCACGCCAACAAAAATCAGAATGAAGGCAAGCGACCAGCGCGGAGCGACATTGACGACCTTTCGGATCAGGGCTGCCATCAATCCTGCATGCTCTGCAACGCCCACGCCAGCCATGGCGACCAGGACCACTGCCACGACGCTGAACGCCGCAAAGTTGTCCACGAACGACGAGAAGAAGACCTGGATGCCGTCGGCCGAAAGCAGGTTGTGTACCGCAAACGTTTGTTCACTGACCGTATAGTCGGGGAGCGTGACTGCCTGGCCGGTGGACGTGTCAAAGGGGACGAGGGTCCCGCCGAGTGCATCGTTGAGATGCTGGAGTTGTTCAGTCGGGACCGGCGTCATGACCGTGTCGGTGACCTTGACGTTCGCCCATGACAAAATGGCTGACAGAACCGCGACAAGCCCTATCAGGTAGACAAACATGATGGTTGGGTTGGGTATCCGGTTGCCCAAGCTTTCAATTGCATTAAGAAAACGGCCGGATTCCTGGTTGCCACTTGAATCTTTTGGTTTGGCCGACTTATTCGGCTTAGCCGCGTTATTTCCCCCAGCTGATGGCACGGAGCGCTCCTGACAATATTCAGGCACCATTTATGTTAGGTGTCATTTGGTCTTCTTGGGTATATGTTTGACAGTCTAAGAGTGCAGGTGGCCGTGCACAAGAGTTTCCGCTATAAGTCGCCGGAAGACGTGCCGCTCAGATTTGGGGCGGCAAGGCGCGCATGGTGACGGGTGACGCGTGCCCAACGCGATGCGGCTTTCTATGTTGAATGCAGGGGCTCCCGCATGCCGTTGGTTTCAAAGGGGTAATTCACGCAGTGAATCGACAGGCCTCCCTGTATTTTGAAATCAAACTGGGAACCTTGAAACACCATGGTTAATAATTATCCGGCATTTTTCTCGGCTGATCTGCTATTTTCAATGCGGGTTGAGGCCGATTCTTCAATCGGCATATTTCCGGACTGGCTTCAATTATTCAGAACGGATGGTGCGCGCCTGCATTGGGCCCGGAATAGCTGATGCCCGTGAAACGGCGGCGGGCGTCAGCCCTTGGCGGTCCCGGCAGCTTTCCCGGCCTTGGCTTGTGCGCGCTGGGCTGCGAGCATGGCCTTGGATTCGCCGATGTCGCCAATGAACGGTTTCAGCCACGCGGACTGCGGGTGCGAGTCGACCAGGACGGCCCGGGCGAACAGTGATAGCGGAACGGCCATGAGGGCGCCCAACGGTCCAAGCAGGGCTGACCAGAAAATGACGGAGAGGAACGTCAAGGTCATGTTCAGGTTGACGGCGCCGGAGACGAACTTGGGCTGGATGACCGACTGAATCAGGGAATTGATGACGCCGTAGAAGGCCACGACACCGATGAAGGTGGGCAGCCCTCCTGCCAGCAGCGCCATGATGGCGGCAGGGACCAGCGAAATCCAAAAGCCGATGAACGGGATGAAACCGCACACAAAGGACAATAACGCCCAAAGTCCGGCGCCGGGGACGCCCAGGGCAAGCAGCAGGATGAAGTTGAGCGCGGCGACGATGGCGCCAAAAATGGTGGTCATGACCATGAAAGAGCGGGACAGCCTGGCGAAGTTGGCCAAAGCCTCGACCACCGGCGCGCGCTTCTCCCTCACGACCGCCATGATCGTCGGGTAGTACGTGGCGTCAATGCCCATGAACATGACCAGCAGCAGCAGGAAAATGAGTCCGGAGCCGATGTTCATGGCGCTGCCTAGCAGGTTGTAGGCGGTGTCGAGCAGAACCCGGAGGTCGACGGATTCAACAATGGCACGCACCTGATCGTCCCCGATGCCGAGGGTGTCATGCAGGAAGCCGCGCAGGTCCGAGCGGAGCTCGGCAATCTGGGGGGTGAATTGTGGAAGAAGCCGGGTGAGCTCGATGGCGGAGACCCACAGGGAGGCGACGAGTGCTGCGACCATGGCGTAGACGGACAGGATGGTGGCCAGGCCGGCCAGGACCGGCGGCGCTCCCCTTGCCATGAGGTGCTGCTTGACAGGGTGGACGCAGATGGTCAGGACCAGTGCCAGGAACACGGGCCCGACAATGGAAGAAATGCGGCTGATGCCGATCAGGACCACGACGGCTGCCATGAGACTCATCAGCACCTTGGTCCCTGAGGATCCTGTGCCCGGTTCCTGTTGGGGGTTGGTCGTTGCTGCGCTCATAGTGTGTCCGTTTCGCCTCTGTCACCGCATGCCCCAATGGCACTGCCCTGATCCTATCCGGCGCCGACAGCCGGAACATGGGATGGTGCTGTGAAAAGTCCGGCCGGTCCTGGGCGGTCGCCAACGGGCAAATGCTGCGGATGGCGGTGGTGCTTCTACACGGACTCGGCGGCGATGATCTCCTCCAGCTCCACGCACCAGGCGTCGAGCACCCAGGTGCGGCGGCCGGCGTCGTCCGTCAGGATGTTGGCGAGGCCAAGCCCGCGGCCCAGGTCCAGGGTCGCGGCCACAATGGCGCGCAGCCGGGGGTTGTCCCGGTCGATGCCCAGAAGCGTCGAGGCGAGCCGGAATGCCTCGCGCGCCACGGTCTGCTCCAGCGGAATGACGTGCTCGCGCACGGCGGGGTCCACGGCGGCGGCGGTCCACACCTGCAGCGCCGCCCGGAAAAGCGGGCCCGTGTACAGGCCGACAATGGACTCCAGGACCTCGCGCACCGGCACCGGGCCGTCGCCGTGGGCGGCGAGGGTGGCCTTGGCTTCGTCAACGCGGGCCACTGTCATATGCTCAATCGCCGCCGTGAAGAGATCGTCGCGGGTGGGGAAGTGGTGCTGGGTGGCACCCCGGGACACGCCCGCGTGGGCGGCCACGGTGGTGACGGTGGTGTTGTTCCAGCCGGTCTCCGACAGCAGCGCCACAGCACTTTCCAGCAGCCGCACCCGTGTGGCACGGCTGCGGTCCTGCTGGGGTTCAATCACGGTTCTACTCACATCAGGGACGGTAGCACGAAATGGAAACAAGCAAGCATGCTTGCTTTTTTATGATGCGGCTCACATACTTGAGGTAAATGTACTGCCGGGTAACAAAGGAGTTTCAGCATGGTGGATGTGGCGGACGTTCTTGCCGACTACGAGGCCGAGGCGCAGGCGCTGGATGCGCTCGTGGCCGGGCTGCCCGCGGCGGACTGGACGCTGGCAACGCCGGCGCCGGGCTGGAGCATCGCCCACCAGATCGGCCACCTGGCCTGGACGGACGCCGTCGTCATCGATGCCGCGGCAGCCGCCAACGGGGACGCCGCCGCCTTCACCGCCCTGGTCGCCGCACTCGGGTCCGGCGCCGTCACGATTGACGGGGCCGCCGCCGAGTTGGCAGCCCTGCCACCGGTGGAGCTGCTCTCACGGTGGAGGGATGGACGACGCCGGGTGGCGGCTTCCCTGCGCGAGGTTGCCCCGGGTGCCAAGCTTCCCTGGTTCGGCCCGCCCATGAGCCCCACCTCCATGGCGACGGCGCGCATCATGGAGACCTGGGCCCACGGGCAGGATGTTGCCGACGCCCTGGGCGTTGTCCGCGAGCCGTCGGAACGGCTGCGCCACATTGCCCATCTGGCCGTGCGGACCCGGAACTTTGCGTTCAAGCTGCACAAGCTGTCCCTTCCAGAGGGCGATTTCCGCGTGGAGCTGCAAGGTCCGGCCGGGGAAATCTGGGTGTGGGGACCGGACGATGCAGCCGAGCGCGTCGCCGGGACGGCTGAAGACTTTGCCCTGCTGGCCACCCAGCGCCGGCACCGCGACGAGCTCTCTCTGACAGTCGTGGGCAAGAATGCGGATAAGTGGCTGGACATTGTGCAGGCCTTCGCCGGCCCTCCCGGGGAGGGGCGGAAGCCCGGGGAGTCCACGGGTGCAGCGACGGCCGCATCCTCCGAGGCGCAGGCATGAGCGTGCTGCGTGTTGGCAACGCCTCAGGCTTCTACGGCGACCGGGCCCGCGCCTTCAGGGAAATGCTGGAGGGCGGTCCCGTGGACGTCATCACGGGCGACTACCTGGCAGAGCTGACCATGCTTATCCTGGCCCGCGACCGGGCCAAGGCCCCTGAAACGGGCTACGCCAAGACCTTTCTCGCCGAGATGCGCGACAGCCTGGCCCTTGCCATGGACAAGGGCGTCAAGATTGTGGTCAACGCCGGTGGCCTGAACCCGGCAGGGCTGGCCGCCCAACTGCAGGAACTGGCTGCCACGCTTAACGTGGCGGCCAAGATTGCCCACGTCCACGGCGACGACCTCATCGGCCGCGCCGGGGAACTGGGCCTCACCACCAAAGCCGGAAAACCCCTCTCGGCCAATGCCTACCTGGGCGGCTGGGGCATAGCCGCAGCCCTTGCGGCGGGTGCGGACATTGTGGTCACCGGCCGCGTCACCGACGCCTCGCTCGTGGTGGGCGCCGCCGCACACCACTTCGGCTGGGCCGAAACCGACTACGACAAGATCGCCGGAGCCATGGCCGCCGGCCACGTCATTGAATGCGGCACCCAGGCCACGGGCGGCAACTACGCCTTCTTCGACTCGATCAAGGACATGCGCCGACCCGGCTTCCCAATCGCGGAAATCGAGGCGGACGGCTCCAGCACCATCACCAAGCACCCCGGCACCGGCGGCGCCGTCACGAAAGGCACTGTCACGGCCCAGCTCGTCTACGAAATCACCGGCGCCCGCTACGTCGGCCCCGACGCCGTGCTGCGCATGGACTCGATTGAACTGCACGACGACGGCCCCGACCGCGTCCGCCTCTCCGGCATCAAAGGGGAGGCCCCGCCGGACACGCTGAAGGTTTCCATCAACGCCCTGGGCGGCTTCCGCAACGAGGTCACCTTTGTCCTCACGGGCCTGGACATCGAGAAGAAGGCCGCGCTCATCCAGAACCAAATCCAGGACGCCGTGCCCGACGGCACCGCCTGGACCCTGGCCCGCACAGACCGCGGGGACGCCGCCACGGAAGAAGAAGCCAGCGCCATGCTGCACTGCGTGGCGCGCGGCCAGGACGCCAAGCTGGTGGGCCGCGCCTTCTCCAACGCCGCCGTGCAGATCGGCCTGGCCAGCTACCCCGGCTTCCACTTGACCGCCCCGCCCGGCGACGCCACGCCCTACGGCGTCTACACCCCCGGTTGGGTCCCGGCCGGGGACGTCCCGCACCTGGTCGTCCTGCCCGACGGAACCACGCTGGAAGTCCCGCCCCACAGCGGAACTGTGCCATCCGCCGTCGCACTTGCCCCTGTGGAGGAACCGGAACTGCCGCCCCACATGCAAAGCCCGACGGCTCGTGCCCCGCTTGGGCGGATCGCGGCGGCGCGCAGCGGTGACAAGGGAGGCGACGCGAACGTGGGCGTGTGGGTTGAACGGGCCGACGCCTGGCCGTGGCTCGTCAACACCCTAACGGTGGACAAAATCAGGGAACTGCTGCCCGAGACCGAAACGCTGGAAATGGAACGGCATGTGCTGCCGAACCTCCACGCCGTGAACTTTGTCATCCGCGGCCTGCTGGGTGAAGGCGTGGCGTCGAACGCCCGCTTTGACGCGCAGGCCAAGGCCCTGGGCGAATGGCTCCGTGCCCGCCACCTAGACATACCGGAGGAATTCCTGTGACAGCATTGCGCACCACGATTGACCCGCACAGCGCGGAGTTCCTGGCCAACAAAAAAGCCATGGAGGAGAAACTTGCCGAGCTGGACGGCGAATACGCCAAGGTCCTGGAAGCCGGCGGCGAGAAGGCCGTGGCCCGGCACCGCAGGCGCGGCAAGCTGCTGGCCCGGGAGCGGGTGGAGATGCTCGTGGACCGGGACTCGCCGTTCCTGGAGCTGTCGCCGCTGGCAGCCTGGGGCAGCACGTTCCATGTGGGTGCCAGCGCCGTGACGGGGATCGGCGTGGTGGAGGGCGTGGAATGCATGATCATCGCGCACGAACCCACCGTCAAGGGCGGCACCTCCAACCCTTACACCACCAAGAAGATCTTCCGTGCCCTGGACATTGCCCGCGAAAACCGGCTGCCGGTCATCTCGCTCGTGGAGTCCGGCGGCGCCGACCTGCCCACGCAGAGCGAAATCTTCATCCCCGGAGGCAAGCTGTTCCGCGACCTCACCCGCCTCTCCGCCGCGGGCGTCCCCACCATCGCGCTCGTGTTCGGCAACTCCACCGCGGGAGGTGCATACATCCCGGGCATGAGCGACCACATCGTCATGATCAAGGAACGCTCCAAGGTGTTCCTGGCCGGGCCGCCGCTGGTCAAGATGGCCACGGGCGAGGTCTCCGACGACGAGTCCCTGGGCGGTGCCGACATGCACGCCCGCACCTCCGGCCTGGCCGACTACTACGCGCAGGACGAGATGGACGCGCTGCGGATCGGCCGCCGGATCGTGGCCCGGCTCAACTGGGTTAAAAAGGGTGCCAAGCCGGCGCCCACACAAGAGCCGCGATTCGACGAGGAGGAGCTTCTGGGCATCGTCCCCAGCGACCTGAAGGTGCCCTTCGACCCCCGCGAGGTCATTGCCCGCGTGGTGGACGGCAGCGACTTCGACGAGTTCAAGGCCCTCTACGGCACCTCCCTGGTCACCGGCTGGGCCCGCATCCACGGCCACCCCGTGGGCATCCTGGCCAACGCCCGCGGCGTGCTGTTCTCGCAGGAGGCGCAAAAGGCGGCCCAGTTCATCCAGCTCGCCAACCAGGCCAACACACCGCTGCTGTTCCTGCACAACACCACCGGCTACATGGTGGGCAGGGAATACGAGCAGGCCGGCATCATCAAGCACGGCTCCATGATGATCAACGCCGTCTCCAACTCCACCGTCCCGCACCTCTCCATCCTCATGGGCGCCTCCTTCGGGGCGGGCCACTACGGCATGTGCGGGCGCGCCTTCGACCCCCGCTTCCTCTTCTCCTGGCCCTCCGCCCGCTCCTCCGTCATGGGCGCCGCGCAGCTGGCCGGCGTCATGTCGATCGTGGGCCGGGCCGCCGCGGCCTCCACGGGCCGCGACTTCGACGAGGACGCCGACGCCATGATGCGCGCCGCCGTCGAGGCCCAAATCGAGGCCGAATCGCTGCCCACCTTCCTCTCCGGCAAGCTGTACGACGACGGCATCATCGACCCCCGCGACACCCGCACCGTGCTGGGAATGGCGCTCTCCGCCATCGCCACCACCCCGATCAAGGGCGCCGAGGGCTTCGGCGTCTTCCGGATGTGAGCCAACAATGACCATCAATTCCGTACTGGTTGCCAACCGTGGCGAGATTGCCCGCCGCGTCTTCCACTCCTGCCGCGAGCGCGGTATCTCCACTGTGGCTGTCTATTCCACGCCCGACGCCGGAGCCCCCTTTGTCCTGGACGCGGACACTGCGGTGCACCTGCCAGGGACGGCCGCAAGTGAGACCTACCTGCGCGGGGACCTCATCATTGCGGCCGCGCTGCGGGCCGGCGCCGATGCCATCCACCCCGGATACGGATTCCTGTCTGAAAACGCCGCCTTCGCCCGGGCCGTTCAGGCCGCAGGGCTGACCTGGATCGGGCCGCCGCCTGCCGCCATCGACTCCATGGGTTCCAAGATCGAGTCCAAGCTGCTGGTGGCCGCCGGGGGAGTTCCGGTGCTCACCGAGCTGGACCCCGCCACGGTCGCCGAGGGACAGCTGCCCGTGCTGATCAAGGCCTCGGCCGGAGGCGGCGGGCGCGGCATGCGCATAGTGCGCGCCCTGGCAGACCTGCCGGGTGAGCTGGAGGCCGCCCGTACCGAGGCTGCGAGCGCCTTTGGCGACGGCACCGTCTTCTGCGAGCCGTACCTGGAGACCGGCCACCACGTGGAGGTCCAGGTCATGGTCGACGCCCATGGGACCGTCTGGGCCGTGGGGGAGCGCGAGTGCTCCATCCAGCGCCGCCACCAAAAAGTGCTGGAGGAGGCGCCGTCGCCGCTGGTGGAACGCACCCCCGGCATGCGGGAGAAGCTGTTCGGGGCGGCCGTGGCCGCGGCGAAGGCCGTCAACTACGTGGGGGCCGGAACCGTGGAGTTCCTGGCCGACGAGGCCGGGCGCTTCTACTTCCTCGAGATGAACACCCGCCTGCAGGTGGAACACCCCGTCACCGAGTGCACCACGGGACTGGACCTCGTGGCGCTGCAGCTCGAGGTGGCGGCCGGCGGAAAGCTGCCGGCGGAGCAGCCCGCAGCACCTGCCATGCTGGCGGGAGGGTCCTCCATCGAGGTGCGCCTCTACGCCGAGGACCCGGCCGCCGGCTGGGCACCCCAGACCGGAACCGTGCAGTGTTTCGAGGTGGATGGGCTCGCGGCACCCTTCGCGCTGCCTGTCCGCGAACGCGGGCTGCGGCTAGACTCCTCGGTGGAGGCAGGCTCCACCGTCTCCATCCACTACGACCCCATGCTGGCCAAACTCATCGCCTGGGCCCCCACCCGGACCGAGGCCGCCCGCTCCCTGGCCAGGGCCCTGGCCACGGCCCGCATCCACGGCGTCCGCACCAACCGCGACCTGCTGGTGAACATCCTGCGGCACAAGGCTTTCCTCGCAGGCGAAACCGACACGGCCTTCCTTATCACCCATGGGCTGGACACCCTGGCGGCACCCGTGGCCGGGCCGGAGGAGGAAAAACTCGCGGCGCTCGCAGCCACCCTCGCGGCGTCCGAACTGCGCCGGGGGCAGGCCCGGGCCAACGGCGTTTTGGGCGGCCTGCCCAGCGGCTGGCGCAACCTGCCTTCCATGCCCCAGAGCAACACCCTCGCCGGCCCCGCAGGCGAGCATCACATCCGGTATGTCCTGGGACGAGCAGGACTGCAGGCGGAAGGCTTCGGGGGCGCCGGCGTCGTGCTTCTCAGCCCCGAAAAGGTGAGCCTGGACGTTGACGGCCTGGTGCGGACATGGCGCATTGCCCACTACGGGAACGTGATTGAGGTGGACGGCGACGGCGGATCCGCCACCTTCACCGAGGCGGAGCGCTTCCCTGACCCGTCCCTGGCGGTGGCGGAGGGCTCGCTCACCGCGCCCATGCCAGGCGCCGTGGTCAGCGTGCACGTGCAGGCCGGCGACACTGTCACATCCGGGCAGCCGCTGCTGGTTCTGGAGGCCATGAAGATGCTGCACACCATCGGCGCCCCGTCGGACGGGGTGGTGGCCGAGCTGCCGGTCACGGTGGGGCAGAACGTGGACGTGGGCATGGTGCTC
This sequence comes from Sporosarcina beigongshangi, assembly GCF_016820535.1. Classification (GTDB taxonomy): domain Bacteria; phylum Actinomycetota; class Actinomycetes; order Actinomycetales; family Micrococcaceae; genus Specibacter. The sequence continues at coordinate 34,515 of NZ_JADHDY010000015.1, read as the reverse complement.
GCGGTGGTCGACGCCGCGGAATAACAAGAATTCAATGACTGAAAAACTCGACGAGGAGAATCACATGGGCATTGTTGAAACCGAGGAACAGCAGGCGCTGCGGGAGGCGGTGCGCGACATCGTGGGCCGCTACGGGCACGAATACGCCACGAAGCATGCGCGCGCCGGGGAATCCATGACGGAGATGTGGACGGAACTCGGCGGGGCGGGCTTCCTGGGCGTGTCGGTCCCGGAGGAATATGGCGGCGGCGGGCAGGGCATCTATGAGCTCGCGGCCGTGCTGGAAGAATCCTCCGCGCTGGGTGCGTCCATGATCATGATGGTTGTCTCCCCGGCCATCTGCGGCACAATCATCGCCAGGTACGGCACGGAGGAGCAGAAGCAGGCGTGGCTGCCGGGCTTTGCCGACGGCTCAATCGTCATGGCGTTCGGCATCACCGAGCCCGACGCCGGCTCCAACTCGCACAACATCTCCACCGTGGCCCGCCGCGACGGCGACGACTGGGTGCTCAACGGCCGGAAGGTCTTTGTCACGGGCGTCAACAACGCCGACTACGTGCTGGTCGTGGCTCGCACCGTGGACGAGCGCAGCGGCCGCCTGCGCCCGGCCATGTTCGTGCTGCCGCGCGAGACCCCCGGCTTTGAATACCGGGAGGTGGAGATGGACATCATCGAGTCGGAGAAGCAGTACCTGCTGTTCCTCGACGACGTCCGCCTCCCGTCATCTGCCCTGGTGGGCGGCGCCGACGCACCCCTGGAGGCCCTGTTTGCCGGACTCAACCCGGAACGCATCATGGCCTCCGCCATCGCCGTGGGCACCGGCCGCTACGCCATCAACAAGGCCGTGGAGTACGTCAAGGAACGCGAGGTATGGGGCCAGCCCATCGGCGCACACCAGGGCATCGCCCACCCGCTGGCCAAGGCCCACGTAGAGGTGGAGCTGAGCCGGCTCATGATGCTCCGTGCCGCCGCCCTGTACGACGCCGGCGAGGACCTGGCCGCGGGCGAGGCCGCCAACATGGCCAAGTACTCCGGCGCTGAGGCCAGCATCAACGCCCTCGACGTGGCCATCCAGTCCATGGGCGGCAACGGCCTGAGCAAGGAGTACGGCCTGGCCCAGATGCTCGGCCTGGCCCGCATCGGCCGGGTGGCGCCGGTGAGCCGCGAAATGGTGCTGAACTTCGTGGCCCAGCACTCGCTCGGCCTGCCGAAGAGCTACTGATCCATGACGGCTGAACTGGTCCACTACACGGTTGCCGGCGGCATTGCCACCATCACCCTGGACTCGCCGGGCAACCGCAACGCGCTCTCCCGCCAGATGGTGGGGGAGCTCGTGGCCCGGCTGGGGGAGGCTGCGGACGCGGCCGCATCTGGCACAGTGCGCGGCATTGTGCTGGCTCACACCGGCAAGGTGTTCTGCGCCGGCGCGGACCTGAAGGACGCCGGAGCCCACGGCGTCGAGGAGGGTGCGCAGGACCTGGTGACGATCCTGCGCACCATCCTGAGCATTCCCGTACCGGTCATCGCCAGGGTCGACGGCGTGGCACGGGCGGGCGGGCTGGGCATCCTGGGTGCCTGCGACATTGTGGTGGCCAACTCCGCCGCCACGTTCGCCTTCTCCGAGGTGCGGATCGGGCTGGGCCCGGCCATCATCTCGCTGACCACCATGCCGCGCATGGACAGCCGCTCCACCTCCCGCTACTACCTGACGGGGGAGACCTTCGATGCGGCCGCGGCACAGGCGGCCGGACTCATCACGCTCACGGCCGACGACGTCGACGCCGCCCTCGCCCCCATCATCGACGGCATCCGGCAGGGCTCCCCGCAGGGGCTGGCCGTGAGCAAGAAAATGTCCGCCGCCCCCACGCTGGCCGCACTCGAGGCGGGTGCGGCGGAGATGGCCGCCCTGTCCTCGAGCCTGTTCACCACGGAGGAGGCGAAGGAGGGCATGGCCGCGTTCCTGGAACGACGCAGGCCCGCCTGGCACCTCCCCGCCCCCTGACCCCACCTGCCACCGACGCCCGACCACACCAGGGCCACGCACCACCGACAACCGTCCACCTCCACACCGGCAACGACGACGGCACCACAGAAAGGCACGACAAGACATGACTCCCGACACTCTTGAGGCACCTGTTTTTCTGCAAGACAGGCTGGACCACTGGGCACTGCACAATCCCGACGGGGAAGCCGTGGCCTTTGGAGACACCAGCTACACCTGGTCCCAGTGGCAGGAGCGGATCCACCGCCTCACCGATGCGCTGCGGCAGGCGGGGATCAGGCGCGGCGACCGGATCCTGACCTTCGACTTGAACCACCTGGCCATCATCGAGGCGACCTTCGCAGCCGCCGCCCTCGGTGCCGGCACCGTGGTGGGCAACTTCCGCCTCGCGCCGGGGCAGCTGCAGTACATCCTGGAAGATTCCGCACCCAAGATCGTGTTCCACGGCGCAGGCCTGAAAGCGGTTCTGGATGCGGCCACGGCCGAGGTGCCCGCGCCACGGACCATCGCCATCGGCGGTGACGCCGACGAATACGAGCCGTTCCTCAACTCGGGCCGGTCCCCGGCCGCCGGGGCAGCGGAAGGAGGGGGCGGCGTCGGCCATGGGCATGGCGTGCGCGGGGCGGACGTGGACCCGGACGACACCGTCCTCATCATGTACACCTCGGGAACCACCGGCCGGCCCAAGGGTGTGGAGCTGACCCACCGCAGCGTCAATGTGCACAGCGAAGTGTCCAATGCCGGGTTCAAGATGGTGCCCGGCGACGTCAACATGGTTGGGATGCCGATGTTCCACGTGGGCGGCTCGTGCTACTTCCAGGCCGGAATCTACGCCGGAGCCAGGACCATCTACCTGCGCGACCCCGCCGGGCCTTCCATGATGAAGGCCATTGCCGACGGCGCAACCCACGCCTTCCTTGTCCCGGCCGTCATCCAGGCGGTGCTGGCCGCGGGGCCGGAAGCCGCAGCCGCCGTCGCACCGCTGAAGAAGATAGCCTACGGTGCCTCGCCCATGCCGCTGCCGCTGCTGGAAAGGACGCTCAACGCCTGGCCCGACACGGAGCTGGCGCACGTCTTCGGTATGACGGAAATGTCCGGCATCGGCACCATGATGCAGGACTCCGACCACCGGAACCCGCCGCGGCCGGAGGTGCTGGCGTCCGTGGGCCGCCCGCTGCCGGGGCTGGAAATCCGGATCGCGGACCCCTTCACGCATGAGCCGCTGCCCACGGGCACCAATGGCGAAATCCAGGTCCGCGGCGCGCAGAACATGAAGGGCTATCTCAACAAGCCCGAGGCCACGGCGGCGGCGTTCACGGCGGACGGCTTCCTGTGCTCTGGCGACATCGGGCACCTCGACGGGGGCGGCTACCTCTACATGGTGGACCGGCTCAAGGACATGATCATCTCCGGCGGCGAGAACATTTACAGCCCCGAGGTGGAGAATGTGCTCATGGCTGCGCCCGGGGTCGCGGAGGGAATTGTCATCGGCGTGCCGGACCCCAAGTGGGTGGAAACGGTCAAGGCGGTGGTGGTCAGGGGGCCCGGCAGCGAGGCCACGGAGGCGGATATCATCGCCTTCTGCCGGGACCGCCTGGCCCACTACCAGTGCCCCACTTCGGTGGATTTTGTGGAGGAACTGCCGCGCAATGCGACAGGGAAAATTTTGAAGCGCGAGCTGCGCGAACCGTATTGGAGGGGTCATGACCGGAACATTTAGTGATTTGGGAAGCGCTGGAAGCACGACGCCGGAGGGCGGCCTGGGTGCCGCCGCTCCTGTTGTGCAGGGGAGCCTGGGCGGAAAAACGATTCTGATGTCGGGCGGCTCGCGGGGCATCGGCCTGGCCATCGCCGACCGTGCGGCGCGCGACGGTGCCAACGTGGTGCTGATCGCCAAAACAGACGCCCCCGATCCGCGGCTGGAAGGCACCATCCACACCGCGGCGGCCGCCATTGAGGCCGCCGGCGGGAAGGTCCTGGCCGTGGTGGGCGACGTCCGCGACGACGAGACCATCGCGTCTGCCGTTACGCAGGCTGTGGCGACGTTTGGCGGGATCGACATCGTGGTGAACAACGCCTCCGTCATCTCCCTGGACGGGACGCTGAAGGTGTCCCAGAAACGCTACGACCTCATGCAGGACGTCAACGTCCGCGGCACCTTCATGTTGAGCAAGGCGGCGCTGCCGCACCTGTTGGAGGCGGAGAATCCGCACATCCTCACGCTCAGCCCGCCGCTGAACTTCAGTGCCAAATGGCTCGGCGCCAACCCGGCCTACACGCTGGCGAAGTACGGCATGACACTGAACGCGCTGGGCTTTGCGGCCGAGTTCGCCAAGCAGGGAGTGGCGTCCAACGCTCTGTGGCCGCGGACCACGATCGCCACGGCCGCCGTCGCCAACATCCTCGGCGGCGACGAGATGATCCGGCGCTCCCGGACCCCGGCCATCATGGCGGACGCAGCGCACGCCATTCTCACGAGCAACAGCCGGGAGCTGACGGGGCAGGCCATCATCGACGAGGAGCTGCTGCGGGAACGGGGGATGGAGGACTTCTCCGGCTACGCAGTGGACCCGTCGGCGGAGCTGATGATCGATCTCTACGTGGACCACTGACCCAAGGCACCTGCCCCGCCCGCAGCCCACCCCTTCAACGCTCCCGCAGCAATGGTCAGTTTTTCCCGAACGCTCTCGCAGCAATGGCGGGTTTTTCGGAAACGCTCTCCCACTCTTTGGCGGGAAATGCGATAGCGTTCGCTGAAATTGCACCATTGCTGCGAGAGCGTTTCAAGGGGGAAGACGACGTCGGCAGCGAGAGGCATGCCGGAGGGCGACACGGCGTCCGGGTCAGATGGCGGGGACGGCCTTTTCCACGATGACCGCCAGGGTGCCGGCCAGCAGCGCGTGCACCTGCGGGCGGGTCAGTGTCTTGCGCAGCAGCCATTCGCGCGCCCCGCTGCGCGCCAACTGCGCGTAAACCCGGAACATGGCCCGGATCTCCTCACGCCCCTGGCGCCGCACCGACAGTCCGCAGGCCTCGATGAGCAGCTCCACCGACTCGTTCTCGGCCGCGATCAGGATCTTCTCCAGATCGGGGTCCCGCCCCATGCTGCCGCCGCCAAAGCTCAGCCACGCGCCCCCCGACTTCTCCAGCGAATCCAGGAACCAGGTCACGGCCTGGTCGATCCGCTCCTCCAGCGTCCCGTCCGGCAGCGCCGCAACCGCAACGGCTGACACGGTCGAACTGACCTTGACCACTTCTAGGTACAACCCGCGCTTGTTGCCGAAATAGTGGTTGATGAGCCCGCGCGCCACGCCCGCCTCGGCTGCAATGTCTGTAGCCGACACATCCTCGTACGCCCGTTCATTGAACAGCTTTTGCGCGCACACGAATATCTGCTGGCGCCGCTCGTCCGGGGCCAGCCGCTGCCGCCGCGGCTCCATTCCTTCGCCGAAAGGTTCGACGCCGGCCACCGCCCCGGGTGCGCCACCGGCACCTGGGTGCGGGGCCGGGCCGGCGGACGTCACGGCGTGGCTTTCTTGTCCAGCCAGGGCAGCCACTGCGGCAGGCCGTCCGGCACCGTGAGCGGGAAGTTCGGCGGGCGTTTTTCCAGGAAAGACTGCACGCCCTCCACCGTGTCCGCATGGCCCGGCAGCCCCGCGATCAGCCGGGAGTCCAGTGCGTGCACGGGGATGGGGGATTCCAGCCCGCTCAGGTGGTTCAGCATGCCCTTGATGACGGCCGTGGACACCTCTGAGGTGTTCGCGATGATGTCCCGCGCCAGCTCGTAGGCGGCATCCAGGACGGCGTCGGGCTCGTGCACGGAGGTGACCAGTCCGGCGTGGAGCGCTTCCTCCGCGCCAAAAAGGCGGCCCGTCAGCATCCAGTCGGTGGCCCTGGAAACACCCACCAGCCTCGGGAGGTACCAGACCGATGCTCCCTCGGGAAAGATGCCGCGGCGGCTGAACGGGAAGGAAAAGCGGGAGTCTGTGGCGGCCATGCGGAAGTCGCAGGACAGCGTGATGGTCATGCCGCCGCCCACGGACACCCCGCGCAGGGCCGCGATGACCGGCTTGTTCATCCCGTAGATGGTCTTGGAGCAGCGCCCGGCCGGCTCCTGCCAGTCCGCCGCCGAATCCGTCATGGACATGTCGAAGCTGCCGCCGCTGAGGTCCGCACCCACGGAGAAGTCCTTGCCCACGCAGGTGAACACCACCACCTGAACACCGGGGTCGGCGTCGGCGGCCAGGAATGCGTGCTCCAGTTCGTGCGCCATGGTGAGCGTGTAGCCGTTGCGGGCTTCCGGACGATTGAGGGAAACCGTCGCAATCCGCTCCTCCACGCCGTAGGTGATGGCGGTGTAGGGGGTCTCATCGCTCATGGCCTGTCGCTTTCGTGGATGGAAAGTAAAGACTCGTGCCACCTATTGACACGCTGTCAATAGTTCTGCACTATTGGCGGTATGTCAACAAGTGAGTTTTCATCCGCGTGGATCGATGAGGATCTGCACGACGTCGCCGCCCTTGCCAAGGATTTCTTCACCAGGGAGGTGGCACCGCTCGAGGCCAAGTTCAAGGGACAGGGCTTCCCGGACAAGGCGCTCTACGCCCGCGCGGGCGAGCTGGGCCTGTGCGGGATGTCCATCCCCGAGGAGTATGGGGGCGGCGGCGGCACCTTCGCCAACCTGGCAGTGCTGCTCCAGGAGCAAACCAAGGCCGACGCCGGCAGCTTGGGTTTTGCGGTCAGCGAGGGCATCGTGGCCCACTACCTTCTGGCCTACGCCAGCGAGGAGCAGAAGCAGCGCTGGCTCCCCAAGCTGTGCAGCGGCGAATGGGTGGGCGCCGTCGCCATGACGGAACCGGGCACCGGCTCCGACCTGCAGGCCGTAACCACCCGGGCCGTGCGCGACGGCGGCGACTACCTGGTCACCGGTTCCAAAATCTTCATCTCCAACGGCCAGCTCTGCGACCTGGTCGTGATTGTGGCCAAGACGGACACAAGCCAGGGCGCCAAGGGCATCTCGCTGCTCGTTGCCGAGGTCGACGGCGAAACCCCCGGCTTCCAGCGTGGCAGCAACCTGGACAAGATCGGCCTGAAGGGCCAGGACACCTCGGAGCTGTTCTTTGACAACCTCCGCGTCCCGGCCGAAAACGTGCTCGGCGGGCAGGAGGGCCAGGGCTTTTACCAGCTCATGAAGCAGCTGCCGCAGGAGCGGCTCATCACCGCCATCCTCGCCCAGGCCATGAGCGAGGCCGCCGTGGCGGCCACACTGGAGTACACCAAGACCCGCGAGGCGTTCGGCAAGCCGCTCTTTGAGCTGCAGAACACCCGCTTTGAACTGGCGGAATGTGCCACGATCACCCGCGTCAACCGGGTATTCCTGGACGACTGCATCACCCGCCACGTCAACGGGGGACTGGACGCCTCCACGGCCTCCATGGCCAAGTACTGGATCACGGACCGGACCTCCGAGGTGGTGGACAGGTGCCAGCAGCTCTTTGGTGGCTACGGCTACATGATGGAGTACCCCATCGCCGGCATGTACGCAGACAACCGGGTGCTGCGTGTGTTGGCCGGGGCCAACGAGGTCATGAAGGAGCTCATCGCCCGCTCCCTCTGATCCCTCACCGCTCCCACCTCTCGCAAGTCCCCTGACGCTCCCACTGCTCGCAAGCTCGCAGCGGGACCCCCGCGGTGTGGGGCCCACCCCACCAGACATCTACAACCCGTTCGGCCAACCGTCCGCCCGCACCTCTGCCGGCAGATGACAATGGAAGGAAAGCTCACGTGAGCGAAGAAGTTGCACCTCAAGCATTTGTCTACGACGCCATCCGCACCCCGCGCGGCCGCGGCAAAAAGGGGTCTCTGCACGGCACCAAGCCGATCGACCTGGTGGTGGGCCTGATCAACGCCCTGCGCGAGCGCAACCCCGGACTGGACGAGTCACTTATCGACGACCTCATCCTCGGCGTCGTCTCGCCCGTGGGCGACCAGGGCGCCGTCATCGCCCGCACCGCCGCCATCGCCGCAGGCCTGCCGGACACCGTCGGCGGCGTGCAGCTCAACCGCTTCTGCGCCTCAGGGCTGGAGGCCGTCAACGTGGCCGCCCAGAAGGTCCGCTCCGGCTGGGACCAGCTCATCATCGCCGGCGGCGTGGAGTCCATGTCGCGGGTGCCGATCGGGTCCGACGGCGGCGCCTGGGCCATGGATCCGGCCACCAACTACGACACGTACTTTGTGCCGCAGGGCGTGGGCGCCGACCTCATCGCCACGATGGAGGGCTTCAGCCGCGTGGACGTCGACGCCTACGCCGTCCGCTCGCAGCGCCTCGCCGCCCAGGCCTGGAAGGAGGGCCGCTTCGCCAACTCCGTCGTCCCGGTCAAGGACCAGAACGGCCTGGTTGTCCTGGACCACGACGAGCACATGCGCCCCGAATCCACGCCGGAGTCGCAGGCCGGATTGCGCCCCGCGTTTGCCGCCATGGGGGAGGCCGGCGGCTTCGATGCCGTGGCCCTGCAAAAGTTCCATGCCGTGGAAAAGATTGACCATGTCCACACCGCCGGCAACTCCTCGGGGATTGTCGACGGCGCAGCCCTGGTTTTGGTGGGCAGCGCTGCGGTCGGAGAGCAGCTGGGGCTGAAGCCGCGCGCCAGGATCGTGGCCACGGCCACCTCCGGCGCGGACCCCACCATCATGCTCACCGGCCCCACCCCGGCCACCCTGAAACTGCTGAAGACCGCCGGGCTCACGGTGGATGACATCGACCTGTTTGAGATCAACGAGGCCTTCGCCTCCGTGGTCTTGAAGTACCAGAAGGACCTGGGCATTCCGGACGAGAAACTGAATGTGAACGGCGGCGCCATCGCCATGGGCCACCCGCTGGGGGCCACCGGCGCCATGATCCTGGGCACCGTGCTGGACGAGCTGGAACGCACCGGCAAGCAGCGGGCCGTGGTCACGCTGTGCATTGGCGGCGGCATGGGCGTGGCAACTTTGATTGAGAGGGTCTAGGACGATGAGCGAGGCAACAGTGCAGCACACAAACACCATCCGTTGGGACCAGGACGGAGACGGTGTCGTCATCTTGACGCTGGATGACCCCAACCAGTCCGCCAACACCATGAACGGCGACTACATCGCCTCGATGCAGGCTGCCGTGGAGCGTCTCGCGGCAGAAAAGGAGACCATTTCCGGCGTCGTGCTGGCGAGCGCCAAGAAGACCTTCTTCGCCGGCGGCGACCTCAACGACCTGATCACCTCCACTGCGGAGGACGCGCAGAAGATTTTTGACCTGGGCCAGCAGATCAAGGCGCAGCTGCGCACCCTGGAAACCCTTGGCAAGCCGGTGGTGGCGGCCCTCAACGGCGCAGCCCTGGGCGGCGGGCTGGAAATTGCCCTCGCGGCCCACCACCGGATCGCGGCGGACACCCGCGGCTCGGTCATCGGACTGCCCGAGGTCACCCTGGGCCTGCTGCCCGGCGGCGGCGGCATAGTGCGCACGGTGCGGCTCATGGGCATCGCCGATGCCACCATGAAGGTGCTGCTGCAGGGCCAGAAGTACAAGCCGCGCAAGGCCCTGGAAGTGGAGCTCATCCACGAGGTCGTGGACACCGTGGAGGAGCTCATCCCCGCCGCGAAGGCCTGGATCGCAGCCAACCCGGACGCCGTGCAGCCGTGGGATGTGCCCAAGTACCGGATCCCCGGAGGCACCCCCACCACCCCGGCCTTCGCCGCGAACCTGCCCGCGTTCCCGGCCAACCTCCGCAAGCAGCTCAAGGGTGCCAACTACCCGGCCCCGCGCGCCATCCTCGCCGCGGCCGTGGAAAGCACCCAGGTGGACTTTGACACGGCGCTGGAAATTGAGTCGCGCTACTTCGTGGAAGTTGTCACGGGCCCCGTGTCCACGAACATGATCAAGGCGTTCTTCTTCGACATGGGGCACATCAGTGCCGGCGGCAGCCGCCCGGCCGGATATGAGAAGTACACGGCGAAGAAGGTGGCGGTCCTTGGTGCAGGCATGATGGGTGCGGGCATCGCCTATGTGTGCGCCCGCGGCGGGATGGACGTTGTCCTGAAGGATGTGTCGCTCGAGGCCGCCGAGCGCGGCAAGGCCTACTCCAAGGCGTTGACCGAGAAGGCAGTGGCCCGCGGCCAGTCATCGCAGGAGGCGGCCGACACGCTCCTCGCCCGGATCACCCCCACGGCGGACGTCGAGGATGTGGCCGGGGCGGACCTGGTCATCGAGGCCGTGTTTGAAAACGTCGAGGTCAAGCAGAAGGCGTTCGCCGAAATCCAGGACCTCCTGGGCGAGAACGCCGTGCTGGGCTCCAACACCTCCACCCTGCCCATCACCACGCTGGCCGAGGGGGTGAAGGACCAGGAGAACTTCATCGGCCTGCATTTCTTCTCTCCCGTGGACAAGATGCCGCTGCTGGAAATCATCGCCGGGGCAAACACCTCCGATGAGACCCTGGCCAAGGCCTTCGACATTGCCCAGCAGATCAAGAAGACCCCCATTGTGGTCAACGATTCCCGTGGCTTTTTCACCTCACGCGTCATCGGCACGTTCATGAATGAGGCCATCGCCATGCTTGGCGAGGGCATTGCCGCCCCGTCCATCGAACAGGCCGGCCTGCAGGCGGGCTACCCGGCCGCGCCGCTGCAGCTGGCGGACGAGCTGAACCTGACGCTCATGTCCAAGATCCAGAAGGAGACCAAGGCGGGCCTTGAGGCGGAGAACGGGGTGCAAAAGTACCAGGACCACGCCTCCTACCCCATTGTGGACAGGATGATCGAGGAATTCGGCCGGAAGGGCAAGCTCGCCGGCGCCGGCTTCTACAACTACGCGGACGGCCACCGCACAGGCCTCTGGGAGGGGCTGAAGGAAACGTACGGCGGCACCGTTGAGATCCCCTTCGAGGACATGAAGGAGCGCATGCTCTTCGCCGAATCCCTCGAGACCGTCAAATGCCTGGACGAGGGCGTGCTGCGCAGCGTGGAGGACGCCAACATCGGCTCCATCCTGGGCATCGGCTTCCCCGCCTGGACCGGCGGAGTGCTCCAATACATGAACGGGTACGACGGCGGCCTGCCGGGTTTTGTGGCCAGGTCCCGCGAGCTTGCGGCCAAGTATGGCGAGCATTTCCTGCCGCCTGCGTCCCTGGTGGCCAAGGCGGAGAAGGGCGAGTCGTACTGATGGACACAGCCACCGCCTTCACCCAGGAATGGACGGCGTTCTCGGTGACGGAGGCACCCAGCCCGGCTGTCGCCGTCGTCCATCTCACGGGGCCGGGCCGGGGCAACATGATGGGGCTGGCCTTCTGGGACGAGCTGCCCCGCGTGTTTGCAGCCCTCGACGCCGACGACGGCGTGCGTGCCGTGGTGCTGGCCGGGGCTGGAAGGAACTTCAGCACCGGGCTGGACGTGGCGGAAGTGCTGGGGCCGTGGCTCGGGACGCTGCGGCCCGGCGCCGCCGCCCAGGCCGCCCCGCGCCGTGAGTTCCAGGCCATGCTGGGGCGCATGCAGGACGGCGTCTCGGCGGTGGCGGCATGCAGCAAGCCCGTCATTGCGGCGGTGCACGGCTGGTGCATCGGCGGCGGCGTGGACCTCATCAGCGCCGCGGATGTGCGGCTGGCCGGCGCCGATGCGAAGTTCAGCATCCGGGAGGCGCGGCTGGCGATCACGGCCGACGTCGGAAGCCTACAGCGCCTGCGCGGCATCATCGGGGAGGGCCAGCTGCGCGAACTCGCGCTGACGGCGAAGGACATCGGGGCGGCGCGGGCGGAGAGGATCGGCCTGGTCAACGACGTGTACCCGGACCCGGAGTCACTCATGGCGGCGGCGCTGGCGATGGCCGGGGAAATCGCGGCGAACTCGCCGCTGGCCGTGGCCGGCACCAAGGCCGTGCTGAACGAGGCGCGCGAGGGCGAGATTGCGCGCGGGCTGCGGCACGTGGCGCTGTGGAATTCGGCATTCCTGCACAGTGAGGACCTGCTCGAGGCCGTTGCGGCGATGCAGGAGGGCCGTCCGGGGGTGTTCACCGGCAAATAGTGTGGCCATCACCTCCTGTTGGGAAGTTCCTGTTTGAAAGTCAATGTCGATTTTTTTGCGTAAGGAGTCACCATGTACATGACACAAGGCCTGCACCGTTCACTGCAGACCGATCCCCGGGGTACAGCCACGATCTACAAGGACCGGGTGCGGACCTATGAAGAACACGTGGACCGGATCGCCCGCTTCGCTGCAGCCCTGCAGGGCCTGGGCGTGCAGTCGGGGGACCGGGTGGGCATGCTGTCCCTGAACAGCGACAGGTACGCCGAGTACCTGCTGGCCGTGCCGTGGGCGGGGGCCGCCGTGAACCCCGTCAACATCCGGTGGAGCCCGGCGGAAATCGCCTACTCCATGAACGACTCCGACACGCATGTGTTGCTCATTGACGACGCGTTCGTGCCCATGGCCCCGGTCTTGCGCGACAAGGCGCCCGGGCTCACCACGCTCATCCACTGCGGCGACGGGCCCACCCCGGACGGCATGCTCTCCTACGAAGCACTCGTGGCGGACAACGAGCCCGTGGAGGACTCCTACCGCAGCGGCGACGACCTGGCCGGGGTCTACTACACCGGCGGCACCACCGGATTCCCCAAGGGAGTCATGCTCAGCCACACCAACTTCGTCACCTCCGGCCTGGGCACCATTGCCTCGGGCGAATTGCTGAAGGCCGGTTCCAGGCTGCTGCATGCAGCACCCATGTTCCACCTGGCCGACCTTGCCGCGTGGTGCGGGATGACCATTCTGGGCGGCACCCATGTCATGGTGCCGTTCTTTGAGCCCTCCAGCGTGTTCAAGGCCATCGAGGAACACAAGCCCACCGACGTTCTGCTGGTGCCCACCATGATCCAGATCCTCGTGGACCATCCTGATTCAAACAACTACGACCTCTCATCCATGGAACGGATGCTCTACGGCGGATCGGTCATCTCCGAGGGCGTGCTCAACCGCACCAAGGCCCGCTTCCCCGGCGTCCGCCTGACCCAGGCGTATGGGCAGACGGAAGCCTCGCCCGTCATCACGCTGCTGCTGCCGGATGACCACACAGGAGACCGAATGCGCTCCGGCGGCCGGGCCGCACCCCATTCACAGGTGGCAATCCTGGACCTCGACGGCAGGGAAGTCCGCACGGGCGATGTTGGGGAGATCTGCTCCAAGGGCGCCCACGTCATGCAGGGCTACTGGAACAACCCGGAGGCCACCGCCGAGGCCCTGCGCGACGGCTGGCTGCACACCGGGGACTTGGGCTACTTGGATGCCGACGGCTTCGTGTTCGTGGTGGACCGGCTCAAGGACATGATCGTCACGGGCAGTGAAAACGTGTACTCCGCCGAGGTGGAGAACGCACTCAGCAAGCACCCCGCCGTCGCATCCTCAGCCGTCATCGGCGTTCCGGACGAGCAGTACGGCGAGCGCGTGCACGCCGTCGTGGTCCTGGCGCCCGGCAGCACGGCCACGGCGGAGGAACTGCAGGCGCACTGCAAGGAGCACATCGCCGGGTACAAGGTGCCGCGCAGCTTTGAGTTCCCCGAGGCCCTGCCCATGTCCGGCGCCGGCAAGATCCTCAAGCGGGACCTGCGCGCAAACTACGCCGCGGCACAAAACTAGCCCGAGGGGCGAAAGGAGTACTTTGTGGCTGGTCCGCTGCAGGGATTGAAGGTGGTGGAACTCTCCGCCATGGGTCCGGCACCCCACGCCGCCATGATGTTGGCGGACATGGGCGCGGAGGTGGTGCGGGTGGTTGGGCCCGCGCCGCCGGTTGGCGGGTACGACGTCGGCACCCACCTGCAGCGCGGCCGCACCACTGTCCGGGCGAACCTGAAGGACGACGCCGACCTCGCCGGGGTGCGCGGGCTGGTAGCCGCAGCGGACGTCTTCCTAGAGGGCTTCCGCCCCGGCACCACGGAACGGCTGGGTCTGGGGCCGGAGGAGTGCCTTGCGGCGAACCCGCGCCTGGTCTACGGCCGCATGACCGGCTGGGGGCAGGAGGGTCCGCTGTCCCGGGCCGCGGGACACGACATCAACTACATCGCCTTGACCGGCGCGCTGCATGCCATGGGCACGGCGGCGCGGCCGATGCCCCCATTGAACCTGGTGGGCGACTTCGGCGGCGGATCCATGTTTGTCGTGACGGGCATCCTCGCCGCACTGTGGGAGCGGGAGCGTTCCGGCCGCGGCCAGGTGGTGGACGCCGCCATGGTCGACGGGGCAAGCGCCCTCTCGCAGATCATCCTGGAACTGCGCTCGGTTGGCCTGTGGCGCGACACCCGCGATTCCAACCTGCTGGACGGTGCCGCCCCCTTCTACCGCACGTATGAAACGTCCGACGGCGGCCACGTCGCCGTGGGAGCCATCGAGCCCCAGTTCTACGCCCTGCTCCTTGACGGGCTCGGGCTTGCGCCTAGAGAGCTGCCGGACCGGGACGACCCGGCCCAGTGGCCGGCACTCGCCGCGATCCTGGCCGAATCCTTTGCCGCACGGTCCCGGGACGACTGGGCTGCGGAGTTCAGCGGCACCGACGCGTGCGTGACACCTGTGCTGAGCTATGCGGAGGCTGCGGACAACGCCCACCTGGCGGCCCGCGGCACGCTGGCCGGTTCCGGCATGCACGTTGCCGCCGCTCCGGCGCCGCGCTTTTCCCGCACGGCGTCCGTGGCGCGGGAGCCGGCGGGCGACACAGATTTTGAAAGCATACTGAGCTCTTGGAGGGCACCTTGATGACGGTGACGGCAGAGGAACAATTCCGGGCGTGGAAGGCCAAGACCATGCCGCCGGTGGAGGAGGTGCGCCCCGGGGTCTGGTCGATTCCCGTGCCATTCGTGGGCAACCCCATGCGGTACACGCTCAGCTATGTGCTCATCGGGGAGGACGTTGGCGGCCGCCGCGAGGTCGCCCTGGTGGATCCGGGCTGGGACTCGGACGAGGGCTGGGAGGTGCTCACGGCGGGGCTCGCAACCGCCGGCCTCACGCCGTCGTCCATCACCGGCATTGTGGTGACCCACTTCCACCCCGACCACCTGGGCATGGCGGCCCGGCTGCGCGCGGCGTCGGGGGCGTGGGTGGCGCTGGGCGAACACGAGCCGCTGCCCGAGCACTGGCGCGGGGACCCCACACAGTTTGTGGTGGAGGACCGGTCCCAGTTTGCCGACTGGGGCGTGCCGGACGAATTCCTGGACGAGGTCAGCTTCCAGGAGGAGACCTGGGCGCAGATGACCGCCGTTGCGGCCCCGCAGCGGCGCCTGGCCGACGGCGAACTGCTCCCCGTTGCAGGGCTCCAGGTGCGCGTCCTGGCCACGCCGGGCCACACGCCGGGCAGCATCTGCCTGGTTGACGAAGCCAACGGGCTGATCCTGACGGGCGACCACGTGCTGCCCAGGATCACCCCGCACGTCTCGCTCGAAGCGGCCAACCATGCCGACCCGCTGCGCGACTACCTCGAGTCCCTGGGCATCATGGGCGTGGGTGCCGACATGGAGGTGCTGCCGGCCCACGAATACCGCTTCCGCGGGCTCATGACGCGGGTGGCCGAACTGCGGGCGCACACGCTGGAGCGTTCCCGCGAGGTGGTGGCCGTCCTTGAGGAAGGGGAGGCCGGCAGTGTGTGGGAGGTGTCGAAGGAACTGACGTGGTCGCGTGGCTTCGACTCGCTCCGCGGCTTTATGCTGCGCCTGGCGCTCGCCGAAACAGCCAGTCACCTCGTCTACCTCGCGGGGCAGGGCAGGGACGTGGGCATCCTCGTGTCCAGGGGAACCCCAACCCCGGCCACACAATAACCGCCGAACCCTATCGCAGCAATGGCGTGTTTTTCCCGAACCCTATCGCGGCAATGGCGGCTATTTCCCGGACCCTCTAGCAATCGGAGGCAGCGCAGCGAGTGAAGCCGGCCGACGCCGCGATAGGGATGAGATATTTTCAGCCATTGCTGCGATAGCGATGCAAGAAAAAGCACCATTGCTGCGAGAGCGTTTAGAGGAGGGGGTCGGGGTAGGGGAGTGGGTCGGTGAAGTCGCCGGATTCCCGACGGAAGCGGGCCAGGATCGCCGTCATGGTGCGCAGGTCCCCGGCCGGGATGCCCGGTGAGGCGAAGACTTCGTTGTTCAGCACGGCGGTGGCCTCCTCCACCAGTTCCCGCCCGGCGGCGGTCAGCACCACGAGCGTGGCCCGGCCGTCGGTGGGGTGGGCCTCCCGGCGCACCATCCCGTCCTTCTCCAACCGGTCCGCAACGCTGGTCACGGAGGTGGGATGCACCTGGAGCCGTGCGCTGGCGCTGGCCATCGGCAGGGCGCCGTCGCGCGTAAAGGAAAGCAGGCGCAGCAGTTCCAGCCGGGCGTAGGACAGCCCCAGCGGCTTCAACACCGCGTCAACCCTGCTGTACATGATTTGGTGGGCCCGCATGACGGAGGAGAATGCGGCCATGGCGTCGGCGGCATCGGCCCAGCCGTGGGCGATCCACTGGCGCCTGGCCTCGGCAATCGGGTCCATGGGCAGCGGGGATGTGGCCACGGCGCATCCTTTCTTCGGCAACACCAACAGGGACAACAATTTACTTGGGATACCTAGTAAATGCTAGTGGTACCTAGTATTCTTCCAATGAGACCTGAAACACAGACCTTGAAGGGGCCATCAATGAAGATCGTCGTACTCATCAAACAAGTGCCGGACACGGCGGAGGAGCGCACGCTCGTCCCCGCCACCGGCTGGCTGGACCGGGACGCCGCCGACAACGTTGTGGATGAGATCAACGAGCGGGCCCTCGAGGTGGCGCTGCGCGTGAAGGATGCGGACAAGTCCACCGAGATTGTGGTCCTGGCGATGGGCCCGGAGGAGGCGGCGAAGGCCATCCGCAAGGCCCTGTCCATGGGTGCGGACTCCGGCATTCATGTGCTCGACGGCGGATTGGCCGGCTCCGATGCGGCCCGCACCGCCGCGGTGCTCGCAGCAGCGATCCGCGGGACGGGTGCCGATGTCATCCTCGCCGGCAACGAGTCCACCGACGGCCGCGGCGGCGTGGTTCCGGCCATGGTCGCCGAGCACCTGGGACTGCCGCTCGTGGGCGGGCTGAACGCCGTCGTCCTGGGCGATGGCACGGTCAGCGGCGAGCGCTCGGCGGACTCCGGGTCGCTGGATGTCACGGCCGCCCTGCCTGCCGTCGTCACCGTCACGGAGCGCACGGCCGAGGCCCGATTCCCCAACTTCAAGGGCATCCTGACGGCCAAGCGCAAGCCCGTCGCCACGGTGGCCGCCGCCGACCTTGACGTGGCCGCGACCCCGGCCCGCGCCGTCGTGCTCTCCCACAGCGAACGCCCCGCCCGTGAGGCCGGACGCAAGATTGAAGACGACGGCACGGCCGGCACCCAGCTGGCCGGCTACCTCATTGAAAACCGCTTGGTCTAGGAAGGCACCCGATGGCAAACATTCTTGTATTTGTTGAAACCTCTCCCGCCGGCGGCGTTGCCGGCTCCGCCAGGGGCCTGCTGGCCGCGGCCGCTGCCCTGGGAACGCCCGTCGCCGTCGTGGCCAGTGAAGTCAGCCCGGAGGCGACAGTGGCGCTCGGCCAGGCCGGAGCCTCCCTGATCCACCAGGGCATTGGCGAGCAGGCGGGCGCAATGCTGACCGGCCCGGCCGTGGAAGCCCTCGAGACCGCCGTGGCCGCGTACTCCCCGGCCGCCGTCGTGGTGTCCAACTCGGCTGACGGCCGGGAGATCGCCGGCCGTCTGGCCGTCCGCGTGGGCGGAGCCCTGCTGGCGGACGCCGTGTCGCTGCGCCTTGACGGCGACCGGATCGTTGCTGGCCACTCCATCTTTGGCGGCGCCTATGACGTGGAATCCACCGTTGAGGGCGGGCTGCCCATCGTCACCGTTCGGCAGGGCGCCATCGACGGCGTCACCAGCGAAGGGGGCGGCGCCGTCGAAATCGTCACCTCTCAGCTCACAGGCACGGTGCCCGGCGCCCGGGTCACGGCCGTCCACGACGCCCCTGCCACCAGCGCACGCCCGGAACTGCGCACCGCCAAGACCGTGGTCTCCGGAGGCCGCGGCCTGGGTTCCAAGGAAAACTTCGCCCTCGTCGAGCAGCTTGCCGATGCGCTTGGTGCCGCGGTTGGCGCCTCCCGGGCCGCCGTCGACGCCGGCTACGTGGACCAGCACGCGCAGGTGGGGCAGACGGGCGTCAGCGTCTCCCCGCAGCTGTACATTGCCCTCGGCATTTCCGGGGCCATCCAGCACCGGGCCGGCATGCAGACCGCCAAGACCATCGTGGCCATCAACAAGGACGGCGACTCGCCCATCTTTGACGTGGCCGACTTTGGGATTGTGGGGGACGTTTTCACCGTGGTGCCCCAGCTCATCGAAGCCCTCGCTGCGCGGCCGCAGTAAAGCTGCGCCCGCGCCCCGTGCCTCCCCGCGCCCCGGCCCCGCCTCCGTGCCCTGCCTGCATCCGTGGCTCCGCATGACGGACAATGGAGGGAATCGCCCCGGCACCTGTTACAAATAAAGTTGCACAACGGCAGCGCCACCAGCTGGCCGCTCCCGCAGGAAGTTATGTGAAAGAGGTTTTCCCAGAATGTCGACACCCAAGACCAAGCAGGCCGCCGGCATCACCGAGCGCTGGAACGGCCTGGGCCTGTGGGCCAGAATCGGCGTCTCCGCGGGCGCCCTCATCATTCTTCTCGGAATCGGTGTCCTGGTGGCGCGCCTGCTGACCGGCCTGGACCCCGTCAAGGATTTCATGGCAACCTACCCGGGAGAGTCTGAACTTCCCGCCGGCGCGCCTGTGGGCATCCCCGCCTGGCTGGGCTGGCAGCACTTCCTGAACATGTTCTTCATCTTCCTGATCATCCGCTCGGGCTGGGCGGTCCGCACCACCAAGCGCCCGGCCGCGCACTGGATCCGCAACAACAAGGGCCTGGTCAAAACGAAGGGCAACCCCACCAAGATCAGCCTCGACCTCTGGTTCCACCTGACGCTCGACGCCCTCTGGGTGCTCAACGGCATCGTCTTCATCATTGTCCTGTTCGCCACCGGCCAGTGGATGCGCATCGTCCCCACCAGCTGGGATGTGTTCCCCAACGCCATCTCCGCCGGCCTGCAGTACCTCTCGCTCGACTGGCCCACCGACAACGGCTGGGTCAACTACAACGGCCTGCAGCTGCTGACCTACTTCATCACGGTCTTCATCGCCGCCCCGCTCGCCATCGCCACCGGCCTGCGCATGTCCGGCGCCTGGCCCAAGAACGCCGCCACGCTGAACAAGGTATACCCCATCCAGGCCGCCCGCGCACTGCACTTCCCCGTCATGATCTACTTCGTCGCCTTCATCGTGGTCCACGTCACCCTGGTCCTGGCCACCGGCGCCCTGCGCAACCTCAACCACATGTACGCCTCGTCCGACGCCGTCAACTGGTGGGGCTTCGGCATCTTCGCCGCCTCCCTCGTGGTCATTGCCGCGGCCTGGTTCCTGGCCCAGCCGCTCTTCCTGCGACCCGTCGCATCCCTGATGGGCAAGGTCACCAAATAGAAGTACGACGTCGGCACCCCACCTTGGGTGCCGCCGTCGCCGCTTGCGGCCCGTCCCCAGGTCGGGGCCGCCAGCAGGGCCCGCCACCCCCGGGCCCGACACCTTGGGCGGCTGCCGGCCGCCCGGAGATGGCCACCCGCCACCTCAGCACCGAGGCCGCAACGACGCGGCAAAAGGAGGCACCATGTACCAGCCAACCCCCGAGCAAGAGGCGGTGGTGGAGATGGTGCGCGACTTCGCAGCCTCCGCCCTGGCCCCGCACACCGCCGACTGGGATGAGAACAAGCATTTCCCGGTAGACGTGCTGGCCGAGGCCGGCGCCCTGGGCATGGGCGGGATCTATGTGGGGGAGGAGCACGGCGGCTCCGGGCTGAGCCGTGCCGACGCCGTGCTGATCTTTGAGGAACTGGCCGCCGTGGACCCCACCATCGCCGCCTACATCTCCATCCATAACATGGTGGCATGGATGATCGACGCCTTCGGCAACGACGAACAACGCGCAGCATGGCTCCCCGGCATCACGGCCATGACCGAGCTGACCAGCTACTGTCTCTCCGAACCCGGCGTGGGCTCGGACGCCGCCGCCATCACCACCCGCGCCGTCCGCGACGGCGACCACTACGTCATCAACGGCACCAAGCAGTTCATCTCCGGCGCCGGTTCCTCGGCCTGGTATCTGGTGATGGTCCGCACAGCCGACAAGGGCGCCCGGGGGATCACCGCCGTCGTGGTTCCCAAGGATGCGGAAGGCCTCAGTTTCGGCGCGAATGAGAAGAAGATGGGCTGGCGCGCCCAGCCCACCCGCCAGGTGGTCTTCGATGACGTGCGCATCCCCGTGGGCAACCGGCTCGGCGAGGAGGGCGACGGTTTCGGCATCGCCATGAAGGGCCTCAACGGCGGCCGCGTCAACATCGGAGCCTGCTCCCTGGGCGGAGGACGCCTGGCGCTGGAGAAGTCCATCGCGTACCTGAAGGAGCGGCAGGCCTTTGGCGGTCCGCTCATCGACAAGCAGCACCTGCTGTTCGCGATTGCCGAGATGGACACGGACCTGGAACTCTCCCGGACCATGCTCATGCGCGCCGCGGAGGCTTTGGACGCCGGCGCCCCTGACACCGTCAAGCTGTGCGCCATGGCGAAAATGGTGGCCACGGATGCTGGCTTCGACGTGGCCAACCGGGCCCTGCAGCTGCACGGCGGCTACGGCTACCTCAGCGAATACGGCCTCGAGAAGCTGGTCCGCGACCTGCGCGTGCACCAAATTCTTGAAGGCAGCAACGAAATCATGCGCTTGATCATTGGCCGTCTGGCCGTCGAGCGCCAATAAGTGGAGGATGGCTTTATGGACAACAACAACGACGTTCTCGTGCAGCGCTCCGGGACGCTGGGGCACCTGGTCCTCAACCGGCCTGAGGCCATCAACGCGCTCAACCACGGCATGGTCCTCGCCATCGCGGCCGCCCTGGATGAGTGGGAGAAGGACGACGCCGTTTCAACCGTCCTGATTTCCGGTGCCGGCGAGCGGGGGTTGTGTGCCGGCGGGGACATCGTCTCCATCTACCACGACGCCCGCAACGGCGGCAACGAAAGCGAAGCGTTCTGGCGCGACGAATACCACCTCAACGCCCGCATCGCCCGCTACCCCAAGCCCGTGGTCACGCTCATGGACGGGGTGGTGCTGGGCGGCGGCGTGGGCATCTCCGCGCACGCCTCGCACCGGATCGTCACCGAGCGCTCCCGGATCGGCATGCCGGAGACAGGGATCGGATTTGTCCCGGACGTGGGCGGACTATGGCTGCTATCCCGCGCCCCCGGCGAGCTGGGCACCCATGCAGCGCTCACCGGCGGGATGGTCAGCGGCGCCGACGCCGTCGCCATGGGCCTGGCCAGCCACTACATCGATTCCGCTGTCCTGCCCACGATGGTTGCCGAGTTGGCCGAGCGCCAGGCGGGCGCCGCCGTCGGCCGCTACGGGCAGGTGGCGCCGGAGTCCCCGCTGGCCGCGCAGCGCTGGTGGATTGATGAGTGCTACGCCCCGGACGACGCCGGAACCATCCTTGGGCGCCTGGCCCGCGCGGGTGATCCCGCGGCTGAGGCAGCTGCGGAGACCATTGCGGCCAAGTCGCCGACGGCCGTGACGGTGACCCTCGCCGCGCTGCGCCGGGCCCGGGTGCTGGGCTCCCTCGAAGCGGTGCTGAACCAGGACCTGCGGGTGTCGCTGCGGGCCCTGCGCTGGCCGGATTTCGCCGAGGGCATCCGGGCGCAACTTGTGGACAAGGACCGCAACCCGGCGTGGAACCCGGCAACGCTGGCCGCGGTGCCGGCGGACGTGGTCCGGGACGCCTTTGCGGACTTGGGCGGGCTGGAGCTGGGACTGGCGGAGGCCGCCGTCGAAAACGTTGGATAATTGCTGTTGTTTGGCTAAGTGCTGTAGTGACGATGAGAAAAGGAAACTGCCATGAGCGATGAATCTTCTGTTCGAGCCGCAACCGGGGCCGCCGCAGGGACGGCCGGCCCCGCCGACACCAAGGTGGCCTTCATCGGCCTGGGCCACATGGGCGGGCCCATGGCCGCGAACCTGGTGGCCGCAGGGTATCCGGTCACCGGCTTCGACGTGGTGCCGGCGGCCCTCGAGGCCGCCGCCGGGGCCGGCGTGGTCGTGGCGCCCTCCAGTGCCGCCGCAGCCGACGGCGCTGACGTCATCATCACCATGCTGCCCGCCGGCAAGCATGTCTTCGCAGCGTTTGAAGGCGAAGGCCCCGGGGGCGGGCTTCTGGCCGCGGCCAAGCCGGGCGCCCTGTTCCTTGAATGCTCCACCATTTCGGTGGAAGACGCCCGCACCGCCCACGAGATGGTGGTGGCCAGCGGGCACCGGGGCCTGGACGCACCCGTCTCCGGCGGCGTCATGGGCGCCGAGGCCGGCACCCTGACGTTCATGGTGGGCGGAGCCGAGGAGGACTTCGCCGCGGCGGGGCCGCTCTTTGAGGTCATGGGCCGGCGCATCGTGCTGTGTGGCGGGCCCGGTGCCGGGCAGGCCGCCAAGGTGTGCAACAACATGATTCTGGGCGTGTCCATGATCGCCGTCAGCGAGGCGTTTGTGCTCGGCGAAAAGCTGGGGCTGAGCAACCAGGCGCTGTACGACGTCGCCGCCAACGCTTCCGGCCAGTGCTGGGCGCTGACCACCAACTGCCCCGTCCCCGGACCCGTTCCCACCAGCCCCGCCAACCGCGACTACCAGCCCGGATTCGCCGGGGCCCTCATGGCCAAGGACCTGGGCCTGGCCGTCGAGGCGCTCAACGCCACCGGCGTCGACGCCGTGCTGGGCCGCTCCGCCGAGGAAATCTACCGCGAATTCGCGCTGCACGGCGGAGCGGGTACTGACTTCTCCGGCATCATCAACACCATCCGGGCCGACAGCCAAGGCACCAAAACCGACTAGCCCCTTCTGCCTGCCACCGGACTCGCCGTCCCGCGACGGCACCCACCTGAACCGAACGGAACCCCATTTCATGACGCAGCATTCTTTCATCCTGACCGAACAGCGCGGCCGGGTCGGCCTGATCACGCTCAACCGCCCCGAGGCGCTGAATGCCCTCAGCGACGCCATGGGGCATGAGATCCTCGCCGCCGCACAGGCGTACGACGCCGACCCCTCCGTGGGTGCCATCGTCATCACTGGCTCCTCCCGCGCCTTTGCGGCCGGTGCCGACATCAAGGAGATGGCGCACATGTCATCCATTGAGATGTACCAGGCCAACTGGTTCTCGGTCTGGGACGAGCTGGCCCGGGTCCGCACGCCCATGGTGGCGGCTGTGGCGGGGCACGCCCTGGGCGGCGGCTGTGAGCTGGCCATGATCGCCGACTTCATCATCGCCGCCGACAACGCCAAGTTTGGCCAGCCGGAAATCAAGCTCGGCGTCATCCCCGGCATGGGCGGTTCGCAGCGCCTGACCCGCGCCGTCGGCAAGGCCAAGGCCATGGAGATGGTGCTGACGGGGCGCGTCATGGGTGCCGCGGAGGCGGAGCAAGCCGGGCTTGTGGCACGCGTGGTGCCGCTGGACTCGCTGCTGGAGGACGCCATGGCCACCGCCGCGACGATTGCGTCGATGTCGAAGCCGGTCGCCATGATCGCCAAGGAAGCAGTCAACGCAGCCTTCGAGTCCACGTTGGCTGAGGGCATCCGGCACGAGCGCCGCGGCATCTACTCCTGCTTCGCCACGGAAGACCAAAAGGAGGGCATGGCCGCGTTCATGGAAAAGCGGCCAGCCGAATTCAAAAACCGCTGACCCCGCCGCCACCCTCTAGGCCCCCTGGAACGCGGCACATAATCCGCCTTTTCCGCCAACGCCGCATCACTGATTGGGCGGGAGAGTCCGTCAAGTTGGTGTTTCCGGCAAACGCATGTACTGTTGAGGACGCAACGCGGGGTGGAGCAGCTCGGTAGCTCGCCGGGCTCATAACCCGGAGGTCATAGGTTCAAATCCTATCCCCGCAACTTGATGAGGAAAGCCCTCGGCCATTGGCCGAGGGCTTTCCGCCTTAACACCGTCTTTTTGCAGGTTCTGCGATGACCGCAACCGAGCCGCCGCCGCAGCGGCCGCGCCTGTGCGGCGGCTCAAGGCGGCGTGCAGGAGATTTGAACTCCGCGACGACCATTCCACAGGGCAGCTCAGTAGCCGACCGCTTCGCGCCTGCCCCGATGTGTGATGCGGCGTCGGAGACATTGGTTGATTATCTGATGCAGGGCTGACGAAAATGGCGGACTATCTGCCGCGTCGGGAGAGCACCCCGGAAGGTGATAGAAGGATCGCTGATACACCCCGGACGGTGATAGAGCGATGGACTTGGGGGGAATCTCAGGCGGGGTAGAGGCGCACCTCCGCGGCCTTGACCACGAAGAACACCTCCACGCCCGGTGCCAGGCCCAGTTCGGCCACCGCGGCGGCGGAGACGTCGGCAGCAAGCGCCCCGGCGCGCACCCGGATGTGCCCACCCTGCGGCTCCAATTCGTCCACCACCACGGCAAAGCAGTTCCGAGGGCTGCCCGCCGGCGGCGCCAAGAACACTGACACGGCCGACGGCGGGAACGCAGCCAGGCCTTCAGGCCCACCCAGTCCTCCGGCGGGCTGGCCGGCGACCAGTCCGCCGTCAGGCATCGCCAGGGTGGAGCCGTCCAAGGTGCCGGTGAGCACGTTCAGCCCCGCCAGTGAGGCGGCGAAGGCGCTGCGCGGGTGGGTAAGCACGGCAGCGGTGGGCCCGGATTCCACGATCCGCCCGCCGTCCATGACGATGATGCGGTCGGCGAGCATGAGGGCGTCGAGGACATCGTGGGTGACGATGATGGCGCGGCGCCCGGCCAGCACGCGCCTGAGCAGGCTGCGCAGGAACGGCGCGCTGTTGACGTCGAGCGCTGCCATGGGTTCGTCGAGCAGAAGGAGCGCCGGCTCGGTGGCGAGCGCACGGGCCAGGGCCACCCGCTGCGCCTGGCCGCCGGAGAGTTGGGCGGGCATGCGCCGGGCAAGCTCTGCGGCGTGCACCTCGGTCAGCCAGCGGCGGGCGGCGTCGCGGCTGTCGCGCCGGGATGCGCCCCGGCTGCGTGGGCCGAATGCCACATTGTCCAGCACGGTCAGATGCGGGAAGAGCAGGGGCTCCTGCGCCAGCAGGCCGACACCGCGGGCGTGCGGGGGCAGCCAGAGATCGGGGGCGTCGCCGGGAAGCTGGAACAGTGGTTCCCCATCGAGGACGGCCAGACCGGAATCGGGCTTGAGGAGGCCGGCGAGGGACTGCACCACGGAGGACTTGCCCGCGCCGTTGGGCCCCATGACGGCCACGGTTTCGCCCGGTTCCACGTGCAACGAGACATCGACATTGCGGGCGGCCAGGACGGCCTCAAATGACAGGCTCACGGCGTGACCTCCCCGGCAGGCCCGGATGTCCGCCCAGCGGCCAGTGCCCGCAGCGGCGACTTCGGTACCCGGTACGTCACGGCCACCACCACAACGGCCACGGCGATCAGCAGGAAGGACAGCGCCACGGCCGCCTCGGGCGAGGTTTCGCGCTGCAGGTAGATCTCCAGCGGCATGGTCCGGGTGACCCCCTCCAGGCTGCCGGCAAACGTCAGGGTGGCGCCGAACTCGCCCAGGCTGCGGGCAAAGGCCAGCACCGCTCCGGAGATGAGCCCCGGCAACACCAGCGGCAGTGTGATCCGGCGCAGCACCGTGCCCGGCCGGGCTCCCAGCGTCGCGGCCACGGCCTCATACTTCTGCCCGGCCGTGCGCAGCGTCCCCTCCAGGCTGAGGACCAGGAAAGGCAAAGCCACAAACGTTTGGGCCATGACCACGGCAGTGGTGGAGAACGCGATGCTGATCCCGGCCAGTTCCAGCGAGCGACCAATGAGCCCCTGCCGGCCAAAGGTGTACAGAAGCGCCAGCCCGCCCACCACAGGCGGCACCACGAGCGGCAGCAGGATCAGCGCGCGCAGGATCCGCTGGCCAAAAAACTGCCCCCGCGCCAGCAACAGCGCCAGCGGGACGCCAAAAACAATGCACAGCACCGTGCTCGCCGCCGCCGTCCGCAGGCTCAGCAGCAGCGCCGCAACGGAGGAATCCGAGCTCACCAGCTCCCAAAACTGCCCCCACTGCACCTGCGCCACCATGCCGGCCAGCGGCAGCAGGATGAACAGCGCGCCCAGCGCCGCCACCACGTAGATCCAGGCCGGCACGCCCGTGTACTGCCAGGGACGACGGCGCGTCCCTCCGCGGGTGCGCCCGTCACCCGGGCGGGTGGTGCGGGAGGCTGCCGCCCGGGCATTCGGGTGCGCTCCGGCGTCGCGCATGCCGGGGAACTTAGGGCTTGCCAAAGCCGGCGTCCGTGAGAACCTTCCGCCCCTCGGCTCCGGTCACCAGGTCCATGAACCCCTGGGCCAGTTCCGGCACCTTTGAGGTGTTGACCGCGGCGATCGGGTAGAGGTTGACGGTCGGTTTGTCGAGCCCGAGCGGGATGGCCTTGACCTTGTCGCCTGCGGTTTTGGCGTCTGTGACGTAGACCAGGCCGGCGTCTGCCTCGCCCGAGGTGACCTTGCCCAGGACGCTGGTGACGTTTAGATCCTCACTGACGGGCGTGAGCGCGAGGCCTGCCGCGGCGGCATCGGATGCGCTGGCGGCGCCGCACGGCACCTGCGGGGCACAGATGACCAGCTTCACGCCGGGCTTGGCGGCGTCTGCAAAGGAGGCGATGTTGGCGGGATTGCCCGGCGGCACCACCAGGGTCAGGACGTTGCTGGCAAAGTCCTTGGGAGTGCCCGCCACGAGGCCGACGTCGCTGAGCTTGGCCATGTTGGCCTGGTCGGCCGAGGCGAAGACGTCCGCAGGGGCGCCCTCTTTGATCTGGGTGACCAGGGTGGATGAACCGTCAAAGCTGAGCGAAACCTTCACCCCGGGGTTGCTTTCCTCGAACTTGGCGGCCAGCTCGGTGAAGGTGGTTTTCAGGGAAGCTGCCGCGTAGACGTTGAGGGTGCCGGAGAGCTCGTTGAGGTTGCTGCCTGTGTTGGCCGGACCTGTACTGGCGCCGGGAGTGGCCGAACAGGCAGCCAGGCCAAGAGCCAGCATGGCGCCCACGGCGGCCGCCGCACCTAGCCTGCGCACACCTGGCAGGCCGCGCCGTGCAGTGTTTGCAACGGACTTCATGGCAGTTGATTCCTGGTTCATTCGGTTCATGCGGGGCTCCCCTTCGCTGGCACTTCGATGATGACGTTGGTGGACTTCACCACGGCGGTGGCGACGGAGCCCAGTTCCAGGCCCAGGTCACGCACGGCTTCGCTGCTCATGAGCGAGACCACGCGGAACGGCCCGCACTGCAGTTCAACCTGGGCCATGACCTTGTCCATCACGATGTTCGTCACGAGCCCCACCATGCGGTTCCGGGCGGAACTGCCCACTCCGGCGGGATCGTTGGGCAGCTGGGACTGCTTCTTGGCCAGGGCCGCCAGTTCAACGCCATCCACCACCATCCGGCCCTGTTGGTCCTTGGTGCCTTGGAGCGTGCCGTTCTCCAGCCAGCGGCGCACGGTGTCGTTGCTGACGCCGAGGAAGCGGGCCGCCTCGGAAACGCGGATCTGTGTCATACGAGTGATTGTAGACGCATTTGCGGAAATTTTGGCGGATTGCTCCTGCATGTGCCACTCTCAGGGCGGCTCCCGGCGGGTGCTCCACGATCCGAGGGAAACGTCAAGGGTGCGCAGCCCGGCATCCATAGTCCGGCAAGCGCTTGCCAAAGCGCGGCCCATGCCCGAGACTCATTCTGCACCGCAAAGGCGCCCAAGCCTGGGCTCGGGCCGAATGCCTGTTGCAGCAACTTCAATAAAAGGACGCGCAATGACTGAAATTACTGTTCCCGAACTGGTGTTGAACAATGGGCTTGGCATCCCGCAGCTGGGCTTTGGGGTCTTCCAGATTCCGCCGGAGGATACCCGTGTGGCGGTGTCGCAGGCCCTTGAAGCAGGTTACCGCCACATCGACACCGCGGCCGCATACCGCAACGAGTCCGGCGTTGGGGCGGCCCTTGCCGAATCCGGGCTGGCCCGGGAAGACGTCTTTGTGACCACCAAGCTGCGCAACGGTGAGCAGGGCGGCGCCCGTGCCGCCTTCGAGGCGAGTCGCAAGGCACTGGGCCTGGATTGGATCGACCTTTACCTGATCCATTGGCCGGTCCCGTCGCAGGGGCTGTTCAAGCAGGCCTGGGAGGAACTGGAGGAACTGTACGCAGAAGGAAAGGTCCGCGCCATTGGCGTCTCGAATTTCCTGCCGGACCACCTCGACGAGCTGCTGGCCGGCGCCACGGTGGTGCCGGCAGTCAACCAGATTGAGCTGCACCCCACGTTCCAGCAGGAAGCGCTGGCGCAGAAGTCACGCGGGCACGGCATTGCCGTGCAGGCCTACAGCCCGCTGGGCCAGGGCCGCGACCTGGACAGCGACGTACTGGCCGAACTGGCGCAGGCCCACGCCGCCACACCTGCCCAGATCGTCCTGGCCTGGCACCTCGGGACCGGGAACATCGTGATCCCCAAGACGGTCTCTCCGGAGCGCATGGCCGAAAACCTGGCCGCGGCAAAGATCCGGCTCAGCAGTGCCGAACTCGCCCGGGTGTCCGCACTGGAATCGGGGGAGCGCATCGGTGCGGACCCGGCGCTGGCTGCGTTCACCCAGATGTAGAAAAACACAGAACGGGCCGGCCGTCCGCCAGTGTGAATTCCTGGCGGACGGCCGGCCCGTTCTGTGGCCACCAAGGGGAATGCCGGGCATGGCCCCCTGCAGGACTACAGCTTGTCGAAGTCGGCTTCGTCGATCGCGGCCGGGGCGTTCAGCGCTGCGGGCGTCGGCGAGCCGCCGGCCTTCAGGGCCGCAAGGCGTGCCTCGATCTCGGTCTGCTCGCCGAGGTCTTCCAGGGAGTTGAACTGGGCGTCCAGGCTGGAGGCGGCGAGTTCCTGCTGGCCGCGCACCTTGGCCTCTTCCCGGCGGATCTTTTCCTCGAAGCGGCTGACCTCGCTGGTGGGGTCCATGATGTCGATGCTCTTGAGGGCGTCGTGCACCTGGGTCTGCGCGGCGGCCGTCTTGGAGCGGGCGATCAGCTCATTGCGCTTGCTGGCAAGTTCGTTCAGCTTGCCCTGCATCTGCTGCAGCCCAGTCTTGAGCTTGTCCACCACCTCGGTCTGTGCGGCGATGTTCGGCTGGGCGGCACGGGCCTCGCTCTCGGCAGACATCTGGCGCTGCAGGGCCACCTTCGCCAGGTTGTCGAATTTCTGGGCGTCGGCGTCATTGCCGGCGGCACGGAACTCGTCGGCCTTGCGGCTTGCTGCAAGTGCCTTCGAGCCCCAGTCCTGCGAGGCCTTGACATCCTCGTTGTAGTCTTCCTCGAGCATTCGCAGGTTGCCGATGGTCTGGGCCACGGCCGTCTCGGCTTCCGAGATGTTGGCCTTGTAGTCGCGCACCATCTGGTCAAGCATCTTCTGCGGGTCTTCGGCGGAATCCAGCAACGCGTTGATGTTGGCCTTCGCCAACTGAGCGATCCGGCCAAAAATTGACTGCTTTGCCATTCTTTTCCCCTTTGTCTTTACTCGAAACATCTACGAAATCCCAGAACCATCCAACAGGTACATCCGTGCAACAACTTGAGTCTAAAGGACCTTCTGCCATTCTTGCCGCACATGACATGCAGGTGCAATAGCGCCAGTCACGACGCCGGACCGCGCCTTGGGTGCGCGGCGGCACCTGCCGACGCGGCGGTGGCATGGGACGGCTTCGCGCCAGCGGTTCGGCTGCATGGGAGCCGGAGCCGGCGGCTAGAAGTTGCCGCCGCTGCCGCCAAAGCCGCCGCCGCCTCCGCCGCCGCCAAAGCCGCCGCCTCCGCCAAAGCCGCCCCCGAAGCCTCCACCGCCACCGCCCCCGGAGAGCATGCCGCCGATGATGCCGCCGAGTATGGCCCCGCCCATGCCGCCGCCCATGGAACCGCGGCCACCGTAGCCTCCGCCGCCCCCGCCAAAGCTGTCCACGTCATTCTGCGCGTATTGAATTGCCTGTTGTGCCAGCTGCTGGGCCTGTTGCGCGTAGGCCAGGGCGTTGACGGGGTCGGTGGACGTGATGGACACGGCGTAGTCGAAGTTGCGTTCCGCCTCCGACAGCCGGGTCCGGGCGGCCGAGCCCACGCCGCCGCGGCGGGCGGCGATGAAGTCCTTGGCCGCGGAGATGTTGGCCTGCGCCCCGGCCAGGGCCTGCTGCAGGGCGGCCTGGGCGCGCAGCGCCTGCTGCTGCTGGTCGCGGATGCCGGTCAGGAGTTCATCCAGCTGGCCGTGCGCGGACTGCACTGCGGACAGCTGTGCCAGCGGGTCGGTGCGGCCCGTGGCGTTCATGCGCACCTCGTTGAGGCTTTGTTCCGCGCCCTGGACCGTGGGGGAGTAGCGGGCAAACTGTTCCGACGCCACCATGGACTTTGCCTGTTCCAGGTCGGCCAGCGCCGCCGGGAGGGCCGTGGCCAGGGTTGCCGCGGCGTTGTCCAGGTTGGCCTCGGTGTTGGCAATGGCCTCGAGCAGGACCCCGCACTGCAGCAGGCTTTCCTGTGCGGCACGCACGGCCACGGCGGCCGAGGCAGTGTCCGATGCCGCCAGTTTTTCATCGGCATTTGCGGCCGCCGTCTGCACAAAGTCCAGGCGTTCGCGCGCCTGGGCGATGTTGTCCCGCACGGGTTCCACCGCGGCGTCGGAGTACTTCTGGGAGAGGGTGGCGAGCTTGGTTTCGGCCGCAGCGAGCGCCCCGCCCATCTGGGCATGGTCGGTGCGGATGCCGGCGAGGACCTGCCCGGCCGTGCGCTCGAGCTCGCGCAAACCGTCAAAGGAGGCCTTCTCGGCGTCGAGCGCGGCGTTGGCCTCCTCGCTGCGGGCGATGATCTCGCCCAGCCATGACCGCTGTTCCTCAATGGTGTCCGGAATTTCGTCGTCGAGCTGCTGCTGCAGTTTGAATGACTCGCTCAGGTGCGCCTTGGCGCTGTCGAGCGCCGCCTGGAACGGCTTGACCGCCTCGTCGCCATACGACGCCTGGGCGAATCCAACCTCGTGCTCGCTGACCTTGATGGCGTCGTCTGCGGCAATGAGCAGCGAACCGGCCTTGTTGCGCAGTTCCTCAATGGTCATGCCGGCGTTCGGGTCCAAAGCCCGCCCATCGCTGCCATAGCCCCTGGCCGTGGCCTCGGCCGCAGACTTTTTGCGCCGGCTGCGCATGTACAGGGCCGTTCCCGCACCGCCAAGTACGACGGCGCCGCCGACTCCCAGCGCTACGTAGCCGCCTGTGGGGTTCGGTACATTCCCCTTGCCGCCGCCGGCGGCATCACCCAGGGCGCCGGCCGTGTCGACGGCTGCCTGCGCCCACTCCTTGGCGGTCAGGCGGGGCTTGATGACGTTTGTCTGGATGTACTGGTTCTTCTCGACGGGCACCATTGACCTGTCGGCAAACAGGGCGTACTTGCCGTCCGTGACGGCCACCACCAGAAGTGCATCGCCTGTGCCCAGCTGTTTTTTCTCGGCGACCTGGGTGCCCCAATCCTCACCTGTCAGGCCGTCAAAGGAATCCACGTACACCACGTAAAACGTCATGCCGTGGTCCTGCGCCAGTTTGGCAATGGCAGCCTGCACTGCGGACTTGTCGGCCCCGAGCACGTTGGCGTTGTCAACGATGTAGCTGCCGTTGGGGATGCCAACAGGGGGTTCGGCGGTGGCGGCGCCGGCCGGGCCCAGCATCAGGAAAGCCACGGCCAATGCCGCCAGCAAGTGGGAAAATCTCTTCAACCGTGCAAACATTGCTCACCTTTGACATGGAGCCGTTGTGGATTTCGGCCTGCGTAATCAATACGAATACTCCACACGATACTATGGCCCTGTTTGCCGCGGTGGACTTGTGAAATCGTGCCGTGAAATTGCCATCCCGGTCCCGGATTTGCCCCATACTGGAGGGGAGCGAACCTTCACAGCAGACTTCCAGCGAACGTTCGTAGAGGCTCCAGCTGTAGCCGACAAGATGAATATCAATCAAGCAATTCATCACCGAGGTTTTCAATGAAGGGGAAACTGATGAACCAGAACAATGGAGACCAGGCCATCAACAACGGAGAGCAGCCCGAGGCCGCTACTCCCGCAACCCCAGCCCTGAATGCCGATGCCGTGAACGCGGCGGCCCAGAACGCCGCAGCTGCGGAAACCTCAGCCACCTCGGTGCAGCCGAACCCCGCCCCCGAAACTGCGGAAACCTTAGCCACCTCGGTGCTGCCGAATCCCGCCCCCGAGGCCTGGCGTTCCGCCGCAGCCGCCGAGCCCGTCGCAGCCAGCCAGCCGTTTGAAAACCCCGCAGCCCAGGATGCCCCCGCCGACTACCCGTCGGCCCCGGTGCCCTCGCTGGCTCCCGCCGCGCCCGCAGGAACTCCGGCTGCCGCCTACGCGTCCCACGCCGCCGCCCAGCGTGTAGCCGCCGAGCATGAGGCAGCACGGCAGGCAGCAGCAACGCAGGCCATCCCCGCCCCCGACGCGACCGGTGCAACGCAGGCCATCCCGGTCGCCGGGGCAACCCAGGCGCAGCCCAACCCCTGGGCACAGCCGGCCCCGTCCCCCCACGTTGGCGCACATGCGGCGCCGGGACAAGCGGGACCCGGCTACCCGGCGTCGAACGCGTATCCCCACGCATATCCCCAAACTCTGGCACCCGCCGTGACCGCAAGGCCGAAGGACCGCAAGAAGGTGGGGATGGGCATGTTCACCGGCGGGATCCTCGCCGCGGCACTGGTCGGCGGCCTTGTGGGCGGGGGCTCGCTGTACCTGCTCGACCAGCAGGGCGGCAGCCAGGTGGCCAGCTCCAACAGCCAGTCGGCACCGCTGATCGTGAACAACCCAACATCCGTCAACGAGGTGTCCGCAGCCGCGGCCAAGGCCATGCCCTCCGTGGTGACCATCTCGGCCACGAGCGGCAGCTCCGGCGGAACGGGCTCGGGCATCATCCTGGACACGGAAGGGCACATCCTCACGAACACGCACGTGGTGACGCTCGACGGCGCCGCCGCACACGCCACTATTGAGGTCCAGACCAGCGACGGCAAGGTGTACGCGGGCACGATCGTCGGCACCGACCCGCTCTCCGACCTCGCCGTGGTCAAGATTGACGCACCCAACCTGGTGCCCGCCGAGCTGGGCGAGTCCGGCAAGATCAACGTTGGCGACACTGTCATTGCGATCGGTTCGCCCTTGGGCCTGAACGGTACGGTCACCGACGGCATCATCTCCACTCTCAACCGCACCATCCAGGTGGCGTCCTCCGCCGTCCCGGAAACCCCCAGCGACAGTTCACAGAACCCGAACGACGGCGGCAACGGCTTCCAGTTCTCCCCTCCGGGCGGCGGCCAGAGCACCACCGCTGCCACGGGGACCGTGAACCTGAACGTGATCCAGACCGATGCGGCCATCAACCCCGGCAACTCCGGCGGCGCCCTGGTCAACACCGACGGCAAGATCATCGGCGTCAACGTGGCCATCGCCTCCACGGGCAGCTCCTCGAGCAGCAGCCAGAGCGGCAACATCGGCGTGGGCTTCTCCATCCCGATCGACCACGCCAAGCGTGTCGCCCAGGACATCATCAAGAACGGCTCGGCCTCGCACGGCCAGCTTGGCGTCTCGGTCCAGGGCACCTCGGCCGCCGGCACGGACAGCGCCTTCTCGGCCGGTGCCACGGTCGCCGCCGTCACCTCCGGCAGCGCCGCGGACAAGGCGGGCCTGAAGGAAGGCGACGTCATCACCAAGATGGGCGATCGCATCATCTCCGACCCCTCCGACCTCACTGCAGCCGTCCGTGAGCAGCCGGGCGGCGCCACGGTGAAGCTTGACTTCACCCGCGACGGCAAGGCCCAGTCGGTGGACGTCACACTGGACACCATGCCGGCCAACTGATCCGGCACCCTGTGCACTGACGCTGCGCACGGTTAAAGGTGAATGGTGCGCNTCTTCGAGGGCGACCTCGACCGGACCCTTGTTCCACGAGACGATGGGGACATGACACGCAAGAATCGCGAGCGGACCGCGTATGAACGACTGCGGGCCCGTGAAATCGCCGAACACCAATCCAAAGTTGAGAAGCTGGAGCAGCGCATTGCCGAGCTGGAAGGAACCAATTCGGCGCTGGGAAAAGCTATCGGGCTCTTGCACGAGTTGAACGCAGCAGAGCCCGATACACCCCTGACAAGCGAACAGCCCGGTTCCTTGCCGCGGAAAACGACCTCGTCAGGGAACTGACCCGGATCATCGGTTCCCAGCGGGCAGCCCTAAAAATGACCGGTGTTTCCCGCGGGACCTGGCAGGACCGGGTCAACCCGCGCCCGGGCGTGCAGGACCCCCTGCACCAGTCGGAACGAGCCTACGAGAGCAGGATCGGCGC
>NZ_JADHDY010000014.1 GCF_016820535.1 Sporosarcina beigongshangi | reverse complement strand
TTTCTATGAGTCAACGCGGGGACTATGCATCTACAGTACAGTCGATCTTATGATTCCTCAGCCTGAACTCGTACAACAGGGGGCGCTCATAGGAAGTCTGCCCAATGCCCCTTGCCAAGTTCTGGGCGGTGTTTAGGGGCGGGACCGTGACGCGATTGAACTTTACATCATCGATACTGTGCTGATCTCTGCGCTGCATACAGTCGTGTGGACCGTTGGGACAGCGCTTCGCGAGGCTATGCACAAGGCCCTGGCTGCTGAGTACGGACACAGGTGGTTCGACACGCAGGAAGCCCACATGGATCGATGGACTGTGAGCATGATTTCAGAGGCAAACACCAAGCTTGGCCGACATCCGGCGCCAGGAATAGTGGTTGCCCAATTGATGCTCGAGACGCGTAACACGGAGTGTTCAGTCGCAGGGCCCCGAACGCTTCACAGAAACGACTTATGGCCGCCTAGTTTGCCATGCAATGTGCGTGTAGATGGCCAGAGTCCCCTGGGGTAGCCCCCGTATTTGTACGGACCGCTTTCGACGCTGCCTGGCTGAGTCCAACGCTCGTAAACGCCCAGGCATCCTCCGAAAGCTGCGTCCATGGGGCAGATCGCCGAACTGGCGCGTGTCCAGCTACGACTCGCGAAAGACTACTTCGAGCCCGTATAGACCATGTAGTCCTGAGCTGCGGTCTTGAAACCGAAGCGGCTCCAATAGTGGTGCAGTGCAGCCTTTGCCGGTAAATGCTCCGGCGAGTATTCCGAAGGGTCGTCTTCATCCAGATTGGGTACGGCTTCCAATATGACCATCGTAACGGCCCGACCCACGGTGGAAAGGATCCCGGCCAGAATTCTGTGGCCGATATCGTGGCCACGGTATTTCGGTTCAACCCAAATGTTTGAAAGGACAAGCAGATCCCCACCGTTCTCAATGCTGGTCGCCATCAAGTCGGGACGTTCAAGGGCAAGCATCGCGGCAACTTTGTAAAGTACTTCGTCCATGTCATCGGGTGATCCGCGCAGTTGAGCGCCTACAGGACCAGAGACTACCGTAAAGCTGGCAAAAGCCACACGGGATTGATTTTCATCAACTGGTTCCAAGTCGTAGGGGTCCCAGTCGTAAGGATCGGCTTCCTCTTGCACCGAAACCGTACAGGGCATCGGAAACGCCGCCGGGTCTTGACCTGGGAAGTGGGGTCGAAGGTAGTCGAACGTGTATTCCAATGAGGGGTTCTCAGGGTTGAAGTCTGGCATCGGGTCCCTTTCAGACTACGTGGTGGTGTTCTGCCAGAGCAGTCTATGCTGACTCTAGACGTTACCTAGAGGCAGGGATGTAGCCAGCGAAGGCCATGACAGAAGGGGCGATGAGACGCTCCTGGCGGGCGGCCTTTGCTTGAGGTCTTAAAACTACGGTCCACCAAGCTAAAGTCGAACTGGTTTGATGCAACTGTGCTGACAGGACTTCTGGTCAAAGTCACCACCGCGACGCAGCCTCCTCGTCTTGCCCTTATCCCCATCCCGCGTACGCCAACGGTCGAATAAAGAACAGGATTCGAAATTTTCACTAGCAAGCCGGCCATGAAGAAGTTGCCCAAGAAGAAGAGCTTGGGTGTATTTGTGAAGATGAATACTGAAGGTTGCGCTCGAAAATTGCTATCTATCTACGTCAACAAACGAGATGGTGGGGTAATGGTGTCGCCCCATCTGGAAAACTGGGGAGACGCCATTTGTTCTAGGCTCGCTGTCTCCCCATCGGGCGGATTACTACCGGTCAGGGAGAGCTACGTGACTACGCGCCCGGACAACCCGCCAAAATTTCACTACCATCGCTCCGGAATGTCGTCAGTCCAACCGGTGAAGTTCGAGGGAGGTGAAGGACGCCAGACCATCCATCTACCCTCCATGGAGGAACTGGACGGAGTCCAGATATTCTCGATTGCCGCACGACTACCCAATTATCTACCCTGGAATCGTAGGCCCCGGCCGGGTGACATTATCCATTTCTTGGACACGCCGGATATTCAGTCCCTGTACATGAGTGGCGTTATCTACAACCGTGACAAGACTCCGGCAGGAAGCATTGGTGCTCACCAAGATGGCGAGCCATTGGTCCTCGCTTCAGGTGCCAGGAATGCTTTTTTAATCGACTTATCTGGCTATGGTCTTGAAGCAGTCTTGAGCCTGCATTTCGGACCCAGGCTTGAGGATTTGCCGCATTTCGCGGCCGATTTCAGCTTGGTCAGCACTCATCAAGATCATCTCTTCACTGAAGGGGCAATAGCAATTCACGCTGGGCCTGGCATTCCTATCATGGGATTAATGTCCCCGATCCCCGCTGTCAGCGAATTCCATCGGACAGACGCCATTGATCTCATTGGGAATGAATTTAGACTCAGCAATCGAAATCCGTAAGCACAATTTAGTTGTATCAGCCATGGCGCGCCAGCTTGCTCATTGCTGGGCGGGGTTTCATCGTGGCTGACCTAACTAGGCTCACCGGTTTGGTTTTGACCGAACGCCTGAAGCACATCCGTGTTGTCCGGTGCCTCGTAGGTCTTCTGGACGTAGTGCTTGCTGGTGATCTTTTCATTCGAATGCCCGAGTTGGGCTGTAGCTGCGGCGATGCCCTGGGTGTTGGCGAGGATGGTGCCGACTGACTTCCGGAACGTGTGCGGCGTAACCCAGTCGTAGCCCAAGGCTTCTCGGCATTCACGCCATTGCTTGCGGAAGCCGTTCGGGTCACGAATGGTCAGGACACTTGAGGGGAAGACCAGCCCAAGTCGGTTTTGGAGAACGGTGTTAGCTTGTCGTCGACGCAGCATTTCCACGGCAAAGGACGGCAGGAAGTATCTCTGCCGCGAGTTGGAGCTTTTTGGGTGGTCCTGGATTCGCAGGCCGTGCGCACCCTTGACTTTGATGACGGTCCCGTTGATCGTCACCGTCGGCTTTTCAGCCTGGAGATCCACATCGGTCCAGCGAATGGCAAGGGCTTCGCCGATGCGGGCGCCGGTGGCCAGCATGATGTCGACGACGTCGAGGATGTCCTTTTCGTGCAGCCCGTTGGGGCGCCCCGTCGGCTGCTGCCACGCGTAGACGCCCTTGCGCAGCGCGATGACCTCTTCCAGGGTCAGTGCCCGGACTTCCTTGGTGACGATGGGGATCTTGGCAACATCCCGCAGCGGGTTGGCGCTGATGGCGCCATGACGCGTAGCGAGGCTGAGCATTCCGGAGAGGATGGTCTTGAACATCTTCGCCGTCGTGGCGCCACTATTGGTGCGAATCGTCTTGAGAAACCGATCGAGGGAGTTGACGTTGGCTTCCCTGATCGTCAGCTCACCAGTGCCCGGCAAGATGTGGGTGTCCAGGAGCTCCCGATAACGCTTGCTCGTATTTGCAGCCCGGCCTAGGTCTTCAAACTCCGCCCACCAAATCCGTGACAACTCGCGCAGCTGCATCTCCGGCCCGATCTCATCCTCGTTGACCGGGACCAGGAGTGTGAGCTTGTGGATGAGGGCTGCCTCGGCCTTTGGGCCAGACGGTCCCCAGGCCTCGTACCGGCGGATGACGCCGTCGAAGGAGCGAAACTTGGCGCGGGCACGCCAAGTCTTCGCCTTGAGTTGCTTACGGGTGATCTGGCCCCACGTGCCCAGCGGTAGGCGTGCTCTAGGCACCGTGGTCCTCGGTCGTTGCGAGCCATTCATTCTGGTCGGTGCGGCTGATGCGCAGGTGCCGGCCAATCCGGTGGGCCCGCGGTCCGGCATGCTTGACGCGCCACTGGTAGAACGTCTGCTCGGGGATCTGCAGTTCGTGGCAGATGTCCCTCGGGGTCAGCCATTCCTCCGGGATTGCTGTGGTGGATGGGGCCCGGTTTGCTTGCTCGTTCATCGGACTCTCCTGTTCAACGTGGCCTTACACCTATCCATGGTGAAAAAGCTCGAGAACTACATGACCACCGTTGTCATGTCGAAAGAACGACGGCGGTTGCCTCACCAACTACTGGGGCTCGGCACGGCATTTCGGTGCCCTGTCGTGCTTCATGTCGCAGACGAGAACTCGGTGCCAAGCCAGCCACGGCTGGCGTTGCGGCAGTCTACGAACGCGGTGACCTCACCGGGCCAGTGCCTGGTCACTAAACAGTCAATATCTCGCCGAATACCGACGCGTCATAAGCCAAACAAGCCACCCAGCCGGGCTCACCGGCCGGGACCAAGAAAGGCAGGAAAAGAAAATGGGCACCAGAATCCCAGTCAGTATCAACGGCAACCTCGTTGCCGATCCGGAACTCTCCTACGGGGAGTCCGGCATCGCCCACGCCAAGTTGCGCATCGCCGTCAACCAGCGCTTCCAGGCAGCCGTTGGCACCTGGCGCGACGGCATCCCCCGTCTTCCACAACGTCTCCGCGTTCAGGACGCTTGCCGAGGATGTCGCTCGTTCCTTGAGGAAGGAGACCCAGTCATCATTACCGGTGACCTGGAATTCAGGTCCTACGAGAAGGACGGCACACAGCACGAAGCCCGCCGTATCATTGCCGAAGTCGTCGGCCCGGACATCAGGTTCGGGACGACCTCCTACGAGCGGACATCTAAACCAATCCGCACAGTCACCATTAGCAACCCAGTGCATACCCATTCCGAGCCAGAGGCGACGAACGGCTCCGGCAGGGTACCGACATTGCCTGCCACATCTCCGTCGGCGGGAGGGTTCAGCACCGACGGCCTGAGAATGAAATTCCTGAATGAGCGGTGATCTCTCCACCACCAGAATCCGGGTTGCTTTCAGGCAACCAGTCAGCCGCACGTGCTCCGCGAAATGAATTCCTAGAGAATTGCCAAGCCTAAATCTGAGTACTAGAAATTTTCTCGAATCGTGATTAGCCGATGGCGAGGCCCCGACTTGTACGGGCGAATGCCGTCGAAATTTTGTTACTGGCGGCGCGTCGACTGATTACGCGACTGTCCCGTAGTCAATAATCAGCAGATGGATTGGAAAGAGTTCGCTGCGTCCGTTATCGGAGATGTACTTTCATGGCCGGTTGTGGCGCTAACGATTGTGCTGCTACTACTCCGACCGTTACGCAAGCTAATCGGTCGGTTGCGCGCAGCAAAAGGGTTCGGGGGTGAGGTCGAGTTCAGTGACCTCCTCGAAGCTGCTGAGGAA
Organism: Sporosarcina beigongshangi; assembly: GCF_016820535.1. Lineage (GTDB taxonomy): Bacteria > Actinomycetota > Actinomycetes > Actinomycetales > Micrococcaceae > Specibacter. The sequence continues at coordinate 140,099 of NZ_JADHDY010000014.1, read as the reverse complement.
AACGTCGACGAAGTCCTTGAGTCAGAACCTGCTGTTGAACAGCTGACACACGACAAAGATCGCACGGAATCGAAGGTACCCGATGGCCAGAAAGAGGACCTCAGCGCTGATTCGTCGAAGCCCGATCCGATTCGCGACCCCTCAGGTGCCATCATCATGTCCTGGCAGACACTGATGAATGCTCTCGAAGACCTCAACCGTCTCAAGGCAGGCCGGGGCCGACCCACCCGCAACCCCAAAATCATCATCGATCAGCTACGGCGCAATGAGGCAGTGAGTTCTGCCTTCTACGAGTCGGCAGTCAACCTACTCGCATTGAGAAATCAGGTTGCACACGGAGAGACAGTTCCTACTCAAGGTGCCGCACGAACATACGTTGATCGCGCCCGCCAACTTGAGATGGTTGTGCGAGGAATGATCGCCGTGGAAGCGATGGACCTCGACAAACCGGTGGAGTTCGCCTCGAGATGACAGCCGCAGTGTAAAAGTGATCGCTGACGGCTGACGGTAGATGTCTTCGACGTCAAGGCCACGGCCCATTTGGACGCCGCTGACCTGACGTCTCGCAAAGAGGATTCCTATTGTGGTCGGGGCTATTCTTTGTCCTAATTCGACTTCGTGTCTCGGAACCCGTAGTGCTTCGAAAAGGTGAGGCAGACACAGCTGATCACGGTGAGTGTGACTGCCCAGCCGGATGAGGTCGGGGGTTGACCATCGGATTAGTTCGCATGACTCAACCTCTGCCTTTGTACCAATTTTACAGCGAGGGTCCGACAACCGGGGCTGGCGCATGGACGCCGGCCATTCGTTCGGGCGCCTGCATGGCAGCCTGGTTGCTGGCCCTCGTGGTGGCGATGCGGGCCTCAAGTCGGGCTCGCTGATCATGAAGGTCCCAGTCCGTTGCGCTGGGAGGTGCCCCGAGGGGCAGTGCAGGGTTGTCGATGTCCCAGCGGTCGCGGAAGCCGGCGATGTCCCGCGCCAGGGTTTTCCATGCCTCGTCGTTGGCTTGCAGGCCGGTTTGTGCGCGCAGCGCACCTATCCAGGGCTCTTCATTGGCGAAGGCGCGGACGGCCACCGCGGACAGCCGCTTGGTGATGCGCTGCTGAACGTCGTCGAGCAGGGTCCGAAGGTCTTCCCGGTCCGTGGGCACTGACACCGGCGCCACCGTCAGGGATGCTGTTGCGGGGAGGCGCTGTTGGAGGGTACGCAGGCGGGAGTGCACGACGGCGGCAACGTCGCGCCCGTCAGCCGTTGGCTCCAGCCCGCCGGCCAGGGTCTGTTCCGCGATGGTTCGGTTGGTGCCCGCGGTTCGTCGCCACGTGGCAACCATGGCGCCCCAGGAGGGGGACACCTGCATCGGGGCCACCAGGTTGGGGGAGTGGGTGCTGATGAGGTGGGTGACGTCGTCGGACGCGGCGATCTGGGCCAGGTAGTCATGCTCGGCGAGCAGCCGGGAGAGGGAGTTGGCCTGGTTGCGTTGTTCCTCGCGGACCTCGTTGGCGATGTGTTCTGCGCCTTCGATGGAGAGTGTGCCGGTGAGGATTTGCCGCCAGTCCGGCAGGGTGGTGGGGTCCACGCCGTGGTGGTCGCGGGGGTCGGGTTCGCTGATGTAGGCGTGGTTGCCGGCCTTCCCGCGGCTCATGGAGACGTAGAAGAGTTCCCGAGTGAGCCTGCCCTCGCTGACGAGGGTGTGGCCGGTGTCCACGGTGATGCCCTGGGAGCGGTGGGCGGTGGTGGCGTAGCAGAGCTCCACGGACTCGGCAAGATAGGCGGCGCCCAGGACGATGCTGGCGCCGTTGTCTTGGCGGATCCCTGCAATGGAACCGTCTGGATTGGGTGAACCAGACACAGTGATGAGGGTGCCGTTGCGGATGAAATCGCCGGTGTCATCGAGCAGGTGGCGGTCGTTGCGCCGGGCCAGGACGGTGTCTCCGCGTCCGGCGTGGAGGCCGTCGCTGAGGTCCACGGTGGCTTCTGCGTCGACGGTCCCGGAGCCGACGCGGTCTGCCTGGGCGCGTTCGTTGAGCATGGCGACGGTGTCGTTGTCGGGGGCGATCAGGATCGACGTCTTCCCGGTGAGGATGTCGGTGTCCCAGCGGTTGTAGGCGTCGTCGACCATGGCGTCGTAGGTGCCGCTGCTGATGCACTTGTGGGCTGTGTATTCGGTGATGACGTCGATGTCGCCCGTGCGGAGCTTCAGGGAGGCTGTGCGTTCCCAAGCATTGGCGAAGCGCCAGACCGTGCTGAGCCGTTGCGCGCAGCCGGACCGGTCCAGCCAGCCCAGGACTCCGCCGGCGTCGATGGAGTCCAGCTGTGCCGGGTCGCCGACCAGCAGGAGCTTGGCCTCGGCACCCGTGGCCTGGTCCAGGAGTGCGGCGAGCTGGTAGGTGGAGACCATGGACGCCTCGTCGATGATGACCAGCTGGTTGGGCCGAAACTGCCACTGTGCTTGGGTCGCTGTGAGGGCACTCATGCGCTGCGCAAGGCGCTCAAGGGCCTTCCGGGCCTGATTGTCCAGTCGTGGGGATTGACAGGCAGCCTGGTACCTTTCTGCGGCTTCTGCGTACTGTCCTGCCCGTATGGCAGCGCCTGGGCCGGTTGATTCGTAGAGCCATTTGCTCACGTTATCCGTGGCCAGTCCGAGCTCCCGGCCCAGGACGTCGGCCGAGGCCGCGGCGGGAGCCAGCCCCACCACGGTCCCGGAACCGAAGCAGTCTTCCCACAGGGCTTTGACGGCGCTCATCGTGGTGGTCTTGCCCGTCCCTGCAGGTCCTACGACGGCGTCCAGCCGCCTCCCGCTGGCCAGCACGGCCTCGGCCGTGCTGCTCTGTTCATCCTGCAGGGGCTCGCTGCGGGCGGTGCGGAACTGTTTCAGAGCGTTCGTCACGGTCGTGTGCTCGAGGTGGGGGCCGGCGTCGTGCGTGTGGGCGTTCATGATGGTCGCCTCGTTCGCCAGGGTGGAGACGTCGGTGAACAGGTGGGCGCTGGCGAGGTCAAAGACGCTGCGTCCGTTGAACGCCAGGTCGGGGGATGTGGTGGTGGGGACGCCGTAGCGGAATTCGTTGAGCGCGACGGATTGGGTCTCGGCGGAGGTGGCGATGGCGTCCATGAGGTGGATCCTGTCGGCGGGCGTGGCGCAGCGGATTTCCAGGCACACCCGTTCTGCCTCGGCGATCAGGTTCCAGCGGTTCCAGGTGGCCCGGCGTCTGGCGACGAGGTCCTTGACCAGCCCGGCCGTGCTGTCGATCCAGGCAGCGTCCGTGTCGGCGGTGGTGAGCGGGTGGGTGCGGGAGCGGTTGATGGTTGCCGCCAGCACGGCCTCGGGGTCGTAGCCCTTGGTCTGGGCCCGTTCGCGCCACTGGCGGGTGCGGGTGTTCAGGGGGATCACGTCGTGGTTCTTGGCGGTGCGGGTGGACAGGGTGGCCTGTTGCCGCAGTTTGAGTTTGACGGCGTTGCTGGGTTCCCTTCCGTGGGTTTCGGACCAGTCGTGGATGAGCCGGTCTGCTTCGATGTCGATCAGCCGGGACCTGCTGGAAAACTCGCGGATGAGGGCATCGTCCACGCCGGAGAGTTCGAAACTGTAGTTGTGGATGGCGCTGGTGGGTGTGCGGACTTCGGCCTCGGTTCCCAGATCCCGGCCGAGCTGGTCGTAAAGGAGCCCGTTGTAGTGTTGGCTGGCGGCCACGGTGGCCTTGTAGAGGGTGCGTGAGTCAAGGGTGGTCCAGACGCCGTCGCTGACGCGTTGGGCCTTGTTGGCGATGACGACGTGGGTGTGCAGCTGGGGGTCTCCGGAGCGGGACTCCCAGTGGTCGAAGGCGGACGCGATGGCGCCGTGGACGCCGACGTGGGCGACGCCGCCGTGTCCGGCACGGGTGTGGATGGCGGAGGTCTCCAGCCAGGCCAGGGTGGCTTCCAGGGCCGCGTGGTGGGCTGCCATGACCTTGTCCTTGTACTCGTCATCGCCGAGGGCCCAGAGCACGGAGACGGACTTGGGCACACTGAAGGTCAGGTCAAAGCCGGCCACCGCCGCCCGGCGCACGGTCTGGCCGTTGGCGCCGGTGACGGTGGAGGCCTGGTTCGGTGTGCGGCCCAGGGCTGCTCCCGTGGCGGGGTGTTCACCCCGTTCGAAGAGGGCTTTCGCGGTGGCGTCGGTGACGGTGTCGTGGGGATTCATGCCGATGCCGGGAAGCCCTGCGCCGAGCCATTGCCCGGGCGGGTTGCTGGCGGCGGTGTAGTAGCCGGTGAGGTCGCGGGTTTCGACGTCGGCATGGCTGGTGGTCTTCAGCAGGTAGGAGACGCCTGCCTCGGTGGAGAGGCGGGCTATGGAGACGGTCATGACCTGCCCACTTCCGTGTTCCAGCCGCGGCGTGCAAAGATCGCCGCCGTCGACGGATCAAGGCGCGTGTTCGCGTTCGAGTGCAATGTCAGCACCTTGGCGGCAAGGTGCTGCATGTCCCTGGCAGCCTGCCCTTCACGGACCTCACGCTGCTTGCCTTCGTGCTGCAAGTGACGCACCAGGCGCTGGAGGTCATCGGCCTTCGACTGCGCCCGGGAGAGTGTCTGGGCGCTTGCGTTGAGCTGTTCGTAGGCTTCGGCCAGCCTGCCCTCAAACGACAAGGTCAGCTTGGAGAGCTTGCGCTTGTTCGCTCGACGCAGCTTCCGGATGGTCGCCTCGTAGAGTGCGGTGATCGCCGCCAGCGACTCCTGATTGGTGGCCTTGGACTGGCCGGTGTGGCCGGTCATTCGCAGCTCTTCATCCTGGAGGCTTTGCCGGTACTTTCGTTGCCGCTGGCGGTGGGCACACGCTGGTCGGCAGAAGAGCTGCCGGGGGCTGGCGGGTGTGAACGTGGTGCTGCATTCGGGGCATGTTCGCGTAGTCATACCTTTCCATGGTGATTCAGCGGGTTTACACCATGACCAAACGTCACCGTAGGACCCCAAGCCGCTTGCCACCGGCAGATCACGCTGGCCTGCGACGATGCCCGGCCCTCGAACGCTGAAATTCTCAGTTTCGTGTCACTTTCCTTTCGATGCACATCACGGTTGATGAAAATCACGGCAAGATATTCCAGGTTCGACAACCAAACAGCCTTGGATCAGGGGCTTGGCGAGCGTCGAGCCCGCGCTTGTTGATGCCCTAGAAGTATGGGCTCGTGTGGGACAGAAATTCTGTCCCGTATCGCTCCGGGCTCAACGGGCTCTTTTGCGGGCGGGGTATACGGGAACCTGATGCCTGCGGAAGCATGCAGATTCTATTCCGGAGAGTCTTGATTGCCTGGGCGCCCCTGATGGACCGGTTTGCGGGACATGACTTACGACTCGCTTCGTGGGAGGCTTTGTGCTCCATTTTGCCATCAGTGACTTCCATAGACCACAGGTTTAGACTTGTGGTCTAAGCGGGGTTGAATCGAGGTTTCATCATGAAGGTCTTGATCGTGGGAGCCGGGATTGCCGGCCCGACGCTGGCATTCTGGCTCAACAAGTCCGGCCACGAGGTCACCATCGTGGAACACGCCTCCAAGTTGCGCACCGGCGGTTACCTGATCGATTTTTGGGGTGCCGGCTTCGATGTGGCGCAGCGGATGGGCATCGTTCCCGAGCTGCGCACGCGAGGCTACGTGTTCACCGAGGCGAGAGCGATCGATCGGAACGGTCGCAGGATCGCGTCGTTCAGCCCCGAGGCCGTGATCGAGTCGAACAAGCGGTATCTGAGCATTCCGCGAACTGACCTCGCCGCGGTCATTTATGACTCCCTTAGCAGCGCGGTGGAGCTGATGCTCAGCGACACCGTGCGGGACCTGGCCGACGACGGTGAGCGCGTTCGGGTCACCTTCGAGAGCGGGAGCATCCGCGATTTCGATCTCGCCATCGGCGCGGATGGCCTGCACTCGCGGGTGCGCAAGCTCGCGTTCGGCCCGGATGATCAATTCGAGAAGTATCTGGGCATGGTGGTGGCCGCGTTCGATGCGGAGCGGTATCCGGAACGGGACGAGCTCGTCGCGATGATGTACGCCGAGGTCGGGTTTCAGGCTATCCGCCTCTCTTTTCGAGACGACGCCACACTGCTCCTGTTCAGCCTGCGGCACGACGGCGACGTGCCGGTCGAGCGCACGGCACAGGAGAGCTTGCTACGGGAGAAGCTGGGCGGCAAAGGATGGGAGGTTCCCGAGATGCTGGCCGCCATGCCCACCGCGAAGAACTTCTACTTCGACTCGGTGAGCCAGATCCAGATGCCTTCGTGGTCGAACGGCCGCATCGCCTTGGTGGGCGATGCCGGCGCGTGCCCGTCATTCCTGGCCGGACAGGGCTCGGCACTGGCCATGGTGGAGGCCTACACGCTGGCGGCGGAACTGGCACGAACCAGCGACCACCGTGAAGCGTTCGCCCGCTACGAGGAGCGGCTGGCCCCGCTGATACGCTCCAAGCAGGATGCCGCCCGGGGCTTGGGTCTGGCCTTCGCCCCGAAGAACAAGTCCCAGCTTCTTGTCAGGAATACCGTGTTGAAGATGATGGGGCTTCCCAAGGTTGCCGACATCGCGATGGGCAGGAGCTTCCACGACCGCGTCGAACTCCCGTCCTTCCCGGAAAAGAACTCGGGGCGCTGAGCGAATGGTTCGACCTCGATTCACGAAATTGCCTGCGCGGCAGCAACACGCGATCGTGCAAGCGGCCCTCGACGAGTTCGCGGCCCACGGATATCACGACGCCTCTCTCAACCGGGTCATCGATGCCGCCGGAATCTCCAAGGGGTCGATGTACTACTACTTCGACGGCAAAGAGGATCTCTACGCCTACGTCGCCCACCTCGGCCTGGCCGGGCTGTTCGAGCAGGTCGGCCCGCTGCCCGACCTGGGCGTGGGGGATGCCGACGCCTTCTGGTCGGATCTGGGCGACTACTACCTACGGCTGATGCGAGCACTCGTCGCCTCCCCGCAGTTGGCCGCCATGCTGCGCGGCTGGGCCGCCGCGGCGAAGAGCCCCGCCTCACAGAAGGCGCAGGAGCAACTGGAGCAGTCATCCCTCCCATGGATCGCGCAGGTGCTCGCCACCGGGCAACGGGTGGGAGCCGTGCGCGACGACGTCCCACCCACCCTGCTGATCGCGGTCGCGATCGGGATGGGTGAGGCGATGGATGTCTGGCTCCTGTCCCAGCAGGCCGACGATGACGCGCTTCCCGGCCTGATCGCGTCGTTGATGAGCATGATCAGGGGAGCAGTCAGTCCCCAACTGGATAACCATCCATGACTACACCGCGATGAGCCCGGAGTCGCTCTCGCGGTCCGGCCCGGCAGGTCATATGGGAATCCGCCCAGCATCTCGACCAAGGCCACGATTACGGCCCTAGACGACGGCGAAGAAACGGATAGCGCTCTTCACCATCAAGGTTGATGAACTGCCCGCGTGCGGATCCCCTACTGAAAACCGACCCTGTCGCGCTCAGCGCTCCGCTTGCGGGCGTTACGATCCCAGTCGCGTTAGGTGACCCCGGGTCGCAGGATACCGGGTTGCGCACCGCTCGCCGTGAGCGCATCCTCGTCGACCACGAAGGGCCCAGCCGGATCTCGGACCGCCTCGATTTGGTCGTATGCCTCGACTACCTCCGCCCCGGCGACGTAGGCTTGGCACCGTCGCCGGTCGCAGACGCCCACGGCAGTTCACGGGCGCACGAAGCCGGGCATAATTCTTACCCGACGACAACACGAAGGAGGCTTGAACACGATGTTCACGAAGAAGGGTGACGCGGCCGTTCTCACCAAACTCAGTGAGGCGCCCCCACAGTTCCGGGAGATCGGAGAACGCCTGCACAGCATCATCCGGGAGAGCGCGCCCTCGTTGGAACCGATCGTACGCTGGGGACTCCCGTTCTATGTGAAGGATGGCAAGGACGTCTGTTACATCAAACCAGGTACGGACTTCGTCGCGTTCGGCTTTGCCGAAGTTGTGAATCCCGCACGCGAGGAGGGCGCCCACATGCATCCGGTCGCGTGGACCATAACCTCGCTGGATGCTGCGACGGAGGCCAAGATTCGCGCGCTCGTCGAGAAAGCGGTTGCCTGACAAGGACCCGTGCAAGGGTGTGGGTTCCGGCCGTGCTCAGGGCGAGCAGGTGCCTACGTTTAACTGTGGAGCGCTAGGCTGTTTCCGCTTGGTACCCCTTGGCCTTGACGACACACCACCGGGCACCGTGGCGGGTCACCAGGCGAGCAGAAGGTTCCCTCAGCGGACCTCATGTTCAGTTGGGTGGCACGGGCTGGTCGGGGTCTGCCAAGCCGGACTGGATGCTTCGAACGCTTGAGGCGAGAATGCCGGACGTGAGGATTCCCGGCCCAAGCAGGCCGGGCGAGTTCTCACCAACGGACGGCAAGCGCCTGAGCGCCGCCGGATCTCCCCGGTGCGCCGAAGTCACCGCGGGCAAATGCCCTGGTTCGGGCGATGGCCTTCACGTGGCCGAGCATCTGTTGGAGCCTCCGTCTCAAATAGAGCCAGGACGCGCTCCTCGCCGTCCGCGGCCCATGTTGCGACAATATGGCGATCGGTCTCGCTTAAAGTCTGCGGGAAAGCCATACCTGCACCAGCTCACACCTGACCGAGAGCCGACAGCACCACGACGAGAGCCGCACAGTCCGATCCACGCTGAGTGACTTCAACCGGGCACCGCGAGCTGTCCCATTGACCGTTCCCTTTGTGGGACGCAGAAACAATCCCAAGCCGGCAAGCCAGAGCCCTGCTACCAACAACAATCCAGCCATCGTCTGGTGACACGAAATCCAGTCTGGTGACACGCTGGTGACGCCAAATCCGGATTAGCGACACGTGGCTCCGGAACTTACAGTCACATTGGCGTCACGCGGGTCGTGACGGGCACCGTTTCGGTGCCAACAGTGTGAACGGCTTTTTGGTAGCGGCAGCAGCACGGTATTTCGGGGTGGATTTGCTCAGGAAATTGACGTGGCGAAGGGATCTGGGCGGCGGTGATCTGGAGGGGAAATGGGCGGGTTGGTGGTGGCGCAGGGGAGTGCCGCATGAGGGTTTCATGCGGCACTGGATCTCCAACTGGAGGGCGATTATTGGATCGCTTGCTTGAGCCGCTCGATTTCGGTGGGGTTGAATCCTGACCAGTGGTGGTGGTCGTTCACGACGACGATCGGGGCTTGGGAGTAGCCGAGGTCTTGGACGTACTCCAGGGCGGCCGCGTTCGTAGTCAAGTCGACGACCTGGTAGGGGATGCCGGCATGGTCCAGGGACCGGCAGGTGAACTTGCATTGCTGGCAGCCGGGCTTGCTGTAGACCGTGACGTTCATTGCCCTCACCTCACTCTCTGCTTCTGGCGGCGGGCCGCATGGAATCACTGGTCGTGGTTCCGGTATGCGGTGTTCTTGTGTTGCGCCCAGCCGGAGACGACACCGGCACCGAGCATCTGATCCAGCAGCCTGGCCAGGTGGTAGTCGGGGTCGAACGTCAGGGCGACGTGCATGTAGTTCGCGGCCGCCGTTCCTCTGCCCTTCCACCAGCAGATGTGCCCGAGCATCGTCAACGGGGCTGCCGCGTGGGTTGGGGCTGCGATGGTGAGCAGTTGCCGCAGCAGCTTTTCGGAGCTGTCGATCCGTTCCCATTGCGGGGCTTCGTCCGTGGCGCCGAAGAGGGTGGCTGCCATGGGTTCGTTGATGCCTGGCATGTCGGCCAGGATCTGGTCGCGGAGTCCGACGTGCTGGAGCCCGGCCAGGACCTCGGCCAACTGCTCATGGCTGGGTTCGCCACCGTGGTCGATAAGGTCCATCCATAACCGGTAGACCGCATCAAGGCACTTGGCCGGGTCGGCAGCCATGGTCTGAAGGGCTGCTTCGACCGTGTCGGGGTCGACGGCGGCGGACAACTCGGGGATGGCAGGTGTGTCGCTTTGTCCGACGCTGCTGCCTTGGTAGACCAGCTCGGCATTCAGGAGGCAGGATTCAAGGGCAGCCAGCGGGGTCTCCTGGCCACACGAGGCAGGGCTGACGCCGTCGTAGGTGGCGAAGGATTCGGGGCCGACGATCCACACGTCATGGACGAGCAGCCCGGCAGCTGCGAGGTGGCGCTTGAGTCCTTGGACCATGGCGGCGAAGGGCTTGGGGTGTCCCTGGCCCCATGGTTGGTGGGTGAACAGGGCGATGAGGACGGCGGTTGCGTCGTGGTCGATGCCGACGGCACGGGCGACGCGCTCGGCGTAGCCCTCAGTGGCGCCAGTGGTGTTGGGGAGGTTTACGCGGAGGGTGGGGCCCAGTGTCTTGCCCTCGAGGGCGACGCAGACGAGGCTTTCCTTGGGCCAGTAGCCGAGGCTGTGGCCCATGTAGCTGATGGCGTCAGCCGGGCTGCTGATTCTGATCGGTTCCATTGTCTGCTCCTCCTGTGTGTGAGCGGTGGCTGGGTGTTCGCGGCCGCCTTCTCTGTTTGTGCCTTCTGGTAAGAGGAATCAACGCTGGGTGTTAGGGGCCGGAGGGCAACTTGGGGTACCGGGCACGGGGCAAAAATCGTTTCGAGGAAATAAGCGACGCAGGAGCGCCGAGGAAGAATTTTTGGAGGAGTGGCCGGCGCGCAGCGCCCTGGTTGCGTGGAGGACCCGCCCAGCGATGATGGCGTACCAGAAGGCACAACGTGGTTCGGCAAGTGTTCATATGGGTCCATGACTTCGGGCCGTTGTTTGGGCTGACCGTTGGCAGCCAGTTTCCTTTCACCTATGTTCATAGGGTTCACCGGCATCTACTACATGACCTGCACCTTCACTGAAGGGATGCGAAATGCTGAAACTGCTCTCACCCGTGTTATGGACCGGAAGTGAGGCCCCAATGTCTTGGCCGCGGCATATGCTCTAAGTGGTGTTCGACGCACCGACCGCCACTGCCGGCGGCCAGCAAGCACGACCAAGACAGAGCAGGCAAGCAACTTGAGCAACAACGCAACATTCATTTGGGACATCGCGGAGCTTCTGAGGAACAACTTTAAACGGCATCAGTATGGCGACTTCATCCTGCCGTTCACCGTACTCAGCCGCCTAGATTCAGTTTTGGCAGACACCAAGCCTCAGGTTCTCGAAGTAGTCAAAGAAGCAAACGAGAAGGGCATGCCCGTTCGCCCCGTCCTCCTGCGCACTAAGGCCGGCCACCAACACTCGTTCTACAACACCAGCGTTTATGACTTGAGAAAGCTTGTTGGCGACCCGGACAACCTGCGGGAAAATCTGCTCGCCTACATCGATGGATTCTCCCTCAATGTCCACGACATCTTCTCCAAGTACAAGATTGACGACCGGATCGAGGAGCTCGAGGAGAACAATCTGCTCCTCCTCGTCGTCCAACGCTTCGCGGAAGTGGACCTCCATCCCCAGCGTGTCTCGAACGCCAAGATGGGCCACATTTTCGAGGAACTGATCCGCAAGTTCGCCGAAGCCTCCAACGAGACCGCCGGTGAGCACTTCACCCCGCGCGAGGTCATCGAGCTCATGGTAGACCTGCTCTTTGACGCCGACGGCAAGGAACTGGTTGATAAGGACATTGTCCGTTCCGTCTACGACCCCACAGCCGGCACCGGCGGCATGCTCTCCGTCGCTGACGACCACCTAACGGAGATGAACCCGAAGGCGAAACTCACTCTCGCCGGCCAGGAACTGAACGCCCAGTCCTACGCCATCTGCAAGGCTGACATGGTCATCAAGGGCCAGTCCGTGGACGCGATCGTCAACGACGACACCCTTCTCAACGACGGCCACGCCGGCACCACCTTCAACTACTGCCTCTCCAACCCGCCCTTCGGCGTCGACTGGAAGAAGCAGGAAAAAGCCGTACGCGAGGAACACCTCGAGAAGGGGTTCGGCGGCCGCTTCGGCCCTGGCCTCCCACGCGTCTCCGACGGTTCCATGCTCTTCCTCATGCACCTGATCTCCAAGATGCGCGAACCAGGCCAGGCCAGCACCGGTGGCCGCGCTGCCATCGTCCTGAACGGCTCGCCGCTGTTCACTGGCGGCGCTGGCTCGGGGGAGTCAAACATTCGCAAGTGGATCCTGGAGCGCGACTACCTCGAAGCCATCATCGCCCTCCCCACGGACATGTTCTACAACACCGGCATCAGCACCTACGTCTGGGTCCTCTCCAAATCCAAGCATCCTGACCGTGTAGGCAAGGTCCAGCTCGTCGACGGCTCGCAGCTCTTCCGGAAAATGCGCAAGGGCCTCGGCTCCAAACGCAACGAACTCGGGCCCGAGGACATCAGCGCCATCGTCAAGCTCTACGGCGACTTCGAACAGACCGGCAAATCCAAAATCTTCAACACCACCGACTTCTTCTACCGCACCATCACCGTCGAACGCCCCCTGCGCCTTAACTTCGCCGCCACCTCCGAGCGCATCGAGGCAGCCCTGTCCTCCAAGGCCTTTTCGAAGTACGACGGCGAGTCCCGGCTTGCGCTTGAAGCCTCCCTCGCGGCACTCGCCACGGGCGAGGTTTGGACCAATCGCGATGCCTTCGCGAAAGTCTTGCGTGGTGCGCTGGCCAAGGGCGAAACGCCGGTAACGGGTCCGCAGATGAAAGCGCTCATTTCAGGCATGGCCGAGCGTGACGACGCCGCTGACATCTGCATCGGCACCAAGGGCAAGGTCGAAGCTGACGCCGATCTACGCGACACCGAAAACGTGCGCTGGGACGAAGACATCCACGCCTACCTGGAGCGCGAGGTCAAACCCTTCGTACCGGACGCCTGGATCGATGAAGAAAAAACTAAGGAAGGCTGCGAAATTCCCTTCACGCGCCACTTCTACCAATACGTCCCGCCGCGCGCTCTTGAGGACATTGACGCCGACCTCGACGCTGTCCTCGGCCGCATCCGCACGCGCCTCGAGCAGGTGAAAGCATGAGTCTGAAGCCGTACCCGGCGTACAAGGACAGTGGTGTCAAATGGATCGGAGACATCCCAGCACATTGGGCAGTCTCGGCCCTGAGAAGAATTTCAACTGTTGTGAATGGTGGAACTCCGACGCCTTCTGAAAAAAATTGGGATGGAGATATCGCATGGGCGACGCCCGTCGATCTCAATCAGTTTGATGGGAGGAATTTGGAAGAGACATTCCGGACCATCACTGAGGAAGGTCTCAGGACTGGTTCTTCTACAGTTCCTGGAGACAGCGTGCTAATTTCGACTAGAGCCCCTATCGGTTATGTTGCCCGCGTATCTCACGCCACGGCGTTTAACCAAGGATGCAAGGGAATCGTCCCTGATTTTGGACGGACCGTCGCTAGGTTCCTTGTCTACGTTTTGCAGTCCGCCAAGGTAGATCTGATTTCCAGAGGGCAAGGAACGACTTTCCTGGAGCTGGGAACAGGTCAATTGCTAAGCACCGTAATGCCAGTGCCTGACCTTCAAGAACAAAACTTCATCGTAGATTTCCTTGACCGCGAGACGGCGGAGATTGATGCGTTCATCGCCGACCAGGAGGAACTCATCGCCCTCCTGTACGAGCGCCGCGCGGCAACCATCACGCAAGCCGTCACCAAGGGCCTCGACCCGACCATGACGATGAGGGAAAGCGGTGTTGAGTGGATCGGGGACGTTCCAGTCGAATGGAGTGTCAGCAAGATTGGTCACCATTTCGACGTAGTTCTGGGCAAGATGCTTGACGCTGGTAAAATCCCGCCGGTGGATTCTATAGTATTGCCGTACATCCGTGCGGCGAATATTCAAGACTCAGGATTGATACTGGATGACGTTAATGTGATGCCCTTTACGTCCGCTGAAGCCTCACGATTCAACCTCTTGGCAGGAGACTTGTTGGTGGTCGAAGGTGGTTCGGTTGGTACAAACCACGTTTTAGGAGAGAACTTTGAGGGCTGGAGCTTTCAAAAAACCGTCAATCGAGTCAGGGCCAGAGGTAGCGATTCAACGAAATTTCTATCCTATGTCTTGAGGACCTATCGGGATGCTGGGGTATTCTCTGTTATTTGCAATGGTTCTACGATTATGCATCTTACGGCGGAAAAACTTAGGGCGCTCCAGCTGGCATTCCCGTCGTTTGAAACCCAAGCTTCAATCGTTGAATTCCTCGATGGAGAATTGGCAGACCTTGATGCAACACTTCTGGACGCTCAGGAGTCCATAGAGCTGTCTAAGGAGCGTCGTGCAGCGCTAATATCTGCGGCTGTGACAGGGAAGATTGATGTTCGCAGTGCTGTGGCCGCCAAGGAACGACTGACGGAGGGGGAGCTCGTTGTCCATTAGCCATGAGGAACATTTCGAGGCAGAGTTGTGCGAGTATTTGGAGGCCCATGGCTGGCTGTACTCAAGGAGCGATGATGGTTACGACCGTGATCGCGGGCTGTTCCCGGAGGACGTGTTTGCCTGGTTGGCGGAGACGGCTCCCGATGAGCTTGTGAAGGTCGTCAAACCAGATCTGAACCCGACGATGCAGGTCAAGGCACGGATTCGGATCCTGGACCGACTTGCCGCGGTCATGGCGTCGGAGCCCATCAACGGCGGTGGCACACTTAACGCCATCAAGAAGGGCTTCGCGGTAACGCCCGCGTCATTCAGGATGTTTCAGCCCCAGCCGGCAGACGGACTGAACCCAGTGACGGTTGAACGCTATGGACTGAACCGGGTTCGGGTCATGCGGCAGGTCCACTACTCGGCTACCGCCCCGAAGAAATCACTGGATCTGGTGCTGTTCCTAAACGGCATCGCGGTGGCGACGGTTGAGCTCAAGACTGACATGACGCAGTCGGCCGAGGATGCGATCAAGCAATACAAACAGGACCGAAATCCCAAGGGTGAACCATTGCTGACCCTGGGCCGGGGTGCCCTAGTGCACTTTGTGGTGACCAACCGTGAAGTCCACATGACGACCAAGCTGGAGGGTTCCTCCACAAGGTTCCTGCCTTTCAACGCAGGTGACCACAACGGCGCGGGAAACGCACATGTGGAAGGTTCCTCGCCGACGTCGTACTTTTGGGAAAAGGTGCTGCAAAAGGATGCCTGGCTGACGATCATCGGCAAGTTCATCCACTACCGCTTTGAAGAAGACACCGACCCGATCACGGGTAAGAAGCAGTTCAAGAAGTCCGTGCGGTTCCCGCGCTACCACCAGTGGCGGGCGGTCAATGCCCTGACCGAGACCGCGCGTGTGGAGGGGCCAGGGCACAACTACCTAATCCAACACTCGGCGGGGTCGGGGAAGACGGACTCGATTTCGTGGACCGCGTACCGGCTGGCATCGCTGTTCACCCCGGAGGGCGCGAAGGTCTTTGACGGCGTCATTGTCATCAGTGACCGGAACGTGCTGGACGGGCAGCTGCAGAAGGCCATTGAGCAGCTGGAGACCGTCAAGGGTGTGTTCGCACCGATCACCCGCGGCTCCGAGGGGGCCAAGTCCCAGCAGCTGGCGGAGGCGCTGATCAAGGGGCGCCAGATCATCGGCGTCACGCTGCAGACCTTCCCGCATGCGCTGGAGGAGATCCGGAAGAACAAGGGGCTGGCGGGGCGCAAGTACGCGATCATTGCCGATGAGGCGCACTCGTCGCAATCGGGCAATGCGGCGAAGTCGCTCAAGCAGGTGCTGACGACTGCCGGCTTGGCGGATGATGAAGACGTCACGGCCGAGGATGTGCTGGTGGCCGAGATGTCGGCACGTGCGGGGGAGACAAGACAGCTGTCCTTCTTCGCCTTCACGGCAACGCCGAAGGCCAAGACTGTGGAGATGTTCGGGCGGCCGGACGAGAACGGCGCCCCGCAGGTTTTCGATCTGTATTCAATGAAGCAGGCCATCCAGGAAGGCTTCATTCTGGACGTGCTGCAGAACTACACCACGTACGCCATGGCCGTGAGGATCGCCGATCTTGACGAGGCGGGGCAGTCAGTTGAGGTGGAGCTCGACAAGGGCTCCAAGGCCTTGATGCAATGGGTGAAGCTTCACCCGCACAATATCGCGCAGAAGGTCGCCGTCATTGTGGAGCACTTCCGCTCCAATGTGTCACACCACCTGGCAGGGCGCGCCAAGGCGATGGTGGTGACGGGCTCGCGCAGGGAAGCCGTCCGGTACAAGAAGTACATGGACGAGTACATCCGAGAGCATGGCTACGGTTCCGAGTTGGCGACTCTGGTGGCGTTCTCGGGCAAGATTGTGGATCCTGAGCTGGGCGTTGACGAATTCACCGAGCACACGATGAATGCCGGGTTGAAGGGCCGGTCGCTGACGAAGGCGTTTGGGACCGACGAATTCCAGGTCATGATCGTCGCCAACAAGTTCCAGACCGGTTTTGACCAGCCGCTGTTGGTTGCCATGTACGTGGACAAGAAACTCTCCGGCATCACCGCAGTCCAGACGCTCTCCAGACTGAACCGGGTGATCCCCGGCAAGGACCAGACGTTTGCCCTGGATTTCGTCAACGATCCGGAGACGATTTTGGCGGCGTTCCAGGACTATTATGAGGATGCCGAGATTCAGGACGCGTCCAACCCGGACGTCATCCATGACATGGTCTCCAAGATGGATGCCATGAACATTTACAACGACCTGGACGTGGACCTGGTGGCCCAGAAGTGGGTGGAGCAGCGGAACCACAACGGGCTGTATTCGCACCTGAACCCAGCCGTGGACGTGTTCAACGAGCGGATGCGGCAGGCTCGTGCGTACCAGGACAATCTGGCGATCGGCCAGCTGGAGGAATTCCAGAAAACGGCGTCCGCGTTCAACAAGGCCTACGACTTCTTCTCCCAGATCATCAATTACCAAGACACCCGCATTGAAAAGCTGGCAATCTACATCAAGCTGCTGGTCAAGGCCCTCAGTGACCGAGCCCAGGGCAACCAACTGGACCTGTCTGACGTGGTGCTGACGCACTATGCCTTGAAGAAGATCGAGGATGCAGACCTGAAACTTGTCGATGGTCAGGGTCAGGGATTGAAGGGCATCACGGGTTCTGGCTCAGGCGTGGCCCGGGAGAAGAAGTCAGACACCTGGGCAGCGCTGATTGAGAAGATCAACAAACTGTTCGAGGGGATCGGGATCTCCGATGAAGACCAGATCAATGCCATCTCGTCGATCATGGTTCACGCCGAGGGCAACGAACAGCTCCAGCGTGAGGCCCAAGCCAACGGGCCAATCGACTTCGCCTCATCGCCATCCCTGCCAGACGTTGTCGAAGAGGCTGTGTACGTTGCCGGCGAGGGCCACCAGAAAGCCATCAACGCACTGCTGGAAATGGCGGACGCCGGGAAGTTGGTGGAAGTACTGCTACTGGGTGGGCTTCAGCAGCGGCTGCGGGACAAGGCAATGGAAACACCGGATCTCGCATGAATCGTAGGACCTTCAATGCATGATGATTGATAGGACGTATTGGTCCTCAGCTGCATACTGATCGCCGACTCATCAATCGTCCCAATTAATTGGACGATCATGTAAGGTGTATTTGCATCCAGCGTGTGCTACGTGCGTGATGAATTGCCGGACAAGAAATGGTAATGAATTTCCTTGTCAGTACAATTAATTGAAAGGATAATATGCAACAGGTGATTGTAGTGTTCTTGTCCGGCCTGATGCTAGCATTAGTAGTTCGAATGGACGCAAAATTAATCGGACCCTACTTCTCGCTCAGTCAATTGATTCCTGGGTTTCCAGGATTTGATGCGCCTATCTGGAATCACAGGGCCGCCCTCCGATGGGCCGTGTTTCGGCGATTCGTCTATCCACTTCTGTTCGGCGCACTATTGGCATTGCTGGGAAACCCGTTGGGTACTGTGATTGCTTCGGCTCTATTCGGCGCATTTCTCTTAATTTGGCCCGCCCTGTTTATTCCTAGACCCTGGGGTGTCTCTAATAGAGACTGGCGATACGCTGTATTAAATGCCAGCCTCCTAGTCGGGTTCTCTGGCTTGTCAGCAACAGGATCGTTTGTGACCGAAATTATGACGATTCTCGGCGGAGGGGATGTTGGTAAATATGTACTCGAGAACCTCTTTCTTTGGATCGTCACTCTCATCGTCACGACGACATGTTTAGCGTTCACAAAGGGTACATTCATGGGCCTGAAGGAGACAGCTGAGCGGCGGCGAGGAGACCCTCAATTAGGTCGCGACAGCATGACAAATATCGTAGATGATACGGATGAATGAGATTGAATCAGCTAGGCGTGACTCCGTGGAACACCTCACATGGCAGCTGCTAGATCTTGTTGCCAGTCGCGGGTTTATGCGCGTCTCGGCAACGATTCGAGAGAGAGCCAGGATTCTGTCTCATCATCAATCGTGGGCGACTGCAATTGAGTCAATCGCCCTAGTAGAGATGTCACAGCGCTCGCTGGGAACACGAATCTGTGAACGAATAGTTTCGCCCGTCATCAGAGTGGTACGTCCTTCACGGCCAATGACCCTAGGTCCGCTGCAGATAAGAAGGGCGCCGTTCGGACTCACCAAAAGTGTTGATCTTGCATTCGAGATTCTTGAGAGTCGGGCCTTTCGGGATCAAGTATCAGGGGCTGACCTCTTGGAAATAGCGGATGTGTGGAACGGCTCGGCGGTTCAGGAACCAGGATCGGGCCTTTCCTACTTTGAGGCTTTAAGGGCCGCTTGGCATGTAATGTCAATAATCGACGCTCAGGAGCGTCAGTGTGCAATATTCGAACACTAAACTCCAAGGCAGTGGAGATCAGGAAGGCACAGACGTGTTTTTGAGGCGGTCACGACGATGCTGAATCTACGTGAAAAAGGGGGGAATTGATGAGCAGGTCTGTGCGGCGTAAGGCGGAAGAGGAAGCCACTTTCCGATTTGCGATAGTTTCTTCGGACGGTAGACGATCGCGCGAATGGCGGCTTTGGACGTATGCCGGCGGTGAAGCGTCTGATGAGGTTTATTTAGCCCCTCGTGATTCAGGAGACTCACTCAAATTGAGCCTGCACGCTAGTGGACACGGCCAACTGGGGTTGGGTTTGTCGACTAGGGAAAAGCTCCTATCCATTGACAGGAGGGCCTTGGATAGATGGCTAGATCCCGGTATCGTATCGGGCGTCCGATTTGCGTACTGTGTCGATTTTCCCGAATCTGAACTGCGAGACTTGGGGCCAATTCAACAGAAGACTGTTGCGTTGGAGGCACCTCCCCGTGGTTTCAGTGTACAACTGCAAATCGCGATTGTGGATGATCAAGAAAAGCTCGATTTCCTCTATGACAGAGCAACGCCACTGGGTCTGGAAATAGTAGCCAGTCTTCCGCGTAAAACCGGGGGAGAAGTGTTGGTTCTAAAGGCAGTCGAACCTTCCTCTGTCGAAATGGTGCTATACGCTAAGAATCTGTGTGCCAATCCGTGGAAAACTTGGGAACTTCCCGGGAATATGACTAGCAATCAAAATTTTGGCATATTCCTCGATGTGGAACGCGCCACGAAGCAGCGGTTCGCGGTAGAGATTGCCATAGATTCGGATATGGGGCGAGTCAAGGAACCCTTAGTCTTCGAAGGGTTTCGAGGTACTTTAAAGGAGTGGAAGGAGCTTCCCCTGACTAGGGCACCAGAGGCTTGTGCGGTGCTCAGACTAGAGTCAGATGGAATTGAGTTCATATATGTGAACTCACATTCAAGATGCCAACATGAACGCTTATTTATTGCGGCTCACGGTATTCTTGACAATTTTATTGTCGAAGGTCCGGATGATCGATGGAATAAAACACTCGACGGTGGATGTTTCACAATAATGTCTCCGCCGGAATTACTCTTCCGACAATCAGCCTCCAATCCGAGAATATTGGAACAACTAAATCGTGGCCTTGCGTCGAGGCCTTTTATCGAAGGGAATACTCTTGAAGAGATTGGTGAGCATTTTCGTGAGAATCATCTGCCGGAGCCAATGTTAATCGTAGGATCTAAAGTTTTGTACTCTCGCCGCGAAGCGGACGGCGATAAAATTACTGTAGGTTTTAGGCCTTGACCTAAAATAGTTATCCATTTAGTGGACCCTGATCTAGGATTTTTGCATGCCGCGAGCTGGTGTGGATTATCCGGGTTTCTATGGCGATTTTTTGGCCTGGTTCGGTGACGATGAAGACTGTTTGGACTATCTGGATTGGCTCAGGTGGCCGGACGGACATTTCCTTTGCCCGTTCGGTCAGTGTCCTAAACGCTGGAAAGTTGCCGGTCGCTGGCGCTGTGCGGGCTGTCGCAGGTGGGTTTCGGCAACGGGCGGAACCTTGTTCGCTAAGACCGGCACGCCGTTGACGATTTGGGTGGAAGCAGCCTGGAGAATGTCTACCTCGAAGTCTGGGGTCTCTGCCTTGGAGTTGCAACACACGTTGGGAATTGGCAGCTATCAGACCGTGTGGACCATGTTGCACAGCTTTCGTTTGGCGATGGGAGCAGGAGCCAAAGACCGTCTTTCAGGAGCTGTGGAAGTTGATGAGAAATTCTTCGGTGGCCCCGCAGCGGCTCGACGGGACGTGGGGCGTTGGGCAAGACAATGGTGGCGATTGCCGTCGAGCATGCCGGGGGGAATGCGTTCGGGCGTACCCGAATGCAGATCATTCCCGATGCCTCCACAGCTTCACTGGCGGGGTTTCTCGCAGCTGCCGTCACCCCTGGATCGGAAGTCATTACCGATGGTCTATTGGCCTACCAGAGTGCGACTGCGGGCTACATACATCAGGCCCGCCCCGTGTGGCACTCCGGACGCCAAGCCCATGAGTTGCTGCCGGCCGTTCACCTGGTAGCCTCCCTAGCCAAACGCTGGCTTGTGGCAACTCATCAAGGCGGCGTCCAGCCAGGACACCTGGGCGCCTACCTTGATGAATTTACTTTCCGGTTCAACCGCCGGCACTCAAGCACGCCCGGCATGATCTTCTACCGGCTCCTCCAGGCCACGGTAAAGGCACCACCGGCAGGCTACAACGACATCGCGTTGGGGCTTTCCACCAAATTACCGCCGGTCACCGGACCAACCGGGTCACACTTGCGCCCCAGAACGCTGGCATTGACCCATCTGGACAAGCCATGGCGAAGGGGCGCTAAATGGATAGCCATTCTAAACAAACTGGCCTCAGAGTGGGTTGGTGGAGGGATACCCTCTTGAAGGTGCATTAGATCATGGTTGCCGGAACCCGTAGACAGGCAACCTCAGCGTGGGTCAAACCTTCTGCTGTGAAGGCAAAAGGGGGAGTTCGCCCGGCTGAAAAGGGGGAGTTGGGCTGTTTTTGGCCTTAAGCGCCTCTGACCTGCGGGACATAACCGCAGGTCAGAGGCGCTTTTTGGTGCCCCGGGCGGGAATTGAACCCACGACCAAGAGATTAGAAGGCTCCTGCTCTATCCGCTGAGCTACCGAGGCGTGGCCCAAGCAAGGGCCTCATCTAAATTATCAGGTTTCCCGGGCGATCTCTTCCTCCACAGGCAAGGCAACTGCACCGCCTGTCCACATTCACGAGTTTGCCTCTGGCGGTGAACCCGGCGAAGCCGTTTGCTGGAGGTACGTGAATTTCGCCTCAACGGCGGTCCATCGAAAGGCAAGGCAATGGCAAATCTCATCACCCTCAGGGGCTTCGTCTGCTCACCCGTTGAAACGCGCATCTTGGCCAACGGACTGGTTGTCGGCAACTTCCGCATGGGGTCCAACATCCGCAAGATCGATCCTGGCACCGGCGAGTGGGTGGACGGACCCACCAACTGGTTCCGGGTCAACATGTTCCGATCCCTCGCCACGAACGCCGTCGTCAGCATCAGCAAGGGCGACCGAATCTTGGTCTCCGGCAAGCTCAAGATCACCAACTTCACGCGGAAGGACGGGAACCCGGGCATGGGTGTTGAGATCGACGCCGACAGCATCGGCCTCGACCTGCAGTTCGGTACCGCCACCTACCACCGCGGCACCGGGGTTCGTGTTGCCGGCCAGGACAACTCCCAGGGCGACGGGGGGCACACCACCCAAGGCGACGCCTCAGTGACGCTGGTGTCGGACAACAACGAGCCGCCGGACTTTGCCCAAGATCCGGATGGTGACGCGTCAGGCACGCCCGACGACGGCGACGGGCTTGATGCAGGGGAACAGGTGGACCAGGAAACGGGCGAGCTGTCAGACGTCGAGCCAGCCTTCTAGCTAAATGAAGCTGTCATTGGCGGACTCCATTGCGCGGCATGGCAGAATGGCGGGGTGACTTTGGACTTGCTGACACCCTGCCACCGGCCCGCCGCCATGCGCATGCGTGTGCGTTCCGGCCTTGCTGTGCTCGTGCTGTCCGGGGCCGCGGCCTTGGCGGGCTGCTCGCTGCTTCCGACGACCGGCCAAGGCGAGATTCAATCGCCAGCGGCCAGTCAGACCATCTCCGCGCCGGCCCCGGCCCCGGAGTCGCCCGAGACTCCGGCCCAAATATTGTCTGGCAGCGTCAACAAGTCACTGGGCAGTCTCGCCGCCGGAACCAAGTCGCCCAGCCGTGACCAGATGAAGGCGGCGATGGTTGCCGCCGGCGCCAACCCGGACACTGTCGAGGTGTCAATGGACATCACGCCGACCGGCTTGGCCGTGGACGCGATGGAGGCCGCCGACGTCGTCGACGGGCAATGCATTGTTGGCCAGGTCCGCGACGGCCAGGCATCCGTGACGGTCCTGCCGGTACTTGCTTCCGGCCGCTGTTTCGTGGGGGACGTCCGCTAACTTCCCGCCTGATATGGCAGCGTTGCTCACATAGCGGGTCGCAAATGTGAGATATGGGCCTGCACCCACTAACCTTGGGGGTATGGCGGAATTTATTTATACGATGTCCAATGCCCGCAAGGCTGTTGGCGAAAAACTCATTCTTGACAACGTAAGCATGTCTTTTTACCCCGGTGCCAAGATTGGCGTCGTAGGTCCCAATGGTGCCGGTAAGTCCACCATTTTGAAGATCATGGCCGGACTGGACACCCCGTCCAACGGCGAGGCCCGGCTGAGCCCCGGTTACACGGTCGGCATCCTGCTTCAGGAGCCGCCGCTGAACGAGGAAAAGACAGTTCTGGGCAATGTCCAGGAAGGCGTTGGCGAGATCTACGCAAAGATCACCCGTTACAACGAGATCTCCGAGGAAATGGCCAGCCCCGACGCTGACTTCGACACCCTCCTCGAAGAGATGGGCAAGCTGCAGGAAGCAATCGACGCTGCCGACGCATGGGACATCGATTCCCAGCTGGAGCAGGCCATGGACGCGCTGCAGTGCCCGCCCGGAGACTCCGACGTCACCGTCCTCTCCGGTGGTGAGCGCCGCCGCGTTGCCCTGTGCAAGCTGCTGCTGCAGAAGCCCGACCTGCTGCTCCTGGATGAGCCCACCAACCACTTGGACGCAGAGTCCGTGAACTGGCTGGAGCAGCACCTGAAGAGCTACGCCGGCGCAGTCCTCGCCGTCACCCACGACCGGTACTTCCTCGACCACGTGGCCGAGTGGATCGCCGAAGTGGACCGCGGCCACCTGTACCCGTACGAGGGCAACTACTCCACCTACCTGGAGAAGAAGCGCGCCCGCCTGGAAGTCCAGGGCAAGAAGGACGCCAAGCAGGCCAAACGCCTCACCGAGGAACTCGAGTGGGTCCGCTCCAACGCCAAGGGCCGCCAGACCAAGTCCAAGGCCCGTTTGGCACGCTACGAGGAAATGGCTGCCGAAGCCGACCGCACGCGCAAGCTCGACTTCGAAGAAATCCAGATTCCGCCGGGCCCGCGCCTCGGTGGCATCGTCCTGGAAGCCGAAAACCTGAAGAAGGGCTACGGCGACCGCGTCCTCATCGACGGACTGACGTTCACCCTGCCCCGCAACGGCATCGTCGGCGTCATCGGACCCAACGGTGTCGGCAAGTCCACGCTGTTCAAGACCATCGTTGGCCTCGAGCCGCTCGACGGCGGCAAGCTCAAGGTTGGCGAGTCGGTCAAGATTTCCTACGCCGACCAGAGCCGTGGCGGAATCGACCCGGACAAGACCCTGTGGGAGGTTGTCTCCGACGGACTCGACTTCATCCAGGTCGGCAACGTCGAAATGCCTTCCCGCGCCTATGTTGCCGCATTCGGCTTCAAGGGCCCGGACCAGCAGAAGAAGGCAGGTGTGCTCTCCGGTGGTGAGCGCAACCGCCTGAACCTGGCATTGACCCTCAAGCAGGGTGGAAACCTCCTGCTTTTGGATGAGCCCACCAACGACCTTGACGTGGAAACCCTCAGCAGCCTTGAAAACGCGCTGCTGGAATTCCCCGGCTGCGCCGTCGTGGTTTCGCACGACCGCTGGTTCCTTGACCGTGTGGCCACCCACATCCTGGCCTACGAAGGCACCGACGAGAACCCCGCCAATTGGCACTGGTTCGAGGGCAACTTCGATGCCTACGAGGAAAACAAGGTCGAGCGCCTCGGTGCGGACGCAGCCCGTCCGCACCGCGTCACGCACCGCCGCCTCACACGCGACTGATGCACTGAGCCACACCCGTCGACAAAAATGGTCGGTCCCCAACACCGGAGACCGGCCATTTTTGCGCCTATGCTGGGGAAATGTCAGCGACTCAATCAAAGACAACGATCCACCGCTGGGTTTTCTGGCCGGCCGCATCGATCGTCATCGTCTTCGCCTCATTCGCCATGATTGCGCCGAACGCTGCAGAGTCACTCTTTGCCAGCATCCAAGGCGCCATTGTCGGCTACTTCAACTGGTACTACGTGCTTCTGGCCACTGCCCTGGTGATTTTCAGCCTCTGGGTCGGCTTCAGCAAGTTCGGCGACATCAAGCTCGGCAAGGACGACGACGAACCCGAGTTCTCGCTCGGCTCCTGGTTCTCCCTGCTCTTCGCAGCCGGCATGGGCATCGGCCTGGTGTTCTACGGCGTCAGCGAACCGCTCAGCCACTACGCCTCACCCAAGCCGGGCATCACGGGCAGCCCCGGAGACCTGGCCCAGCAGGCCTTTTCCCAGACCTTCCTGCACTGGGGCGTCCATGCTTGGTCCATCTACGTGGTGATCGGCCTGGCGCTGGCCTACGCCATCCACCGTCGCGGCCGCCCCGTGTCCATCCGCTGGGCCATGGAACCCCTCCTCGGACAAAAGGTGCGCGGCGGCCTGGGCAACCTGATCGACGTCATCGCCCTGGTGGGCACCATCTTCGGCGTGGCCACGTCGCTGGGGCTCGGCGTGCTGCAGATCAGCGCCGGCCTGGAAAGCACCGGACTGATCAAGTCCTCCATGGTCATTGACCTGGTCATCATCGCCGTGGTCACCTGTTTCGTGCTGTTCTCCGTGCTTTCGGGCGTGGGCAAGGGCATGAAGTGGCTCTCCAACACCAACCTGATCCTGGCCGCGATCTTTGTGGTCTTCCTTCTGGTGGTGGGGCCAACCCAATTCCTGCTCCGCAACTTTGTCCAGTCCACAGGCAACTACCTCCAGGAATTCCTGGGGATGGCCTTCAACGTCAGCGCCTTCTCCGGCGCCGAGGGCGAGGCCTGGCAGTCAACATGGACCACGTTCTACTGGGGCTGGTGGATCTCGTGGGCGCCGTTCGTGGGCATTTTCATCGCCAGAATTTCCAAGGGCCGCACCGTGCGGCAGTTCGTGTCCGGGGTCATCCTCGTCCCCACGCTCGTGACGCTGCTGTGGTTTAGCGTCCTGGGCGGGACGGCCATCTACTCCGAGCTTTCCGGCCCGGGCGGCCTGGTGGGGCCCGACGGCAAGGTTGACGCCGCCAATGCCCTGTTTGCCACGCTCGACCAGCTTCCCGCCGGATCTGTGCTGACCGTCGGCGCGATCCTGATGATCGTGATTTTCTTCGTGACCTCGGCCGATTCCGGCGCGCTCGTCATGGGCATGATTGCCACCGGCGGAGACGTGGAGCCCAAGAACTGGATCCGCACCTTCTTCACCCTGGCCACCTCGCTCCTGGCGAGCGCACTGCTGCTGTCCGGCGGACTCGAGGCACTGAAAACGGCGGCCATCATCATCGCCCTGCCCTTTAGCGTGGTGCTGATCCTGATCTGCGTCTCCACGTACCTGGCGTTTTCCCGGGAATCCCGCGCCTATGAAAAGGCCAAGCGCATGGCCTTCGTGGACCACATCGGCGACTTTTACGGCCTGGAGGTCGACGGCCCCAACGGCCTTCCGCCGCTGGCCAGCCTGCGCCAGCTCACTGCCAGGCTGCGGCGGCAGGTTCCCTCGGCGCGGCGCCCGCGCATGGATCCGTTCGGCCACCACCCGGGTCAGGCCGGTGCCAATGGCACGCCTGAGTACGACGGCGTCCTGCCGGACTTGGCTGCCCCGCCGACGGACGCGGCTGCCGAAACCGAACCGTAGCGGCCGGGGCGGGAGGTGCCGGGCAGGGGCAACGCTTCGGCGGAGCCTGCGCCTTAGTCCGTGGGGGTGCCTTCGGGCACCCGCATCATGCCTTCCTGGGCAACCGTGGCGACCAGGACGCCGTCGCGGGTGAAGAAGCGCCCCAGGTTGAGGCCGCGGGCCTCGGAAGCGCTGGGCGACTCGGCAACATAGAGGAGCCAGTCGTCAACGGCGAGCGGGCGGTGCCACCACATGGCGTGGTCCAGGCTGGCGACGCTGATGCCGGGCATGGCCCAGTTGATGCCGTGGCGGCGCAGCGACGGCTCGAGGAGCGTGTAGTCACTGGCGTAGGCGAGGGCGGCGCGGTGCAGATTTTGGTCCGAGGGCATGGGGCCAAGGGTCTTGAGCCACACAGCCTGGTGGGCAACGTGCTCGCCCTTGACATCGAAGTAGATGTTGGCGCCCACATGGCGGATGTCGAAGGGGCGTTCGTAGGCCCAGGCGCGCGCCACGGGGTGGTCGATTCCGCCCAATAGCTGTGCCGTCGTCGGAAGCGTCTCAGGGGCCGGGATGCCCTCCGGCATGGTGTCCTGGTGCTCAATGCCGGTGTCCGGGCGCTGGAAGGAGGCGATCATGGACAGGATCGGCACGGCACCCTGGTAGGCGTGGGTGCGGCGGGCGGAGAAGGAGCGGCCGTCGCGCAGCCTCTGGACGCCGAAGGTCAGGGGAGAGGCGGCGTCGCCGGGGCGCAGGAAATAGCCGTGCATGGAGTGGACCAGGTGGTCCTTTTCCACCGTGCGTGCGGCGGCGACGATGGACTGTGCCAGCACCTGGCCTCCAAAGAGCCGCGGCCGCGGGGCGTTTTCGTCGCCGAGCCCCACAAAAATGTCTTCGTCGGTCCGGGCTCCGCCGGCATCGGAGAGTTCCAGGATGCCGAGGAGGGTTTCCATGGGGTCGTTGCGGGGAGGCGTAGGGCTCATAACGTGACTCTATGTGTCGGCGGGCGCCCGCGACAAATGGCCACTCCGGCAGGGCCGTGGCCATTTTCGCTGTGACGTTGCAGACATCGATTGGTGGCGCCCGCGGGGCTTTGAGATGATGGGCCCATGGCTCCCGGCATTCAGATCGCACAGCAAATCCGTTTTGGCGACATCGACTCGTACAACCATGTCAACAATGTCGTCTTCCTGCAGTATCTCGAGGATGCCCGCGTCCAGCTGACCTACGCCGAACTGCCCGGGGGCGGCACGTTCCAGGACCTCGTGGGCACGGAGCTTTTCACGCTCGTGGGCCGCAACGAGATCGAATACCTGGCACCCATCAGCTTCCGCCCCACCCCCGTCTTCGTCAACATCTGGGTCACCAACGTGGGCGGCTCCAGCTTCGACTTCGGCTACACCGTCACCGAGACAGACACCTCCGTCGTTTACGCGCAGGCCGCCACCTCCATGGTGCTGGTTTCGCGCACCACGGGACGTCCCGTCCGGCTGACCCCCGCCCAGCGCGGTGCGCTCGAGGCCTGGCGCGGCGAACCCGTCCCGTTCAAGCGCGGGCCGTCCCGCGCCGCCACCACCGAAGGAGCCCGCTGATGCCGACCGCCACGCACACCAATGAATTGGTCCTGGACGATGCAGGCACCGTTGCCGACCTGCGCACCTTTGTGAGCCGTGCCCGCACCGCGGACGACGGCGCCATCCGCCTTCAGGGGGCCGGCCACGTCCTCGCGGCGTATGTGTGCGTCATGCGGGGGAAGCTTTTGGGGGAGGGCACCCCCACGATCCTTGGCCTGCGCACCATGGCGCTCGGGGCGCCGTCGGACGTTGATGTGACCGTTTCGCTGTCCTCAGTGGCCGACCGCCTGGCCCGCATGGGGCAGGACGACGTGCGACTGCCCGTCCCTCCCATGGAGGTCCACGAATCATGGGCCGGCATCAGCGCCCCGCGGGGTGCCTGGGAGGAGCTGGGAACCGTGGACACGGACGCACTGATTGACGTCGCGAAGACCGGTGTTCAGGAGATCGGGCAAATCATTCCGGTCAACCCCGGGGCGCTGCTGGTCAACAACGTCAGGGCCTCCGTCTGGGGCCGGCCCATTGACGGCGCCCCGGGCGAGCTGCCCGGCGGCGCGGCGTTTGCCGGCTACGCGCTGGGCTTCCTGGTGCCGGGGGAGACGGCGGCTGTGTTCAAGTCCCACAACTGGTTGCGCCTGAGCACGGCCCGCGGCCACATTCTCGTCAAGCCCCAGTCCCTGCTCTAGATCCGCCGGCCCCGCCCCACCCAGACGCTCTATCATCTTCCGGGGTGTTCCGGCGGACGCTCTATCACCTTCCGGGGGTCCGCAGCCCAACTGCCTTTGATCTCGGCGGTCCCCAACCCGACGCCCGTTCATCTCGGGACCCTTCCACGCCACTCCTGAAGCCCGGAGGGGCGTGGAAGGGTTCACATTTGCAATCTCGACGCGTGCGGTGCGGGGGACGGGCCACAGGCGGACCGGAATTGGCAGCCGCACGTCCGGCGTCGCACTCAAGCACAGCCGGCGGTGAACCGTGGCCGCGTCGAAGCCAATGCGTCTCGAACTTACAGCGCCTGGGACGGATCCGACGGCGCGTTGACCAGCGAGTGCGCGGCACGTTCCATGTAGTCCCAGAGGGTGGCGTCGTGCATGGGGGAGAGCTCCGCGGCGTCAATGCCCTTGCGCATGGCGGCGAGCCAGCGGTCGCGGGCCTCGGGCGTCACGGCGAACGGGACGTGGCGCATGCGCAGGCGCGGGTGACCGCGTTCCTCGAGGTAGGTGCGCGGCCCGCCCCAATACTGTTCGGTGAACATGAGCATGCGGCGCTCGGCCGGGCCCAGGTCCTCCTCGGCGTACATGGCGCGCAGCAGGGGATCGGCCGCGATGCCCTGGTAGAAGACGTGGATGATCTTCGCAAAGACCTCGTGCCCGCCCACCTGGCCGTAAAACGTGTCCGAATAGTCCACTTCTTCATCCGGCTTCGGCCCCGACGTGGACGGCTGCGGGCGCCCCACGGCCACGGGAATCGGCGCAATGGTGGCCAGCGGCTCGCCAAAGCGCGACGGGATCGGCACGCCCGCGTCCGCGCCGCCCTCGGCGGCATCGTTGGCCGCCGGGCCGTCGGCGAAGGGGGACGTCGGGTTGTACTGGGAACTCATGGTGTATCGGGTGCTTTCTACTGTTGGGGTTCGGTGCGCTGGGAATCGGTGCGGCCCTGCTCGCCGGATGGGTTGGTGTCCGACGCCGGACCGGCCGCCGGTGCGGGTGCGGCACCGCCCGCCGTGGTCCCGGCAGCGGAAGGCGCGGCCCCGCCGTCGGGCATCCCCTCTGCAGGCGGCTGGTAGTTGCCCTTGGAGCGGTTGCCAAGGCGCAGGATCTCGCCGTTGCGCAGGTACCAGAGCGTTCCGTCCTCGCCCAGGACGCGGGTGATGCGCAGCCCCACGTACTCCACGGTGCCAACGACTTCACTGGTTTGAATGACGTCGCCGATGCCGTACTGGTCCTCAAGCGTGATGAAGATGCCGGCCAGAAAATCGCGGATGAGCTGCTGGCAGCCGAAGCCGATGGCGATGCCGAGCACGCCGACGCTGGCGATGAGCGGGGCCACATTGATGTTGAACGACATCAGGACGTAGAAGCCGGTCACGGTGGCCACCACCGCGGTCAGCACGGAGTTCAGCAGCGATCCGACGGTGCGGGCGCGCTGGACGCGGCGTTCCTGGTCGAGCGCGCGCACGACGGGATCAATGTTGCGCAGCATGGGGGCCGCCCAGCGCAGGGACCGGCGTTCTAGGACGGGCCTGTCGGCCTGGACGCGCTTGACGACGATGCGGATGGCGTAGTGCAGGACCAGCCACACGGCCAGGCCCACCGCCAGCACGATGCCGGCGTTGACCAGGTATTCCACAAAGGTGTTCTCGAGGGAGGTGGCGATGTCTGTTGCTGGCACGGGAGGTGTAACCCTGGTCCCTTCTAGGTGGAGCGGTGGTCTCTCCTAGCCTAACGCGGGCGGGGGCCGTGGTTGTTCCGGACGGCTTCCAGTGCCGGGCGTTGTTCTTGGATGGTCGCCTGACAACGGCGGACACCGGCCGCAGCCGGGCGCCGCACGGCAAGGAAACGCCACCCCAACACCGCGGCGCGTAGGATGTTGCGCATGCCGGCTGCCAGACTGATTCCCATGAAGCCCCGGGACCCGCACGAGCCGGGCCGGGTGTCCAGTTCACTGGAGCTGTTCTTTGACCTGGTGTTTGCCGTGGCTGTGGCGGTGGCTTCTGCCCAGCTGCATGACTCCTTCGCCGGGGGCCGGGTATGGGACGGGCTGGTGTCGTACGCCCTCGTGTTCTTCGGTGTCTGGTGGGCGTGGATGAATTTCACCTGGTTCGCCACCTCCTTTGCGGCGGAGGACTGGCTGTACAAGCTGCTCACCATCCTCCAGATGGCCGGCGTGCTTGTCCTGACAGCAGGCATCCCGCCGGTCTTTGCCGGAAATGGGTTTACGCTGCTGGTGCTGGGCTACGTCGTCATGCGTGTGGCCATGGTGGCGCAGTGGCTGCGGGCCGCCCACCAATCCGGAAGCCACC
Organism: Sporosarcina beigongshangi; assembly: GCF_016820535.1. Lineage (GTDB taxonomy): Bacteria > Actinomycetota > Actinomycetes > Actinomycetales > Micrococcaceae > Specibacter. Next base: position 109,256 of record NZ_JADHDY010000014.1, on the reverse strand, counting down.
GCCGCACCACGCTGGCCTACGCGGTGGGCATCGCAGCGGCAACACGCCGTGGCACCCGCACCACATCACCGAACGCTACGGCCTGTTCACGTTGATCCTGCTGGGCGGCAGCCTGCTCGGCTCCAGCAACGCCATCATCGCGGCACTGGCCGACATCGAGTCGCTGGGACCACTGGTGGTGATTGCCGCGGCCGCATTCATTTCGACGGCGGCCCTGTGGTGGATCTACTTCTGGCCCCCGCACCATGAAGCCATCCAGGGCCTGGGCAGCTCGATTCGCTACGGATACGTCCACTACTTCGTGTTTGCCGCAGCGGGCGCGCTGTCGTCGGGCATCGAGGTGGAGATCGGCGTGCTGACCGGCCAAGCCGTGCTGGAGGGTGTCAGCGCTTCCTTCACGGTGGCCGTTCCCGTGGCTGTCTTTGTGCTGGGCATCTGGTGGATCGCGCTCAAGGCCAACGCCGACCGCGTGGTCAACACGGTGGTTCCGCTCGGTGCACTGGTGGTCCTGCTGGATCCGGTGATCCCCAACCCCTACAACCTCATCGCCACAGCTGGGGTGCTGGCGCTCATGGTGGCTGTGCTGGAGCTGCGCCCGCCGGTGGGCCGCTCCACGGGCCTGCGTCCCGGGGCGTCCGGAAGCGCCAGCTGACGGCACTCAGTGTCCCGCGCCAGTCCCCGGGCCTAGTCAAGAGTGGGCGTGAGCAGCCCCGGCACGTGGTGGACCGGGAAGTTCACGCTGCGGGCAATGAAGCACTTCGAGGCGGCTTCCGCATGCAGCGACAGTGCCAGCTCCTCCATGGCAGGGTCGGCCACATAAACCTTGGGGTGCAGCGTGGCGGATTCAAACTGGCCGGAACCGTCGGGGTTCAGGAGCAACGTGCCGGAGGCCGAGTCCTCATACTTGGTCACCACCACGCCGTGGTTGACTGCCACATGCAGGTAGGAGAGCATGTGGCACTGCGCCAGCGCTGTCAGCAGCAGCTGCTCCGGGTTCCAGCGTTCCGGGTCGCCGTGGAACGTCCGGTCGGCCGAGCCCAACAGCTCCGGCAGGCCCACTGCCGTGGCGGTGTGGTCGCGGCTGTAGGCCCGGTACCCGGATGTCCCTGTGCCCAGGTTGCCCGTCCAGTTGACGTTGATTTCATAGTTGTGTTCGTTTAGCGCCATACTCCAGCGTATAGCGGCGGGCTGAGCGGTGCTGACTGCAACGCGGCGGCGTAACCGTTGGCGTAGCCGGCCGCGGTGGGATGGAACGCCAGGGCCTGCGACACAAACGGCGAGACCAGCCAGCTGTCCGGGCCCGGGAAGGCATGCCCGGCGAACTGGGCATGCACGGATACAAAGGTTGCCCCGCTGGCCTCGACACTGCGCGCCAGCACGGCGTTCAGCTGGCCGACGGCGGCATTGACGGTCATCGCTGCCTGCACCTGTGCCGGGGTGAAACCAACCATGTTGCCCACCTCGAACAACTGCGGGTATCCCATGAACACGACCTGCGCGCGCGGGACTTCAGCCCGGATGGCTCGGGTCAGTGCAGTGACCTGCCCCGGCAGTGTGGCCAGCTTCGCCTGGGCTGCGGCAATTGATACCTGGCACATCTCGGGCGTGCCCAGCAGACAGGCTGCGGCGACCTGGCCCGATCCCACGTCATTGGCGCCCACGGTAAGGCTGACCAGCCTCGTGGAGCGTGGAATCAGCGGGAGCTGCCGGCTGGTGACCTGGTCGATGGTGGCGCCATAGCAGGCCAGCTGGGTCATGGACAGGCCGTTGGCCGCGGCGAAGACGTCGCCATATCCGTTGGGGCTTTGGAGGCACGGCCCCGCCTCAAGTCCGCCGCCCGACCCGGCCGAGTAGGAATCCCCGAGCACGGTGTAGCTGCCTGCCGGCGGCGGTGCCGCCGTTGCAGGGAGGCCGGAGAACCCCAAAATGAGTCCTCCGGCAACCATGGCCGCTGCGGCTGTGCGCGCTGCCAATTTCCTGAATGGGTGAGCTCTCATGAGTTGAAGATACGCGCGCACACATCGCGTGGCTAGAGTGGTCACCACTTGCTTCTGCGGCGGCTGCCGGGGCAGCCGCCGCAGAAAAGCGGATCAGGCGTCGGCGGCCTGGGCCTTGAGGGCGCGCACCACGGTGTCGCGGCTCTCCACGAGCAGGCGGCGCAGGGCGGGCACTCCGTCGCCGAGCTCCGCCAAAAACGCATCCGTGGCATCCAGGGTCGCCTGCGACACCAGCTTCACCGGGTACAGGCCGGTGATGATGGTCGACGCCGTCTCGTACGACTTCGTCTCCCACACCTGCCTGATGGCAGCAAAGTACTTCGCCACGTACGGCTCCAGCAGCGCCGTGTCCCACACCTTGGCGAAGCCGTCAATGGCCGCGCGCTGCACGGCGTTGGCGCCTTCCCCGCGTTCGACGACGGACGCCCAGGTCGCGGCCTTTCCTTCGGCTGTGGGGATGGCTGCGTGGGCGGTGGCTGCCGCGAGCTGGCCGTTCTGGGTGTTGTCAAGGGCCAGTGCGGCGTCAATCACGGATGCACCGGCGCGGCCGCCGGCGGCGAGGGAGATGATGAACTCCCAGCGCATGTCGGTGTCCAGTGCCAGCCCGTCGAGCGTGGTTTCGCCGTCGAGCACGGACTGCACCAGGTCCAGTTGCGCGCCGCTCTGGGCGTGTGCGGCGAAGGCCTTCACGAACTGCAGCTGCGCGTCGGAGCCGGCTGCGGCCCCCTGGGCCAGCTTCCAGAGGGAGTCCGCGGCGGCGACGGCCGTGGCCTTCTGGTGCTCGGGGGCAACATAGAACTGCAGCGCCGTGGTGAGCTGGCGCAGCAGCACCATGATGACGGTGGAATCAGTCTCGTAGCCAATGGTGGCCAGCACAAAGTCAACGTACTCGCGGGCGGGGGTTTCGCCGTCGCGCGCTGCATCCCAGGCGGAAGCGGAGACAAGGGTGCGGGGGAGCGAGTCCTTGAAGTCCTTCAGGTGTGCCTTGGCCGCGGCCAGGGAATCGGCGTCGAGGCGGATCTTGGCGTAGGCGAGGTCGTCGTCGTTGAGCAGGATCAGTGCCGGCCGCTTCATGCCCACCAGCTCCGGCACCTCCGTGAGCGCCCCGTCCACGTCCAGCTCCACGCGGTGTGTGCGCACGAGCTTTCCGGCATCCCCGCCCTCGGCGGCCAGGTCGTAGAAGCCCACGGCTGCGCGGTGCGGGCGAAGCGTCGGGTGCTCTTCGATCGCAGTCTGGAGAATCGAGAATGAGGTGATCGTGCCGTCGTCGGCCACCTCGATGGCAGGCTTGAAGGTGTTCACGCCGGCCGTTTCCAGCCACTGCTCCGTCCAGGCGGTCAGGTCGCGGCCGCTGGCAGCCTCGAGCTCCACCATGAGGTCGGGCAGTTCGGTATTGCCCCAGGCGTGCTTGCCGAAGTAGGCGCGCACCCCGGCCATGAACTGCTCCTGGCCCACCCAGGCCACGAGCTGGCGCAGCACGGAGGCGCCCTTGGCGTAGGTGATGCCGTCGAAGTTGACGAGCACGTCCTCAAGGTCGTTGATCTCGGCCTTGATGGGGTGCGTGGAGGGCAGCTGATCCTGGCGGTAAGCCCAGCTCTTCTCGAGCGAGGAGAAGGTGGTCCAGGAGTCCACATACTGGGTGTTCTGCGCGGCGGCCAGGGTGGACATGAACTCGGCGAAGGACTCGTTGAGCCAGAGGTCGTTCCACCAGCGCATCGTCACAAGGTCGCCGAACCACATGTGGGCGAGCTCGTGCAGGATGGTGATGGCGCGGCGTTCCACCATGGCGTCGGTGACCTTGGAACGGAACACGTAGCTTTCCAGGAACGTCACGGCGCCCGCGTTCTCCATGGCGCCGGCGTTGAATTCGGGCACGAACAGCTGGTCGTACTTCGGGAACGGGTACGGGGTGCCGAACTGCTCCTCAAAGAACTCAAAACCCTGGCGCGTCAGCTCGAAGATGTTCTCCGCGTCGAGGAACTCCATGAGCGACTTGCGGGCAAAGACACCCAGCGGCACGATCCGGCCGTTGGAACTGGTCAGCTCGGACCGCACGCACTCGTACGGGCCGGCAATGAGGGCGGTGATGTAGCTCGACATGGTCAGCGTGGGCTCAAAGTGCCACACCGACTTGCCTTCGCCGGCAGCCTCGGGGGCGGGCGTGGGGGAGTTGGAGATGACGTCCCAGTGGGCGGGGGCCGTGATGTGGAAGGTGAAGGTGGCCTTCTGGTCCGGCTGCTCAAAGACGGCAAACATGCGGCGCGAATCCGGCACCTCAAACTGGCTGTACAGGTACACCTCGCCATCCACGGGGTCCACGAAACGGTGCAGGCCCTCACCCGTGTTCATGTACAGCGCATCGGCGCGCACGGTCAGCACGTTCTCGGCGGCGAGGCCGGGCAGCTGGATGCGGACGCCGTCGGACACCTCCGCAGGGTCAAGGTCCACACCGTTGAGCGTCACCTGGTGGACCGTGTCCGTGACCGCGTCAATGAACGACGACGAACCCTCCCTTGCGCTGAAGGCCACCGTGGTGGTGGAGGCGAAGGTGGTCTCCGAGGTGGTCAGGTCCAGGGCCACGTCATAGTGGCTGACGGTGAGGGACGCTGAGCGCTCTATGGCTTCGTCGCGGGTGAGGTTCATGCCAGGCAATGTGGTGCCTTCCTTGTGGGTTGGGGACCGGGCCCGCTGCGGGCCGTGTCCGCGGGGTGCCGCCGATGGTGCGGGCAGCTTCCGGAGGTGTGCGCACCGGCCCGTCGTTGGGTCCGGCGCTGAATCGATTCTTACACGTTACTCCCGGGTACGCCTGAACTGAACTTGGCGGGGCGGTGGCGATGGGGCAGGGTTAAGAAGGAAGGTTGTTGCCGGTAATGGGGAAAGGAATTTTGGTGGGGGAGCAGGTGCGCGGGGTTGCCGCGGAGCAGGCCTACAACAAGTGGTGGCTGGTCGGGACGTTGGGAGGGTTGCTCCTGCTGAGCATGCTGGCCTCGGCGTGGATGCTTTCTGTGGCGAAGCGCGTGCCGGACCAGCTGGCCATCCACTGGAACGGCAGGAATGAGGTGGACGGCTGGGCGTCCTTGTGGAACATTGCGGCCACCAACGTGCCGCTGTCCGTTGGCGTCGGCGGCCTCATAGTGGTCCTGGCCGTCGTCTCACGCGGCCAGAACACCTTGCTGGCGCGCATTGGCGCGGGGTTCGGCGTGGGCTTCGGGCTTGCCATGAGTGCGCTCATGGTGGCGATCGTTGCGGGGCAGTTGGACCAGCAGGACACCTCGGATGCTGCATTGTCCGGGCCTGTGCTGGGAGGGGGCCTGGCCGTGGCGTTCGGCATGGGCGCCCTGGCCATGTGGCTGTACAGCCCAGGGGACATCGACAGAACCCCGAACCCACAGGTGCAGGCAGCCAATGTAGCGGCCACTTCCGGTGGGTCGGCGCTGGCCGCAGCGGCGAAGGCCAAGGCGTCCAACGGCTACATCATGCGAATCCCGGTGTCCATGGGTGTCTGGAGCTGGGTCTGGGCTCTCGGCGTCGGCGGGCTTGTTGGCGTCAGCACATTCTTCATATTTCCGGTGTTGGGTCTCTTGGGCGTGGTGGTTGCCGCGATCGTCTGGATCTTTTGCAGCGGCACCGTGGTCATTGGGCCTGAGGGACACAAAGTGCTGGCCGGGGGTTTCTGGAAGGTCATGCCGCTTCAGTGGGAGGAAGTCCGTGCCGCATCGGTGGCGGACATCAAAGCCATGGACTACGGCGGCTGGGGCTACCGAATGAACGGCGGGGCGGTCGGCTTCATCATGGGCAGCGGCCCGGCCCTGGTCATGGAGGCCGGCTTCCACCAGAAGTTCATCGTATCCATGCCGGATGCGGACACTGCCGGCGAAGCAGCCGCGCTGGTCAACGCCTACGCGCACTCCACAACAGTGAAAAACTAGGGACATGGACATTGACGGCAGCCACGACTCTGCGGGACAGCGGCACATTGACACCCGGGCGCTGCGCTTTGCCCTGATCTTCCCGGTACTGCTCGCCGTCGCACTCGTCGCAGGAGGACTCCTGGTCGGTGGCCAGCTTCCCCACGGAGTCCTGCTCCCATGGGGTGGCAGCGCGCTCACGCTGCCCGTCTTCCTGGCCGTCGGTGCCGGCACCATCATCGTGCTCGGCGCCGGGATCGGGTGCTTCGGTGCCCGGACCACCCTGCCGCGCACGTTGCGGCGCGTACTGCTTGGCCTGGCCATGGCGCTGCAGCTTGCGGCGTGCACGCTCTTTGCCGCAGCACTTCTGGGCCAGGCCGGCCAGGGCGTGCTGCCGGCGGTGCGGGTTGACGGCTACGTCATGCTGATGGGGTCCGGTCTCGCCGCCGCCATGGGGGTCGTGCTCGCCTTGACGTTCAAGCCCGATGAACAGTGGACCTCCTCCGACGATGCGGCCCTGGCCCAAATGCTGGACGAGGAGGCGGACCCCACCGCCGCCAACGACCAGCTGGCCTACTTCATCCACCCGCGCAGCTCCGTGATCCTGATGATCCTGCTTGCGGCGGTACTTCCGGGTGCGCTCCTGGCCCTGATCTCACCGTGGATCCTGCTGGGGCTTGTCGTGGTGGCGCTGGTGACCATTGCCATGGCGTGCGCCGTGGTGGCGGTTGACCGCCAACAACTCACCGTCAAGGCCCTGGGCTTCGCCACCGTCCTGGCGGCGCCCTGCGAAGACACCATGGCTGCGGTGTCCCTTGAGATTTCGGCCAGGGACTACGGCGGGTGGGGCCTGCGCAGGCAGAGCGGATCCGTCAGCTACCTCGCGTACTCAGGTGCCGCCGTCGTCATCCGCCAGAACGACGGCGGCCGCGTCACCGTGAGCGCCCCCAACCTCGACGTGGCAGACGCCCTCTCTGAAATCCTCAACCGCCGCGCGGGAAAATCGCCGCAGCAGCACTGAAGCGGCCACAGGCGCCCGCCGCGGTGGGTAGGCTTGACGCAGCACAACCCACTTTGACGTAAGGAATTTTCATGCGCGTTCACATCGCAACCGACCACGCCGGCATGGAGCTCAGCGCCCACCTCATCACGGCGCTCTCCGCCAAGGGCTACGAGATGGTTGACCACGGACCCAAGGAGTACGACGCCGAGGACGACTACCCCTCGTTCTGCATCAACGCGGCGCTGGCCGTGGTGGCGGACCAGGCTGCCGGCGTGGACGCGCTGGGCATTGTGCTCGGCGGTTCCGGCAACGGCGAGCAGATTGCGGCAAACAAGGTCAAGGGCGTGCGCGCGGCCCTGGCCTGGAACCTGTCCACCGCCACACTGGCCCGCGAGCACAACGACGCCAACGTGGTGGCCGTGGGCGGACGCCAGCACACCGTCGAGGAGGCCACGGAGATCATCGAGGCATTCCTTGCCGAGCCGTTCAGCAAGGCCGAACGCCATGTGCGCCGCATCGGCAAGATCGCCGTGTATGAGACCACCGGCGACGTCGTAGAGTAACTGTTCTTGGCGCGGCCGGCCCGGATGGCGGCAGGCCGCGCCTGACAACTTTCCACAGGAGGCGCAAGCCATGCCCGAAGGGCATTCCGTCCACCGCCTCGCGCGGCAGTTCAACGATGTCTTCGGCGGTGCACCACTGGCGGTGTCCAGCCCGCAAGGGAAGTTTGCCGCCGGCGCCTCCCTGATTGACGGCTTGGAGCTGGAGCGGGCAGAGGCCCATGGGAAGCAGATGTTCCTGTATTTTTCGCAGGACCGCGTCATGCGGGTGCACCTGGGCCTGTACGGCGCCTGGGACTTCGGCGGGGACTCCACGTTCACGGGGGCCTCCAGCATCGGCGCACCCCGCAGGATCGGCGAACAAGAAGTCGGCGGCGCCGACGCGTCCGCGAGCCCCGCGGCGAACGCGGGAGGACGCCGGGAATATACCGGCCCGCCGGAACCCCAGGGTGCGGTACGGGTCCGGCTGGTGTCGCCGCACGGCTGGGCCGACCTGCGGGGGCCAACAGCCTGCGAGGTCATTTCCCCGGCCGAGTCAGCTGCCGTGCGCCGGAAGCTGGGGCCGGATCCCCTCAACAATGCCCCCGGAGACGCCGAAGAATTTTCGCGCCGCATCCGCAAGAGTTCCACGCCAACGGCACTGCAGCTCATGAAGCAGGACGTGCTGGCGGGCGTGGGCAATGTGTACCGCGCCGAGGTGCTGTTCCGCCTGGGCCTGGACCCCATGCTGCCTGGAAAGAGCCTGCAGCCTGATGAGGCCGCGGCCCTGTGGAACGACATTGCCCTCATCATGGCCGACGGCGTCCGCGACGGCCGGATCATCACGACGGAGCTGGCCGACCGTCCCTCAGGAGTCGGTGCCGAAGTGGGCCACGGGCAGTCACGCCTCGTCCGCCCAGGGTCCGAACCGGCTGCGGCCGTTCGGAAACGCAACGCCAACAAGGACGTGCCGGTCGAGGAAGCCCACTATGTCTACAAGCGTGAAGGCCTGCCCTGCCGGCACTGTGGCACGGAAGTGGCCATGAAGGACTTGGGCGGCCGCAAGCTCTATTGGTGCCCCGGCTGCCAGGCCGGCTGAGTCCACTTCCCAGCCAAGGCCGGCCACAAAAGGGGGTGGAAGCGGAACGACTGTCATGATGCATTGGCGGTGTATCGGGCGGGCAGGGTGAAGGGTCCAGGGACCTGGCACGCCTGATCGGTGCACGATTTGCAGGAGCGGCAATCTCGTTGATAGTGTTACGGAGTTGTTCCGGCGAAAGCCCGCAACAAGCCCCAAAACACGGGGGCGTAGCTTAATGGTAAAGCCTCAGTCTTCCAAACTGATTACGCGGGTTCGATTCCCGTCGCCCCCTCCAAATAGAAAAATCCCCGGCCAGCCAGCCGGGGATTTTTTTGTTTGATCCGGCGTTGGAGCCTGGGGTGGTGTGGGGCCCCGGGGCTGGTGGCCAGAACGCGGGTCCGGCCCGGGTGGGTCCATTGTTTCTTCGGCGCCACTCTTGTCCCAATCCAATGGCGGAGGGCGGTGCGCGGCACAGCCGCTGCGCGATTCGGTGGCGCGATTGTGCATCTGCGGATGTTTGCCCGTAGACTGTTGCGGGCACTACGGGGCGTAGCGTAGTGGCTAGCGCGCCTGCTTTGGGAGCAGGAGACCGCAGGTTCGAGTCCTGTCGCCCCGACTTCAGCATTATCCGGATCACGTTTGGTCAGTGACTGCCCATGTGCTGGGCCTAAATATCCATCAACAGACCATCAGGAGTACCACGCTGTGAAGAGCGCTGTCGAAAACCTCACGCCCACCCGGGTAAAGCTCGATGTTGAGGTTTCCTTTGAGGAATTGAAGCCCAGCCTTGCCGAGGCTTACAAGACGATTGCCACACAGGTCCAGGTGCCTGGTTTCCGCAAGGGCAAGGTCCCCAACAAGCTGATCGATCAGCGCGTTGGCCGCGGCTATGTCCTGGAAACGGCCATCAACTCCGGCCTCAACGGCTGGTACCAGGAAGCCGTCATCGAGAACAAGCTCACCCCCTTGAGCCGTCCCGAGGTTGAAATCACCGAGGTTCCCGATCCCACCGCCACCGACGGCGTTGTGAAGTTCCAGGTCGAACTGGACATCCGCCCCGAGATCGAGCTGCCCGACTACGAGGGCCTCGAGGTTGAGGTTGCCGCTGTTGAGGCTTCCGAGGACGACACCCAGAAGGCTCTCGACGAGCTGCGCGGCCGCTTCGGCACGCTGAAGGTCGAAGACCGCCCGGCCGCCGACGGCGACTTCGTCACCATCAACATCGCCGCCAAGATCGACGGCGAAGAGGTCGACTCCGCTGCCGACCTTTCCTACCAGATCGGTGCCGGCAACATGCTTGAGGGACTGGACGAGGCTGCAACCGGCCTCTCCGCCGGCGAAGAAGCAATCTTCGACAGCAAGCTGGCCGGTGGCGAGCATGCGGGTGAAGAAGCCCAGGTCACCGTCACGGTCACCGCCGTCAAGGTTCGCGAACTGCCCGAGGCAAACGACGACTTCGCACAGCTGGCTTCCGAGTTCGACACCATTGCCGAACTCCAGGAAGACCTGGCCAAGCAGGCCGCCGAGTCCAAGACCGTCGAGCAGGGCGTTGAGGCCCGCGACAAGGTGCTTGAGAAGCTCGTTGAGCTCGTAGAGGTCCCGGTTCCGGACTCCGTCATTGAAGAGCAGCTCGAGCAGCACTTCCGCCCGGAGAACTCCCACGGTGAAGACCACGACACCGAGGAGCACCGCGCCGAGGTCAAGGAAAACACCGAGAAGGCCTTCCGCAACGAGATCATCCTCGATGCAATCGCCGAAAAGGAAGAAGTCAGCGTCAGCCAGGCTGAACTGATCGACTACATCGTTTCCTCCGCCAGCCAGTACGGCATGGACCCGAACCAGTTCGCCCAGATGCTGGACTCCTCCGGCCAGGTCAACATGATCGTTGGCGAAGTCCGCCGCCGCAAGGCACTTGCCGCCGTCCTGGGCAAGGCCGTCGTCAAGGACTCCGAGGGCACCCTCGTCGACCTGACCGACTTCGTTTCCGTCGCCGGTGAGGATGAGGAAATTCCCGCCGAGGATGAGGCCATCGAGCCCACCGCAGTGACCGATCCGGGCGAAGTCCGCATCTAGTGCTGCCTCCCGCATCGCGGGAGACATGAATTAAAAGCCGTTGCCGGCCCCGTTCGCGGGTGCCGGCAACGGCTTTTTTGTGCCGCAGTCAAGGCTTCCGGGGGGCCTGTTTATTCCCGTACGCGCAGGGCGAACGGCTATCGTGCGCCGACAGCGAACAGTGCCCTGATGGACCACAAACGGGCGGCGAAAAGGGCTAGTGTCCAAGTAGTGAACATTAGTGACGGCACCGCAGGGCATGCCCGGCGAACCGCACGAAGGAGAGGTAAACCCACCATGGCACAGCACACAACCCCCACGATGGCCGGCGCGGAGTCCAACGGCTCGGACCAGTACATTTACAACCGACTGCTCAAGGAACGCATCATTTGGTTGGGTTCAGAGGTTCGCGATGACAACGCCAACCTGATCTGCTCGCAGCTGCTGTTGCTCTCCGCCGAGGATCCCGAGAAGGACATCTACCTCTACATCAACTCACCCGGCGGTTCCGTCACCGCAGGCATGGCCATCTACGACACCATGGAGTTCATCCCGAACGACGTCGTCACGGTCGCCACCGGGCTGGCCGCCTCCATGGGGCAGTTCCTGCTCTCCTCGGGCACCAAGGGCAAGCGCTATGCAACGCCCAACGCACGCATCCTCATGCACCAGCCTTCAGGCGGCATTGGAGGAACGGCGTCGGACATCAAGATTCAGGCCGAGCTGATCCTGCACATGAAGAAGGTCATGGCCGAGCTGACGGCAGAGCAGACGGGCCAGACAGTGGAGAAGATCCTCACCGACAACGACCGCGACAAGTGGTTTACTGCCCAAGAAGCCCTGGAATACGGATTCTTCGACAAGATCAGCCGCCACGCAGGGACCGTCTCCGGCGGCGGCGGAACAAACGCCAAGTAACCAGCCAAAGAACAAGATTTCAGGAGCAACCAACATGACTTACAACTTTGGCAGCACAGCATTCGGCGCCACTGCCGGCAACCTGCCCACGAGCCGCTACGTGCTCCCGCAGTTCGAGGAGCGCACCCCCTACGGCTTCAAGCGCCAGGACCCGTACACCAAGCTCTTCGAGGACCGCATCATCTTCCTCGGCGTGCAGGTCGACGACGCCTCCGCCGATGACGTGATGGCACAGCTGCTCGTGCTTGAAGCAGACGACACCGACCGTGACATCACCCTGTACATCAACTCTCCCGGCGGATCGTTCACGGCCATGACGGCCATCTACGACACCATGCAGTTCATCCGCCCCGAAATCCAGACAGTGTGCCTGGGACAGGCAGCCTCCGCAGCCGCGGTGCTGCTGGCAGCCGGCGCCCCCGGCAAGCGGCTGGCCCTGCCCAACGCCCGCGTGCTGATCCACCAGCCCGCCCTTTCCGGCGGACAGGGCGGGCAGGCCTCCGACCTGGAGATCCAGGCCAACGAGGTCATGCGCATGCGCGAATGGCTCGAGAACACCCTTGCCGACCACTCGGGCCGCACGCCCGAGCAGGTCAGCAACGACATCGAGCGCGACAACATTCTCACAGCAGCACAGGCCAAGGAATACGGCCTGATCGACGAGGTGCTGGCACCGCGCAAGATCAAGCCCGCAGCCATCAGCCGCTAAGGGAAGAAACAGCAGGCGCCGGAACAAGAAATGCCTTGTTCCGGCGTTTGCATTCCACTCATTGTCCCCGCCGTGGCTTAGAGTGGAAGGTAATTTGTACAGCTGTTCCGGCACCTGCCGGGAACAGAAAAATTTCAGAAACAGCCACGCCGCCGGCGGGATGTTCGCGGAAGGACACAACGATGGCCAGAATGGGCGAAAGCACTGATCTGCTGAAGTGTTCCTTCTGTGGGAAAAGCCAGAAGCAGGTCCGGAAGCTGATCGCGGGCCCCGGCGTGTACATCTGTGACGAATGCATTGAACTGTGCAACGAGATCATTGATGAGGAACTGGCGGAGGTTGCCGATCTCGACGCCTTTGAACTGCCCAAGCCGCGTGAAATCTTTGACTTCCTGCAGGAATATGTCATCGGCCAGGAGCCGGCCAAGCGCTCACTTGCCGTCGCCGTTTACAACCATTACAAACGCATCCAGTCCGGCCATGCAGTTAAGTCCACCACCATCTCCGGCGGAGTCCACGATGAGGTGGAGATCGCCAAGTCCAACATCCTGCTCGTTGGTCCCACCGGCTGCGGCAAGACCTACTTGGCACAGACTCTTGCACGACGGCTAAACGTTCCCTTCGCCGTCGCCGATGCGACCGCCCTGACGGAGGCCGGCTACGTGGGCGAGGACGTGGAGAACATCCTCCTCAAGCTCATCCAGGCCGCCGACTTCGACGTCAAGAAGGCTGAACAGGGCATCATCTACATTGACGAGATCGACAAGATCTCCCGCAAGTCCGAAAACCCTTCCATCACCCGCGACGTCTCCGGCGAGGGTGTCCAGCAGGCGCTGCTGAAAATCCTGGAAGGCACGGTTGCCTCGGTCCCGCCGCAGGGCGGTCGCAAGCACCCGCACCAGGAATTCATCCAGATCGACACCACCAACGTGCTGTTCATCGTGGCCGGCGCCTTTGCCGGGCTGGAGGACATCATCGGATCCCGGGCCGGCAAGAAGGGCATCGGCTTCGGGGCGCCGCTCAGTGCGCTGAAGCAGTCCGAGGCCAGCTACGCAGACGTCATGCCCGAGGACCTCCTCAAGTTCGGCCTCATCCCGGAATTCATTGGGCGCCTGCCCGTCATCACCACGGTGACGCAGCTGGACCGCGCGGCATTGATCCAGATCCTGACCGAGCCCAAGAACGCGCTGGTCAAGCAGTATCAAAAGATGTTCACGCTCGACGGCGTTGACCTTGAGTTTGACGACGAAGCCCTCGCCGCCATTGCGGACCTGGCCCTGGCCCGTGGCACGGGGGCACGCGGCCTCCGCGCCATTCTTGAAGAAGTGCTCCAGCCAGTCATGTTCGACCTGCCCAGCAGGGAAGACATCGCCACCGTGGTGGTCACGGCCGCCGTCGTGGCCAAGACGGCCGAGCCCACACTCATCCCGCATGAAGTGGTAGCGAAGCGGCGCAACAAGTCGGCGTAGGGCCGCCCTTCTCCGCAACGCCCTGGTGCCCGGAATAGCGACAGGGACCGAACTGTTGCAGTAGACGGGGCGTAATTGCCTGCCCTGCCGAATCCAAGTACTAGCAAGGAGTTCCGACGTGTCCGACAATGGCGTTGCAACAGCCCAAACAGCCGATTTTTGGTTCGATCCCACCTGCCCTTTCGCCTGGGTGACCTCCCGATGGATCAGCGAAGTGGAGGAAGTCCGCAACATCAAGGTTGACTGGCACGTCATGAGCCTGTCCGTGCTGAATGAAAACAACAAGGACCTCTCGCCCGAATATAAGGCTCACGTGGCGAAGGCCTGGGGCCCGGTCCGGGTCATTGTGGCCGCTGCAGCCGAACACGGCAGTGCCGTCATCAAGCCGCTCTACGACGCCATGGGCACCCAAATCCACATCAACAAGAACCGGAACTTCGGCGATGTCATCGCCAAGGCCCTGGCCGAAACAGGTCTTCCGGCGACACTGGCCGCCGCAGCCGACACCGATGCCAATGACGTTGCTTTGCGTGCCAGCCACGCCGCCGGCATCAACCAAGTTGGCCAGGACGTGGGCACCCCCATCGTTGCCTTCAACGGCACCGCATTCTTCGGCCCCGTCATTACCCGCATCCCGCGCGGCGAGGAAGCCGGCCGACTCTGGGACGCCACGGTCACCCTCGCCGGTTTCCCGTACTTCTTTGAAATCAAGCGCAGCCGCACCGAAGACCCCCAGTTCGACTGACACGGCCGCCGGGGTGAAAAGATGTCAAAAAATTTTCATCCCGGCCGTTGTTTTCGCCCCTGTCCAGGCGCATACTGTTTAGTACCCAATCCGCCAAGGAAAGGGCTGGCAGGGATCATAAACTTCAGTGACTGAACCGTATTGATCACAGGGCCACCGCTTCGGCGGGACGCTCGAAAGGTTCCATAAGCGCCGGTGACGCGGTGCTTGTCCTGAAACCGCATGAAACCCACCAGGCCGCCACCGTCACAGGACGGCATGAAAGTCGAAGCCCCACCGACGGCAACAAGCCGATGGGGCTTCCCCTTTGCCCACGGCCCTTGTCCACTGACCATTGCCCACCGGGCGGAAACAGCGCGGCGCAGCGCGTGCCAGTCCAGGCCATTCCGACGGGCCGTCACCAGCGGGTGTAGGCGGCAAGAAGTGCCGCGACACTGAGGGCAAGCATGCCCAAGCAGTTGAGCCAGAACTCCTGGCGGAGAAACCGTGACCTGATGTGGGCGCAGGCGGCCGCCACGAAATAGGCGACCACGCCGATGTTGGCAGCCAGGCCAATGCCAGGGACGGCCATTCCGGCCACCAGCCCGGCAACGGCCAGGAGCTTGATGGCGACCAGCACCCACCACCATTCCCGCGGGAAGCGGACCCCGTCCAGGCAGTCGCGGATGAACTTCGGGGGACGGATCGACAGTGCCGCGTCTGCGAACAGGGCGGCGGCGAGGATGGCACCCGGCCACCACAACACAGGCAGCAGGATCATGGCTGTCCTGCCCCTGCACCCATGAGTGCGCCGACGCTCTCCTTGAGCTGGGCCACTGCGGTCTGCTGGCTGCATGCCCCCGCGGCCCAGGCCAGCAGGACGCCCAGATAGGCAAGGTGTGTTGCCGTTGCGGCCGCGCGGGCTGCCTGTCGGCCCAGGCCAAAGAGCTTGTAGGCCTGTTCAAACTCGCCCTTGAGCTGGCGTGCCAGCGAGCCGAACACCTCGGATTCCTGGCGTCCGCGCATCAGGACGGCCCCATACTCACGTGCCAGGTCCAGGTCGGCAGCGAACAACGCCATGAAGGGCTGGACCAGGGCAGCCACCATCTCAGGCGCGTTGCCGCCGGCCTTCATGGCCAAAAAACCTGTTTCCGGAAGCATGCGTTCCTGGTGCATGAGCCGTATCCGCCGGTCCATGGCCTCCACCAGGAGGCTGTCTTTGTCGCCGGCCGCCATGACCGTGCCGATGCTGACGCCGGCCCTGGCGGCAATCTGCCGCACTGTGGTCGCCTTGAACCCCTGTGCGTGGAAGAGCGCCTCCGCGGCGTAGAGCACCTCGCGCCGTGTCGTTTCACGCTGCGCAGACCGTGACTGAACGTGTTCACTGAACATGTTTGTTAATCTACCACGCGCGCACGGGTACGGATGGGCGGCCGCAGTTCACGCAGCATTCATCAGTGCGTTGCCGCAGCCTCCCGCGGCGGCAACCTTGGCCCGCCACGCTGGAGGCGTGAGGATCGCAATAGTTGCTGAAACGTTCCTGCCCGACATGAACGGGGTTACCCATTCACTGCTGAAAATACTGCAACACCTGGAAGACAGGGGTGATGAGGTGCTCGTCATTGCACCGTCCACCCTCGAGAACGCCCCGGGCACGGTGGAGGGGGCCGCCGTCCAGCGGCTCCCGTCGGTCCCACTGGCCGGCTACCGGAACATCCGCGTTGCGGTGGGAGGCGTGGCACGGGTCAAGGCACTGTTCGCCGAGTTCGGCCCCGACGTCGTCCACCTCGCTTCACCCTTCGTGCTGGGCTGGCGTGCCGTGAGGGCTGCGGCGGCACTGGGCATCCCGTCAGTGGCTGTCTACCAGACGGACGTCCCCGCGTATGCCTCCCGGTACGGGATGCCGATGCTTGAGAACTGGGCCTGGCAGCGTGTGGAGCGGATCCACACGGCCGCGACCCGGACCCTGGCGCCGTCGACAGACTCGGTGCACAAGCTCAAGGGGCATGGCATCCCGCGGGTGGAACTCTGGCGCCGGGGCGTGGACACCGCACGATTCCATCCAGGCAACCGCGACGCCGCATTCCGGGCGCTGGTTGCTCCGCGGGGCGAACGCATCATTGGCTACGTGGGCCGCCTGGCGCTGGAGAAGCAGGTGGAGGACCTGTCCGCCGTGTTGGACATCCCCAACACCCGTCTCGTGGTGGTGGGGGACGGTCCCCGGCGTGCTTTCCTCGAAGCCGCCCTGCCCGGCGCGGTCTTCACCGGATTCCTGGGCGGGGACGAGCTGGCGGCGGCAATGGCATCCTTTGACCTGTTTGTGCATCCGGGGGAGCTGGAGACATTTTGCCAGACCATCCAGGAGGCCATGGCCTCGGGCGTGCCGGTGGTGGCCACCGGCCGCGGCGGCCCGGTCGACCTCGTGGACTCCTCACGCACGGGCTGGCTCTACGCGCCCGGGAATCTCTCCCAGCTGAGGGCCTATGCCGAGGACCTGACCGGCGACGACGCAAAGCGGGCAGCCTTCGCTGCCGCCGCGGTCCAGCAGGTCCAGGGCCGCAGCTGGCACGCAATCTGCGAGCAGCTCATGGACCACTACGCCGGGGCGGTGGCCCAGCACCAGGGCATGAATGCGGTGGCCCGGGGCGCCAAGTGACGGGCGGCCCGCCGGCGGTTGTGTGCGGGTGGTCGTGCCGCCACCGGGACTGTTGCTGCCGTCCGGCACGCGCCCGTGCGGTCCCGTGCTGATTTCGGGACCCGGACGCTATGTCGCGCTGGGGGATTCGTTTACGGAGGGTGTGGGCGATGAAAGCGCCCGCCGTCCCAATGGCGTGCGCGGCTGGGCGGACAGGGTGGCCGAGGGGCTGGCCAGCGCCCAGCCCGGATGGGAATATGCCAACCTCGCCATCAGGAGCAAGCGGCTGCGGCACATCATCGCCGAACAGCTCGAACCGGCGATCGCCATGGAGCCCACCCTCGTGTCACTGTATGCGGGCGGGAACGATGTCATGGACTTCGGCACGCGCCCGGTGGACATCCTGGACCAGTATGAGTTCCTGGTGTCGCGGCTCTCCCAGACGGGTGCCACGCTGTTGCTGTTCACCGGCTACGACGTCGAGGTGTCGCCGCTGCTGGGGCCGCTGCGCCGCAAGAACCATGCCTACAACGATGGCGTGCGCATGGTCGCCGAAAAGTACGGGGCGGTCCTGGTGGATTATGCCTCCTTCGCCGCTTATGCGCATCCACACTTCTGGGCGGCAGACCGGCTGCACATGTCCAAGCCGGGACACAAATACCTGGCGGCCAGGGTGCTCGAGCAGCTGGAGGTGCCCCACGGCATCGCCGTCAAGGACGGACCTGATGCAGGGAGCCGGGGTGCTGCGGTGTGGACCCGGGAGCAGTGCGTTTGGCTCGCGGACTGGGTGCTGCCCATGTTTGCGCGCAAGCTGCGCGGCACCACCCTTGGCGACAACCTCGCCCCGCGGTGGCCGGAGCCGGTTCGCGTCCCGCCGAAAAAGGGGCTGAAGAAGCTGGTGCCACATCAGCGCGTGCGCCACTCCGCTTAAAACCACGCCGCTGACAGTTCGGTCCCCGCTGCCCTCGCACAGATGGCTGTGGCCGCCGCCCTGATCGGGCAGCGGCCACAGCCATTCGGTGTTTTTCTCACCCGGGGGAGGCTAGGCCTGGGCAGGCTCCTCGGCCGGCGCCAGCACGACGTCGGACACGGCCAGTTCGCCTTCGCCGGCCACAACCGTGATCTCCACTGCGTTGGCCGCAGCCTTCAGGTCGCCGAGGCCGGCAGCCAGCTGGGCTGCCTCAACCTCGACGGCGGTCACGGTCGCCGAGAGCACCTGCGTGCGCTGCTTCACCTTGGCCTCCGACTTCGCCTTGCGGATGCCGCTCAAGGCTTCGCCGACCGTCGCCAGGAGGGAGGTGTCGCCGTCGTCCACGCCGACAGGGGCGGGCCAGGGGGCGCGGTGCACCGAACCGGAGCGCCACCAGCTCCACACTTCCTCCGTTGCGAAGGGCAGGAAGGGGGCGAAGAGGCGCAGCAGCGAGTCCAGGGTGGTGGCCAGGGCTGCCAGCACGGAGGCCTGGCCTTCCTCGCCGGCAGCACCGTAGGCCCGGTCCTTGATGAGTTCCACGTAGTCGTCTGTGAAATGCCAGAAGAAGCTCTCGGTCAGCTGCAGGGCGCGGGCGTAGTCGTACTTCTCAAACGCTGCCGTCGCCGCCGTGACAACCTCGGAGAGCTGGGCCAGCAGTCCGCGGTCCAGCGGGTTGCTGAGCACAGCGGTGTCCTGCGTGAGCACGTTGGACTCGGTGGCGCCCAGGTTCAGCACAAACTTGGAGGCGTTGAGCAGCTTGATGGCCAGGCGGCGGCCAATCTTCATCTGCGCAATCTCGTACGCCGTGTCGGCGCCGAGCTTGGCGGAGGCTGCCCAGTAGCGGACGGCGTCGGCACCAAAGTCGTTGAGCACGTCGGTGGGGACCACCACGTTGCCCTTGGACTTGGACATCTTCTTGCGGTCCGGGTCCAGGATCCAGCCGGAGATGGCGGCGTGCTTCCACGGTGCGCTGCCCTGCAGGGCGTCGGCGCGCACGGCGGAGGAGAACAGCCAGGTGCGGATGATGTCGTGGCCCTGGGGGCGCAGGTCGAAGGGGTAGACGTTGGAGAACAGGGTCTCGTCAACGCCCCAGCCGCCCACAATCTGCGGGGTCAGGGAGGAGGTGGCCCAGGTGTCCAGCACGTCGGCGTCGCCCACGAAGCCGCCGGCGGCGTTGCGCTGGTCCTCGGTGAAGCCGGGGGCGGGGTCTGCGGCGGGGTCAACCGGCAGCATGTCCGTGGTGGGCAGGATGGGGTGGTCGTAGTCCGGGTTGGCGTCGGCATCCAGCGGGTACCAGACGGGAACCGGCACGCCGAAGAAGCGCTGGCGGGAAACGAGCCAGTCGCCGTTCAGGCCGGAGATCCAGTTGTCGTAGCGCGAGCGCATGAACGCGGGGTGGAACTCAATTTCCTTGCCGCGGTTGATGAGGCGTTCGCGGCGTTCCTCGTCGCGGCCGCCGTTGCGGATGTACCACTGGCGGGAGGAGACGATCTCGAGGGGCTTGTCGCCCTTTTCAAAGAAGTTCACGGGGTGCATGATCTTCTTGATTTCGCCGTCCAGCAGCTCCGCTGCCGTCAGCATTTCCACAACTCCTTCCTTGGCGCTGAAGACGGTCTTGCCGGCGATGGCTGCGTAGTTGGCGCGGCCTTCCTCCGTGGTGATCCAGTCCGGTGTGTCGCCGATGATGCGCCCGTCGCGGCCAACGATGGCGCGCGTGGGCAGCTGCAGCTCGCGCCACCAGGTGACGTCGGTCAGGTCGCCAAAGGTGCAGACCATGGCGATGCCCGAGCCCTTGTCGGCCTTGGCCAGTGCGTGGGCGCGGACCTCAACTTCGACGCCGAACAGCGGGGAGGTGACCTTCTTGCCGAACAGCGGCTGGTAGCGCTCGTCGTCCGGGTTGGCCACCAGTGCGGAACAGGCTGCAAGGAGTTCCGGGCGCGTGGTTTCAATGTAAATCTTGGTGCCGTCTTCGGCGAAGAACGGGTAGCGGTAGTACGCCCCCGGCATTTCGCGGTCTTCCAGCTCGGCCTGGGCAACGGCGGTGCGGAAGGTGACATCCCACAGGGTGGGGGCCTCGGACATGTAAGCGTCGCCGGCGGCCAGGTTCTCCAGGAATCCGCGCTGGGAGACGGCGCGGGAATGGTCGTCAATGGTGCGGTACGTCAGGTCCCAGTCAACCGACAGGCCGAGGGTCTGGAACAGGTGCTCGAACACCTTCTCGTCCTCAACGGCGAGCTCCTCGCACAACTCGATAAAGTTCTTGCGGGAGATGACGTCGAAATCACGCTGGTTCTTGGCCGGGGTCGCCGGAGGGCGGTAGTCGGCGTCGTACGAGATTTTCGGGTCGCAGCGCACGCCGTAGTAGTTTTGCACACGGCGCTCCGTGGGCAGGCCGTTGTCATCCCAACCCATGGGGTAGAAGACGTTCTTGCCGGTCATGCGCTGGAAGCGGGCCAGCACGTCGGTCTGGGTGTAGGAGAACATGTGCCCCACGTGCAGCGATCCGGACGCCGTGGGCGGGGGAGTGTCAATGGAGTACACCTGCCCCCGGGTGGTCTCAGGGTTGAACTTGTAGGTGCCCTCCGCCAGCCAGCGCTTGGTCAGGGACTCCTCGAGACCCTCCAGTGCGGGCTTGTCGGGAACGTTGCTTGAGGTGGGTGCGGGCGTGTCTGTGCCCGGAATGATGTCAGCCATGTGGCAATTCTTTCATGAGTTGCCTCCCAACCAAGATTCGAAGGGTGTTTGCATGCAGGAGTCGATGCTGATGTGGCAGCGGGCCGGGATTGCCGTCTCCGCCGTGTCGCCCGAGCCCGAGAGCGCCGGGTACCGCGCCCACACACTGGTGTTGGACGGGCACCCCGCAGCATTCCGTGTGGCCAAGACCACGCCCACCAAGGTTGGGCAGTTTGTCACGCTGTGGCGGCGGTCCGCGGCAGGCCCCATCCGCCCCTTTGACACGTCCGACGGCGTGGCCCTGTTTGTGGTCCAGGCCGGCCTGGGTGAGGGGCTGGGGCAGTTCGTGTTCCCTGCGGCCGTGCTGGTGCGCCGCGGCGTGGTCTCCGTGTCCGGGGTTGGCGGGAAGCGGGCCATGCGCGTGTATGCGCCGGACGTTGTGGCAACCAGCGACCAGGCCCGACGCACACAGAAGTGGCAGTGCGAGTACTTCCTGCCCCTGGATGCGCCGGCCGCGCGGATCCGGGAACTGTACCAGGGCAGCCGGCCCTGAACCCTGACCCTGCGCACGGTATTGTGCGAATGCTGCGCAACCGCCGCAGTGACGCTGCATTCACTTTGAATGGCGCGCAGAAATAGTGGCCAGGGCCTGTTCGACCCACCGGAGCATCTCCTCCGGATGGTACATCGCCACTGATGCCCGGATTCGAAGTGTGGGGACGTCCCTCACGGTCAAGACGTTTCCCCGCCTGAGGTCTTCTGCCCACGCCTTGGCGTTGTCATGAAATTCCCTGCCGTCAATCTCCAGTCCCAGCTGTCCGTCGACCATGGCGTCGAGATGTCCCATTTTCCTGACGTGGTACTGGACCTGGACGCTGTGGCCAGCCTTCAAGAGGTGGAACCTGGCGCATGTCTCGGCAATGGACATCGACTGCGGGTCGATCAAGTCAATGAGCCTGCGAATTCGTGCATCTTTGCGCCGGGAGAACTCGCGTCGCAATTCTGAAATGGTGCACCTTTTCTTGATGACAGCCGACTCGAGTACGCACAGGACCTCCACATCAGTACCGCACCGTGTGCAATGCCGAACAATGTCCCAGAATGTCAAAGTGCCCTTGTACCTGTGAGTGACACAGCCTGGAACCGGCCTCCCATGTGCCGTGCCGACGTGTGGAGCCTCTGGGGCGTGCAGGACCCAGAGTCCCATCTCTTTTGCGGCACTGAAGCACGTCAACGCGGCGTGGTTCTCAGCCAGGTGGCGGCTCATGGGATGTGGGTCCCCAAGTATGTAGACACCAGGGGCGGCCCTTCGAATGGATCCCGACGCCATGGCACTGCGGATTTGCCAGTCGGAAAACCCCAAGGCCAGCAGCTGGCCCCGACTTGCCACCTTCCCCTTTTCCAGGACGGCGGTAGCCACGGTCATGGTTGCGGGGCTTCGATTCGGGCTCATGGAGCCATGCTGCACCACATGGCCCGCCGGCAGCAGCCTCAGTATCGCAATTGTGGACAGCCGGGGGCCCAGGGGTGGCTGTGGAGGAATCGCAGCGCCAGGTCACCCACTACTGCTGCGCGCGGTTTTGCCTGAATGCTGCGCGCCCCCGGCAGTGACGCAGCATTCGCAGGAAACGGTGCGCAGCAGTGGTGGAAATGCCGCCTGCCCTTGCTGTAGCTCCGGGGCTATGATGCGACCATGGGCACAATCAGAATTTTGCGTGTTTATGAAGAACCGGAGCCGGGGGAGTACCGCGTCCTGGTGGACAGGCTGTGGCCGCGGGGGATCAAGAAGGACAAGATTGACCTATGGCTCAAGGAAGCCGGCCCCAGCAACGAGGTCCGCAACGCCTTCGGCCACAAGGAAGAGAACTTTGAGGCGTTCGTCCGCGACTACACCGCAGAGCTGGAACACAATCCGGCCGTGGCACAGCTGCGCGGCATCATCGCCCAGCACGAAAAAGTTGTCCTGCTGTACGGAGCCAAGGACCACCATGAAAACCAGGCCGCCGTGCTCCTCGATTTCCTGAACGCCGGCAAATAGCCGCTACATTTGGAAGCATGGCTGAAAACACCCCCAAAAATGCAGTAGTCACCGGCGCCAGCTCAGGCATCGGCGCCGCCACCGTCCGCCAGCTCCGCAAGGACGGCTGGAACGTCGTCGCCGTGGCCCGCCGCGAGGACCGGCTCACCGCGCTCGCAGCCGGGACCGGCGCCCTGGCCTTCGTCGCTGACGTCACCAGGGACGACGACGTCTCCCGCCTCCGCGATTTCGCCACCGACGCCTTTGCCGGCCTGGGCGGCGTGGACACGGTCATCAACATTGCCGGCGGCGCCCGCGGTACGGACCGCATGGCCACGGCGGATGCAGACGATTGGAACTGGATGTACCAGGTCAACGTGCTGGGCACGATGAACGTGGTCAAGGCGTTCCTGCCACAACTGCGCAGCCATGGCAGCGGCACCGTGCTGAACCTGACATCCACCGCTGGCCTGGCCGCCTACGAGGGCGGGGCCGGCTACAACGCCGCCAAGTTTGCCCAGCACGCCATCACCAACGCGCTGCGCCTGGAAGAGGCGGAAAACAACATCCGCGTCATCGAGGTGGCACCCGGACTGGTGCAGACGGAGGAATTCTCGCTCAACCGCCTCGGCGGCGACAAGGAAGCGGCGGAAAAGGTCTACGAGGGCGTGGAGAAGCCGCTGACCGCGGAGGACGTCGCCGGCGTGGTGGGGTACGCCGTCGGGCTTCCGCACCACATCAACCTGGACCAGATCGTCATCCGGCCCGTGGCGCAGGCAGCCAACCACAAGCTCATCCGCAAGTAGCAGTGGGCCGGGCGTCCCCACCGGCGCCCGGCATCCCGTAGAATAAGGGACAAAGCGTTGACCCGGCCATCACCGGTGAGCTTCCGGAAGAACGCATCGCGCAGGCGATGCCAGTAGAACCGGACGGGTAAGCCCGTCACAGCAGTCAACAAGCGGCCGCACTTGGCGCCCCGCGGCGAAGGCCGAAGGGCAACGGGGACGGCAAGCGAGGTGGTACCGCGGCGCAAGCCGTCCTTGCATCCTGAACTGAACGCCCACCACCAGGATGATGTGATGACCCACTTCCCCAAGGCAACCGCAGCCCACGGCCTGCACGCCGAATCCAACCATGTGCCAGCTTCCGTGCGTTTCCCGGAAGTGGAGGAGCTCGTCCTCAAGTACTGGGCCGAAGACGGCACCTTCCAGGCCAGCATCGACGCCCGTGACGCCGGCCAGGACGGCTCCAACGAGTTCGTCTTCTACGACGGCCCGCCCTTCGCCAACGGCCTGCCGCACTACGGCCACCTGCTCACCGGCTACGCCAAGGACCTCGTGGCCCGCTACCAGACCCAGCGCGGGCGCCGGGTTGAGCGCCGCTTCGGTTGGGACACGCACGGCCTGCCCGCCGAGCTGGAAGCCATGAAGCAGCTGGGCATGACCGACAAGGCCCAGATCGAGGCCATGGGCATCGACAAGTTCAACGACGCCTGCCGCTCCTCCGTCATGAAGTACGCCGGCGAATGGCAGGAATACGTCACCCGCCAGGCCCGCTGGGTTGACTTCGACAACGACTACAAGACGCTCAACGTCGAGTACATGGAGTCCGTGCTCTGGGCGTTCAAGCAGCTCCACTCCAAGGGCCTGACCTACAACGGCTACCGCGTGCTGCCCTACTGCTGGAAGGATGAGACGCCCCTCTCCAACCACGAGCTGCGCATGGACGACGACGTCTACAAGGACCGCCAGGACCAGACCGTCACCGTCACCTTCCCCATCCTTGCGGGCGAATCCGCCCTCTCCCAGGAACTGGCCGGGGTCGCCGCCATCGCCTGGACCACCACGCCCTGGACGCTGCCCACCAACCAGGCCCTCGCCGTCGGGCCCGAGGTGCGCTACGCCGTCGTCCCCGCAGGCCCCAATGGGGTCACCCTCGGCGCCACCGCCGGGAAGTTCCTGCTGGCGGAGGACCTGGTCGGCGCGCACGCCAAGGATTTGGGATACGACGACGCTGCTGCCGCGACGGCCGCTGTCACCGCCACGTACGCGGGTGCCGAGCTCGAGGGACTGAAGTACGAGCCCCTGTGGGACTACTTCGCCGACGACGAGAAGTACGGCACCGCCAAGTCCTGGCAGTTCCTGGTGGCCGACTACGTCACCACCACCGACGGCACAGGCATCGTCCACCAGGCACCCGCCTACGGTGAAGAGGACCAAAAGGTCTGTGAGCAGTACGGCATCCCCGTGGTGCTCTCCGTCGACGAGGGAGCCAACTTCCTGCCGCTCTTTGCCGGCGGCCCGCTCAACGACATCGCCGGCGTGCAGGTATTCGACGCCAACAAGACCATCACGCGCGTCGTCAAGGACGCCGGGCGCCTGGTCCGCCAGGCCAGCTACGTGCACAGCTACCCGCACTGCTGGCGCTGCCGCACGCCCCTGATCTACCGCGCCATCTCCTCCTGGTACGTGGAAGTCACCGCGTTCAAGGACCGCATGGTCGAGCTGAACCAGGACATCAACTGGATCCCGGGCAACGTCAAGGACGGCCAGTTCGGCAAGTGGCTGGCCAACGCCCGCGACTGGTCCATCTCCCGCAACCGCTACTGGGGCAGCCCCATCCCGGTGTGGCAGTCGGACGACCCCGAGTACCCGCGCACGGACGTCTACGGCTCCCTCGCCGAGATGCAGGCCGACTTTGGCCGCCTGCCGCTAAACAACGAGGGCGAGGTGGACCTGCACCGCCCGTTCATCGACGACCTCACCCGCCCCAACCCGGACGACCCCACGGGCAAGTCCACCATGCGCCGCGTCGAGGACGTGCTGGACGTCTGGTTCGACTCCGGCTCCATGCCGTACGGCCAGGTCCACTACCCGTTCGAGAACGAGGACTGGTTCAACACCCACAACCCGGCCGACTTCATCGTCGAGTACATCGGACAGACGCGCGGCTGGTTCTACATGCTGCACATCCTCTCCACAGCACTGTTTGACCGCCCGGCCTTCCGCAACGTCATCAGCCACGGCATCGTGCTCGGCTCCGACGGGCAGAAGATGTCCAAGAGCCTGCGCAACTACCCGGACGTCTCCGAGGTCCTGGACCGCGACGGCTCCGACGCGATGCGCTGGTTCCTCATGTCCAGCCCGATCCTGCGCGGCGGCAACCTCGTCGTCACGGAACAGGGCATCCGCGACGGCGTCCGCCAGGTCATCCTGCCACTCTGGAACGTCTACAGCTTCTTCACGCTCTACGCCAACACGGCCGACGGCGGCAAGGGCTACGACGCCAAACTGCGCTTTGACGGCTACACCGACCCCATGGACCAGTACCTGCTGGCCAACACCGGCGACCTCGTCCGTGAACTGACGGCCAAGCTGGACGGCTACGACGTCTCCGGAGCCTGCGACTCGCTGCGCGTCTACCTGGACATGCTGACCAACTGGTACGTGCGCCGCAGCCGCAACCGCTTCTTCGACGAGAGCGCCGACGCCTTTGACGCCCTTTACACGGCACTGGAAACCGTGTGCCGCGTGGCCGCCCCGCTGCTGCCGCTGGTCACCGAGGAAATCTGGCGCGGGCTCACCGGAGGGCGCTCCGTCCACCTGAGCGACTGGCCCAACGCGGACCTGTTCGTCCCCAACGCCGCACTTGTGGAGCAGATGGACCGGATCCAGCAGATCTGCTCCACAGGCTCCAGCCTGCGCAAGGCCGCCAAGCTGCGCGTTCGCCTGCCCCTGCAGGACCTCACCGTTGTGGCACCCAACGCAGAAACCCTGGGCGGTGCCGAGGGCATCGTCGCCGACGAGCTCAACATCCGCACCATCCGCTTCGTCGACGCCGCCGACGCCTCCCCGGAGGAATTCGGCATTTCGCAGAAGCTCGTGGTCAACGCCCGCGCCGCAGGCCCCCGCCTCGGCAAGGACGTCCAGCTCGCCATCAAGGGCTCCAAGACCGGCGACTGGTCCGTCACCGACGGCGTTGTCACCGCTGGTGGCCTGGCCCTGGAACCATCTGAGTACACCCTGGAGACGGTGGTTGAGGACGCGCACGACGGCGGCAAGAGTGCGGTTGCGATGCTGCCCACCGGCGGCTTCGTGGTGCTCAACACCGAGCTGACCCCCGAACTTGAGGCTGAGGGAGCGGCGCGCGACATGATCCGCGCCATCCAGCAGGCCCGCAAGGACACCGGCCTGAACGTCAGCGACCGCATCCGCACCATCATCTCGGCACCCCAGGACGTCGTCGACGCCCTGCACGCCAACGCCGAACTGGTCAAGTCAGAGACCCTGACCGTCAAGCTCGAGCTGGTCCCGGGCGACGTAGACACCACCATCACCGTTGAACGGAGCACTGTCTAGCATGAGCGCACTGCATGATGAATTTTCGGTGGAAAGCGTCTACGCCGAACTGCTGGGACGCGCTCCGGAGAACAAGATGGAGCCGCGCCTGGCCCCCCTCTTCCGGGCCATGGATGTGCTGGGTGAGCCGAACAAGGCCTTCCCGATCATCCACATCACCGGCACCAACGGCAAGACGTCCACGTCCCGCATGATCGAGGCCGGACTGCTGGCCCACGACCTGCGCACCGGTCGCTACACCAGTCCGCACCTGACAAAGGTCACCGAGCGCATCAGCATCGACGGCGCCCCGGTCAGCGACGAGACATTTGTGCGGATCTGGGACGAGATCCGCCCCTACCTTGCCATTGTCGACGGCGAGCTGGACGCGGCCGGTGAACAGCGCCTGACCTACTTTGAGTGCCTGACCATCCTGGCGTTCGCGATCTTCGCGGACGAGCCGGTCGACGTCGCCGTCATGGAGGTTGGACTCGGCGGCATCACCGATGCCACCAATGTGGGCGACGGCCAGGTCGCCGTCATCACGCCCATCTCCCTGGACCATACGGAGCTGCTTGGGGACACCACCGGGCTCATTGCCGAGGAGAAGGCCGGCATCATCAAGGAGGGCGCGTTCGTCATCAGCGCCGCCCAGCCCGCCGATGCAGCCCAGGTCATCCTGGATGCGGCCCGCGAAAAGCATGCCGACTTCCGCTTCGAGGGCGTGGAGTTCGGCGTCGAGTCACGCACCATCGCCGTCGGCGGCCAAATGCTGACGCTGCAGGGCCTTGCCGGGCGCTACCCGGACATTCTCCTGCCGCTGCACGGCGAGCACCAAGCCCAGAATGCCGCCGTCGCCCTGGCCGCGCTCGAGGCCTTCCTCGGTGGCGGCGAAAAGGAACTGAACCTGGAGCTCGTGCAGGAAGGTTTCGGCGCCGCCACTTCGCCCGGACGGCTGGAAGTCATGCGCACCTCGCCCACCATTGTGGTGGACGCGGCCCACAACCCTGCCGGCATCGCCGCCAGCGCGGCCGCCCTGCAGGAATCCTTCGCCTTCAGCAAGCTGGTGATCGTGCTCGGCGTGCTGGCCGAAAAGGACGCCGAAGAGATCCTCAACAGCATCAAGGACTCCTACGGCGACGAGGCACAGGAACTCTGCCTGACCCAGTCCAACTCGCCCCGCGCCATCCCGGCAGCGGAACTGGCCGAACTCGCCGTCGACCTTGGCTGGCAGGAAGAGGACGTGCACATCGCGGAAAAGCTTGACGACGCCATCGAATGGGCCGTGGAACGCGCCGAGGCCAACAACGACCTTGCCGGCGGCGTGCTCATCACCGGCTCCATCACCGTGGTGGGTGAGGCGCGCATCCTTCTGGGACGGCCCGGCGAAAGGGAAGGTGCCTGAGATGGCCAAGCTGACCCGCGCGCAGCGCGAATGGAAGCCCAACACCCCCAAGAAGCCCCGGTCGACGCGGCTCATGTTCGCCTCCGTGGTGCTGTTCCTGGAGGCCTTCGTGGCACTCTTCCTGGGACTGGGCCTGTTCGGCGTGCACGGCAGGAACCCGGTCTACCTGATCGTGGCCGGGATCCTGGCCGTGCTGCTGGTCGGGGCCTGCGCCGTCATCCGCAAGTCGTGGGGCCCGGCGTTCGGCTGGGCGCTGCAGGTGGTCCTGATCGCGGGCGGCTTCTGGGAGCCGTCCATGTTTGTTGTGGGCGGGCTCTTCGCCGTCGCCTGGTGGTATGCCCTCTACGCAGGTGCCCGCATCGACAGGGAAAATGAGGCCCGGGCCCGCGCCCAGGCCGAATGGGATGCAGCCCACCCCGAGGCATCCGAGCCCGGCGATGCCGGCGAAGTAAACTAGAAGCCGATCCCTTAACTATCTAGCAATGGAGTAACTGTGAGCATTGAGCGCACCCTTGTCCTGGTCAAGCCCGACGGCGTGGCCCGCAACCTGTCCGGCGAAGTCCTTTCCCGCATCGAGGCCAAGGGCTACACCCTGGC
Source organism: Sporosarcina beigongshangi (assembly GCF_016820535.1). Lineage (GTDB taxonomy): Bacteria > Actinomycetota > Actinomycetes > Actinomycetales > Micrococcaceae > Specibacter. The sequence continues at coordinate 80,222 of NZ_JADHDY010000014.1, read as the reverse complement.
CGAGCTGAAGAAGGTCAACGCAACCCGCGAGCAGCTTGAGGCGCACTACGCCGAGCATGTTGGCAAGCCGTTCTACGAACCGCTGGTCGAGTTCATGCTCTCCGGCCCGGTTGTGGCCGCGATCTTCGAGGGCCACCGCGTCATCGAGGGCTTCCGTTCCCTCGCCGGCACCACCGACCCCACCACCGCCGCACCCGGCACCATCCGCGGTGACTTCGGCCGCGACTGGGGCCTGAAGGTCCAGCAGAACCTGGTCCACGGCTCCGACTCCGTCGAGTCTGCGGAGCGCGAGATCGCCATCTGGTTCGCCTAGGCGCTGAGCAATTCCAGGCACGACGGCGAAGGGCACCTCCCAGCGGGAGGTGCCCTTCGGCGTTTAACAGCCCCGGAACCGCAGGAGCGTCGGATGGAGGCCTAGGCGTTGGAGGTGATGATCAGGTTCATGAACTTGAAGAAGATCGAGGCCAACGTGGCGAGGTAAAGCAGGCCCACGATGACCCAGGCCCAGCCGTTCGCGAACTTGGTGAGGCCGGCCGGTGCTGGGATGATGCCGTGGTTGAGGTTGCGCACCGTGGTGAAGACAAAGAGCGGAATCATCATGGCCCAGACCACCATGCAGTAGGGGCACAGGATGGCGAGGGTGTACACGGCCGTGAACCAGAACCATCCCACCAGGGCCATGCCGGCGGTGATGCCCACCTGCATGCCGATCCAGTACCAGCGCTGCATCCGGGCGCCGGCCAGCAGGACCATGCCGGTGGTCACCACGATGGCGAAGGCCACGACGCCGATGAACGGGTTCGGGAAGCCCAGGATGGCAGCCTGCGGGGTTTTCATGACGTCGCCGCAGGAAATCCAGGAGTTGATGTCGCAGCTGACCACGGCGTTCGGGTTCTTGTACAGTTCCACCCGCTCCAGCACCAGAGTGAAGGAGGCAATCCAGGCGATGCCGCCGGCAATGACAAGGAACCATCCAAACGGCCTGGCACGGGAGAGGGCTGGCAAGTCCCGCTCGGTCGGGTCGCTGGTGGAGGCTTTCGTGCTCGGCATGATGTCCTTACGGTGTGTGGCGGCATTTGTGTCCTGATTGTAGCGCGCGAAACATGGCGCGCCCTGCGCGAAACTGCCGTCACGACAAGGTGCGTGTGAGACAATGGGTTTGGCTGGTGGGCGATCCACATGCGCTCCCCGGTCCAATGGCACGCCAACGGGCTGCCGGTGACGGGACTGCCACGAGGGCAGCCATCCATCGGCCCCGTTTATCGCGAACCATTGGTTTTGCAGAGCTTGCGCACCCGTAAAGTTGGTGCCGCCTGTAAAGCAATTAGACGACTTCCGTCAACGCCTGCGGGTGTTGGCACATCTGCCGGTATCGGCATCCGATGTGGGGGTGCCGCCCCGGCGCGAAGGCAATGCCCAAATGGTCAATGAACAGCCCACACCCGAAAACACTGAAGCACCCGCCGGTGCGGACGCTGCCGGTGCACCCGCCAAGAAGGCCCCCGTGCGCCGCACCCGTGCAAAAAAAGCCACGGCGCCCGTGACCAACACGGAAGAACCGTCGCTGTTGGACGCAATCACAGGCACGGCCCAGGAGGCCGCGGCTCCGGCCGCCGCCGACGAAGCACCCGCAGCCCCGGCAAAGCGTGCGCCCCGGCGCCGCGCCTCCTCGCCCGTCACCGCACCGGGTGCAGCCTCAACCGCAACGGAATCCCCCGAGCAGGCCGTCCAGGGCGAGCTGGCCCTGAGCCACGATGCCTCAGCCGAGCCTGCAACCAAGGCTCCGGCACGACGCAGCCGGGCCGCGAAGGCCCCCGCCACCAAGATCACCGCACCCGAGGCCCCTGCCGCCGAGCCGGCCAAGGCCCCTGCCGCCAAGACGGCTGCCAAGGCCACGGCCAAGGCACCCACCAAGGCAGCCGCAGCGAAAGCCGCAGCGGCCAAGAAGGACGCTGCCGAGGCTGCCGCGAGCACACCTGAAGGTGCAACTGTCGAGCCTGCAGACAAGCCCGCAAAGGCCCCCGCCCGGCGTGCCACGCGCAAGACTTCCTCGCCGGCCAAGGCTGCACCCGTGGAAGCTGCAGTTGAGCCTGCGGCACCCGTGGACGAGCCTGATCCCGCACCCGAGTCTGCACCGGCCGCCGCGCCCGTCCGCAGCCGCCGCCGCGCCACCGCCAAGGCCGGCCCCGCCGCCACGGCGCCCGCCGCCAATGCTCCTGCCGAAGCCGAAGCCGAAGCACCGGCCCGGAACGCAGCGCCCGCCGCCGCGGTTGCTGCCGAGTCAACCCCCGCTGCTGCCGCGGAGTCCGCCGCGGCCCCGGAGCCCGCACCCGCAGAGTCCGTTGACCCCGGCGCCAAGGCCGCTGATGTCCACGTGACCGAATCCTTGTTCATGGAACCCTCCGCTGGCGTGTCGGCCCTGTTCCTGGCCCCCGACCTCAGCCTTGCCGTTCCCGCCGCAGGCGCGGAGGAGCAGGACGAGCAGGATGACGAAGGCGAGCGCCGCAGCCGCGGCCGCAACCGCAACCGCCGTGCCCGCAGCAACGACGCCGAGCCCACAGAATCCGTCGAGTCCGACGACGATGCCGGCCATGATGGCGAGGAAGCCGAGGGAACGGACGACGGCGTGACCTCCCGCCGCCGCCGTCGCCGCCGCCGCGGTGACGCCGATCTGGAATTGACCGGCGGCAGCGACGAGGACCCGCCCAACACGGTGACCCGCGTCCGCGCCCCGCGCACCCCGGCCGAGTCCACGTCCAGCAACCGCGTCACGAGCCTGCGCGGCTCCACCCGCCTCGAGGCGAAGAAGCAGCGCCGCCGCGACTCCCGCGACTCCGGCCGCCGCCGCACCGTCATCACCGAAGCCGAGTTCCTGGCCCGCCGCGAGTCCGTGGACCGCGTCATGGTGGTCAACCAGGCCGACGACCGGATCCAGATCGGCGTCCTGGAGGACGGCATCCTGGCCGAGCACTTCGTCTCCAAGACCCAGCAGGACTCCCTGATCGGCAACGTCTACCTGGGCAAGGTCCAGAACGTGCTGCCCAGCATGGAAGCCGCCTTCGTCGACATTGGCCGCGGCCGCAATGCCGTGCTGTACGCCGGCGAAGTCGACTGGGACGCCGCCAACCTCAACGGCCAGCCGCGCCGCATCGAGAACGCGCTGAAGTCCGGCGATTCCGTTCTCGTCCAGGTCTCCAAGGACCCGGTCGGCCACAAGGGTGCCCGGCTGACCAGCCAGATCTCCCTGCCCGGCCGCTACCTGGTGTTTGTGCCCGGCGGTTCCATGACCGGCATCTCCCGCAAGCTGCCCGACGTCGAGCGCAACCGCCTCAAGCGCGTCCTGAAGGACCACCTGCCCGAGAACGCCGGCGTCATCGTGCGCACCGCGGCCGAAGGCGCCAGCGAGGAAGAGCTCACCAACGACATCAACCGGCTGCGCGCCCAGTGGGAGGGCATCAACAACCGAGCCTCCTCCACCAAGACGCTCGCACCGGAAATGCTCTACGCCGAGCCCGACCTGACCATCAAAGTGGTCCGCGACGTCTTCAACGAGGACTTCAGCAAGCTGATCGTCTCCGGCGAGGACGCCTGGGACACCATCGAGGCGTACGTGACCTACGTGGCCCCGGACCTGTTGGACCGCCTGGAAAAGTGGACCAAGCCCGAGGACATCTTCGCGGCGCACCGCATCGACGAGCAGATCAACAAGGCCCTGGAACGCAAGGTCTTCCTGCCCTCCGGCGGCTCCCTGGTGATCGACCGCACCGAAGCCATGACAGTCGTTGACGTGAACACCGGCAAGTTCACCGGATCCGGCGGCAACCTCGAGGAAACCGTCACCAAGAACAACCTGGAGGCGGCCGAGGAAGTTGTCCGCCAGCTGCGCCTGCGCGACATCGGCGGCATCATCGTCATCGACTTCATCGACATGGTCCTGGAATCCAACCGCGATCTGGTCCTGCGCCGCCTCGTCGAATGCCTGGGCCGGGACCGCACCAAGCACCAGGTCGCCGAGGTCACCTCGCTGGGCCTGGTCCAGATGACGCGCAAGCGCATGGGAACCGGCCTGCTCGAGGTCTTTGGCGAGCAGTGCGCCACCTGCGCCGGCCGCGGCATGGTCACCCACGAGATCCCCGTGGAGCACCGCCGCACGCATTCGCCCGCGGTTGAGGCTGCCGCCGCGCACACCCCCCGACACGAAAACCGCGAGGGTGAGCGCACCGCCAACCGCTCCACCCGCAGTGAGCGCAAGCGCAACCGCAACGCCCGTTCCAACCAGAACGAAAACGATGCGCATGAGGACAGCCCGGCACCCGTGGTTGACGAGACCACCGAGGCTGCCCGAGCGCAGAAGGCGCATGAGGCACGCGCCGCACTGGCCACCATTGCTGCCGCCTCCCACCATGAGCACGACGGCGGGGCCCACGTTTCGGCACCCGCGCCGGCTGCCGCCCATGATGACAATGTGACGGAGGGAAGCCGCGACACTGCGACGCTCACCTTGGGCGGGGAAGCCATCGAGCTGCCGCGCGGGCACCGCAGCGAAAGCAGCGACTTCGCCCAGCCCAACAATGCAGAGCAGGTGGCTGCGCTGGCAGGGCTGGCCGAAGCCCTGGACCAGCTGGTGGCTCCCGACCAGGAAGGCCGCAGCACCGAGGAATCCGGCAGCCGTTCGCGCTCACGCCGCAGCCGCCGCAACCGCAGCGCCCGCAGTGCCCAGGGCGGGGCCGACACCACCGTGGAAACGTCCGACGCCCCTGTCACGGGCACGGGATCGGCACCGCACAGCAGCGCCGAGGTTGCCGCCCCGAAGGCTGAACCGGTGAAGAAGAGCGCCGAACCGATCATCCTTGGCGTGGGGGTCCCCGCGTCCGAGCTGTAACACCCGCTATGACCGGGTGGCGTTAACCTAAGGGCGGGGTCCGAACCACAATCGTGGTTCGGCCCCCGCCGTTTTGCACTCCGACGTGCTCTGTGACGGCCTGTGACAACATCGAGCTCCCTGCATCCAATGCCGTGTCGACGCCTGCTGCGTCTGCGTGGACCCCAGAGAAGGGCGGCACCCAGCCAATGAGAACCACCAGAACCATCTTGCGGAAGTCCTTGGCCCCGTGGCTGCCCTAGTGGCAGGCAGGCCCTCCACCAAACCCTGCAACGTTGCAGCCCTGCTGCTTTTCCCTTGACCATGGGCTCAACAATGGGGATCCCGGCCAGGTTTGTGGATAGGCTGGAGGGCGACACGGGGTGCCAGGCCACAAGGGCCGGCTGAGACAATACCCGTTGAACCTGCCCGGCTAGCACCGGCGAAGGGATGTCCTCATGACTGCAACAGCACTATTTCCGGGTGCCCGCCAACCCCGCCCCGCCACGGCGCAGCGCCACCCCCGGGTGGTGAGCATCGCCGGGTCCGACCCCTCGGGAGGTGCCGGGATCCAGGCCGACATCAAGTCGATTTCGGCCCACGGGGGCTACGCCATGGCCGCCATTACGGCGTTGACCGCCCAAAACACCCGCGGCGTGCAGCAGGTGCACGTGCCCCCGGCCGCATTCCTGCGCGCCCAACTGGACGCACTGTCGGAAGACATCACCATCGACGCGGTGAAGATCGGCATGCTGGGCAGCGCGGAGGTGATGGAAGCGGTGGCCGGCTGGCTGGCGCAAACCCGGCCACCCGCCGTCGTGCTTGACCCGGTGATGGTGGCGACCAGCGGTGACGTGCTCATGCCGCCCGAGGCGCTGGCGGCCCTGTTGTCGCTCCTGGCGAACACCGACCTTGTCACCCCCAACATCCCCGAACTCGGCGCGCTGCTGGGACGGCCGGAAGCAGCGGACTGGGAACAGGCCGTGGCGCAGGGCCGCGAATTTGCAGCCGCCCACGATGTCCGCGTGCTCGTGAAGGGCGGTCACCTGCCGGGGGAGGCATGCATGGATGCACTCGTGGAGCCGGACGGCACGGTGCATGAGTTCACGGCGCCGCGCATCCACACCGCAAACACGCACGGGACCGGCTGCTCGCTCTCGGCTGCCGTGGCCACGCTGCAGGTGCACACGGGGGACTGGGCGGAATCGGTGCGAACCGCGAAGGCGTGGCTGGTGGGGGCGCTGGAGTCCTCGGCGGTCCTTGAGGTGGGGGAGGGCGCCGGACCCGTCAACCACATGCACAGGCTGTGGGGGACCGCGGCCCCTGACCTTGACTCGTTCAGCAGGCTCCTGTGGAACGACTGTGCACCGCAGCGGGAGGCCATCTTTGGGCTGGACTTCATCCGCGAGCTGGCGGCAGGCACCCTGCACCGCGACCGTTTCGCCTACTACCTGGCGCAGGACGCGCTGTATCTTGGCACGTATTCACGCGTCCTGGCGCGGGCCAGCGCGCTGGCGCCCACGGAGGAGGAGCAGAAGTTCTGGGCGTCGGGTGCCCAGAACTGCCTTGACGTGGAGCTGGCCCTGCACCGGGACTGGCTCAGCCGCTACCCGGCCGAGTCGCCGCAGGGGCCCGTCACCAAGCACTATGTCGACCACCTGCAGGCGGTGGCCTTTGCCGGGACCTACGGCGAGGTGGTGGCCGCGGTGCTGCCCTGCTACTGGCTTTATGCGGAGGTTGGCCGGGTTTTACATGCGGACTATCTCAGGCACGACGGCGCGCATCCTTACGGAAGTTGGCTGGCCACGTACGCGGATGACGACTTCGCCCAGGCCACGGACACGGCCATCGGCTTCCTTGACGCCGCGGCCCGCAACGGCTCCGCCGCGGAGCGCGCCCGCATGCGTGAGGCCTTCGCCCACTCAGCACAGTACGAGGTTGACTTCTTTGACGCTCCGCACCGGCAGGAGCGCGTGGAGGGCACAGGCATCTGAGGCCCGGCGAAACGCCGGGGTGATTAAAAGCACCCGCCCCGCCGTGAAAAAGGCGGCGGGTCAGGTGCGGAAAAACGCCATTACGCCGCACGGGCACGCTACTGTAGTTCAGTACGGTTTCAAAAACCCTTGGAGAAGCTCCTGCAACACATTGTTGCGCGGGACGCCTCCCGGGGGTTGGGAACCAGTGTCATTTGCTCCCGGAGCCGGAATTAGCGTATTCTTGATCTTCGGTGCTTACGCCAACACCTAGGGCAACCACTCCATGGCAGAACTCCATTGAGGTCCACGGCGTTGAGGCACGTAGTATGCACTCCGCACCAGTTCGATTCCGAACCGCGGAAGCATGCGGTTGGCAGCGGTCAAACACGATTCGCAGCCGGCACAAAAACTTTGTAATAAACGTCGAGAGAAGTGAGTTCCCCAGTGGTGTACGCGATTGTCCGCGCAGGCGGCCGTCAAGAAAAGGTTTCCGTCGGAGACTACGTGACCATGAACCGCGTCCCCGGTGGAGTCGGCAGCACGCTTGAGCTGCCCGCTCTGCTCCTGGTTGATGGTGACAAGCTCACCACCGCCGCGAAGGACCTGGCTAATGTGAAGGTTACGGCTGAGAAGTTGGAGGACCTCCGCGGTCCGAAGATTGTCATCCAGAAGTTCAAGAACAAGACCGGATACAAGAAGCGTCAGGGTCACCGTCAGGAACTGTCCAAGGTCAAGATCACTTCAATCGCCTAATCAGGCGAAACAAGTTCGATCCTCTTAGAATTTTTAGTAAAAAGGCAGGCATTTTCAAATGGCACATAAAAAGGGTGCGAGTTCCACTCGCAACGGTCGTGACTCCAACGCTCAGTACCTGGGTGTGAAGCGCTTCGGCGGTCAGGTTGTCAAGGCTGGCGAGATCATCGTCCGCCAGCGCGGCACTCACTTCCACCCCGGCGTCAGCGTTGGCCGTGGCAAGGACGACACGCTGTTCGCATTGGACGCAGGCGCAGTCGAGTTCGGCACGCGTCGTGGACGTCGCGTTGTGAACATCGTTGCAGCTACGGTCTAATACCGAAGCTTTTCCAGTGGAGCGGGCCGCATGGCTCGCTCCACTGGCTTTTAACACCAGCAAGTTTTTGTAACAGCTGCGCCGACCGGACACGGGGCGCTGCGAAGTGGCGGACTAGAATTAGTACGCATAGCAAGTTCTATTCAAGGAGATTTCAGTGGCCAGCTTTGTTGACCGGGTTGTTTTGCACGTATCCGGCGGGACTGGCGGCCACGGCTGCGTCTCCGTTCACAGTGAAAAATTCAAGCCCTTGGGCGGGCCCGACGGCGGCAAGGGCGGCGACGGCGGCAGTGTCACCTTCCGCGTCAGCGACCAGACCACCACGCTTCTTGACTTCCACCACGCACCCCACCGCCGCGGCGGCAACGGCCAGCCCGGCATGGGCGACTGGCGCGACGGCAAGGACGGGGCCTCGTTGATCCTTGAAGTTCCCGACGGCACGGTCATCAAGGACAAGGACGGCAACGTCCTGGCCGACCTCGTTGGCATCGGAACGGAATATGTTGCTGCAGCCGGCGGCCAGGGCGGGCTCGGCAACCACGCCCTTTCCTCCCTCAAGCGCAAGGCACCGGGCTTCGCGCTCTTGGGTATCGCCGGTGAAGAGCAGGACATCGTCCTGGAGCTGAAGTCCATCGCCGACATCGCCCTGGTCGGCTTCCCGTCCGCCGGCAAGTCCAGCCTGATCGCCGCCATGTCGGCGGCCCGGCCCAAGATCGCCGACTACCCCTTCACCACCCTGATCCCTAACCTTGGTGTGGTCCAGGCCGGCGACGTCCGCTTCACCATGGCCGATGTCCCCGGCCTCATCGAAGGCGCCAGCGAAGGCAAGGGCCTGGGCCACAACTTCCTGCGCCACGTCGAGCGCTGCGCCGCCATCGTGCACGTCCTTGACTGCGCCGCCCTGGAAGCCGACCGCGACCCCATCAGCGATCTCGCCATCATCGAGCGTGAACTTGACCGCTACGCCGTCGACATGAGCTTTGCCGGATCCGACGGCGACGTTGTTCCCTTGAATGCCCGTCCCCGCCTCATCGCCTTGAACAAGGTTGACTCTCCCGACGGCCGCGACATGGCCGAATTTGTGCGCGGCGACCTTGAGGCCCGCGGCTACCGCGTCTTTGAAGTGTCGGCGGCAAGCCACGAGGGCCTGAAGGCGCTGGGCTTTGCCATGGCCGAGATTGTCAGCGAAGCCCGCCAGGCTGTCGCGGATGCGCCCGTCAAGGTGGCCCCGGTGGTGCTGCGCCCGCGCGCCGTCGACTCCATGCCCTTCACCATCCGCCGTGAAGAGCGCAACCTGGCCCCCTTGTTCCGTGTTCGCGGTGAGAAGCCCGAGCGTTGGGTTGAGCAGACCGACTTCCAGAACGAGGAAGCAATCGGCTACCTGGCAGACCGCCTGGCGAAGGCCGGCGTCGAGAAGGAACTGTTCAAGATCGGTGCCACACCCGGGGATACCGTGGTCATCGGCGGGGACAACGGCATGATCTTCGACTGGGAGCCCACCATGATGGGCGGCGCCGAGCACCTTGCCGCGCCACGCGGCACGGACCTGCGCCTTCTCGACCTGGGAGACCGCCCCACGCGTTCGCAGAAGCGCCAGGAACAGCAGGACCGCCGCGACGCCAAGGCCGCCACACGGGCCGAGATGGCTGCCGAGCGCAAGGCCGGCATCTGGACCGAGCTGAACAACCGCCATGACGTCAAGGCCAAGGCCATCGACGCCGAACTGGCCGCCGAGGGCGACTCAGACGACTCAGGTGCAACGAAGAACTAATGGGAACCAAGGGACAAGACCGGGACGCCGCCCTCCGTTCGCGCGCCGACGTGGCCACTGCGGCGCGGATCGTGGTCAAGGTGGGCTCGTCGTCGTTGACGTCAGTGGCCGGAGGCATCTCCGAGGAAGCCCTGCGGAAGCTCGTTGACGTGCTGGCACGGCGGCACCAGGCCGGGACCGAGATCATCCTGGTCTCCTCCGGCGCCATCTCGGCCGGGCTGCTGCCGCTGGGCCTGTCCCGGCGGCCCAAGGACCTTGCCACACAGCAGGCTGCAGCCAGCGTGGGGCAGGGCCTGCTCATGGCCCATTACAACCGGGCGTTCAGCGCGCATGGTGTCACGGCCTCGCAGGTGCTGTTGACTGCTGAGGACCTCACCCGCCGCCACCAGTACGTCAACGCCCACCGGGCGCTGGAGCGGTTGCTGCACCTGGGCGTGGTGCCGATCGTCAACGAGAACGACACCGTCGCCACACATGAGATCCGCTTCGGTGACAACGACCGCCTCGCCGCACTGGTGGCGCACCTCATCAAGGCCGACGCCCTGGTGCTGCTCTCCGACGTCGACTCCCTCTATGACGGACCGCCGTCCGAGGGCGCCACCCGGATCAGCCAGGTGGATTCCCCCGAGGACCTTGAAGGCATTGTGATCGGCAGCGCCGGGAAGGCCGGAGTCGGCACCGGTGGCATGGCCACCAAGGTCCAGGCCGCCATGATCGCCGCGGAAACCGGCATTCCCGCACTGGTGACCTCCACCGAACATGCCGGTGCCGCACTGGCCGGCGACGACGTCGGAACCTGGTTCGGCATCAACGGCAACAAGCGGCCGGTGCGCATGCTCTGGCTGGCCCACCTTGCGGACATCCGGGGCCGGCTGATCCTGGACGACGGCGCTGTGCGGGCTGTGGGGGAGCGGCACAAATCGCTGCTCCCTGCCGGGATAACGGCGGTCACGGGGGACTTCGACGCCGGCGATGCCGTGGAGATCAGCGATTCCCGCGGCAACGTGTTTGCCCATGGCCTGGTCAACTACCGCCATTCCGACCTGCCGCAGATGCTGGGGCGCTCCACCAAGGCCCTGGCCAAGGAACTGGGCCGCGAATTCGAGCGTGAAGTGGTCCACGTGGACGACCTGGTGCTGCTCAGCCACTGACCCGCCCAGGGTGCAGTGCAAGCTGTGCCACAGCGCGCAGCGTCCGTGTGCCTTAGACTTGTGCCATGACTGAGCAGATTGTTGAACAAAATGTTGCCGCCGAGGTTCAGGCCATCACCGACCGGGCCCGCCGGGCCGCAAGGCGCATGGCCGGGGCCAACCGGGCCTGGAAGGACAAGGGCCTGCGCGCGATCGCCAAGGCGCTGCTGGAAAGCCAGGAACGCATTCTTGCCGCCAACGCACTCGACGTGGCGGCCGGCCGTGAAAACGGCACGTCCAAGTCCATGCTGGACAGGCTCGCGCTGACCGGTCCACGCATCCAGGGCCTTGCGGACGCACTTGAAAACGTTGCCACGCTGCCCGATCCCGTGGGCAATGTGGTGCGCGGACAGACCCTGCCGAACGGCCTGCGCATGCGCCAGGTCAACGTTCCCATGGGTGTTGTGGCCGCCATTTACGAGGCCCGCCCCAACGTCACGGTGGACATCGCCGGACTGGCGCTCAAGAGCGGCAACGCCGTCATTCTCCGTGGTGGAACCGCCGCAGCCAACACCAACAAGGCGCTCCTGGACATCCTGCGCGACGCCCTGGACCGGGTGGGCCTGCCCGCGGATGCCGTGCAGTCCGTGGACCAGTTCGGCCGGGCCGGCGCCAACCTGATCATGAAGGCCCGCGGCGCTGTGGATGTGCTCATTCCCCGCGGCGGGCGCGAGCTCATCCAGACGGTCGTCAACAACTCTTCCGTCCCCGTCATTGAGACGGGCGAAGGCAATGTGCACATCTTCATCGACGCCAGTGCGGCGGAGGAGATGAGCGTGGACATCCTGCTCAACGCCAAGACCCAGCGCCCCAGCGTTTGCAACACGGTGGAGACGCTGCTCGTACACAAGGACGCCACGGTGCTTCCTGCGGTCCTCACCGCGCTCGCCAAGGCAGGGGTCAGGCTCCATGTCGACGAACGCGTCCAGGCCGTGCTGCCCGCAGGCATCGCCGCCGAACCGGCCACGGACGAGGACTGGGCCACGGAGTACATGGACCTGGACCTGGCCGTGAAAATGGTGGACACCATGGATGAAGCCATCAAGCACATCCGCACATGGACCACCGGGCACACTGAAGCCATCCTCACCAACGACCTCGCCAACGCGGAAAAGTTTATTGCCACCGTGGATTCGGCGGCCGTCATTGTGAATGCCAGCACACGCTTTACCGACGGCGGCGAGCTCGGGCTGGGTGCCGAAGTGGGCATTTCGACGCAAAAACTGCACGCCCGCGGCCCCATGGGGCTCACCGAATTGACCACCACCAAGTGGATTGTGCAGGGTGAGGGCCAGGTCCGGAGCTGACGCAGGCACCCGGCACGCGCGCCCGGCAAGGGCCGCTCCACGCGTGCCGGAATCTGCCACATGTGGGGCAGGCGATGCGTGCCGGTGTGCCCGTGGGAGCAGATAGCACGTACCATTAGAGGGAATTCACGTAAGAATTGGCTGTGTGGCGGCGTCTGCCGCTGCCCGGCCACAAACCCAAGGGGAGAAATAATGCTGACCCAGCTTGCCGGCGTCGTCCTGGCCGTCGCAGAAGAACACGAAGCTGCGCCGTTGATCGCGCCGCCGTTCGTCATTGGCGGCACCATGTTCGTCGCCCTCATCCTGCTGATGATTGTGACGGTGTCGTTCATGAACCTGGGCAACCGCCACGACGCAGTCGAGGCCACGGATGATCCGCACCGCCAGCACACGAACAAGCACCTCCACGGCACCGATTCGGCGTCCTCCAATCACTAAGGGCATGCCCCGGGTATCTGCGCTTGCCGGTACCCGGGACCGTCTCCGCGTTGGAGTCATGGGCGGGACGTTTGATCCGATCCACCATGGTCACCTTGTCGCAGCCAGCGAGGTTGCGAGCGTTTTCAAGCTGGATGAAGTTATTTTTGTGCCCACCGGCGAACCGTGGCAGAAGGCAAAAAACAAGGTCAGTGCGGCAGAGCACCGCTACCTGATGACGGTCATTGCCACAGCGGCCAACCCGCAGTTCACGGTCAGCCGCGTGGACATTGACCGGCCCGGACCCACCTTCACCATCGACACCCTGCGCGACTTGCGCGAAATGCGCCCCGATGCGGAACTGTTCTTCATCACCGGCGCCGATGCGTTGGCGCAGATCATGTCGTGGAAGGACAGCGACGAGCTGTGGGAACTGGCCCACTTTGTGGGCGTGACCCGCCCGGGCCACGTTCTCGATGACATGGGCCGCAGCGACGTCAGCCTCTTGGAAGTGCCGGCCATGGCCATCTCTTCCACGGACTGCCGCCAGAGGGTGGCTGCACAAAACCCGGTCTGGTACCTGGTCCCCGACGGCGTTGTGCAGTACATCGCCAAGTACGGACTATATGTGGACCCGGCAACAGACCACGACGCAGGCATAGTGCCGGTGACTTCGAGAACCGAATGAGTATTAGATGAGTAAGGAAACTGAGCCGATCCGCAGCCGCAGGCAACTGCGCGAGCAATCGGCACACGAGGCAGGCACGGCGGGCGTCCCCATTGTGCCTGCGACCCCTGCACCCGCCATCCCTGAAGCACCCCCCTCCGTGGCGCCAGGCCGCCCGGTGCCGCAGGCTGCGGCAGGAACCGAGGCGGAACACGCCCCGGCGACCCCCCAGCCCGAGGTTGTTCCCCCGGCGTCGCAGAGTGTTCCGCGCGGTGAGCGCGAATCCCAGACCAGGGCACGCGACCGCGCAGCGCGGCGCGCCTACCAGGAACTTGTTGACCCGCAGGTGGCCACGCCCCTGCCGTCCCGCCGTGCCATGCGCCAGGCCCAACTCGACGCCGAACGCGCGCCCATCACGGCTCTCAACACGGTCATCCCGATCCCGCCCAAGCTGCCGGTGCAGCCGGGATCCGAGGTGACGGGCCCCGGCCCCCTTCCGGCCCCGGCCGAGCAGCCTGGCGCCACACCGCCGGGCAGGCTGCCGGCCATTGATTCCGTCCTGCCCGGGGAAAGCGCGGGCGCCCCGGCCCTGCCGGAGAATCCCGCGACCCCCGCCGCACCGATTCGCAGCGGCCGCCGCGTCGCCGCAGCCGTCAGCCTCGAAAGCCAGCAGCTCGAGCAGGTTGCAGCCGCCATGGCTGCCGACAAGGCGCCCGCACCGCAACAGGGCCACGCCGCACCGGCCGTCATTGCCGGGCTTTCCGGTGCTGAGGAACCTGCCCCTGAAACGGCTCCCCGGGCTGTTGTCCCTCCCGCCGCTGCCGGCAGGCGTGGCGGAGTTCCCGGCGGCATGCCTGCCGCATTCACCCGTCCGGGCACCCCCGGTGCACCTGCCCCTGCCCCTGCCCCCGCCCCCGGCCCGACGCCTGCAGGCGCCCCCGGGGCTGCCGGGCTGCCCGTTTCCCCGGCGGCCAACTATCCGCCACTGCCCGGGCTCGTCCCCGGCGGCAGCTACTATCCGGTCACGGCAGGCCCGCCGACTGCGCCGCCCACCGAGGAAGAACTGGCCGCACTGGCCGCCAAGAAGGCCGAAGCCGAACGCGCGGCCATCCTGAGCCAGCGCGCCCAGGCCCGTGAACGCCTGGCGCAGGAAAGCGCCAAGAGCAAGCGGGCGTCCTCCGACCCCAAGTCGACGGACAACCTGGCCATGGTGACGCCGCTTGAGTTCATCGAGGTGCCGGGTTCGGAACGGCCGGTCCTGCGGCCGCCGTCAACCACGCACGTGCCCATCGTGACCCGGGCCAACCCCCGCCAATCGACGCACCTGCCGCGTCCTGCCGGACCGGCGCCCGCCACCGGCACGCTGCCGGTGGTGCCCAGCGGCAATGCGGAGCGCTTTGACGCGGCTCTGTCTGCCGGGGCCGCCCGCCGCCCGGGGACGGGAAGCCGCCCCCTGACCGGAGGCCGCAGCAGCACGCTGATGCAGGCCCAGGCCATGGCGACCGGAGGACACCCGAAGGTGCGCCCCGCCGTCGAGCACGCCGAGGTGCAGCGTTCGCAGATGCCGCCCATGCCGGCAGACTATGCGCACGGCCTCGAGCCGCTGGACGCCATGACCGCAGGACTGGGCCGCACACAGCGGAACATGCTCATCCAATGGGGCTCCATCCTTGTTGGCGGCGCCGCACTCGTGGTGGGCGCCATCATGTTCTTCTCCTCCATCTAGCACGCAATATTTTTTACCAATCAAAGGAAACCGTAGTGAGCGCAACAGAACAGTCCATCGAGATAGCACGGGCCGCGGCGCGGGCGGCATCGGACAAGCTGGCCGAGAACGTAACCGCCCTTGATGTCAGCGAGCGCCTGGCCATCACGGACATCTTCTTCATCGCCTCGGCCGCCACCGAACGCCAGGTCAACGCCATTGCGGACGGCATCGAGGACGAGCTGCACAAGTTCGACCTGCGTCCCGTCCGCCGCGAAGGCCGTTCCAGCGGCCGCTGGGTCCTGCTGGACTACGCGGACATCGTCTTCCACATCCAGCATGAGGAAGACCGCGTGTTCTACGCACTCGAGCGCCTCTACGGCGACTGCCCCGTCGTCGACCTGCAGCTGTCCGCCTCAGACCCCTCAGCCAAGGCTGCGGACGCAACGGCAGCCGAGTAAACAACCAAAAACGAACCCCCAAACGGGCCCTGCGGAATGGAACCTGTCACTTGATGGCGTCAACTTCACCCGAGCGTTCAGTTTTGCAGCCCGCCGGCCCGCGCCGGCGGGTTATTTTTTGGCGCCACGGACGCACCTCCTGGAACGCCGCACGCCGCTTCCAGGGCCAGAGCGACATCCCCCTCGACGAGGTGGGCACGTCCCAGGCCCTGCGCTCCGCGGCACTTCTGGCGGGGAAGCTGGCCATGCACGACGGCGGCGCAGCGAATGTGAGAATCGTCTCCTCCGACCTCCTGCGCGCCCGGGCAACGGCGCGGGCCCTGGCGGAGCTCACCGGCCGGGACGTGGCCGTGGATGCCAGGCTGCGCGAAACCCACGGCGGTGCGTGGGAGGGGCTGACGTTTGATGAAATCATCAGCGGCTACCCCGACGAGATCGTCCGGTGGCAGCACGACGAGCCCGGCGTGCGTGCCGGCGGGGGAGAGACCCGGGTGGAGGTGGCCTCCCGCATGGTGGATGCCATTCTTGACGGCGTGGAGCAGCTGCCCGACGGCGGAACCCTGGTGGTGGCCACCCACGGCGGTGCGACGCGTGTTGCCCTGGCCAAGCTGCTGGGCCTGCCCGAGGACCTGTGGCGCACCCTCTCCGGGCTCTCCAACTGCCACTGGTCCGTCGTTGAGGCGATGGGCCCCGCATCCGACGGTGCCGGAGTCGGCGGCTGGCGCCTGCTGGAACACAATGTGGGCACCCTCCCGCAGCCGTATGAGGCCCCCGAGGATTTGGCTGAACCGGTGGAGGACTGACGGCCCTCCGCAGGGCCCTGCAGACGGGTGGCCCTCAACCAGGCGCGTCCCCGTCGCAGGCAGCCTGCACAGTCCGTCCGTGCCCGACCGGTTCGGCCGGGCGGGCCCCGCTTGGGAGAGACGCTTGCACCATGCGACCCTGGAACCCGGTTCCCGCGACGTGAGGGCACTTTTGCGCCGCTCCGTCCATCGACGCGGCTCCTGCCTTTCGACGCCGATCCCGCTTTATGACGACGGGATCTCGTGACGAATTGGCGGGATCGGCGTCATTTTCGAAATCTTCCATGGCGGGGGGTGCCCTTTCGCCGTCGACTGGCGGGACCGGCGTCATAAGTCATCCGTGCCTGTCCGCTGCCGGCTTGCCCGGCCGTGCCGGGAACTCGGTTCGGTCCCTGCTAACGGCGACGGTGGCTGTTTGTCCCTGGCGTCCATGCCTGTCCGGGCGCCGGAAAGTCCGCTGTTGATGGGCCCCGCGTGGCGGATTGTGGGCCGGACCAACGGGCCGGAATCCGCCGATTTGGCACTACGCCAAAAGGTGCTCTACTATGGACAGGTTGCTTCAGCCAAGACCGACAGGTCAGGGAAAGCGGCAAGTGTTTGGGGCTGTGGCGCAGCTGGTAGCGCACCTGCATGGCATGCAGGGGGTCAGGGGTTCGAGTCCCCTCAGCTCCACCAAACACGGTCAGTTTTGAAATATTCTGACTGCGTTATATAACTTAATACTGTTCTTTGGGGCTGTGGCGCAGCTGGTAGCGCACCTGCATGGCATGCAGGGGGTCAGGGGTTCGAGTCCCCTCAGCTCCACCAAAGAAAAGGTCCGGTTCCGCAAGGAACCGGACCTTTTTATTGCCGCACCACATGCAGAGGCTTCATGGGGCCGGCACCTGCACGATGGGCCGGGCAGGGCGCCAGTCGCGGGGGAATTCCGGACAGCCGCCCACACCGTTGGACACTCTGGCACATTTGGGTCCCGCGAGGTGCGCCTCCACGCCTGCGCCCGCGCAAAGTCTGGAACAATATAGCCGTGCCCATCCCAGACCCAGCCCCCGCCGCCCGCAGCTACGAAGCAGTCCTCACCAGCATTGAGGCGGAGCTGCGCGACGGCAGGATCAAGGTGGGCGACCAGCTGCCCGGGGAACGCGTCCTGGCCGCGCAGCACGGCATCTCCCGTGCCTCCGTCCGCGACGCCATCCGCGTCCTGGACGCCATGGGCGTGGTCCGCACCGGCACCGGCTCCGGCCCGCAGTCCGGCGCCGTGGTCATCGCCAACCCGGCGGCCGGGCTCGCCTCCACGCTGCGGCTGCACATGGCCACCAGCCATTTTCCGGTGGCGGACATTGTCCAGACCCGCATCATGATGGAGACCTGGGCCGCGCAGGAGGCCGCACACCAGCCGCGGCAGGAACGCCAGGAAGAGCAGCTGCACCTGCTCCTGGAGCAGATGGCGCGGCCGGACCTTGGCCGGGAGGAATTCCATGTCCTGGACGCGGCCTTCCATGTCCTGCTCAGCTCGCTGGCCGGCAACACCGTCATCACTGCCATGATGGAGTCCCTGCGCTCGGCCATCCAGGGCTACGTCAGCGCCGCCATTGATTCCGACCAAATGTGGCAAGGCATCGTCCCGGAACTGCGCCGCCAGCATGAGGACATCCTTGCTGCCGTCCTGGCGAACGACGGCGCCGCGGCCTCCCGCGAACTGCGCCACCACATCGAGTGGTTCCATTCGCAGACGAACCCCATCCAGCAGGGAGAGAACCCATGACCGGCCCCGAATCCCGATGCCCCTGCAACAGTGGGGAACAGTTCGGCAACTGCTGCCAGCGGTACCTGTCCACGGAGGTGCCCGCACCCACGGCCGAGGCGCTGATGCGCTCGCGCTTCAGCGCCTTCGCCACGGCCAATGCCGGCTACCTGCTGCGCACCTGGCATCCGGACACCCGCCCGGAAGGCCTGGAACTTGATCCGGACCAGCAGTGGTACCTGTTGGAGATCCTCGCCACGCACGACGGCGGCGCGTTCGCCAGTGCAGGCACAGTCACCTTTCGTGCCCACTACAGGAGCGCTGCGGACCGCAGGCGGCGGGACTCGTTCACGGAGACCAGCAGTTTCGTTCGGGAAGCCGGCCGGTGGTTCTACGTGGATGCCCTGGAACTGTCCTAGCGCCGCTTCTCCCCAGTCCCGTGTGGCAGTTGTTGCCCATGGAAAGCGCCTTTTCGCTGTTTCGCTCCGCCAACCGCTGCACGCAAGGATGGGAGCTGCCGGGCAGAAGCCGCCCGGCAGCGCCCCGCACCTGCCCAAGGATGGTCAGGCTACTCCTCATCCGTGGCAGGGCCCGGTTCCGGAGCGGCATGCGCCCCGCTGCTGCCACCGGCGGCTGCTTCCTGCTCCGCCAGCGCCTGGCGGGCGTGCAGGATGTCACCGATGAACCAGTCGTAGAGCAGCACGCCAATCACGCCGCCAATCAGCGGCCCCAGAATGGGCACCCAGAAATACCAGCTGAACGCGCCGGGCACCCCGGTGATGGTTCCCGGCATGGCCACATCACCCCAGCCGGCCAGCCACGCAAACACGCGGGGGCCGAAGTCACGGGCCGGGTTGATGGCGTATCCGGCGTTGGCGCCGAACGACATGCCGATGGCCGCCACGGCAAAGCCGATGATGAGCGGGCCCAGGTTGGCCTTGACGGCCGAATTGCGCATGTCGACGATGGCCGCGATGAGCATGACCAGGAACGCCGTGCCCACAATTTGGTCAATCAGCGGAATGGTCAGGTTCCCCTTGAAGTACGGTGCGGGGAAGGTGGCGAAAATAGAGAAGGTGGCCAGCCCGCCGGCTTCGTTGCGCTGCGTCTTGGCGGCGGTGTTGAAGGCGTCAATCGCGTTGAAGTACACCACGTACAGCAGCGCAGCGGCGGCAAAGGCGCCCACCACCTGGGCCACAACATACGGGATGACCTTGTTCCACGCGAACTTGCGCCGCACGGCAAACGCCAAGGTTACAGCCGGATTCAGGTGGGCCCCGCTCACCCCGCCCGCGACATACACGCCCATGGCGACGGCCAGGGCCCAACCCCAAGTGATGAGCAGCCAGTCACCGGACGCCATGAAAATGGTGGTGTCGGTGGCCGCGCGTCCGCTGCCGGGAAGTGCCGCCACGGCCATGGCAACTACGCCATCACCGAAGCAGATCAAGACAAAAGTGCCGAGGAATTCCGCGAGAAGCTCGCCCCAAACTCCGCCCACACGCTTCAAACCGCTGCCCTCGCGAACACTTCGCCGCAGCGGGGTTATTACACTCATGGTGATCATCCTTAGAGTCGTCGATTACGGCGACGTATCTTGACTTTAGGTGACTGCCCCCAGTATACGACTTGTGTGATGGCGCGCACCCGGGGCGGTGGGGGCCGCCGCGCCAATTCCCGGGCGGTAGAGTGTCCCGGTGGAGCAAAACAGCAGCATTGAGGACCCGCCCTTCGATTTTGGCGCCCTGCGCCGCTTCCCGGACGTCGAGGCGCCCAACCTATTCGCCCATGACGCCACGGATGAGTTGATCCTCCGGGAGGCGTCCGCCGCACTTTCCACGGTCGACGGCGGACGTGTCGCCATCGTGGGCGAGCGCTACGGTGCGCTGTCCCTCGCCGCCGCAGCGGTCCACGGCCTCAGCGGCCTGCGGGTGCACCAGGACGGACTGTCCGGGGAGCTGGCCCTGGCCGCCAATGCCGCCCGCCTCGGCCTGGCGGGCTCGTATTCGTCCATGCCGCTGGATGCCGCACTGCTCCAAGGCGCCGAGGTGGTGCTGT
Organism: Sporosarcina beigongshangi; assembly: GCF_016820535.1. Lineage (GTDB taxonomy): Bacteria > Actinomycetota > Actinomycetes > Actinomycetales > Micrococcaceae > Specibacter. Next base: position 60,196 of record NZ_JADHDY010000014.1, on the reverse strand, counting down.
GGCAGCTTCCGCGCAGCCTCGAGGAGGTCGCCGAGGTGGCGCAGCTCATCGGCGCCCACGCACACCGCGACGTGCGCATCTTCGCCGGCGGACGCATCAAGCACATGACCGTGGCCATGAACGCAGTCCTGTCCCAATCCTTCTCTTCCGTCACGCCCGGCTTGGCGTGGCGCAAGTCCCGCCCCCTGCTGGTGACGGGGCCGCGTGGGGAGGGCCCGGCGTCGGACTTCCCCAAAAAGGAGTTCCACCCGGAGCTGGGCCTTTGGCTGTGCGCCCACGGGGCAACGTTTGGTGGCACCAAGGTGGATGTCGGCACCCGCTTCCTGCTCAGCTTCATGGACGGCATGCGCCCGGACGCGGCCGCTGCCGTGGACCTGGGCTGCGGCAACGGCACCATCGCCGCGGCGCTGGCCAAGGCCCGGCCCGGGCTGCACGTCACGGCCACCGACCAGTCGGCTGCCGCCGTTGCGGCGACGGCGGAAACGGCCACCGCCAACGGCCTGTCGGACCGGATCGGCACCGTCCGCGACGACGCCCTGGGCAGCTTCGCCCCGGCGTCGGCCGAGCTGATTGTGCTGAACCCGCCGTTCCATGTCGGTGCCGCGGTGCACGCCGGGATCGCACACAAGCTTTTTGCGGCCGCAGCCAGGGTGCTGGCGCCCGGCGGGGAACTGTGGTGCGTCTACAACCGGCACCTGGACTACAAGGAGGCGCTGGGGCGCACCATCGGCGCCACGGACGTGGTGGGGCGCAACAGCAAGTTCACCGTCACGAAATCTGTAAAATCCCTGTGATGGCAGGGGCCTGGCGCCGTGGCGTGTACGCTGGCGGGGCGCCTGCAAGGTAATGTGACAGCATGCGCCTTGGGGGAGGCCGCCACCTGTACCGGGCCGTCACGCCACACAAAACTTCAAGGAGAACGAGTTGAATGCTCCCGCGCCAGGGGTGCCGCAGCGACGCCGCGGCACGAATCTGCCAAAGATGGGCGACTTCAACCAGGCCGTCATCCTTGACTCCATCCGGCGCTCCGAAGAAGGACTGAGCCGGGTTGAGCTGGCAGCGCTGGCCGGGCTCGCCGCCCAGACGGTGTCCAACATTTGCCGGCGGCTGCTGGATTCCGGCCTCATCGTGGAAGCCGGCAAGGATGGATCCGGCCCCGGGAAGCCCCGCACCATCCTGCGGCTGAACCCGAAGGGCATGTACGCGGTCGGTGTTCACATCGACCCCGCACTCACCAGCTACGCCCTGCTGGACGCCGTGGGCACCGTGCTGTTCTCGGTGGACGAAGCCACCGAACTGGGGATCGAGCCGGCCGAGGCCGTCGCCAACATGGGCGCCCGCATTCTTGCCGTCATCAACCAGTCGGGCATTCCGTTCGGGCGCATCGCCGGGGTTGGCGTGGCCACGCCGGGTCCCGTGGATGCCGCCAGCGGCACCGTCATCGACCCTCCCCACATGACCGGCTGGACCCGCGTCCCGCTCCGCGACATCCTCGCCGAAACCACCGGACTGCCCGTGATCGTGGAGAAGGATGTCACGGCCGCGGCCGTGGCCGAGTTGTGGGCGTGCTCCGGCCGCGCCGCAGCAAACTTTGTCTACGTCTACATCGGCACCGGGATCGGTGCCGGGCTGGTGCTCAACGATGAGGTCGTGCGCGGCTCGTCGGGCAACGTCGGCGAAATCGGGCACATCATCACGGACCCCGACGGCCCCCTGTGCGACTGTGGGCGGCGGGGATGCGTCAAGGTCACCTGCATGCCGGAAACCATCGTGTGCATGGCACGGGAAGCCGGCGTGCTGCCGGAGCTTGTTGCGGGGGAGCCGGTGCCTGCACTGGCCGACGAGCTGGCCGCCGTGGCCCGGGCCGCCGAGGAAGGCGAGCCGTCCGCCGTCGAAATCCTGGACAGGTCCGCCCGGCGCATGGCCGGGGCCGTCTCGGTCATGACCAACCTCTTGGACGTTGAATGCGTGGTGTTTGGCGGGCCGTTCTGGCCGGCGCTGGCTCCTGTGTACCTGTCGAAGGTGCCCGCGCTGGTGGCGGCGCTGAGCGTGACCACCAGCGTCCACTCGGTGGAGATTGCCGGCACCAGGCTGACCACCGGCGAAGAGGCCTTCGGCGCCGCATGCCTGGTGCTGGAGAAGTCCTTCAACGCCAGCGCCGAGCAGCTTCTGCTGGACGCCAAGGCCTAGCCGGGCCGCCCGGGTGGCCCGGCCGCGCACCCTGCGTTGGCAAACCGCGCCGACAACTCACGCGGGCAACGCTTCCAGGCAACTTGCGCAGGACTCGTCAGTCGACGTCCTCGTGGATCTTACCGAACGGAATGGTGGGATCGGTGCGGGCCTGCAGCTCATGCGGGTTCATGGTGACACGGACGCCGTGCGTTTTCTCGGCGACTGACTGCTTGAGGACCGGCAGGACGGTGTCGATGAAACTTTCGTCCTTGCCCTGCAGGTATTCTGCGTACGCGGCTGGCAATTCGTTCATGCCCATACTGTATCCCGCGGCCGCGGCGCGGAACAGGGGAGGGGCCGGCCGTTTTTTGTGGGGCTGCCTTTGCGCCGCTTCAACAAGGAAGCACGGTGCAAGGTGCATTAAGTTCGGCAGAACGGCCGATGGGCAAGTTTCGTCGAACGGAAGCGGTCAAATGCTACGACATGTTGCGACATAATTCTGCTCCAGCTTGCCTGTCCCGGAATCGCGACCTTATTATGTGAGTACGTTATTTCTTCAACGTGTGTCAGCGACCTTCGGCCAGGCCAAGGTGTGGGTGCCCCCATGTGGGCCTGACATTTGCTGGCGGAACCGTCACCGGAGGCATTGCCATTGAGCAGTGCGGCCTCGGCGCGTCCGCTTAATCTTTCTCGAAAAAGCAGCTGCTGCATTGTGCGTTCTAGAAGCACACTCGGCGGCCGACCCATCCTCAAGGACCCCAAGCAAATGTCTCCTCCGAGCCTTATCCAGGCATCGGCGCCTTCGACACAGAGCGCACCGATCGCCCTATCCTACGAACTGTTCCCGCCTAGAAACGCCGCCGCCGAGGCAGGCCTGTGGGACACCATCCGGGAGTTGGAAACCACCAATCCCGACTATGTGTCCGTCACCTACGGTGCCAGCGGAAGCAATCGGGACACTGCCGTTGACCTGCTCAACCGGCTCCTCACCGAAACGTCGCTGCGCCCGCTGGCACACCTGACGTGCGTCGGCAACACCGCCGACGAGCTGGCCGAGATCATCTCCGAACTGCTGGACCACGGCGTGCGCGGCATCCTGGCCCTCCGCGGGGACCTGCCCAAGGAAGGCCCCGGGGAGCCCCGGCAGGGACAGCTGCACTATGCCCAGGACCTGATTGAACTGGTCCGCCGCGTGGAACAGCGCCGATCGGCACTGCTGTGTGCGGGCAAGGTGGCGATCGGCGTGGCTGCCTACCCCGCACGCCACCCGGAATCGCCCTCCATTGAACACGACGTGGAGGTCCTGCTGGCCAAGCAGCGCTCCGGTGCCGACTTTGCCATCACCCAGGTGTTCTTCCACGCAGACCAGTACCGCGACCTGGTGGCGCGGGCCCGACGGGCCGGTGTCAGCATCCCGATCATCCCGGGCGTCATGCCGCTGACGAGCCTGCGACGCGTCCAGCGCCTGGGTGACCTGACCGGCGTCGAACCCAGCCAGAGCCTGCTTGATGCCCTGGGCCGTGCCGACGACGCCGCCGAAAGCCGGCGCGTGGGCGTGGCAGCCACCGTTGACCTCGCCCGGGCCGCACTGGACGCCGGGGCACCCGGCATCCACCTGTACACCTTCAACGAGCACGCCGCCGCCCTTGAAGTGCTTGACAAGCTGGAACTGCTCAGGCCCGGACGTCCGCCCGTGGGCTCCCGGACTTCCGGCAGCACACTTCAACCGGCCTAGTCGGCACCGACTACAAAACTTCTGATACAAAAAACTAAGGAATTTCCATGTCAAACAACACCGCATTCCCCGCAGCGTCCCTCCTGGGCTACCCCCGCATCGGCCGCCGCCGCGAACTGAAGAAGGCCATCGAGGCATTCTGGGCGAAGAAGATCGACGCCGCCGAGCTTGACACCGCCGCCAAGGAGATCCAGCTGGGCACGGCCCGCCGCCTCTCCGAGCTCGGCCTGACCGAAGCCGCAGCCATCCCCGGCACCTTCTCCTACTACGACCAGGTGCTCGACGCCGCGACCCACATCGGCGCCGTCCCGGCACGTTTCGGCGAGCTGCGCAACGCCGCCGGCCAGCTGGACATCAACGCCTACTTCACCCTGGCCCGCGGCACAGTGGAGCAGCAGCCCCTGGAAATGACCAAGTGGTTCGACACCAACTACCACTACCTGGTGCCGGAAATCGGCCCGGAGACCGCCTTCTCACTGACCTCAACCCGCGTGGTGGAGCAGTTTGAATACGCACTGGCCAACGGTTTTGAAACCCGCCCCTACCTGGTGGGCCCCGTCACGTTCCTGCTGCTGAGCAAGTCCTCCGACGATGCTCCTGCCGACTTCAACCCGCTGTCCCGCCTCGAGGACGTGCTGCCGGTCTACGCCGAGCTGCTGACCCGCCTCGGCGCCGCCGGCGCCAGCTGGGTCCAGCTGGACGAGCCCGCACTCGTTGCCGACCAGACGGTCCCGGTCGCCGAGATCCAGGCCGCCGTTGCCCACAGCTACGAGGTCCTCTCGGCTGCGGCAGGCCGCCCCCAGATCCTGGTCTCCACCCCGTTCGGCGCCCTGACGGAACTGCTGCCCACCCTGGCCGGCGCCCCCATCGAGGCCCTGCACATCGACGCCTTCAAGGGTGCCGTCCCCTCCGCGGAAGAGCTGGCACTGCTGGCCGGCAAGACAGTTGTCGCCGGCGTCGTTGACGGCCACAACATCTGGATCAACAACCTCGCCGAGTCGGCCGCCCGCCTCGACGCCCTCAAGGCCTCCGGCCTGAACGTCACGGTCTCCACCTCCACCTCCACCCAGCACGTCCCGCACGACGTCACCGAGGAAGTCCAGCTCTCTGAAGAACTCCGCAGCTGGCTTGCGTTCGCAGACCAGAAGGTCGGCGAAGTGGTGACGCTCGCAGCGCACCTGGTGGATCCGGCGTCGTCCGAGGAAGCCATTGCCACGGCAACCGCAACCATCGCCTCCCGCGAAGCAGCCCCCGGCGTCAAGCGCCCCGAGGTCCGCGCCCGCCTCGGCGCACTCACCCCGGCCGACTTCAACCGCTCCGACTTCGCCGTCCGCGAAGCCGCCCAGGACGAAGCCCTGCACCTGCCGCCGCTGCCCACCACCACCATCGGCTCCTTCCCGCAGACCGGCGACATCCGCTCGGCCCGCGCCCGCGCCAACAAGGGCGCCATCACGGGCGAGGAATACTCGCAGCTGATGAAGGACGAGATCAAGCGCGTCGTGGACCTGCAGGAAGAGCTCGACTTTGACGTCCTGGTGCACGGCGAGCCCGAGCGCAACGACATGGTCCAGTACTTCGCAGAGAACCTCGAAGGATTCGACGTCACCGTCCACGGCTGGGTCCAGTCCTACGGCAGCCGCTGCACCCGCCCCTCCATCCTGTGGGGCGACGTCACCCGCGAAAAGGCCATCACGGTTGAGTGGGCCGAATACGCCCAGTCGCTGACGGCCAAGCCCATGAAGGGCATGCTCACGGGCCCCGTCACGATCCTCGCCTGGAGCTTCGTCCGCGACGACCAGCCCCTGCGCGACACCGCCAACCAGGTTGGCCTGGCCCTGCGCGACGAGATCGCCGACCTGGAAGCCGCCGGCATCAAGATCATCCAGGTCGACGAGCCCGCCCTGCGCGAACTCCTCCCGCTGCGCCGCGAAGACCAGGCCGCCTACCTGGACTGGTCCGTCAACTCCTTCCGCCTGGCCACGGCCGGTGCCGCGGACAGCACGCAGATCCACACGCACCTTTGCTACTCGGAGTTCGGTGTCATCATCGACGCCATCGACGGACTGGATGCCGACGTCACCTCCATCGAGGCCGCCCGCTCCCGCATGGATGTGGTCAACGACCTCGAGGCCCACGGCTTCGGCCGCGGCGTGGGCCCCGGCGTCTACGACATCCACAGCCCCCGCGTCCCGGGCCAGGCCGAGGTCTCCGAACTGCTGGGCACCGCCGTCAAGCACGTGCCGGCCCGCCAGCTCTGGGTCAACCCCGACTGCGGCCTGAAGACCCGCGGCTACGTGGAGACCGAGGAGTCCCTGCGCAACCTGGTCAACGCCACCAAGGAAGTCCGCGCGCAGCTCGTCTAGCACCCGCGCCTGACGGGCTCTGTGGGCCTCGCAGGCCGAGGCCTGCCTGACCCTGTACGACGGCGGCACCCGCCTTTCGCGGCAAGCGAAAGCCGGGTGCCGCCGTCGTTGGTTAACGCCCGCCCCTCCCGATCTGTGACGCAGCTATTGCATCGGAAAGCGCTTGCTTTCGTCGTCGGGGTGCAACAACCGCGTCACAGAGCGGGGAGGGAACGGGTAGATTGAAACCATGAGCGCAGAGCAGGCAGTGACAGGCATCCAGGGCACCGTTGACGCGGCGAGGGCGGTGTTCAAGAGCGGCGCCACCCGGCCGTTGGCATGGCGGTTGGAGCAGCTGAAGGCGATGAACCAGATGCTGCTGGAACACCGCGACGACTTCGCCGCGGCACTGGCCGCCGACCTTGGCAAGCACCCCGCCGAAGCCTGGCTGACGGAGATCGGCTTCCTCACCTCCGAGATCGCGCACACCGTCAAGCACCTCGAGGGCTGGCTCAAGCCGCGCAAGGCGCAGGTGCCGCTGGCGCTCGCCCCGGCCCGCGCCGCCACGGTGTTGGACCCGCTCGGCGTCGTGCTGGTCATTGCGCCCTGGAACTACCCCATCCAACTGCTGCTGGCCCCCATCATTGGGGCACTCGCCGCCGGCAACACGGTCGTCGGGAAGCCGAGTGAGATGTCCCCGGCCAGTTCTGCCGCCCTGGCCCGCTGGGTGCCGAAATACCTGGACGGTGCCGTGAGCATTGTGGAGGGCGGGGTCCCGGAGACCACCGGGCTGCTGGCGCAGCGCTTTGACCACATCTTCTACACCGGCAACGGGCGGGTGGGCCGGATCGTCATGGCCGCCGCCGCGAAGCACCTCACGCCGGTCACGCTGGAGCTGGGCGGGAAGTCGCCGGTGTACGTGGACGAGTCCGTTGACATGGTTGCCGCCGCGCGCCGCATCGCCTGGGGGAAGTTCATGAACGCCGGGCAGACCTGCGTGGCCCCCGACTATGTGCTCGGCACAGACGCGGCCCTGGCCAAGCTTGCAAAGGAACTTCCGCTCGCCATAGAGGACTTGTACGGTGCCGAGCCCGCACACAGCCTGGCGTACGGGCGGATCATCAACGACGCCGCATTTGGGCGGCTGGCCGGGCTGTTGGAGGCCGATCTGGCATCAGATTCAGGGTCCGCCCTGGTTGCCGGCGGCGGCACCGACGCCGCAACCCGGTACTTTGAGCCCACCGTGCTGCACGTCGATGCCGAATCCAGGGTCATGGAGGAAGAAATCTTCGGCCCGCTGCTGCCCCTTGTCACAGTGGGATCGGCTGCAGAGGCCATCGCCTTCATCAACGAACGGGAGAAGCCGCTGGCCCTGTATGTCTTCAGCGAGGACCAGGGCGTGCGGAAGGACTTCACGGAACAGACGTCGTCGGGGGCCCTGAACTTCGGCGTGCCGGTGGCGCACCTGTCCGTGCCGGGGCTGCCGTTTGGCGGGGTGGGGGAGTCCGGCATGGGCAGCTACCACGGGCAGCATTCGATCGACACCTTCTCGCACCACAAGGCCGTGCTGGAGAAGCCGCTGTCGCCGGACACGCTGGGTTTCATCTACCCTCCGTTTGGCACCGTGAAGAAGCAGATCATCAAGCGGATCGTGGCGCCGGCGAGGAAGTTCCGGAAGGGCTGAGCCGCAGGGGAGCGGCAGCCGGGCGCGTGGCCCCGCGCGGGACGCCGCAGCCGTCCGCACTCTGGTTCAAGGCGTGGGATCCACCGCGCTGGCGCCGGTCACCTCTTGCAGGATGGCCGCCAGCTTGTCCACAAACACCTTGACGCGGGCGCCCTGGTGCTCGTTGATGAGCAGGGCGAAGATGTTCCGGGCCAGCCGGATCTCCGGCACGTCCAGCACCACCACGTTGTGCGGCCTGCTGCGCAGTGCCAGTTCCGGCACCAGTGCGGCGCCGAGCCCCACGCTGGCCAACTGCAGTGTGGCGTTGAAGTCGTCGCTGTAGGCGGCCACGCGCGGATAGACGTTGCAGCTTGCAAAGAGCCGTTCAATCACCGTGGCGTCGGATGTGCCGGGGTGGTGCATGATCCAAGGCATGTCGGAGAGTTGGGCGGCTTCCACCACCGACCCCGGGCGAATGCCCCAAGCCGCAGGAAGCACCACACGGAAGTTGTCGTCGCCGATCCACTGCCGGTTCAGGCTGTGCGGCCAGGCCAGGCCCGACTGCCCCACCTGGTAGACAAGCGCCACGTCAAGCTCGCCCCCGCTGCGCAGCCCGCCGATGGTCTGTTGCGGCTCACCGACTGAAACATGCAGGTTGATTCCCAGCCCCGGCCACTCTGGGCTGCGCAGCAAGGGCGGCAGCACGTGCGTGGCCAGCGACGGGAAAATGCCCAGGCGCAATTCCTGCCGGGTTCCCTCGTCCGTCCGGGCACTGGCTGCGAGGAGCGCGTCAATGTCCGTCAACACCTTGCCGGCGTGCCGGGCCATGACCAGGGCCGCCTCGGTGGGTGCCACGCTGCGGGCGGAGCGCTGGAACAGGCGCACCCCGCTGTCGCGTTCCAGGGCCGCCATCTGCTGGGAAACGGCCGACGCCGTGTACCCCAGTTGGGTGGCGGCCGCGGCGAAGGATCCGCGCCTGATGACTTCCAGCAGCGTGCGCAGGTGGAGCGGGTTGATCACGGGGCCTCTTTCAGGTTGCAGCAGGCTTCACTGCAAGCATAGACGGGTGCCTGCCCCTTGCCGAGGAGTTCGCCGGGACCCCGCCACCCGCCGGGTGTGCCGCAACCGGCGGAGGGTGTTGTGCGGCTCACGATGCCCGGCACAACATGTTGTGCCGGCCACTAAAACCCGACCCCCGCGACACGCCGGACACTTCCGACACGCGGGGGATTTTTTTGTGGTTAAGTACTCCACAAGCTGTGGATAGCGAAGATTAAACCTTGAGTTCTAGCGCTTTTAATTCGTCTGGCCTGTGGACGGACGGTGCATAAAATGACATACTTGTAATACATCATGTAGGGGTCAACCGGGAGTGCGTGCACTACATGTAGTATCTATTACAGATTCCAGCCGATCCTGACGGAGACGCTGAAACAGCTCGAACAGCTGGCGAGACCGTGGCGTGAAGCGAAAGGTCCCACCGACAGCGAGTGGGCCTGAAGAGGGCCGCCACAGAGTCAGATTTAGACAAATAAGGGGAACAGATCATGACCGTCACGGTTTACACCAAGCCTGCATGTGTCCAGTGCAACGCAACGTACCGCGCGTTGGACAAGAAGGGCATCACCTACCAGAGCGTGGACATCTCCACCGATCCGGAAGCCCTGGAACACGTGCTGAGCATGGGCTACCAGCAGGCCCCCGTTGTGATCACCGACGCCGACCACTGGTCAGGCTTCCGCCCGGACAAGATCGCGGAACTGGCCGCCGCCGTAGAGGCCGCCGTCGTAGCGTAGCGGACGGCGGGCCCGCCCGCAGGATCCACCTAAAACTTAACGTGCGCAATGCACGCCCAGTGGGGCTGGCCGGCAAATCGGCCGGCCCCACACAGGCAACAGAAATCGTTGGAGAGCGAAAGCCATGTCAGCAGTTGCAGCAGAACAAGCTGTAGGTGCACCAGCAAGCAGATATGCCACCAGCAGGCTGATCTATTTTTCCTCAGCCTCCGACAACACCCACCGCTTCATGGAGAAGCTCGGGGTTGAAGCGGCCCGGCTGCCGATCTACACCTACGAAGACACCCTTCTGGCCCAGGAACCCTTCGTCCTGGTCCTCCCCACCTACGGCGGGGAGACCAGGCGCGGGGCCGTGCCAAAACAAGTCATCAAGTTCCTCAATGTGGAGGAAAACCGCAAATTGATCCGCGGCGTCATCGGCGCCGGGAACACAAACTTCGGAACCACTTACTGCCTGGCCGGGGACATTGTCTCCGAAAAGTGCCACGTACCGCATTTATACCGTTTTGAACTCATGGGCACGTCCGAAGACGTGGACCGCGTTCGCGAAGGATTGGAAGAATTTTGGACACGATTGTCTCAGAACAAGAATCACCAGTGAAGAACTCAAAGGACATGCCCGCAGCATGGGAGGGCTTGGGCTACCACGAGCTCAACGCCATGCTCAACCTCTACAACTCCAAGGGTGAGATCCAGTTCGACGCGGACAAGGCCGCCGCCCGCCAGTACTTCCTGCAGCACGTGAACAACAACACGGTGTTCTTCCACGACCTGGAAGAGAAGCTGGAATACCTGGTGAAGAACGAGTACTACGAGCGTGAAACGCTTGACCAGTACACGATGAACTTCACCCGCGAACTCTACAACCACGCGTACAAGAAGAAGTTCCGCTTCGAGACCTTTCTGGGCGCCTTCAAGTTCTACACGTCCTACACGCTGAAGACCTTCGACGGCAACCGCTTCCTGGAGCGCTACGAGGACCGCGTGTGCATGGTTGCGCTGCACCTGGCCCGCGGCAACGAGGAACTGGCCCTGAAGATCGTCGATGAAATCATCGACGGCCGCTTCCAGCCCGCCACCCCCACCTTCCTGAACGCCGGCAAGGCACAGCGCGGCGAGCTCGTCTCCTGCTTCCTGCTGCGCATCGAGGACAACATGGAGTCCATCGGCCGCTCCATCAACTCCGCACTGCAGCTCTCCAAGCGCGGCGGCGGCGTGGCCTTCGCCCTGACCAACATCCGCGAAGTGGGCGCGCCCATCAAGCAGATCGAGAACCAGTCCTCCGGCGTCATCCCCGTCATGAAGCTCCTCGAAGACAGCTTCTCCTACGCCAACCAGCTCGGTGCCCGCCAGGGTGCCGGTGCCGTGTACCTGCACGCGCACCACCCGGACATCAACCGCTTCCTCGACACCAAGCGCGAGAACGCCGATGAAAAGGTCCGCATCAAGACCCTCTCCCTGGGCGTTGTCATCCCCGACATCACCTTTGAGCTGGCCAAGCGCGACGAGGACATGTACCTGTTCTCCCCGTACGACGTTGAAAAGGTCTACGGCATGCCGTTCTCCGACGTCTCGGTTACCGAGAAGTACTACGAGATGGTTGACGACGCCCGGATCAAGAAGACCAAGATCAAGGCGCGCGAGTTCTTCCAGACCCTGGCCGAGATCCAGTTCGAGTCCGGCTACCCGTACATCATGTTTGAAGACACGGTGAACCGTGAGAACCCGATCGAAGGCAAGATCATCATGAGCAACCTCTGCTCGGAGATCCTGCAGGTTTCGGCACCCACCACGTACAACGACGACCTCTCCTACGCAGAGGTCGGCAAGGACATCTCCTGCAACCTGGGCTCGCTGAACATTGCCAAGGCCATGGACTCGCCTGACCTCGGCAGCACCATCGAGACGGCCATTCGCACGCTCTCGGCTGTCTCCGACATGTCGAACATCACCAGCGTGCCCTCCATCGCCAAGGGCAACGACCAGTCGCACGCCATTGGCCTGGGCCAGATGAACCTGCACGGCTACCTTGCCCGTGAGCGCGTCCACTACGGCTCCGAAGAGGGCCTGGACTTCACCAACATCTACTTCTACACGGTCGTTTACCACTGCATCCGGGCCTCGAACCTGCTGGCCATCGAAACCGCCAGCACCTTCGCGGGCTTCGAGAACTCCAAGTACGCCAGCGGCGAGTTCTTCGACAAGTACACGGACCAGGAATGGGTTCCCCAGACCGCCAAGGTCACGGAGCTGTTCGACGGCGTCCACATCCCCACGCAGGATGACTGGCGCGAGCTCAAGGCCTCCGTCATGGAGCACGGCATCTACAACCAGAACCTGCAGGCCGTCCCGCCCACTGGTTCCATCAGCTACATCAACAACTCCACGTCCTCGATCCACCCGATCGCCTCCATGATCGAGATTCGCAAGGAAGGCAAGCTGGGCCGCGTGTACTACCCGGCCCCGTACCTGACGAACGACAACATCGAGTACTACAAGGACGCGTACGAGATCGGCTTCGAGAAGATCATCGACACCTACGCCGCCGCGACGCAGCACGTGGACCAGGGCCTGTCCCTGACGCTGTTCTTCAAGGACACCGCCACCACGCGCGACATCAACAAGGCCCAGATCTACGCCTGGCGCAAGGGCATCAAGACCATCTACTACATCCGCCTCCGCCAGCTCGCGCTGGAAGGGACCGAGGTGGAGGGTTGCGTCTCCTGCCAGCTGTAGCAGGAATTGTATCAAGTGTGCCTTTGATTCTTAGGCGGGCTTGACCAAAACTGAAGAGCACGACGGCGGTTCCTCCCGCCGTCGTGCCTTTGGCTTAAGATTGACTTGGCCTTCAGGGCCACCCAGGTTTTATATCAAGGAGAGAAGCAGCGATGACCCCGGACAAGCTGAAGTTGGCGAACCACGTTACCGCCATCAACTGGAACCGCATTGAGGACGAGAAGGACGTGGAAGTCTGGAACCGCCTGTGCAACAACTTCTGGCTGCCGGAGAAGGTGCCGCTGTCCAACGACATCCAGTCGTGGGCCACACTGACCCCGGATGAGCAGCTGCTGACCATGCGCGTGTTCACCGGCCTGACCCTGCTGGACACCCTGCAGGGCACCGTGGGCGCCGTCTCGCTGATCCCGGACGCCATCACCCCGCACGAGGAAGCCGTTTACACGAACATTGCGTTCATGGAATCGGTGCACGCCAAGAGCTACTCCTCGATTTTCTCCACCCTGTGCTCCACGAAGGAAATCGACGAGGCCTTCCGCTGGTCGGTCGAGAACGTGAACCTGCAGAAGAAGGCTCAGATCATTGAGTCCTACTACTACGGCGACGACCCCCTCAAGCGCAAGATCGCCTCCACCTTGCTGGAGTCCTTCCTGTTCTACTCGGGCTTCTACCTGCCCATGTACTGGTCCTCACGGGCCAAGCTGACGAACACCGCCGACCTGATCCGCCTGATCATCCGTGATGAGGCCGTGCACGGCTACTACATCGGCTACAAGTACCAGAAGGGCCTGGAGACCGTTCCGGAAGAGCGCAAGGAAGAGCTGAAGGCCTGGACCTTCGACCTGCTCTTCGAGCTTTACGAAAACGAAGTGCAGTACACGCACGACCTCTACGACTCCGTTGGCCTGGCCGAGGACGTCAAGAAGTTCCTGCACTACAACGCCAACAAGGCGCTCATGAACCTCGGCTACGAGGCCATGTTCCCGGCAGCGGTCACTGATGTGAACCCGGCCATCCTGTCGGCGCTGTCCCCGAACGCGGATGAGAACCACGACTTCTTCTCCGGGTCGGGCTCCTCCTACGTCATCGGCAAGGCCGTCAACACCGAAGACGACGACTGGGACTTCTAAGGGTTGTTTCGCGAAGTCACTGCTGATTAGCCCGGGCAAGGCCCGGACCTGCGAAATCTCGCGGGTTCGGGCCTTTCCCTTGCCCGCTGCAATGCGGCAGCGGCGGGCCGGCTTGCCGGGGACGTAGGCCGGGGCGCAGAAAACATGCTGGCCACGGCGCCCCTGCCAGTGCACCTTGTTGAACTGGCCCTTGAGCGGCAATACTGTGCCCATGACATTGGTTGATCATCTTGGCATGACAGTTGTTGACTTGGACACTGCACGGAAGCAGTTTCACCCGGTACTCACGGCGTTGGGGTACACCTGTGGCTACGACGGGGACGACAGCATTTCCTGGCAGCACGGCGACGAGACCGAGTTGATCGTCTTTCCGGCGCGGGAGCCGGGCGGGCACCTGCAAGGACGGGCGGGATGGCAGCACCTCGCCTTTGCCATGGAATCGCGAGATGAGGTGGACCGCCTGCACGCCGCTGCGGTGGGCGCCGGGTGGACCGTTGTGCGGGAGCCGAAACCCTATCCAAGGTTCAATGAGCGGTACTACGCTTCCTTCGTCGCAGAGGCCAGCGGCATCCGGTTTGAGTTCATGCACAATCCACCGCGGGAGTCCCCGCGGGGCTGACCCCGTTGCTTCCGTACGGCTGCATCGAGCCGCCGGCGAGCGTGCAGGGAGGAGCACATGGTCCGGCATGCGGGCAATTTCGTGCAACATGACGGGCCTTGGGTGCGGGGTCGCATATGCTGTTAGTCCATACAATAGATAAAATCATTCACGTGGATAGGGGAGCAGTCGCATGAGCGAGGCAAATCAGCTGGGGAAGCCGACAGGAGCGTTCATCGGGGCGTCCTGGATTGCGTTGGGGCTGGGCATGGCGGTGTACTTCATCGGGCTCTGGAACGCGAAAATGGAGCTCAATGAGAAGGGCTTCTACCTGACAGTGTTCCTGTTTGGGCTTTTTGCGGCAGTGTCGCTGCAGAAGGCCGTCCGCGACAAGGCTGAGGACATCCCGGTCACGCCCATCTACCTCGGCATTGCCTGGTTTGCCCTGCTCGCCTCGCTCCTGCTCCTGGCCATCGGGCTGTGGAACGCCGAGCTGCTGTTGTCGGAGAAGGGCTTCTACGGCATCGGCTTCGCCATGAGCCTGTTCGCCGTGGTGGCCGTGCAGAAGAACATCAGGGATGTTGCCGCGCACAAGTCCGTCTACCCCGACCAGCACCTCCAGGCCCGGCCCGGTTTCCTCGACAAGGAATTCTAGCCACCTGGTGCCGCGCCCGCGGTACCTGCAGTTGGTACTGTGAAACACATGAATGAGCGCAACACCCACGCACAGCACAGCGCCGCGACGGCCCGGTTCATCCAGGACGCCGCGGCGCCCGTGCGTCCTGGGCACCTCGGCAGCACGCGCAATCCCGGCGACGCCTGGGTCGAAGGCCCTGACGGAAAGTTTTGGGGAAAGTTTGGTTCCGCCGGGCTCCTGGTGTCCGACGGCGGACGCGGAGTCCTGCTGCAACACCGGGCCGTCTGGTCGCATCATGGCGGCACGTGGGGCCTGCCGGGGGGAGCCCTCCATGAGGGCGAGGCCGCGGTGGACGGCGCACTGCGCGAGGCTTGGGAAGAAGCCGGGGTGCCGCGGGAGAACGTCGAGCTGCTGTTCACCTCCGTCTGGGACATCGGGTACTGGAGCTACACCACCGTGGTGGTGGCCGCCGTCGAGCCCTTTGAGGCCGTCATCAGCGATCCCGAAAGCCTTGCCCTGGAATGGTTTGACCCGGAGGACGTGGCGGGACTGCCGCTGCACCCGGGCTTCGAAAAGGCGTGGCCCGGGCTCCGCCGTCGGCTGCGGCACTGAATATTCTGCGGCACTGAAACGAAGGCCCGCATTTGCTACCGTGAAGGCATGACTGCCTCCACCCCGCACCTTGAACCTGTGTGGCTGCGCCGCCACGCCGACGTCATGGCCGCAGCACTGGACCATGAGACCTTCTCATCAGCCGTCTCAGAGCACCTGAATGTGCCCAATGGGATGGATGGCGCCGAACACTGCCGCTACCGGGCGGTGGTGGACAAATTCATGAATCCGGAGCGTTCGGCCGCCCTGGAGCCCCAGTGCCGGCAGGTTGCGCGGGAGCTTTTGGCTGGCGTGGCCGACGGCGTTTCCGTTGACGTGGTGGGTGGCTTTGGCCGGGGCTTTGCGGTGCGCGCCCAGAGCCGGTGGCTGGGCTGGCCTGCCGAACTCGAGCAGCCACTGCTGCAGTGGATGGAGGACAACCACGCGGCAACGCGGTCCGGCGAACTGGACCAGACAACGGCGATTGCGCAGCGCTTCGACAAGATCATCACGGACCTTGTCAACGCCCGCCGCATGGGCCGCATTGGCGGGCGCGGCGTGCCCGTGGACCCCACCGATGAGCTCGCCCACGACTTCGTGGGCGACGTGCCGCTGCTGTTGAGTGAAATTGTCAGCATCCTGCGCAACTGGACTGCGGGGGACCTGGGCACCATCTCCCGGTGCATGGGCTCCATCGTGAACCATCTGGCGCAGCACCCGGAGCTGCAGGCGGACATGCGCCGGCGCATCGACGACGAACCCTACGTGAACGCGGCCATCGACGAAATGCTGCGGATCGACAACCCGTTCCTGTCGAACCGCCGCATCGCCACCCGGGACGTTGAGGTGGGCGGCGTGTCCATCCGCAAGGGCCAGCGGGTCTACCTTGACTGGGTGTCCGCGAACCGCGACCCCGCCGTCTTTGGCGATCCCGACGGGTTCCGTCCGGAAGAAAACGCCCCGAACAACCTGGTCTACGGCATCGGAAAGCATGTCTGCCCCGGGCGGACCCTCGCCACCATGGAGCTGCGGTCGGCCACCACCGAACTGCTGGCGGCCACGACGCTCATCGAGCCGGCCGAGGGCGCGGAAAACGTCCGCGAAACACATCCGCTGGCAGGGTTCCGCAGCCTCCACGTGGTGCTTCACAAGAGGTAGCCCTTCCGGCGGGGTCCGCGCGGTACCTGCCGGCTCCCTGACTGGACGGACCGGTCAGCGCTGCCCCAGCCCCAGAATCTCCACGGTGCGTTCGCGCATGTCCATCTTGCGCACCTTGCCGGTGACCGTCATGGGGAATTCATCCACCACCAGCACATAGCGCGGGATCTTGTGCCGGGACAGGCGGCCCTCGCAGTAGGCTGCCACGGCCGCCTGGTCCAGCGCCGCCGCACCGGGTTTCATGAGCAGCCAGGCGCACAGCTCCTCGCCGTAGCGTTCGTCCGGAACGCCAATGACCTGGACGTCGGCAATGTCCGGGTGCTGGTAGAGGAACTCCTCGATCTCCCGAGGATACAGGTTCTCGCCGCCGCGGATCACCATGTCCTTGATGCGTCCCACAATGTTGACGTAGCCGTCGTCGTACATGACGGCAAGGTCTCCAGTGTGCATCCAGCGGTCGGCGTCAACGGCCTCGGCGGTCTTTGCGGGGTCGTTCCAATAGCCCAGCATGACGGAATAGCCGCGTGTACAGAACTCCCCGGCAACGCCCCGCGGGACGGTTTCCCCGGTGGCGGGGTCCACAACCTTCACCTCAAGGTGGGGGTGTACCCGGCCCACTGTCTCCGTCCGGTGCGCGACGTCGTCGTCCATCAGGGTCTGCATCGACACCGGCGAGGTCTCCGTCATGCCGTACGCGATCGACACGCCCTCCATGTGCATTTCCGACATGGTGCGCCGCATGACCTCCACGGGGCAGGGGGAGCCGGCCATGATCCCGGTGCGCAGGGTCGAGAGGTCGTACTCGGAAAAATTGGGCAGGCCGAGCTCTGCGATGAACATGGTGGGCACCCCGTACAGTGCCGTGCACCGCTCCTCCTCGACGGCGCGCAGGGTGGCGGCGGCATCAAAGGCGGGGGCCGGGATCACGATCGCAGCCCCGTGTGTCATGGCGCCCAGGTTGGCCATGACCATGCCGAAGCAGTGGTAGAACGGCACCGGCACGCACAGCCGGTCCTGCTCGGTGAAGCCCAGGGTCTCGGTGACGAAGTAGCCGTTGTTTAGGATGTTGCGGTGGCTCAGGGTGGCGCCCTTGGGGTAGCCGGTGGTGCCGGAGGTGTACTGGATGTTGATGGGGTCGCCGGCGTCCAGCTGCGCCATGGCATGTCCGACGGCGTCCGCCGGCAGCGTTTCCCCGCCTGCGATGAGTGCGTCCCAGGAGGGCGCGCCGATATAGACCGCCGCCTCCAACCCGGGGCAGTTGGCGGCGGCCGCGGTGATCATGCCCTGGTAGTCGGAACCCTTGAAGCCGGGGAGCGCGACGATCATCTTCATGCCGGATTGCTGGACCGCGTACGTGAGCTCGTGGGCGCGGTAGGACGGGTTGACGTTGACCAGGATGGCGCCGATTTTGGCGGTGGCATATTGCAGCAGGACCCATTCGGGAACATTGGGTGCCCAGATGCCCACCCGGTCGCCCTTGGCCGCCCCGGCGGCGAGCAGGCCGCGGGCCAGGGCGTCGACGTCACGGTTGAGCTCGGCATAGCTCCAGCGGCGGCCGGACGGCTTGTCAATGAGCGCCTCCCTGTCGGGGAAGAGCTCGGCGGTGCGTTGGAAATTGGCGCCGATCGTCTCTTCCAGCAGGGGTGTTGCAGTAGTTCCGGACGCGTAGGATTCATGAACTTCAGTGGTCATGTGACGATCGTAGTATGGGTTTCCGTTAATGTGCACTAACTCACATTCGGGAGTTGTTGCGCGGCCGGGCGGCAGCTAGAGCTGTCCGCGGTGGAGCTTCTCGGGGAGGAAGCCCCGGCCCACAAGGCGCGCCATGACGGGTTGCGCGGCCTTGGCTGCCAGCGTGGCCAGGCGGGCCTGCAGCGGGGTCATCGGCGTGTCGGCGCCATCGCCGAGGTTGGAGAGCCTGGTGTGCATCTTTTGCTGGATCGGCTGCATCAGCCGGACCGGCCGTTCGCGCCGCCGCTGGATCAGGCGCAAGGCGTCCGCGGTGTCGGTTCCGGCCAGCAGGACAGGCGCGAGCAGCCGCGCGGCGGCCGCGATGCGGTTCCGGAAGGCGGGGAGTCCGGCTGACCGGATGGCGGTGAAGGCGCCCTTGGGAACAATCATTCCCATTTGGTAGTAGCCGGTGCGGGGGATGGTGATCAGTATGGTGCCGCGGCGTACATAGCCAAGGGTGTCCGGGGGAGGCGACGGCGGGGTCGGCAGCCGGAACCACAACACGTCAATGGGCACCCCCAGCGCCCGGGGTGCCAGCCCGGCGGCGGTTCTGAGCGTGGAGCCGCGGCCGTCCGCGGCCACTGTCAAAGGGGCCCGGATGTGCAGCGGGCCGCCGGGTCCGTCCGCAACGATGCCCCGAACGGGACCGGACGGTGCATCGTCGGAGGAGGATCCGCCGTCGTACAGCAGCCCGGTGGCCTCCGTGCCCATGAGCAGGCGGAAGGTGCCCAGCTCCCTGCCTGCTCCGGCCAGCATTTCCAGAAAATCCCATTGCGGCATGAGCGCGATGCGCTTGTTCGGGCCGCGGAGGGTGCCGAAGTCCACGGGTCGCAGGCGGATGCCGCGGATCACGACGTCCAAGGTGGTGATGCTGTTTTGCGGAGTGGCCATGAACTTCGCGCGCAGCCCCAGCTGGTCGATCAGGTCCAAGGTGGAGGGGTGGATGGTGTCCCCGCGGAAGTCGCGGAAGAAGTCTGCGTGCTTCTCCAGCACGACGACGTTGACGCCGGCGCGTGCCAGCAACAGCCCCAGCATCATCCCGGCCGGGCCGCCGCCCGCGATGCAGCAGCCAGTTGCGAGTTCGGGTAGATCGGTGCCTGCCATGGCGGTCCCCTCATGGTCGTGTCAAAGTTGCCGCTTCTTCGATGCTACGCCGGGCGGGACGGGCGGTAAACGGCGGCCGAATGTCGAGTGTCACACCCTTTGATTGGGCTAACCCCACCAAGTGTCTATACGATAAGGTAAGGCTAATAGCGCAGGATTCTGTGGCTATATTATTTTCCCCAGGGGGTTGCTCGCACTCATGATGGACAGCATCGTTTCACTTCCGTTTGCGTGGGCCTTTCTCATTCTCTTCGCCATCGTCATGCTTCGTTCCAACGGCACCTACTGGGCCGGCCGCGGGATTGCCGCCGGCGGGCGCAAGACCAAGATGCAAAAGTACCTGGATTCCCCGGCAGTGCTGCGTGCCGAAAAGCTCATTGCACGCTGGGGCGCCCCCGCCGTCAGCGTCAGTTTCCTGACCATTGGTTTCCAGACTGCCGTCAACATGGCCGCCGGGCTGGGCCGCATGCCGCTGCGCCGCTACATCCCCGCCACCATCGCGGGCTCCATTGCCTGGGCCTGCATCTACGCCACAATCGGCCTGGCCGCGTTCGACGCCGCCATCGCCGCCGCGGCCGGCTCACCCCTGGCGCTGGTCCTCCTGGTCCTGGCCGTGGGCGCCGCGGCACTGGGCCTGCACCTGTTCCGCGTGTCCCGCAACCGCAAGCTGGACCGAAGTGCCGTCGATGACTGCCCCGTCATGGGCGCCGAGATCTCCGCACCCGAACACACCGCCACCTCCGAGGCCTGACGCACCGGGTTTTCGGCACCTGTGGCCGCTGGCGGTAGAGTCGTTCCCATGCACCACACCTCAACCATCACCGCCGTCGAAGCAACCTCTTACTACCGCCACCTCGGCGCGAACCGCTACGAATCGACTGCCCACGCCCAGGGCGCCTGGAACCCGCACGAGCAGCACATGGCCCCGGTTGCCGGCCTTCTCGTCCACGCCCTGGAGCAGTTCGAACCCCGCGACGACATGCGCCTGGTCCGCATCAACTTTGACATCCTGGGCATGATCCCGGCCGGCGAATTCACGATCGAAACCACCCTGCTGCGGCCCGGCCGGACCATCGAGCTGGTCCAGGCGGAGATGCTGGCCGCAGGGCGCCCCGCCGTCCGCGCGACGGCCTGGCGGCTGCAAAATGGCGACACGTCCGCCGTCGAATTCTATGAGGATGAATCCCTGGGCGTGCCGGAAGACGCCGAGCCTTGGGGCGGCATGAGCATGTGGCCGGGCGGTTTCATCAAGACACTGGAAGGCCGCGCCCTGCCCGAGCACCGGCCTGGCCGCGGCCGCGCCTGGCTGCACAGCCCCTACACCATGCTCGACGGCGGGGAACACTCCTCCGCGCTGGTGCGCCTGATGGGCCTGGTGGACAGCGCCAACGGCATCGCCGCCCGCATGGTCCCGGAACCCGGTGGCTGGATGTACCCCAATGTCGACTTGTCGATCCACCTCTACCGCGAGCCGGTGGGCGAATGGCTCGGCCTGGACACCTCCGTCACCATCGGGCACGACGGTGTTGGGCTGACCTCCTCCGTGCTCCACGACGTGGAGGGGCCCTTTGGCCGCTCGGAGCAGATCCTGACGGTTCGTCCCCTCCCTCACGAACAGTGAACGCCTTGATGGCGCCTGCGCTGCAGGTCCACCGCCAGGTGTCCAACAGCGGAGCCGCAGCCGACCTCGACCGCGCCCTGGACCTGCTGGCCGAGGTGAAGGCGGGCAGCCGCGAGGCGATGCTGCGCTTCTACCGGCCCGAACCCACCGTGGCCTTTGGCCAGCGGGATGCCAAAATGCCGGGATTCGCAGCGGCGGAACAGGCTGCCCGGGACAACGGCTTCGTGCCGGCTGTGCGGCGTGCCGGAGGCCGGGCTGCGGCCTACCACCAGGGCACGCTGGTCGTGGACCACATCCAGCGCGAGGGCGACGCGATAGCCGGGGCGAAGGCGCGTTTTGCCTTCTTCGGCGACTTGTTCACGGAGGCCCTGCAGTCTCTGGGCGTCGATGCCGGCGTGGGGGAGATTCCGGGTGAATACTGCCCGGGGGAGTTCAGTGTCTTTGGGCGAGGCTCCTCCCGTGGAAGCCAGCCGGGGCACAGCATCAAACTGGTGGGAACCGCCCAGCGCGTGGTGTCGGGGGCCTGGCTGTTCAGCTCCGTCATTGTGGTGGAAAATTCCGCCCCGATCCGCAAAGTCCTGACTGACTGCTACTCGGCGCTGGGGCTGGATTGGGATCCGGCCACCGCAGGCGCCGTTGAGGACCTGCGCCCGGGCGTCACGGTGGACGACGTGGAGGCCGGCGTGCTGGCGGCGTACGAGAAGCACAGCCAACTGATTTAGCCTTGTTCGGAACCGCAGCGTGCGTTTGAAACTGCAGTACCTGCGCAGCGTGCGTTTGAAACTGCAGTACCTGCGATAAATCTTCGGGATTTATCGCAGGTACTGCAGTTTCAACTGGTGGCAGACTACCGTAATCGCATGTGCTGCTGATTCAATGGGCGAAGGCGGCCTGCAGCCCAGTCGACTACCGTTCCCAACGCGTAAAACGCGTCGAACGTGCAGAAGATGCCGATGTCCTTGAAGAACATCGGCATCTTGTGTGCGTTCGACGGGGCGGGACCTGCAGCCCGTCCCGTGCTGTTACAGTCCGTCCCGAGCGGCAGTGATGCCAGCAGCCTCGGCGGCCACCGTGGTTGATTCGCCGTGCCCGGTGTTGACCACTGTCTCCGCCGGCAGCACCATGAGCCGCTCCGAAATCGACTCCACGATGGTGGGGAAGTCGCTATAGGAGCGGCCGGTTGCGCCAGGTCCGCCGTTGAACAGCGTGTCTCCGCTGAATACTGTGCCTAGATCTCCGGCGTAGAAGCACGTGGACCCGGGGGAATGGCCCGGGGTGTGCAGAGCGGTCAGGCGCGTGCCGCCCACCTCAAACACGTCGCCGTCGGCGATGGTCCCGTCGGGCGTGGTGCCGGGGTAGATGTCCTCCCACAACATCTGGTCCGCCGGGTTCATGAGAACCGGCGCACCCACCAGCGTGGCAAAGTCGCGGGCGTAGCGGATGTGGTCGTCGTGGCCGTGTGTCAGGAGCACGGCCTTGACGGTGCGTTCCCCCACCGCCGCAGCAATGGCGGCAGCGTCGTGGGCGGGGTCGATCACATAAACCTCAGCGTCGTCACCCACGATCCACACATTGTTGTCCACGTCCCAGGTGCCGCCGTCGAGCGAAAATGTGCCGGAGGTGACCAGGCGTTCAATGCGGGCGCTCATGCGAACTCCACCACCGACCGCAGCACGGAGCCCTCGCCCATCTTGGCAAACGCGGCTTCGATGTCGTTGACGGTGATGCGTTCGCTGACAAAGGCGTCCAGGTCCAGCTTGCCCTGCTTGTAGAGTTCCACGAGCATGGGGAAATCGCGCGAGGGCAGGCAGTCGCCGTACCAGGACGACTTCAGCGAGCCGCCGCGGCCGAACACGTCCAGCAGCGGCAGCTCCAGGGTCATCTCGGGTGTGGGCACGCCCACCAGGACCACGGTGCCGGCCAGGTCGCGGGCGTAGAAGGCCTGCTTGTAGGTCTCGGGACGTCCGACGGCGTCGATCACCACATCTGCCCCGAACCCTCCGGTGTGGTTCTGGATGGCAACGACCGCATCCTCCGCGGTGGCGTCGACCGTGTGGGTGGCGCCGAAGGCCTTGGCGGCGGCCAGCTTCTTGGGGTCGCGGTCCACCGCGATCACCGTGGTGGCGCCGGCCAGGGCGGCACCTGCGATGGCGGCCGAGCCGACTCCGCCGCAGCCGATCACGGCCACGGAGTCGCCGCGCTTGACGCCGCCGGTGTTGATGGCGGCGCCGAGGCCCGCCATGACGCCACAGCCGAGGAGGCCCACAGCGGCAGGGTCCACATCGGCGTCGACCTTGGTGCACTGCCCTGCAGCCACGAGGGTCTTTTCAATGAATGCGCCGATGCCCAGTGCGGGGGACAGGACGGTGCCGTCCTCAAGGGTCATCTTCTGCGTGGCGTTGGCCGTGTTGAAGCAGTACTGGGCCTGGCCCTTGGCGCAGGCGCGGCAGTTGCCGCACACGGCGCGCCAGTTCAGGATCACCCGGTCGCCCGGCACCACGTTGGTGACGCCGGCGCCGACCGTGTTGACCACGCCGGTTGCCTCGTGGCCCAGCAGGAACGGGAAGTCGTCGTTGATGCCGCCCTGCTTGTAGTGCAGGTCGGTGTGGCAGACGCCGCTGGTGAGGATGTCGACCAGGACCTCGCCCGGGCCCGGATCCGGCACCAGGACGGTCTCGAGGGTGACGGGGGCGTCCTTGCTGCGCACCACTGCGCCCTGGACCCTGTGAACAACCTGGTTAACCATGAAAAGCTCCTTCAAGCAGCATGTGTTCCCTTGCCGGGAACATCGGATGGGGTTCCTGACAGGTTACATGGTTGCGCCTTGATGGGGCTCCTATGTTGAGGTCGCGTTGCACACGGCCGGGCGTCCTGCGTGCAGAACGGGGCTACGCGGCGAGGCGCTCCTTGACGTCCTTCAGTGACGGGTTGGTTGCGGCGGAGCCGTCCGGGAAAAGGATGGTGGGGACGGTCTGGTTGCCGTCGTTCAGGCTCTCGACGAGCTCGGCGGTGCCGGCCACTTCCTCGATGTTGACCTCCGTGTAGCCGATCCCTTCCGCATCCAGCTGCTTCTTCAGCCGCTTGCAGTAGCCGCACCAGGTGGTGGAGAACATGGTGATCGTGCCGGTCTCGGGAGTGAAGTCCACGGTAATGCTCCTTGAAGGTAGATTGCTTGCTACTTGGCACAACGCTACTGGTTGGCGAGAGTATTCCGCATTTCGGCACGTTCGACGGCGGTGCCTCCCCTGGTGCCGCCGTCACCAGGGCCGGCTGGGGCCAGGCACAGGCGCCCGAATGGTGGTGTAATCTCGTGACATGCATTTTTCACGGCTCTCGGCCTGGTGGCGTTCCTTGTAGGAACGGCCATGCCTTGAGACCAATCGCAGCCGTTCGCAAGGACGGCTTTTTTGTGCCCTGAATCAGGGGCGCCGTCCGCACGGTGCCAAAAAACTGACCAGGAGCCCTCTCCTGACGAAAGAACTACATTCCAAGCACGAAACTGCAAACACACACCGGAGCGCCGCCGCTGTTCAGGACGCATCCAGGACCCTTGAACTTCGCATCCTGAACGGCCCCGGAAAGTTTCGGGTGTTGACGGGAGACAGGCCCGCCGGGCGGCTTCACCTTGGGTACTACTTCGGCACCCTGCAAAACAGGGCACGGCTCCAGGACTTGGCGGTCAACACCTTCATGCTGATTGTCGACTACCAAGTCCTGGCCGACCGCGATGTGGCCGAAAACCTGTCCGGGAATGTTGAGGATCTGGTTCTGGACTACCTGGCCGTGGGCTTGGATCCGGCGAAATCAACAATTTATTCCCACAGCGCCGTCCCTGCCTTGAATCAGCTGCTGCTTCCGTTTCTCAGCTTGGTGTCGGTGGCAGGGCTGGGCCGGAACCCCACCATCAAGGATGAGATCAAGCACTCACAGCAATCCGCCGTCAGCGGCCTGATGTTCACTTATCCGCTCCACCAGGCCGCGGACATGCTCTTCTGCAAATCAAACCTGGTTCCCGTGGGCCAGGACCAACTGCCCCATCTGGAATTTACCCGCACCATAGCCCGTCGCTTCAACCGCAGGTATGGGGTTGGCGGGGACGTGTTCTTAGAACCGGAGGCGCTGCTGTCCTCCGCTCCGCTGCTCCTGGGCACCGATGGTGGAAAGATGAGCAAGAGCCGCGGAAATGCCATAGCTTTGGCGGACGGTGCCGATGAAACCGCACGGTTGATCCGCGGAGCCAAAACCGACTCAATCCGTCACATCACCTATGACCCGCTCGTCCGGCCTGAGGTTGCCAGCCTGATCCTGTTGGCTGCCCTGTGCCAGAAACTCGATCCCCAGGATGTTGCCGAGGAAGTTGGCTCGGGTGGTTCTGGTGAGCTGAAGAAGGTGGTCACGGAATCTGTCAATGAACATCTCGCACCCATCCGAGCGCGCAGGGCTGAGCTGGGCCGCGACCGTTCCCACTTGCGGGACATCCTGAAGCAGGGAAATCAGCATGCGAACCCCATCGCGGAGCGGACGCTCGGCCAGGTCCGTGAGGCCATGGGAACTTCCTATTGATCTCGGGCGGCAAATCTGCCGGCCCATGTGGAGGCCTTGCGGTGGATCGGTTACGAAAGACGGATTGCGGAATAGTCAATTCGGACCGTGTGCAGGTCCCGATCGATGACGCCGATCCCGCCATGTGAGGCCGGTTTTGCACCGCTGGAGCGGACAAATATGGAAAATGACGCCGATCCCGCCATGTGAGGCCGGGATCCCGGCATCATGAAGCACTATCGGCGTCATGACCGGCTGCGGCACGGGGGAAGGCGACGGCAACGCTGGCTTGGCCGCCGGTACGCTGCCGTGGCAGCCCTGTGCAACCGTGCGCCGGACACCCCGGCGCGGCAGACGCCGTCGTGCGCGAAAAAAGCAGGCCCGCCGGGGCCGAAAGTGTGCCACCATGGTTTCCATGTGCGGACGCTATGTGATGGCAAGGGCAGTGGGAGACCTCGTGGCGGAGCTGGAAGCCGAGGCGGATGCCAACCTCGAATTGCGCGCCTCATGGAACGTGGCACCTACCTCGGACGTGCCCATTGTGCTGGAACGGCTCATCGACGGCGCCGTGCACCGCCAGGTCCATGTGGCCAAGTGGGGCCTGGTGCCGGGCTGGGCCAAGGATCCGGCTGTTGGGGTTCGCGCCTTCAACGCCCGCAGCGAGACGGCCGCCGAGAAGCCCACCTTTCGGGCAGCCATAAAGGCCCGGCGCTGCGGTGTCCCGGTCCAGGGCTACTACGAATGGAAAAAGTCGCCCGACGGCAAGACCAAGCAGCCGTATTTTGTCCACACGCCCGACGGCGCCCTCATCACCTTTGCCGGGCTGTATGAATGGTGGAAGGATCCCGCCAAGGAGGACGGTGCCCCGGACCAGTGGCTGCTCTCCTGCACCATTCTGACCATGGCTTCCCCGCCCGACGGCGAATTGGCCACCCTGCATGACCGGCTCCCCTTGCCGCTGGGCCGGGAAGGGCTGGCCGAATGGCTGGATCCCGCAACCAAGGATGCCGGCCCGCTGCTGGCCGCCGCGCTGGACGAGGCATGGGGCCTGGCCGCGGAGTGGGAGCTGGACCCGGTTGGCAGTGCGGTGGGCAATGTACGCAACAATGGCCCCGAATTGATCGAGGCCATTGAGGTGTAGTGGGGTCGTGGTTCAGCCGGCGGGAGCCCGGGCGGGCCGTGCGCCGTCGTGCCGGTGTCAGTCTTCTTCGGACTCCGGGGACCAGCGGTGGAAGTCCAGCGACAGGTAGAGGGCCAGTGCAGCGGAGTTGGTGGCCTCCACGCGCAGGGCAACATCCTTCTGGCCATCGTTGAACAGTGTGTCCAGGGTGGCCAGGACCAGGTCCTCGGCCAGGCCGCGGCGGCGGTGGTCCCGGTCCGTGACCAGCTCAATGATGAAGGGGGCGTCCGGGGTGTCATCGCCCACGGCGCGTTCCACCACGAGCACGGCGGCAACGATCTTCCCGGTCTCGTCCAGTGCAACGTGGGATGCCTCGGGCAGGAAAGGACCGTACTTGCCCTCCATGGAGGCCTGCATGTCGGCAATGGCCACTTCGAGTGAATCGCCGGCCACGCCGGCGTCGTAGGCGGTGAAGTAAAGCTCACCGAGGCGCGTCAGGTCGGTTGGCTGCACGGTGCGGGAAGTGATGTTCAGCTCCCGCTCCAACGGAGTGGTTTTGGCGATGAGGGTGACCATGTCTGTCATGGAACGCTCCTTAAAATTCGTTGTGGCGCTGGTAGCGCGCCTGAACCAATGGCCGTAAGCCCATGGTAGACGCCCGTTGCATTGTCAGCTATCTACATAACGCGATCGATGCCGAACTGGTGCCCGGACCGTGCGTTCTTCCCAATCGAGCGGTTACTTCCGCATGGAATTGAGCGTACACTGAAACTCAATCGAACATATTTACTAATCAAATTTGGACACTGGTATTCAGTGTGCGGTTTGGGCCGGCAACTGCCGCCGGCTGGGATGGGAGCACGTGCATGGGCATCTTTAGCGAGGCCGTGGATGTGATGTATTCAGCGCAGGGGGAGCCGGCACAGCTGGTGTGGCACGGGACGGTGTACGACGTGGCCCCGCATCCCCTGTGCTGGTATGAGCGCCGGCCCTGGTGGGAGCGTGACGAACGACTCCCGCCAGGCACTGGGGTGGGGGCCGTTGACACCCAGATCTGGCGCATGGTTCTCAGTGACGGTGGGGCGCCGCCCTTCAGCCTTGATGTGGCCCACTACCGGCCTGCCGGCAGGTGGCGGGTCATTAAGGTTTATGACGCGGAGGACTCCTTTCGTACGGACGGCGCCCTGGACGGTGCCGACGACGACCCCCTGGAGGGGGAGGACATCGACCCTCTGGATGGCGTCGACGATTTTTGCCCGGGTCCGGGGGAGGGGCTGGACGGTGCGTAGTTTTGTCCACCTCCACACCTCCTCCGCCTTCAGCGCCCACTTCGGTGTTTCGTGGCCGCAGGAAATGGTGGAGGCGGCCGCCGTCGACGGGGATGCCCTGGGCATTGCCGACCGGGACGGGCTCTACGGTGCGGTCAAGCATGTGAAGGCCTGCATGGCGGGAGGCATCGACCCCATCATCGGCGTTGACCTGGCTGTGCTGGAGGAGGGCGCGGGCGGGTTGGAGACTGCGGGGCGGGTGGTGGTGCTGGCCCATGGCGGCACCCTCCTGCCGGCGGGGACAGGCTACGGGGCCCTCTGCCGGCTCATCTCGTCAGCCCATGCCCAGCCCGGGAACCGGGTGGGGCTGACCTTGGAGCAGCTGGCCGCGGGGGTGCTGGACTCATCGAGCGGCAAGCCGGCGCTGACGGTGCTGCTGGGGCCTGATTCGCCCGTGGCGAGGGCCCTGAACGGGAACCGGTACCTGTTGCCGAGGACCAGGTTCCTGAAATGGCGCGCAGCCATGCCCGTGGGGTCCATGGTGGTGGAGATCGTCAGCCACCAAAGCACTCCCGGTGCGCCCATGAGCACCGCGCACGCCGTGCGCATGCTGAAGCTGGCGCAGGAATTTGATGTGCCGGCCGTGCTGAGCAACGCGGTCCGCTACGCCCGGGAGGTGGATGCACCCACCGCCGATGTCCTGGACGCCGCCCGGAACATTGCGCCGCTGAGGGCGCTGGACCGGCATGAGGGGCTGCAGCGCACAGGCCGGGCGTGGCTCAAAAGTGCCGCAGACATGTCCGTGGTGGCACGGGAGGTCATCCACCAGGGCGGCTGGGGCGGCGCCGAACTTCGGCAGTTGTGGGCCAACACCGCCCAGCTGGCGGACAAGTGCCGGCTGGACCCTGTGGCGGATCTGGGCTGGAAAACCCCCAGAACACCCGAATCCCAGGTGCTGGGCCTCTCGCAGCCCGCCACCGCGGAACTGCGCCAGCGCACCGAGGCGGGACTGAACCGCCGCTTCGCCGGGTTGCGCGGGGAGAAGCTGCTGGCCGTGCGCCACCGGCTGGAGACCGAGCTGACAACCATTTCCGGGCTGGAGTTTGACTCCTACTTCCTTACCGTGGCGGAAGTCTCTGAAATGATCCGCTCCATGGGGGTGCGCCGGGCCGCGAGAGGGTCCGGTGCGTCGTCGCTGGTCAACTACCTTCTGGGCATCAGCGCGGTTGACCCCATCGCCAACGACCTCCTCTTCGAGCGTTTCCTCTCCCGGGACCGCTCCACGCTGCCGGACATCGACCTCGACGTCGAAAGCGCCGAACGGCACAACGTGTACCGGCGCATCTTTGAGCGCTTTGGCTCCGAGCGGGTCACCTTGATGAGCATGCAGAACAGTTACAGGGCCCGCGGCGCCGTCCGGGATGCCGGGCTTGCGCTGGGAATGGACAAGGGGGAGATCGACAGGATCGCCAAGCAGCTGTGGCGGTTCTCCGCCGGATCCTTCCGGGAGGCGCTGGAGGAGAAGCCGGAGCTGCGCGACTTTGCCGCCCGCGTCAGGGAATCCCGCGAGCTTGGCGGCTCCCACCGCGAATACGACGCTTTCGGCACGGATGGCTCCGAGCTGCCGGACGGCACTGACGGCCCAGGCATCCACGACGGCGGCGGCTTGGACGGTGGGCGCCGCGGCGGGGCGCAGCTGGACCTGCTGGTGGACCTCACCGAACGCCTGGACTCCCTGCCCCGGCACATCTCCATGCACCCGTGCGGGGTGATCCTGGGGGACGCCGCGCTGCTGGACCGCACGCCCGTGCAGCCCAGCGGGATGGGGCTGCCCATGAGCCAGTTCGACAAGCACGACATGGATGCCATGGGCATGCTCAAGCTCGATGTTCTGGGGGTGCGGATGCAAAGCGCCATGGCGTACGCCGTGCGGGAGGTCATCCGACTGCATCCCTCGAAGGAGGCCGTGGCGGCGGAGGGCGGGCACGCGCCGGACGCGCCGTTCATTGACGGCACCGGCGCCATTGACCTGGACGCCGTCCCGCTCGACGACGAACCCACCTTTGAGCTGATCCGCAGCACCCACACGCTGGGCTGCTTCCAGATCGAGTCCCCGGGCCAGCGGGAACTGGTGGGGAAGATGGCGCCCGCCGAGTTCAACGACCTCATCATCGACATCTCCCTTTTCCGCCCCGGGCCCATGCAGTCAAACATGGTCAAGCCCTTTTTGGAGAGCCGGGCCGGATTCGCCGCAGAACACTACCCGCACCCCGACCTGATTCCGGCCCTGAAGGAAACCCACGGCGTCACCGTGTTCCACGAACAGGTCCTGCGCACCTTCCACGTCATGACCGGATGCACGCTCTCCCGCGCCGACGAATTCCGGCGGGCACTGGGCAAGGAGGACCTGGAACCCGCGGTGGAAGCCTATTTCCGGGAGAAGACGGCGGCACGGGGGTACACGCCGTCGGTCATTGACGAGGTGTGGGGGACGCTGAAGGCCTTTGGCAGCTTTGGCTTCTGCAAGGCGCACGGGGCCGCCTTCGCCGTGCCCACCTACCAGTCGGCCTGGCTGAAGGCGCACCACCCGGCCGAATTCCTGGCCGGACTGTGGGAGCATGACCCCGGCATGTACCCGCGCCGGCTGCTCGTGGCCGAGGCCCGGCGCCTGGGCATCCCCATCCTGCCGCTGGACATCAATGCCAGCACCGGGGAATACCGGGCAGAACGCACGCCGGAGGGGACAACCGGGATCAGGCTGTCGCTGGCCGGGGTGTACGGACTGAGCGGGACCGAGCTCAAGCGCATCCTGGCCGCCCAGCCCTACGACTCCCTCGCAGACCTGCGTGACCGGGCCAGGCTGAGCCGGCCCATCCTGAAGCGCCTGGCCCAGCTCGGCGCCCTGGACTCCCTGCACAGCAAGGCCAAGGAACTTACGGGCAACACTGCCAACCGGGCCGACCTCGTGGCGCACGTCAACAGCCTGCCCGTCCGCGCAGCCAACAAGCGCAGCGAACCCATCACCGGGCAGATTCCCCTGCCCATGGAGGACGTGGAACTGGGTGCGCTCGCAGCCGAGCACCCGGCCCCCGGAATGGCGGAGACGGTGCGGACCGAACTGGACCTGCTCTCCCTGGACGTCAGCGAGCACCTCATGGGCAGTTATGCCCCCTACCTGGATGCGCTGGGCGTGCACCGGGCGGAAGAACTGCTGGGGCTGCGCAACAACACCGAGGTGCTGGTGGCCGGGGTGCGGATCGCCACCCAAACCCCTCCCATGCGCGGAGGGAAGCGGGTGGTTTTCATTAGTGTCGACGACGGCACCGGCTGCGTGGACACCGTGTTCTTCACCGAGGCGCAGGAGAAGTCCGGGCCGCTGCTCTTTGGCACCCGCATGCTGCTGATCCGGGGGCTGACCCGGCGCACCGGCCCGCGCGGCATCACGGTCCAGGCGCTGGAGGCGTGGGACCTGCACGACACCGCCTCGCTGCCCGGCACCGTGGAGGTGCCCCGGACCGCCGGCATTGCGCAAGGAACGGGCGTGGCCGGCATCCCGCCTGTGTTGGTGGGGGCCCGGCGAACCGATACCATCGAAGAGGCTCACAGCAACCCCCGTATGTTGCTTGGACAAGGAGCCGTACATGACAAACAAGGAGTTACCAGTGCCAGTGGATACACAGATCACCATTAATGTCGACGGCGAGACGACTGCGGTGGCCACCGGCACCACCGGCGCGGAGCTGTTCTTTGAACGCCGCGACGTCGTTGTCATGCGCGTGGACGGCGCGCTCAAGGACCTGTCCGCGGAACTCGCTGACGGCGCCTCCGTGGAGGCCGTCACAATCGATTCCCCCGACGGCCTGGACGTGCTGCGCCACTCCACAGCCCACGTCATGGCCCAAGCCGTGCAGCAGCTGCGCCCCGATGCGAAGCTCGGCATCGGCCCGTACATCACCGACGGCTTCTACTTTGACTTCGACGTCGCCGAGCCCTTCACCCCCGAGGACCTGAAGGCGCTTGAGAAGATGATGCTCAAGATCGTCAACCAGAACCAGAAGTTCGCCCGCCGTGTCGTCTCCGAGGACGAGGCCCGCGAAGCCATGGCCAACGAGCCCTACAAGCTGGAACTGCTGGGCAAGAAGAACGACGGCGACTCCGCCGAAGGCGTGAACGTTGAGGTGGGTGCGGGGGACATCACCATCTACTCCAACATCGACCGCAAGAGCGGCGAGGAGGTGTGGTGCGACCTCTGCCGCGGTCCGCACCTGCAAAACACCAAGCTGATCTCCAACGCCTTCGCCCTGACCCGCACCTCCGCCGCGTACTGGCTGGGCAACCAGAACAACCAGCAGCTGCAGCGCATCTACGGCACGGCCTGGCCCACCAAGGAAGCCCTCAAGGCCTACCAGGAGCGCATTGCCGAAGCTGAGCGCCGCGACCACCGCAAGCTCGGCGTCGAACTTGACCTCTTCTCCTTCCCCGACGAGCTGGGATCCGGCCTGCCCGTGTTCCACCCCAAGGGCGGCATCATCCGCAAGGAGATGGAGGACTACTCGCGCAAGCGCCACGTCGAGGCCGGCTACGAGTTCGTCTACACCCCGCACATCACCAAGGCCAACCTGTACGAGGTCTCCGGCCACCTGGACTGGTACCGGGACGGGATGTTCCCTCCCATGCACGTTGATGCGGAGCTGAACGAGGACGGCACGGTGCGCAAGCCCGGCCAGGACTACTACCTCAAGCCGATGAACTGCCCCATGCACAACCTGATCTTCCGCTCCCGTGGACGCTCCTACAGGGAACTGCCGCTGCGCCTGTTCGAATTCGGCTCGGTCTACCGCTACGAGAAGTCCGGCGTGGTGCACGGCCTGACGCGCGTGCGCGGCATGACACAGGACGACGCCCACATCTACTGCACCAAGGAGCAGATGAAGGACGAGCTCACCGAAACACTGAACTTTGTCCTGTCCCTGCTCAAGGACTACGGGCTTGAGGACTTCTACCTTGAACTCTCCACGAAGGACCCGGAAAAGTTTGTCGGAGACGACGCCGTCTGGGAGGAAGCCACCCAGACCCTGGCAGACGTCGCCCGCGAGTCCGGGCTGGAACTGGTGGCAGATCCCGGCGGAGCCGCGTTCTACGGCCCCAAAATCTCCGTGCAGGCCAAGGACGCCCTGGGCCGCACCTGGCAGATGTCGACGATCCAGCTGGACTTCAACCTGCCCGAGCGCTTCGAGCTCGAGTACCAGGCCGCCGACGGCACCCGCCAGCGCCCCGTTATGATCCACCGCGCCCTGTTCGGTTCGGTGGAGCGCTTCATGGGCGTGCTGACCGAGCACTACGCCGGCGCCTTCCCGGCCTGGCTTGCCCCCGTGCAGGTCGTGGCCATCCCGGTCGCCGAGGCGTTCAACGACTACATGTTCGACGTCGTCGCGCAGCTTAAGAAGGAAGGCATCCGCGCCGAGGTGGACATCTCCAGCGACCGCTTCCCGAAGAAGATCCGCACCGCCAGCAAGGACAAAATCCCGTTTGTCCTGATCGCCGGCGGCGACGACGCCGACGCCAATGCGGTCTCGTTCCGTTTCCGTGACGGCAGCCAGGACAACGGCGTGCCCGTTGAAGAGGCCGTCCGCCGCATTGTGGAGGCAGTCAGGAACCGCACGGCGTGAGCAATTTCGGTGGGGCGCCTGAGCCCGTTGTGGATGATTTTGAACTCCCCGGGGTTCCTGATGCCTTTCAGCGGCTGTGGACGCCCCACCGGCTCGCCTATGTCAAGGGCGGACAGGAACAGTTTGCCAAGAAGGACAGCTGCCCCTTTTGCGAAGCCCCCCAGCGCAGCGACGAAGAGTCGCTGATTGTCCATCGCGGCAAGCTAAACTTCGTGGTGCTGAACCTGTACCCGTACAACCCCGGCCACCTGCTGGTCTGCCCGTACCGGCACGTGCCGGATTACAGCGACCTGACGGTGGAGGAAACGGCGGAATTCGCCGCCCTGTCACAGCAGGCCATGCGGATCCTGCGCCAGGTGGCCAACCCCTCCGGCTTCAACCTGGGCATGAACCAGGGCGTGACCGGCGGCGCCGGGATCGCCTCGCACCTGCACCAGCACGTGGTTCCGCGGTGGGGCGGGGACGGAAACTTCATGCCCATCATTGCCGGCACCAAGGCCATCACCCAGACGCTCGCGGATGTCCGCCAGCAGGTGGCTGAGGCCTGGTCCGAGGTGCCGTCGCCCGGCGGGGCGGCACAGCCCGGTCCCGCGGAAGATGCCGCGAACGGCGAGGGGGTTGCAGCCGGTGCTTAACAAATACGCGCGGGCACTGTTCGCCGCGATCTTCACGCCAGTCGCCGCGCTCCTCGTGCGCCTGAAGGTTTCACCCGACGCCGTCACCATTGTGGGCACCCTGGGCGTGGCTGCCGGGGCGCTCATCGGCTACCCCATGGGCGAGCTGTTCTGGGGCACGGTGGTCATCACCGTCTTCGTCTTCTCAGACATCGTCGACGGGCTCATGGCCCGCATGCTCGGCCGTTCCGGCAAGTGGGGTGCCTTCCTGGACTCCACGCTTGACCGCGTGGGCGACGGCGCCGTGTTTGCCGGCATCGTCGTCTGGTTCTACACCGGAGGCGACAACCGCTTCATTGCCGCCATGGCGCTGACGTGCCTGGTGCTGGGCTCGATCGTTTCCTACGCCAAGGCGCGGGCCGAGGGACTGGGCATGACGGCCAACGTGGGCATTGCCGAACGCTCGGACCGCCTCGTGGTCGTCCTTGTGGCGACCGGGCTGGTGGGCCTCGGCATCCCGGAAGCCGTGCTCGCCGTCGTCCTTGTCCTTTTGGCCATTGCCAGCCTGGTCACCGTGTTCCAGCGCGTGGGCACGGTGCGGCGGCAGGCACTTGCGGAAGCGGCACAAACGGGACAGTAACACTTGTTTCCACCCCCTTTGGGACCCGGAATAGACTGAGGCAGCCGGTGCCACGGATCACGTGCGCAGGCTCTCATACCGTTCCATCCCAGAGGGGTTTTTTGTGTCTACACCTGAAGTAACACCGGTGACCGGCAGCAGCCGGGTCAAGCGCGGCATGGCCGACATGCTCAAGGGCGGCGTCATCATGGACGTGGTCAACGTTGAGCAGGCAAAAATCGCCGAAGACGCCGGCGCCGTGGCCGTCATGGCCCTTGAACGCGTCCCTGCCGACATCCGTGCGCAGGGCGGCGTCTCCCGCGCCAGCGACCCCGACATGATCGATGCCATCATCGCCGCCGTGTCCATCCCCGTCATGGCCAAGGCCCGCATCGGCCACTTCGTGGAGGCCCAGGTCCTGGAGCACCTCGGCGTGGACTACGTGGACGAGTCCGAGGTCCTCACCCCGGCCGACTACGAACACCACATCGACAAGTGGAACTTCAAGGTTCCCTTCGTCTGCGGCGCCACCAACCTGGGCGAGGCCCTGCGCCGCATCAACGAAGGCGCGGCCATGATCCGCTCCAAGGGCGAGGCCGGTACCGGCGACGTCTCCAACGCCACAGGCCACATGCGCAAGATCCGTTCCGAGATTGCCAAGCTGGCCGCACTGCCCGAGGACGAGCTGTATGTTGCCGCCAAGGAACTCCAGGCCCCCTACGAGCTCGTGAAGGAGGTTGCCGCAACCGGCAAGCTACCTGTCGTGCTGTTCACCGCCGGCGGCATCGCCACCCCGGCCGACGCCGCCATGATGATGCAGCTCGGCGCCGACGGCGTTTTCGTGGGCTCGGGCATCTTCAAGTCCGGCAACCCCGCCCAGCGTGCGGCAGCCGTTGTCAAGGCCACCACCTTCTTCGACGACCCCTCCGTCATCGCGGACGTTTCGCGCGGACTCGGCGAGGCCATGGTCGGCATCAACGTCGCCGACATCCCCGAGCCGCACCGCCTGGCCGAGCGCGGCTGGTAACCCCTCCATCCACACGCTATCGCAGCAATGGTGTCTTTTTTCGACGCTGTCGCAGCAATGGCTGGATTTTCGGGAACCCCATCGCACTGTTGGTGCAACAGCCGGGGGAGATTCATTTCTCCCCCGGCTGTTCGCGTTCGCGGCACCGCCAACCCAAGGAGTCAGTCAATGGCACAGCCCTTTACCGGTCTCCTGGCCTACCCCATCACGCCGTTGACGCACGACGGCGAACTCGGCCTGGGTGCCCTGACCCACCTGGTGCGCAACACGTGTTTAGCGGGCGTTTCAGGGTGGCGGTGCTCGCCACATCCTGTGCTGGGGTGACCTTTGACCGGGGTGAACGTCAGGCTGTGGTGCAAACTGCAGTGGAGTAGGCAGCCCCGGTGGGTGCCTCGGAAGGCTGGCGGGATTCCGCCATGCCGGTGTACGCGGCGGTGAGCGCTCCATCTACACGGTAGGTGGTGCGCCTCGCTCAGGATGCCGAGCGGGCCGGGGCCGCGGGTTTGCTGCTGGGCCCGTATTCTTATCTGCCGCTGTCGGATTCGGAAGTCCGGGGGCTGTTTCTGGCGGTCTCCGAAGCAACGGCGCTGCCGATCTGCTTTTACAATAAACCGGTGCAGACCCAATATGATGTCAGCCCCGTGACCCTGGCACTCTTGGCTGAGAACGCCAATGTAGCTGCGGTCATGGAAACTATGCGGCGCGACGATATCGCGGGCCGCATTGACCAGCTCAGGGCCACCGTTGGACCGAACTTTTCTATCGGGCTCAGCTCCGATGTCCCCCTGCTTCAACAGCTTCCTGACGTTGACGCATGGCACAACGTAATCGCCGGGGCTTCTTCCCGGCGATTACGTCAATGTGTGGCGAAGCCGCAAGGCAGGCGCTCCCCAAGGTGCCAGTCTCGCGCGGCTCAAGGCTTCGGAAGGCTTCGGCAGGGATGCGTGGCCTAGCTGGCTTGGGGCGGGTGGAACCACCACGTCTGGCCCTTGCCGATCAGCTCAAAGCCGTGGTGGCGGAAAAGCCGCTGGCCGTCGGGCGTGGCATTGAGCATCAAGTCCTCGGCGCCGGCATTGAACGCCGCCTCCACCAGCTGGTTCAGCATGGCCGTGCCGATCCCCGAGCGGCGGTGGCCGGGTGCCACTTCCATGTCAAAGATCCCGGCAATGTGCTTCTCGCCCTGCTCCGGTGGCAGGTAGGCATACGACCGCCCCGTCCATTCATCGTCCGCACGCGCGGTTGACAGCCACACCTGCCCCGGCTGAATCTCCTGGATGGCGACCCGTTCGTCCGACGAGTCACTTGCGGCCACCACGGATTCCACATCGAGTGTCCGTGTCATCCACCAAGGCTGCGAACCCCGCTCGAAGCGGTACTGCGGCAGCACTCCCTCCCGCATGGCGGCGTTCATCCACACGCCAACGCTCCGCGCGCCGCGCCGCTCAGCCTCGGCCAGCGCCGGCTGCAGCCCCGCCTCGGTGATCTCCGCGGGAAACAGGCACAGCATTTCCGCCGTCTCGGGGAGCCATACCCAGTCCATGCGGTGTGTGGAAAACGACCGCCCGCCCGTGGCCTGCGCGAGAGCCTTGAACCAGGAATGCTGCGTGCGCTGGCAGTCTGCCAAGGTAACCATCAGGCCAACCCCCTGCGTTCCAGCAGGGGAGCGGTGCGGGCATCGCGGCCGGCGAAGGAACGGAATGCCTCCAAGGGATCCACCGAGTAGCCGCGACCCAGCAGCGTGGCGCGGAAATGGTCGCCATTGCGGCGTTCCAGGCCTCCATGGTCCTTGAACCACGCCACGGTGTCGGCGTCGAGCACCTCGCTCCAGATGTAGGAGTAATATCCGGCGGCGTAGCCTCCGGCGAAGATGTGGTTGAAGTAGCCCGTGCGGTAGCGCGGCGGCACGGCCGGCAGGTCCAACCCGGCCCCTGCCAGCGCCGCGGATTCAAACGCCAGTGGATCGGCCACGGCCGGGCCGGGCTCCAGCTCGTGCCAGGCGAGGTCCAGCAGGGTTGCGCCCAGGTACTCGGCGGTGGCGAATCCCTGGCCCCACAAGGAGGCGGCCTGCAGTCTCTCGGCCGTTCCTGCAGGCAGGGGCTCGCCGGTGAGGTGGTGCCGGGCGTAACTGTCCAATACTTCGGGCCAGAGGATCCACATTTCGTTGACCTGCGACGGGTACTCCACGAAGTCCCGGGGCACGTTGGTCCCGGAGAACTTGGGGTAATCCACGTCGGAGAACAGCCCATGCAGTGCGTGGCCGAACTCGTGGAAGCACGTGACCACCTCGTCATACGTCAAGAGTGCCGGCTCACCCTCCGGCGGCTTGGGGATGTTGAGGTTGTTGACCACGACGGCGCGCGCGCCCAGCAGGTGCGACTGCTCCACGAAGGAATTCATCCACGCCCCGCCGCGCTTGGTGTCTCGGGTGAAGTAGTCGCCCAGGAACAGGCCCAGGGTGGAGCCGTCCTCGTTGAAAACCTCCCACACCCTGACATCGGGGTGGTAGCCGGACAGGTCCGCCCGTTCGGTGAAGGACAGCCCGTACAGCCGCTTTGCCGCGTGGAAGACGCCGTTGGCCAGCACCGACTCCAGCTCAAACCACGGCCGCAGTGCCGCCAGGTCCACGCCGTATTCCTCCCGGCGCACCCGCTCCGACCAGTAGGCCCAGTCCCAGGCCTCAATGGCGTGCCCGGCGGCGGCCGCCAGCCGCTGCGCCTCCACTCCCGCGTTCCGGACGGCGGCGCGGGTGATGGGCGCGAGCATCTCATGCACGGCTTCCAGCGACGGGGCGGTCTGCTTGTCGATGGCCCGGGCTGCTTCGCAGGGGAACCCCAGCAGTGCCGCCTTCTCCGCCCTGAGCGCGGCCATGGCGGATGCGAGTTCCAGTGTCCGGCCGGACCCGGCGTCACCGCGGCCCACGGATGCTTCATGCAGCCGGCGTCGCGTGTCCCGGTTCTCCAGGACCTCGAGTGCCGGCTGGGCCGTGGGCAGGATCAGCGTCAGCAGGTAGCCGCCGTCGTGCCCGGCAGCCAGCGCAGCCGCGGCCGCGGTGGCCAGGTCGTCACTGCCCATGCCGGCCAGCTCGACCGCATCCGCCACGTGCAGGGCTGCCTCGTTGCCGGTGTGCATGACCGACTGGGAGAACTCCGTCCCCAAGGCTGACAGCTCGGCGTTGATGGCCCGCAGACGGTCCTGCTCCGGGGCGGCCAGGGCCACGCCGGCCCGGGCAAAGTCCTTCAGGTATTCTTCCAGCAGCCGGGTGGCAACGGGTGCCAGCCCCTTCGCGGGCACGGCGAGAAAGCGCCGGTGCAGGGCCGCATCCATGAGAACGGCGTCGCTGTGGGCGGTCAGCGCCGGGGCGATCCGCCGCTCAATGTCCTGGATGGCGTCCGTAGCATCGGCGGCGGCCACGTTGAAAAAGACATTGGCCACGCGTTGCAAAATCGCGCCGCTGCGCTCCATCGCCAGGACGGTGTTCTCAAAGCCTGCGGGCTCCGGATTGGCCGTGATGGCCGCGATCTCGGCGAGCTGCTGCGCAAACCCGGCTTCAAAGGCCGGTTCGTAGTGGCTGTCCCGGATGGCGGCAAAGTCGGGAAGTTGGTGCGCCAGCGTGCTGGGCGACAACAACGGGTTGGTGGAATTCTCCTGGGTCATGCTTTGACTCTTTCATGTTTTAACCCAAGGACGACGGCGAAACCTGGGTTTCGCCGTCGTCCTTGGAAAAATGCGGCCTGCCTGTGGAAGCTGCGGGCTACTTTTGCTTGAACACGAGCGACATCGGTGTGGTCTCCGTCGTCTGTCCCTGCGGGTTGTCACGGAAGATGTCCTGCAGGACGGTCTTGTCCAGGGCTGTGTCGTGGCCGAGGGCCACGACACCGAGGTCGTTGGCGTCCATGATGGCGGTGCCGGCAAAGGTCGCGGCGAACTCGGCAGGAACCGAAGCCCGGACCAGCGCGCTGAGGCGGGCGGCCACGCCGTCGGGGTCGATGGGTGCGTACTTCACCGAGTGGGTGGAGGTGCCCACCTGGTAGCCGGCGGCGCCGTCGATCGCGTTGATGTTGTGGCCCACAACCTCGTAGAACACGCCCGACTTGCCCTGGAGCTTGCCGATGACCGAACGCGCTGAGGCGTACATGATCTTGGGCAGGCCCACTTCGTCAATGGCCAGCTGCATCGACCAGGGACTGGCCAGGCCGATGCCGCCGGGGTTGCGGGTGACGAACTTGGAGAAGATGCGTGCCGCGTTGGAGACCTTGATGTCCCAGACCGGGATGGAGCGGCCCTGGGTCATGGCAACGATCTTCTCGGAGACAAACAGGTACCAGGGCGTGTCGGCCGTGGCCGTGGCGTGGTCGCCGCCGGCTGCGGGGAGGCCGTCAAAGTAGCGCTTGATGTACGTCATGACCGTGGGGTCGAAGTCGGTTTCCTTGTAGAAGACCTCGGTACGCAGCGGGTAGCGGCGGAACGTGCCGGCGGTGCCCGGGACGGTGATGTCCAGCTGCTTGTCGGCGTTGGGGATGTAGTCGCTCTTGCCCTCAATGCCGGCCTTGACCTCCGGCTCGTCAAAGAACTCGCGCAGCCACAACTCGGTGTTGATCAGGCGCCAGAAGACCATGGTGGATCCGGAGCTCTTGCCGCTGAGCAGTTCCTCAAACGCGTAAATGACGGCGTCCTGGTCCCAATACGGGCGGTCGCCGAAGGAGGTGGAGAGGAAGATCTCGTAGATCTTTTCCTTCATGTGCCCAAACCATTCGGCCTCGGGGGTGGTGAAGCCGATCTTGTTGCGGCGGTTGCTGATCATTTCCGGCAGCAGCTCGCGCGTGGCATCGCGCAGGATGCGCTTGTTCCATCCGCCCTTGATGATGGACTCATCGTCAAGGCTGAACAGGAACTTCACCACTTCCTTGTCCAGGAACGGCACGCGGCCCTCCAGGGAGAAACGCATGGTGTTCTTGTCTTCGTAACGCAAAACGGCCGGCAGCGACTTGTGGAACAGGTCGTCGATGAGGCGCAGCTTCAGGTTGTCCGGAATGTTGGAGAATTTCTCGGACTTGTATTTCGCCGTGAACTTCTTGTCCAGCAGGGCGGAAATGCCCAGTTCCTTCTTCAAGGTCAGCTTGCCCTTGATGCGGAAACGGGCCAGCCGGAACAGGATGTCGGAGCTGGACGCCAATTCCTTCGCCAGCTTCGCATTCTGGCCGTTCTTCTTCAGCTGGCGCAGGTAGGCAAAGTAGTAGGGGATGTAGCCGGCCATCATTTCGTCGGCTCCCTGGCCGTCCAGCAGCACCGTGACGTGCTTGGAGGCTTCGCGCATGACCTGGTACTGGGCGTACGGGCCGGAGGAGATGATGGGCTCCTCCATGGTGCGCACGAAGTCCTCAAGATCCTCCACAAATTCGCCCGGCTGGGGCAGGATCTTGTGGCTGGTGACGTTGCCTTCGCAGCGAGCCAGGACGGCGTCGGCGTACTTCTCCTCGTCGTTGATGGAGTTGGGGAAGACAGCGGAGAAGGTCTGCTGCTTGGCGCCGAGCGAATCGGTGGCGG
Source organism: Sporosarcina beigongshangi (assembly GCF_016820535.1). GTDB lineage: Bacteria > Actinomycetota > Actinomycetes > Actinomycetales > Micrococcaceae > Specibacter. Next base: position 18,779 of record NZ_JADHDY010000014.1, on the reverse strand, counting down.
CGGCCTTCTCCTGCATGAGCTTGTTGATGGTGACCACGACGGCGGATGAGTCCAGTCCACCGGACAGGGCCGTGCCCACAGGGACCTCGGACTGCAGGCGCAGGCGCACGCCCTCGGTGAAGCGTTCCCGGTATTCGTCGATGACGGCCTGGGAGTAGGGTGTCTCCACCTTGGCCAGTTCGGCGAGCTCTTCCTTGAACCGCGTGTAGGGGCTGATCGTGACGGTGCCCGCGGGGCCGGCCTCGGTGTCGACCGTGTTCAGGACCAGCTTTTCGCCGGGCATGAGCTTCTGCACGCCGGCAAAGAAGGTGGCGGGTTCGTCGTCGTGGATGCGGAACTGCAGGTAGCGGAAAAGGATGCGCTCATCCACGCTGCGCTCGATCTTGTTGGCGGCCAGAAGCGGCTTGATTTCCGAGCCGAAGAGCAGCGTCGGGGCTTCCTCGGTGCCGGCCGTGGCGTAGTAAAGCGGCTTGATGCCGAAGTGGTCGCGGGCCAGCACCAGGCGGTTGTTCTTGCGGTCGTGGATGGCAAAGCCAAACATGCCGTTGAAGCGGTCAAATGCGGCGTCGCCCCACTCCTCGTACGACTGCAGCACCACTTCGGTGTCCGAATTGGTGGTGAAGGTGCGGCCCAGCGCCTCCAACTCGGCGCGCAGGTCCAGGTAGTTGTAGACCTCACCGTTGTAGACCAGGACGGTCTCGCCGTCGGCGCTGAACATGGGCTCCTGGCCGTGGGCCACATCAATGATGGACAGGCGGCGGTGCGCCAGCCCTACGTTGCCCTGCGTGTAGATGCCCTCGCCGTCGGGGCCGCGGTGCACCATGCACGCATTCATCTGCTGCAACAGGGATTCGTCGTCCCCATATCCGTAGTAACCGGCAATTCCGCACATACTGCTTACCTCATCTATAGCACGTCAGTCCTGCCGACAATGGTACTTGCTTGAGCAGGCCCTGCCGTCCACCGCGCCCGGTGCGTAACAGAAGTTGGGGGTGTGAGATTGCGCCCACCTAAGATGAAAGGGTGACTCCCAACACCCCAGATTCCCCGGCGGAACGCAACGAACCCGACTCCTTCGCCAGCACCATTTTCCCGGATCCGCCCCGCTCCGGGGGCCCGAGGGTGGGCATCCTGGCCCTGCAGGGCGATGTCCGCGAACATGCGAGTGCGTTGGAGGCCTGCGGCGCCACCGCCGTGCCGGTCCGCCGCCCCGGCGAGCTGGCCGCCGTCGAAGGTCTCATCATCCCCGGAGGCGAGTCGACCACCATTGACAAGCTCACCCGGATATTCGGCATGCGGGACCCGCTGCTCGAACGCATCGCGGCGGGCCTGCCCGTCTACGGCAGTTGCGCCGGCATGATCATGCTCGCCGACGCGATCGCCGACCCCGCCCGGGACCTGGACGGCAATCCGCAGCAGACCCTGGGCGGGCTAGACATCACCGTGCGCCGCAACGCGTTTGGCCGGCAGGTGGATTCCTTTGAAACGGAACTGGAATTCCAGGGCCTGGCTCCGGAGGGCGGGGCTGAGACGCCGCTGCACGCGGTGTTCATCAGGGCGCCCTGGGTGGAGCGGGTGGGGGTCGGTGTGCAGGTGCTCGCCACGGTCCGCGCTCCCGGCACCCTGGCGCCCGCGGCGCCAAACCCGGGGCAGACCGGCGGCCAAACAGCTAGGATTGATCCTGAAGTCCGTGCGGTGGCCGTCCGATCGCAGCATTTGCTCGCGACATCCTTCCATCCGGAGGTGACCGGTGAGCGCCGCATTCACGAACTGTTTATCCGCATGATTAGAGGAGAAGCGTAACCATGTCAGGCCACTCCAAATGGGCAACAACCAAGCACAAAAAGGCCATCCTGGACAGCCGCCGGGCCAAGTCCTTCGCCAAGCTGATCAAGACCATTGAAGTTGCTGCCCGCGGTGGCGGCGCTGACCTTGCCGGCAACCCGGCCCTCGAACTGGCGGTCACCAAGGCCAAGAAGACCTCGGTGCCTGCCGACAACATCGAGCGCGCCATCAAGCGCGGCGCCGGCCTGCTGGGCGACGCCGTCGACTACCAGACCATCATGTACGAAGGCTACGGCCCGCAGGGTTCGGCCATCCTGATCGAGTGCCTCACCGACAACAAGAACCGAGCTGCCTCCGAGGTCCGTCTGGCCGTGGGCCGCAACGGCGGCAACATGGGCGACCCCGGATCCGTCGCGTACATGTTCACCCGCAAGGGCATCGTGGGCCTGCCCAAGAACGGTCTCAGCGAGGATGACGTGCTCATGGCGGTCCTGGATGCCGGCGCTGAGGAGGTCAAGGATGAGGGCGAGAGCTTTGAGATCATCTCCGAGCCCCAGGACCTGCCCGCCATCCGTGCCGCGCTGGCCGAAGCCGGCATCGAGTACGAAAGCGACGAGGCCGGCTTTGTGCCCTCGATGCAGGTCGAGCTCGACGTGGACAATGCCCGCAAGTTCATGAAGCTCTACGACGCACTGGAAGACCTGGACGACGTCCAGAACATCTACTCCAACGCCGACATGAGCCCCGAGGTGCTTGCCGCGCTGGAAGAGGGCTAGGACCTGCGTGTTCTCGGCATCGACCCGGGCCTGACCCGGTGCGGGCTTGGCGTCGTTGACGTCGCCGCCAACCGCACTGCCACCCTTGTGGGTGTCGGTGTGGTGGGCAGTTCACATGAATTGAGCCTTGACGCCCGGCTGCTGGTCATCGCGGAAGCGGTTGACCAGTGGCTGGATGCGTTTAAGCCCGATGTCCTGGCCATTGAGCGGGTGTTTGCCCAAACCAACCTCAGCACCGTCATGGGTGTTGCACAGGTCCAGGGTGCCGTGCTGGTGTGCGCCGCCCGCCGCGGCATCCCCGTCGCCATGCACACGCCGTCGGAGGTCAAGGCCGCCGTCACGGGCAGCGGCCGCGCCGACAAGGCATCCGTCACGGCCATGGTCACGCGGATCCTGCGCCTGGATGAGCCGCCCCGCCCGGCCGATGCCGCCGACGCCCTGGCCCTTGCCATCGCGCATGCCTGGCGCTCCGGCAGCGCATTCTCCGCCGGAGGTGAAAGTGCGACGGCGGCGCAACAGTTGTGGCGTTCGGCTGAGAGCAAGTCGAAGACCAAGAAGAACAAGGAAAAGCCCGGCGCCACGTGGCACTAGGTGTTAGTAAGTATGTTCTATATGCTTGGTATTGTTGAGTGAACAGCACGATCCACACCCTTCAGGAGCAATAAGCAATGATCAGTTTTGTTCGCGGCCCCGTGGCTGCGCTGACCCTCGCCCAGGCCGTCATTGACGTCAACGGGGTGGGCATGCTGGTCCATGCAACGCCCAAAACGCTCGGAGAGCTGCGGCTGGGGGAGGAAGCCACCCTCACCACCGCCATGATCGTGCGTGAGGACTCCATGACGCTCTACGGGTTTGCCGGCGAGGATGAGCGCGAGGTCTTCGACACGCTGCTCAGTGTCAGCGGCATCGGCCCCCGCCTGGCCCTGGCCATCCTCTCCGTCCTGGAACCGGAGAGCATCCGCCTCGGCGTGGCGAATGCAGAGCCCAAGGTGTTCACCAAGGTTCCCGGCGTGGGGCCCAAGGTTGCCGGGCGGATCGTCCTTGAACTGAAGGGCAAGCTCAAGCCCACGGGAGCCGCCGTCGCCCAGGCGCCGGCGGCTGCGGCCATGGAATGGAAGGACCAGGTGGTGGCCGCCATGACGAGTCTTGGCTGGAACGAGCGTGACGCGCTCAAGGCCATCGACGCCACGGTCGCGGCGGAGCCTGAATTGGCCGACGGCGGCAACGTCCCCGCCGTGCTGCGGGCCACGCTGCGCTGGCTGGGCCAGGACACCAGCCGCAACAGGGCCGGCGGGCGGTAGCCATGGCAGGACTGGACGACGCCGCCCCCCTGCTGCCGGGGCAGATCAACATTGCCCGTTCCGGGGCCGGAGCAGGCGGACGCGGTGCCGGTGAGTTGGCAGCCCCGCTGGCCGAACCCGAGGAACGGGAACTGGAAGCGGCCCTGCGCCCCAAGAACCTTGACGATTTTGTGGGCCAGGAGCGCGTGCGCAAGCAGCTGTCACTGGTCCTCGCGGCATCAAAAATCCGCGGCCGAAGCGCCGACCACGTGCTCATGTCCGGCCCTCCCGGCCTGGGCAAGACCACCCTGGCCATGATTGTTGCCGCCGAGATGAACGCGCCGCTGCGCATCAGCTCCGGCCCCGCCATCCAGCATGCCGGCGACCTCGCCGCGATTCTGTCATCGCTGACCGAGGGCGAGGTGCTCTTCCTAGATGAGATCCACCGCATGTCCCGCCCCGCCGAAGAGATGCTGTACATGGCCATGGAGGACTTCCGGGTGGACATCATCGTCGGCAAGGGTGCCGGCGCCACAGCCATCCCGCTGGAACTGCCATCCTTCACCCTGGTCGGGGCCACCACGCGGGCCGGACTGCTGCCCGGCCCCCTGCGCGACCGCTTCGGATTCACCGGCCACCTGGAGTTCTATTCTGTGGGCGAGTTGGAGCTCGTGCTGCGCCGCTCCGCGGGCATGCTGGACCTGAAACTGACCAGCGCAGGCTTTGCCGAGATCGCCGGGCGTTCCCGCGGCACGCCCCGCATCGCCAACCGGCTGCTGCGCCGTGTCCGCGACTGGGCCCTGGTGCACGGAGTCGAGACCATCGACGCCCGCACCGCCTCGGCTGCCCTGGACATGTATGAGGTCGACGCCCGCGGGCTGGACCGGCTCGACCGCTCAGTGCTGGAGGCCCTCGTCAACAAGTTCAACGGCGGGCCTGTGGGCCTGTCCACCCTGGCCATTGCGGTGGGGGAGGAGACCGAAACCGTCGAGACCGTCGCCGAGCCCTTCCTGGTGCGGGAGGGCCTGTTGGGGCGCACGCCCCGGGGGCGCATCGCACTGCCCGCGGCCTGGGAACACCTGGGCCTGAAAATGCCGGGCAACGCCGTGGCTGCCGCGATGCTGCCCTTCGACGACGACCGCGATTCCTAGAGTTTCCGGTTGGGCCGTGCGGCATCGGCGGGTCCGCCCGCCGGGGACAGTGCGTCATTTTGGGGCTTCTGCGGGAACTTTCATGTTGTGCCCAGCTTTACCCACTACACTGATATGACGTCCGGCACGTTTTCACGGCGCCGGCCGCCACCACTTACTTAACGAATGGAACTCCAGCTGTGTCTTTCAGCAGTATTTTGGCCGAAACAACCGCCGCGCCGGCGCCTAGCTTCTTGAGCCCCATGAACCTGCTCTTGTTTGCCATGTTCGGCCTGCTCATCTTCATGATGCTCCGCAAGCAAAAGAAGGCCAAGGCGGCACAGCAGGAGCAGCGTTCAAAGCTTGCCCCCGGCGTCGACATGATGACCAACTTTGGCCTGTTCGGCAAGGTCATCTCCATCGACGACGAAGAAAACAAGATCGTTCTTGAAATCTCCCCCGGCGTCACGGCCACAGTGCACCGCCAGACGGTTGCCAAGATCATCGAGCCGGCCGAGGCCGAGGCAGTTGTCCCCGACGACGCCTCATCCCTGACCATCGGCCTGGAGAAAAAGGCACCCGAGGCGGAATCCGTTGAGGAATCCCTGGAGCGCCTGAACAACGAAAACAACAAAGACAACTAGCCTTATCCGGGTTGGCAGCTGCTGTGCCCCTCGCAAGAGCCGGCACAGCAGCATTGCCATGTTCACAACCCGAGATCAATAGAAGGATCCCTTGATGGCACGAACTGGTCCGACGTCGGCAGCCCGCAGAACCCTGCTGTGGCTCGCGGCGATCATCATTGCATGCACCTTGGCCGTGGGCGGCGGTGTCCTTGCCGGCGCCGTCACCTGGGCGCCAAAGCTTGGCCTCGACCTTGAGGGCGGCACCCAGATGATTCTGCAGCCCAAGGTGGAGGGCTCCGGAAACGTCACCCAGGAGCAGCTGGACCAGGCCGTTGCCATCATCCGCCAGCGCGTGGACGGCTCCGGTGTGTCTGAAGCCCAGATCTCCACCGAGGGCGGCAAGAACGTTGTTGTGAGCATGCCAGGCAAGCCCAGCGACGAGGAACGCAACCTCATCAAGGCCTCGGCCAACATGAACTTCCGTCCCGTCATCGCCGCCAGCCAGGGCCCCGCAGGCGCCGTGCCCGAGGCCGAGCGCACCGCCGAGGACAAGCTGCCCGTCCCCACGGCCAAGCCCGTGAACGCCAGCGACCCCAACTGGGTGGATGCTGCGGTCATGAAGGAATATGAGGCCACCAGCTGCATCGCACCGCTGACAGAGCGGGCCGCGACCTCAGATCCAGCCAAACCGCTGGTCAGCTGTGAACCCGACACCGGCATGAAGTACATCCTCGGCCCGGTGGAAATTCCCGGCAAGTGGATCAAGGACGCCTCCTACGGTCTGCAGCAGGGCGCACAGGGTGCCACCACCAACCAGTGGTCGGTGAACCTGACGCTGGAGAAGCCGGAAGGCGCCCAGGCGTTCAAGGAAGTCACGCAGCGCCTGAACGCCAAGTACCTGGTGAACCCGAACGACCCCCAGGCCCGATTCGCGATCGTCCTGGATGACAGCATCATCTCCGCCCCGGCCTCCATGGCCGTCATCACCGACGGACAGTCCTCCATCACCGGCAACTTCACCGAAACCAGCGCCAAGGCACTGTCGGACCAGTTGAAGTTCGGTTCCCTGCCCATCAGCTTTGACATCCAGAGCGAAACCCAGATTTCCGCGACCCTCGGCCTGCAGCAGCTCGAGATGGGCATCCTGGCCGGCCTGATCGGCCTGGGCCTGGTGGTCATCTACTCGCTGTTCCAGTACCGTGCACTGGGCTTTGTCACCATCTTCTCCCTCGTGATCGCCGGCGTGCTGACCTACCTTGCCATCGTGCTGCTTGGCTGGGCGGAGAACTACCGCCTGTCCCTGGCCGGCGTGGCGGGCATCATTGTGGCCATCGGCCAGACCGCCGACTCGTTCATCGTCTACTTCGAACGTGTCAGGGACGAACTGCGCGACGGCCGCGGCCTGGTCGCCGCCGTCAACAACGGCTGGTCACGCGCCAAGCGGACCATCCTGGCGTCAAAGGCAGTGAACATCCTCGCGTCGCTGGTCCTGTACTTCGTGTCCGTGGGCAGCGTGAAGGGCTTTGCGTTTACGCTCGGCCTGACCGCCGTGGCCGACCTCATCGTGGTCTTCATGTTCACGCACCCCATGCTGGTCCTGCTGGCGCGCACCAAGTTCTTTGGCGAGGGCCACCACTTCTCCGGCCTGGACCCCAAGCAGCTGGGCGCCGTCCCGCTGTACCGCGGTGCCGGACGTTTCCGCACGACGGCAGAGTCCCTTGAGCTTGCCAAGGGCAAGAACAAGCGTGCCGCGGGCGAGGCGGAACGCCGCCAGACCATCGCAGAGCGCCGCTTGGCAGCCAAGGAAAGCGAAATGGCGGGCACCGGCGGCAGAAGCAACGGTGCGTCCGCGTCCGGCACCGGTGACGACTCCAAGGAGAACAACTAATGAAGAGTTTCGCCACATTCGGCAATGAGCTGTACACCGGTGAACGGTCCTATGAGTTCATCGGCAAGCGCAAGATCTGGTTCACCATCGCCGGCGTCCTCGTGGTCCTGTCGATCCTGTTCCCCATCCTGGGCGGCGGCTTCAACTTTGGCATCGAGTTCCGCGGCGGCTCGCAGTTCACCGTCTCAGCGGTCACCCACACGGACGTTGCCATCGGTGAGAAGGCCGTGGCTGAAGCCATTCCGGGCACCACCGCCGTGGTCACCAACATCGCTGCCGACACCATGCAGGTCCAGACGGACAAGCTCAGCGACGACCAGACGATCGCCGTCAAGGATGCCCTGAAGACCGCCTACGGCGTGTCAGAGGATGAAATCACCTCAACGTTCGTCGGCCCCACCTGGGGGCAGGACGTCTCGCGCCAGGCCATCATCGGCTTCATCGTGTTCGTGCTCCTGGCCACCGTGCTCATGGCCCTGTACTTCAGGACGTGGCGCATGTCCATCGCCGCCATTGTGGGCCTGCTCGTGGTCATGGTGGTGACGGCAGGCGTCTATGCGGCGTCGGGCTTCGAGGTGACGCCCTCGGCCATCATCGGCTTCCTGACCATCCTGAGCTATTCGCTCTATGACACGGTGGTGGTCTTCGACAAGATCCGGGAAAATACGGCGGACATCGACAAATCGTTGCGCCGGACCTTTGCGGAGGAAGTCAACCTGGCAGTCAACCAGACCCTGGTCCGCTCCATCAACACCATGATGGTGGCCGTGCTGCCCGTGGCTTCCATCCTGTTCATCGGCGCCCTGCTCCTTGGTGCCGGCACGCTGCGTGACCTGTCCCTGGCACTGTTCATCGGCATCATCGTGAGCACCTTCTCCACCATCTTTGTCGCCGCCCCGCTGTACTCGCTGCTGCGCGAACACGAGCCGGACCTGGCGAAGCAGGCCAGGAAGGTTGCACAGCGCCGCGCCGCCGAAGCCCCTGCCCTGGCCGACGCCGGATAGCGGCTTCGCCTTTTGGCCCGCCGGGTGCGGGCGCCGCATGGCTGCGGGTGAAAGCCGGGGTTGGATGTCCGTCATCCGGCCCCGGCTTTGTTTTGGTCACCATTCCTTGAATCGCACCTTAGACTGGGGTAATGCCCCGCAGCGGGGGCGCATGGTGAGCAAGTGCGTGAGGGAGGTAATGCGTTGAACGATGAATCGCCCTCGCATGAAATCATGGCCGGCAAGGCCGGAACAGCGGAAGCCGGCACCACCCCCGTGCGCCCGCCGGAGCCGCGGCCCACTTTCCCGGGACGGCGCGAACGGACACGCTCCCGCCTGGCCCGGCTGACGGGCTGGTCCACCGAAAGCTATTCGCCCATCCTTGAGCCGCTGCTGCGCATTGTGCGCGCACGGAATCCCAAGGAAGACTTTGACCTGATCCAGCGGGCCTTCACGGTGGCCGAAAAATACCATGAGGGCCAGAAACGCAAGAGCGGGGATCCCTACATCACCCATCCGGTGGCGGTGGCCACCATCCTGGCCGAGATGGGCATGACCGGCAGCACCCTCGCCGCGGCCCTGCTGCACGACACCGTGGAGGACACCCCGTACACCCTGGCCGAGCTGGAGCGCGACTTCGGCAGCGAGATCGCCATGCTGGTGGACGGCGTGACCAAGCTGGACAAGGTCGAGTTCGGTGCCGCCGCACAGGCGGAGACCGTGCGGAAGATGGTCATCGCCATGGCCAAGGACATCCGCGTGCTTGTCATCAAGCTGGCCGACCGGCTCCACAACGCCCGCACCTGGCGTTTTGTCTCAGCCGCCTCGTCCGGCAAGAAAGCCCGGGAGACCCTGGACATCTTCGCCCCGCTGGCCCACCGCCTGGGCATGAACGCCATGAAGTGGGAACTGGAGGAGCTTTCCTTTGCCGCCCTGTACCCCAAGGTGTACGAGGAAATCGTGCGCATGGTGCAGGACCGCTCCCCGGAGCGCGAGAAGCAGCTGAGCATCATCCGCCGGGAAATCGTCGAGATGCTCCGGGTGTCCAAGCTCAAGGCCGATGTCACCGGACGGCCCAAGCACTACTACTCCATCTACCAAAAGATGGTGGTGCGCAACAAGGACTTTGACGACATCAACGACCTCATCGGCGTCCGCGTGATCGTCGACACCGTGGGCGACTGCTATGCGGCGCTGGGCCAGATCCACGCCCTGTGGAGCCCCCTGGTCGGGCGCTTCAAGGACTACATCGCGCTGCCCAAGTTCAACATGTACCAGTCGCTGCACACCACGGTCGTGGGCCCGGGCGGGAAACTGGTGGAGATCCAGATCCGCACCCTGGAAATGCACCAGCGCGCCGAGTACGGTGTCGCCGCGCACTGGAAGTACAAGAGCGGCAACAAGGCCCCGGTCAGCGTCCAGGAGGACATGAACTGGCTGCGCACCCTTGTCGATTGGCAGCAGGAGACGTCCGACCCCAATGAATTCCTCGAATCGCTGCGCTATGAGATGAACTCCAAGGAGGTGTACGTCTACACGCCCATGGGCCGGGTCATTGCCCTCCCCGAGGGCTCGACGCCTGTGGACTTTGCCTACTCGGTACACACCGAGGTGGGCAACCGGACCATCGGTGCCAGGGTCAACGGCAAGCTGGTGCCGCTCAACAGCGAACTTGCCCACGGCGACACGGTGGAGATCTTCACGAACAAGGCCGAGGGCGCCGGGCCAAGCCAGGACTGGCAAAACTTTGTCAAGAGCGCCCGGGCCCGCAACAAGATCCGCCAGTGGTTCACGAAGGAACGCCGCGACGAGTCCATTGAAAAGGGCAAGGAACTGCTGACCAAGGCCATGCGCAAGCAGAACCTGCCCCTGCAGAAGATGATGACCCACGAGGCGCTGCTCGCCGTCACGGAGCACTTCCACTACGTGGACATCGCCGGGCTTTACGCCGCCGTGGGGGACGGCCACACCTCGGCACAGTCCGTGGTGGAGCGGCTGCGGGACATCCTGGGCCCGCATGACGACATTGAGGACGCCCCGGCGCCCATCGACACACACGTCTCCAACACCCGCCCGCGCATCTCCGACTCCGGCGTCATAGTCCACGGGGTGGGGGATGTCCTGGTCAAGCTGGCACGGTGCTGCACCCCTGTGCCGCCGGACCCCATCGGCGGCTTCGTCACGAAGGGCTCGGGCATCTCCGTCCACCGGCAGGACTGCCCCAACCTGATGCACCTGAAGAATGAGCCAGGCCGCCTGGTCGAGGTTGACTGGGCGCCGACCCAGTCGGGCGTGTTCCTGGTGGAGATCCAGGTGGAGGCCCTGGACCGCAAGAACCTGCTCTCCGATGTCACGCGCGTCCTCTCCGACAGCCATGTCAACATCCTGGCCGCCAGCGTCCACACCTCCCGCGACCGGGTGGCGGTGTCGAAGTTTGCCTTTGAAATGGGCGATCCACAATACCTGGACCACGTGCTCAACTCCGTGCGCCGGATCGACGGTGTCTTCGACGTGTACCGCTCAACGGGCAGCCACCGCCGCGCCTAGCTCCGCGGGCCGGAATCGATCATCTCCTGCACAAGTGCCTGGCCCCGGATCTTGCCGGGCACATGTGCTGCGGCCAGAAGCGCCATCCTGACCCTTGCCAGGGAGCAGCGCAGCGACGGTGTCCGGGCCATGGCCTCCAGTACGGGCCGGGCGGCCGGCGCCGGGACGGAACGGGCCACATCCAGTGCCGTGCGCAGCGGGCTGGTGACCGGGACCCCGCCAATGGCGACGACGTCCTGCGGTCCCAAGCGGACCTGGCGCAGCGTGCAGCCGCTGAACATGGGCAGTGCCGTGGTGCGGCCCTCATGGCCGACAAGCAGTGCGACGGTAGCTGGCGGGGGAGCGCAGCCGTAGATCCAGGCTGCACTGAGCTGCCCCAGCGCCGCACGGGGTGCCAGTGCCGCCGGAACCTGGTGAAAAAGCGCCGTGGCGCGGTGCTCCGCCGTCTCATCACCCAAGGCCACGCGGAAGGCGTCGCCGGACACCTGGGCCAGGACGCCGTCGAGCTTCATGGCATGCAGTTCGCCGAGGAGGAACAGACCGCCGGGGACCAACAAGGCTGCTGAAAGGTTCATCCCCCAACCCTGCCCCGGCCGGGGGCAAAGCAAAAGGCCCCCGGACCGGGTTGTGGAAAACCCGGCCCGGGGGCCTTGCAACTACGTTAATATTCCCGCCGCCAGCCAGTGGAAAAAGTGGCGGGAGGGTGTCAGGAGAAGTCGGCTGCTGCCTTCTGGACCTGCTCCAGCCACAGCTCGCGGGCCGCGAGGGCCTCGCTGGCCTTGGCCACCTTGCGGGCGTCACCGGCCTTCTCCGCCTTGGCGAGGTCTTCCCGCAGCCCGGCAATGGTTGCCTCAAGCTGGCTCAGGGCGCTGCTGGTGCGTGCCTTGGCCTCAGGGTCGCTGCGGCGCCAGTTGTCCTCGTCGGCGGCGCGCACGGCGTCCTCCACCTTGCGCAGGCCTGCCTCGACACGTTGCATGTCGGCGCGCGGGACCTTGCCTGCCTCCTCCCAGCGGTCGCGGATGGACTGCAGAGCCTTCTTCGCGGCGTTGAGGTCCGTGACCGGCAGCAGTGCCTGGGCCTCGGTGATCAAGGCCTCCTTGACCACCAGGTTGGCGCCGAACTCCTCGTCCAGGGCGCTGTTGGCGGCCTGGCGGGCGGCAAAGAACTTGTCCTGTGCGCCGCGGAAGCGGGCCCACAGTGCGTCGTCGTCCTTGCGGCTGGCCCGCGGGGAGGCCTTCCACTGGTCCATGAGGCGTCGGTACTCGCCGGCGGCCCAACCCCACTCGGTTGAGGCAGCGAGCTCCTCGGCCTCGGCGATCAGCGCCTCCTTGGCCGACTTGGCCGTGGCGTTGTTGTTGTCCAGCTGGGAGAAGTATGCGCGGCGGTGGCGGTCAAACACGGTGCGTGCGCTGCGGAACCGCTTCCACAGGCCTTCCTCCGTGGCCCGCCCCAGGCGCATGCCCGACTTCTGGGCCTGCTTCCAGGACTCGAACAGCTCGTTCATGCGCGCGCTGCTGACCTTCCACTGAATCGTTGCGGGATCGCCGGCCGCAATGGCCTCGGCCTCGGCAACAATCGCCTCGCGGGCGGCGAGCTCCACGGAACGGGCGGCCTCATGGGCGGCCCGCTCGGCGGCGGCCAGCTCCTTGATGCTCTGCTCCAGTGCGTCCACACGGGCGAGGGCGGCGTTGACGTCGCCCACGGAGGTGCGCTCGCCCAGCTGCTCGCGCAGGTGCGCCACGGTCTTGTTCATGTCCGTGGTGGGGGACTTGGCCTCAACACGCTGTTCCAGCAGGGCGAGCTGGGCAACGATGTCGTCAAACTTGCGCACAAAGTAGCTCAGTGCCTCGTCCCTGGTGGCGCCCGGGTACTGGCCCACCGGGAACTCTTCGCCGTCCACGATCAGGAACACGTGGCCGTCTTCCTCGGCGCGGCCAAACTTGGCGGCTTCGGCGAGGTCGACGGCGGGAGCTGCCGGGGCGGACGGCGCGGGAACCGCGGCCGGGGCCGGGGACTTGGGCCGGGCCGCGAAGGCCGCCGGAGATGGTGAGGGGGCTGGAACCGCAGCCGGTGCCGGGACGGGGGCTGCCGCCGTCGTGCCGTCAACAGGAGCATTCTCCGTTACGGGTGCTGCTGGGGTTGAGGCAGTTGTTTCGTCGGATTCTTGACTGTGTGTCACCGCTAAAAGTCTTTCGCTGGATGGAAATTGGTGGGTGGTGCGTGCGGCCTGGCCAGGACCGCTGTGGTGCGTGCAGCGCCGCAGGCGGGTGCCCGCGGCGGAGCAGGCCGGGTGGAAAATTAGTTGAGCTGGAACGAGTCTATCGTCACCTTGGTGATGGGTGCACCGTCCGAGGCGCCGCCTTCGATGCCGCCGGCTGCAATTTCCTTCACCGCGTCAAGGCCGCTGGTGACCTTTCCGACAATGGTGTAGCCGCCCGTTTCCTGGGGCAGCGTGGTGTCGCCGTAGGTGATGAAGAACTGTGTGCCGTTGGAGTAGGTGCTGTTGCCGCGGGCCACGGCGATGGTGCCTGCCGGGTATGCGCCGTCGGCGGGGGAGTTCTCCACCGGGCCCCACTGGAAGCTGGGGTCGCCGTTGCCGTCGCCGTTCAGCGAACCGCACTGGAGCAGCTCAAAGTTGGGGGAGTTGGTCAGGCGGTGGCAGGTCTTGCCCGTCATGAAGCCCTCGTCGGCGAGCTGCTTGAACACGGCTGCTGCCTGGGGCGCCTTGCTCCCGTCAAGTTCCACACCCAGGGGCTTGCCGTTCAGGGTCAGGGTGCCGGTGAAGGTCTTGCCCTTGGCCGTGTCCGCGCCGGGGACGCCTGCGCTGTTGGTCTCCTGCGCCGTGGGAGTGGCGGTGGGCGCGGCGCCCGCGGAAGCCGAAGCTGTGGCCGAAGCGGTGGCCGACGGCGTGCCGGTGCTGTCCGCTGCGGCGTCCGTGCCGTCCTTGGGTGCGAACACGGTCAGGGCCAGAACCGAGGCGATGGCCACGGCGGCAAGAATGGCAACGATGGCCACCAGGTTGTCGCGCTTGCGGCGCTGCACCTGCTCCTGGTACATGGCCTGGTTGGCCTCCATGCGGGCAACGCGTGCCTTTGCTTCGCGGCTGGTCTTCTTGCTGCTGGCCAAGGGTGCCTCTCCTTCAATTGAGCGGTATGTACACCTGCCGCAGCGGTGCCGGGCGGGCGGGTTAGGGGTGCGCGGCCAAACCTTATAAAATGGCAGCCGGTGCCAGTTTACCCATGACTTGCCCCCACTCAGGGGAACATGAAGGCACCGTGACGAATACCCGCCCCGCCGCACCGGTCCCACGCAAGGGTCCGCTGCATGTTAGGAGAGCTACACCCATGGCACGCAACGCCTCCTTGTCCGGTTTTCCCGAGTGGCTTCCCGAGGAGCGGCTGGTGGAGCAGCACGTGCTGGACACCCTGCGCCGCACCTTTGAGCTGCACGGATTCAGCTCCATTGAGACCCGGGCCGTGGAAACCGTGGGCCACCTGTTGCGCAAGGGCGAGATCGACAAGGAGGTGTACGGCCTCTCCCGCCTGCAGGACGATGACGGCAACACCGCGGTTGCAGCCAAGTACGACCCCAACGCCCTCGCCCTGCACTTTGACCTGACAGTGCCCTTCGCCCGCTACGTGGTGGAGAACGCCGGCTACCTTTCCTTCCCGTTCCGCCGCTACCAGATCCAGAAGGTGTGGCGCGGTGAGCGTCCCCAGGAGGGCCGGGCCCGCGAGTTCACCCAGGCGGACATCGATGTGGTGGCCGACGGCGTTCTTCCCTTCCGCTATGACGTGGAACTTGCGCTCGTCATCGCCGAGGCGCTCTCCGCCCTGCCGATCCCCGCCTTCAAGCTGCGCATCAACAACCGCAAACTGGCCGAGGGCTTCTACCGCGGCATCGGGCTGACCGACACCGCCGGGGTGCTGCGCAGCATCGACAAGCTGGAAAAGGTCGGCGCCGAGAAGGTTGCGGAGCTGCTCAAAACAGAGCTTGGCGCCAGCGACGAACAGGCCGCCAAGGCCCTGGCCCTGGCCTCGATCCGCACCGAGGACACCTCCTTCGTTGAGAAGGTTCGTGCCCTGGGCGTCACCGACGAGCTCATGGAGGAGGGCCTGAACGAGCTGGAACAGGTCATCGCAGCAGCCGTCAAGAGCGCGCCAGGCTCGGTTGTGGCGGATCTCTCCATTGCGCGCGGACTCGACTACTACACAGGCACCGTCTACGAAACCGTCCTGGTGGGCCACGAACAACTGGGTTCAATCTGCTCCGGCGGCCGCTACGACGCCCTGGCTTCCAAGGGCAACCGCAAGTTCCCCGGCGTCGGGCTGTCCATCGGCGTCACCCGCCTTGTGGCCCGCATCCTGAGCCAGGAATTCGCCAAGGCCTCACGTGCCGTCCCCACCGCCGTGCTGGTCACGCTGGTCGACGAGGAATCCTGGTCCGACGCCCAGGATGTTGCCGCGGCCCTGCGCGCCCGCGGCATCGCCACCGAAGTCGCGGCAAAGGCCGATAAATTCGGCAAGCAGATCAAGTACGCGGACAAGCGCGGCATCCCCTACGTCTGGTTTACCGACGAGGACGGCGCGCACCAGGTCAAGGACATCCGCTCCGGCGAGCAGGTCGCGGCCGACCCCGCCGCCTGGATGCCCCCGGCCGAGGACCTCACTCCGCAAATCATCAAGGCCTAGCCGCCCCCGCCCCCGCCCCGCCCCCGGCCCGTCTATGACGCAGTTGTTGCAGTGGAAGGCGCTTTCCCGCGCCGTTTTGGTGCAATAAGTGCGTCATAGCCGCGGGAGGGGAAGGGGATCGGGTGGACGCGCCCCGACCTTCGCCGCGGCGAAACACCGGTAAACTTCTAGACAAACTCTTTTTCGGTCCGGACCGGGCCGAACATCTCCATTGAAAGGAATGCTGTGCTGCGCACACATGACCTGGGCTCCCTGCGGGCTGAACACATTGGCCAAACCGTCACCCTTACGGGCTGGGTTGCCCGCCGCCGCGACCACGGCGGCGTCGCCTTCCTCGACCTTCGCGACGCCTCTGGCGTGGCACAGGTTGTGGTGCGCGAGGAGGAAGTCTTCCACGCGCTGCGCAACGAGTACGTCTTGCAGATCACCGGCACGGTCTCCCGCCGCCCCGAAGGCAACGAAAACCCGGGCCTCGCCACAGGTGAGATCGAAGTATTGGCCGATGACGTCGTCGTACTTAACGAGGCAGCCCCCCTGCCGTTCCAGGTTGACGAGCACGTTGAAGTGGGTGAGGAAGCACGCCTGAAGCACCGCTACCTCGACCTGCGCCGTCCGGGCATGCAGCGCAACATGCGTCTGCGCTCGGAGGCCAACCGTGTTGCCCGCAACCTGCTGCACGACGAGGGCTACATCGAAATCGAGACCCCCACGCTGACGCGTTCCACCCCTGAGGGTGCCCGCGACTTCGTGGTGCCGGCACGCCTGGCCCCGGGTTCCTGGTACGCGCTGCCGCAGTCGCCGCAGCTGTTCAAGCAGCTGCTGCAGGTTGGCGGCTTCGAGAAGTACTACCAGATCGCCCGCTGCTACCGCGATGAGGATTTCCGTGCGGACCGCCAGCCCGAGTTCACCCAGCTCGACATCGAGGCCAGCTTCGTTGACCAGGATGACATCATCGCCCTGGGTGAGAAGATCGTTTCCGAGCTGTGGAAGCTGATCGACGTCGAGATCCCGCTGCCGATCCAGCGCATGACCTACCGCGACGCCATGGCCCGCTACGGTTCAGACAAGCCTGATCTGCGCTTCGGCCTGGAACTGACCGAGATGACCGAGTTCTTCAAGGACACCGGATTCGGCGTGTTCAAGGCCCCGTACGTGGGCGCAGTGGTCATGCCCGGCGGCGCCTCGCAGCCCCGCCGCCAGCTGGACGCCTGGCAGGAATGGGCCAAGCAGCGCGGCGCCAAGGGCCTGGCCTACGTTTTGGTCAAGGACGAGGGCGAGCTGACAGGTCCGGTTGCCAAGAACCTGACCGACACCGAGCGTGCCGGCCTGGCCGACGCAGTTGGCGCCAAGCCCGGAGACTGCATCTTCTTCGCCGCCGGCGAGGTTGCCGCCTCCCGCGCCCTCTTGGGCGCCGCCCGCGTTGAGATCGGCCACCGGACCGGCCTCATCGACCCTAAGGACTGGGCCTTCGTGTGGGTTGTTGACGCCCCGATGTTTGAGCCCACCAGCGTTGCTGTCGGTTCCGGCGACGTCGCCCTGGGCCACAGCGCCTGGACGGCCGTGCACCACGCGTTCACCTCGCCCAAGCCCGAGTTCCTGGATACCTTCGACACCGACCCGGGCGAGGCCTTGGCCTACGCCTACGACATCGTCTGCAACGGCAACGAAATTGGTGGCGGTTCCATCCGTATCCACCGCCGCGACGTGCAGGAGCGCGTGTTTGGTGTCATGGGCATCTCCGAGGCCGAAGCCGACGAGAAGTTCGGCTTCCTGCTGGACGGCTTCAAGTTCGGCGCCCCGCCGCACGGTGGCATCGCCATCGGCTGGGACCGCGCCGTGTCACTGCTGGCCGGCGTCGACTCCATCCGCGACGTCATCGCCTTCCCGAAGTCCGGCGGCGGCTACGACCCCATGACCGAGGCCCCGGCCCCGATCACGGCGCAGCAGCGCAAGGAAGCTGGCGTTGACTTCAAGCCCGAGGTCAAGGCTGAAGCTAAGGCTGAGCCCAAGGCCGAAGAGAAGTAAAACTCTCTCAAGAGGCCGGTCTCCCGTAACGGAGGCCGGCCTTTTGCATGCCCACGGGCTTGTTCCCCCCTAGAATATTTCATGACCATTTTGGAAAACATGCAGCGTGCCGCGCCACTAGCTCTGGATACCTTGGAATCGCTCATGGATGCCGCCTGGCTGTCCTTGGAACGAACCACGAGCCATGGCTGGACGCTCCGTTCGGCCGGTACCGTGACGCAACGAGCCAACTCGGTCTGGCCACACTGCTCCGCCGAGGAAGCCACACCCGCGGAGCTCGCCGCTGCCCTATCGGCCGCGACCGCCTGGTACACGGCACACCGGCAACCGGTCATCTTCCAGATCATGCACCGCCAGGAAAATGCCGCGCTCGAGGCGCTCCTGGACGAGCAACGGTACTCTCGGCAGTCGGAGACCATCGTCATGACGGCCCCGGCGCCAGCCGCAGCTGTTGAGCCTGAAAATGGCATCCGGATCGAAATTAGTCACGAGCCATCAGCCCAGTGGCTGGAACTCTGGTGGAGCGTTGATGGCAGAGGCGGGCAGGCCCAGCGAGATATTGTCGAGCGCATCCTCCTCGGTGCCCCGGCACTGTATGCGCTAGCCGTCGACGCCCAAGGACAGGCTGTTGGTACGGGCAGGCTTGCAACGCCTATGATCGACGGCGGCGAAGGCTGGGGCGGGCTGTATTCCATGGCCGTCCATCCTGAGGCGCGCCGCCAGGGGATTGCCTCGAGCATTCTTCAAGCCCTGATGCGCGCCGGCCGGGCGGAGGGCATGGAGAACTTCTGGCTCCTGGTCACCTCGGCCAACACGGGCGCTCAAGCATTGTACGCCGCGGCGGGATTCGCCGAGGTTACCCGGTACCACTATCGGCAGGCGCCCCTGCGTCGAGCACCCGGAGCCTGCTAACAAGCCACTGCTGTGGCTCCTTAATTGCCTCATAGCAATACCTCCGGGAACGCACGCCACTTGTTGCCTCATAGCAATACCTCCGGGAAGCTGAGTCGTTGCCTCATTTAGAAACCTCCGCTAGCCCTTGTGGTTC